>NZ_KQ465117.1:613-140879 GCF_001308875.1 Lysinibacillus sp. ZYM-1 | reverse complement strand
CCCAACAGTATTCGCTGACGTAGAGCCTTCTGCACGTATTATGAAAGAAGAAATCTTCGGACCAGTGGTAGCGATCGCAAAAGCAAAAGATTTCGATCACGCTATTGAAATTGCGAATGATACAGAATACGGTTTAACAGGTGCCGTAATCACGACAAACCGTATGAACTTAGAAAAAGCACGTGAAGATTTCCATGTCGGAAACCTTTACTTCAACCGTGGCTGTACAGGTGCCATCGTAGGCTACCAACCATTTGGTGGTTTCAACATGTCAGGTACAGACTCAAAAGCTGGTGGCCCAGACTACCTACAACTTCACATGCAAGCGAAAACAACTTCAGAAATGCTATAATATTTTCCATACTAAATGCCGTACATAGTTTCTTATGTACGGCGTTTTTTTATTGGTTATCTGAAACCTATTATAATAGAAGAAACTCATGTGAATTTTGATTCACTTCCCTCTCAGATTCCACTTTTACTTTCTCTACATATGCCAAAAGGATACTTTTCTCCTATAATAAGCTGTTATATTTTATGGCATTTCTAACATTTGACCCTTAACTTGATTCTGTAACTTTGTTAAAATGATATCAGTTTAGGAGGGTAAAACTATGAAAAAACTATCAATTTTTATGTTACTCATGATGCTTGTTAGCGTTATCATTTCGCAACCCCAAAAGGCCTATGCTGATGAGCTATCAGGACATATGCACGAAAGTGGTCTGCGTTATTTGATTTCCAAAGAAGCCTTGCTGAAAGATGCAAATGGCAGCTATCGTCCGAATGATACTGTTACACGCGGTGAATTCGCCACATACATAGCAAAGGCTTTAGACTTAAAGACAAAGAACAACATTACGTTCACAGACGTTCCTGACACATATGTATTTGCCAATGAAATCAAGCTTGCTGCTACTGCTGGAATTATCACCGGCTACACAGACAACACTTTTAAGCCAGATGCACGTATTTCAAGAGAGCATATGGCCGTTATGTTAATCAGAGCGGTTGATTATTTAAAAATCCCAAAAGGTACTTCCTCTATTACGTTCAAAGACAATGCAGCTATTTTTAAAGATTTCCGTCAAGATATTGCCATAGGTGCTCAATTAGGGCTTATTAAAGGAAGCTCTAATGGCATGTTTTTACCTAGGGACAATGCCACAATTGCTGAAGCATCAACATTTATACTTCGCTTAATTCTTCTTGCTGATACTGTTGAAAATAATACAGGAAATACTGATAACAACGGTAATTCCGGTAATAACAGTAATTCAAACAATAATGGTAACGATAATAATTCTGGTAATAATAATACGAATGCCTTTATCGTCAAAGAAGTCTCAAATGGTAATCTGGTAGACAAGCAATCTTATGCTAGTTTTGAAGAAGCTGAAAAAGCGATGACGAACAGTACTTTAGTGATTACCCAAAATAATAAAATTATTAAAATGTCTTCAGGAATTATTGTTACGAATAATTATGTTGCATTAAATTCTGAAACGATTAAGGATCAAATTGCCATTGCTGCTAGTACAGAAATGGAGTACCTGGGTAGTGATGCGACACAAGTTAAAGTTCGCTTAGCTGGTCATGTTGGCTCTTTAAAACAGGCGGACGTTACCTTAATCCCTTCTGCTTTAGTGAAGGGACGCGCTTATTATACAAATGAGAATGGTGAAATCAAACATACCTTATATGATTATAAATCAAATAAGTACTCATCTAGTTATGTCTACGGTAAGGCACCTAGCTTTATGAAGCCAGGTGAGAAATACTTTAGCTGGGATGGTATTAATTTTACAAATGTGAATGGCTCTTCAAAAGGAGAAGCCTATAATTATTATCAATTCTTACCCGCTCGCGCTACAACACAATATACAGCTGAAGAAATAGATCAATATATTATGCAAAAATTAACTGAAGTTGAGAGCTCAGGTGCTTCTATTTATAAAGATGCTACGACTAAAAGTAAACTAATTGGCTTAGGTTCCGTGTTAAAGGATGTGGAAGCTAATGCTCATATAAACGCCATGCTTATCTTAGCACTTGCCCAACATGAGAGTGCCTACGGGATGAGTGATCATGCTCAAAATTTGAATAACCTATTTGGTTTATATGTGTATGATACAAACCCACTAAACAAAAAGTTTGATAGTGTTGGCACAAACATTAATGAACTTGTAGAAAAGTTCTTACAGCCTAATTACATTACGCCTGGAGGACGTTATACAAATGGTTCAGTCGTTGGCTCTAAGGCAATTGGATTTAACGTAAAATACGCCTCTGATCCTTTCTGGGGTGCCAAAATTGCTGGACACTACTATCGTGCAGAAAAAACGTTAGGCTATAAAGATGCCAATAACCCGTATAAAATTGCACTAACAACAACAGCTGGTCTGAATGTTCGTACAGATGCATCAACACAGCAAAGTCCCCTATTCACCTTTAGTAAAAGTAACATGCCTGTGATTGTTACAGATACAGGTGCAAATGGCTGGTACCAAGTGATTTCAGACAAACTTCACACAGAACCTGCTTATATTAGTAAGGATTATATTAAATTCATCACTACCGTGAAATAAAAATAAAATGGCTACCTCTCCAACTATGGAAGGTAGCCATTTTTTATCAATTGTTTGTTTTTTCTTGAAACTGGGTACTTATTAAGAAAGATAAAAAAACGATCCCAAAACTATTAAGGTCTTTGGAATCGTCTCTTAAACTCTTATTGTTTTTTATAGTATTGCAAAATACCGTTATAAATAGATTCTGCAAATAGTTTCACGTATTGATCATTTGTCATTTTACTGTTATCCTCAGTGTTTGTTAAGAAACCAAGTTCCACTAAAATAGACGGAATGACCATATTGCGAATTACGTAATACTGTTCTTGCTTAACGCCACGGTTTTTCATATTTAAATTGTTAACAATTTGGTTATTTACAAATGTAGCTAAATCTATGTCCTCTTGATACATATCTCCTGTAGAGATAGCATAATATGTTTCAGTACCTTGTGCCGACGTATTAGCAGCAGAGTTGACATGGACACTAACAAAAATCTCACCATAGTTTGCTTGTGTGAAATCTACTCGATCTTGTAATGATGGATACGTATCACCAGTACGTGTCATATAAACTTTGGCACCAGCATTCTCTAGTAATTGTTTTACTTGCGTGCTAACTTTTAATGTAATATTTTTTTCAGAAGCAGAGCCTTTTACCGTACCTGGATCTTTACCACCATGACCTGGGTCTAAGATGATAACACGATTTTGTAAAGGTTTAGCTGACTGATTTAATAGTTTTAGATAAGATTTATGCACATAACCAGTTTGTCCATTATAAGAGATTTCTGCCCAGTAACCGTTGATGTTATTAACTTGGACATACTCTCCTTTATTCAGCTTAAATAACACTGCTGACGTTGAATTATTTTGACTGCGCACATTTAGGTTAGCAACCGTTACTCTTCCCAGTACATCTCCTGAAGTAACTGGTGGTGTACTTGGATCTGGATCTGGATCTGGATTAGGTTTTTCTTCCTCAACAGTATCTGTTGTACTATTAGCCACAACATAACCTGGCATACCATTAACTTGTGTTAAATAGTAGCCGCCAACTGTTTTATACACTGGTAATTTTACATTTACTTTAATTGTTGAAATTACTTTTGCTGAAGATGTTGGCTTCACATATAAGTTAACAACATTTTTTGTCGTTACTTCTTTTTCGACTGCTCCTAACTCATTGCCATCTACATCTAAAAATTCAGCATATTGTTTAAAAATATATGCATAGGCACCTTTATAAGATACTTTTAACCAATTGCCTTCCACTGCATATACTGATAATTTACCGCCTGTATTGACTTTACCTACAATGTTCGTAGTTGAAGCGCTATCCGTTGATTTGCGAATGTTTAAACCATCTGTAGTGACCTTTACTAAGCCAATAACCTGAGATGTATCAGGTACAGTTATACCTTTCACAGGCAATTCTAAACGATATTTCTCACTTTTTGCACGTGCCACAAATAATGAAAATTGTGAACGTGTCACAGTGCTGTTTGGTAAATATGTTTTACCTGTTCCGTTTGTAATACCATTATAATAGATTGTATTGACGTACTTCACATATTCATGTGTGATCGCTACGTCTGTAAAAGGTGAGTCAATTCCCTCATACTCACTTGTATCTAAATTAAATGCCTTTGTTAAGACATAACTCATTTCTCCACGAGTTAGAGCTTTGTTTGGCAGGAATTCACCTTTTATATTTTTGTCGAAGAACCCTAACTGTACAGCACGTTCTATATAACCTGACATTTCAGTGCCTACTGTAACATCTGAAAAGCTAGATTTGTTAACGACTAATGGTTTGTTTCCTGAGGCAACGACAACCATTTTGGCTGCTTGTCCTCTTGTTACATTGTTATTTGGGCCAAAAACTCTTTTACCATTTACAAAATAGCCTTGGATAACACCCAAATTTACTAAATAATTGATTTCTTCATAGGCTGGGTGATTTTTAGTGACATCTTCAAATGATATATTTGAGTTGGTAGCTGCACTGACACTTGCACTATGTATCGTAAACATAGAAGCCGAAATGAATAAGACGCACAAGATAAGACTAATTTTTTTGATGTTCAATGTCTTATTTCCTCCCTTCTTGTTCTCTTAACGTGTCCATTTTAACAAAATTAGCTAAATAATGCATCATACAATTGAACTTTTAAATTTTATTTTCCATATCACTTCCTTTCCTAAGTAATTATCATAAAAATAGAAGAGTCTGCAATTGCAAACCCTTCTTCCATTATACGCTATTCAAAAGATCAATTCTTGCAATATATGACAAAATTTACATGTGAAATTTATTGTTGAATTCTTTCAATAAAAACTTTAAGTTGATTGATTTTTAGTAACTCATCAGAACCAAAGCTTCCATCTCCATCACCATTCGTAACACCATTTGATGCAAGTGTAGAAACAAAATCACTAGCCCAATTATTTTGTGGGACATCACTAAATGCTACCGTTCCACCTTGGTTCTCAAGACCAAAAGCTAGTACTAATACTTTAGCGATTTGTGCACGTGTAATCGGTGAAGACGGATTGAACTTACCATTCGCATCGCCTTCAAAGATACCTAATTTCTCAACTGCTGCGATAGCACCTGCATTTGCATTTGTTGGTTTTACATCTACGAAATTAGTAGTTGTATTAGAAGTATCTAAGTTTAAAGCTTTTGCAATTTGTACAGCAACTTCTGCACGAGAAGCATATACTGAAAAGTCAATTGCAGCTTTTTTTACTTCAGCTTGTTGTTGTGAATCAAATGTTGCCACACGTTTAGCCCCTACATAACGAGGACCCCAATAGTATGGGTCATTAACATTTGAGTAGCTTACGCCTTGACCAGTTTGAGAGTGGATCATTTTACTATCACCTATGTATATACCCACATGTGAAATACCACTACCACTTGTATTGAAAAATACTAAATCACCGACTTGTAGATCACTTTTTGCTACTTCAGTACCTTGTTGATACTGTGATCCTGACGTACGGTTTAATTGAATACCTAAATCTGAAAATACTTTTGAAGTAAAGCCAGAGCAATCAAAACCACTTGTTGTTGTACCACCGTATTTATATGGAATACCTAAATATTTAGAAGCTGTATCAGTGACATCTGTATTTGTCGCTGCTTCAGCAGTATTTATATGAGTTGTTGAAAATAACATAAAAGATGCAAAAATCGGTAATAACCATTTCTTATTCATACTTTTGTTATACCCCTCTCAAAACTTTTTTGCCTATACATAGACTATCACAAAAGAAGCGCTTGTTATTTTTCATTTGTGTAACGGTTTTAGACAGCAAAAAAACGCTGTAATACCAACGTTTGGTGGTATTTCCAGCGTTAAAAAGAGGGTTTTTTTATCGTTATTTGGAACTTTCGTAACATTTCTGTAATATTAGAGACGCTTTGTTACACAACAACTTATTGACTAGAAAACATTTGGACCCAATAGTAATTTCCTTTACTATCCTGTGCTATCGCAACACCTGTATTTGTATAATGTTCTTTTAAAATATTATCTCGATGACTAGGTGAAGCCATCCATGCCTTTACAGCAACCTCAGGGGTTTGGATATTTCTCGCGATATTTTCTCCAAAGCTCGTGTAGTTATAATCAAATAATGTCGCTAGATCCCAAGGTGCACCATAATATGGAGAAACATGTTCAAAATAATGGCGTTTCACCATGTCCTGCGCTTTAATAATCGCTATTTGTGACAACTCTGGATCATAAACAACAGGTTCTAGCTTTTTCTTCTGTCTTTCAACATTAATTAACTCGACGACCTTTTTAGACCATTCTGTAGAAAGGTTTACAGTTGGAATATAATCCTTTGCCAAATAATCATAGGCCACTTCCAACTTGTTTATTTTTTGCTGAAAATGAATGCTTCGTTCAACAAATACAGCAAATTGAGCACGTGTCACCAACTGATCAGGTGCAAAATGTTTAACATCTACTCCACTTATAATACCTATATCAGCAAGCGATTCAATATAATTGTTTGCCCAATGCGAGCGAGGAATATCGGCGAATTGGGTATTATTTTTGCCGTCAACTTTAAACTGATACGCTAATGCTAGCATTTTCGCTACCTGCATACGCTTTAAAGGCTCCTCAGGATGAAAGGCTTCCCCTTTTTGGATAACCCCTAGTTTAACGAGCTGACAAATTTCGTTGTAATATGGGTGGGTTGTAGGAACATCCTTAAATTTTGCAGCATTCGAAATGTCTACATTGGTCTGAATAGAACGAGCAATAGCAGCTGCAGCCTCTGCCCTTGTAATAGCCTGCTCTGGCTTAAATGTGTTATCACTATATGTAGTCATATATTGTTTAGTAAGCATATGTTGTATCGAAGTGTTTGCCCAGTATGAATTCGAAACATCTACGGCCTTGGCTGATGCCGCTTCTACCTGACTTAAACTAGTTAAACTTCCAACGGTTGCAGCTATTGAAAGGACAACGATACTCAGAATTTTTTTCAACAGGGCTACCTCCTCAATATGTCAAATATGTAGCAAATGGTGCATCCTCATCACTTAAGGTTCAACCATACATACTATATGATACGAAATTCGAATGAGATAGTTTCACTTTTTTTGGAAAATAATAAATAGATTTATCTTTTATCATTATAGAAGGAGTTTTCCCGTATTATTCGTTGGGAAAACTCCTTTTTTCTCATACTATTGAATCATTTTAAGATATTCCTCTAAAATACGATAGTTATACACTAGTCCCTGTTGCTCTATCGATAATGCGCTGTAGTCTTTTTGAGCTGCTAGCACCTTTTTCTCGAATGATGTACTGTCCGGATCAATGTTTCCAATTGCTTGAACAACCTTGAGGACAGCTGCCACATCTTTTTCAGCTTGTTTGAGTAAGTCTTCATTGATAACTTGTCCTCGTAATTTAGAATCTAGTGCTTTATAAGCCGCCACTGCATTGGCCACATCTTCTATATAGGTTGGTGAACTTGGAGAAAGTCCTGCTATTATTTCAACGACTTTTTTGACATCTGCCATACTTTTCTCTGCCTCTAATAGGATTGAATAATTGGAGATACGCTGTTTATCTGTCGTATTCAAACTATCATATTCTTTACGTACCGCTTCAACCATACCAAAGTAGAACTTATCCTTAGGATTTAATTTTGCAATGTTATTATAGACTTTTATCACGTTGTCTAATGAAAGTAATAATTGGTCGTTATACACATAGCGTCTTTGGTCAGCATTAAGCTTATCGTATGCTTTTAAAATCTTTTGATATTGACTATCCATATCTTTAGCTGTTAAAAGTCGATCAATATCTTCCACAATACTAATAACCGGCTTTATCTGCTTTTCTTGGTCTTGTAATACTCTGTAGTTTTGTACAGCTCGTTGTTGATCCTTTGGTAAAGCATTATAAGCAGCACGAATTTCTTGAATACGTTTTACATACTGCTTTGGATCAACAGACGGTAAAGCCTCAATCATTTGCATTACATTGCCGGCACCTAGGATACTTGACTCAGCTGCTTGCAATAAGTGATAGTTTGTCACATATTGCTGCAAATCGGCAGGAAGGGCATCATAAAGTGAACGTACTTTTGCTGTATCTTGAAGGAATGTACTACTTGAAGATTTTAGCTTGCTAATCAATTCCACTACATTAGATACAGGCTCATATTTTAATAATACATCAATACTATCGATGTATTTCTTTTGATCTTTCGATAGTTTGTCATAGGCTTTACGTGCAGAGTTGACCTTACTAACAAAGTTTTTCGATTCTGGATCTAGTTCATTAATTTGTACCATCACACTTAAAATCGGTTTAACCCCTTTTTCACGTGTAGTTAAATCTTTAATATTCGTCACTAATTTCTTTTGGTTTGATGACAGTTTATCATAGGCTATACGTGCATTCATTAGCTTTGTTAAATAGTCTGCATCTTGCTCTTCTGTTAATTTAATGAGCTCAATTACGCCCTCAGCTAACCCCTGTTCATTTTCAGCAGCTACCAGTGCATCGTAGTTGACAATGGCTTGTTGCTTCTCTTTAGGTAATGCATCGTATAGCTCTCGTGCCGTTTTCATATCTTGGTAGAATGTTTTACTTGTTGGTTTTAATGTAGCAATCAAACCAATTAATGAAGCAACATCCTCTACAGCCGTGAGACTCGCATAATTTGTTACATGTTTTTTTGACACGTCATCAAGTGCGTTATAAGCCTTGCGTGCTGCAAGAACTTTTTTTGTATAATCCTTACTTGTTGGATCCAAGGCATTGATTTGTTGAATAACTTTGATGACAGCCTTATTGGTTTTCTCATAATTGCTTAAAGTTTTTGCCTGCTCCACAAGTTTCTGCGCATTTTTATCCAATGCTTTATAGGCTGCAGTTAGCTCCGCTACCTTCTGGACAAATGTGTCAGGATTCTCATTCATTAATGCAAGAACACGGTCATCAAATGCTTTCGCTGTATCGATATAGCCCTGTGCCTTTGTTAGGTCAGCATAATTAACGACTTTGTCTTGAAGTACTGTATCTACTAGCGCCGTATATGCATCTGTTGCTTTCTTTACGTCGTCTTTATACGTTTTTTTAGAAGTATTTAAAGCACTAATTTGCACAATAACATCAATCACAGGTACTACATTTTTCAAATCCTTATAATTTTGCACATAAGCTTTATTCTTGTCATCTAACTTTGCGTATGCTGTAAATACAGATTTTGCTTTTGAAATATAGCTCTTAGAGGATGGATCAAGTTTTTCAAATTGTGAGATGACATTAACAACCGTTTTATACGATTTCTCTATATTTGTTAATTCTTTAATATTCGTCACACTGCTTTTTGCTGATGATGGAAGTGCATCATAGGCAGCTCGTGCAGCTAGAATATCGGTAATTATATCATCTGATTTACTTAACTTTGAAATTTGCTCCTTCACACTTTCTATCTTTACATCTATATTGATAAGATTTTCTAGTGTCTTTTCAAGTTCACTTTTAATTTTAGCCAGTGGGGCTGCATCATCACCATTCCCAGGATTTAATTGAGAAACTTTAGATTGCAATTCCGTAAGTTGGGTTTTGTAATCATTCATGGTAGGTTTTAATGCTTTGATTTGCTTCGATAAAGTAGCATATTGGAATAAAAGATTTAATCGTTCACTCTTTTGCACTAATGTCTTTTCTTCCGGAGCTAGCTTGTCAAAAGCCGCTTGAGCAGTAAGTGTTTTACTCTCAAACGTAGTGGCATCTAATTTAATATTGTCGATTAATTTATCCACACTTAAAGAAGCTTTGTAAACCTTTTCCCATTTAGTCAATTCTGCTAGATTATTGACAATTTTTTTGACATTTGCCACGTTAATATTTGTTCCTGGAGGCGTATTATAAGCTTCACGTGCTTTAGTAATTGCCGTCACTTTAGAATCTGCTGTTGTGTTAATAGCAGATATAAGATCCTCAATTATTTTTGCAGAAGCAATATTTGCACTCGCTACTTCTAGATCTACTCCATTTTTTACAAACCCTTTAAGTTCACCTAAACCATCATAAGCTAATTTTAATGTAGAGACTGAGTCACGATAAGCAACTTCATTTGATATACGGAGTGCTGATATTTGTTTAGAGATACTGGCCATTTCAATATATTTTTCAAATTTAGCATTATCAGTAACTAACTTTTTCGAAGCTTCATCAAGACTATTATAAGATTTCTCAATAGATGCTACAGCACTTATAAAGCTTGTTGCTGACGAGAAGTCACCTGGATTTTTTTTCATTAACTGAGTAATACTTGTAGACACCTTATCGACTGCCGACAGTCCCGTTACAGCATCCTTATACTTTTTAAAAGGTGTTACCGCATCGTTGTTTGGATTATAGGCTTCAACCACTTTCTTTTGATCTGCTGATAATGCATTATAAGCAGTTGTAACACTATTTATGGCAGTAGGAATTCCTGTATTATCTGCAGGATTATTTAATAAACCAATTAAAGTATCTAATTCATTAGTAGCCACTTTCGCTGCAGTTGCGTCAACTTGCAATTTATAAAGTCTATCGATATCTGCTCCTTTGCCTTTAAAGTAGTTATTGCGTGCAGCCTCTTCATAGCCAAATTGTAAAACAGAGTTACGCATTGTTGATGCTATTTCACTGGCATTATTAATAAGTGCCACATCTAGAGCCTTTTTGAATTGATCCTGTACATATAGATATGATGCAGTGGTTTCTTTTTCCCCTAGAAATGTGCTATATGCATTTTTCACTTCTTCAACATCTTTAAAAAATGTTTTGTTTGAATACGAAATCGTACCAATCTTAGTGCCAATTTCTTTCAGCTTCGTTAATAGTTCACGGTGCTCAACTACATAATCATACTTCGCTTGTATAATTGCCTTTTCTTCAGGCAGAAATTCACTTGAATTTTGAACTACCTTGATATCTCCTTCTGCGATCACCATCTCACCAGCAGTAGAGTTCTCTGATAACTTTCCAAATTGGGCAATGAGCTGTTCCTTTGTCGTTGCAGCCGCTACAGCGTTGACATAGGAAACTTGCTCCGTTTGTGTTGTGACGCGAGATTGTGCATCATTTTCCTGCGCATTTGCTATAGCTGTAGGAGCTAGTAATAGACTTGTTATAACACCTGCTGTCAATTTTCGATTCAATCGAACCACCCTTTCATTTTTTATGTATAGGAAAATGATTGTGTTCATTTTCATTTATCTTGATTCTCCCCCTTTATATAGAAGGAGAAATACTTGTTTTTGTTACATATAGTGAATATGCGCAGAATCAAGATAAAGCCTCTGATAGATGTCACAGATTTTTTCAACCAAACTTTTTAAAAAAACTGGACACAATTGCGTAGAGGCGTAATTGATTAATCATTACTTTAGTATCGGTGTAAATTACATGTTTTCAAGCCATTCTATTACATTTACAGAATAATGAGCGTCAAAAGTAGTTTTTCAAATTTACTAGCTAGAAAAACAGGAAGTTATTTCAATTATACTATACAATAGATTTATCATGATTCTTCAGATTTTTGAACACCTACTGAATCAAGCCAAAGACTCTGGCAGATGTCACAGATTTTTCGTGCAAACTCGCAAAAATCTGGACGAAATTACGCTAAGTCGTAATTGATATTATGATGTTTTTCATCCATCGACATGTAATGACAGAATACGTTTTTTTCAACGAAATTATTGGAATAAAACAGCTATTTTCATATGTCATAATGTCTTGACTAGGTGTATACTACAACTTTGAAATCCTCTATTGGAAGAAAGGACGCTGTTTATGTTTTACCACTATAAGTTCTGGCATAGCTTAAAAAACCCTACCTACTTTACAAATATCGTAGAAAAAGGCGAGATCATCGGATATAAAAAACGCGTATTAACAGTTTTCATCCTATTCATCCTGTTATTCGCTGCTCGCGAGTATTGGGGAATGGGGACAGAAAATTTAACAACTTTATTCGCAACGGATTTACAAAATGAATACTATATAGCTCGATTGCTTTCCATGCTCGGCGCCATTTTGTGGGCGATTGTCTACTTTTGCTTCCATTATTACGGTGTTACATACATCTTACATCTATTAACGGACATTCCTTACACATGGATAAAAAGAGTCCAGCTTTACATTGTTGCCTTTCTACTAATTGAAAAAGCAATCCTCTTTGCTGTTTTCTATGGAGTTGGCTATACAACTTTGTTTTCATTCTTTTCTTTGGCTCCTGCTGCCTTACAGGTTATTAACACAGATTTTGTGTTATTTACCATCAATCAATTAACCATAACGACTGTATTAATAATTAGTGTGCAATATCTATTCCTGTCTAAATGGGAGGAAGCAGCTAGTAGAAAAATGTTAGTAGTCAAATTGATTGGTGTACAACTATTTATGGCCTTATTTGTAGGCATGATCAGTGTGCTACCAATTAAAGAATGGATTGCTAGGGGGTTAGGATGATGGCATCTATCAAAGCAAGACCATGGACAAGTATACTTATTGTGTTGGCGATACTAATAATCGGTATAAATGCTTATTTTGTTTTCAAAGATGATAGCAATGTGACACGATCCTACTTTATCGACGAATTTCAGAAAGCTTATATCGGCACGAATACAGAGCGTGTCAATAAGGAAACCATTGTGGCTCCCGCCGAGACATATACCATTACAGCTGATGCAACAAGTTTATCGGCTGTCAATGTAAAGCGAGGCCAGGAAGTAATGATGAATGATTTACTCGCTACCTATAAAACAGATGAAGTAGACGAGGAACTTACAAAACTTGAATCGGAACGTACTGCCTATGAAACAGAATTAAGTGATTTACAAGATGCACTTGATCAAATTGAAGATGAATACGACGACTCGAATCCAAAAAGCTCTATTAATACGGATCAAATCAATGATAAACTGTCCGTTACGTTAAAATTAGAGCTTGCTCAACAAAATTCACCATCGACAGCAGTTGCACTGTTAAATCGACATATTGCTGAAACGAATCGTCAAATTGCCCTCATTGAAGCGCAAATTACACAAATAGAGTCTCGTCAAGGCATTGTCAGTCCTATCGATGGTGTAGTGTCAGGGGTTAAAGAAGAAGCTGGTGCATTAACTTTTGAAATCTATTCTAATGAAAAAGCCATGTATGCCTATGTATCAGAAAATGAATGGCAACAAGTACAGGAAGGCCAAACTGTTGATTTTAAAGTGAAACATGTCAAAGATGCATTATCTGGAGTCGTATTAGAAAAACAAATGATCGCTACAGATGATCAAACATTTTGGGCAAATGAATTAGCCAAAACAACAACCTTACCACAACCAACCAATTACGAAGTAAAATTGCAACAGGATGCTCCAATAGACGATGTACCGTTTTCAACAACTGGCAAAGCCTCCATTATTGTCAATGAATCGTTCGACTCTTATAAAGTCGATAAATCGTGGTTAGCGACAACTAAAAGAGGAAATAAAAAGCTTCATATCATTAATCAAGATGGTAAAATCCAGTTGATAGATGTCAATGTCCAATTCAATACGGCTCAATCAGCTATTTTTACGGACTATGTCGATGAAGGAACGCCAATGCTCTCGAATGAGCAACGTAATATGGAAGCCTATACCTTCCGCACATTACCTATTGAAAAAATACATTGGAACCATTTTAAAAATTTAACTTGGAAACAATATGTGAAATACATCGTTTTCTAAATGCAAAATCCGCTTTACTCTCTTAAGAGCAAAGCGGATTTTTTCTTATGGGTTTTCCATAATTATTTTAATGTTAAGCATCTATTTAAGAAACTTGCAAACTGAGCACGAGTAATTTGTGCATCTGGTCTAAATGTATTATCTGGGAAACCTCCTGTTAAATCATTCGCCACAAGCGCTTGGATATTGCTGTACGCCCAATGCGTTGATTTAACATCTGTGAAGGATACTTTACTTGTACCTGTTAATTTGTATGCTCTTGTTAAAATTGCTGCCATTTCTGCACGTGAAAGCTGTCCATTTGGATTGAACTTCCCAGCTTCTTGCCCTTTAATAATGCCAGCCTGTTCGACTGCTGCAATGGCACTATATGCATAATGACCTTTACTTACATCTTTAAAGCTTGAATCTTTCGTCGTTGTTAGATTTAGTGCTCTAGCAATGATTGTAGCTGCCTCTGCACGTGTAATGGATGCTTCTGGTTTAAACGTTCCATTAGAGTAACCTTTAATTAACGATTTATTGTATAAGCTTTGGATTTCTGAAAACGCCCAATGCCCTTTCGTTACATCCGTATAAACTAATTCCTCGTGATTATCTTTATAAACAGCCTGCAATTGGTCAAAGTACAGCTGACCTTTCTTTTGAAGAGAAGCTGTCGGTTGAGCAACATATAGACGTTCGAATTTTAATGGCAATGCTATGTCACTTGGAATATTTGCCGTTACGTATTTCCAGCCACTCCAGTCTAAACCGCCCTGGCTTGTGAAATCAATCGTATGCCTAGCACCTGCGCCATCTACGACAACACCTCTTAGCCAATGCTTACCTGCATCGCCGAATACCCAAACACCGATATTTTTAGGCTGACCTGTAATCGCAATTGGTGTTTTAGCAACCATATAGGCGGCTTTTGTCCCTGATCCTGCTATAGTAAAGTCATAGTTTAATTGCATGCTTGCTGTTCCCTGTCTAGCATACTCTTTGGAGTTTGCTAATGTAGCATTGGCTTTTGCCAATTCTGTTGTCCAAGCAGACACATTATCAAAGCTATCTAGTACAATAGGTTTGTCTGCCAAGTCTATTACTTTCACAGCTGTGGACGTACGAATACCACCGTATTCCCCAATAATTTTCCCTTCACCTTTTTGTGTTGCTGTAAAGGTTGCGCCATCCATCTTGCCGATATTTCCTTCAACTGTCCAGTTCATACTCGCTGGGTTGATTGTCATCGGATTTAAGTATTGATCATAAGCACTCGCTACCTGCATATCTACAGACGAACCTTTCATGACTTGACCAACACTGCTTAACGTAATGGATTTTGCGTTCCCTGGTGGCGCTGTATTAACAACCTGTAAAATAGCCGATACACGACGCTCGCTACCCTCAGACGGTCTGTTCACAAGGTTGGCGAAATACCCTCCTGGGTTGCGCGCGACCATCGCTGTAGAACCGCCTCCATCTAAGTTAATAGCTGAAGTAGCACCAATAGAAATTAAATGTGCAGCTAAATCTGATAAATTAACACCATTACTATGACCACTTATACGTCCATCAATTGTAATCAGTGATACCTTTGTTCCTGTAGCATCTACCGCAACTGCTGTACGAGGGCTACGTGTTGAAGCAAAGCCAGAATTCGTAGGCATTGAAATATCAACTTGACCATTGCGCACAAGCATAGGTCCCGCAGCTAAGATGAACTGAGCATCCATCCATTTTTGATCAATCGATAAGCTGACATCCACATTTGTCCCTGCTGTGATTTTGCCTAATTCAGCGGCTAATTCTTTATTTTGTACAGAAATAACAAAGCCATCCGCTGGTACAGATGAGTTCCCCTCTGCCCCATAAGCCGTTACATGAGAAACTGTGCCTGAAAATTGATCACCAAAATGCAAGGTGCTTGTATCTTGGCTAGCACCTGACACGACCAATTCTACACCCCATGCATTTGTCCCTGTCGTTCTTTTTTCTGGTGTATATAAAACGTTTTTATTTGTCCCTCGTTCACTATTAATAAGATCAATAGGATAGCTTTTGCCATTTACTTGGAAAGATAGATTCGTTGTATAATAATCTGCTATCGCTTTCCCTGATTTAGATAAACCAAAAGCAACTGGCTTTTGTGTCGGGCTATCATACGTATCTCCCAAAATACCATAATTCACAATTTCATTCTTTTCCGCTAACAAATTCGCGGGCATACCATTTCCTAAAAAGTAAGAAGCGTTGACAGCTCCAACAACACGATGGCCATCGAAGGTGTTTTGCTTCGCCATAGCGGATGTTGTTTTTAGAGAATTAATAGGGTTCGGCATCCCAATTTCTAGTTTTGTATATGTATTATTTAAATTTACATCTAAAACATTTACAAACTGACGTATAGAACCTGAAGTATAGGTTTGTTGTACGTGATTTACTTGTGGTGATACCTCTGTTTTCACTTCACTAACTTTATTACCAAAACCAGCTGCTTGTCCATTAATGGGGCTAACCGTTAACATAAGCATGAACATGACTACAACAATTGTTACTAATTTTCTTGCCAATTTCTTCACTCCGAATTAATCAAAGTATGGCACGATATCATATCGCATGACCCGTGCCAGTGACTTCTTTATTTTGTTTCTACATAGATAGCTACTGGAAGATTAACCCCACCAGCATGTATCAGCTCTAATTCAATCGTATCTTTTGAACCCTTCATCTTGAAATCTGGTAGTTCAACATACTCTGCCCCTACTCTTAAAGAAGGCACTAAATACACCTGGCCATTGACCTTAATCCCACCACTGTATAAACCTCCACGACCCGCAAGTTTCAGCTTAATCGTTTTTGTAGAGCCTGTTGGATTGACAACAGGGATGGAAACTTTGTAGTTCATGCCGAAATGACCTGGATTTCCAACCGCCCCATTGATTTGGGACAATGAATTTTCAGCCGTTTGTAAATTGTCCGTACGGCCATTTGAAATGTTATAACCTACCTCAGGTGAATCTACTGTATAGGTTGGTAGCTCTGCTAGAATTGTAGCACTTGGCCATGCACCTCTTGGGTGTTTCGCATACTCATCAATCGCAACCTGGTCTGATTGGATCGTTGTTAAATCACTATTATCCTTTGTAAGCACTGTGCGAATCGTATACTCTGGCTTTCCACCATTAACCGCTTGAATATCTAAATCATGTAAAAAACCAATAATATATTCGTGGTGTAGATCGTATGTTTCAATTACCTTTGTTTCTCCTGGTGCTATGACAATACCATTACTGTCCGATTTTATAAGCTTGTTATTTAATGTAGCATCCGCAATCGTCAAGCCAAGATCATGACCTACCCAGCTATTACCTGTTTTTTGGTTAATGCCTTTTGAATCAGCGACCTTAATGCTTTCTGTCGTAGACTTGTTTTGAACCGTAATCCCAATAGTGACATCTGTACCTAACGTGTTGTAATGCCAGCCGAAGACACGATGTTTATTCGTTGCTGCCGTTGGTTTCACATCATATTGTGCAAGCGTCGCATTGTTCATTGGCACAAGTTTACGTGTTAGCGTTTCTGGATTATCACTAATGAATAAATCACGATCCCCCTCTAAACGAGCAGAAGGAACAACACTTGGCGATGAAGTAGTGCCATATGATTTTTCAAGGAAGGGGCTTGTGAACATATAACGATAAACGTAAATATACATTTCTTTTTTTTCCGTGATATAACGCAAATTTCCGCCTAGCGCATCGACAAGAAACTTAGCAGGCACGTACATTTTGCCTTTTTGAATAAAAGGTTTTTCTACCATTGTCACTGCTTCATTGTTTATCAAAGCTTGATTGCTATTCTCATTGAAAATAAAGCTCATACCACCAATTAGCAATTCAAAGGAACCATCAGGCTGCCATGTGCCAGAGGAATCATCTAAATAATCATAAATATAGCTGGCAGGTAAGTAAGTTCTTCCATCCTTCGAAACAATCGGATCTTTCATAACAATACGTTTGTTATTGATATGTAGAATATAAGGATCTTCTTGAGGTGTTTCTGGTTGCTCATCTGATAGCGTAATATCTACCGATTGCGTAACTGGATCCCAATGAACATTACCATCAAAGTTTTCACTCACGAAACGCAATGGCATATAAGTACGATCTTTATACATAAATGGTGCAACATCCATCGCTACCTCTTGTCCATCTACTAAAGCCGTCATCGAATCAATCTTTAAATCCACATTCTTTCCATTACGAGTAGCCGATGCTGTTAATGTTTCCTTATTCCAATCGACACTCGCACCAATCGCTTCATATAATGCACGCATAGGTAATAATAAGAAATCCGATTTATTTAAAATAGGGTCATTGACACTAATCGTCTCTCCATTAATCGTAATCGAAACATTGTTTTTTATCTGAATTCCATTGTTACTAGCTGCTGATGCAGACGCTTGTCCAGGCAAAATGGTAGCCAAAGCAACTGCTGATACAATACATGTATTCCTTAGTTTCTTAAACATGCTAATCTCCTTTTTTCACATTCAATAGTCTTTATCATCTTAACACGAAAAAACCCCAAAATGTGGGATTCTTATCGAAAAAAGTAGAATACGGTACTAGAGTTCTAGCCCTTCTCCTTCAAAAGCTTCATATGGAGTAAATGATATTCCAAAATACCAGTACATTTTCTATCAAACTTACATTGCTACTTAATAAATTCTTTTTATATCCCTCCTTGGACAGAATTTTAAAGTTATCAAGTTTCCTTTTTATCAAATGCATTGATGTATGAATAACATTTGATAAGTAACTTCATTATTTAATTTCTTTAGTACACACCAGTAGAACTATTTTCTAAAGTAGACTCGTTATAATAAAAAAAGGTTACATTGCTTTTGGGTAATCACAAAAGAAAATAAAGAAAATGAGGGTTACTGCCCTTATTACTTCGCTAAGTTGGATAATGCACTTTTTCCTTGCACCTTCAGTTGTGGCGGCAATCGATTCAAATCATTATGTTTCTATACTACCTATTCACTTTTGTCAACTCATATTAATTGCCAAAAGGTAAATAATTAAATTATCAAAATGAAATCGCTCACGACAGTTATATTAAAATATGATCAGTTTTAAGCATACAAAAGTAGCACCTGCTATGTATCGGGACTGAACCCCATTAGTGAGACAGTCTCAAAAAAGCATCACCCAACCAGTTTCCGATAATTAATTGGAGACTGGTTGTTTAATTTCAATTGAATACGAGTATTGTTATAATAATTTATATAATCTCTTACGGTTTGATCTACAATGGCCGTTGTAGTTCGAGTTAATCCGTCGAAATAAAACGTTTCTGCTTTGAGTGTCGCATGAAACGATTCAATTGGGCATTATCAGCGGGCGTTCCTTTACGGGACATGCTCATGATAATGCCCTTTGCTTTGATTGCTTGTTGGTACGCTGCTGAAGTATAAACCGACCCCTGATCGCTGTGTAAAAGACAACCTTGCGGTAAAACAGGTAATTGCTGAAGTGTATCTAACACAAGATTTACATTTTGAGTATCAGAAATGTGGTTGTCCTGTTTGTTTACGTTTTTTAACTTTCACACGACATTGCCAACCATACTTTTGCATTATACGTTGCACAGCCTTATGATTCACAACCCGATCTTGTCTTAAGATAGCTGTGATTTTTCGATAACCATAACGATATTTATTTGCTTTACAAAGTTCCCCAACGCTTTTCTCTAATTGGTACGCCCCTTGAATCCGTTTGGATTCTTGACGCCATCTATAATACGTAGATCGAGGGACATTCAATATTGCACATAGTTCTTGAACCGTTACTTGTTCTTTTAATTTTTCAATTATCTCCACAATTACTTATCAACCACTTCCTTTCCAATTCGGCGTACTTTTTTAAAACCTCAATTTGTTGCTTTAAAAATTTATTTTCTATCTCCAGCTGTTCGATAGCTGAAAGATCATCTGGACCTTTCCCAAAAGTATATTGCTTTCCCACAGGTTGTTTGAAACGATGCATTTCACCATTCTTATACCAACGTGTCTATGTTTCTATTTGAGTGTCATTACGTATATTTAACTCTGCTAATATCACTTTTGTAGGAATACCTTGTAACTTCATTTCAACTGCTTTTAATTTTACTTCTTGCGGATAACTCACTCTCGTTCCCATAAAAATAAGCACCTCCAATAGATATTAGGATACATTACCCTAAATTCAATTAAAGATGCTTTTTTGTTTTGTCTAACCCGAAGGGGTCAGTTCAATCGCAAGCACCTCTCTTTTTTCATTAGTGGCATTTATGAATGTCGTTGGTTTAATAAAATACCTCATTAAAATTTCAATTACTTTTTTCGCGTCAATTCAAGTATATAAAAAGTGTGAAATTGTTTGAATATCCAACAAATATTATAGAACAGCAAAAGAAAAGCCCTACACAGCCTTAGCTATGTAGAGCCCTTCCTCAATACTGAAATCACATTAGATTATCAGATTATTTGTGCACCAGGTGCAATAAATTTTAGTTTGCAGTTTCTATAACTGTTGCTGTTACAACACCGTTTGCTTTGTTAGTTACAATTACTTTATCAGCATTTGTTGTAGCAACAAAACGTGCTTTGAAATCATTATCAGCATTTAATGCTGCTGCAATAGCTGTTGCTGTTGCATCTACAGAAGCTGCTGCAGTAGTATCGATTGTCACAGAGATTGTTTTATCGAAGTTACCTAATACAGTAGATGTTTGAGCAACACGAACTTTAGCAGCTTTAATTGCTGTTGCTGGTTCTTGAGCTGCAGTTGTAACTGTAGCTTCAGCAATATTTGCAGTACCTGCATCACCTGCTACTTTATCAGTTGAAGTAGTTACATCCGTTACACCAGAGTCCACATTTGTAATAACAATGTTTAGCGCAGGGTCATTAGCAGCTACTGCTTTAGCTGTTAAAACAACCTCAGAACCATTTGTAGTAATGTCATATTTAGCTTTTAAATCATTTTCATTTAAAAGAGCATTTTTAACTTTTTCAGCAACTTGAGATGGTTGCTCACCAGCAGCTGTAGTTACTGGTTGAGATGCATAAACTTTAGCTCCATCTGTAACTTGAACATTAAATGTTCCGTTACCAAAACCACCAGCAGATAATAAAGTAGCAGTTTCTACTTGTTTAGTGCCATTAACACCTGGAGTAGTTGATGTTGTTGCACCAATTACTAAAGCATTGTTAGCTACAGTGAAGTTCACAGAAGTGAATTGATCATCTAAAGTGATTGTATCAGATGCTACTACTTTACCGATATCAGAACCAGCTGCAATTGTTGCACCAGTGATTGTGAATGTATGAGTAGTACCAGTACCAGCTACACTTGTTGCTGTTTCATTAGCATCAACAACACCGTTCTTGTTTAAATCGAACCAGTATTGGCTAGCTGAATTAATTGTAACAGCTTCAGAGAAAGTAACTTCAATAGTATTTGCAGTTTTAGCCACTGCAGATTTAAGTAAACCTGTAGAACCTACTACTGTTGGTGGTGGTGTGTTTGTTAATACATTGAATACATATACACCATCTACTAGTTTAATTGATAAAGATTGAGTTGTAGAACCGATTGCCGCTGCTAATGCTGCTTCAAATGCCGTTTCACTCACTGCGTCAGTACCATTAATTTGTAACTTTTGACCAGCATAGCTGTAAGAGTAAGATTTGTTGTTAACATCTGATACAGTAATTGTATTGTTAGTTGCATCAACAGCATTTACTTTAGCATGTAAGTCTTTTGTTGCATAAGTAGTAAATTCGTTGCTAGCTGTTAATAATTGTGGTAATGATGCATCAGATGCAGAAGCCACTACATTTACAGATGTTGCGATTGCATTTTTACTAGAAACTTTAATGCTTGCTACACCTTGATTATTTGTTTTTACTACAAATGTTCCAGTACCTGTGCTACCTTGAGCAACTTCACCTGCAGTGCTTCCAGGAGCAAATGAACCTGTTCCAACAGTAACGTTTACTGGGTTGAATGTTGTAGATACTTCGAATGTTACTAAATAGTTAGCACTTGTAGTAGCTGGACGGTATGCTTTACCGTTTTGGTCAACTGTTGAGTACGTGTATTCAACTGTTTCAGAAGCTGTAACAGATTTTTCATCTACTTTAAGTGAAGCTGTTTTTACAACTGCATCAGAGAAGTATACGATTTCGCCTACTTGTTGTAGATCGTTCGCATCTAAACCTACTTTGTCGCCTGATTCAACATATACAGTTGGAGTTGCATAAGCATCTTTATAACCGATTAATGTGAATGAAACTTCACCTTTAGCATTTGTTGTTAAATTAGCAGTTTTCTTAATTCCAGTAACTGGAGTAGAAGCATCATTTGTTAATTTAGTTACAGTACGAGTGTTGTTGTCAACTACGTATACTGCGCCACCATTAGTTTTTAATGCAGAACCAATGTTAATTTCAACTTTTACTGGTGTACCAGCTGGAGCTGTTTTGCCGTTTTTGTCCGTTACAGTTGCTTTGTAATCACGACCACCTGTGTTTACTAATGCATCATTTAATTGATCTTTTGTAAACGTTTTTGTACCATCTACTGCGATTGTTTCTAATGAATCAGCAAGGTGGTTTTTGTCATCATCTAAGAATGATGCTGCATATTGAACACCTTCAGCTTTTAAATCTAAACCTAAAGTTTGTACTTTAGAGAATGTTACTTTTGGAGATGCAGCAAATAATTCTGTCTCTTCAAAACGACCTTCTGAACCAGCAGCGTTTGTTGGGTTTACTTTTTGGTCAACGAATACGAATGGTGTAATCGTTGCATTGCTACCAGATAAAGTGAATACTGCTTCACCGTTAGCATCTAATTCTAATTCTACTTCTTTAACAAAGTTGTTTAAGTTGTTTGAACCAGATGTAGATGTAGTGAATTGACCTGGGTAGCTTAAGTTTGTACCTTTTGAATCGATAACATCTACAGTTTTAACTGCTTTGTCTGGAGTTACGTTAATGTTTTCTTGGTAGCCAATGTTTACTTTATAACGTAAGTTACCAGCCGCGTCTTTTAACTGTACGCCATTTGCACCAAGGATTGGTTCAGCATGCCCTAAAGCTGCTTTAACTTTATAAACTTTTTTACCACCGTTAGTAACAGTGTTACCAGCAGTTACTTCTGTAATTGCTAATGGTTGGATGTTAGCCCAGTATACTTTTGAGAATGAACGAGCTGTTGGGTTACCAGTAGCATAAGCTTGCACTTCATCATGAGAAGCAAGTTGGTATGAAGTTTGAGCGTAACGAGTGTAAGTATAAGTAGCTACACCATTTTCGTCAGTTTTAGCTTCAGCAACGATTGGTTGGTTTAAAGTAGCTGTGTTGATTTGAGCGTTGTTAACGATGTTGAAAGTTACAGGGATACCAGCTTTAGATTGTCCAGCAGCAACTTCAACTTGTGCTTTTAATGTTACTTGAGCACCAACTTGAGCTTGTAAAGATTTTTCAGAGATGTTTACAGCTGTAGGAATAACCGCAGAAACACCTTTGAATTTACCGATTTTTTCTTCTTTGTAAGAAACCGTGTATTCTTTATCAGCAGTTTGAGCTTCAGTAGTTAATACTACTACTTTTTTGTCTGATTGCTTAACAGCAGCGTTTGTAACTTTTAATCCTTCGATTGTGAAGTTTTCTGCTTTTACGTTATCAGTATCCACTTCTTCGTCGAATGTTACTTCAACAGTAGTGTTGTTGATAGCTTTTACAGAAGCATCTACTGGGTTTTCAGCGTCAACTAGATCAAGAGTACGAGCGAATACTACTGCGAAGTCTTGACGAGTGATTGCTGCATTTGGTTTTAAGTTTAATTTGCCGTTTTCTTCAGAACCAGTGAAGATTCCGTTTGCTACAGCTGTTTCTAGAGCAGTTTTAGCCCAAGGTTTAACTTGAGAAGCGTCAGCGAATTGACCTAGGCCTTCGCTACCTTCTAAACCGAAAGCATCAACAAGAACTTTAGCTGCTTCAGAACGAGTTAAAGATTTGTTTGGTGCAAATTCGTTTGCACTAACGCCTTCGAAGATACCGTTAGCTACTACTGCTGCGATTGAGTTGTAGTACCAAGCACCTTTTTTAACGTCTGAGAAGTTTACATCTCCGTCAGCTTCTAATTCTAAAGCTTTTGTGAAGATTTCTGCAGCTTGTGCACGAGTCACAGTGTTAAGTGGGTTGAAGTTCCCGTTAGTGTCACCTTGGATTACGCCTTGGTCAACTAAAGATTGAACTGCTTCTTTAGCGTATCCAGAGATTTTGTTATAGTCGTTTACTTGCGCAGCAGATGCTACAGGTACGATTGCCGATGCAACTAATGCAGCTGTTGCTGATGCCGCGAAGAACTTACGGCCTTTGTTTTGCTTTGCCATTAATGTATTCCTCCCTAAAATTCCTTAAATTGATATTAATCCAATGAAAACTATAGTACCGCCTAGTTACCTAAATGTATGTATTATAGCTTTCTTGAATAATACAAAACTAAAGCAAATTTGTTAGTAAATTTACTAGAAAAAGCGTAGTAGAATACCATTCTAGTAAGTTTATTCACTTTCTACAATAATATAACACTATCCTTACCTAAATTCAAGCATCGGGGCATAAATTTAGATATAGAAGATTTTTTTACCATGGTATTTATACCATACCAATGTTCTTCCAACTAAATTCACCCTCAATTGGGTTGGTAACATATAGTTCCGTTTCCTATTATACCTTACTCTCAATAATAACCAAGCATTTTCTGGAATGGTTACTAAATTGTCAAAAATTAAAGACTCCCGTAATATTTTAGTTATAATTGTAAAGAAACAGAAATATAGCTAGAGATTTTTAGCGAATTATGCCTCTATGTTTCCTTTTTCATAGATTTCTTCATTATTAAGTAAGAGCTAAAATTATCTGTCCCCATGTTGTAATAATAGATTGCCTTTTTTTATGCTACACTTTTGGTAGTTTGATAGAATAACCATCAGCTATTGAAGGGAGCTAAAAAAATGAAACGCAAATTTCCTCTTTACGGGGCAGTGCTTGCAGGAATGCTATATCTTGCACCTACTACCGCTTCAGCAGAAGATATTTCGAAGCACTGGGCCTACCATGAAATGAACTATCTAATTACGAACGATTTAATGAAGGGTGATGAATTCGGCAACTATCGTCCAAATGATGCTGTTACTCGTGCTGAATTTGCAGCATTTCTAGTCAGAACAATTAACTTGCCAGTTGCTTCTAGTCATGCAACCTTCTCAGATGTCAAGAAAGGCGACTGGTATTACGGAGTCATCGAGCAAGCAAGCTATCATGGATTGATTAAAGGTGACGAGCAGGGCAAATTCAACCCGAACGCTCATATTAATCGTCAGGAAATGGCGGCTATGTTAAAAAGAGCCCTCAATTACCAAAACATCAACACATCTTCCTCCCCTATTAACTTTAGTGACAATGCTCGTATTGCCAAATGGGCCTATGCTGATGTACAAGCTGTTGTCACAACAGGGCTACTTGTCGGGAAGCCAAATAATCAATTTGCACCTCTCGCCCAAACAACACGTGCTGAAGCAGCGACCGTACTCTATCGTTTAATCCACTTGGAAGCACCCGAGACTGGTGGGAAGCAATACTCAACGACGAACTACTCACAAGATTACGCTTCCGTGGTTAATAAACAAGCTACCAATAATCCAAAGGTCGATGGTGCTGGCATTTTTACGGCTAGCGACGCACTAGTGTCATACTATGTACACCCTAAGAGCTTTATGCAAGATAGCCCATCTTTTTATCAATTTTTAAAATTATCTACGGTAGTCAATAATTTGAATGCCAAGGAACTGAACGATAAAGTGCTTGCTAATAAAGGAAGCTTGGCAAGTATGGCTGATGCCTTTATTCAGGCGGGTGTCGATAACAATGTCAATGCTATTTACTTGTTATCACATGCTTTACATGAAACAGCTAATGGTAGCTCTGCACTTATTAAAGGGATTGAGGTTGGCTTAGATACGAATGGAAAACCATTGATGGTGACCCCTGAAAATCGAGATAGTTTAACGACTATTCAGAAAACTTATAATGCATATGGTATTGGTGCTATTGATGCTGATGCCAATAAATATGGTGCTGAACGTGCTTATACAAATGGTTGGTTTACTGTACAGGATGCTATTATTGGCGGCGCACAATTTGTAAAGGATCAGTATATTAGTAAAGGCCAAGACACGTTGTATAAAATGCGCTGGAATCCTGAGAACCCAACCGTCCATCAATATGCTACACATGTCATGTGGGCAGTGATTCAGGCGAAGAAGATTTATGATATTTACGAATTAATTGGGGCAGTTACAACAACGAAATTAGTATTTGATGTTCCTGCTTATCAAGGTCAGCCTTCCGCTCCATCTTTACCTAGCGCTACGAAGCAATATGCTTTAGATCCATATTTGGCTGGGGCAACTGGAAAGGCTACAACTAATCTCAATATGAGAACGTATCCAAATACAGCTGATGCTGCATCCATTATTACGAATTTACCAAAGGACACATCCTTTAAAGTACTTGGCGAAAATGGTGGCTGGTTCAAAGTCAGTGTCAATGGACAGGAAGGCTGGGTGTTTGATGATTATGTTCAGCTTGAAAATGGTTTACAGATTGTCGATATGAACATCACGCTTAATGTTCGAAGTGAACCATCTACTACTGCTGCTATTTTAGGTACCGTTAAACCAAATGGCTTTATTATCGGTGCTGTAGATGATAAAGGTGAATTCATTAAAAATGGTGCCTGGTATCAGGTTATCTATAACGGAAAAACTGGCTGGGTGCATAGCGATTATATTGTAAAAAAATGATTACCCTGCGAAGATCCAAAAAAGAGTGCGACATTGTTTCGCACTCTTTTTTGTTGTATTTTTTCGCACCTACATAAAACGCTATATAATAGAAGAAACTCGGAATTTCCGGTTATGAACACCTCTATTGCCTCATGAAATTCAGGACATTTTTTAGTTCATTCTGCTGTTGATTTGTTTCCATATAAGTCATAGCATCTACCTGCCTATGACGATGGATATCCTTTTTATTTACCCTATACCAATAGGTAAACTCTTATCGAAAATTTCCTGTCAATATTGCTTTTATGGTATGATAGATTGCAGTGAAAAAGGAATTACAGAAAGGTTTGAACACTATATGAGGCATGTAACGATTATGGGCGTACCCTTTTTACATATAAGTCAGCAAGGGTTTGTAGATCTACTCGTTAATCGTATTGAACAGCAAGAAAAGACTTTCGTTGTCACAGCCAATCCTGAAGTTGTTATGCAGGCGAATGAAAATCCTACTGTGAAGAATTATTTAGAACAGGCAACCTACATTTGTGCGGATGGCATCGGTGTTGTGAAGGCTGCACAAATACTGGGGGATTCGCTTCCAGAACGTGTGACAGGCTATGATACAATGGTAAAACTTTTGGAGGCTGGACAGCAAAAACGCTTTAAAATTTATTTATTGGGCGCACAAAAAGAAACAATCGAAAAGACTATCGCCAATATTCATAAGAATTATCCAAATGTTGAAGTCGTAGGCTATCATGATGGATTCTTCGACTGGAATAACAATCATATTGCCAATGATATTGCAGCATTACAACCTGATCTGGTGTTTGTGGCTTTAGGCGTACCGAGACAGGAAAAATGGATTACTGAAAACCTGGATAAGTTTTCAAAAGGTGTATTTATCGGTGTAGGTGGTTCCTTCGATGTCATCGCTGGTACTGTGAAGCGTGCGCCAGTCATTTGGCAAAAGTTAAACCTTGAGTGGCTCTATCGATTGTTACGCCAACCAAGTCGATTTATAAGAATGCTCGTTCTTCCTCGCTTTGCTTTAAAGGTTTTCGCATTAAAGCTTAAAGGACAGGGCAAAACAACATGAGTCAATCAACATTTGTCAAAAGTACACTCGTCTTAACAGTTGCGACATTACTTTCAAAAGTAATCGGTAGTATTTTCCGTATACCGCTTCAAAATATTGCTGGTGATGAAGTACTTGGTATTTTTAGTCTTGTCTACCCTGTCTATATGGTGGCGTTGTATTTATCTGTTGCTGGTATCCCTATCGCTATTTCTAAGCTGATTGCGGAAGCTAACACGAGTCATGATACTGCCAAAATTAAGAAAATTTATGTGACCGCAAGAATCCTTGCCCTATCCTTTGGCGTCATTAGTTTTACAATCATTTACGGCTTTTCAGCACAGATAGCGAATGCACTTGGTGGACCATCAACAGAAATTGCGTTAATTATTGTGGCAATGACGTTACTTGTAGCTCCTTATATGGCTGTCTATCGAGGATTTTTCCAAGGCTTTGGAGATATGCGACCTACTGCCATCTCTCAGGTGATTGAGCAGTTAGTCCGTGTTGCTTTGATTTTAATTGTTGCATATTTCCTTGTTGCGATGGATTATTCGAATGATATTGTAGCTGGTGGAATTATGGCTGGTTCTGTTTTAGGAGCACTCGGATCACTTTGCTATTTACTCTATAAATATTTCCGTTCTTCGGTAAAAGTGAAAAGCAAGGAGAAATACTCCAGTAAGGATTTCTCAACATATAGTAAGACGATATTAAAGATCTCCATTCCGATTGCGATTGGTTCTATTACAATGGCACTTTTTAACTTTGTGGATTCCTTTACAGTCACATACGGGTTGAGAAATGCAGGAGCTGATGCAAGTGAAATTAGCTTCCTTTACGGGATCTATGGTCGAGGACTGACATTGGTTCAAATTACGACTGTTTTTGCTTCTTCGATTATTTTACCACTTGTGCCACTGATTACTACTAAGATTGCCGAACGTAAAATGGATGAAACACGCAGTATTATTGAGCAAACACATCGTATGACTCATCTCATATCATGGCCAGCTGCTATTGGACTGCTAGCCTTAACCTTGCCTTTAAATCTAGCTCTTTTCAAAGACTTAGAGGGGAGCTTAATGTTAGCCATGATTAACCTTAGCTCAGTCTTTACTTCACTGACGCTTCTTGGGACAGGCGTTTTACAGGGGATGAATGCTGCCAAAACAGGCGCCCTCATTATTTTGAGTGGTGTTGTTCTGAAGGTGTTTGCGAACATCTTCTTCATTCAAGCATTCGGTTTAGATGGTGCTGCCTATGCAACATTGTTGGTGTACTTTGTGTTATTTATTGTGAATACTGTCTTTATATATCGTAGGATTCGCTTTACTGTTCTTGGAAAAAATACGGTGAAAATGATTGTGTCTTCGATCGTAATGGGAGCAGCTGTTGGTTTACCAACGCTTTGGCTTGATTTTACACATTGGTCTCGTATGTGGGCAATGGGCTATCTGACTATTGCTATCATCGTTGGAGGAGCTATTTACTTCCTTTTACTATGGGTAATGAAAGCTATTCATAAACAAGATTTAAAGAAAATCCCTGTTATCGGAAAAAGATTTTCATAAATAAGAAAGGTAGGACACTTATGTCGAAACAGAAATGGCTTTGGGGAATCATTGTTCTTCTACTCGTCGTTTCCTCCACAGGTATAATGATGAGGTGGAACGCGGAGCAATCCAATGATGCTTATGAAGTTGTGATTCCCTATGATGAAATACAAACTGCAGATAAAAACAGTGATCTAACAATGGATGAAATCCTTTCCTCCTTAAAGGAAGCCGGACTCACAACTGTTAGTCTAGAGCCTTTAACGTTAAAGGAAATGGAAAAACAAAATTTGATTACTGTTTATAAAGAAAACGACTTAGCAGCACAATTATTGTTCACACCTTATAAAGATGCTGTTGATATTACAAAGAGTGGTTATTATATCCGAGTGCCTGATCATACAAACTATCAAAAACTCATCAAGGATAGCGTTGAGCCAGAGGAAGTTCAAATAGGAGAAGAAGCTTTTTATTTCCTTCCTACTTCTAACCATAACTTTGATTTAAAAACACCGATCGGCTACGATCAACCTGCACTTGATATGATTAGTAAGCATGGACTAGGCTACATCTTTAAAGTGGAAAATGCAGATAATGAAGTGGCTAACGAAAAGTTGGTGAATCAATTACTGGCATTAAAAGACGGTTCGGCTGGTCGCTTACTTGGCCAAGGTGACGAAGCAATTGGCTTTGGACAAGAAGATGGCAACCAATTAGTGGAGAAATTAAGCGATGCGGGTTATTACTTCTACACAATTGAAAGTAACCCATTGAAAGGCGAAAGTAAAATCGCTCAAATGACAGATTACAATATGATTCGTTTGCATAGTATTAATGTCAACCGAGAGACAAAATTAAAGTTAAATGAAAGTATTGACCGTACAACAAGAGCCGTGAAAGAGCGTAACATCCGCTCTATTTTCTATCATATTAAAACAACTGGCAATGCCAAGGAAAATGTAGAGCAGACAATTGACTACTTAAACGGTGTTCATAAAAGAATGCCAGATCATTTCAAACCAGGCGAGCCAAAGCTCTTTGATAAGGTGGCAGTACCTGCTTGGGTAACAGCAGCTGTATTATTGGCGGGTATTTTATTTACTTTTATCATCTCAGAATTAGTAAAATGGATGCCGCTTCGTATCGCAGCAACTGGATTTATGACGGTGATTGCTATTGCGTACTTCCTATTGAAAAGTACCCTATTCTTACAAGTATTCGCATTAATTATTGCAGTCCTTGCACCAACCTATGCCGTTATTAAAACTGCGCAAGGTTCTACGAAGATGTCAAAAATACTTGTCCAATATTTGAAGGCAGTAGCAATCAGTCTTATCGGGATTGTCATTGTGATTGGCTTATTAAATGGGAATGCCTTTTTGACAGGATTTGCTGTATTTAAAGGGGTTAAGCTTGTTTATCTAATTCCAATCATGGGCGTCTTACTATTTACGGTAATAGAGATTAACCGATTAGCTGATCAAAACATTAAAAAATCGTTAACCAATACTGTCACATTATTAAATAAAGAATTAAAATATTGGCATGTGCTGTTACTAGTAGTTGTGGCGGGTGTCGGATTATTCTATATTAGCAGGACTGGAAACTCTGGGTCTGTTAGTGATTTTGAATTAGTGTTTAGACAATGGCTAGAAGATACATTTTATGTTCGACCAAGATTTAAAGAATTTATTATTGGTTTCCCATTCTTTATTTTAGCGTTATATGTAATGGGCATTAATCGCAAATGGGGTAGTATCTTACTTGTACCAGGTGTTATCGGCTTCTTATCAATCGTTAATACCTTTACACATTTACACATTCCAGTAGCTGTTTCTGTATTACGTACACTTTACAGTGTTACTCTTGGTTTTGTTATAGGACTTGTCTTTATCCTAATCTTCAAAGTAGGTTATCGTTGGGTCTCTAAAGCAATCGCGAGGTGGTCGTAATGCACGTTGTTTTATCTGGTTATTATGGATTCGATAATGTCGGCGATGATGCCATTCTACTATCCATTATTCAGTCTTTAAAGAAATGGCAGAGTGATATCGAGATCACTGTATTATCCAATAACCCAACTGCTACTGAGCAAACATACGGTGTGAAAGCCGTCAATCGTTGGAAAATGAAAGAAATTCGTCAATTGCTTAAAACAGCTGATGGCCTCATTAGTGGCGGCGGCAGTTTGATGCAGGATCAAACAGGCATGAAAACCATTCCTTACTATGCAGGCGTTATTCAAATTGCAAAATGGTTGAAGAAGCCAGTATTTGTTTACGCCCAAGGCATGGGGCCGATCAACCACTCTCTTAGTAAATTCATTGTGCGTAAAACCTTTAACAAGGTCGAGCAAATTACGGTTAGAGATAAAGCCTCACAAACTCTTTTAACAGAGATTGGTGTGCGTAAAGAGGCTAAGATCGTCCCAGATCCTGTTATGGGCCTAAACGGTGGCGACTTTCATTGTAATTGGTTAGATCAGGAATCCCTAACTGCCGAAAGCTATATTTCTGTCAGTGTTCGTGATTGGCCATCTACAGTAGCGTATAAAGAAAAAATTGCACATAGTCTAGACCAATTAGTACGTCAGGGTGAGCAAATCGTTTTCTTACCAATGCATGGTGAGCATGATTTAAAAACTTCACAGGAAGTTGCATCACTGATGAAGGAAAAAAGTTTAATCGCTCCTTCCGATTTATCTATAGAGGAGAAAATTGCGGTGATTGGACAATCTCAAATATTAATTGGGATGCGACTACATTCCCTCATCTTTTCTGCAATTTACGCTACACCTTTTATCGCGATTTCGTATGATCCAAAAATCGATGCTTTTGCTGAAATTGTTGATCAACCGGTTATTGGACATGTCGAGATAGATGATTGGAACGGTGTTACATTGTTTGAACGAGCTATCGCGATCCTTGAATCTTATACGACCGTTCAAGAGAATATGCGTCAGGCTGTACTACCTTTACAACATGAAGCAACAGCAACCGCTAAATTAGCGATTGAGGTTTTCTCACAATAAACATAAAAAATGATGAATTTCAATAAATATTGAAATTCATCATTTTTTTCCGGCTTCTAATAATTTTAAAATGGACTGTGCTTGCTGCATATGCATCGCCAAAACATATTGACTTGCCTGCATTAGAATTTGAGCTTTCACCATATTCATCATCTCTTTTGCGATATCTGCATCGCGAATCCGTGACTCAGCTGCTTGTAAATTTTCTGCGGTGTTCACATTGGCATTGTAGGCATGTTCCAAACGATTTTGATAGGCCCCAAGGCGAGAACGTTCATTGGATACGCGTTTCAGAGCGTCCTCCATAGAAGATATAGCTTTATCCGCATCCTCACGAGTAGCAATTGAGACATCCTTCAGACCGAGTGCTTCTGAACCTACGCCATTGATAAACAGCTCAATGCTCTGCCCTGCATTGGCCCCTGCCTGTATTTTAATCCCATTTGTTTCATAATCACCATTAAGTAGTGTCTTTGTATTAAATTCCGTATCAGTTGAAATACGTTGAATTTCCTTCTTTAATTCTTGGAATTCCAGATCAAGTTGTTTCCGATCCTCATCCGTTAATGTATCATTGGCTGCCTCCACAGCTAGTTCACGCATACGCTGAATCATCGCATGTGTCTCGTTCAATGCCCCTTCTGCTGTTTGCACTAAAGAGATACCGTCTTGTATATTCTTGGCCGCCATATTCAACCCACGAATTTGAGCACGCATTTTTTCAGAAATGGCTAGACCTGCTGGATCGTCTGCTGCACTATTGATTCGATACCCTGTAGAAATTCGTAACATTGCTTTACTCATTGCCCCGTAATGTCGGTTCATATTATTCAGGATCGACATTCCCGTTGCTGACCACTTACCTAGCATTTACTCACCACCTTCTTGCCACTTATATCGGTTCTTTCCCAATCTTTTCAACGTTTCTCTCGGAAATAGTTTCCAAAATTTCAGGATTTATTAACAATTTGCCGACAAACAAATCTTAATCTTAAACTTTTGGCCTACTTATTATAATTATAATAAAAGCACCCCTTTCTCGTTTTAGGAAAAGTAGGTGCTTAATAGGCATGCCATCTATTCAATTTTGAAACCCTCCAAGTTGATGGTTCTTTTGCTGTAGTAGGTCAAAAAAGAGTGTTTTATTGTTTTCTAATAATGCCTGATCGATTAAATTATCAAAATTCCTGTCCTCTATCTCTGCAATAAGCTGATCAATTTCGCCTATGGTTACTGTAGAAACAAGCGGAATTTGTTGCTTCGGTGTAGCGCTTTCAAGAATTGGTGATAGATGTTCATGAACGTTCGTAATAAGCAGTAGTTGATAAAGTGGTAATCGAATAAAACGATTGCCCTTTTGGAAAACAAAAACCTCAGATAAATTTTCAATTTGTTGTGTCTTCATGTTGATAATCATCTCTTTACCTTCTATGGGAATGAAATGGAAAATCTCATTCTCTTTTAAAATAGAGAAATATTGATAAGCAAATACGAGACGCAATTTGTCCCCAGTGATTTTTGTATAAAACGGCTTCATGTATTGAACTTGCATCATCCTTCATCCCTCCTTAGTTATCTGATTATTCAGATTTTAACACAAATTAAAAGTCTTGTTAACTATCTTTGTTTCAATTTTTTTCTTTCTGATCATTCAGCTTATCATTGCCGCATTTTAATCGTATAATGGAAGGACAGTCTTTTTTCCTTTACTACATTTAATCAATGTTAAACATAGCCATACATGAAGAAAGGAGTGAGGTTATGGCATTGTCAATATCGCAATTGGCTAAAGAGCATCAAACATTCGTGCTAACTAAATTAAAAGAAGCTGAACATGATTTACATCCTTCCTCTACGGAAGATGAGGAACTAGTACGTCGTGCTGTCTTTTCTGTTAGAAATAAATCCATTATTTTTGAACGTTTTAATGGAGCAAGTTCTATATTATATGCAACTGTTCAGGATGTCAGACCCGCTTCTGTTGAAATTGATTTCTCCAAGGAAGAGCTACACTGTAACTGTCCTCAACAAAAATGGTGCCGTCATCAGGTGGGTGCTTTACTTGCTCTCTACCAGTATTTTGATTCAGTTCAAAATTGGTCGAGTGCTTGGCGTGCTCAAAAATCTGTCCAGTTAAAATCATTAGCTGATGAGCGTAGCCCACAAAGTTGGTCAATGATGGTTGAAGAAGTAATGAAAAGATTATTGCCAGCAGGGCGCGTTTTAGAAGGCTATGGCCTTTCTGCGATAAGGACAGATGCATTGGAACGTCTTCGTCGACATATGCCTTTTGAGCGTGAATGGCAACCACTTTATAAACTATTTATGGAGTTAGCCATTTTTAATTCTATCTGGCGACATTTGAATGAAACACCTGGCCATTCGTTAGATTCACCTTATATGAAGTACTTTATTGATCAAAGCAGCCAATCTTTTGAGAGTATTCTTACTGAGCTAACTAATCGATCTCGACTTTTTGCGACAGATCCATTTTATGATGCCCTCCAAGAGGAAGTAAGGAAATTTTTATTAGAACGACATGGGCTATTTCCAAATCGCCTTCGCCTGTACATGCTGCTTTGGGCAGTGCTTTTTTACGAGAAGCCTCGGCGTGAGCAGGAATTAGATTATTTAAATAATCTCGAAAATCCTTCGGCAGAAATCTCTTTAGAATCATTAAGGTTATTATTTTATGTGCTATTACAAAAAGAGGACTTGCTGCTTGAAAGTTTGACACATATTAATTTGCAACAAATGCAGGATTTATTTGAACTGGCTACTTTTGCTCAGCGTGCTGGTGAATCACATGCGCTGGCTATTATTTTACGAACAATCTTGCCAATGACAGAAGCATTTTTGCAGGAAGTTGTGCCAGTTGTACAACGAGCCCAGTATGTACGTCAATTTCAGCTTTTATTTGATGAAATACAGCTTACCGAGGGAGAGGAAGCCATCCTATACAGTGCCTTTGGTGTCTATGGCCTTCAACCATTCTCATCGTTTCTAATAAAAAAAGGGCGTTTTCGAGAATGGGCTGCGCTTCATCAATTAAATCCTTCCTCACTATCTTATTTAGAGATGTGTGGATTAAAGGATGTGTTACAGGTTGAACCCGCTACGGTTTTACCTTTATATCATGTTTATGCAATGGCGGAAATTGCCCAAAAATCACGCATGAATTATAAACAGGCTGTGCGCATTTGGAAAAGTATGCGTAGTGCCGCAAAACGCGCTGGTAAAACAGCTTATTTTGAAACATATATGCAAACAATTCGTGCAGAATACAAACGACTTCGTGCGTTACAGGAAGAAATCGAGAAAGGAAACTTAGTATGATGACAATAAATGCTCCTTCCCCTTTTTCTAAATCACAAAAGCTTCGTATTGATGTAGCTCGGGAAGGATATTTTATATTGCAGGGCCAAACTACAAATGGTACAACAATCGACGTAGATACATTAATATCTTCATTGTTCTTTACTTATGAAGCAAATGTCTATGGCTTACTAACAAATCGGGCTGATTTTACAATTGAGGTTTCTACTGCTGAGCTTCTTGATATTTTTTCATCAACTTATCAACATCCCTTTATCAGTTGGGTTGGTGCAAATGAAGACAGTAAGGAGTGGTTGGAAAAAGTATTGGCTTTACAGGAATATTGGCAGGAGCCGTCTCTTTGGTCACACGCTGTCCTAGCAGAGGATTTTTCCTCGCTAGCCTTCCCTATTAATGATATAGATTCTGCTTTATTAGAAACTGGGGTGCAGCAAAAGCTTGCACAAGTTGGGCTTATATTTTCTGATTTGCCAAAGCTATTGCCCTTTTTCCTTCGTGGTGGCTGGCCATTGGATCAAACTCGCCAAGTTGGTACCATTACGGTGTCATTACGATTAAGTGAGCCAGAAGAAGATTCCGATGTTTGGCTATTAGAAACAGTCCTTAGCACCGCTACGACTAAAAATTACTGGACACCTGCTATTCGAAAGCAATCATTACCGATAGAAGATGCACTACCCACAAAATGGCGAATGTTTGCAACTGATATTGAGCAGCAACAACGACAAATAGTAGATCTTCTATCCAACGATGCAATTAGTAGTGAAACTTTTATTCGTGTGACACTCGAAGACGTAGAAGTACGATCTTTTTTACGTGAGGACCTCGCCAGATTACAGGCACTTGGTTTTGATGTTGTGCTTCCTGCATGGCTAAAGGATTTAAAACAATCCAAATTCCGTGTACGTGTCACGACTAGCAATGTAGCCACAAGAAAAGTTGCTGGGTTAGATGATATTTTAACGTTTAAGTGGCAGTTTTCAATGAACGGACAGACGATTTCACCTGAGCAATTTAAAAAGTTGGTGGAAGAAAAACGTGAGTTTATTCGTATAGGTACAGAATGGTTCCGAGTAGACGCTAGTTGGATGCAAGAAATGCGAGCTCTGATGCAGCAAGCAGAAGATGAAAGCTGGACTGTACGAGAACTACTATTCAAGGAATTGCCTGAAGATTTATCTGCACCTCTTGAAGAAGAGGATGCTGACGATGCACTTAGAGATGATCCTCTCTTTGCATTGGAGATACAACACTCGTTAAAGGCATATATGGAACAGCTCTTAGACAAAAAAGGTTTACCTGCAGTACCGATTCCAGAGACTTTACAAACAGAATTACGCCCTTACCAAATTGAGGGCTTTGAATGGCTAGTCTTTATGCGTCAACAAGGTTTCGGTGCGTGCCTAGCCGATGATATGGGTCTTGGAAAAACCGTTCAACTGATATCCTATTTACTTCATATATATGAAGCAGTAGCTGATTACACTAAACCATCCATTATTATTTGTCCAACCTCAGTGCTTGGTAACTGGCAGAAAGAGCTTGCTCGATTCGCTCCTTCTCTGATTGTCCATACGCATTATCAGACGAACCGTGCAAAGGATGATGATTTTAAACAGCTTGTAGAAATCGACAAACCACATGTGATTTTATCAACCTATGGTACTGTGTCACAGGATACTGAATTTTTACAGGACATTGACTGGGCTACAGTGGTACTAGATGAAGCACAAAATATTAAAAACATGCAAACTTTACAATCAAAAGCCATTCGTAAATTACTGGGTGATCATCACATTGCCCTGACTGGGACACCTGTAGAAAATCGTCTATCTGAGCTTTGGGCTATTTTTGATTTTATTCATAAGGGCTATTTAGGAAGCTTTGGTCGATTTAATGAAGAATTTATTTTGCCCATTGAACGAGATGAATCTGAATCCCATAAACAAAAGCTACGAGCAAAAATCCAACCATTCTTATTACGTCGTACAAAACGTGATCCACATTTACAGCTTAACTTACCGGATAAGCTAGAATCGAACGAGTATTGCCCATTAACAGCCGAGCAAGCTTCTCTCTATGAAGGCTACATTTTAGAGACGCTTGATCAGCTAGAGCAGTTAACAGGCTTTCAAAAAAAGGGACGCGTCTTAAAAATGCTCAGTAAGCTAAAGCAACTATGTAATCATCCTGCCTTATATTTAAAGGAACCTTTCGAGGATGCCGAAACAATGCTTGCTCGTTCGGCAAAGTTAGAGCGCATTGTGCAAATGACAGCAGATATTGTGGACAATGGCGAGCAATGTCTGATCTTTACACAGTATATTGGAATGGGACAATTGCTACAGCATTGTTTAAGTGAATTATACAATGTAGAAGCACCGTTTTTAACTGGTGCCATGCCTAAGCAGCAACGAGACCGCTTAGTAGAGGCATTTCAGGCAGGAGATTTCCCTATATTTATTCTCTCCTTAAAAGCAGGGGGTACAGGGCTTAATTTAACAGCTGCTAATCATGTCTTACATGCAGATCGCTGGTGGAATCCTGCTGTCGAAAATCAAGCAACAGATCGTGCTTATCGCATCGGCCAAACACAATTTGTGCAAGTCCATAAATTTGTAACACTTGGCACGATTGAAGAAAAGATAGATAAAATGCTCGTGCAGAAATCAGCACTATCAGAAGAACTCATTCAATCAAGTCAGTGGTTGACTGAATTAGAGGATCAAGAACTTCGTGATCTCATTACATTAGACATATATTAATGACAAGCGCCAAGGGCAAAAGTTTCTTGGCGCTTTTTCAGTGGAACTTTGTTTACTTCTCTTCCCTACTTACTTCATTTTCATATTTAGTTGTATTAAAACTTATATTGCTGTGCGGTCTTCAGCAACTTTTTGTTAAAAGTTGGTCCACATCACTCCTTTCTGTTGCTACGGTGCAAGGAATATAAGGAGAATGGCGGATCAGACAATAACTTTTCTTGCGCCGTATGTAGCAAGCTATGGTAATACAAAGTCTTTTAAGTCTTCCTGTTCATTTGATGGAGGTGGCGTTACAATAGAAACTTCGTCACTATCCCTTTGTTTAAGTTGATAAAATCGAACATCTTCGACCACTACCTCTGTCATAAAAATCTTTGTGTTTTCTTCATTTACAAATGACCTTGTTTGAATACGGCCGTTTGCACCGATTAATGAGCCTTTACCGCAGTATTTGACAATATGTTCTGCAAGCCTTCCCCAAACTGTACAGAAAATAAAGTCCGTGTCTACCTCTCCACGATTATTTTTGAAATTGCGATTAATGGCGAGGGAAAAATGAGTCTGCACACGATTTCCAGATAAGTAGCGTAACACTGGATCTTTCGTAAACCTTCCAACCAGTCCGACTTGATTCATTCATTCACCTCCTTTGCTTTGGATTGCTCTCATCTTACAAAACGATTACCGTATTAGCAAAAGTGGAAAATGATAATTTCCATTGATTCTTAAACATAAACTAGGTAAATTAGCTGTTTTATTTTTCTATTTTTTCTTATTTTTTTAGCTGAATGCTTTAAGCAGTAATGGCAAATGCTATTTCATGAAATCATCAATTTCGCATTTTTAGAAATTAACTAGCAGGTGCGCACGACCAACAACCGTAGCCGCATGTGTTATACTAAAAGAATGACAGACTTAGGAGGAATATACATAATGAAAACATTTAAAATGCTTTCCTTTGACCTTGTCACAAAAGATGGCGTGCAACCATTCCCTTTAGTCGATGGCATAATTATTAATCAGGAGAATAGCCATCAATCTTGGGTACTTGAATTGTTTTTGGAAAAACAGTATCGCTCAACCTTTGATGAGCTCTTAGCGAATGCTACTGTCTTTAATGTACGTGCCGTAATTTCATTTCCAGATAATGAACCCGCTCCTTTCCAGGTAATCGTACATACTGTTCAAGAAATCGGTGACCATGTTTCAGTACTTTTAAAAGGTACACTCAAAATAAAACGCTCTAAATATGCTGAACAATTGCTTTCTGAGCTACTAGCTGAAGGTGTTTCTTTAGAAAATTTACTGGAACGCTTTACAAAAGATATGAAGCAGCGACCAAAATTGAAGAATGACTGACGATGCAAATTTCTGCATCGTTTTTTTATTGAACAATAAACATTTATCGTGAATAGTATGAATTATTATATCCAAATATTTTTCACATTACATAATTTACATTTTTGTTTGCTCTGCTTCTGAAGTTATTTTTCCACTCATGAAAAAAAGAGTGTTTTCCATTTAGGAAACACTCTTTTTAATATTATCGGTTGTTCATACCGTCACGATACTTTTCAGTGTCATTGACTTTTTCATCAACAATACCATTATTATTGTTTACGTTGTTGTCATTACGTTCAACACCGTTTACGCCATTTGCATTTGGTACGTTGTCATAGCCGTTTGTGCCGTTTATATCGGCATTTGATCCAGGTGTTGTTGCTTCAGGCAATGTTGTATTTTCGTTAACAGTACCTCGATCAACACCATTTACATTATTACGATCGTATGCATCATCACGATCATTTGGATCTAATGCATCCTCGACACGATCAACACCATTACGAACGTCTGTCTCGGCGTCTCTCACAGGGTGATCTTCAACTGCACGATCTCCCCAGTTACATCCTCCAAGGAATACAGTAGCCAGAATAATGGTTAAAAATGACATTTTCCACATAGTAAAAAACCTCCTTTCTTGGTACTATGTCATCAAATACATCATGTGTATTTGTGATCCTACATAGATTGCCCGGGAAAGGAGGGAACTATCCGATTTTTGTTCAAACTATTTTTGTTTTTCTTTTAATAACTGTTCAATATATGCTGCTTCTGCTTTACAGTCATAGCTATAGTTTGTGCCTAGCTCTTTTTGCAATGCCTCGATTGTTTCGATTTGTTGCGCTGTTGGTTCTTCATTTAAAATTTTGGCAATGACCTCATCAATTTTTTGTGCCATCTCTTCATGAAACTCTGCACTCATCAATGTTTCGGCTGGGATTTTTTCGATCCATGCTGCATTCTCCTGGAAATAAGTCTGCCAGCTTGCAATGAAGTCTTCCATGGAAAAGCGCTCTTCATCCCAACTAATACTTGCTAAGTATGTTTCAAAAGATGTTGAAATCGAACGAGTAATGCTAATTTTAATACCTGAAGACAATTCCTTATACATCTTAATAATCCTCCTACGTTTGTAAAACCTAAAAATCACATCTATTTCAATTCACAATCGCTTATTCGCCATCGCAATTTAAGAACCTACTAGTCTCAATTTTTGACTTGACTTTATATATTTTATATCTTTTGGTCTATAAATGCAAATTAAGCTTGTTTTGGCTGTTCTGGTCCAATTGCAAATAAAATATCGGCTTCACATACAAGTTCTCCATCTACAGTTGCTACACCATGACCTTTCCCCATTGCACCACGAAGCTTTACAAATTCTACTTCTAATTTAAGTTGGTCGCCAGGTACTACTTGACGCTTAAAACGACAGTTATCAACACCTGTTAAAAATGCTAAACGGCCCTTAAATTCTTCGGCATTTAAAAGAGCTACTCCGCCTACTTGCGCTAATGCCTCTACAATTAATACACCTGGCATCACTGGATATCCTGGGAAGTGTCCATTAAAAAAGTCCTCATTTATAGAAACATTCTTTAAGCCTACTGCACGTTTTCCTTCTTCTAATTCAATGATGCGATCTACAAATAAAAATGGATAACGGTGTGGTAAAATTGCTTGAATTTGTTCTGCTGTTAACATGTCATTTCCCCCTCAAAATAAAGTATGTATACACAAAGTAAGGTAAAGAATAATATTATTCTTTACCATTCATTATATCGAATATATGTTGCCATGTTTCTCTTTTGAAAATATCCATAGCATTTCCTTCTCCAATAACACTGAAGCCAAACATTGAGCCTAATGCTGCGGCAGCAACAACTAAGACGAGAACAATGACAATGCGTAACCAAATCGGAATCAGTCGGATTTGCACCCATCGAACATCGCGCTGCTCTCCATTTGAGCGGCGTTCTTTCTCTTCTGGTTGCGTATCGGTTTCTTGTGTCGGCACAGAACGTCGACGTGAATCGTTTGTCATAAATTGTACTCCTCTTCATTCCTTGCGTTTTAGGATGACTTCCTATCGGATACCATTAATGAGGCCCAGCATTTGATCTGCTAATGTAACCGTTCTTGCATTGAATTGATAGGAACGTTGTGTTTGAATAAGTTCTGTCATTTCCTTCGATAGGTTAACATTCGACATTTCTAAAGTACCACTTTGCATGCCAATTTGCTGACGATTAGCACCGACTAGCTGCGTTAGTACTTCTGCTTGTGTAAAGCCAAGCTCAGCAAGGTCATCTGGTAAACCAACGTAAGAACCAGAAACATGTTCCATTAATTGTGGCTTTTGGAACTCTGTAACAGCTAAATCCGTACGAATGATATCGCCATTTGGATAAGATGCTTCTAGTATACCACCATCTCGTACTGAAAATCTTTGCACATTATCTGGTAATGTAACAGCCTGTCCAGCAGCATTTGCTACAGGATATCCCTCTGCCGTTACTAGCATAACTGTTCCGTTATTTAACGGCGATAAATAAAAGTCACCTTGTCGAGTATACACTGTTTCAGTTCCATTTTCACCATTTGGCATTAAAATATTGAAATATTGTTTTGCTTTTGTAAAAGCTAAGTCCAAATCCCGATTAGTGGTCTGTAATGAACCTTGCTTTTGATTGGATTTAATTTGTCCAAGCATTGCGCCTGATCCATAACGAATACCAACAGGTGTTTGACGCTCAGCACGATCCTGTTTATCATTATTAAACTGTTGATAAAGTAATTCATTGAAAGAAGCTTCCTTCGCTTTAAAGCCCGTTGTATTACTATTGGCAATGTTATTACTAATCGTATCAAGTTTATTTTGTAATTGGCCCATTGTGTTGGTTGCTGTGATCATTGTACGTAGCATTTATAAAACGCCTCCTGTTCGCCTCGTTAAATTTTCCCGATTTCGTTAACAGCCTTTTCCATGCTGCGATCATAAGCTTGTAATACTTTTTGATTGGCTTCAAATGCTCGGTAGGCTGTCATTAAATCTGTCATTGTGCGACCAGAATCTACGTTTGAACCCTCTAAAAAGTTTTGACGTAGTGTAAAGGAAACACCGTTCGCTCCATAGGCTGATGGCAAGTTTTCACCATTTTCTGTACGGATAAGACCGTTATCCTGTTTCTGTAGCATGTTCGGATTGGCAGCATACGATACGCCTACACGCGCTACTTGCTGATTATTAATGTAAATGGCGCCACTTTCATCGAGGCGAAAATCATCATTAGGTAACTGGATTCGTTGTCCAGTATCATTTAATACATACAGACCTTGACCATTTACTAAATAACCTTGGCCATCCAAAGTAAAATTACCATTACGTGTATAAGCTTCTCCACCATCAGGATGTGCTAGTCTGAAGAAAATGGAGCCAGTAACGCCATCTTCATTTTGTGGTAAGTCTCCGTCAATCAATGCCATATCTGTTGTAAAATCAGTGTTATAGATTTGGCCTTGTATGTAATTTGGTAATGTTTCTTGTAAATATGTCCCAGTATTTAATGCACCTACTTGACTCATATATTCAGCACCAGCTTGTTGATTGGCAGGAGCATTTGTTTTCCCAATGCTAGACATCAACATATCTGGAAACGAACGAATAGTAGATTGGTCCGCCTTAAATCCTGGTGTATTCGCATTCGCTAAATTATTGGATAGTAATTCTGTTCTTCTTTGTTGCGTGATCATACCGGTTGCAACTGTATAAAACCCTTTAAACAAAGAAATCACCTCATTTTATTTTTATAAGGAAGCTGGCACACGATCAATATTTTCAAGCATAATACCTGTACCAATAGCTACACAATCCATTGGTCTCTCAGCAATGAAGACCGGTACCTTTAATTCTTCAATTAATAGCTGGTCCATGCCATGTAAAAGCGCACCGCCACCAGTAATAATTACACCACGATCAATGATATCAGCCGACAGCTCAGGTGGTGTTTTTTCTAAAACATTTTTTGCAGACTGAACGATCATAGCTACAGATTCGTGTAATGCTCGTTCGATTTCTTCAGAATGAATTGAAATTGTACGTGGTAAACCTGTCACCATGTCACGACCTCGGATATCCATCGTATCATTACGACTACCTTTGAAAACTGTTCCGATTGTCATTTTAATAGCTTCTGCTGTACGTTCACCAATTAGCAATTTATATTCTTTTTTAATATATTGCAAAATATCGTTATCAAACACATCTCCTGCAACTTTAATGGATTCACTTGTGACAATGTCACCCATTGATAGAACGGCAATATCTGTTGTTCCACCACCAATATCAACTACCATATTACCACTTGGTTGGAAGATATCCATACCTGCACCAATTGCTGCCACTTTCGGTTCTTCTTCTAAATATACTTTTTTACCGCCCGATTTTTCTGCCGCTTCACGGATAGCCTTTTGCTCAACACTTGTAATGTTCGTTGGACAGCAAATTAAAATACGTGGCTTTGCTAAAAATCCTTTGACATTTAATTTATTGATGAAATGTCTTAACATCGCTTCTGTCACATCAAAATCTGCAATAACTCCATCTCTAAGTGGGCGAATTGCTGTGATATTACCTGGCGTTCTTCCTACCATTTGGCGAGCTTCTTCCCCTACCGCTAATACTTTGTTTGTCTTTTTATCAATCGCCACTACAGATGGTTCATTTAGGACGATCCCTTTCCCTTTAACGTGGATTAATACGTTCGCAGTTCCTAAGTCAATGCCAATATCTTTCGAAAACATACTATAATTTCTCCTTCCCGCCAGTTCCAACTACATAACGTTCATTTTATCTCTTTATCTAGAATATTTTATCATATTCTATTGGTAATTTCACCTAAATTTAGTGAATATGACTGTATTCTTTTCGCGTTCTGAACGGCTATAATATAGAATTACTATGCCTTAGAAAATCGTATTATACGCTTATCCACACAACAAAAAAGAACGAATCAGTCTTGACTCGCTCTTTCTTTCCACTTGTTTTTCGTTGCTTCTCCTCCGCGAATATGACGTACGGCCTTATGGTAGGCGAGTATTTCCTTCACTTGGTCAGCTAATCCTTCATGAATTGTTGGTAATCGCTCTGTTAAATCTTTGTGCACCGTACTTTTTGAATAACCAGTCATTTTCGCGAGGACACGCACAGTCTCACGCGTCTCAATCAGTAATTCACCGAGGCGTATGCAGCGCTTCCGAATGTGCTCATGCACGTTCTTCGTCCTTTCCACACAATTTCACAAAATGCTTTGGCAATCAGATGCACATTTGCGCATTTCTTCACCTTATGTAAGGACAAAGCTATTCAGAACACGTTTTGCATTTTCCTAATAAAATGCTGATTTTTATGCGTTACTAGCTTTTCGATTTAAAAAGCTAGTAATTTTTTCGGATTCATATATTTTCCGTCTTCAACTACTTCGAAATGCATGTGGACGCCAGCCGCTTGATTCCACTCGTTATCAGTCGCTTTTCCTAAAGCTTGACCTTGAGTAATTTCATCGCCTTCTTTAACAGCGATGTCTTTTACAGAGCTATAGTGAGTTTGCATTCCATTTGGATGCTCGATGACAATTTTATTGCCTGTAAACGCGTCTAGTTTTACTTCTAGTACTTTACCACTCATAGCAGCTAGTACTTCAAATTCTTCACCATTCATAGCAATAGAGATACCAGAAGACGTTGTAAATGTTTGATTAAATACCATTAGTGCATTTTCACGAGATTCTTCATTCGCTTCTAGCTCGTAAAACTCTTGTAGGATTTGTACTTTACCAAGACTCTCTTCTTTGAATGGATACTTCATGTTTTCAGTGCGGGCATTTGTTTCTACTACAGGACCTGAATCAACTTCCGCTAAATCTGGTAAAGGAGCCTCTTCTACTTTAGATACGAGACTATTGTAACCAAATAACAATCCTGCTAGAACTAGTGCACCACCTGTGTAAACTACTGGCCAAAACCATGGTTTCTTTTGTAATTGACCATTTTCCTTCTGATTTGGATTTTGGTTTTGAGAAGCTTTATTATTTTTATCCTCTCTCATTTTCATCACCTCTAGTTGCAGTGTGAACAACTAGAAGTTATTTTAAACATGCATCTATTTTTTTTATTTCAATATCCTGATAATAATAGTGTAAAATTTCGGCAGCTGTTTTCCCTTCATTTGCCATGGCTTCTGCTCCATATTGGCTCATTCCCACTCCGTGACCATATCCTTGCGTTTTTACATGTACCTTTCTTGTAGTAGCATTATAGGCAATTGTAAAATCAGTAGATGGTATTCCAAGTAGCGTTCGAACTTCTCTTCCTGTCCAGACATTATTCCCTAACTGTAGACGCTCTACCCGTCCTGAGCCATTGTAAAATAGTTGTATACGATTAAAATCGCTAGCTTGCCATTGTACAGGCCATAGTTTATTCCATTGGGCTAGTGACCACTCTTGCTCTGCCTCATACTTTGGAGAGGTTTGATCTGATATACTTGAAACACTTTGCAAATATGGAATATCACTACCACTATATCCATAGGCACTTTCTGTTTGGCCATTGCTTGTTGAATGAAACATGGCTGTAATTAAGTCATTATTATAAAGAAGAACTTGTCCCTTCGTTTCATTTATTGCTTCGACAATTTTCTTTTCATTTCCCAGGAAATTGCTAGCCCAATTCGCTTTTCTTTGACTTTCATCATAAAAAACTTGCTTTGCTACAGTTGGTGCAATCGTTTTTTTACCGTAATTTGTCGTTTTCAACGCATATGTGCGTGCTGCAATCGCCTGAGCTTTCAATGCCTCCTTTTTAAAAGAAACAGGCATTTCTGCTGCAACTACACCTGTTATATACGTCTCTAAAGGGATTTTTTCCTTTTGTCCCTCCACTTCTATAAATATTTCGCAAGCTTTTACTTCTGATGTTGGAGGCTGCACATCCCCCCGTCTTTCGCTAATCCCTATAACAGGAAGCAAATACAATGCTCCAATTAAACAAAGGACACCTATACTAATCATCCATTTTTTCATAAGGAATAATATGCTAGGTTTCATTTAGTTATGAGAAATAAAAAACCCTCTGCTAATATAAGCAAAGGGTTTTGAAATAAAATTAGTTTGCAGGTAATTCAACAGTTGCATCTTCGATCGTCACAACTTCTTCCTCAGTAATACGCTCAATATTTGCACCAAGAGAAGCTAATTTGCCATGGAAATCAACATATCCACGATCTAAATGGTGAAGCTTTGTAACACGTGTTATACCTTCTGATACAAGACCTGCTAAAATCAGTGCAGCCGCAGCTCGTAAATCCGTTGCCATTACTTCAGCTCCCTGAAGTTCTACTGGCCCCTCAATAAACACAGAGCGTCCCTCTATTTTAGCACCTGCATTCATGCGTCGGAACTCCTCAACATGCATAAAACGATTTTCAAATACTGTTTCTGTAATGATACTCGTACCTTCTGCAGTTAGCATTAACGCCATCATTTGTGATTGCATATCTGTTGGGAAGCCTGGATGTGGCATAGTTTTGATATCCACAGCTTTTAATGTTTGAGGAACACGTACTCGAATACCTTCATCCAATTCTGTAATTTCTACACCCATTTCACGCATTTTCGCAATTAAGGCAGTCATATGTTCAGGAACTGCGTTTTCAATGACCACGTCTCCCTTAGTAATAGCTGCTGCAACCATAAATGTACCAGCTTCAATACGGTCGGGAATAATATGATGCTCTACTCCATATAATGTATCGACTCCTTCGATACGAATCGTATTTGTACCAGCACCTATTACACGTCCACCCATACTATTAATAAAGTTTGCAAGATCAACAATTTCAGGTTCTTTCGCAGCATTCTCAATCACAGTTGTCCCTTCTGCTAGAGAAGCTGCTGTCATGATATTTTCAGTTGCCCCCACACTTGGGAAGTCTAAATATACATTGGCTCCTTTTAAGCGACCCTCAGTCTTTGCCTCTACATAACCATGACCAAATGAAATCTTTGCACCCATTGCTTCAAAGCCTTTTAAGTGTAATTCAATCGGGCGAGAACCGATTGCACAGCCTCCTGGTAACGCAACACGAGCATAACCATTACGCGCAAGTAATGACCCCATTACTAAAATGGATGCACGCATTTTACTAACAAATTCAAATTGTGCTTCACTAGAAAGTTCTTTTGTGGCATCTATATATACGGCATTATCTTCAGGTATATATGTAACTGCTGCGTTTAAACTTTTAAGTACTTCGTTTATTGTAAAGACGTCTGCTAAGTTAGGGACTTCTTTAATTACATTCTCTCCCTTTGAAGCAAGTAAAGCTGCCGCAAGGATTGGTAACACTGCATTTTTTGCGCCCTCTACACGTACTTTTCCCTGTAGTTTATGGCCGCCAGTCACTATTATTTTATCCACCCTATGTCCCTCCGAATTCAATCTATTAACCTACCGAATTTTTATTTTAATAAAGAAGTATAATGTCATAATCAGTAAACAAACAACTCTATAGTACAACTTTTCTAACGCTCATTCAAGCGTCCAAATCACTATTTTAAGCCATTATTAGTTATTTTGCTATTTATTTATTGTACGCTTTCAAATTTTTTTTGTGAATGACCAATAACCCGTTCACATCTAATACATACCCAAAGATATATGAACAAAAAACAACTTTTCAAAGTTTTTTTATACATAGTTCAAAGGGCCACACAAAGGGTATTATAAAGTCCTTTGAAGTATGTAGGAGCATATGATCTTATTCAATATAGAAGCTATTCGGTTATGTCAGTGTTTAAAACAAATATGGAAGTTTGCCAGACCAGTTAGATATTTGTAAAAAGAAATTGGATACACCAGTGCCTATCGCAATACTCAATAAAATATAAATAAGCTGAACTTGAAAAACTCTATTTTTTTTAAATAATTTTTCTATCATAAAAGCTTGTAATGCGTAAAATGTAATAGCTATAAAAAATATATGCGATAAAATACCTAATAAAGCTTCTTGTCCAATCGCTTCATAAAGTTCCATGCTTCCCCTCCATCTGTCCTATAATTCAAGCACTTTAAAAAACGGGCAGATGCTATATCTGCCCGTTAAAAATGAATTAGATATTACCCTCATGAACGTTGATACGATTCAACGCACGTTTTAATGCTAGGTCAGCACGTTTGAAATCAATGTTGTCTTGTTTACCTTGAAGACGTCCTTCAGCACGTTTAACGGCTTCTTTTGCACGTTGAACATCGATATTTTCAGCAATTTCAGCAGAAGGCGCTAAAATTGAGATCTTTTCTGGACGAACTTCAATGAAACCACCGCTAACAGCAACAATATCAGTAGAACCGTCTTCTTTTTTTAGCTTCACTGCACCAATTGCAAGTGGAGCAACCATTGGAATATGGCCTGCAAGAACACCGATTTCTCCTGAAGTTGTTTTAGCGATTACCATTGATACTTCAGAATCGTATACTGGGCCGTCGGGAGTGACAATATTGACTAGAACTGTCTTCATATTTTTTCCTCCTCGTCCCTAGTATTAAACCTCTACGCCCATGCTTTTCGCTTTTTCAACTACTTCATCAATTGAACCAACTAGACGGAAAGCATCTTCTGGTAGGTGATCCCATTTGCCATCAAGGATTTCCTTGAATGAGCGAACAGTTTCTTTTACAGGTACATAAGAACCTTTTTGACCAGTGAATTGTTCCGCTACGTGGAAGTTTTGTGATAAGAAGAATTGAATACGACGAGCACGTTCTACTGTTTGTTTATCTTCATCAGATAACTCATCCATACCTAAGATTGCAATGATATCTTGTAATTCACGGTAACGTTGGATTGTACGTTGTACACCAGTAGCAATTGCGTAGTGCTCAGCGCCTACGATTTCAGGTGATAATGCACGTGAAGTCGAAGCTAATGGGTCAACCGCAGGGTAGATACCCATTTCTGATAATTTACGCTCAAGGTTAGTAGTTGCATCTAAGTGGGCGAAAGTTGTAGCTGGAGCCGGGTCAGTATAGTCATCGGCTGGTACATAGATCGCTTGGATAGAAGTTACAGATCCTTTGTTCGTAGATGTGATACGCTCTTGTAGTTTACCCATTTCAGTTGCAAGTGTTGGCTGGTAACCTACCGCAGAAGGCATACGACCTAATAGGGCAGAAACCTCAGAACCTGCTTGTGTGAAACGGAAGATATTGTCGATGAATAAAAGTACGTCAGCACCTTGCTCATCACGGAAGTATTCTGCCATTGTAAGACCAGTTAAAGCTACACGCATACGTGCACCTGGTGGTTCATTCATTTGACCGAATACCATCGCTGTTTGCTTGATAACGCCTGAATCGCTCATCTCGAAGAATAAGTCGTTCCCTTCACGAGTACGCTCACCTACACCGGCGAATACAGAGATACCTGAGTGCTCTTGTGCGATGTTATTGATTAATTCTTGGATTAATACTGTTTTACCTACACCGGCACCACCGAAGAGACCGATTTTACCACCTTTGATATATGGTGCTAGTAAGTCTACTACTTTGATACCTGTTTCAAGAATTTCAACTGTAGTTGAAAGTTCATCGAAAGATGGTGCTTCGCGGTGAATTGAATCACGACGAGCGTCAGCTGGAATCTCTTCACCTAAGTCGATTACTTCTCCAAGTACGTTGAATACACGACCTAAAGTAACTTCACCAACTGGTACTGAGATAGCTTTTCCTGAGTCTGTTACTTCTGCTCCACGTTGTAAGCCATCAGTAGATGACATTGCAATTGTACGAACAGAATCATCACCTAAATGAAGCGCAACTTCTAATGCAAGAATTGTTGGTTCTTCATTAGGACGTTCAATCTTAACTGTTAGTGAGTTATAGATTGCTGGTAATTGGCCATTGTTAAATTTTACGTCAACAACTGGACCCATTACTTGAATAACATGTCCTTTATTCATTACTGTGTATCCTCCTATCGTATTCTTATACGACGTTGGGAAGCTGAGCCTATTCTAAGGCTGCAGCTCCACCAACGATTTCTGTAATTTCTTGTGTAATCGCCGCTTGACGCGCACGGTTATATTGCAATGAAAGGTCTGAAATAAGATCAGATGCGTTATCAGTTGCATTTTTCATAGCCGTCATACGAGAAGCATGTTCACTTGCTTTTCCATCTAATAATGCGCCGTAAACTAAGCTTTCCGCGTATTGTGGAAGTAACACTTCAAGAATTGCTTCACCAGATGGCTCAAATTCGTAAGAAGCATTACTGCTAGCAGGTGCAAGATCAGTTAATGGAAGAAGTTTTTTCTCTGTCACTTCGTTAGCAATAGCGCTGACAAAGTGATTATAGTACATATAAAGTTCATCATACGTACCGTCAATGAACATACCAACAGCATTACGAGCGATTTCTTTAATATCAGCAAATGTAGGTTGATCCGGAAGACCGACAACATCGCTGACGACATTATGATCACGTTTCACAAAGTAGTCACGCACAACACGACCTACTGCTAAAATCACGTATTCGTCTTTAGATTTATGACGCTCGTCAATTGTACGTTGTACTTGACGTAGGATACTTGAGTTGTAAGCACCTGCAAGACCACGGTCAGAACCAATGACTAAGTAAGCTGTTTTCTTTACAGGACGAGCAGTTAACATTGGATGTCCACTGTCTTTTGTTCCTGAAGCGATCGCGCCTACTACGTCCTGGATTTTTTCCATGTAGGGAACGTACGCTTTAGCGTTTTGCTCTGCACGACGTAACTTAGAAGAAGAAACCATCTGCATCGCTTTCGTAATTTGTTTCGTACTCTTTGTAGAATTAATACGACCTTTTATTTCGCGTAAGTTTACCACTGGTATTTCACCACCTTTTGTTTTTTAATCAAGTGACTAGCTCGAACTTATTCTGATTTAGCGAAAGTTTTTTTGAACTCTGTTAAAGCTGCTACGTAATCCGCATCAGGAGCAAGCTCTTTTGTAGTACGAACGTGATCTAAAACGTTTGTGTGGTTTGTATCTAACCAGCTTAAGAATTCACCTTCAAAGCGAACGATATCTTGTACTGGAATATCATCTAAGTGACCTTTAGTTAATGCATAAAGGATCGCAACTTGTTTTTCAACTTTAAGTGGTTTGTTTAGGTCTTGTTTAAGAACTTCAACCGTACGTTTACCACGCTCAAGTTTAGCCAACGTGATTTTATCTAAATCAGAACCGAATTGAGCAAATGATTCCAGTTCTCGGAATGCAGCTAAGTCAAGACGTAGTGTACCCGCAACTTTTTTCATCGCTTTAATTTGAGCAGATCCACCTACACGTGATACAGAAAGACCCGCGTTAATCGCTGGACGTACACCTGAGTTGAATAAGTCAGATTGTAAGAAGATTTGACCATCAGTAATTGAGATTACGTTAGTTGGGATGTATGCAGAGATATCCCCAGCTTGTGTCTCAACGAATGGAAGAGCTGTAATAGAACCATTTTGATATGTTTCATTTAACTTCGCAGCACGTTCAAGTAAGCGGCTGTGTAAGTAGAAAACGTCACCAGGGTATGCTTCACGACCTGGAGGACGGCGTAGAAGAAGTGAAAGTTCACGGTAAGCTGATGCTTGTTTAGAAAGATCATCATACACGATTAAAACGTGCTTACCTTGTAACATGAATTCTTCTGCCATAGAAACACCAGCAAATGGTGCTAAGTATAGTAATGGAGCTGGTTGAGATGCAGCAGCAGTTACAACGATTGTATAATCTAATGCACCGTGCTTACGTAACGTTTCAACTACACCACGTACAGTTGATTCTTTTTGACCGATAGCAACATAGATACAAATCATATTTTCACCATCTTGGTTTAAGATTGTATCGATTGCTACAGATGTTTTACCTACTTGACGGTCACCAATGATTAACTCACGTTGACCACGACCGATTGGTACTAGAGCGTCAATCGCTTTGATACCAGTTTGTAGTGGTTCGTGTACTGATTTACGAGCCATTACACCGAAAGCAGGACTTTCGATTGGACGAGATTTTGTTGTGTTGATTGGACCTTGTCCATCCACTGGTTGACCAAGTGGGTTTACAACACGGCCAATTAGTTCTTCACCAACTGGTACTTCCATGATACGACCTGTACGACGAACTTCATCGCCTTCTTTGATGTCTGTGTATGGACCTAAGATTACGATACCAACGTTACCTTCTTCTAGGTTTTGAGCCATACCCATAACACCGTTAGAGAACTCTAGAAGCTCTCCAGCCATGGCGTTGTCGAGGCCATGAGCAAGTGCGATACCGTCACCAATACGGATAACTGTACCAACTTCGCTTACTTTAAGTTCAGATTCATAATTCTCAATCTGTTGTTTAATCAGACTGCTGATTTCTTCAGCCTTGATGCCCATGTATGTCACCTCTCACATTTCTAAATTATTAACCGATTAATTCACGTTTTAGGCGCTCAAGTTTGTTTGCTACTGAGCTATCATAAATATGATTACCGATTTGAACACGAATACCACCAAGAAGTGATGGATCAATTTCGTTTGTAATGTTTAATGATTGTTTCCCTACAAGTTTCGCAAATGTTGTAGAAATATTAGCGCTTTCTTCAGCAGAAAGTGCACGAGTAGAGAATACTGTTGCATCTGCAGTACCTTGTGCTTGTGCAGCAAGCTCAGCATACGCGTTCGCAATAAGCTTCACTTCGTTTACACGTTTTTTCTCAACAAGTAGTTGAACTGTATGTGTAACCTCTGGAGTTGCACTTGCAAAGATTTCAGCTACCATTTGTTTCTTACGTTCGATAGAGAACTTAGGAGCAGTTAAAAGTGTTAAAAAATCCGGAGATTCTTTAACAACCTTTGTTAGCTCGTTTAAGTCTGCTCCAACTTCAGCAAGAATGTTTTTTTGTTGCGCTAATTCAAAAAGCGCTTGAGCGTAACGTTTTGCTACAGTTGAATTACTCATCGAGCTTCCCCTGCCTTCGCAATCGTCTCTTCAATTAGAGCACGGTTGTCTGCCTCAGAAATCTCTTTGCTAAGGACTTTAGATGCTGCAAGTACAGATAATGAAACGACTTCATCACGTACAGCTGCAATAGCTTTTTCTTTTTCAGACTCAATTTCACGTAAAGCCGATTCTTTCAAGCGGTTTGCTTCATTACGAGCTGCAGTAAGAATTTCTTCTTTTTGTAGTTCGCCCTGCTTCTTAGCGCCTTCAACAATCGATTGTGCTTCCGTACGAGCTTCTTTAAGAAGGCTCTTTTGTTCTTCTAAAAATTGGTGCGATTCTTTGCGCGCTTTTTCAGCTGCTTCGATTTCACTCGCTACTAATTCTTCACGTTGTTGCATCATGCCCATAAGTGGACCCCAAGCGACTTTCTTAAGTAAGAACATTAATACTAAAAAGATAACTAATGTTGCGATGATGTCTCCGTTATTGAACTTACCAGTGCTAGCACCTAGTACAAGATAATCTAAAAACACGATTGTTTCACTCCCTTCAAGAGCTTTAACTTCAACTTAATTTAGTGACTTAAAAAACTACCTATTTTAAAAAGCTATATTTACACATAGCTTTTATCCGTTCCAAAATGAAGGGCGAAGTTTCATCTGGAGAATCCTGCTTCGCCACTAGTAAAATTCAGTGTTCAACTGAATTATTTATTCATTACGATGAATGCTACTACTACTGCGATGATCGGTAGGGCCTCAACTAATGCAACCCCGATGAACATTGTAGTTTGAAGAACGCCACGAGCTTCTGGTTGACGAGCGATACCTTCTACTGTTTTTGATACGATAAGACCGTTACCGATACCTGCACCAAGTGCACCTAAACCGATTGCGATTGCTGCTGCTAATAAACCTAATGAACCTGTCATTTGAAAATTTCCTCCTTGGAATTGTTTGTATTTTTGGTTCAAGCATAAGTTATATGCTTTATATTAATGGTCATCGCTCACTTTATGAGCCATGTAAACCATTGTTAACATTGTGAAGATAAAGGCTTGGATAAAGCCGATGAAAATTGAGAAACCTTGCCATGCCATCATTGGAACGATTGCCCCGATGAATCCCACAGCACCTGATGATGCTAAACCTGCAAGTAAGCCAAGTAAAATCTCACCTGCGTAAATGTTACCGTAAAGACGTAAACCTAGTGTTAATGTGTTTGCAAATTCCTCTACTAATTTAAGTGGGAACATGAAAGACATTGGTTTAAAGAATGTACCAGCATAATGACCTGTACCCTTCATTTTAACACCATAGAAATGCGATAAAACTAAAATCATTGTTGCCAACGTCATCGTCACAGTTGGGTCAGCTGTTGGTGATTTCCACCATAGCTCGTGACCATAAACGATTGAGAATGGAAGACCTAATAAGTTAGATACTGCGATAAACATAATTAGCGTAATACCTAGTACGTGGAATCGACCACCAGTTTTCCAGTCCATGTTGCTTTTGATAATATTCTTAACGAAATCCATAATCCATTCCATGAAGTTTTGCATACCAGTTGGTTTTAGCTTTAGGCTTCTAGTTGAGATAAAGGCAATTAAAAATACGATAATTGCAGCAACTAGTAACATCATAACTGTCGATTTATTAAATGTTAAAAAACCGACTTCTAGTAATGGAGCTTCATGAGTCATTGTTATTTTTCACCTCTCTTTCTAATTTAAAGCACATTAGCGGTTCCTTACATGTGACACAATTCTCTCGACAAAGAGAAAAACGTACGGAATCATTAGCCCTATGACCGTGCTAATTAAGTGAAAATAGTTTGGCAACGAAATGGCTATTGCGACTGCCGCAACACCTGATCCAAAGCGAAGTGCTGTACCAAGTGAGCCTATTTTCTTCCCTTCACTAATGGACCTGTCAAACTTCTCCATACGGCGAACTAGAATCCAAAAATTATACGTACCAAAGAATGCACCGACTGCGATGCCCGCAAATACAGTTTGATAGGAAGTGAATCCCCAGCCTAATGCGCAGAGTGCAAGCAAAAAAAATAACGCCCTCTTCTGCACAGCAAAAATGTGATGCAAATCTAGCATTGGTTATAATCTCCTGAATCAAATTTTCGAGTATTGAAAGCGTTTGCTGACCACCGTGTGAAATCAGAAAAGAGCAGTGAAAGGCACTACTCACAGCGGAATAGTAATGGGAGAGTCATTTCAATTACAGGTGTAAATGCCCAAAAAATAACTTACACCCCTTACCAACTCGGTAAAAACCGAAACGCGCAAAACGTTGCAAATCGACAGTTTTATTTTGAACTGTCAATTTAGTAGAAAGTTGATATAACAAGTGTTTCAACGTCCTATTTATGAACAGAAACCCTTATCATTCTTACCCTTTGTAAGCATACAATAGGTGATATTTGAAGTCAATTGGTAATAGAGAAAAACTTCACAACCTCTATACTCTTGTCAAATTGTTGACAAATTTGTGTATGAAATTTCATAGTTTCAAATGTTCTTATTTTCTTGACGCATAAAAAAAGCTAATTTACGACATAATTATGCTCATAAATTAGCTTACCCAATCTAACAGGTACATTAGACTTATTTTTAAAATTAAATATAGTACATTAATTAGTTTTTTGTAAAAAACCTAGCAATGCCTCTACAATTCGTTTAGATGCATGTCCATCTCCATATGGATTTGAAGCTTGTGCCATTGCTTCATATGCATTTTTGTCTGTTAACAATTCCTTAGCCAGAGCATAAATTGTATCCTCGTCAGTTCCCGCTAACTTTAACGTTCCAGCTGCAATTCCTTCTGGGCGTTCTGTTGTGTCTCTAAGAACAAGAACAGGCTTCCCTAATGATGGTGCTTCTTCTTGGACGCCACCTGAGTCCGTTAAGATCATATAAGAACTCGCCGCAAAGTTATGGAAATCAAACACTTCAAGAGGCTCTATTAAATGCACTCGTTCATTGTCACCCAAGATTTCATTCGCGATTTCTCTTACTGCAGGATTCATATGCACAGGATACACCACCTGAACATCGTCATGCTCGGATAAAATTCTTGTGATAGCTTTGAACATATGGCGCATTGGCTCACCAAGATTTTCGCGACGATGCGCCGTTAATAAAATCATGCGGTCTTCGCCTATCTTGTCTAATACTGGATGCGTATAATGTTCGCTAACAGTTGTTGCTAATGCATCAATCGCTGTATTACCTGTAACAAAAATTGTCTCAGAATTTTTATTTTCATCTAAAAGATTCTTTTTAGATACTTCTGTTGGAGCAAAGTGTAAATCCGCCATTACACCCGTTAATTGGCGATTCATTTCCTCTGGGTATGGTGAATACTTATTCCATGTTCGCAGTCCTGCTTCCACATGACCAATTGCAATTTGGTTATAGAACGCCGCTAAGCTCGCAATGAAAGTCGTCGCTGTATCACCATGTACTAAAACGATATCTGGCTGTGCTTCTTTCATTACTTTATCTAAGCCTTGTAATGCGCTTGTCGTAACATCAATTAATGTTTGACGATCTTTCATAATATTTAAATCATAGTTCGGTGTGATTTTAAATGTTTCTAGTACTTGATCTAGCATTTGGCGATGTTGCGCTGTTACTGTCACAATAGATTCTATTTGCTCAGGATATTTTTGTAACTCCAAAACAAGCGGAGCCATTTTAATTGCTTCTGGTCTTGTACCAAAAATCGTCATTACTTTCCATTTTTTTATCAAAACGATCTGCACCGTCCTTTTTGTTATTGTATGAAAAGGACAACCACACCCGTTGAAGTCCATCAAGAGGAGTACTTACCTAAACATACTATGAAACGCCCTTCAAATTTGAAGGACGCTTTCATAAATTATTAGTTTCCTAAATGAGGAAACTTCATGTAACCATTTTTTATTTCGTGCCGAAAAGGCGGTCTCCGGCATCTCCTAGACCTGGTACAATATAGCCATGATCGTTTAGTTTTTCATCCAAAGCAGCAATATAAATATCAACGTCTGAATGTTCTTCTTGAATAGCTTTGACACCCTCTGGTGCAGCAATTAAACACATGAATTTAATGTTTTTAGCTCCACGTTTTTTCAATGAGTTAATAGCTTCCACTGCTGAACCACCAGTTGCTAGCATTGGATCTACAATGATGAAATCACGTTCTTCCACATCTGCTGGAAGCTTTGCGTAATATTCAACTGGTTTTAATGTTTCAGGGTCTCGATAAAGCCCAATATGGCCAACTTTAGCTGCTGGGATAAGCTTTAATACGCCATCTACCATGCCAATTCCTGCACGTAGAATCGGTACAATTGCAAGCTTTTTACCAGAAAGTACTTTTGTTTTAGCAATTGTTACAGGTGTTTCAATTTCAATTTCTTCCACTGGCATATCACGTGTAATTTCAAATGCCATAAGTGTTGCTACTTCGTCTACTAGCTCACGGAATTCTTTTGTACCTGTATTCTTGTCGCGAATATAAGTTAATTTGTGTTGGATTAGTGGATGATCAAATACATAGACTTTGCTCAAAGGGAATCTCTCCTAACCGTTCGGATTTCATTTTTATCTCAACTAGTATAACAGAAAAAAGGAGTCGCCTCAAAAATAAATTTAGGACGACTCTTTTTATTCTATTTTTTTATTCAAAGTAAGTTATTGATCAAGAATCTTATCTAGCTGTTCCATTGGCATCGGCTTAAAATAGAAGTACCCTTGTCCTACTGTACAGCCTAATGCACGTAGTATTTCAACCTGTTCTTCCGTTTCAATCCCCTCTGCCACGGAGGTCATTCCCAAATTTAAAGCCAGCTGGATTATCGAGCGTACAATAGCAAGCGTCGCGGCATCTTCTATGGCATTGATAAAGCTTCGATCAATTTTTAATTCAGTGAATGGTAATTGTTGCAGATAGCTCAATGAAGAAAATCCTGTTCCGAAATCGTCCACTGATGTTTTAAAGCCATGGCTTTTTAATTCTTGAATAATTTTATAGGCAGATTGGAAATCTACTAAGCCTATATTTTCTGTTACCTCTAGAATAATATTGCTTGGATCTATATTATACTTTCGAACAAGTTTTAATGTGTCTTGAACAAAATGCGTATAGTAGAAATGATCCGGCGAGATATTGACTGCTATTTTCACTAATTTCTTGCCTAATCTTTGACGTTCCGCAAGCCACGAAAGTACAGTCTCTAAAACTAGAACATCTATTTCTCGAACCTTTCCCGCACTTTCCGCTACTGGAATAAAGATTGCTGGAGACACAAAGCCTAGTTTTGGTGATACCCAACGTGCAAGAGCTTCAATACTTTGTATCTCTCCATTACGTAAATCTACTTTTGGCTGTAAATGGACTGTAATCTCTTTATTTTTGATTGCTTGAGACAAATGATTTAATACAGTCATTTTCTGTAAAAGAACGTCATTTTTTTCTGTCGTGAATATTTCAGTATGTGTACCTGGTTTATCGGTAGCAAAGGATAGTGCATTATCCGCAAATCGTATAGCATCATTGACCTTTATGTCATCTTTATAAGAAGCAATTCCTGTTTTCATAGTGATATAGATTTGCTTTCCTCCTATTATAAAGGGCTGCCGAATTGTCTCTTTAATGCGTATTTCATAGTCATTTAAATTTTCATTAAATGTTATCGTGGACAGAATAAGACTAGAGCTTGTAAATCTAGCAATATATTCATGATTTTCTGGTTTGTCTTGCTCCAGTCGTTTAGCTAGTTGCCTTAATAGTTCATCACCAAATTCACGTCCATACAGTTCAACCACTTGATGAAATTCGCTTGGTTTCAAAATTTTGATATAACCACTTTGTCCTCGTTCAGCCTCTTTTTCGAGAATATTGACAAAGCTATGACGATTCGGTAAACCTGTTGTGATATCGGTATAGGCTAAATCCCATATTTTTTTCTGTGTTCTTGCGTACGTAAAGGCCAGTGCAACAAGTGCGCTAATTTTACGAAACATATTTTTGAAAAATGTTGTTTGGTCATTATATGCATTTTGACAGTAGATCGAAAATAGCCCTATTACTTGCCGTTGTTGATTGCGTATGGGTATAAACAATCCGTATGGTTTTTGAGATAAGGCTGCAAATTGTTTATGTTTATCAGGAATATTTGCCTCATCCAAATTTTCAATGAAAATAGGGATTTCTGATTGCATAACCTTGGTAAAAAAATCGTTACTTTCACAGCATCTCGGAACATCTTTTGATCTGCAATCACCTGTAAAAACCTGCAATAGACTGCTCTCTGTTTTGATGAGGACCATACTTGAGATGTTCGGCATAAAAAACTCATCAAGCCCACGGCAAATAATTTGCATCTTCTGTTCAAAGGAGCTATCTCTCTCAATTGCCTTATACATATCATTTTCTAAGCGCATCAAGAAGTCTTCTGTATGATAATACGTAACATCCTTCATAAGGACTAACACAAATTGTGTTACGTTTGCATCATTCCTAAATGGTAGTGCTTGTATTTCTGCCCAAAACTGGGGTTTATCGATCCCTTTATGATGGAGCTTCGCTTGTACTATTATGCCGTTATGTATTTTTTCTTTAATCATTTCAATGGTTGTCTTTTTTTCGTCTGATAGCCATGAAAAATAATTAGTTTTTAGGATTTGTGACCTTGAAGCATTTGTAAGGCTACAAAAAGAATCATTACATTCTAATATGTAATGATGATTTGTTGCATCAAAAATTACGTAGCTTTCTTTAGAATTATCCCCTAATTTGCGAATACTGTTCAATAATACATCATTATCTATATCTAACGATTTAGTGACCATCCAACCCCTCCGTCTCTATCACTTCATCCCAATTCCATTGTACATAAAATTTAATTAAATTTTCACTTTTATTGAAAAAAACTTCTTTTCCAGGACACTATCTGTCCTCAGCCAACTATAATATACCCCTTTATACTGATTATATGTAAATTTATTCAAAAATAAGAGGATTATTCTACTCAATTAGAAAAAAGATGTATTTTATAGTTTCGCCCGATATTTTCAAAATAAAAAAACTGTATTTAAAGTGAAAAGTCCACTTTAAACACAGTCCTAGTATGATATTATGCGTACAATGGATGTCTATCAGTTAATGCTTTTACGCGATCTTTTGCTTCCGCTTTAACTGTTTCATCTTCAGGGTTTTTAAGAACTGCTGCAATAATTGCACCAACTTCTTTCATATCTTCTTCTTTAAAGCCGCGAGAAGTAACTGCTGGTGTACCAATACGAATACCCGAAGTAACAAATGGAGATTCCGTATCGTAAGGGATTGTATTTTTGTTAGTTGTAATGCCCACTTCGTCTAGTGCATGTTCTGCTACTTTACCTGTTAGACCAAGAGATTTAACGTTCAATAGTAATAAGTGGTTATCTGTACCGCCAGATACAATTTCAACACCCTCAGCAATAAGTACTTCTGCTAAAGCTTTCGCATTTGATTTAATTTGTTTTGCATAGTCTTTAAATTCAGGTTGTAATACTTCGCCAAATGCTACTGCTTTAGCAGCGATGACATGCATTAATGGTCCACCCTGAATTCCTGGGAATACTGATTTGTTTAATTTTTGCTCCCACTCTTTTGAAGCAAGAATTAATCCACCACGTGGTCCACGTAATGTTTTATGTGTAGTTGAGGTAACAAAGTCTGCATATGGAACTGGAGATGGATGTTCACCAACAGCTACAAGACCAGCAATATGTGCCATATCCACCATGAAGTATGCACCTACTTCATCTGCGATTTCGCGGAATTTAGAGAAGTCAATTTCACGTGGGTATGCAGAAGCACCAGCAACAATAAGTTTTGGCTTATGTTCTAATGCTTTTTGACGTACATCCTCATAATCGATAACTTGTGATTCTTTTGTTACACCGTATTCCACAAAATTATAAAGAATACCAGAGAAGTTTACAGGAGATCCATGTGTTAAGTGACCACCATGAGAAAGGTTCATACCAAGAACCGTATCCCCTGGTTCTAAAATTGTGTGGTATACAGCCATATTCGCTTGTGCACCAGAGTGTGGTTGCACGTTCGCGTATTCTGCACCAAAAATCTCTTTCACACGATCACGTGCGATATCTTCAACTACGTCTACATGTTCACAGCCACCATAGTAACGTTTTCCAGGATAACCTTCTGCGTATTTATTTGTCAGTACTGAGCCTTGCGCTTCCATAACTGCTTCGGATACAAAATTTTCAGATGCAATCAATTCGATATTTGCTTGTTGACGTTTTTTTTCTGCAAGAATTCCTTCTAATATTGCTTTGTCTTGTACTGCTAATTTTTCATATGCCATTAGAAAAAGCCTCCTAGTATCCTTAATTATTTATATACAGCACGTTCTCCGCCAATTAGCTTTGGACGTGTTGTTGCAATCGTCACAACCGCTTCTCCCACCATTTTCACTGATGTGCGTACTGGGACAGCCACTGCTTTCAAATGCATGCCAATTAATGTTTGTCCAATATCAATACCTGCATGTGCCTGAATTGTTTCAACAACCACTGGGTTAGCAAATTGTGTATAGGCATAAGCGGACATAGAACCACCTGCCGTACGTACTGGAACTACTGCTACTGGATCGTAGCCAAAGCGTTCAGCTGTTGATGCCTCCATCGTAATAGCACGGTTAATATGCTCACAACCTTGGAACGCTAGATGTAGTTGGTGTTTTGCTACAAATGCTTGTAACGGCTCGAAAATCGCTTCCGCTATTTCCAATGCACCTGCTGTGCCAATTTTCTGACCAATCACTTCAGATGTGGAGCATCCTACGACAAAAATTGTATGAGGTCGTAATGTTACCTGCTCTTCAAATTCACTGAGTAACTGAGTCAAATGCGTTCGTATTTCTTTTACAACCATTAAGCTCAGCTCCTTCATATATATCCATTAAAAATCATGCCATATATGACATTCGTAATGAATGCCATATATGGAATAAATCTTTTATTGCTCAAGTTCAGTAATTTTTTCTATGCGTCGTGTATGACGACCACCTTCAAACTCTGTTTCTAGCCATGTTTGGACAATTTCACGTGCAAGGCCTGGACCGATGACACGTTCACCCATAGCTAAAATATTGGAGTCATTATGGCATCGCGTTGCCTTCGCACTAAATACATCATGTACTAATGCACAACGAATACCCTTCACCTTATTAGCGGCAATCGACATACCAATTCCTGTGCCACAAATTAAAATGCCTTTATCAAATTCTCCGTTCGCTACACCATCAGAAACTGGCTTTGCGTAATCCGGATAGTCTACTGAATCCGCAGATTGTGGACCAAAATCTTCGTAGCTAATATGAAGCTCATCTAGTAGCTGCATGATCTCACGACGTAAGTTGTTGCCTCCGTGATCAGAAGAAATTGCTATTCTCACTGGGTTCCCTCTTTTCGAATTATAGTCAACCTTAGTGTACCACTTCTTTCTGAAGAATAACACGATTTTTCTTGTATTTTTATGCTGATTTCTCCTAAAAGACGAACATTTATTGTTAACAAGCTAAAAATCATTCACTTTTAAGTTATTTTTTCTGTGGATAGTGTGAATATCATGTTAATAAATTCGGATAACGGTCTTTTGTTGTAATATTCTATCTACTAAAGTTTTTTTCACATTTTATATACAGTGGACAAACTATATCACTATTTCTTCCAAAAATAAAAAAACTGTCTATAAATCCGATTTTTCATCGCATTTATAAACAGCCTTTCAGGACTAAGCCTGTCGATCAAATTGTTGAATCACTTTATGCAAAGCTTCTGATTGCTTTTTTAAACTTTGTGCTAGGTGCTCTACCTGTTCAATAGCATAGGCTTGCTCTTCAGCCGCACTACGAACTTCTTGTGCACCCGCTGATGTTTCTTCTGCAATTGCAGCCACTTCTTGTGATTGACGAGCAGTTGTCTCAATATTGTGCATCTGCTGTTCAATTAGTGAAGATATCTCTACAATCGCTGTTGCCATTTCATGTACATTAGATGACATACCTTCTACAGCTGTCGTTGTTTCAGATACTCGATCTGCTTCCTTCGTTGCAAAGGCTACCTGTTCATTCATTTGTTTAACTACGACCTCAACATTTTGCTGCATAGACTGGATCAGAGCAGTAATCCCTTGGACAGCTTTTGCACTTTCATCTGCTAAACCACGAACTTCCTCCGCAACTACAGCGAAGCCTTTTCCATGTTCTCCCGCACGAGCTGCTTCAATGGATGCATTTAATGCTAGCAAATTGGTTTGTGCAGCAATATCACCCACTAAGCTTATAATACGCTCCACTTGGCCTGCATTTTCTTCTAATACATGAATGCTTTTTAATGCCTCATTGTTACCAGTAGCTATTTGCTGAATACTATTTACTAAGGTTTCGATTGCATTTGTTGTTGTTGATAAATTATGTAGAATCTCTTTAGATTGCGATGCCGATGCCTCTGCTCTACTATTTACTTCTGTTGCAAGAGCTCGTACATCCTCAATTGCTTCAGCAGTATCTTGTACAGCAGTCGCAGATGCTTCGGCCCCTGCAGAAATATGCTTAACTGTAGTAGCAATACCTTCTGCTTTTCGAGTGGCAACTCCCGCTTCATCTGAGAGCTGAATGATCGATTGATTGGTCTGTTGGAAATTTTGATCGATACTTTCCACCATTTGACGTAAATTTAGCACCATTTGTTGGAATGCCTCTGCAACCGAACGAATCTCATCGTTTGTTTTAGGCATTTGAACATCCTGTCCAATTTTCCCCTCTGCCACCAGTGATGCAGAATGCTCAAGTTGCTGTAAAGGTTTAATCAAGATCACACTGAAAATAGCAGCTAATATGCCTGACCATGTGATTCCTAATGCATAAGTCACCACTTGAAACACTTTTCCATTAATACTCGGGAAGAAAGTCGGTTGTAAAAATTCAATGAATATAAAACTGATACTGTAAGTAATTAATGCTAGCACGCTCACAAATAACACCAATTTAAGTCGTAAACCAAATTGTTTTTTCATAGGGCTCCTCAATTCTTTTCTAGTTTTTTTATTAATTGATCAACCAATTCCTTTAATTCCGCAAATGTTGCTTCGTATATTGCCCGATTACCACCGTAAGGATCTACTACATTTTCCAGGCTGCCTTCATTCGTATACTCCTTCAATGTGAATACTTTATGATCAGTTCCTGGGAAACTCGAAATTACAGTGTCTTTGTGAGCAGTAGTCATTGTTAGAACTAAATCTGCCCATCCCATTTCCGCAACGGATAATTGAGTTGCAAAATGCTGATGAGACATTTGTGCTTCATTTAACACTTGTTGCGCATGTGCTGACATTTGAGCATTAGGCATTGCATAGATACCCGCTGAACGCACTTCTAAATTGTCTATTCGTTTATGTTTTAATATGACTTCTGCCATCGGACTGCGACAAGTATTGCCTGTACAAACAAATAATATTTTCACACTTATCACCCTCCACTATCTGAATTATTGCTGAATAGCTAGGATACTCATCATAATAAATATAACCCCAGCAACTAATTGAATTTTATTCCCAAAAAAGACTTGGCTTCTACGCGCAATGACTAATGACCCATAAGCGCAAATTAAGGCACTCAAGCCTGCACTCATAATGAAAATTGTTTTTTCTAAGTTTAGCATACCAAAAGAAACACTAACTGAAAAGGTATCTAGGCTTGCAGTCACAGCTAAAAGTACAGGTGAAATTGTTACTTTTTCATCTCGTTGAGAGAATAATAGTAAATGCATGCCAATACAAAATAACAAAATACTCGAAATCCAGTGTCCCCATTCTAATAGAAAACGAACTAAATAATTTCCTAATTCAAATCCTAATAAAGGAAAAAGCATATGCAATGCAGCTGTCCATAGTGATAAAAATAAGCGATATCTAACATTCGGTAGCAATACATATAGACCAATAACATCAACGGACGTTAATATACCTGCAAGAATTCCCTGCAAGAATGCACTCCTTCGCTCCCTAATATTTTATCATTTTATGCTCGAAAATACATTATTATCATAATTGTCCACTTAAGATTTTCGTTTTACAAATGCGATCAATGAACATAAAAAAGGACAAAAGACATGTAAATTTTCCAATGTCTTTTGTCACTTAATTTAATCTACAATGAATACCATTTACCCCCAGAGGCTTTTTCAAGTCTATTCATAATAGCTGCCCCCACACCTTCCGTGGAAGTTGTCGTTGCTAAAATAACGGTAGCTGTTGTTTTATCACATGCTCTAAGTGCATTGTATAACGCAGCACCCATTTCTTCTTTACTACCCGCTTCACCTACTGAAAAGTAAAAATCAGCTTTAATATGTTGAAAATTTGCAGGTGCAAGAAGTGCTACCACATGTCCTTGCTGTTGTAGTTGTTGAACAGCTTCACTTACTTTCTCATCATGACAATTGATTAAGTATACAGGCGCATTTGGTGCATAATGTGTATATTTCATGCCTGGAGCCTTTGGTGTCGTTTCTAGCTTCTGCTCTATTTTTGTTGGTTGAATAACTGGACCTATTTTAGCTTCAAGCATTTCCTTCGTAATGCCACCTGGACGTAAAATCACTGGAGGTTCATGTGTCACATCCAATACTGTGGACTCAAGCCCAATACCTGTAGATCCTCCATCCAAAATATAAGGTATGTACCCTCCCAAATCATCTAAAACATGGATAGCTTCTGTTGGACTCGGTTTACCGCTCCGATTAGCACTTGGCGCGGCAAGTGGTTTTTCGAGCTGCTGCAATAAGGTAAGTGCTACTGGATGGTCTGGCATTCGGATGCCGACAGTCGATAATCCAGCCGTTACACTTCGAGCCAATACATTTGGTTTTGCAGGCATCACAAGCGTTAACGGTCCTGGCCAAAATAAATCCATGCATTGTTTTGCTACATCAGAAATATGTTCTATATAGATCGTTACTTCCTCTTTTGTACCAACATGAACAATCAAAGGGTTATCTGAAGGACGACCTTTCGCTTCAAATATCTTCTTAACTGCCACATCATTTGTTGCAACTGCACCTAGTCCATAAACCGTTTCTGTCGGAAATGCTACTACCTCTCCTGCATTTAAGATATCCACAGCTTGTGTATAATTAATCTGACTATTCACATTACTGTCCACAACCTTGCAAACGGTTTCCATGATTAAAACCTACCTTCAATTATTGGTTCTTACTGAATTATCCACATATTGTTTATAACTTATTAAAAAATGTGTATAAGTTATCTGAATTTGTGAACAATTCATTCAAAAAGTCCTTTAATCCATTCCCAAATAAAGAATGTTACTTGCTCTTTTTCTTCTGGCTCTTCTACTTTCACTTCTTCTTTTTCAGGCTCACAAATGGACGGGAATATACTGCACCACCAGTTATCCCCTCGCGCATCACCAATTTTAACAACAATCGATTGATACACATTTTGTGGATATAATACTGCTCCTTGTCTTTTCGGTGGAAATAAGTTATCCCCAACTACTACCTGTGTATCCATCTGTGGATAATTTTCACTTATTTTTGTTTCAATTTGTTGTTTTAACGTAAGGATTTGCTCATTCCCTGCAATTCCAGTAGCTACTACTTGCATAAAGTATGGTTTTAAATCTTCAGCAAGCTGCTCTTTCTCTTGCTGATCTTGTATTGTATTACTATTAGCAATTACACGAATTCGAAAATCCTTTTCTTGTTCTTGATTAGTAGCTTCTTTTGCAAGACCTACTAATGATGGAATATATAAAATACATAGCTGTAAAGTAATGGCCACTAATACTAATCTAGCAAATGCCAGAAAGATATTTTGTTTAGGTAATCTAATAATCTTGTATTCATTTAACATATAAATCCCTCCTTGCTCAACATTGTTGGCAAGATAAAGAAACTTTATACATGAATCTCACAAAAAATCATTCGAGGTTTTCCATTAATATCTTTTTCTATCGAAATGGTAGCCTGTGGAAAACTATCTTGAAAGAACTTAGCTACTTTTTCACCTTGTGTATAACCGATTTCTAGCCCAATCAAAGCTGGTCTATTCATATAGGCTGGCAATTGCTCAGCTAATTTTCTATATAAAATAAGACCATCTTCTTCCGCAAATAGCGCGCTATGCGGTTCATGCTCTAGTACAACATCTGACATTGCTTGTGCCTCATCAAAAGCGATATATGGAGGGTTCGATAAAACAATATCAAATTTCTCACCTGTAAGTGGAGCTGTTAAATCGCCCAATCTAAAATCAATATCTGCCTCTAATCGCTGTGCATTTTTTTGTGCTGTCGTAAATGCATCTTTGGATAAATCAGTAGCTATGACTGTTAACATCGGACATTCCAGCTTCATTGAAATGGCAATGGCACCACTGCCAGTACCAATATCCGCTAACTTCAAAGTTTGATGTTGAAATAGTTTATTCATACGATTGATTGTGCCCTGGATCAGTTCTTCTGTTTCTGGTCGTGGAATTAATACAGACTCATCGACAATAAAGGAACGGCCGTAAAATTCCTCACTTCCCACACAATACTGGACTGGGCGGCCATTTGCATGCTCATCTATGAGGGCTTTAAATCTTACTTGCTGTTCCTCTGTTAATTCATCCTGTAAATGTAGCATAACCTCTGAATAACTTGTACCAAGTATATGTTGCATAACAATACGTGCTGCAGTTTGCTCCCGACCATTATCCACCAAAAAAGAAGAAGCCCACTCAAGGGCCTCCATCACATTTTTATAGGTCATCATTTAAACGCTCTAACTTCGATGCTTGTTCTTCTAAAATAAGCGTATCGATAATTTCGTCCAATCTACCTTCGACGATTTGGTCTAGCTTTTGAATCGTTAATCCAATACGGTGGTCCGTTACACGGTTTTGTGGATAATTATATGTGCGAATTCGCTCAGAGCGATCCCCAGAGCCTACAGCAGACTTACGTGTAGCATCAATCTCTTTTTGCGCTTCTTGCATATACATATCTGCAACACGAGCACGTAAAATTTTCATTGCTTTTTCACGGTTTTTAATTTGTGAACGCTCATCCTGCATGGAAACAACGACACCTGTTGGTAAATGGGTCATACGAACCGCAGACATTGTTGTATTAACGGATTGACCACCCGCACCAGAAGATGCGAATGTATCTACACGAATATCTTTTTCATGAATTTCAACGTCTACTTCTTCTACCTCAGGTAAACATGCTACTGTTGCTGTAGATGTATGGATACGTCCTTGCGATTCTGTAGCAGGTACACGTTGTACACGGTGTGCGCCATTTTCAAATTTGAATTTTGAATAAGCACCTTGACCGTTAATCATAAAGATAACTTCTTTATAGCCCCCCATTGGGTTTGGAGTGGCTTCCATAATATCAATTTTCCAGCCTTGTGTTTCCGCATAACGAGAGTACATTCTGAATAAATCGCCAGCAAAAATATTTGCCTCGTCTCCACCCGCTGCTCCACGAATTTCCATAATAACGTTTTTATTATCGTTAGGGTCTTTGGGAATTAATAAAATACGTAAACGTTCTTCTAGCTCTTCCTGCTGTTCTTTTAATAGGTTAAATTCTTCCTTCACCATTTCGTGCATATCAGAATCTTTTTCACTATCTAACATTTCTCGTGTATCTACTAATTGCTCTTTGACACTTTTATATTCACGATAAGTCTCCACAGTTTCCTGGATATCTGATTGTTCCTTAGAATATTCACGTAACTTCTTACTGTCATTAACAATATCCGGATCGCTTAAAAGCTCTGTTAGCCTTTCATAGCGATCCTCCACTGCTTGTAATCGATCAAACATGGATTTCACCTCTATTTAGTTTCTTAAAATGCTCCCACTATTCAAGAGCTACTTTCATCAAAAATACGCTAAAGCGTAATGGTTATTTACAATGTTTATGTCCACTACTTAGTATAAAAAACTTTTCGCATATACGCTACTTTTTCTTAGCGCTTCCTACTGTGTTCTTCCATTATAGCGAAGGGTGAGCATGACATTTACGGCACACTGGATAATAAGAGTCGTTTCCACCGATTTGAATTTGATCTCCCGTATACACAGGTTGTCCATTTTCATCTACTCGTAAATTCATGGTTGCTTTTTTATGGCAGAACCAACAAATGGTTTTCATCTCTTCAATTTTATCGGCATATGTAAGCATATATTGGCTGCCTTCAAATAGTTCGTTTTGAAAATCATTTTTCAAGCCAAAGCCCATTACTGGAATATCTAATTCATCCACAATATTAGCTAGTTGTAGCACATGGGCTTTTTTTAAAAATTGAACTTCATCCACAAGTACACAGTATGGTTTAACGGCATTGTTTTGAACAAGTTCAAGAATATTTGTATCTTCATAAACAGGAATGGCTTGCTGTCGTAAACCTACTCGACTGGAAACAAAACCAACCTCATCACGTGTATCTAAACCTGATGTAAACATCATTACAGGCTTTTGCTGTTCTTCATAATTATGGGCAACTTTTAAAATCTCTATTGATTTTCCACTATTCATTGCACCATGTTTAAAATATAGCTGTGCCATACTGTCTTCTCCCTTTCTTTTTGTCGATCTGGATTTTGAAAAGACTTGCATCAACGTGTATTATCTGAAAAAAATACCTGCCAAGCACATGCTTGGCAGGTATTAAACTAACATTAGTTTTTAAGACCGTATTTTTTGTTGAAACGATCCACGCGACCATCAGCAGACGCGAATTTTTGACGGCCAGTATAGAATGGGTGACATTCGTTGCAGAACTCGACAACGATGTTTTCTTTTACTGAACCAGTTTTGAAAGTATTCCCACAAGAGCAAGTTACTGTTGCTTCTTTGTAGTTTGGATGAATTCCTTGTTTCATATTCGTTTTCTCCTCTCGCCCTGAACCATCTGGAACAGAGTATTATCGAACTGTACCTTACATAGCCCGAATATGAGTGAAACCATCAGCTATATATGTACACGTTGCATACCTACGAAGTATAGCATATTCAATTTATTATTTTCAAGAAAAAAATATCAAAAGAGAAATATCCATCGTTTTATCCACGAACTTCACGATAATCATCGTCTACTAATCCTATTTTTTCATTTCGTTCTTTGAAACGTATATTATGGGACGAAACATACGCTACTTTTGGTGCGTCCGGCTCTATAAATAACTTTGCACTATTTAATGCTAGTACGCCATCCGTAAAGGCACCTGCTATTAATCTTACTTTACTTGGATGGTCAATAAAATCACCTGCACCATAGATACCTTCTATATTCGTTTCCCTTTTTTCATTGACGATTGCCACTCCATCTTGTATATCTAATCCCCATTCTTCTAGTGCACCATAATCACATTTTAAGCCATGGTTCACAATCACAGCATCTACCTCAATTCGCTCGATTGCATCTGTCTCTTTATTCACAATCGATACAGACTGTATTAAATCGCCATCACTATGTAATTGTACTACTTCATATGGTGTTTTTACACTAACAGAGGATTCTTTCATTCGTGACACATTTTTTTCATGGCCACCAAAATCTTCCCGACGATGAACGACTGTAACACTCGCTGCAATTGGTTCTAATTCATTTGCCCAATCGACAGCTGAATTACCGCCACCTGAAATTAAGACATGTTTATGACGGAAAATCTCCACTTCCTGTACCGTGTAGTGTAAATTAGTTACTTCATAACGGTCTGCGCCTTCTATTTCAAGTTTTTGCATCGAAAGAACGCCATATCCAACCGCTAAAATGACTGTTTTGGAATAATGCTTTTCTCCGGTTGAGGAAGTTAATATAAATGTTCCGTCCTGTTGTTTTTCTAATTTTTCCACCTTTTGATTTAAGACAATTGTCGGATCGAATGTTTGAGCTTGTTCAACAAGTTGTTTAATGAGCTGTCCCCCTAAAATAGGTGTTACTCCGCCCACATCCCAAATCATTTTTTCGGGATAAATTAACATACGGCCGCCAAGTTGAGAGCTGTATTCGATAATTTTCGTTTTTAAATCACGCATTCCACTGTAAAAAGCTGTATAGAGACCTGCTGGACCACCGCCAACAATCGTTACATCATAGAGTTCTTGTGTCATTTTTCAGATTCCATTCCCTTCATTTTGATTCGATAATTCTCAGAGATGACTTTATTATTTATTCCTTTAATCGTGCCAATAAATACAAGAAATAAGGAGCGCCTATAACGGCTACAACAATCCCGGCTGGAATCTCTGAAGGCTCTAGGATAGAACGTCCTATTGTATCAGCCATTAATACTAGGAAACCGCCTAAAAGTGCTGCAGCAGGGAGTAAAAATTGATGCTTTGCACCAACAAGCTGTCGAGCCAAATGTGGTGCAATGAGCCCTACGAAACCAATGCCGCCACTTACAGAAACACTAGCGCCAGCTAGACCAACAGCAGCGGCCAATAGCCAACGACGTTCTTTTTCAATCGAGGCACCTAACCCCACAGCTGTTAATTCGCCTAAATTCAAAACGTTTAGTACCCGCGATTTCGCATACGCAAATGGTAACAAGATCACTAACCATGGTAACAATGAGAGAACAAATCTCCAATTCGAACCCCAAATGCTCCCTGCCAGCCATGTTGCCACAAATTGATAATTTTCAGGCGATAGACGTAGTGTTAGCACAATCATTGCCGAGCTAATACCTGCTGCTACAGCTACCCCTGTTAAGATTAAACGCATCGGCGTAATACCTTCATGTCGTTTATAAGAAAGGGAATAAATCAGAACTGCTGTTAAGCCTGCCCCCACAAAGGCAAGTACAGGCAGTAAATAGACAGGTGCTGCCTTCGTAGTTGGAAAAAATGAAATATACAGCATGACTGCAAGACCAGCACCCGCATTAATCCCTAAGATACCTGGGTCTGCTAAAGCATTCTTAGAAACACCTTGTAAAATAGCTCCTGATACAGCTAAGCCCATGCCTACTAATACAGCAATGACGATTCTAGGAAGCCTAAATTCAAATAAAATTAATTGTTGTTGCGCATCCCCTTGTCCAAAAAGAGTCTGAAAAACCTCCATTGGCGTTAGTTTAATTACCCCAGTATTCATACTAATGACAAAGGTAATAAAGATTAAAACAAGCAGTGTAGCAATAATGATAAAATTTTTCCTTCTTGTCTTCTGCTGACTTGGCGTTAAATAGCTGTTACTCATAGTTCTTTTCCTCCTTTACGCGCTAAATATAGGAAGAAAGGAACACCAATAAAGGCAATTAAAGCACCAATCGGCGTTTCATAAGGTGGGTTAATAATACGTGCTACTAAATCCGCTAACACAACAAGCAATGCCCCATATACCAAAGAACAAGCGATAATCCAGCGATAATCATGACCAACTATGTATCTCGTTAAATGAGGGATTATTAAGCCTACAAAACCAACTGCTCCCACAACAGAAACTGCTGCACCAGCTAAAATTAACACAATAATCATTCCCCATACTTTTACAACAGCCGTACGTTGTCCGAGTCCAACAGCAATTTCTTCCCCTAAACTCAGCACAGTGATTGAACGTGATAAAATAAGAGCTCCTATCATCGCAATAAGTATCCAGGGTGATAGTATTTGTAGATGACTCCACTTTGTTCCTGAAACACCACCTGCATACCAAAAGGCTAGGTCTTGACCAATGCGATAATAAAGGGCAATTCCTTCTCCTAGTGCTCCAAGCAATGCACTAACAGCTGCACCAGCCAAAACGAGCCGCATAGGTGTTAAGCCACCTTTAGACAGTGATCCAATACCATAAACAATGGCAACACCAAGGCCTGCGCCTACAAAGGACCATAAAATTAAATACATATAAGGCAAACCTGGGAAAAAGGCAAAGCACACTGCCAACATAAATGCCGCTCCAGAATTTAATCCTAATAATCCTGAGTCTGCTAATGGGTTACGTGTCATTCCCTGCATAATCGCCCCTGCTACTGCAAAGCTTGCTCCTACTAAAGCTGCACCAAGTACTCGTGGTAAGCGGATATCATGAATAATTTGATGCGTTGTTAATTCTGGTGAAAAATGGGTAACTGCTGTCCAAACAGTACCCAATGAAATATCTGCTGCACCAAAAGAAATCGATAAGCCAATGGCTAAAATTAATCCAATTACTCCTACAATTAAAGCTACTACTCCACGGATCGGATGAGATCGTTTCTGTAGCTCCTCTATATCGTTGAGCTCTCCTACTCCTGTCGATGTAGTCATTTTATTTCCTCCTTATAAACTTCCCAATAAACATACTCGCTAGATGTTATTTCTTCATGTCGTATAGCTGATATGATAGGCAGATTGGATTTTTACTATATGGACAAACAGCCATTTCAGCATCAATATTGAAAACGCTTTGTAAATTTTCCTTTGTCATCACTTCTTCTGGACTTCCATTCACAATTAAATTTCCGTCTCTCATGGCCATGATAAAGTGTGAGAATCGTGATGCATGATTCAAATCATGCAATACCATAATTATTGTTCGACCTTCTTCTTTATTTAACTTTTGTAGCAGCAATAAAATATCTAGCTGATGGGCTAAATCCAAATACGTGGTTGGTTCATCCAGTACTAAAATATCTGTGCCTTGAGCCAATGCCATCGCTATCCACACCCTTTGGCGTTGACCACCTGACAATGCTTCAATTGGTCGATCACTAAATTCCCTTAATCCCGTCACATCAATAGCCCAATGGATATACTCATAGTCTTCTTTGCGCAATGTTCCAAACCCTACTTGGTGAGGAAAGCGACCATATGACACCAACTCAAAAACAGTTAATCCTCCTGGAGCTGTTGCCGTTTGAGGTAAAATAGCCATTCTTTTGGCTACTTCTTTGGTCTTTAATTGATGGATTGCTTTGCCATCTAAATAGACTGCCCCGCTTTGCGTATGTAGTACACGAGCTACCGCCTTTAATAAAGTAGATTTGCCACAACCATTGGGACCGATAATTGTGGAAATTTGTCCTTTTGGAATTTCCACACTTAAATCATTGACAATGAGCGTCGAGGAATAACCAATCGCCACACGATCTATTTCAAGTACTGACATGTTTAACTTCCTTTCATTTTTGAGAGTGCTTTTTATCAACCTTATATTTGTAAACCAAATTGAGCTGTGTACAAACCATAATAAGCATGTTTTCGTTCCATTAATTGCTCATGTGTTCCCTCTTCAATAATGCCTTTTTTCGATACCACAACAATTCTGTCTGCATCCTTAATCGTAGCTAATCGATGGGCAATAACCAATGTTGTACGTCCGATGGAAAGTTCGTTTAATGCTTGTTGAATAGCTTGCTCTGTTTCCGTATCCAATGCGGATGTTGCTTCATCTAGAATTAATATTTTTGGGTTTTTTAAGAAAATACGTGCAATGGATAATCTTTGTTTTTGGCCACCTGATAACTTCACGCCACGCTCACCAATTAATGTATCCATGCCCTCTGGTAGTGCTGTGATGACATCGGTCAGCTGTGCACGCTGAGCTGCATACCAAATATCTTCTTCACTGGCATTTAAATTTCCGTAAGCGATATTATCACGAATGGTGCCATCAAATAAAAAGACATCTTGTTGAACAATACCAATATGGGCGCGCAATGATTGCAATTTAAAATCACGGATATCAACACCATCAATCTTAATGGAACCTTCATTGACATCATAAAAACGAGGCAACAAACTGCAAATTGTAGATTTCCCCGCACCAGATGGTCCCACTAGGGCAACTGTTTCACCAGAACGAACCTTTAAATTAATTTGATGTAAGGCACGATTCGTATCTGAGTAGCCAAACGATACATTCGTGAATGTAATTTCTCCATTAACTTGATCGATGGCTTTGGCCTCAGGGCGATCTGCTATTTCAGGCTCTGTTTCAAGGAATTCAATATAGCGTCTAAATCCTGCCATACCTTTCGGATAACTTTCTATAAACATATTAATTTTATTAATTGGACCTAACAGAATACCTGACAGTAAAATAAACGCGATAAAATCGCCATTTGATAGATGGCCATTTAGCACAAAGTAAGCTCCAACAAATAATGTAAATAATGATAAAACCTTCGTCAGAATACCTGAAATTGCTTCATTCCAAGCCATGACCTTATAAGAGAACAGTTTGGTCATACGGAATCTTTCATTGTTTACCTTAAAGCGTTTAATCTCATGTTCCTCATTTGTAAAAGCCTGCACAACGCGAATACCACTGACATTGTTTTCAACACGAGCATTAAAATCAGCAATATCCCCAAACATCTGACGGAATGCCTTAGACATTAATTTCCCGAAAATAATCGTCAAAACTAGGATGATAGGTACAAGCAGGAAAATAAGTATTGTAAAGGTTGGATCAATATAGAACATGACACCGAATGTCCCTATAATTGTCATTGCAGCAATAAAGATATCTTCTGGACCATGATGGGCAAGCTCACCGATATCCATTAAATCGTTTGTTAATCGGGAAACAAGATGTCCTGTTTTATTATTATCAAAATATCTAAAGGACAGTTTTTGTACATGGCTAAAAGATTCCTTTCTCATATCCGTTTCAATATTAATCCCTAGCATATGTCCCCAGTATGATACGATAAAATGAAGAATAGAGTTAAAAATATATAAGACAAACAGCAATAAACTTGCCATAATAATCCACTTCATTTCGCCATCTGGCAGAATATCGTCAATTACTTTATTTAAAACAATCGGAAACGCTAATTCGATTAATGCTACTAAAATGGCGCAGCTAAAATCTAAAATAAATAAGCGTTTATAAGGTTTGTAATATGAGAAAAAGCGCTGTAATAACATGGTTGCAGCCTCCTATTGCAATATCATTCTTCATATCTACTATTGAAGCTATCTGCTTATATAGATAGCTCACAGTTATTGTTGAGCCTTCATAAATTCAACTATTTTGTCAGCTAGTTCTTCAGCTTGATGTAAGCCTGAAAGCGGATCAGAAGCAAAATAATATTCAGAAGATAGCTCTATTATTTGATTATTTTTAACGACATCTAAATTTGTCCATGTTGCTGGTAACTTCCCATCTTTGTTAAAGAAGTTAATCATGAAGTTGTAGTCACCTACATAGTCACCTACCACCTCATAGGAAATCTCATAACGTCCACCACTTACTTCCTTTGTATCGTATAACCCCTGCACCTTTTCTTGAGGTTTCATGCCCAAAATTTGATAGAGTGCTCTACCACCCGATACGCTTGAATTTCCAACAATTGTTGCATTTTTTTCAAACATTTCAAAAATAGTAAATGTTGCTCCGTCTGGAATCACCTCACTAATTTTTTCCTTGGCTTTGGCTATACGATCTTCAAATTCTTTTGTAAATGTTTCAGCCCCTTCTTGTCTTCCTAAATAATTACCCATCGCCTTAATTTCCTCAGCTGCTGTTTGATGAGCATCTTCGGCAAAGACAATTGTCGGTGCAATTTTTTCGTATTTCCCTACATCTTCTGGATTCCATGTAATGATTAAATCTGGTTTTAATTCCAGAACTTTTTCTAATGACACCTTACCATCAGTACCGATATTAGTTATTTCTCCATCCTTGTAGTGTTGCTTTAAAAATGCAGCATAATCAAGGTTAGCCGTTACGCCTCCTACTGGTACAACATCTAATGCTAAAATTTGGCCAAGATACCAATCAGTTACGATTCTCTCTGCCTTCATAGGAATCTCAACTTCACGTCCACTATCATCAATGACAGTTCTAGTTTGTTCGATAGCTGGTGAAGTTTGTTCATCCCTTTTTGATGTGTTTGTATTTTCATTGCATGCTGCTAGTAAAATGAAAAGACTTAAAAAAAAAGGTAGTTTTATATGGTGAATCCTCTTTTGCATCTTGATCTCATTTTCTCCATTCTCAAACCGTTTTGCTTGCGCGAGCTGATTCTTATTGTATTGAAAATGATTCTCATTTGTAATGGCAATTTCGGACATATGGGATGCATATTTCAGCCTAAAACTACTTGGTGCCATATTCGTTGCCTTTTTAAAGGCACGACTAAAATAGTATTCATCTTCAAAACCAAGTGAAATGGCAATTTCTTTTATTCCATATTGATTTTCTAGCAAGTATTGTTGTGCTTGCTCTATTCTTAATTGCTGTAAATAAATTTGTGGTCCTACCCCATAACGGGCTTTAAAGATACGTAATAGATGCCGTGTACTGATATGAAGCATGTCTGCTAGTGTTTGTATAGTTAATGGTTGTTGAAGATGTTGTTTGATATGTAACCGTGCTACTTCTGCCTTATCCAGTTCATGTGGGCTACCCTGCCCATTAGCTAATTCTTGAAACACACGATAAATAAACTCATACAAAGAGGCTTTGACTGAAAAATGCTCTTGTATAGAGCCAGACAACCATTTGCTATACATATCTTGAAGAATGTTGTGAATTGCTATCGGATTTGCAGGCACACAAGAGAAATTTGTTTGAAATGGTTGATATTGCATCTGTAGATGCTGCATAAAGGCATCTTTATACATGACATCTCCTTCATAACGAATGAGGAAATAGCTAACACTATATTGTGCAGTAATTTGTAGACATTGAGATTTACCAATGTGAAATATACTGAAGCGTTGCACATGATACGGCTGTTCATCAATGATAATCTGCGCCTCGCCTGCTGTTACAATAAGAAATGAGCTATCAGTTAATACCTTTGAAACTTGAATATCTGATTTATTAATGTAATCGATATGCTTCAATTGAATGTATGCATTTTGCCAAAGAAGCATATAGGCATCATAATTCATCCTGATCTCCTTCAAAAAGATATTTATTAATTCCATTATATTGATAATGATTATCAATTTCAATAAACTTTTGTTAAAGAAAAAAACAAAAGAAATAAAAATACCTGCTAAGCCCATGCCTAGCAGGTATTAATCCATTATTTGTTTTTTAAAAAAAATTTTGGTTGAAATGATCTACTTGACGATCAGCAGACTCGAATTTTTGTGATTAGTAGAGAAAAGATATTATCTTCTTTTCTGACTTAGACGAATAAGTTATCTACAAATGCACACCTAACATGCCAAACTTTTTAGTTTATAACAAAAAACCTAAATAATCTCCTATTGCAGAATCAATAATAAAGGAGAAGATAATTGCAGAGAGTTAGTACAATACAATATTTTTCTCCCCGCAATTTGTGCAAAATTTCACTAATAATCACCATTCCCTATGTATTATAACAAAATTATACAATACATTTTTGTAAAATAGTAGGGTTTTTACCAAATGGCTCTATTTATACTTACATCCTTTCAGTAAAATAGTATTAGGTAAATTTACCTTTCTATACCACAAAAAAAGAATCACCATTAACTAATTCAAGTTAATGGTGATTCTTTTTAATTCCCTATTCGTGAAGAATAAGCAAGGAATGCAAAATTAATAATCGCTCTCGTTATAGGAGCCCTTTACCTTTTGTTGCTTTTTTCATATCTTCGTTCAGTTTTTCGAAGAATTCTTCATTAGATTTTGTTGTACGAAGCTTTTTCAAGAAGCGTTCTGCAAAATCAGGAGCGTCTGAAAATGTTTTACGAATCGCCCATAGTTTTTCAAGTTGTTCAGGCTCAAGCAGTAACTCTTCTTTACGCGTACCCGAACGACGAATATCAAGCGCAGGGAAAATTCGGCGCTCCGCCAATTGGCGATCTAGATGAAGCTCTAAATTACCTGTCCCCTTAAATTCTTCGTAGATAACCTCGTCCATACGAGATCCGGTATCCACTAAAGCAGTTGCTAAAATCGTTAAGCTGCCACCCTCTTCAATATTTCGAGCTGACCCGAAGAAACGCTTAGGTCTATGGAAAGCAGCAGGATCGATCCCCCCTGAAAGCGTTCGTCCACTTGGAGGAATAACTAGGTTATATGCACGCGCTAAACGTGTGATGGAGTCCATTAAAATAATAACATCACGCTTATGTTCCACTAAGCGACGTGCACGCTCTAAGACGATTTCAGCCACTTTGACATGATTTTCTGGAACTTCATCAAACGTTGAGCTGACAACATCTGCATTTACAGATCGCTCAATATCTGTCACTTCCTCAGGACGCTCATCAATCAGTAAGACAATTAACTCGGCTTCTGGATGGTTTGTTGTTATGGCATTTGCAATTTCTTTTAATAAAGATGTTTTCCCTGCCTTTGGAGGTGCAACGATTAAACCACGTTGACCAAAACCAACTGGCGCTACTAAATCCATAATACGTGTTGATAAATTACTCTGAGTTGTTTCAAGCTTAATTTGTCTGTTAGGATATAACGGTGTTAATGCAGGGAAATGTACACGTTCCTTTGCTACTTCAGGATCTTCGCCATTGACGGCATCTACTTGTAATAAGCCGTAATAACGTTCATTTTCCTTCGGTGGACGCACCTTTCCAGTTACCTTGTCCCCATTTCGAAGATCAAAGCGACGAATTTGAGATGCGGAAATATAAATATCTTCTTTACTTGGAGAGTAGTTAATTGGTCGAAGGAAGCCAAAGCCCTCCTGCGAAACAATTTCAAGTACGCCTTCCATAAAGAAATAGCCCTCTTGCTCTGAACGCGTTTTCAAAATAGCAAATATTAATTCTTTTTTCGTTAGCTTGCTATAATATGAAATTTTATATTGGCGTGCAAGGGCGTAAAGCTCTTTTAACGTCATGTTTTCTAATTGAGCGATTGTCAATGCAGACATATGCACAACTCCAGTCTTTTTCAAAATATAATGCAATTGCAATTATTGGGGTTATCGTTGAAGATTTTTTTGAACGGCTCCGTCCACACAATATGGTTACCTTAGCTGGTCAATATCAAGTACACTTTCCACCATATAATGAAGCATTGCCTTACAAACTATGGGATGGTTTATTTTTAAGAAGAAGGTACCTAGCACAATAGATGTACTAGGTATATTTTAGAAGAAAATATCATTAATATCTAGGTTTTTTCTCAAGAGCGTGACGGCCTTCAACAAAACGAACCGTACCAGATTTTGCACGCATAACTACTGAGTGTGTTAAAGCGTAAGCACCTTTATATTGAACACCCTTTAAAAGCTCACAATCTGTTACAGCTGTTGCTGCAAAAATAGCATCGTCACCTTTTACTAGGTCGTCTAAATAAAGAACTTTATCAACATCTACACCCATCTTATTACAGCGTTCTAATTGATCCTCATCTTCTGGTACTAGTTTTGCTTGGAAGTCTCCACCAAGGCATTTCAAGGCTACTGCCGAAATAACACCCTCTGGTGCGCCACCTGTTCCAAACATAATATCAATACCTGTTTCATCAAAAGCAGTATTAATCGCTGCGCCAACATCGCCATCTTGAATAAACTTAATACGCGCACCTGCTTCGCGAATTTCATCAACAATTGCTTGGTGACGTGGTCGATCTAATAGAGTAGCTACTACATCAGAGATATCTTTATTTTTAGCTTTGGCTACTTGTAACAAGTTATAAGTTACAGAAGCATTGATATCTACTTTACCAGCCGCTTCAGGCCCTACAGCAATTTTCTCCATGTACATATCTGGCGCATTTAACAGATTCCCTTTATCTGCAATAGCAAGGACTGTCATGGCACCATTCGTACCTTTTGCTACAATATTTGTACCTTCTAAAGGATCCACTGCGATATCTACTTTTGGACCACCATTTCGTAAGCCAAGTTCTTCACCAATATATAGCATTGGTGCTTCATCCATTTCACCTTCACCAATTACTACTGTAGCATGCATTGGAATTGTATCGAACATTTTGCGCATCGCTGTTGTTGCTGCATCATCTGCCTCAATTTTCAAACCGCGTCCCATCCATTTCCCGGATGCGATTGCTGCTGCTTCTGTTACTCGTACTACTTCCATCGATAAACTACGTTCCATTGTTGCTTTGCCTCCCGTTATCGGCATTTTTTCGTACCGAAACATTCAAATTACCTCTATTGTAACATAATTGGTTGAAAACTTTTAGCTCTCATTATTCCTTTGTCTCAGCAACGCGTGCCATGATTGTTTCACGTCGAATATCAGCGCCTAAATCACGTAATTTCTCAATAAGTGAGCTATAGCCACGTTCGATATGATAGATATCTTGGACTTCTGTTTCACCTTCTGCTAGTAGTCCAGCTAATACTAAAGCTGCACCTGCACGTAAATCTGTAGCTGTTACCGTTGAGCCATGTAATCTGCTCGGCCCTTTAATAATAGCCGTATTTCCTTCTACACGGGCATCAGCATTCATACGGCGAAGTTCATCAATATGTTTAAATCGAGCTGTATAAATAGTATCTGTTACTTTTGAGGAACCGAATGCTTGTGACATTAACACAGCAAGTGGTTGCTGAATATCAGTTGGGAAACCAGGATACACCAATGTTTTTACATCCACAGACTGCAATGTTGAAAGGTCTGTTTTTGGTACATAAATGCTTTCTTCGCCAATTTCAATCTTCACACCCATTTCACGAAGCTTCGCAATGATTGCTTCTAAATGCAGTGGAATTACATTATCAATAGTAATACCATCGCCAACTGCTGCAGCCATTATCATAAATGTGGCTGCTTCAATGCGATCCGGTATAATCGTATGCTCAGTACCATGCAGTTCTTCTACACCTTCTATACGAATGACACTTGTACCTGCCCCTTTAATATTGGCACCCATATTTGTTAGAAGTGTTGCTACATCAATAATTTCAGGTTCCTTCGCTGCATTTTCTATGACTGTACGACCTTTTGCAAGAACAGCAGCTAACATGATATTAATCGTTGCACCGACACTTGCGACATCTAAATAAATTTTTGCCCCAATCAACTCATCTGCTCGTAAATAAATAGCGCCATGTTCATTCGTAATTTTAGCGCCCAATGCTTCAAAGCCTTTAATATGCTGGTCAATTGGTCGAGGACCCAGGAAACAGCCGCCAGGTAAACCAATAACAGCTTTCTTGAAACGTCCTAGCATTGCGCCCATTAAATAATATGAAGCGCGCAACTTTTTAACGTTGCCGTTTGGTAATGGTAATGCAATCATGTCCGTTGGATCGATTGTCATTTTACCATCCTCAAACGATACTTCCCCTCCAATTTCTTCTAATAAAGCCTTTAAAGTCCATGCATCTGAGATTTCAGGTATCCCTCCAATAGTCACTGGAGAGTTCGCCAAAATTGATGCAGGAATTAAGGCGACTGCACTATTTTTTGCACCACTAACTTTAATTGTACCTTGTAGACGATTTTCGCCAGTAATTTTATAAACATCCATTTTGCGTTCTCCCTCATGATTGGAAAGTAGTATTTTTTGCAATTGGCTCACTGTATAATCTTATTATTCGCCTTTTCTCTTATTCCAATCCGCTAAAAATCCTTCTATTCCTTTTTCCGTTAATGGATGGTGGAAAAGTTGTTTTAATACTTTAAATGGAGTTGTTGAAATATGTGCGCCAGCTAAAGCTGCTGCCGTAACGTGCTGCGGATGACGAACAGAGGCAGCAATAATTTGCGTGTCAATATTATGAATTGTAAAAATGTCTGCAATTGTTTCAATTAGCTCTACACCATTTTGACCAATATCATCTAAACGGCCGATAAATGGTGATACGTATGTAGCACCTGCACGCGCAGCCATCAATGCTTGGTTTGCACTAAAGATTAATGTTACGTTTGTTTTAATTCCTTTGTTGGCAAAGAAACGACAAGCTTCTAATCCAGCTGGTGTCATTGGTAGTTTCACTGTAATATTAGGAGCAATAGCAGCTAATTCTAAACCTTCTTTAATCATACCTTCAGCATCTAGTGCAATAACTTCTCCGCTGACTGAGCCATCAACAAGCTCTGCGATTTCACGAAGACGATCATGGAAAGAAACATTCTCTTCTTTAGCCACTAATGATGGGTTCGTTGTCACTCCTGATAAAATACCCCATGCATGTGCCTCTTTAATCTCATCAAAGTTCGCTGTATCTATAAAAAACTTCATAATATTTCCTCCTGATCATTTTTCTTATATTATTAAATATTTTCCAAAATTTCATTATTTCAAAAACAAGAGAAGGTCGATTGAAAGCATCAACACTTCTCTTATTATGTGTATTTATCTATGCTTTTGTAACATATTAAATGCAAAAATTATGCTTTTTGTGCACTACCAAATTCACGGATTTTACCAACAACTGTTGTTTTAATCGCTTCACGTGCAGGACCGAGGAATTTACGAGGATCGTAAACAACTTTGTCGTTTTCAAGAACCTCACGGATAATTTTTGTTGCTTCAATTTGATTTTCAGTATTAACGTTGATTTTTGCTGTGCCTAATGAAATAGAGCGTTGGATATCTTTTGTTGGGATTCCTGTACCACCATGTAATACTAGAGGAAGATCTGCTAATTTAGAGATTTCTTCCATTTCTTTGAAGCCTAGGTTTGGTTCTCCTTTGTAAGGACCATGTACAGAGCCAAGTGCTGGTGCTAAGCAGTCGATATCTGTTAGTTCAACCATTTTACGGCATTCTTCTGGATTAGCGTAAATAATACCACCGATTACACCATCTTCATCTCCACCAACAGTTCCTAATTCTGCTTCTACAGAAACGCCTTTAGCATGTGCGTATTCTACTACTTCTGAAGTAATTTTCACATTTTCTTCGAATGAATGATGTGAAGCATCAATCATCACCGAAGTAAAGCCTGCATCAATCGCTTCTTTACATTTTGCAAAGCTAGAACCATGGTCAAGATGGATAGCTACAGGAACTGTTGTACCATAAGATTCCATTAAACCTTTTACCATTTGAACAACGGCGATAAATCCGCCCATATATTTCCCTGCGCCTTCAGAAACACCAAGAATTACTGGAGATTTTTCTTCTTCCGCTGCTTGTAAAATCGCTTGCGTCCATTCTAGGTTGTTAATGTTGAATTGACCAACAGCATAACCTTCTGCTTTTGCTTTAATTAACATCTCTTTCATAGATACTAATGCCATACTAAAAATCCTCCTCATGGGACTATTCTTTCTACATAAATATGCTACTCAATCATAGCAAAAATAATAGCCCCTGAAAAGCAGGGGCTATTATTTTCTACACGAAAGCGTAGTGCAACGTAGCGACAGTGGCTGCCGGAGTGCAGTGCAACGTAACGAAGGCTACTTGCTTCTTTTAGGCATAAACAAAACAGGCCGTGTAATCACTGCCTGTTCTTTAAACTTGTAAAGCTTTATTTACCTCATCACGTACTTCAAAAATATCAAAAGGCTTCGTAAAGTATCGAATCGCTCCTAAATTTAAAGCTTCTTGCACAACATCCAGCTCGCCATATGCTGTCATCATAAATACAGGAAGCTTTGGAAACTTTTCTTTTAAACGTCTTAAAATTTCGATACCATCCATTCCGGGTATCTTCATATCTAATAATACGCAATCCATTTCTTGTTCATCTGCATACTTTAATGCCTCTAAACCATTGGCTGCTAAATATGTAACATATCCTTCCTTTTTCAGCACTTCATTTAAAAGTAAACGAATCCCCTGCTGATCATCGACAATTAGTAATCGTTTCACGTTCCATTCCGCCCTTTTTTATTTTTTATTCTTACACAAAAACATTCTTTATTATGTATAATTCTACTTTTTTAGCTTAATACCTTCTAGTATTATAAATTATCTGCTTTTGCTTTCTACCTTTTTCACCCCTATAATATTGATAGAGGTGGGATCATGTCAAAAATTCTAACAACGCAATTAAGTGGATTATTACAAAGAATTACACAAAATGAAGAGGTTGCTATCGAGGAGACTGCAAGGCTATTGGCACAAGCTGCAATTGGCGAAGGTAATGTTTATTTCGCTTGCTTTGGCGAAATGCAAACAGTGGAATTAAATGCACTGCAAGCGGTTGAACCTTTCAGCAAGTTAGTACCTTGGACTTCAGACACAAGCTTAACAGAAGCTGATCGCGTTTGCATTTTTACTCGTAGTGCTCATGATGAAGAGGCATTAGCCTTAGCTCAGACATTAAATACACAATTTATTCCCTTCGCTGCTGTTGCTAGTGAAGCAGCCAGTGTAGAAAACCCTCTTGCGGATTTAGCCTATACGTATGTTTCTACACGCATTAAAGGTGGTTTATTGCCAAATGATTTAGGTCAACGAATTGTTGTACCACATGCACTTGCAGGGCTTTTTGTTTATGAAGCGGTCAAAATTGCTTATGATGAAATGCTTGGCTTTGATGAGGAAGAATTGTAATAATCCATAAAAAAGAGTTGTCTCATATTTGGAGACAACTCTTTTTGTTTATTTAAATGTTGCGCCGATAAAGTCACGGAATAATGGTTGAGGACGATTTGGACGTGACACTAACTCTGGGTGGAATTGACATGCTACAAAGAAATTATTCTCTGGTAGCTCAATAATTTCAACCAGCTTACCATCCGGGCTTGTACCAGAGAAGACAAGGCCTGCTGCTTCCATTGCCTCACGATATTCATTGTTAAATTCATAGCGATGACGGTGACGCTCATAAACAAGCTCTTTACCATACGCTTTGCTTGCCTTAGAACCATCTTTTAATTTACATGGGTATAATCCTAAACGTAATGTTCCGCCAATATCCACACTATCATTTTGATCTGGTAAGAAGTCGATAATTGGGTATTCTGTGTTTGCGTCAAGCTCTGTAGAATGAGCACCTTTTAAACCAAGTACATTACGTGCATATTCAATTGTCGCAAGTTGCATACCTAAGCAAATTCCTAAGAACGGTACATTATTTTCACGTGCATATTGTGTTGCTAAAATTTTCCCATCAACACCACGATCACCGAAGCCACCTGGTACTAGAATCGCATCAGCACCTTTTAATAATGTAACTACATTATCAGCATTAACGTGTTCTGCATTAATCCAGTCAATTTCAATATCAGAATTATAAACATAACCTGCATGCTTTAATGCTTCTACCACTGAAATGTAAGCATCTTGTAGTTCTACATATTTCCCTACTAACGCTACTTTTCTTTTGTTTGGTAAGTTTTTCACTTTTTCTACAAGTTCACGCCATTCATCCATATCTGCTTCTGGCGCATCCATGCCAAAATGATCAAGAACGATATCATCTATATCTTGTGCATGTAGGTTTAATGGTACTTCATATAAATGCTCCGCATCACGGGATTCAATAATTTCATGTGGTTGAACATCACAGAATAATGCTAGTTTCTCTTTCATATCTTGCGGTACCTCTTGCTCAGTACGCACAACGATAATATTTGGTTGGATACCTAAAGAACGTAACTCTTTTACTGAGTGCTGAGTTGGTTTTGTTTTTAGTTCACCAGCTGCTTTAATATAAGGAATTAGCGTACAGTGGATATACATTACATTGTTATGACCTAAATTAGTTTTCATTTGACGGATAGCTTCAAGGAAAGGTAATGATTCAATATCCCCTACTGTCCCACCAACTTCTGTAATAACAACATCTGCATTTGTTTCACGACCAGCACGTTGAATACGATCTTTAATTTCATTTGTAATATGCGGAATTACTTGTACTGTACCACCGTTGTAATCGCCACGACGTTCTTTCTGTAATACAGATTGGTACACACGACCTGAAGTTACTGTAGAATGCTTTCCTAGGTTAATATCAATAAAACGTTCATAGTGCCCTAGATCTAAGTCGGCCTCAGCACCATCATCTGTTACAAAAACCTCACCATGTTGGTAAGGACTCATTGTACCTGGGTCGATATTGATATATGGGTCAAATTTTTGAATCGTAACTTCTAAACCGCGGTTTTTTAATAAACGGCCTAGAGATGCTGCAACAATCCCTTTTCCAAGTGATGATACAACCCCACCTGTTACAAAAATATACTTCGTCATGAAAAAATTCCTCCTTATGAATTGCTAGATAAGTTGTTTTGTTAGGGATCAGAACATCTGCCATTCAAACACCCTAAAAAAAGAAAAGCCGAGAATGTCTACAAAATTGTAGTCGATTCGAAGCTGTCATCGTTTCTATCTCTTTTCCACTTTCCTTTAAACCTTAAAACACTAACATATATTCAGTCACCGTTTACTATACATCATGAATAATTTAAAACATTTATATTCATATCAGCACAAAAAGTATGGGAGAACTAGACTGAATAAAGTTAACAACAAAAAAACGCTCCTCCTGCATAGGTCTGCAGGGGGAGCGTATTATATACACGGTCTTTCTCCTTCTTTTAAGGAGCCCAAGTAAAAGATTAAACGTAACCGTGATAGAAGTCAAGAATTTTTACACCAAGCTTAAAAGTAAGAAAATTCTAAGAGTACAGTTTTAAATATCTTCCTCTTCTTCTTCTTCGAACTCTTCTTCCTCTTCATCAATGAATTCTTCATCGATTTCTTCATCAATATCTTCTAAATCTTCTTCTTCTTCAAAATCAATATCTTCTTTATCTTCGTCTTCTTCATCAATATCTTCTTCTTCCACGAATTCTTCATAATCCTCATCGAAGTCGATATCCTCTTCATCCAAATCGATATCTTCTTCAAGATCCTCATCTTCATCCGAAGTAGCTTTAGATTTTTTCTTTTGAGTCTTAACAGAAGGTGCTGTTTCTTCCTCAATCTGCTCTACTTTAAACCATTCACGTAAGCCCCAGCCAGTTTCTTGATTGTATAAGAAGCGGCCATCTACATTAATGTCTGTGTAAAATTGTAGTAGACGGGATTTCACTTCTTCATTACTGTAGCCCACAAGTTCTTGAATTATTTTTAACAAATCATTAAAAGATACTGAGGCACGTTTTTCATTTAAAATTGCATAAGCTAAGTTAATTAACGATTCTTCTGTTAATTGTTCCTTTGTCATTTCACGAAAATTCAATTCGTGCACTTCCTTTCCCTCATCACAATGGACGTTTTAAAATTACATGGTGCTTTATTTTCCAAGCGCAGCAAAAATGGCCACGCAAAAGGTACTTTCCATACAATAAGCATAATACCCATTATATACAAAGTTTTAGCCCCTTTGCTAGCTTCAATTACTGTTTTTTATATTACGCATTTTTTTTATTCCAAGATAAAACAAATAGACAGATAATAGTAGTAAAGGAATAGCGCCAATTTGCTTATTATACAGGAAAATGGCTCCCAATACTAAAGCTAATATAATTATGTAGTGAATAACTGATTTCATCCTCTACCGCGCCTCCCCTTTTTTTTACATTTCTATTATAACGAAAAAAAAAAGAAGTGCCTAATCCTAAGACTAGACACTAGAAACTAGAGTAGCTTGTTGCATAAATTAGAAAAAAATGTTAGTAAACTAGATGAATTGTATACCTTCGTTTACATATTACGGCGGTATTGTCCTCCTACTTCATATAAAGCTTTGGTAATTTGACCCAAACTAGCCACTTTCACTGTTTCCATTAATTCAGCAAAGATATTTCCATTGTGAACAGCTACTTCTTGTAATCGGGCAATTGCTGCTTCACTCTCATTTTCATTCGTCTTCCAAAATGCTTGTAAATTGTGGATTTGTGTTTCCTTCTCTTTCGTTGATGCACGGGCAATTTCCATATTATCAATGTCAGCATCTGAAGCCGGGTTTGGGTTCAAATAAGTATTAACACCAATAATCGGTAACTCCCCTGAATGTTTTAACATTTCATAGTGCATGGATTCCTCTTGAATTTTCCCTCGTTGATATTGTGTTTCCATGGCTCCTAACACACCACCACGATCATTGATGCGATCAAATTCCTCGAGGACTGCTTCCTCTACAAGATCTGTCAGTTCTTCCACAATAAATGCACCTTGTAACGGATTTTCGTTTTTCGCTAAGCCATGCTCTTTCGTAATAATCATTTGAATAGCCATTGCACGGCGTACAGATTCCTCAGTAGGCGTAGTAATCGCCTCATCATAGGCATTTGTATGCAAGGAGTTACAATTATCCTGTAGCGCCATCAATGCCTGTAATGTTGTACGAATATCATTAAAATCAATCTCCTGTGCATGTAGACTACGACCTGATGTTTGAATATGATATTTTAGCTTTTGGGCACGCTCATTTGCACCATATTTATCACGCATCACAATCGCCCAAATACGGCGAGCTACTCGCCCGATTACCGTATACTCTGGATCTAGTCCGTTAGAGAAGAAGAACGATAAGTTAGGCGCGAAGTCATTAATATTCATGCCACGGCTTAAATAATACTCTACATACGTAAAACCATTCGCTAATGTGAAGGCTAATTGGGAAATTGGATTTGCTCCAGCCTCCGCAATATGATAGCCAGAAATTGAAACGGAGTAGTAGTTACGCACCTTATGGTCGATAAAGTATTGTTGGATATCCCCCATCATACGTAAGGCAAATTCTGTAGAAAAAATACATGTATTTTGCCCTTGATCTTCTTTCAGAATATCTGCTTGCACGGTTCCACGTACAACCTGTAATGTTTTCTCACGTGTCTCTGTAAATTCTTCAACTGTCAAAGTACGTCCTAACTCATGCTCACGTAATTTTATTTGCTGATCAATCGCTGTATTCATAAACATGGCCAAGATAATAGGTGCTGGGCCATTGATTGTCATAGATACTGACGTGGAAGGTGCACATAAATCAAAGCCTGCATACAGTTTTTTCATATCTTCTAGTGTACAAATAGATACACCCGATTCTCCAACTTTACCATAAATATCCGGTCGGTAATCTGGGTCTTCCCCGTATAATGTTACTGAATCAAACGCAGTGGATAAACGTTTCGCATCATCATCCTTAGATAAGTAGTGGAAGCGTTTATTTGTACGTTCCGGCGTCCCTTCACCAGCAAATTGGCGTTTAGGATCTTCACCTTCCCGTTTGAATTGGAATACACCCGCTGTATACGGGAATTCTCCTGGGACATTTTCTTTATAAACCCAGCGTAAAATTTCACCGTAGTCCTCAAACTTCGGCAATGCAACCTTTGGAATTTTCGTACCAGAAAGACTTGTTGTCTTTAAAATTGTGCGAATCTCTTTATCACGAACTTTTGTCACAAATTCATCACCAGCATACGCTTCTTTTAAAGCTTGCCAATTGTCTAATATACGCTTGGATTCTGCTGTCAATTCGTCTCTAACGCCTTCAGCTAACGAACTGAGCGATGCGACAAGTGCATCATCTGGTGCTTTTTCTTTAACCATAGCGATAGCACCTTCTAATTGGAATAGACGACGAGCAAATGCCACCTGCTGTTCTGCTTTTTTATGATAACCACGAACTGTATCAGTAAGTTCCCGTAAATAATAACGACGATCATTTGGAATAATTACATCTTGCTTTTGCGTTTTAGCAAATTGCTCATAGCTCGTTTCCCAATTACTACCTGTTTTTTGGTTAATGATTTGAACTAGTGCTGCAAATAATGCATTAGTTCCTTTGTCATTAAATTGACTAGCAATGGTACCATAAACTGGCATATTATCAAGAGAGTCATCCCATAGCTCTCGCGAACGTTGATATTGTTTTTGTACCTGACGTAACGCATCCTCAGAGCCTTTACGCTCAAATTTATTGATAGCAATGACATCTGCAAAATCAATCATGTCAATTTTTTCTAGTTGTGTTGGTGCACCGAATTCACTTGTCATGACATACATCGATAAATCAGTATATTTTGTAATTTCGGCATCGCCCTGACCAATACCACTTGTTTCTACGATAATTAAATCATAGCCTGCTACACGTACTACATCTATTACGTCACCAATTGATGCGGATAATTCCGTGCGAGAACCTCGTGTTGCTAAGCTACGCATATAGACGCGGTTGTTAAAGATGGCATTCATACGAATTCGATCCCCAAGTAATGCCCCACCGGTTTTTTGCTTTGTTGGATCGACGGAAAGAATCGCCACACGTTTATCTGGGAATTCTTTCAAGAAACGACGGATTAGTTCATCGGTTAAAGAAGATTTACCTGCTCCACCTGTTCCGGTAATTCCCATTACAGGCGTACCTTTTGAAAACTTCCGTGCTTCCTCCAGCATTTTTTTCGTTTCTTCATCTTCATTTGACTCGGCAGCTGTTATTAAGTTCGCTAACATTTCAGGATTCGCTGTCGTTAGAGTCTCTAATTTCTCTAAATAGCTACCTGTAGCAGTCGGAAAATCTGTTCCTTTAATTTGCTCATTAATCATTCCCTGAAGCCCTAAAACGCGGCCATCCTCAGGCGAGAAAATTCCTGCAATGCCGTAAGAATGAAGCTCTTTTATTTCACGTGGTAGAATAACTCCACCACCACCACCATAAATTTTTATATGTGGTGCCCCTTTTTCACGCAGTAAATCATACATATATTTAAAGTATTCCATATGCCCACCTTGATAAGAAGAAACAGCAATACCTTGTGCATCCTCTTGTATCGCAGCATTTACGACTTCTTCAACTGAACGGTTATGACCTAAATGAATTACCTCTACACCGCTCGATTGCAAAATGCGTCGCATAATATTGACCGAAGCATCATGTCCATCAAAAAGACTCGATGCTGTCACAAAACGTACGTGATTTTTTGGACGATATACTTCTACCTTTGTCATATGAAATCCCCACTTTCTCCCCTTAATGAATTGAAAAAAGTCGGCAATTGCAATGTCGTTGTATGCAATTACCGACAACCCCTAACGAAATATTAGAACCCCTTTATGCCTGAAATGAACAATGTGATTTGCATGTCAATAAACTCATCAATTGAATGCTGACGATGTAATGCCCATTTGCGGAATGCCCAACTTTGTCCAGAAACAACTAAGTTATTGGCTGCTAAATGGATTTGCTTTTCTGTCATCGTTATTTCACCAGACTGTACACAGCGCTTCAGCAATCTTTCAAACGTAGCAACCATTTCAAACTCTTTACTAAAGACATAGCGTTGTGCTTCTTTTGACAATGATTTTGTTTCTTGATACATGATTGTTAGCTCATCAACCATGCTATCAATTTGAAGGAAATATTCCCGAATCATTTCCTTCAACTCTTCGATTGTTCCTGCTTTAATCTCGTAACTTGAAAGTCGCTCCATTGCATGATGATAGATACTATCACATACGAGGTAAAGAACATCTTCTTTTGTTCGGATGTACTCATATAAGGTACCGATACTAAAACCTGCAGCTTTTGCGATTTCTCTCGTTGTGGCCCGATGGAAGCCTTTTTCTTTGAATAACTTAATAGCTCCCTGAATCATTTGCTCACGACGAATGGCGATTAAATTTTCATCTTTTACAGTTGACTGTACTTGGGGCCTTTTATCTTTTTCTGTCATCAATTATTTAGTTAACATACGCGAGATAACTAGACGTTGAATCTCTTGCGTACCTTCATAAATTTGTGTGATTTTCGCATCACGCATAAAGCGTTCTACTGGATAATCTTTCGTATAACCATAACCACCAAATACTTGAACCGCCTCAGTCGTTACACTCATCGCAGTATCGCCTGCCATTAATTTCGCCATTGCAGATGCCTTACCATATGGTAGGTTATTAGACTCTAACCAAGCAGCTTGGTATGTAAGAAGTCGAGATGCCTCAATTTGAGTTGCCATATCCGCTAATTTAAAGGACACACCTTGATTTGCAGTGATTGGTTTACCAAATTGTACACGTTCTTTCGCATAGTCAACTGCTGCATCAAGTGCTCCTTGTGCAATTCCTACAGCTTGAGCCGCAATGCCATTACGCCCACCATCTAGTGTCGTCATCGCAATCTTAAAGCCTTCCCCCTCAGTTCCTAGCAGGTTTTCTTTTGGAACACGACAGTTTTCGAAAATAATTTCTGTAGTAGGTGATGAACGAATTCCTAATTTTTTCTCTTTCTTACCCACAGAAAAACCTTCAAATCCAGCTTCCACGATAAATGCTGATGTACCGTTTTTTGCTTCAGGATCAGTTACTGCAAATACAATATATGTATCTGCTACTCCACCATTTGTAATAAAGATTTTTGAGCCATTTAAAATATAATCATCGCCATCACGTTTTGCGTAAGTTTTCATGCCACCCGCATCTGAACCTGATCCTGGTTCTGTTAAACCGTATGCACCAATATGCTTTCCTTCAGCCATTGGACGAAGGTACTTTTGTTTCTGTTCTTCTGAACCGAACTTATAAAGCGGCCAGCCTGCTAGTGATGTGTGCGCAGATAACGTTACCCCTGTTGATGCACATACACGTGATAATTCCTCAACAGCAATGACATATGCAAGATAATCAAATCCAGCACCACCATATTCCTCTGGCCATGGAATACCTGTTAATCCAAGCTCCGCCATTTTATCGAAAATCCCACGGTCAAATTCTTCATTTTCGTCACGTTCTGCCGCTGTTGGAGCCACTTCATTAATAGCGAAATCTCGAATCATTTCACGTAATTGTTCATGCTCTTCTGTTAACTGAAAGTTCATTGTCCATTTCCCCTTTTTATTAGACTCTGTTCTGTGTAATTGTAGGTTAATTTGAGTGGTTTTAGCGCTTTGTAAAGTGGTTCTCACACTTTAATGGACGATTTCCACCCTCTTTAGAGCAGTTTACTCGCTTTATGTAGTAACCTACAAATTTAAGCCATCCCCATAGCTACATACAATAACCTTAGGTTTTATTTCAGTAAATGTTTACTAATAACTAGTCTTTGAATTTCACTTGTTCCTTCATATATTTCTGTTACCTTGGCATCGCGGAAATACCGCTCTACTGGGTAATCTTCTGTATAGCCATAGCCACCAAACACTTGAACGGCTTCTATTGCTGTTTGTACAGCTGTTCGTGATGCAAATAGCTTCGCCATTGAAGCTTCTGCGCCGCATGGTAAACCTTTCGCACGTAGATCTGCTGCATGGTAGACTAGCAGTTTTGACGATTCCACTGCTGTTGCCATGTCAGCTAGCTTAAAACCAACTCCTTGTTGTGCAACAATCGGTTTGCCGAATTGAATACGTTCTTTTGCATATGAAGTAGCTGCCTCAAGGGCTGCTTCAGCAATTCCTAAAGCCTGTGCCGCAATACCAATGCGTCCAACATCTAAGTTGGCCATCGCTATTTTGAAGCCTTCTCCTTCTTCCCCTAAAAGGTTGCTGGCTGGAATTCGACAATTATCGAATGTTAGTTGAACAGTACGTGAACCATGTAAGCCCATTTTATGTTCGTCTTTTCCAATGATTAAACCAGGCGTTCCCTTTTCAACGATAAAAGCAGAAATACCTCGTGTTTTTTCAGCTGGATTCGTTGATGCGAATACAATATATACATCAGCCTCTCCACCATTTGTAATAAATACTTTGGAGCCATTGATGACATATTCTTCACCATCTCGCACCGCTTTTGATTGAAGCGATCCTGCATCTGAACCGGCACCAGGTTCTGTTAAACAAAAGGCCCCTAAATATTCACCCGCTGCAAGTTTAGGCACATAACGTTTCTTTTGTTCTTCATTCCCAAAGTAAATGATTGGATTTGTTCCAACCGAAGTGTGCACTGATAAAATAACACCCATTACAGCACTTACTTTCGATAATTCATTAATCGCAATAATATACGATGTAAAATCCATGCCAGAGCCACCAAGCTCTTCAGGTGTTGTGATACCCATTAAGCCAAGTTCACCCATTTGCTGAAGTAGCTCACGTGGGAACTCCCCTGCTTCCATTCGCTCTACCCATGGTTGAATTTTTTCCTGGGCAAAATTACGAACCATATCGCGCATCATAATTTGTTCATCTGTAAACTGTAAATGCATCTATTATGTCACCCCTCTAAGTTGTCCTTTTGCATCTCGATAACCCCATCCCCATAGGATTACTCGTAAACGTAAAAACCTCTTCCTGATTTTTTCCCTAGCCAACCAGCTGCTACATATTTACGAAGCAGTGGACAAGGTCGATATTTACTATCTCCTAAACCTTCATGTAAAATCTCCATAATAGAGAGACAAGTATCTAAGCCAATAAAGTCCGCCAATGTTAACGGCCCCATCGGATGGTTCATACCAAGCTTCATGACATCGTCAATCGCTTCTTTCGACGCTACTCCTTCGTATAAAGCGTAAATTGCTTCATTGATCATAGGAAGTAAAATTCGGTTTGAAATAAATCCTGGGAAGTCATTAACCTCAACTGGTGTTTTCGATAATTTGACAGTCATCTCTTCTACCGCTTTGTACACTTCATCCGTTGTTGCTAAACCTCGAATAATTTCTACAAGCTTCATGACAGGCACCGGATTCATAAAATGCATGCCAATGACTTGCTCTGGTCGATTTGTTACAGCAGCAATTTCTGTAATAGGCAGTGAAGATGTATTTGTAGCTAAAATTGCATGTGCCTGTGCAATAGTATCGAGTTGTTTAAAAATGGTTTGCTTCACTTCCATATTTTCTACAGCTGCTTCAATGATAATATCTACATCACTAGCATCTTGTAAATCTAGCGACATAGTGATGCGGCCTAAAATTGCAGTTTTTTCATCTTCTGTTTTACGACCTTTTTCAACATCACGTGATAAGTTTTTCGTAATAACCCCTATTCCACGTTCGTAAAACTCTTGTTTAATGTCATTCAATTTCACTTCTAAGCCTGCTTGTGCGCAAACCTGCGCAATGCCAGAGCCCATTTGCCCTGCGCCAATGACCATTACCTTTTGAATTCCCATCAGTTCAGTCCCCCTGTTTTCGGTACTTCAATCATAATTGCATCGCCTTGCCCACCACCTGAACAAATAGCTGCAATGCCGATGCCACCGCCTCTACGCTTTAGTTCGTGTGCAAGCGTTAAAATAATACGTGCACCAGAGGCACCGATTGGATGTCCTAGAGCAACTGCACCGCCATTAACATTAATCTTTTCTGCATCTAGATCTGCTAATTGCTTACTCACTAAAGCGACTGCAGCAAAGGCTTCATTAATTTCAATCAAATCAATATCTACTAATGATTTGTTAGTCTTTTTCAATAGCTTATTAATGACTAGACCTGGCGTTTGCGGGAAATTTTCTGGCTCAATCGCAAGCTCTTCATGGCCTATAATAATTGCCAATGGCTCTCTACCCTCACGTGTCGCGCGTTCCTCGTTCATTATTACGAGTGCACATGCACCGTCGTTTACACCAGGTGCATTACCTGCTGTAATGGTACCGTCCTTATCAAAGGCTGGCTTAAGGTTTGCCAGTACTTCTAAAGAAGTACCTGCTCTTGGCGCCTCATCTGTATCGACAACAAGTGGCTCACCTTTTCGTTGTGGAATCTCAACAGGAACGATTTCTTCTGCAAAATATCCATTGTCAATCGCCGCTAGTGCTCGTTCATGGCTACGAACTGACCAAGCGTCCTGCTCCTCACGACTTAGTGAGAATTCTTTAGCTGTTAAATTACCATAGCTACCCATATGTGGTTTTGCTGGATTAAAGGCACATGTTAATCCATCATAAAGCATGCCATCAACCATTGTTGAATCACCCATTCGTAAGCCTGTTCGACCATTTAACAGATAATATGGTGCATTGGACATGGACTCCATTCCACCAGCAACAATAACTTCTTCGTCCCCTAACCGAATCAGTTGATCTGCCAATGTCACTGCACGCATCCCTGACGCACAAACTTTATTGATTGTTTCTGTTTTTACCCCTATTGGCAAATTAGCTTTTATTGCAGCCTGTCGAGAAGGAATTTGCCCCTGTCCCCCTTGTAAAACCGAGCCTAAAATTACCTCATTGACATCATCAAAGCCAATATTGGCTTTCTCTAATGCACCTTTAATAGCAATGGCACCTAAATCACTTGCATGTAATGCTGATAATGAACCACCAAATTTACCAAATGCCGTTCTTGCTCCTGCTAAAATTACAGCTCTATTCAAGTAAAACACCCCTTTTGTTTTACGTTCTCGATGAAGTAGTGGAGCATTTTATTGACTGAACGCTCGCTCGACTTCTATCGATGAAAAATGGGAGTTTTCATTTCAACTCCCATTTCCATTTAATCTTATTCTACAAAACAATTTTTTATTGTGCAATTTATATTTTTCAGATAACTAAAATATTTCTACAATAACAATCATTTTTCTGCGCTTATTTCAGTATTCTCGTTTTGATTCAAATTTTCTACTGACACAACTACTTCTTCAAGTGTTTCTTCTACTGCTTCTTCAGAAGAGTTGTCACCCGCTTTTATTTTTTCCCCAAACACTGAACGCTCTAATAACTCTGCAACATCGAATGTTCCAATGGAATCTTCTACTTCTTTTGCCTTTGTACCATCCTCCAACATTGTTAAGCAGTATGGACAACCAGATGAAATAACTGAAGCATTGGTTGCTAATGCCTGTTCTGTCCGAGCTACGTTAATGCGATTGCCGACATGCTCTTCCATCCACATGAGACCGCCACCTGCACCACAGCACATTGCTGATTCGCGATTACGTTCCATTTCGACTAACTTCACGCCAGGAATACCACGTAGAATTTCTCGCGGCGCATCATAGACATCATTGTAACGACCTAAGTAACATGAATCATGGAAAACAATTGTTTCATGAACCTCGTAATTTAATGCTAGACGGTTCTCTTCAATTAACTGATTTAATAATTCAGTATGATGATATACTTCGCCTTTCCAACCAAAATCTTGGTATTCATTTTTAAAGATATTGTATGCATGAGGATCAATTGTAACAATTTTTTTCACATCATTTTTAACAAACTCATCAATATTTGCCGTAGCTAGTTCTTGGAACAAGAATTCATTTCCTAAACGACGAGGTGTGTCCCCAGAGTTCTTCTCTTTATTTCCTAAGATTGCAAACTTTACGCCAGCTTCGTTTAATAGACGACAGAATGCTAAAGCAATTTTTTGAGAGCGGTTATCAAATGCGCCCATTGAACCAACCCAGAATAGATATTCCATTTCCTCGCCAGACTTTTTCAACTCTTTTACGGTAGGAATTTGGATCGTTGGATCTAGATCACGCCAATTTTCTTTTTCTTTACGATTTAAGCCCCAAGGATTTCCTTGTCTCTCGATATTCGTCATAGCACGTTGCGCATCAGGATTTACTTTCCCCTCTGTCATTGTTAAATAACGACGAAGGTCAATTATTTTATCAACATGCTCGTTCATTACAGGGCATTGATCCTCACAGTTACGACAAGTCGTACATGCCCAAATCTCTTCCTCCGTAATCACATCACCGATTAAAGATGGACTGTAGATATCTTCAATCACAGCCCCTTTAGCACCAGCTGCCATCGCAAGCTGATTACCCTTTGTATTAGCAAAGAATTGATAAGGCACCCAAGGCTTTTGCTTTGTTTCAACAGCACCTGTAAATGTTAAATGATCTCGTAATTTCACGATTAAATCCATAGGAGACAGCATTTTTCCTGTCCCTGTTGCTGGACACATATTTGTACAGCGTCCACATTCTACACAAGAATACAGATCAAGCATTTGCTTTTGTGTGAAGTCCTGTATGCGTCCCACCCCAATAGAAGGCATATCCTCTTCACTTTCTGCATTTTCTCCAGCCTCTTCTAAAGCTTCAAAATCAATTGGTGTCAATGTCCCTGTACGGTCTAAGCGATTCATGTAAACATTAATCGGACTTACAATTAAATGGAAATGTTTAGATTGTGGTACATACACAAGGAATGTTAAAAGAATTAATAAATGGGCCCACCACATGACATAAAATACACCAGCAGCTACCGATGCAGGTAAGAAGCCAAGAATAGCAGCAATACTTGAAGCAACTGGCTCCGTATATGTTAATCCCTCACCATGCCAAATTAAACCCATACCATTAGCGATTAACGTCGATACCATTAAGCCACCAATGAAAATTAATACAAGACCGTTTTTCCACCCACGTTTTAAACGTACTAGTTTTTCAACATAGCGTCGGTAAAAGGCCCACACAACCGCTATCAAAATCATTAAAACTACAAGTTCCTGGAAGAATGTAAAGACACCATAGAAAATACCTAGTGGTAGATGTGAACCTGGCGCTAATCCTTTCCAAATTAAATCAATGGCCCCTAGCTGCACCATTAAAAATCCATAGAAAAACATAACGTGAATTAAACCACTCTTTGGATCTTTTAATAGCTTATTTTGACCAAATACATTGACCATAATATAGCGAAGTCGTTCTTTAACACTTTCATCAAACTCAACCTTTTTCCCCAACTGCACATACTTATAGCGTGTTTTCAACAGATAGAAGAACAATCCTACTGCATAAAGTACAACCACGACTGTTAAGACAATGTTAGCAATTAATAATGGACTCATGGTTGGTCCCCCCTTTAGTTTGTCGTAATTTTCTCTCTTTGTGGTAAATTTGCTAGCTCATACGAAAATGTGCGTCACTTTATCATTATATTCCTATTCTAATAAATGAGTGAGCATTCAGTCAACATAAAACGGAAATATTTCTGATAATTTTATATTCTTACATTTTACAAGAAAAAAAGCCACCCTGAATTTTTTCAAAGTAGCATTTTTTACTTTCCATAGAAAACTAAATTTTTATTTTTTAAAGACATTACCACTACGAATATATTCAACATCTGCTACATTTAATCGAGCATTCACAACGCGTGCAGCTGCAAATAAATAATCTGATAATCGATTTAAATATTTTTGTACAACCTTTGGCACATCTTCAACCTCTTTCATAAGTGTCACCATTTCACGTTCTGCTCGACGTGCAACAGTGCGAGCAATGTGTAAAGTGGCAGCTGCTGGTGCTCCTCCTGGCAAAATAAAACGTTGTAATGGTGGCGCTTCATCCGACAGTGCATCAATACGAGCTTCCAGCACCTCAATTGGTTGTTCTGTTAGCTTATAATGCCGTTCTTTCATCACGTTTGCAAGATCACCGCCGGCATCGAACAGCTCATGTTGAATCGTTTCTAGATCCGTTAAAATATCCTTGAAAAGCGCTTGATCTAATTCACTTACAGCTTTCCCAATAAAAGAATTTAATTCATCAATAGCCCCATATGTCTCAACACGTAAACTATCTTTATCAACGCGTCCTCCTATAAGACTCGTTTTACCCGTATCCCCTGTTTTTGTATAAAGCTTCATCTCTCTCATCTCCTAAAATTGATTTTTATAATTCCTAATAGCTTGAACCGTAGTTTCAAAAACACCCTTCGCAATCATTTTACCAACTTCCGTAATGGGACCACCATACAACATTTCTTTCCCCTTTTGAGTTGCTGCAATTAAAAGACTATCTGTAGCAGTACCTGTAGCAATAGTTCCACTTCGCTCATCACGGATATTTTCTGATTGTAAAGCTTTCGTTTTTGCCTCTGTAGCTGTCATCATGGCCTGAAAAAATGCTTCATCCGATAAACAGCCATTGATAATTACCCACGTATTAATAGTACCAATATATGGTTCATCTTGCCTTTCGTGCACACGTGATACATCGACCGCATTGCCCACTCCAGCTGTAACAGCTACTATCACACTGCCAAAAGGTGCATAAAACTCATTGATTGCTACAAGAGCTGTTGGCACCGCCGTCAACATGACAACAGTATTCGTAGGCGAAAAATCCCCTCTTTGCAAAAATTCATTGACTTCTCTCTTGACATCACTGATCACATAATCACCAGGCACAGAGCGATTTAATAAACAATTATGCCATCCAATACCAGGGTTATGGACAGCAGAGGATACCGTTTTTAAAGGAATCTCTGATTGAAGATGAATAAAGTGTTCCGTTATCATGAAATGTTCTTTTTTTATGACAGCTCGCTGCTGATAGTCGATTGCTGCAGGCATCATCGTAATTTGTGGTTTAGGAATTTCTGGATGAGCATATGTAGCCACTCGAGCTTGATAAATTTCTTCAATTTGAGAAGCAATTAATACCTCATGAGGTGCCCCAAAAGCTCTCATTTGTCCGCTTTCCATGAGTAATAATTCATCACAATAGAGAGAAGCTAAATTCATATCATGTAATACCATCACCACTGTTAAACCACACTCCACTGCTTCCTTCCGTACCATATCTAAAATTTGACGTTGATGGGCAATGTCTAAATGATTTGTTGGCTCATCTAGCAATAAAACTTCTGCAGTTTGAGCAAGCGCCTGTGCTACAAAAACTCTTTGCTGTTCGCCACCCGATAAAAATTCCATTGGCGTATGCTCATAACGTTTTACGCCTGTTTGTAACATTGCGTGTTGGACTGCCTGTTCATCACGCTCAGACCAGCTTGAAAAAAAACCTGTTTGATGCGGATAACGACCAAGTGAAACAGCTTCCCTTACAGTATTTGAGAAAGCATTCGCATGAAGCTGTGGTAAAACAGCCATTTTTTTTGCCAAAGCACGAGCATTGTAGGAAAGGATATTTTGTCCATCAATTGCAATCGTGCCAGTAGTTGCTGGTAGGATCCCACTCATTACCTTGAGTAATGTAGATTTCCCGCTGCCATTAGGCCCTAAAATACCAAGTATCTTTCCTTTTTTAACAGTAAAACTTATATCCTTGACAATCGGTACGTCTTCATAACCACCTGATAGATGTTCAACAACAATCACGCCCGTACCCCCTTGCCTCTACGTTGCTTATAAAAAATATAGGAAAAAACAGGCGCGCCTATAAATGCAGTTATTACACCAATCGGCAGTTCCCTTGGCAAGATGATTGTTCTTGCTACTAAATCACAAATTATAAGTAATGTTGCGCCATTCAAAAAAGATAATGGCAGTAAATGGCGGTGATCAGAACCCCAAATCATTCTTGTCATATGTGGTACAACCAACCCTACAAAGCCAATTGTACCTGAAACAGCTACGGCTGCTCCCGTTAGTATAGACCCACCGGCTAAAATCAAATACTTACTGCGCTTGACATTGACACCTAAATGCTTCGCTCTTTCTTCCCCATATAACAAAACATTGAGCTCTCGTCTCTGTGTCCATATCATAAGCGAGCCAACAATGACAAATGGGATAATCATTTGAACATAAGGCCAACCACGCATAGACACCGAACCAAGTAGCCAGCCAATTACTTGGCGTAGCTCCTCACCGGATAAGGCAATCATTAAAGAAATTAGCGAACCTAAAAATGAACTAAAAATAACGCCAGTCAAAATGAGTGTTTCCATCTTTAAAGACCGGTCTACTATCCTAGCAAAGCTCATGACAACAACCATCGTGATGATTGCGCCTACCATGCTAAAAGTTGGTAAGGCATACAAACCTACAACAGGTATAGAGATATTAAAAAATATTGTCATGACAGCACCTACAGAAGCACCCGATGAAACACCTAGCGTATATGGATCTGCTAGTGGATTTTTTAATAGACCTTGGAAAGCTGCTCCCGCAATAGCCAGAGATGCACCTACTAGCCCCGCTAAGAGCACACGGGGCAAGCGAATTTTCCAAAAGATATTGGCGGCTGTTTCATCAACTGCCTGATTCCACAATACTTCTAATGGAATATGAACTGAGCCTATAGCTACGCCACACCAGATACTAATGATAAGAAGCGTACATGTTAATACATAGGCTGTTACTACTTTTTTCACTTAAATACCTCTGGGTAGATGGCTTTTGCTAACTCCTCTAGACCATCTGCCAAGCGAGGTCCTTGACGGCTTGTCGTACTTTCATCTACTTGCGCAATTGCTTTATTTTTCACTGCATTAATTGTATCGAAACCAGCACGCTGTGGTATTTTTGTTAAAATATCAGGTACATAATTATATGTCACCACGATCACATCTGGATTTTTTGCGATAATTTGTTCTGCACCAATTTCATACCAATTATCACCATCTACTGCTACATTTTCTGCATGGATCATCTCCAGCATAGCGTTCATAAATGTGCCTTGACCAGCAGTATAGATATTGGGTTCATCAGAAGCTTCTACAAACACTTTCTTGGATTCAACATCCTTCACTTTCGCCTGAACCTCTTCCACTTTCGCCTTCATGTCAGCAATGATTTTCTCTGCCTCTGGTAGTTTCCCTGTGGCGCTACCTAACTGTTCAATCGTTGTATAAGTTTCATTAAAATCTTGTGCATTTTTTACAACAAATACTTTCATTCCTGCCGACTCAAGCTGTTCTATGGCTGATTCTGAAAGTGACATACTAGATTCGTGTGCAAAAACGATATCAGGCTTTAGGGCAATAATTTGTTCAATATTGTACTCCATGCCACCAACCTTAACCTTTTCAGCTACCTCAGGTGGATAATCGTCGTTGTTTGTAACCCCTACTATTTCATCCTTTAAACCTAGGCCAAATAATATTTCTGTATTACTTGGAATAAGTGACACTATTTTCTCAGGAGGAGCTTCTAGTGTAATGTCCTTCCCAATGGCATCAGTTATAGTCATTGGAAATGTTGCTTCATCCACCTGTGATGTTTCTTGTTGAGTTTGCTGCCCAGTAGCTGCGGGCTTGTCATTTTTCGCCCCTTGGCCACAAGCTGCTAGCAAGCTTATTGCTAAAAATACTAATACCCCTATTTTCAAAAATTTCTTCATGTGAATCCTCCTTCGTTGATCCGTGCGTCCATGGTCAAAAATACGCTTCCATTAAAATAAGACCCCTCATCTTCGAATGATGAGGGGTCAAAATCGCACCAAAAAACTGATACAAAATCCACCACCCTATCCTCGTAGGCTGTCATGTCTATACTATAAAGGCAGGTCTCCTGGCTTGTGCTCATTACGTTTTTTCAGACCTTCCCGAAATCTTCAGTGGCATTATTTGAAAAAACTCACACATACAGTGGCGGGACCGCATCGGAATTGCACCGATTTCCCTTTTCACTTTACGTAAGTAAAGAACCTTTATAATATTCAGTTGATTTTATTATACATGAAAACAAAGGAAGTCGCCTCCATTCAAGACGACTCCTAAGGTTGTTATACAATTTCGGAATAATACTGTACAGTTTTCATTGGAGCACCCATCGATCGCAATGACCATGTTTGCTCTAAATAAACATCCGCTAGTTTTTCATATTTCCCACCAAATCTTTGTGCCCATTCAACAGCTATAACACTTTCATATAGATGAGCCATTTTTTTCGCAACATCTTTTGCTTCAAACGTTTTTGTTGCTTCATCTAAAGCACTAAAAGTTTGTAATGATGCTGCTAGTTTAGTTAATTGATCTTGAACGATTCGCACAAATGGATTGTCTGTTAAACTTTCTAACCGATCCTTCATCTCTTGAACAAACAACTCATGCGCACGGAATTTATCAACTAAGCGAATAAGCTCCAAGGCTAGTATATTAGCCGTGCCTTCCCATACCGTCAATACTTGTGCATCTCTCAGTAAACGAGGTGTCACAAAGTCTTCAATATAACCATTACCACCATGCAACTCTATTGCTTCACTTGCATAATGGACCGCCTGCTCCGCCGTTTCTTTTTTCATAATCGCAATATATAAACGATTCATTATAATATCTTGTTGTGTCCCCTGACCACTCGTCACTTTATCATATAATTGAATAAGATCAAAAATTGTGGCTACTTCTACATGTAGCTTAGCGGCAAATTTACCCAATGTATCCTGGATCATTGGGAATTGAGTTAAAGGTTTACCAAAGGCATAGCGATTTGACACATAATGCTTCGCCTCTAAGAAGCCACGGCGCATAATACCAATGGATGCCACTGCATTACAAATTCTTGATAAATTAAGCGCCTCCAACATATAATAGATTCCTTTATTTTGTTCACCAACCACATAAGCTAGTGCCCCATCAAACTCTACCTCACCAGATGGAACTGCTTTCACACCTAATTTATCTTTTAGTCGTCGAATCCGAAGATGATTAGCCGATCCATCTTCATTACGCCATGGAACTGCAAATAAAGTTAATCCTTTAGAGCCTACTTGTGCACCTTCTACTCTTGCCAATACCATTGCTACCCCACACATCCCCGCATTGGATGCGAAATACTTTTCTCCAAAGAGGCGGTACTCATTCCCCTCCATTCTTGCTTCTACTACATTTGCGCCTACATCTGAGCCTCCTTGCCGTTCTGTTAAAAATGTCGCCCCCTCATATAGCTCCATATCACCCGTTGCACAAACATGCGGTAAGAAACGCTGCTTAACTTCTTCCTCTGCATAATGGTCTAATAAATAAGCAGTGGCCATCGTCAATGTTACAGGGCAATAAAAACCGGGCTCTGCATGTGACAGTAAATAACCTTGTGCAAAACTATAAACATAATTCCCCTTTTGACCTAGTTGAGGAATATCCTTATGCACATAACCAACAATGCCTGTATTATAGGTCTCCTCGATTGTTTTTTTGTAGCCATCATTGACCCACACCTCTGAGACCTCTTCGCCATAAGCATTATACCTTTGAAGGCGGGGCTCCCCTTGTCGATCGGTATGTTTCGCCCTCACGTCTATAGCACCCGCACATAGCTCACCAAAGTCCGTCAATTCTCGATGCGCATAAGATGAAAACTCTTTATCCAACATCATTTCCAACACTTTTTGAAGCGTTTCATCATCTGTAAAGAAATTGGTTGTGCGTGATACTTCATGTTGTAAAACCTTCATGCTATCTCACCTCTTGTCCCTTCAAGGATTGTTTTAAAATTTTGCCTGACGCATTACGTGGTAGCGCTTCCATTTTTTCGAAAATACGCGGTATTTTATACTTAGCAAGCTGCCCCTCTAAATAATCTTTTAGAGCATCTTCATCAATATCCTGTTTAGCAGAATAAACAGCCTTCACTGTCTCTCCCCACTGTGGATGTGGAACACCAATCACTGCCACTTCAAATATCCCCTCAAAGCTTAAAATGCAATCTTCTATTTCTTTCGGATAAATATTGACACCACCCGAAATGATCACATCTTTTTTTCGATCAACAATCCAAATAAAGCCGTCTTCATCCTTTCGAGCTAGATCTCCTGTTTTTAACCAGCCGTCTATAAAGGCCGCATTAGTTGCCATTTCATCCCTGTAGTACCCGAGCATATTGCCCTCGCCTAATAAAACAATTTCCCCCACTTCTCCTGCTAGTACATCTTCGCCATTGTCGTTAACAATACGTATCTCTGTACCTAAAGGCGCACGCTGACCAATACTCCCGGCCTTTGCTTCATGCTCCTTGCCAAATAGCAATGATCCACTTGGCCCCGCCTCTGTTAATCCATAAACACATGTTAAATTATTTGTGCGGAATGCCTGTTGAATGAAACGAACTTCGCTTTCGGATAAAGGTGCTCCACCGTATACCCACCACTTCATGGAGGTCAAATCGGCTGATTGCAATCTTGGCATCTGTGCTGTTAATAAATATGCAACAGGTGCTCCAAAGAAATGGGTCGTTTTTTCCTGTTCAATGGAATCAATAAATAAGTCTGGTGTAAAAGTTGGTGTTAACACAATCGTAGAGCCTACAAGTACACCTGCCATTAAAAATAAATGCAATGGGGCCGAATGGGTTAATGGCATCATCAGCAAGATACGGCTTTCAGGCTTGACTTCCATTTCAACTGCAATCATTTGTGCCACCGTTATAATATTGCGATAGCTAAACAACACGCCCTTTGGTTTCCCAGTCGTCCCTGATGTGTACAAAATAGTCGAAGCATCATCCTCATGCAACTGGCAATCAATCATTTGTGCACCGGCATTTTGAATCATTGTTTCATAATGAAGCCAGCCTGTTATTTGTTGTCCTGTTTTAATTTTTAACGGGATTGCTATATGCTCGACTGTTGCAAAAATGGCTTCATGAACAATAATTGCCTTCGCTTCAGCATGTTGCGCCACATATTCTACTTCCTGTAATGTAAATTTAGCATTGACTGGAACGACAATAGCGCCAATACGCTGTATAGCAAAATAGCTAACAACAAACTCTACAACGTTAGGCATAAAAATCAGAACCTTATCTCCCTGCCTTACTCCCTTCTTTAGCAAAGCATGACTAAAACAGGACACTTGCTCATCTAAATCATGATAGGTTATTCTTCTGCCATGACAAATAACGGCTTCTTTTTTCGGATACTTACGGGCATTACGTGCTAATAAATCGGAACTATTCATCGTGCATCTCTCCCTTTAAAGTCGTTAATTTTTCATTAAACATGCCATGCATTTGTTGTAATTCATTTCTCATTTGCGTAAGCTCAGCTATTTTACTATCAATCTCTTGAATTTTTTGCTCCCCGTATTCAACTGTTCGCTCCAACTGTTGAATCCCTGAGCGATCAAAATCAAAAAGTAAAATCATTTCCTTGATTTCTTCCAGTGAAAAGCCGTAACGTTTCCCCCTGAAAATAAGCTTGAGCTTCGCTAATTCTTTTTTCGAAAAGGTTCGTTGATTGGTAGAAGAACGTTGGGGACAAAGAAGTCCAAGCTCCTCATAATAACGAATTGTGCGTGTAGACACATCAAACTCCTTAGCCACCTCCTGAATCGTCTTCAAAACCGTCTCCCCCTCCCTAATTGGCAACAGTATACCATTGACGTTAACGTAAACTTCAACAAAATTTTCTAAATTAACAGAAAAATTAGGTTTGAAACAGAAAATCTCAGTACCTATCCGTTGCCTTCATACTTCTAACCGTCACTTTTAAAATTTCATCGTTCATTTTCCGCTCTCTATCCATTTAAAAAGCCCCTAACACATTTCATGTTAGGGGCTAAAATTAATTATTACATTTTTTCTGGTGCTGACACGCCGATTAAGCGTAGCGCATTGGCAATTGTTGTACGAACAGCAGTAATTAATGCTAAGCGAGCTTCTGTTAACTCTTTGTTTGAAGCATCTAATACTTTTTCTGCATTATAGAAACTATGGAAAGTAGCTGCTGTTTCTTGAATATAATTTGCGATACGATGTGGTGTACGGTGCTTCGCCGCTTCAGCTACCACTTGCGGGAAATCGCCTATTTTTTTCAGTAAATCAATCTCTTTTTCAGCTGTAAGCAGGTTAAGATTTTCTGTTGAAGCAGCAAAACCTTGTTCATTTGCTGAACGTAAGATTGATGAAATACGTGCATGCGCATATTGTGCATAGTACACTGGGTTTTCATTGGATTGTGATACTGCAAGGTCAAGGTCAAAGTCCATATGAGAATCGCCTGCTGTCTTCACGAAGAAGTAACGAACTGCATCTAGGCCAACTTCTTCTACAAGCTCCCGCATTGTTACTGCATTCCCTGTACGTTTAGACATTTTAAATTTTTCACCGTTTTTATAAAGCTGAACCATTTGAATAACTGCTACTTCTAATGTATCACGATCATAGCCTAGTGCTTGAATTGCTGCTTTCATACGAGGAATATAACCGTGGTGGTCAGCTCCCCAAATATTGATTAATTTATCAAAGCCACGGACAATTTTATCCTCATGGTAAGCAATATCTGGCGTTAAATATGTGAACGAACCATCGTTTTTAATTAACACACGGTCTTTATCATCACCAAATGTTGTGGAGCGGAACCAAGTGGCACCATCCTCTTCAAACACATGACCATTTGTTTTTAATTTATCTAATGCTACTTCGATTTTCCCGTTTTCATATAGAGACGTCTCAGAATACCAGACATCAAAGTTTACACGGAAGTTTGCTAGGTCTGTTTTTAATTTATCTAATTCTAACGCTAAACCATGCTGACGGAAGAATGCAAAACGGTCTTCATCTGATTTTGCTAGTATTGCATCACCATGCTCTTTCGCTAGCTTACCAGCAATTTCAATAATATCTGGGCCATGGTAGCCGTCCTCTGGCATTTCAGCATCCAATCCTAAGGCTTGCTTATAACGTGCTTCTAATGAGTAAGCTAGGTTATTAATTTGGTTTCCTGCATCATTAATATAGTACTCACGAGAGACACTATAACCAGCCATATCTAACACATTACACAGCGAATCTCCGACAGATGCGCCGCGTGCATGCCCTAAATGAAGGTCTCCTGTAGGATTCGCAGAAACAAACTCCACTTGAATTTTCTCGCCTGCACCTGTATTTGAACGACCATAGTTAGCACCTTGCTCAAGAACCTGTGTAACTACCCCTGTTAGGAAATCTTTACGTACTGTGATATTCATGAAACCAGGACCAGCAATATCAATCTTTTCAATATCTGTTCCTGCTGTATCCAGGTTTTCTAAAATAGCTTCCGCAATAGCACGAGGCGGCTTCTTAGCTAATTTCGTTAATTGCATTGCAATGTTTGTTGCATAGTCACCATTTGCCTTATCCTTTGGTGTTTCCAAGTGAATCGTTAATTCTGTGTCAGCCTCAACTAAGCCTGCTTTTTCAACGGCTTGAGCTAACGCTGCTCTAATAGCTTGTTGTACTTGTTCTACTGCGTTCATCATTGTACCTCCGTAAATGTAATATCTAATGTATAATTGCCAACGGATTGCCCACCCATTAGTAAGTCGTACTGTACATGGAAATCTCCGCCTACTGCCTGTTTAGTAAACGTCATTTTTTGTGTGTCTATAACGAGTGGCATGGAGCCAAACTCACTTTCATAATGCCCCTTTTGTTGTTCAATTATGTTCAATGGTAACCGCATATTGACAGCTCCAGCACGCATAATTAGTGCCTTCTCATGACCTAACTTCATAGTAGTGCGGATGGTTTTATCCTCCTGCACCTCATCATATTTCAAATACAAGCTTCCTGCTTTTTCAAGTAGCTGCCCTTTGAGCCACATTTCATAACTTTCGGACTCTCCATCACTTGGACGAATCTTAGAAATGAGCTTAATGTTCACTTGCGATCTTACTTCGTTCGCCATAACGGACGCTCCTTTTTAGTCTTTTACTATAACCTTTTTATTATAGGATGAATACCGTTGTTTTTTCAAGATAGAAGTCAACTTGAGCACATACACTAAAGTTAATTAGAGAAATTAAAAATCCTCCCTTAATAAAGAGAGGACTTTCTCGTTCTATCTATACCATTTTTTAATAATCAATTGTTGAACCGTTAGTAATAAAGCACTGACAGTCCAATATATTGGAATAATCGCTGGATTAAACAAACTAAAAATTAGGATCATGATTGGATTAATGAACACCATAATCTTCAGATTCATTGGTTGGCTTTTATCTAATGAGAGACAACTTTGAATGAAATAGATTAAACAAGCAATCATTGAAATGCCAATATCCACTGTACCCAAATTCATCCAAAGGAAATTTTCACTTGCGATTACCGTATCTAACTTTATCGCATAGTACAATGAAAATATTACAGGTAATTGAACGATAATTGGTAAACAACCCAATAAAGAACTTTTCAATGAATCTGAAGTTAATTCTTGAATTTTATGTTGAACCATTATTTTTTCAGATTCATCATTACTATTCTTATATTTAGCAGTAAGTACATCTAGTTCAGGCTTAATGGATGTCATTAATTCTTTGGAATTTTTTTGGTGCTTTGCCGATTTAATAAAAAGCGGCATAAGCATCAATCGCACCGCAATCGTGATGCCAATAACACCAATAGCATAGCTTCCTGTAAAAGAATGAATGAAATGAATTACATAAATTATTGGCTGCGTTAAAAAAGTAAACAATGAGTTCTCCTCCTAGTTTTAAAGTTTAAATGAAACTAGGAGACACACTTTCTTCCTCATTGTTTTCTGAAGTTCTAATACATAGAACAAACCACGTTAACATAGGTGGAGTCCAAGTATTAGTGATGTCATAGTCAATTTCAATCTCTTCATCTTGTACTTCTTGAAAAGTTATTTTATGAACGAAATATAGATGTAAATTAACATATAGAACCATTAAAAAGAAAGAAGCTAATAGCCAAAAATATTCCATTGTACTCATAAAGATAAATAGATCATTAATGAGAAGCGACCAAATCACAATACCCCTCCTTCCCTTTTTATATAAAAAAATTATATTCGTATTGTGATTATTGAGTCAAATGAATCCACATGACCTAACATTTATATTATTCTTATTTCAAAAAAGTGGTAATAAAGATAGTAGGTTTAAATATGAAGTAGTTAATAATAGCTGAATATTCCGATAAATAAAAGGATCATCGTTCAGGTTTATTGCTCCCACATTATTTGTGGATTACACCTAAAAATTTAATACCAGTTAGATTCTCAGTTAGTGTCCATAGTTGCTCTGCATATTCCGCATTAACAGCCCACGGTCTAACTCCTGATGGATCTGAATTTTCAGCAGAGACAGCTTCCGCTATGTCCACATTTTCGCAATAAACGCCGCCTTTCCATCAAGTTGACTATTTACCGCACACCATACAATGGTAGCTGCTCCTTCTGTTATGCTTTTAAATTCTCCATCATAATTTAAGCTGTGCAGTTAGCAAACTTTAAAAAGAAAATGGGGCTAGCTTAAAGCTAACCCCATCCAATCATTTTAATTATGTTACCCAACCAAATATGGATGGATGCGAGGAAATCATGATTGACTAATTAACCATTTGATATCATATCCCCTTGTATTGGCTCCTTACCGTCTTTAAACAGAATACGAATTGACTTTCCATATTTACTTTCAAGAGTATCCATTACCTGGAAATGAATATGAGGTTCTGATGAATTACCAGAGTTACCACATTTCCCAATAAGTTGCCCTTCTGTTACGAATTCTCCTGGTTTTACTAAAATTGAATTCTGTTTAAAATGTGCAATCATACTAAATTCATTATCTACATGTTCAATCACCACATAGTTTCCTGCTGGATTGTGTTCTACCATTTCACCAGGCACATTATCTTTTATTCCATCTACAACTTTTACGACTTTGCCATCTGCTGGTGCTATAATAGCTTCATCAAAAGCATAAAAATTCTCATTTTGTATTGGGCTGTTTAGATAAGATTCTCCATCTCGAACCTTTACTAAATCGTAAGCATAACGCTGATTTTCATATAAATAGTGGTAATTAATAAATTCATTCGTACCACCCCAAAAAATAAACCACTCACCTATAATCGGCATTATGTATTTATTTTTTGTATATAGTTCGTCTGTTTTTGGGAAAGTACTAAAAGGCTTTAAATAAAAGCGCTGTATGCGATTGAATTGATCAAAAGAAGCTAAAACTGCTTTCTCACGTTTATCATCTAACCATACATATTGTGTTAAATTTTGTACCATCGTCTTCGTTTCTAATTGATAATTTTTAACACCATTATTAAAGGATGCGCTTAAATCCATGAATTGGTCTAAAGTGACCATCTTCTTAAACTCGTTTGATGTAGCATCATATACTTTTTCGTAACCTTCTCTTAACCAAATCTCTATGATTTTTTCTGGTCTACTTAAATCCTCCACAATACCAACCCCCAATAATGTATAAATAAAACAATTCAGTTATATTTACGTATATTTATTATGAAAAGTTTCATAGATAATTTTTGTATTCCAACTGTAATCATTTTAGAAAGTAAATCTGTTTTTTTGATGAATTCTCTCATTTGGACATATACAAAAAACACCTACCATAGCAGGTGTTCTAAAATTGAAGCTGCGCTTATGATCTAAATTGTATACTACAAATGCTGCGTTTAAACTTTTGGTTCTTCTAGTAATTTATTTAAAATTCAAAGTGGGGCTAGCTCATGGCTAAACCCCACTCAAACTACTTCATATCAACCTTTATAAAGCTCTACTTATTTTACCCAGCCTAAAATGGAGTGAATGCACGTTACAGCATAGAGAGTTAACTAAACATTGATAAATCAACGTTTCATGACATTTCAAATGATACTGTACTAAGCAAGATAATGCATGAAAAAGCATGTTTTTGGGGCTGATTGGGGCTAAAAGTGGGGCTGATTAAATTAATAATGGCGGTTAGTGTGTAGGGCTAGATAAGTGTAATTTGGGGCCAAAAAAAAAACGGTGAGCGTGTGTACAGGAATGTGTGATGTATTAAGCCAAACTAATAATAGCATCCCCTTATTTTCATTAGCCTTGTTGGGGCAAAAAAAGAAGTAACGTTTTGAGTTTGAGCTCAAGCCGTTACTTCTTTTAATTTATCTTAAAATTCGATTTACAACTACTTGTAAATTATTTTGGAAATTTGTATCATTCTGTCTTGAGTATTCAAGCAACTCTGCTACTTCTCTTGTTTGGTTTGCGGCATTAGATAAACCTTCTTGGCCATTCGTTATTACATAAATTAAATTCTGAATTCGTGCCTTAAAACTGCTTTCAGTTATACCCAACTTGTTGCAAATACCTTGAATTGTTGGATAAATCAATCCTTGACCTTGAAAGTGATAGTAGTAATAAACAACAATGTCATCTGTTAATAGCCATCTGTGCATAAACCAAACCCCCAATACTTTGATAAGGTTATACTAACACTTTCCCGTATGAAAATCAACTCAAAAAGCCTTATATATCAATATTCTTTTTTTCATTTTCCGTTACTTTTTATAACAATTATATATAAAATAAAAACATCCATAACAAAACTTCTATGGATGCCTTCATAACCTACTTAACAATTTGTAAATGCTGCTTCATAAGATAATCAATTATTTTCTTTAGACTTATATTCATCAATCTTGGAAAGTAGTTTTTCCACATCTTCTTCCAGGTCCAGTACATGCATTTTTCGGTGGCATGAAGGATCTAATGCAACGGTATTGTAAATGGTATCTTCTCCGCCTTTGCTTAGCCAAATAACATGATGGCTTTCTAAATATGGTCTACCTTTTTTGTCTTCAAAAGGAGCCGGGTTCCCACACAAATCACAACAACCGCTTGCACGACGCTTTACATATTCAGAAACATACGGATCACGGTCATATGTCTTAGAAGTAGTATAACGTTGGCCAAGACGATCAGCATTCTTTGCGCGATTGAATAAATCTTGATCACTTAATTTTTTTGCATCTTTTTCTTTTTCTTCTTCCTTTTCTTTTAATAATTCCTCCGGGATTATATACGTATTTCCTACAATTCGGAGTGGAAACAACCAAACCGTTCTTCCTGCTTGAACCTCAGTATAAGGATCTTGAACAAGTTCCACTTGCCCTTTAAAAACATGTTCTCCTGATTTAAAAGCCTCGAATAAGTACACTCGAATACCGTTAGATCTAGATTCGTTAAGTGTTTTATTTTGGCCAAATTCGATGTCCTGATCTCCCTCTTGGCCCATCCCTGTATAAAGAAGAATTTCATCTCCATTATTATTAATGATCCATTTATCTTCGTAGATCCCTTTTGTGTGATCTGAGAAGATAACCAGTGTATTTGTTGAGTGTGAGCGCCTCATGCCACCTTGTGTTGAACACTTAAAAGCTTTAGCAATTTCCTGATTATGATAAATTTTACCGATTTCTAAGTTCTCTATTCCACGGTGACGATCTTCTATCCACACCTTTACTTCTTCAGTATTATAGCGTTTCGATTTACCAATTTGAGTAAATGGCAGGCCTTCCTTTTCCATTCTGTGCAAAGTAGTTCGTGAAATTTTGAACATTTCTTGAAGTTGCTTTGAATCAATAAGTTTCTCCATTATTATCCCCCTTAATATTGTTTCAGTATTTGTTTCATTTCGTTTCTTTAATCAATCATAATATGTTTCAGCATTTGTTTCAATTTTTATTTTCTAAAAATTAATAATTATTTTTCATCCCACAAAAAAACACCTGCCGTAGCATGTGCTTTGTAATTACAACAAAAGTGTGGCGATTGAACCATCATCAAAAGGACTGCTCAAAATTGAGCAAGCCCCTTCTATGTGTTAAAATGCTATTTAGAATATGTTTCATTAGTCGATGTTGGCGCATCGGCTTTTTTATTTTCCTCGTTTGTAGCTGCCTTAATCGATCCCTTTAATCCACCTTTAATTACCGTTTCATATAATTCGTCGGCATTAATGTTAAGGGTTTTAACTTCTTCTGACATTTCTTTAAACAAAGGATGGAATCCCATATCAATCAAACGTACTGTATCTCTTATTTCATCAATTGCAAGATAAGCCATTCCTCGGTCTTTATCCCAACCTTTGTGAACAATATCGTCAATGCGTTCTAATAATCTCGCTACTGCCCCTTGTATAACCTCTAATTGAATCATTTGCGCCGATAACCCATAAACACTGTTACTACTTTCTTGTACTACTTTTTCTAATGTGTGATGTTGCTGCATGTTCTCATTCCCCTTTTCATCTATGTTTTATTTAGTTGCTACTGCATTCAATAATAATTGCTTGTTATGATCAGACATTACACGCCATTCTTTTGCTGTAACTTTCATTTCCCCTCCCCCTTTCTAAATGTCGGCTATTTCTAGTCCATTCACCGACTAACCTTTGATGGTCATCTGATATTTTTTATTCTTTATAGTGTAACTTTAAACTATAATGAATAAATTATCAATACTTATTATTCATTTATGAATAAAATTATTTATTATAGTGTATAAATAAGCTATAATAAAGAAAAACAGGGGGAATAATATGTCTAATACAATAAAAAATGAAATTAAGAGTTATATTTCATCATCTGGATGGACACTAACTGAAATAGTAAATAAAATGAATGAAAATTTACCGGATGATAAAAAAACGACTGTGCAAAACATTTCAAATAAACTCACACGTGGTACCATTAAATACAGTGAAGTAAAAGAAATTGCAGATATAATTGGTATGAATATAGTATGGAATAAAAAAGAGGACGCCCAATAATTCGGGTGTCCCTGTTTTTAAGCGTTCATTTCCATTTTGCAGATGATAGTAATTGTTTTTCTTTTTGGTCATAATAAATGGACCACATTCGTCAGTTGCTGATATCTTCGTATATTTAGCCAGGTTTTAATTAGTCAAACAATAAAAACAACTTTTACTAAGGGATTTTACCTACTTTACATTTCTCCTTAGTAATTCATTTTTCACTTCTGAATTTAAAATAATTTTAAAAAATTGCAGGTGGCTACTCTATGTATATTAAAAATTTAGTTATAAAAAACTTCGGTCCTATAAAAGAATATGAAATTGAATTTAATAAGAGTGGTATCAATTTAATATGTGGAGAGAATGTTAGTGGAAAATCACAAATTTTCGGAGCACTTTTATATATTCAATATGGTAAATCAGTTATAAAGAATAATTCTCGAATTGTAAATATTGAGAGTAATGTCAAACTTATAACCGAGCACGATAATACGATACAAACAATCGAAAACATATATTCTAAAGGAAAATATCACTCAAACTTCCAAGTGAATTCTAATACATTATTAGGTCGAGACAATAAATTTATCTCATATTATCACAAATACTCACCTGTATTTTTTAATGATATACATATGGATCGTATAGAAATTGAAGAAGATGATATTAAATTCATTTCAGAACTTTTGGAACCTTTTCCCGACGAACTCAGTACTTGGTTAAATATTGTTGAAAACTACCTTAATCCAACGAATCAGGTAAGCAAAACTAAAAAAAAGATTGTTGTGCCTTCAGGTGGTGCTGCACAGCTTCTTAAATTAATTTCAGCAATAAGCTTACATCGTAATTTAGAGTATAAAACACCACTTGTACTTGATGAAATACTATCATTCGATAATTTTCTCCAGGAATTAATTCTATCCATTCTTAAAAGTTACTCTAGATTTAATCAAATAATAATATTCGGTTCTTTTGATTTTTTTTATGAGCAAAATGTTATTGCTGAAATTACTAGAACTGAAAAAATATTTTCGCCAATAGCTTATAACTATAAAATCCCAAATATTTCACTTAGGAATCCTATTAGCGAACATAAGAACAATGATATTAATAAAGAAGGTCAACTAATAGTTCAATATATTCAAAACAATATCCTAAAAGATGAAGAGTACAGATTCGTTGAATTCAAGGAAATTAAAGGGCAAAATCCAGTTGATTCGATTCTTAGTTTGGTTGACCAATATGTAGTTGCTTATTTAAATGAAAATTCAAAAAGAGCTGGTAGAATTATATGGGGAATAAGTGATAAAGAAAGAAGAGTAGTAGGTGTAAAACTAACTTATCAACAAAGAGATGAACTACGTAGATCCATTACTGAAAAATTAGGAAAAATACAACCCCAAATTCCACCAAGTATATACAGGATTGATCTACCCTCATTACATGATAATAATTTAAACATTATTAATGAATTATATATAGTTGAAGTAAATATTCAACCTTATAGAAGTGAATATCTTTATTCAACTGCTAAAGGTGATGTTTTTATAAAAACAGATGGGGGAAAAAAGAAACTTACAGCACTTGAAATTCAACAAGAAAGAAAATTAAGAAAATAAGTTATAGCAAGACAAATTAATGTACTATAGATTCATTTTAAGTAGAAATATTATTTATAATAATAGAGGCCATCTCTAAACTAGTAATATGTTTTCGGATGGCTCTTTATCAATATTCTAATACTTTTAATTCATCTTTAACTATTTAATTACCTTATGAGTAATTTATACAAATCATCTGAATGAAGTTTTTTTAATTCTTCTTCTGAAAGTTGGGAGAAATGAGAGTGAAAAGTAGCATGCATTGTAGACATTTCAATCATTTTTTCTGCTTTTTGTTTAGTAACAACATCATTTGGTATACTAATAGTTCCATTATTCAAACCAACATAGATTGAATTATTTTTCATGTTATTCATTTCGTTTATATACTGATTAAGTTTCCTATTATCAGTTAAATCAATATCTTCATTTGAAAATAAGTCTGAAGTAAAGTGTGAAACTTGAATTTTTTCTTTATGATCTCTCATACGTTTCATTAAATGTTGGACATCATACTGACTTCCGTGAACCACCTTATACATATAAGTATTTATCATTGGTAATTTTCCTAACTCTTCAAAAGACAAATGAGCTAATGTATAAGCGCGAGTGTACCTTTCGTTCTCATAAAGTAATTTTGCTTCTACAAGTAGGTCAAAACCATTTTTATAACAGCTACAAAACAGTTTGTATAACAAAGTATAGTCCAATTTCATAGTTAACTTCTTCTCCTTCCGATTTACCAACATCTTATTATAAATGGAATTGATTGTCATAATAAAAACACCTACCAAAGTAAGTGTTTTATGGATACCTTATATCACTGGATCAATCCCATTCATTTCTAATTGACCTTTATAAATTGCTCTATCAGTATCTGCTAATAGAAGCTCTGTTTGTAGCCTCGATATTTCGGCTTGTAGTTCTGTGTATTTTTGCTCCCAATCAACCGTTGTAGAACCATGTTGTGCGAGTATCTGAGCCCTTTTAATAGCGTATAATGACTTGTTCCCCTCACATGATGCATAAGCGTCCTGTAAAGCCTGCGAGAGCTGTAATGCCTGTGCTATTTTGGGATTGGCTTGTGCTTTCATTTCCATTCTCGCTTGAATTTCTTGAAGGTATTTTCGATGCGCTTCTTTTTCATTCATCCTTCACACCGCCTTAATATGTGAAATCCACATACTTTTTAGCTGTTTCTTGTGATAAATCCTTTGCAAAATCACGAATCTGTCCAGCGTACCTTAATCCTTCTGTGCGGTGTATTTCAGCTTCATTTCTCGCTTCATCGGCTTGCTGTTGTAATGAAGCAGCCTTTTCAAATAAAGCATCTGCATCTTTTCGTGCGTTCGTTGATATTTCCATCCACACATCTAATAAACGTACTGTATCGGCTTCAATTTCTTTTAATGACTCATTTAATTTTGTAATACGACTTTCTTGTAATTCAATTTCTTTAGACAGCTTTTGTACAGATTCTCGATTTTCCGATAAAACAAGTAAAGCATTTGCATCCCCTTCATATGCAGCAGAAATTTTCACTTCTATTTCATTTCGTTTTTTTCTTAATTCAGCAATGGCCTTCCCCACTTCGGCCACTTCCTCCAGGTACTGCTTTTTGTGGCCTTGAATTTTATCCATTAATTTTTGTCTTTCTTCAATTTTCATCATATTAAAATTCCTCTTTTCTTTAATAGTTTTTTAGTTTTACGGTGTGAACGTGCTAGATCGCGCTCAAGTCGTTCTAGTTGTTCATCTAACTCTGCTAACTTAACTTCTTCTTTCCAATAATCTGTCGCTGCCAATTCCACATTCGTTTTCCATTCGATACTTTTAAGCAACGGATGATTGGCATCTGTTGTAACGAAAGTGTTTTTATCACGTGGCGTGTTGGTCAAGCAAATTTCATAGACTGCACCATGATTAATCATAATTGTCTCCCCTGGATCAATTGCCCATGATGCTTTGCCTTCAGTTCTTACATCTCGTAAGCTTGCTAACTTCCTAAAAATGTAGCTGCATTGACGTAATTTCCTTTGCTTCACGTAACGATAAATACGTTCACCATCTTTAGTTGTCGGAATAAATTTGAATAATAGTAATGGCCCTTTTTGAACAATAATTAGTTGACCATTCTCTTCGTTTTTCGTAGTTGTAATAGTTTGCTTCGGTTTATGCTCTAACGTAAACGCAACGTTTTCAGCATATTGAACTGTGCTAGGCTCAACATGAAAATACTCCACATTCTCACCTTTTCTATTCCAATGAACAGCTTCGAAATCAGCAGCTAGTCCATAAATTACTTTCTCCATGTAATGCCTCCCTCAAATCCTGTCTCCGAATCGTTTTTCAAATTCGCTCAATTCTCTTTTTACTTCCTTTGGTATGCTCAATTGCATTTGAGAAGAAATATCTAATCCTAGGTCACGTGCTGCCGCTCTACATTCTTTGAAAATCATACTTCTCGTTCTAACTAAACTTGCATAACAGTCATTAGGAACAACCTGTTTCCCAATATCGGTTTCAATAACCGTAGTAGGTTTGATTTTTTTAAGCCCCTTTAACACTTCAAAATATTGATATTTTGAGTCCAAATAACGCGCTAAATTGTCCACATCTAACTCACTAAACATATTTAATTCAACTAATCGAACAGATATTTCATTGAACTCTCGCTTTTGAGCAACTGTTAAATATGATGGTGCCTTGATATTCTCTGTTGGCCCTAACATGCGTCGTTCCTGCTCTGTTCGCTGTTTTACCTCTTGCTTTGTAAAATGTTTTCGCCCGCTTCGTACCAATAAATCTATAGGTTGTCGTGGTCTTGCCATATAATCACCTCACTTTCACTTAAAAAATTTTCATTTAGGGATTTTTCTGCGCGGAAAACGGACATCCGGTGTAGGGCACTTTCACTAAGTAAAGCGAAATGGAGGGGGGCTATCCCATTGTGAAAAATAAATAGCCTAATAACCTACACATTTCCTTTGCCTTGCGTTATATAATTGCCATGCTTTATCGAACGAAAGTAAACATAACTCACTCGCATTTTGTGAATATAGATAATCGTACAATTCGTTATATGAATTGGAATCTGGAAATGATGGATCTTGCTCATTATCTCGAGCCAGGTCACCTATTGGATTATCTTCATTGATAAATTGTTGTATCCATGTTTTAAATATCATGGTCTTTCCTCCATCTATTGAAATCTTACTTAATTTAATTTTTTGTTGGGCTTCCACAATTAAATCCCCTTACACTTCCTACTACCTCCCTGTTTCCTCCCTTAATTCCTACCTATAAAAACCTTATGTACCAAGGCTTCAAAGGGTGAGGTAGGAAAAGTAGGAGAAGTAAGCAGAAAAATAAGCTATATATATAAAATCATCACAATAGCAAAGTAAAGGAAATAATCATGTCATTCTTATGCGACATGTATATTTACTTCCTACTTTTCCTACCTTTCCTACTAATACATATAAACCATTGATACGACTGGATTTAAGAAAGTAGGAAAGTTTTGAATATGATTAGATATTTCCCTACCTTTTCCTACCTTTTATTAGTTAAGTGTGAAATTCTTCTGAAAAATCAAACCCTAATTCCTCTATGGTTTTTTGTTGGATAGGTACGCCACTAAAATTCCTACCTTTATGTTTCACTTGTTTATAATCAACCGTCTTTCCTTTGCTAACCTGCGGGACCGTTATTCCCCTACGCAACCATTCACTACGAATAGTCTTCTCTTCTGATTTTAAAAACTCTTTTAAATAAGCTGGTAACAAATATAATGAACCATTTTTAAATATCGCTTTAATAACACTTCTAGGTTCGAAATAATTATTAAAAATTGCTCCACGATCTGAATCTAAATCCTGCAGCATCATTTCAAGTAATTGCTTCGGCTTGTCCACTGCTTTATTCTCTGCATTTAATTCGTCGAATAAATCGGCTAATATTTTTAAATCAATGTTACAATTGAAGAAATTATTTAGTAAATCTGCAGTAAATACAATAGCTGCGTAATATCGTGCAATGCGTGAGATAACCTCATTTCCATAGGCTTTCTGCTGGAACCTTTCATTGTAACTATTATCAAAATAGGGAATTGCAGTTTCTTTTTGTTCATGCCATTTCTTTAAAAACTCTAAACCTATGGAACCGTAATAGTTTTCAATAGCTTTATAGAGATCATTGAAAAACTGATAGTTCTCGCCTTCAAATGGTAATCCTGTGATAGGCAATATCCTTGCTGCCACACCTCCAGCACGTTCAGCATAAGCATTAAGTGAATCCTCTCCTGTGGAAAGCATTAGGTTACCCCACGTAAATTCACGTTGAGAACCACTGATAGAACCACGCCCTTTTGAACGACCACCGCTAAAATTGTAAATAAAGCCCTGTAGCTGCTTTTCGTCTGCTTTTCTCGTATCATCTAGAATTAGAGGAAAACTATTTAAAAACGACGCTTTTCTCTCTGCCGCCACTTTGGTTAGATTCCACTCAGAAACTAAATGCTCTGTTCCCCACACACTCACACAAGCCCTTAATACTGTTGTTTTTCCTTGTGAAGTTACACCCGATAAATCAACTATGAATGGCTTCATTTTTAGATCTTGTAGCAAAACAGATGTAAATGATGCCACTACCATTAATAATGCTCTAGGATGCCTCTGAATGGGTTTAAGTACATGCTCTATCCAATCCTCAATAGTACCTGATGTTTGAAAGGCTTCTAGTAGCTGCTTCTCTCCAATATCAGGAGGTAAAACCGTTACACCAGCCGCTGTTAATGGGTGAATGAAAGTATTTTTAATATGTCCTAGCCTTTCGACTAGATGCTCATGATCTAAATTGTTTACCATGTTCAATCTATCGAAATAGGTGATTAAGTGTTTTGCATTGTTATCAGTTACTGCAAGCGACTTATACGAAAGTTTTAGTAGCTCTTTTTTAATTGCAAGATCTCCCGCTGGTATAACCTCTTTATATACTTTTCCTTTGTCCGACCAGGATAGCTCATGATATAACTGTGGGTGCTCCACGTTCATAAACGAGCGTGTAATAATCGGAGTTTGACGACATATTAAAACTTCTAATTCCTCGATTTCACCGTTACGGTCTTTCTTTTCAATAATTTGATACAAGCAGCCATTTTTAGAAATATAACCTTTAGGAAAAACAAACGAATCATTTACTTGTATTTGTAGTTCATGCTTCTTTTTATAATCCGAAACAGTATCCTTCTTAGTAGAAATAGCCCTTATAAGTGTTTTCTCACCGTAAAGTAGCTCCCCTCTACGCTCGTCCCACTTATCACGCATCAAACCAGACTGTCTAAACATACGATCCATTTTCCAAAAATCTTTATCACACCAAAATGCAAGGGCATCACATAAGGATAAATCTGTGGATGAATGATCATTATTTATAATTAAATCACCACGGTACATCGCTAGGATTCTTTCACCTTGTTTCGACTTAAACATGCGTTGCCATGTTACAGAATCTTCTTCTGTATTTGTTACACCTTGCGGAATAATTACATTTGCATATGCTGCCATTTCCTCACGGGTGAAATAAGTTTCTAAAAGTTCGGCTACTTCGTCCGTTCGTTCCTGAATCTCATTTTCGTTTTCTCTTTCTCCAGTGAAAGTAAAGAAACGACCATGAGAATAAATTTCTATACCATACTTTGAGCTCTTTTTACCTGTTCCTTTTATCCAATCAGGCATTTTACCTTCCACAATTAAATGGACTCCAGTCTTACTTGGTGAAAACTCTGTATATGAATCTAGTGAATCTATTACACTAGTCGCAACTTCGTTAAATACCCCGTTTTCATAACATTTATCTATATCAATACCAATGTATTGATCTTGCTGACTAAACATAAAACCAATACCGTCATATCTTCCCGTACGTGCTGCTGTTACTGCCTCCACAAATGAACTCCAAGTATTAGCATCATTTGAACGTGCTTCACTTCCATTCACGTTATAAGGAACTTTTGTATTTTTCCCTTTGCGTGATTCTAATCTCCACACGATCCAATTGTTAAGCTGCTGGAGCTCGATTGGAATGTCATTGTAAGAATCTGTTTTCATTTGTGGAAGTATAAAATCGTTTTGTTCCTCTTCATAAATTTGTTGTTGGCCCTGCTGCATTTGTTATCACCTTCTTTCAAAAACACATCTTGATGTCTATCCCTACACATTACCGCCAGGCTATTTGTGTTTAGTTTATATATCCCAACTATCTACAATTTCTAAAATTGCTTTAATCGTAGGTTCATATATGTAGAATCTTTTGCGTGACTTCCTACGTTGATACTGCCTAACCATTGGATTTGATAAAATTTCGTCTTCTAAGAATCTTTTCGAGAATCCCGTCATTTTAACGAGCCTATCCACATCGACGAATAGGATTGTTTCACGAACACATTGATCTAATTGTTCACGAATATATTTCTCGATTTCTGTTTTGTCGAGTTGAATAGATACTTCGGTTTGCATCATTGATTAGTAACCACCTTCCCATTAAGTAAATCATGATTTACACCGATTTCAAAAAAAATAACTTCAATTTGAGTTTCTAATTCTCGTGAAATTGCAAATGCTGATTCTAATGTGGGAATGACTCTTTTATTTTCAATATTTGATATTGTAACCCTGTTCAAACCACTTCTTCTTGCAAGTTCAGAAATTGAAATTCCTCGTCGTAACCTTAATTCTTTAAGTTTGTTGTCAACCATGAATTGCACCTCCTGAATATACTGTAAACCATATTTGCCAAAAGCGCAAGTCATGGTTTACAATATAATTAAATTAAATTATTTTATTAGGAGGATAAATCTTTGACTACATTCGGCAATTATTTAAAAGAGTTACGAGGGGAAAAGTCTTTGCGCGAAATGGAACGTATTACAGGAATTAGTCATACGTATTTAAGTACCCTTGAAAAAGGGTACGATCCAAGAAGCGGAAAAGAAAGAAAACCAACACCTGAAATTATCAGGCAACTTTCAGATTCATTTGATTTAGATTATTTTAAGTTAATGGTTTTAGCTGGGTATATGAATGAAGAAGAAGCTAATTCTAGAAAAGCAATAATAGCTGATTCTAAATCAAGTATTGATAAAACAAACAAATTGTTAGTGAACATGGAGAAACAAGATTATATAGAAAGGCTTCATGTTAAATTAGAAAACATTTTTGATTTTAGTGAACATTTATACCTTGATGAAGCATCTTTGACTCAAGAAGAAAGACAACAAGCCTTAGATCTATTACGTGCTTTATTTAGAAACAAAGAAAAGGATTATCCATCTGAGGAAGTATTAGAAAAAGAATATGAAAAATTTAAAATACGTCAAGCTAATCTTTTAGATGATTAAATAACTATTTTTCACACTTACCTATCCCTACACATTACCGCCAGCAATGAAAGGAATGGTATAAGTGGAATACTTTAAATCGGCTAAAGAGCCTGAAATATATCACTATTTCAATGCGAATAAAGAAAAATTATGGATGTTTCGGCATAAATATTATGACGCTGCTGGAAAACGTCGAGAGAAGAAAAAAAGTGGCTTTAAAACAGAAAAAGCAGCATTGAAAGCCCTCCTGGAAGTAAAGGCTTCAACGCTGCGTGGTGAAACGAAGTATATAGAAAATGATAACTTAACAGTTGGCCAGTGGCTAGATATTTGGTACGAAACTAACCATAAAAAGTGGAAGCCCGCCACTGTAACTCAACGTGAATCATTTATTCGTCTTCAATTAAAACCGCTTTTAGGATCTGTGAAATTAAAGAAACTAGATAAAATTATTTATCAAAAAAATTTCTTGAATAAGCTAGAAGGCAAGTACAAGCCTTCCACAATACGTTCATTTCATGTAATTATGAGAACAGCAATTAACGCTGCTATTGAAGAAGAAATTTTATTGCGGAATAAACTTTCTGGGGCTGCTTTACCTACTAAAAGAGAAGGTATAAGTGAGGATAACTATTTATCGCCTGATCAGTTAAATTTGTTTTTACAAACTGTAGAGGAAAATGAGGATATTACACACTCTACGCTTTTTCATTTACTCGCTTATACAGGTATGCGAAAAGGTGAAGCTCTAGGACTCCAGTGGAAGAACATTGATTTCAAAAATCGTACAATCGAAGTTATCAGACATCGTGGAGCACACGGTGTAGGCTCTACTAAGACCAAAAATAGCGAGCGAACGATAAAAGTTGATGAAATAGTCATTGCACAATTAGAAGCTTATAAAAAGGCTCTAAAACCTATTTTATTTAAATATGGTCAAAAGCTTGAATCGTCTACATTTATATTTTTATCAATTGGCTCCTGTAAGCCATTAGCACCAACAGGGGTAAACGCTAACTTTAACCGTATGATTTCGCTTGCTGGATTATCTAAGACAACCGTTCACGGTTTACGGCATACACATGCCACAATTCTCTTAAACAAAAGTATACCGGTAAAAGCTATTGCCGAACGTTTAGGAAATACTCCTGAAATGATCCACACTGTTTATGGTCATATTCTAAAGGAGCTTGAAGATAAAACTGTAAACGTCTTTAGCGAGACTTTACAACAAAGTGGGGCTAAAAGTGGGGCTAGTTATTAGCACTCCCCCACTTCAACCCTTGTCATTACTGACTTTCTACCTCGTTTTCTATTTCACCCAGCCTAAAATCATTTCTCGTAATAACTTTGAGGCTGTATTTGCTGTCATTTCAGATGAGTCGTAGATTGGTGCTACTTCCACTAGATCAAAACCTACAACATTTACGCCACTTGCTGCAATCGCGTGGATTGAAGCTAGTAATTCTTTCGAAGTAATACCGCCGCAATCTACTGTACCAGTACCTGGTGCATGTGCTGGATCTAACACATCAATATCAATCGTTACGTAAACATTACGTCCAGCCAATGTTGGAAGGACCTCTTTTAACGGTTCTAGTACTTCAAATTTAGAAATGTGCATACCGTTTTCCTTGGCCCATTCAAATTCCTCTTTCATTCCTGAACGAATACCAAATGAATAAACATTCTTAGGGCCGATATGTTCTGCAATTTTACGAATCGGTGTAGAGTGAGAAAGTGGCTCTCCCTCATACTCCACACGTAAATCTGTGTGGGCATCAAAATGAATGATAGCAAGATCATCATATTTAGTAGATACTGCTTTCATCACAGGCCAAGACACTAGGTGTTCTCCTCCCATACCAACTGGGATCTTGGCATCAGCTAATAATTTTTCAATAAATTTTTCAATTTCATCTAATGAACGTTGTGCATTCCCAAATGGTAGTGGAATATCCCCTGCGTCGAAATACTTTACTTCCTCAAGCTCACGATCTAGATATGGGCTGTATTCTTCAAGACCGATCGAGACCTCACGGATACGTTGTGGACCGAATCGTGAACCTGGACGGTAACTCACTGTCCAATCCATTGGCATGCCATAAATAACTGCCTGAGCATCCTCATATGTTGGATGACTTTTTATAAAAACATTCCCTGAATACGCTTCATCAAATCTCATTGCTAGACCTCCGTTATGAATAAAATATTATTTTTAATAACCACTTATCTTTAAATCCCTCTATGATGACTTACAGGATTGTAATGAAACCTGTATCCTTTCATCCTCGTATACATTATTGGAACGTCTAGCAAATTTCGATTAAAATCTACAATATGTGATTTCCTTGTCGAATGCCAGCATTTCAAGTAGTACAAAAAAAGTATAGATGTTTTTGAATAAAGTGCAATAGTTTTTAGGTAGAATTTCGATTAAAGATGAATGTTCGAACACATACTAAAGCTAAGTTCGAAGTTGTGAGAAAACGAGGTGAAGTCGGATGAAACGAAAAAGCTATCATCGAAAGCAAAAGCGTGTAAAGCGTACACGGAAATCTCTTACTTATTTTGTCGCCTTTGCATCTGCAATTGTCGTAGCATTTGTAGCACTACGCATCTATGTTCAAGTGGCTGGTGCACCGCCTTTAACCGTACCGAAAGCCTCTATTTTCTTAGATGAAAATGAGAACCAAATTGGGGACCACTTTACAAATCAACGACGTTATTGGGTTGGTCTCGATGAGATGTCACCTTTTTTAAAAGAAGCAGTAGTAGCTGTTGAAGATAAAGATTTTTATAAACATGGTGGTTTTGATTATTCGCGTATTGCTGGCGCCATTTTAGTAGATATTAAAGCAGGTGGAAAGGTGCAAGGAGCAAGTACAATTACTCAACAATATGCACGTAATCTTTACCTTTCCCACGAGAAATCTTGGACACGTAAATTAAATGAAGCTCTATATGCTTATAGATTAGAAGTTTTTTATGATAAGGATGAAATATTGGAGGGTTATTTAAATACTGTCTATTACGGTCATGGTATGTACGGTGTTGAAGCAGCCAGTCGATTTTACTTTGGAAAATCTGCTAGTGATTTAACGCTTGCAGAAGCAGCTATGTTAACAGGTGTACCAAAGGGACCAAGTATTTATTCGCCAATCGCTAATTTGGACAAAGCCACAAATCGCCAACACGTTATTTTAAAACTAATGGCAGATCAAGGAGCCATTTCACAAGATGAAAAAACACGTGCGGAGAATGAACAGCTTGTCTTGAAAAATGACAGTTGGGTAGCAACCAAATCTGTCGCCCCTTATTTCCTAGATGTTGCATGGCAAGAGGCTAGTGAAATTCTAAAATCAAAAAATCTCGACATCAGTGAAGGTGGCTGGACGATTCAAACGACACTAAATCTCGAACATCAAAAAGCAGCCGAAGAAGCCGTATCAAAAAACATGCCTGCTAACGATCTCCAAACAGCCTTTGTTAGTATGGAATCCAAAACAGGTGCTGTAACTGCATTAGTCGGTGGTCGTGACTATTCAGTAAGTTCATTTAACCGCGTGACACAGGCAAAACGTCAACCTGGTTCTACTATTAAACCTATTTTATATGCAGCAGCATTAGAAAATGGTTACACACCACTTACTTTTTTAGATGTAGGTGAAACTACGTTTACCTATGATAACGGACGGGGAACATATGCTCCTAAAAATGTCAACGGACAGTTTGCTGACCACGACATGTCTCTGGCACAAGCAATTGCTATCTCAGATAATATTTATGCTGTGAAGACATTAGAGGACATTGGATTCAAGGAATTTCACGATATGGCCAACCGTTTTAATGTAGGGATTGGTGCTAAGGATAATTTATCAATCGCACTTGGTACTATCGAAACTACGTTATACGAAATGACAAATTCTTACAATATTTTAGCGTCACAAGGGCAACAAACGATCCCAACAACAATTGTGTCCGTAAAAAATGCTAATGGAGACGTCATTTACGAAAATAAGGATGTTACGAAAAAAACCGAGACGGCTATTTCCAAAGAGAATGCATTTATCTTAACAGAAATGATGACTGGTATTTTTGATCCTGTATTCAGTGATTATTCGCCTGCAACAGGAATTAGCATTCGCTCACGTATGACACACACATATGCAGCAAAATCAGGCTCTACTAATAGTGACCAATGGCTGATCGGTTTTACACCAAATCTAACTGCTGGTGTATGGAATGGCTATGATCAAGGGAAAAACCTTACGACAAAAGAAGATACTGCAGCAACAAAACAAATATGGATTGACTTTATGGAAACAGTTAATAAAGGGACAAAAAATGAAGATTTCAAAAAACCTAAAGGTGTAGAAGGCGTTGTCATTGATATCGAAACAGGTAAATTAGCGACTGATGCTTGTCCTAAACAACGTCTTGTCTATATAGAATCTAAGGATGTACCAACTGAGAAATGTACAAACTTCGACATTCTTGACAGTAATACATGGGGAGAATTTTGGAATATGTTACCATTCTCGCTATTTAAAGGAGAAGAAAAAAATAAACAATAATCCGGCAACCTTTTTAACCATCATACGTTTTATGTAATGAAGGCTCTCGACAAAGTAACAGATATACGAAAAATAGGAAAAGCTTTCTCTTCCCCGGAGACGTGTCCGTGGGAACAGAAAGCTTTTCTTTTTATGGTTCGCGGAGTATGAGCATCATGGGGCATTTGGCTTGGGTTGTTCAAATGCCGCATAGCGCTCATCACTTTCGCGATACCAAGTGTCCTAGCTTACTAAAATGTAAGCTCTGCCTCAAGTGTACTTTGTTTCAAACCCACTTTCAACCTAATATCGAAAACGATTGCAAAATGTCACAGTTTGTTCAATCATTATTGGTCTATTCGACAAATAAGTCTTGACGCAGTTGCTCCTCACTACGCGCCCATAGTTCTGGATTAAGTTGTTCTAGGAAAGTAGCTAACACTTTTTTAGATGGCGTATCCATATGCTCTACGATGATATGACGCTTCATGGATTTATCCATTTTATTCACATGATCAGCTAAAATTTTATAACCACGGCGCTTTTCACGGTTAACCACCATTTCACAAGCAGTAATGCCAGCATAGTAAGGACCATCCTCTTTATGATCAATTGTCACCCATACTAGCCAATATGGTTTTCCACCCTCTGAATCAGCACGATCCGTTGTAAATTTAATACCTCGTTCAACATCGCTACGTGCATGCATAGCACCGATTTCAACAGATGCTGTACCCTCATCGACATCTATAATGACTGGCGATACATTCTCTAAGGAAAGCGAGCCAACCCCAAACCCTTTATGTCCATCGGTTGGATCATTTTTTATAATGGTAAAGCCCATTTTTTGTTTTGGTTTTTCTCCATTTGCCATATTTAAAAACCCTCCATTCTGCTATTATAAAGGGAAGCATATAGTCACAATAAACATCACGCATATGCCTCAACGTAAGTAAGAAGTTTATACTTTCTTATAAACTAACTATACAACATTATTCTATAAAGGAGGCAATATTATGCCATACGTAACAGTTAAAATGCTTGAAGGCCGTACAGAGGAACAAAAACGTGCCCTTGTTAAAGAAGTCACAGAAGCCGTTTCTCGTACAGTTAATGCACCTGCAGAAAATGTAACAGTTTTTATCGAAGAAATGTCTAAAAACCATTACGGCGTTGCAGGCGTTCGTTTGAGTGATAAATAAGATGAAATCGGGTAGAGCCGCCTAACGCTCTACCCATTTTTAAACTTATCAGTGACTCGTAATTTCTTTGCTAGGATGTGATCTACGAAAGTGAATAGACTTAGGCTCGCTTTACTCATAGGTGTGCTCATCATTGGCTTGTTACTGATTTTTATCAATCCTATTCAAAATGCTATGATTGCACACATGAGTGACCAATTAAACGCAGCTGAGTACAGCATAGATGCTATTGAAAAGAACAATCAGGTTGATGCTGATTTTGAGTTCGAAGCCGTGCAATCATTATCCATCTCCGAGGTCCTCCAAGCTCAAATAAAGGCTAGCAATATGCCTGTTATCGGCAGTATTGCCGTGCCAAGTGTACATATGCAGCTCCCTATTTTGAAGGGTGTTGGCAATGCTGTACTTGCTATTGGGGCAGGTACGATGAAGCCTAATCAGCAGCTCGGTCATGGAAACTATGCTTTAGCTGGTCATTATTTTGAAGAGAAAGATATTTTATTCAGTCCCCTTTATCAAGCACAGGTTGGTGACATCATTTATGTAACAGATATGTATAATGTCTATGAATATAGATTAGCGACAAAAAAAATCATTGCCGCAACAGATGTTTATATCATCGATGATATCCCCAACCAAACGGTATTAACTTTGATTACTTGTGCGGAAAAAGGTTCCAAACGACTAGCCTTACAAGCAGACTTTGTTCAAAGCTATTCTTTAGAAAATGCAAAAGGAACCTTTTAAAATTCACACAAAAGGCGCCATCTCTATGAGATGGCGCTTTGATGATTATACATTTGTTGAACGGCGACGCATGAACCATATTGACCCAGCTACAAGAAGTAAACCAACAAATACAAGAGTTGCTTGATTGGCTCCATCTGTTTGCGGTAATTTACTTTGTGCTCTTAACTGTGCTTCTAAACGTTCTGCATCCGCTTTGATTTTATTTATATCAATAGCTTGAGCCACCTTAGTCTGTTCATCTTTTGATAGCTTACTATAGTTATTAAGGAAATCCTTATAAGCATCTAATGTATTTTTAGTTGCATTTGATGGATTATATGGTGGCAATTGTTTCCCTTGATCAATAACATTTTGTACAGACGTACCATCATTACCAGAAGTCGAAGGATTGTTTGGACCTGTTGTTGGGTTACTTGGGTCCACCGGTTTATTTGGATCAACCGGCTTCCCTGGATCTGGATTTGGTTTATTTGGATCAACCGGCTTCCCTGGATCTGGATTTGGTTTGTTTGGATCAATCGGCTTCTCCGGATCTGGATTTGGTTTGTTTGGATCAACCGGCTTCTCCGGATCTGGATTTGGTTTGTTTGGATCAACCGGCTTCTCCGGATCTGGATTTGGTTTGTTTGGATCAACCGGCTTCTCCGGATCTGGATTTGGTTTGTTTGGATCAACCGGCTGTCCTGGCTCTGGTGTTGGGTTATCAGGATCTGTTGTAGGAGGTGTTACAGGTGGTGTAGGCTGAATTTTAGCCTCACATGTATTACCTACTATAACTGTACCAATAATTGTTTTCCCGTTCTCTTTTACAATATATTTACCTGGCTTAATTAATGAATTACTAATTGTAATTTGACCTTTATTGTCTGTTGTGAACTCTGTTGAATTATTATTTTCTACTGCTAAACCATCTTCACCTATCAAGGTCACTTTGACGCCTACACGTGGCTGACCGTACATATTGTTAATAGATAATGTAAAATCTGGACAAGCTGGTGCGATAGATAACTCAGTTTTACAAGTTTGTTTATAAGAAACTAAAATTTCTCCTAAATAAACTTTGTGGTCATAAACATCATACTTACCTGCTGGGACGTCTTTAGAAGCAAATGCAATGCTACCATCCACTTCTATCACTGTCGGAATAATATTGCCTAATTTATCTTTAATAACAATATCCTTACTCGCTTTCACCAGCATATTATTTTCATCTTTCAACATTACTGTAAAGCGCTCGCAGGCTGGTATTTGTTGAATCTCAGCTTGACAATTAATATTGCTGGAGAAGTCACCGATTTTATTGCCATCCTTATCAAATACATCGTAAGTACCTGGCTCTAAATTTTTCAGCTCTACTTTTCCATCTTTTGTTTTTTCAGTAGCGATTGTCTTACCTGCTACATCTTTAATCGTTACTTCTGTTTCATCAGCTACTAGCTCCCCATCAACATCTTTGACAGTTAAATCGAATGTTTCACATTTTGGTGCTTGTGTTACTTCATCCTGACAGTTGCCATTTTGATAAGTTACGTTTACCTCACCTAAATATTGTGTGCCTTCATAGAGTTTATACTTACCTGCTGGTGTAGTTTTATCAATTACAAACTGTCCATTACTATCAGTTGTTTCAGTAACTATAACCTTATTATTTGTATCTTTTAATGTAACTGTTACATTTGGACGAGGCTTATTATTCTCATCCAGAATAGTAATCGTAAATTTTGAGCATGCATTGATTGGCTTAATTTCACCATGACATTCATCTTTACCATATTTTACGGTAACCATGCCCAATATATTGTTATTTGAATCCATAACTGTATACGTACCAGCTTGAACCGTCATACCTGGACCAGTTGTTCCTGGACGTTTTATTGCAGTTATTTCCCCCGAACTATTTGTATTTCCTATATTAATTTCTAATCCATTGCTATTTACTAATCTGATTTCTTTATTTGCAACAGCATTGCCATCAACATCTTTCACTGTCAATGTAAATGCTGGACATGCATTTGTTGAATCGATTTGTTCATTATTTACAAGTTCAATGATTTTTGTATTATTTGCAGCTAACTTTGTATCAGTATTTGTGTCTAATCTAATTGAATAGTTCTCCATTAGATCATAGCCTGTTGGTGCCCCTTTTTCTCTAACAATATAGTTCGCATAGTTAACATCTTCAAATATTACATTACCATCTGTGTCAGATGTTGCTGTCGTTACAATATAAGGAGATCCCTTGACCATTTTGACTAATTCAAACTCTACATCTGATAATGGTTTTTTTACACCAGTTAATGTATTTAAGCCGACCTTATTAAATTTTAAACTTCCTTTTGTTAACGAGAAATCTGCATCAGATGCACTGAATCTAAAGCTACCATTATATTTCGCATCTTTTTCTTGATTGTCTGCAGTTTCAAATCCAAAGTCAATTTTTGCAGCATTACTATATGGTTCTCCCGCTTTACCAAGCACTAATGTTTGATATTGAATCTGATAGCCCTCTTTGTTTAATTCACCAAAGTCAATTTCAAACCCACCTGTTGCTGGGAATGTTACAGTAAACCCTAAATCAGCTGGCACTAACCATGTACCACCTGGGACAGAAGTACCTGAGCTTGCATTCACAGTATATTTCTTTATTTTAATTGTATCTTTCAATAATAGCTGATTTTCTGATGGCACATCACTTACTTTAGTAGTACCTAGTGTAGAAAGTGAACGATTAATATTGAGTGTCCATGTTAATCTTTCTGTAGTAGAATTACTACCTGGTTCACCTTTTGTAATTAATTCATTTGCATAACTTGGTGTAACAGATGTGGCTGGTAAATTATAAGTTTTAGGACTTCCACCTACATTTGTCGTAAAGGAAGCTGTATTTGTATACGGTTTTGTTTTATCATTTTTAGTATTAGATTCAATACCAATGATTTTGTCAGAGTCCTTTGTTTGATATTTCATGATATATACTTTATCGTTCGCAGCTCCTAAATCGCTAGCAAAAGTAACAGTAAAGCTTTTATTATTTGGAGCAACAAACAATGTATATAAGTTAGGATCTAAGTCTGCACCTTCAGTACCAATTTCATCATTATTAGGCGTAGTTAATGTAAATTCTTTTATAACGAATGTACCTGGGACGATTTCATGACCTTCGCCAATTGTATCCTCTAGTACAGCATTATTAATATTTTGTTTATTAATGTTTAGCTTAATATCCCAATTGAAAACTTGCTCGATATAATCATATGCACCTTGTTTACGTCCATTATTAACAGAGTTACTGTCTGGTCGGTAGTACGCTGATTTTGTAATAGAATATGATTTATCAGTAGTCCAATTGGCCGCAGCTGTATTCCCGTAACCTTGTTCATAGATTGAACCATCTGGAAAAATTTCGTAAGCTGTTTTATAGGTAATAACTGCAGTTTCTCCTTTTGCCACTGTACCACCAGTTAATGTAAAGCCATTGGCATCAATCGCAATAGTCTGCCCTGTCATATTCGATATAGTAATATCAGCAGCATTTATTAAACCGTCATTATTTATATCAACTAATTTATGAGGCGCATTGTAAGAACCTTCCGTAAATGTATCCTCAAGTGTTAATCCTGTGATATCTGTTCCATCAAAAGACTTATTATCTGCTTTTATAGTAACTGTCCATGTAATTTCTTTTTTATTTGTATCTACTGTTCTCGATTTTGTTAAGATGTCCTCTGTCAAAGTATGTGTGGCCGTTTTTTCTTGAGATACAGTGCCACTAATAACTTTGTTTGTCATCGTTGTTACGGAATTATTACTATAAAAATCATCTGTCAACTTTGCATCATATGTGATGCGATATGCTTTTGTAACATCATTATTAAACATTAATTTAAAGCCATTTGTTACATCATCGACAGTATAGTTAGTTGCATCAATTTCGGTACCCATTCCAGTGGCTGTACCTGTATCATTCACTGTCATTTCATATACTTTAATAGTAGATGTATCAATGACATGACCCGTTGGCAATGTATCTTCTATCCAAGCATCTGCTTCGTCAATAGCTGCTTGATTATAGTTATATCGAACTTCCCATGAAGATACATAATTATTGCTTGTTTTTGAGCTATCCTTACTTTTTTCTAGCGCCTTACCGTACGTAGTAGATACTGTTTTACTGTCCGAATCTCCAAAAGTAGGGTCAATTAATGTAACTGAGTTTGCAAATGTTTTTTGCCCCTCCTGCTCAGCGATTGATAAGTTTACTTTTGTTTGATACGTCAATTTGTAAGCATATCTGCCATTCAATTTAATATCTTCAAAGTTGAGATACGATTCTAGTGCACCTGCAGCTGTTGTTGCTACACCATTTAATCCGACTTCATACGTCTCAAGTGTAACGGAATTTGACACAATTTCATGTCCAGTACCTGGTGTATCTTGTACTACTGCGTTTGTAAGATTTTTTCCTGCTCTGTTAATCCATACTTCCCAATCAATAATACGCTCACCACTATTGATTGTTACGCCCTTAGACTGTTTTGATACCATCTTATCACCGCTAGTAGATGGAAGGAATGTAAGCTTCACATTGTCTGTTCCTTTACCTGCAGTTGGAATTACCAAGTCCTGCTCTAAACTATTACCAGAAAGATTAAAGCCTGATGTAAAGTTCATTTCAAATCCAACATTAGTAGAGCCAGCAATATCATCAGATGGATCTTCTGTGATTGTAACAGTTACTAAATTCCCTGTTGTACTCCACTCAAACGCAGGAGAATTGGGTGTTGCACCTCTATTACCATTAAATGCACTATTAAAATCAATTAATGAAGCAGGTAATGGATAAGTAAAAAAATCTCCCGCCTTTACATCCTCTGGAAAATCTACTTCAAATATAAATTTCCCTTGAGCTTGTTGGTTTTGCGCCAGCTCTGTAGAAAATTCTGGTGGAACAACATCAGCACCATTAATCTTTAATTCAAATACATTTAATCTTGCTGATTCTGATAAATCTGTTGGAGTAGCATTAAATGGTTTTACCATTGGAGGAGTTTGTTCTTCCATGTTTGTTACATCCTCTGCTGGAATATCCACCTCCTCTTCTACCCCATCTTCTGGTAATGTTTCATCACTGTTCTCATCAGTAGTAGTCTCTTCTGTTGTAGTTGTTGGTATTACGGGTGTCTCACTGTTATCAGTGCCCCCCTCTTCTACTGTAACTGGTGATGTTAAGGACGTCTCATCTGTAGAATTTGTATCAGCGTCATTTCCCTCAGTTGATGTTACTGGCAGTATTGATTCACCCTCTGCTGCAAACACTGAAATTGGCGAAAGTACTGGTTGAAATACAAGTAGCAATATAATAATCGCTAGGTTAAATTTCTTCATGTTTCTCTCCTTTTCTAAGTATAGAGAGATACCTGGTGCTGTTTGTTGACGACGACTACATCCTTTCAGTGATTAGGAAAGGAATGCTACAAACAATAGGCTGTTCTCTCTTTCCTTTCATTAACTTGCCGTCATTGTGAATAAAAGCCAATTAGTATTCTAATATAGGTCATAAGAATTAACAATGGTTAGCTTTTATTCCATTTCAAATCCTATTACATTACTTTAGTGATACCCTCAATAATAGTCCTCACCCCCCTTTAGTTTTTTTGATACATTATAACTATTAGCACTGAACAATTTCTAAACATTCCTCTAAACATAAGAAAAAAGCAGTAAACATCGCTCTTTTTGAACGTGTTTACTGCTTTGCTATTTCATATTTTATTTTCCTTCTTTTCTCAGCAAAGTTAGGATTCGCTGTTTACTGCTTGAATGCGTAGAATCATCTTCTAAAAAATCTAAAGGAAAATAGATTTTATGGTCTCGTTTCATCCGCCCTGAAATGGAATCAACAATAATCGATTCACGTGAAAGCTCGCGTAGCTCACCGTTTTGCATTTCTAAGAAAATCGGCACGCGCACTTCCTCCTCACCGGGTCTGTAAAAATCATAGGGCAGATCTGCCGTTGTATCATGAACAAGATAGTAGTCGGGATTTAAGTCTGCCTCCTTGAAAAGTTCTTGTAGTTTTTGATATTTATCAAGCTCCACCCCAGGATCTAAATCAATGTACTGGAATAGCTTACGATTCACAAAACGACGACTTAAATCACTTAGGATAGTATCTTCCTCTTGCATCCATAGCTGAAAATATGTAAAAAGAATACTCTCATCTAAGGCAAGATAATCCTCTAGTGTAATAGCGTTACGGAAAAATGCTAGGAAGTGAGTAGGTTCATGTTTAAATGTATAACCTTCCAAGCTTAATTGTTTTACTCGTTTCAAAATATTATTTAATATAACCTCTGCACTACGTGACACAGGATGGAAGTATATTTGCAAGTACATTTGATAGCGACTCATAATATAGTCTTCTACTGCATGCATCCCTGTTGCTTTGATGACAACTTGGTTTTTTCGAGGACGCATCACTCTTAAAATCCTCTCCATATCAAAGTGTCCATAGCTAACCCCAGTGAAATAAGCATCGCGCTGTAAGTAATCCATACGATCCGCATCAATTTGACTTGAAATTAAACTGATAACTTGTTTATTTGGATACGTCTTTTCTATTACTTGTGATACCTTTTCAGGAAAATCATCCGCCACTTTTTTCAACACAGCATTCACTTCAGTGTTCCCCAATAAAATTTGTCTTGTATAGTATTCATGATCAAGCTCAAAGACATTTTCAAAGGCATGTGAAAATGGTCCATGTCCTAAATCGTGTAAAAGGGCTGCACATAACACTAAAAGTCGTTCACCTTCATCCCAATCTGGACGGCCTACAAAGATATCATCCACTATACGGCGTACAATTTCATATACACCAAGTGAATGACTAAAGCGGCTGTGTTCCGCTCCATGGAAGACTAAAAATGTGGTACCAAGCTGACGAATTCTACGTAAACGCTGAAATTCTTTTGTACCCACTAAATCCCATATCACTTGATCCCGAACATGTACATAACGGTGAACAGGGTCTTTAAATACCTTTTCTTCTTGTAATTTAGCGTTTGCATATGTCATTTGTATAGCACCCCCATTTTGTTATAGTTCTATTATATGCGATAACTTTGGGACTAGCATACTTATTCACTTTTTTCTATAGATACTAACAACCTTTTTCAATTATGTTCACAATTACTCTAAATTTCTATTGGTCTAATATTCATAAAAAAACAAAAAGCTTTCTCCAACAAGTGATATGCTCCCTATTAGGTAGACAGATTAAAAAATAAAATCTGTTTATTTAAGGGGAGCATTTTTTTGGGGCGAAGTAAACATCCAATCGAGTTAAAATTACATATCCTTCAATTGTTCGAAGAAGGTCACTTTACTATCTGGGAATTGTGCGAAAGGTTTTCAATACATCCTCAAACTTTATATAGCTGGAAAATGAAATATGAGGCAAGTGGACGTGATGGATTACAGGAAGCTACTTCATGTAAATTCTATTCAAAAGAGTTAAAATTAGCGGCTGTAGAAGACTACATTCAACGGAAATATTCACTGATGGAAGTGTTAGCGAAATATGAGATTAGTAGTACCTCAGTTTTAAAAAGATGGTTAAAAAAGTATACTAGTCATAGTGAATTAAAAGATTCAGGTAAAGGGATGGGTCAAGCTATGATAGAAGGAAGAAAGACAACTTTTGAGGAACGTATTGAGATTGTCGAGTACTGTTTGAAGCACCAGAAAAATTATCAGTTGGCAGCGCACACCTATGGTGTTTCGTATCAACAGGTGTATCAATGGACGAAGAAATTTGAAACTAACGGTGAAGAGGGATTACGTGATCGCCGTGGTCGCACAAAAGATGAAGTCGAATTAACCGTTGAGGAGAAATTGAAATTAGAGATTCAACGTATTGAACGTGAAAATGAACGTTTACGTGCAGAAAATCTATTTTTAAAAAAGTTAGAGGAAATCGAAAGG
>NZ_KQ465117.1:0-603 GCF_001308875.1 Lysinibacillus sp. ZYM-1 | reverse complement strand
ATATCGAGAGGAAAAACTTTCGATTCTTTTACTATGTGAAATAGCTGGTGTTTCGCGTGCAGCTTACTATAAGTGGCTAAGTCGTAAGCCTTCTAGCAGAGAAGTTGAAAATGAAGCAATTTTAAAGGACATTCATCTCCTTTACCAACAAGTAAATGGTATTTACGGCTATCGTCGTACAACGTTGACCATCAATCGTCGACGAAAAGAAAATAATCAAGCGATGGTTAACGAAAAGCGTATATATCGTTTAATGCAGATTAGTGGATTGAAGTCTGTTATTCGTAGAAAGCGCAAGCTTTATCGAAAATCCCCAGCACATCATGTGGCGGAGAACGTATTGAATCGAGCATTTACATCGAAAAAGCCAAATGAAAAATGGTGTACAGATGTCACAGAACTTAAATATGGAAACGGGAAAAAAGCTTATTTAAGTGCAATTATAGATTTGTATGATGGTTCGATTGTGAGTTTTGTGTTGGGTCATTCGAATAATAATTCCCTTGTTTTCAAAACAATAAAATCAGCTATTCAATCATTACAATCAGGCGAGCAGCCGTTAATACATAGTGACCGAGGTTTTCAATATACATCGAAGGATTT
>NZ_KQ465116.1 GCF_001308875.1 Lysinibacillus sp. ZYM-1 | reverse complement strand
GTGGTGACACATGGAGCTGACGAATACTAATCGATCGAGGACTTAACCAAAAAAGTTTGAAACATTCAATGAACCGTTTATCCAGTTTTGAAAGAATAAAAATATTATAATATACTTGTAATTTTGATAAAATATGTTATAATAAGTATTGTCTTTCAAATAGTCTAGTGATGATGGCAAAGAGGTCACACCCGTTCCCATACCGAACACGGAAGTTAAGCTCTTTAGCGCCGATGGTAGTTGGGGGCTTCCCCCTGTGAGAGTAGGACGTCGCTAGGCTGTATACTAAAATTATTCCGAAGTAGCTCAGTTGGTAGTAGCACCTGACTGTTAATCAGGTTGTCGCAGGTTCGAGTCCTGCCTTCGGAGCCATTCTTGGAGAGTTGTCCGAGTGGCCGAAGGAGCACGATTGGAAATCGTGTAGGCGGTTAACACTGTCTCAAGGGTTCAAATCCCTTACTCTCCGCCAGCACTTTTATTCATTTCAAACGAAGGCCCCTTGGTCAAGTGGTTAAGACACCGCCCTTTCACGGCGGTAACACGGGTTCGAATCCCGTAGGGGTCACCATGTATATACCCAGATGGAGGATTAGCTCAGCTGGGAGAGCATCTGCCTTACAAGCAGAGGGTCGGCGGTTCGAGCCCGTCATCCTCCACCATTATACTTATTAACAATTAATAACATATCATTATCGCGGGGTGGAGCAGTGGTAGCTCGTCGGGCTCATAACCCGAAGGTCGTTGGTTCAAATCCGGCCCCCGCAACCAAAATGGTCCCGTGGTGTAGCGGTTAACATGCCTGCCTGTCACGCAGGAGATCGCCGGTTCGATCCCGGTCGGGACCGCCATTTATTTTAAAATATGGGTCAGTAGCTCAGTTGGTAGAGCATTAGATTGAAGCTCTAAGTGTCGGCGGTTCGATTCCGTCCTGACCCATCATGTTTTTTTGCCGGTGTAGCTCAGTTGGTAGAGCAACTGACTTGTAATCAGTAGGTCGTGGGTTCGACTCCTATCGCCGGCACCATGTATTCCCGGAGGGGTAGCGAAGTGGCTAAACGCGGCGGACTGTAAATCCGCTCCTTAGGGTTCGGCGGTTCGAATCCGTCCCCCTCCACCAGTTTTAATATAATAGGGGCATAGTTTAACGGTAGAATAGAGGTCTCCAAAACCTTTGATGTGGGTTCGATTCCTACTGCCCCTGCCAATTTAATTTTATGGCGGTTGTGGCGAAGTGGTTAACGCACCTGATTGTGGTTCAGGCATTCGTGGGTTCGATTCCCATCAGTCGCCCCATTTAACTTTAAATTAGAATAATACAAAATAGTAATTATGGCGGTTGTGGCGAAGTGGTTAACGCACCTGATTGTGGTTCAGGCATTCGTGGGTTCGATTCCCATCAGTCGCCCCATTTTTATATAATTGTCTTTTGGGGTATAGCCAAGCGGTAAGGCAACGGATTTTGATTCCGTCATGCCCTGGTTCGAATCCAGGTACCCCAGCCATTTTTTTTGCGGAAGTAGTTCAGTGGTAGAACACCACCTTGCCAAGGTGGGGGTCGCGAGTTCGAACCTCGTCTTCCGCTCCATTTAACTATTTATGGCGGCATAGCCAAGTGGTAAGGCACAGGTCTGCAACACCTTTACCACCGGTTCAAATCCGGTTGCCGCCTCCATATTTTATTTTTCAATCGGATTATCCGATTTTTTTTATCTACACTATGCCGGTGTGGCGGAATTGGCAGACGCGCACGACTCAAAATCGTGTTCCTTTGGAGTGCCGGTTCGACCCCGGCCACCGGTATCATCTAAATCGTTGATTTGACGGCGTTTCATGCGTAAGCATGAGGCGCTTTTTTACGTTTTAGACGTATAATGTGCGTCAAATTAGTCGTTAGCATGTTCGCTAGTAGACCGTTTTCCTTAAATACTAAGGAAGGCGGTCTTTTTCTATGTCTAAGCGTAATAACGAATTGGTAGGACGGGAACTCGATCTCGTGAGTCGTTCGGTATCAATGCAGGTGACTACGTTTGATGAAGCGTTGGCGGTATTTATAAAGGATGCGAAACGACGTGGTTTGCGCGAATTTACAATTACTTACTACCAACGTGAACTAAATCACTTCCGTACGTTCTTGGTCAGCGTAGGGCATTCGCTATTTATTCACGACGTACAGCGGAAACACCTGGAGGAATTAGTTGAGGATATGCAAGTACGCGGTCTCCGGACAACAACGATAAACTCTAAGCTACGCGCAATTCGAGCGTTCTTTCATTGGCTACTCGAGAATAAATACTTGGCCGTAAATGACCTGGCGAAGTTTCCGTTAGTACGTGATCGTAAGAATAGCGTTGAAACATTTACCGTTAAACAATTACATGCGCTATTCAATGCGACGGACAAGCGTACATTCACTGGCCAGCGAGACTATACGTTTATGATGCTACTGCTCGAAACTGGCATTCGTTTAAATGAATCTTGCGGTATTTTAATAGAGGATGTAAAGCTATCGGAAGGTCTCGTGTATTCGTAATACGAAAAATCACTATCATCGCTATGTACCGATACAAGCGAAGATGAAGGAGCAGCTTCGTCGGTATCTTCAATTAAGAGGGACATGCGAAACAGATGCGTTATTTGTCACATTAGAAGGTACAGGAATGAAACGTAATTCTCTGCAGAAGATTGTTGCTCAATACGGTAATTAAGCAGGGATTAAGGGTGTCAGATGTTCACCTCATACAATGCGGCATACGTTCGCTAAGCTATCCGTTATGAATGGCGCTGGCATATTCGAATTACAAAAGATACTCGGTCATTCAACAATGGAGATGGTAAAAACCTATGTAAATCTATTTTCAACGGAAGTACACGACAAACATCGTGAGTTTAGTCCGTTAAATAATCTTTAGACAAAAAGAAAAAGCCGAGTGCGCTAACACTCGACCTTAACTGAATATGACTACCGAGAAAACGATAGCATACACACCAATGTATCGCTATTGTACAGCCTTTTCGAAAAAATTACAATGTCTAGGCTTATTTAAGTGCGCTTTTTTTCGGTAGTCCAACGTGGAAACCTAGTAACACGTTAAACTTGATCGGTTTGTACGATAGCCGCCGCAATAATTATCGTTAGGACAACACTATAAGGTCGACGTATTTATCATTCGAAGGTTAGGGCGCCTTAAAATGCGCTATACAAAAGGAAGAACATCGCTTCACTGGTGATAAGCATAACGCCTTTATTTAGCTTTTATAGCCGTTGCTAAAAACGGTTTTAAATCATAAGTTGGTGTAATTATTTTTAAAAACACTTCGACCCTAAATCAAAGGAGGATTGAACGGAATGAATATCGCAGTAGGCATCGTTAATATTCAACGGAAGCTATTTGAAAAGACTGAATGTAAAACTGACGCATATTACAGCGAAGGTCAGGGGGCTTTGTATGTATTAGTGGGTGAACCTCTTGCGATCAGAAACGTAATTTATGCAGCATCCGAAACGGAACTTATGTTGAACGCAATTTAACGAAGGAAGAAAATTATTAGAAACATGTCCGAAACTGAATTTTCATTCGGGTATATAAGGTAGGAAGAGTAGAACAAAAGGAGACGATATTATGACGCAAATTCAGAAAAAACAAAGACCGTTACCATATGCATAAGTGTCCAGTATATGGTGATTTACTGGACACTTGTTTTTTATCTAATTTTTCAACAATTGCTGTTCATATAATAAAATATCTTCAACTAGCCATCTTTTAATAGTAGAAAAAATATGACTAACTGTTGTTTAAACTGAGACTTCTAATAACTTTTTGACTTCAAAAATCATTGAACATCCAAAGAAGTATCTTTTTTATTGATTTAGTGAAAGGAGGAGTACTTTAAATACTCTTTCAGTGGCAATAAAGAAAAATGAAAAGTTAGGGTCTTAACATTTCTCCTTCTTCCCAAGAAACAATTAATCGATTCAATCTTCTTAGCCTAGTTTCTTCTTTTTGCGCACTCATTATCCACCAAATAGAATCTCTCTTGTAAGAAGGAGGGAGCTGATTAAAAAATTCCCAAGAACGTGGATTTTTTTTAATTTCATCCTCATACGCTTTCGTTAACGTAGCATGCCTATTGGTTGAAGAATATCCTGTTTTGTCATTTCTTTGATTAAAAACATTCAATCCTTCAGGCCTCATTTGATTTAACTCTATCAGCTTATGTACCTTTTCGACATTAACTTTACTCCATACGCTATTTGGCTGACGTGGAGTAAATCTAATTTTATAACTATTATCATCAACGATTTTTCGTATCCCATCAATCCAACCAAACGAAAGAGCACAATCAACTGATTCAGTCCAAGTGAGACTTGCTATATTAGTTTTTTTCTTAAAAAATCCTATCCAAATTTCACTAGTTTTTTTGTGATTACACTCCAACCAATCAATAAATTCAGTTTGATTCCTAAAAAAAATTACTTGGTTCATTTTTTTAACCATTCTAAAATTGTTTGATTAAGTTCTTCTGGTCTTTCTTCTTGAATCCAGTGACCAGCATTTAAGCTCTTAATATCTATGTTAGGCACAAAGTCTTTTATATTTGGAAGCGGAGGAATAATATCTTTCTCGCCATAAACCATCAATGTTGGTTTATAAGTAATAGGTTCTACATTAGCTAATAAATGCCAATTACGATTTAAATTTCTATACCAATTGATACTTGGAGTGAATCCTGTCTTATTGAAGGCTGAAATGTAAACAGAAAGATCGTCATCACTCATAACAGGTTCACCTAATGGATTGCTCGCTTCAGCTAGATTAATCATTTCCATTCCTTCAACAAGACCTTGTGATGGAACATTCTTTCGATATAAGTTACGAAGAAACTGGGCTTTATTTTCGTCTAATATAGCATCTGCAACACCTGGTTGTTTGTTAAAGTGAACAAAGTAGTAATTATCGCCAAAAACATCCTCCATAAAATCAATCCAAGGTCTTTCTCCCCGAACTTGGTATGGCAAACATAAATTAATCATTTTACTAACACGTTCTGGATGTAGTAGAGCCATGCTCCAAACAACACTTGCACCCCAATCGTGGCCCATAAAAATGGCATCTTTGTATTGATAGTAATCCAAAAGAGCAACAAGATCGCCTGTTAAATATTCAATGTCATATTTTGTAACTTCTTTTGGACAAGAAGACTCTCCATACCCTCGTTGATTTGGAATAATAACGTGATACCCTGCTTCTACAAGAGCATTTACTTGGTGTCTCCATGAGTATGCATGCTCTGGCCATCCGTGACAAAGTATGATAGGACGTCCCCGATTTATTTCTCCAGCTTCAAAAACTTCTAGTTTCACATTATTAACTGAAATAAGTTTTGGTGTAGGAAATTCATTATTATTTGTCATTTAATATCCTCCTAATTAAAATTGTCTTACAAGGACAATTTTATCATTGAGTTTTGACAACAGTCTGTCAGCATTGAAATTTAAAACTTGCTTAACTGTATTTTTCATTCATTAATTTGAGCTTAGAGGCAATTTTTTGACGCAATTCTTTCGGTTCTAGGACTTCTACATATTCTCCAAAACTAAAAATGAGAGAGAACAACCATTCTTTTTCGGGCAACGTTGCTTTCACAAGAAGTTCACCTGTTTCTAACACAGTAATATCTTCTTTATTAAAAACATCCTCTACACGAGACTTCATTATTGGGGAAACTTTCAAGACAATTGTTGTCATCGTTGTTTGCTCATTTAACAATGCCGTAATTTCGTGATATGATTTTTCTCGACGTTCAAATGATTGATTTTCAATGTGAAAATCACTTATCCGAGAAACTCTAAATATTCTGAAATCTTCTTTTAAAAGACAATAAGCAAATAAATACCAAGTATAATTTTTAAAAACGAGTGACATAGGTTCAACTTGTCTTTTGCTTACAATATTATTATAATTTCTGTAGTCAATAGTCAGTAACTCACTCTGTTTAATAGCTTTTCTTAATGTTTTAACTAATATTTTTTGATTGGGAGAGTCTCCATAAGGATGTAACTCAATGATGATTTGTTCCATATTAAGTTTTAGAGAATCCACCTTATTTTTAGGAATTATATTTTCTAGTTTTTCTATAGATGACTCTAACTCAATATCATCAACTGTAGAATTAATATCCTTGAGTACAGAAAGAAGGGAAGACATGTTGTTAAGAGTCAGTACTTGATGATTTATTTTATAATTTTCATATATGCTGAATCCACCATTATTTCCAGAATGTGAAATAATAGGAATGCCAGCTAGATTGATAGTTTCAATATCTCGGTAAATAGTCCGAATTGACACCTCAAACTTCTCAGCTAATTCATTTGCAGTTACACGATTTCTATTAAGTAACATCACTATAATAGTTAACATACGTTCTATTTTCATCGTTTTCTCCTTAAAAAATTTTTTTTACTTACTAGGTAGATAATAAGAGTAATTAAATAAATATTATACCCTACAGTATTAAGAGTCAGTTTGAGAATTGATTTTGTTTTACATAAGTTTTTACACAAGCTGTTATAACCTAGGAACAGCAAGGGGAGCCATTCATGTTTCTAACGGTTCAATACATGATATAATGTAATGGATAAATAATGAATACATACCTTAATATTACATACAAAATTTGTTGATAAAAATTTAGGATTAGTATTAAAAGGATCATAATTAAGCTTTTGAAAGGGTGATCATAATGAAAACGATTTATATTTATCCTAAATTAGCAATGGGGTTTAGGGGATTTGCAACAGGGTTAGATAGAGAAGGATTCTTTTTGAAGAAAAGGTCAACGAGACTAAAAAAAAGTATAGAAAATTCGTTGAAAGAGTATAATTTGAGTTCTTTTAACGTAGAAGTTACTCATGGGTTTGAATCTCCAGAGGAATTATTAGAAAATGATGGCGTTTTGGTTTTGATTTCTCCATACTTAAAAAGTTTACTTGGTCACATTGATTTTTCTAAAAGTGAATACTATCTTTTATCTGAAGCAGAATATAACTCTGAAAATATTGATAATATCTTAAAGTATATAAAAACGCTATAAAACTATAAGATTAATAGAAAACAATAAAAATGCTAAAATATATTTAGGTTAGATATCGGGGATATATGTAAAACAGGGATGTTTATATTAGCATTCTTGTTTTTTGTTTGATACAACATTGTATATAAAGTATTCTTCATTATAGACTTTTATATAATGAAAGAAAGTAATGTTATTGGTGATTATTTAATATTCTTAATACTTACAGTTGATATTACGTCAAGAAAATAGACAACACATCTTTTACCGGTAGGGTTAGTATTTTTATCTTGTTCATGTCTACTTACCATTCATCGATTATTCAATGCTCTGCGTAATCACAGGCTCTTTATACACTTTTGCAAGACCATATTCGTTTCAATTTCTTTTATTATATGATGCATGGAACGAATCTAAAAAACGTTTTAAATAAAGCACATTTAAATGGAACCACGGGATTAATACTTGAACGACTATAAGGTGAATACAATTTTTCGACTAATGGATAGATAAACGAAAAATAGATCGCAGCCTCGAGTTTTCGAATGCGTAAGAACCTATTGGTGTTGACATTAAAACTGTACGCTGATTGTTAGTTAACAATCAACGTGCAGTTTATATATGTATAGGTAGATGGACTTGATGTTGATGAAATCAATAAGCACAAGAGTTATCATTTTACTCCATTACGTTTATGTCATCATAAACATAATGGAGTAAGTAGCAAAAATACGGTTATGAGGAAGAAAGAAGATGTTAAGAGTAAAGAGACTGTTAGGTCTTATGACTGTATATAGTAGTCAGGAAGTTCACACAGCAAAGAAGAGGTAGTAGTAAAAGAGATGTGTGTAAAAGATCAAAGTATCTTCTTCTTTCCTATAAAGTAGAGGATGAATATCTAATTTAATATTTATACGAATCAAATTTACGTACTAGATAAATTTAGTTCGTTTATTAGGGAAGAGTTAGATAGAATACCGATAATCTCTGATATTTCCAGATTAATAGCTAAAAGAACATCGGTACTTTTGATGAATTGATAAATAATAAAGCATTATTTTATCGTATGCATCAAGCCCAATCCAAATGGTATGAGCGAAAGGCTTGAGAGATAATACTACTATTAGATAAACCTTCACTGCAATCACTGATCCTCAAATATATCACTTCAACCAAAATCAAAGATAAACAAATCGTAGAGGTTCATTTTAGTTTTCAAAGAGGTCTGAAAGTTAATTAGCCGAAGCACCTACTGATGATCATAGTTTTAAGATGAGAGTGATAGGGTGTCTTAATTCTAAGCAGAAAATATCTTTGTTTTTCTATGTTCACAGTTATTTTGACAATAGATTTTTTACGCTCCTTGACATTGTTAAGTAGTTTTTGTTATGTTGATATAAAATGATAATGATTCTCATTATCAGTAAAGGTGCTGAAGTTGTAATATTCATGGGAAGGAGCAATCTAATGGACAGGATAGAAAACGTTCGTTACGTAGCATTATTATGAATATAAGCGATCAAATTCAACTGTGGAATCAAATCGTCATTAGCGTACTGGACATTCAGGTAAAGCGAGTTGGGCGAGGTGACGAAATTCGAGATTATGTAACACCAGCAAGCATGTTTATGTTTATCGCAAATGGACGTGCTGAGCTGTGGACAAATGATGAAGTGTGGATATCCGAACGGTTTCATTTAATACATATCGGCAAGGGAAAAAGGATAACTGTTCAATCCGCTGACTTTCTTGACATCTACATGATTTTATACAATGCTTCTTTGCCCGCTTCAGCATTGCGGGAGTTTCATATGATGATGCAAACAGACAATCCATTTATGAAAAGTTGGGCAGTGTCGCCATCCCAACCGCTTATTATGTTGGAGATGCTAGAAACAATGCTTGCCGACTGGCAACAAATAGACAATGAGCAGATAGACAAAGAGAAAAAAATTAAAGATGTCCATGAATTGAGAAGACTGAAGGCCAAAGGGGAATTCATCCGTTTTGTACATGCAGCATTACAGGAACGAACGGAGATTGCATACGTCCCAACTTTGGCCGAACAAGTTGTCCACTATATCGCAAGGAATTATCGTGGAATGATTTCCATGGAACAGTTGGCCCAGCAAATGAATTACACCCCACAATATGTTTCGAGGAAATTTAAAGAACAGATGGGGTACAGTCCACTTGATTATACAATTCGATTACGCATAGACTTGGCGCGAAAATTGCTGTGTGATACCGAAGCGACGCTACAGGAAGTAGCTGCTTATGTTGGTTATCCAGACACTATATATTTTAACCGTATGTTTAAGAAACAAACAGGCATAACTCCAGGGGAATACCGCAAGCAAAACCAGTATGTAGGTTCGAAAGATACAATGAATTGGTCAGATTTGTCCATTGTTGCACCACATCCAGCACTGTATCATTTAAATGGTAATGATATTCATTATCAATTAATGCTAGATGGAGGAAATGATATGGCAAATAGCAAAAAAAATCTGTTAGCGATGGCACTGTTGTGTCTTACTATGGTCACATCGGCATGTGGGACATCATCAGAAGGGACAGAGGGAAATAGTGGAGCAGCAAAATCGATTCAACTAAAGACAGAAGCACCCGCCAACATCAAAATGCGAACTATTACGACGGCACTCGGAGATGTGGAGGTACCTGCAGATCCACAACGTGTAGCTGCACCGGCATTTTTAGGAACTGTGTTGGCACTCGGCGTCCAACCAGTTGCATCTGATTTTTTATTGATGGAAAGTCCGTATTTAGAGGGGATGCTCGACGGTGTGGCTAATGTGGGAGATTCGCTAGAAACGCTGGTTGAATTAAAACCGGATTTAATCATCACAAATATTAATAAAGAAGAAACAGTGGACAAATATTCGCTCATAGCGCCCACGGTAGCTATGCCTTACAATAGCTTTGAAACTATTCAGGAGGAAATGCGTTATTTCGGTGATTTATTAGACAAAAAGGATGTCGCTGAACAATGGATTACTGATTTTGAGAGTTACACAAGTAAATTACGCGGTGAAGTTCAAGCTGCACTTGATGAGGGAGAGACAGTATCCGTCATGCAGGAATATGATGGAAAGGTATTCTTATTCGGACCAAAGTCCGGACGCGGCGGTCGAATCATGTATGAAATATTAGGTGCGAATCCACCTTCAACGATTCCAAAACATATGCTTGCTGAATCATATTATGAATTTTCACTGGAATTGCTTCCTGAATACACTGGAGATTATTTGATTCTAACAACAAAATCGACGCTGGAAGAACTGCAGGCTGATCCGGTTTGGGGTAATTTGCCTGCGATTCGAGATGGAAAAGCATACTTGTGGAATGAAAGTCAGTCATGGTTTAGAGACCCGATTGCTGTAGAAGGACAAATAGAAAATTTAGCTAATTGGATGATTGAAATCGCCAAAACACAATAAAAATGTAGCTTATGAACGGACTCATTTAGAGTTAGTAGCTGGAAAATAATAACATCTATTTTTATCTTTGGTATTATCTCAACTACTTTCATAAGTATGTTTGTGATGAGTAAATATTCATTGTTATATAATGGAAACATTTCGACTGTGGAAATGTCTCTTTACCTATTTATATCGATTGCGAGTAGTTTTACACGTTGAATTTTGCTAGAAGTTGTTTTTTGTAATTCATCAATAAAGATTATACTAAGTGGAGATTTAGAGAATCAGAATTAATCTGACTCCCTTTTTCGTTATTTAGGAAATTTCTAAAGAGCTACATTTTAGCTAGATTATAAATCAAAGCAAGATATAGGTTTGGTAAATTTTATTTTTGCTTTTGAAAACATAAGACAGAGTTAACGCTTTTATTTAGTTTATTTATAGACTTTGCAAATATAAATGATAATTATACTTTTGGTGGAGTGGACACGACGTTTGAAGTCAATTCACATAGTTTTGTAGTAGGGGATATTCAACATTTATCGAAAGGAGTACTACACAATGAAACAGAAAAAGACAAACAGATATTTTATGAAGGGTATGGGGGAAATTTAATAGATCAAACCGAATACAAGTACTTTAAAAATGGATTTATGAATTTTTTTAAATTCATAAATTTTAAACCGCTCTATAGGATAAAAAAGTGTCCTTTATAGAGTGGTTTTTGTTTTCTCAGCATTTTTAATGATTAGTTCATGTTCTGTTCATATAACCATTTTAAGCTATAAGTAATTAATGAAATGGAGGGGTTAGTGATGAATCTTGCCTGGAAAGAAATAAAGAAGAATAAAGTACGATTTTTAATTTTGGGTTCCATTATCTTCCTAGTTAGTTTTTTAACGTTTATTATTTCGGGTTTGGCAAATGGACTGTCGCAGGATAATGCAGCTTTAATTAAAGATTTACCGAAAGGTCAATTTTATATGGCTGAGGATGCAGAGGGTACGTTTAATTTATCAAGAATCGATAGCGATCTTCAGCAGGAAGTCATGAGTGGAGAGAAAGAGGCAGTAGCTTTTTCGATTCAAATGGGCTTTTTAAATGACAAGGACGATAAACAGCAGAGTGTTGCTTTTGTTTCATCTACAGAATCCACACTGTTTAAAAATGTACATCAAGGTGAAGTTATTTTAGATAGCTCGTTGGAGGAAAAAGGGATACAGGTTGGTGACGTATTGACGAATAATCAGTACAGTGGTGAGTTCATTGTGAAAGGCTTTGTAGAGCAAAAGAAATATAGCCATGCACCCGTTGCTTATATAAGTAAAGAGGCCTATCAGGAAATGTATCGGGTAAAAGATATGCAGCTCATTTATATACCGAATGGCAGCCCAAAAGAATCTAAGGGGCTACAAGCATATAGCAATAAAGAGTTTCTCAATACAATTCCTAGCTTTAGCGCGGAACAGTTATCTTTGAATATGATTATATGGTTTTTAGTTGTCATTAGTGGCATGTTATTCGCCATTTTCTTCTATATGATGAATGTACAAAAAATTGGCTTGTATGGCATCTTAAAAGCAATCGGTTTAAAAACAAGTAAGTTGTTTCAAATGATTTGGACACAAATGGCAATTATTACAATGATCTCACTTGTGGTATCCGTCAGTCTTAGCCAATTATTTAATATTGTGGCACCAAAAGGAATGCCTTTCACCTTAACAATTGGCACCACAACACAGCTATCCATCGTGTTTCTTATCATTGGTTTTATCGGAGCTACTTTGTCTGGTTTACAAATTAAAAAAATCGAACCGCTACAAGCCATACAACAAGGGGAGGCTTAATCATGACGCTATTTACAATTGATGAAGTACGAAAAACGTTTAAAAATGGTGAAGTCGAGGAGGAAATTTTAAAAGGTATCAATCTTTCATTAAAAGAGGGAGAAATTACAGCATTAGTAGGTGCATCTGGTTCAGGGAAAAGTACGTTGTTAACAATAGCTGCAGGACTACAGCCAGCAACAGACGGGCAAGTGCTTTTTGAAGAACAAAATCTTACAACAATGAGCACCGAGCAGGTACGAAAATTACGTGCAAGTAAATTTGGCTTTGTGTTTCAGTTTGCGCATCTCGTACCATTTTTGACAGTGGAGGAGCAGCTGTTGTTAATGCTGGATGTTGCTGAATCGCCATTAAAGAAGTATGAACAGCAGCATGAAGTGAATCGCTTATTACAATTAGTTGGAATGGCTCATCGTAAAACGGCTTACCCTTCATCCTTGTCAGGTGGGGAAAAGCAACGCGTTGCAATTGCACGTGCTATTATCCATCGACCGAAAGTATTGTTTGCGGATGAACCAACAGCTAGCTTAGACTCTCAGCGATCTAAAGAGATTATTCTGTTGCTAAGAGAACTAACGAAAACATTAAACATTACAACATTGATGGTGACACATGACGAAGAGATGTTGGCTTATACAGATCGTATTATTAAAATGAGCGATGGTGTCGTATTATAAAATAAGCAAGGCTCCCACTAATATGGGAGCCTTTTTTAGCTTTCAAATTCCCAAAATAGTTAGGAAGGAAACTCCAACTGTTCCATTGAATTATTCATTATGCTAAAAGTAAAAAAAGAAAATATTTGGGCGAGTGGTTGGTTTTGAATTAAATAGTCAAAATCCAGAGGAAGCGGCAGCATTTTATAGCAAAGTGTTTGGTTGGGAGATAGCAGCTTGTAATTGGAATTATTAAGAAATTACGACTGGAACGAAGAAAAAACTGGGGTTAATGAAGGTATTGGTAAAGGACCAAGCGATATCCACATGGTACACGGATTCAAATTGAAGTGGATGCAATTGATGAAATTATTGCACAGGCAAAAAATAACGGGGCTACTATTTTGCGTGAGAGAATGGAGTTTGATGATTTTTATCTTGCCTATTTGGTCGATCCAACAGGCATAGGAATCGGTTTAATTCAATATAAAAATAACGAATAAAGTCTCTTTTAGTAGAGTCTTTTTTTATTTTAAGCATACGTACAAGTCATTATGGGTAAAGAATCAATGGAGGAGGGATAATGTGAAGTACATATTGAAACTAGTATGTTTAATCCTGATAACGATGGGCCTATTACCAAAGGAAGTACAGGCAGGTAGCTTTATCGATTTAACAGATGATACCTTGATGACGGAAATTCATTATTTAGTGGAGCAGGATATTGTGAAGGGCTATTCCAAGCACTTATTCAAGCCGAATGACTATGTTACGAAAGCACAGGTAGCTGTGATGCTAACGCGTGCTTTAGGATTGAACACGATCAACGTACAAAATCCCAATTATCAAGATGTAACGCCAGCAAATAAATACTTCAAAGAAATAGCTGCTGTACAAAATAAAGGGATATTCGATGCAGCCCATAAATTTAACCCCAATGCACCTCTTACTAGAGGTGAAATGGCTATTGTGTTAAAAAGGGCCTTTCAATTAAAAGGTTCAGATCCTTATTATTTTACTGATGTGACGGAGCAGACACCTGGTTATAAAGAAATTTTAACTCTGGCCCATAATCATTTAGTAAGGGGCTATGATAATGGTGCGTTTAAACCTAATGACCCTGTAACACGTGCCCATTTTTCAGCATTTTTAGCGCGAGCATTAACTCTTTCTAAGCCTAATTTGCTAAAGGATCCTGCATTTGTTTATACGTATGCCTATTATTCTTTAAGTGACAATAAGCGTTATACTTTAAGTTATCAATATCATCAACATGATGGTAAAAATGATGTATGGACAGTCAAAAATGTAAGTACAGGACAAACTCTCCCTGACGAGCTTTTATATGGTCATGATCGTGCATATGGTCAAGTCGTTGCTAGTGATGCTAACACACATTACGATTTATATTTGGAACTACCTCTTAGAGTAGGGGTTATTTTACATGAAGAAGATGCGGGGGTTACTGCAGGTGAACGAGTAACTGTAAAATCAACTGATAGCACAGTACAAGCTGGTGAAGTGCAATATACTGGCGTGGTAATAGTAGAGAAAAGTACAAAATTTAGTGATGTGGTGAAAACCTATTATTTTGTAGATGATATTGGTTTAGTCAAAGAGTTACACAATGACATTGTTGTTTTTGAGTTGCTCAATCGGACAATGAAATAATTAGTAAAGGAAAGCAAGCCACTGAGGGACTCGCTTTCCTTTATTGATGTATGGAAATATGAAAAAATCGCAGTAGAGCTTGCAGCCAATCCTTGTCATTATGTGTAGTATAGGTAGTTAAGGATGGCCCCTCATAAATTCTAAATTCGTTGTTCATCATAGTGTGACGTCCACGAGCTGTTCGAATCATTGCAATTTTATTTTTTTGCTTAGAGAGTCGTGGGGCAAATTTTGCATCATTTGCATCATCATGAAAACAATAAAGCAAACGCCAATGATGTTTGGTTTGCTCAAAAAGCATCCAACCATTTTCTTCATCATACTCTATTTTATATAATTCTTGCCCTTCACGGTGTTGATGCCCCGCTATTAATGGTACTGGTGTACAAGGTGCTAAGGCACCCACGCCCACATCTGAGATATAGTATTGTCCTGCATCATTTACTAATAATAGCTGATGCATAGGGACATCTTCAGGAGAAGTATTTTCTTCAACGTTGCGCCAAAATTGAGCATAGCGATTGGTAACTGAAAAGCCAAGCTCTCGTAAAAGCCAGCTAAATAAGATATTGAGTTCAAAACAATTGCCACCACGTTGTTCAATAATTATCTTTTGAAATAAATCAGGAATAGCGAAGGAGATACCAAGGTTCAAGGCAACATTTAAATTTTCATAGGGAATGGTCAATAGATGCTTTGTCTGTAGCTGTCCAAGTAGTTGGACGGTTGGCTCTAAAGTTCCTTGAAATTGAATATGCTGTAAATATTGCTGAATCTGTGCATTCATAAACTCGCCTCACTTCCTTATTAATAACATAACCGAAACAGCTTAAGAATACACGCATAATATTACGAAGGAAATGATAGAAAAATAGCTAAATAACTTGTAGAATTAATATATTAGCTACTATAAAGTGAAAAATTTTCCAATACAGTTAATAAAAAAAGATTAAGGTAGGTATAGTAGAGACAATGAAATGGATAGAAGTCAATACATATGATGAAATGAGCGAAGTTGCCGCAAATATTTTCTTCAAACAAATACAGGAGAAACCAAATAGCGTTCTTGGATTAGCAACTGGTGGTTCACCTGTAGGAATGTATAAGGATTTAGTGGCGCGACATCAAGCTGGTCAAATATCATTTAAGGATGTACAAACTTTTAATTTGGATGAATATGTAGGCCTTAAGCGAACAAGCCCAGCAAGCTATTGGACATTTATGCAAGAAAATTTATTTAATTTTGTAGATATTCAGCAGAAAAATATACATTTGCCAAATGGCAAGGCAGAGGATTTAGCTGCTGAATGTGTTGCATATGATGCAAGTATTGATGCAGCGAAAGGCATTGATTTACAGCTTCTTGGAATCGGTGTAAATGGTCATATAGCCTTTAATGAGCCAGGTACCCCGTTTGATTCTATGACGAATATTGTTGAATTAACAGAGTCTACAAGAACAGAAAATGCGATTTACTTTGATGATCCATCAGAGGTGCCAACACATGCCATTACGATGGGCATTCAATCCATTATGAAGGCTAAGGAAATTGTCCTTATTGCCTTTGGTGAAAAGAAGCTGGATGCCATCAAAAAATTGAAAAGCGGGCATGTAACAGAAGATTTCCCTGCAAGTCAATTATTAAAACATCCTAACGTCACGATTATTTATGGCGGTACAAATTAACAATAATAGGCAAAGACTTCTTATAGTTGAAGTCTTTGCTTATTTGTTTTCCCTGATAAGATAACCCCCGCAACAACTGCTATTCCACCAATGATTTGAAATGTATGTAGTTTTTCATCAAGAAAAAGAACGGCAAAAATAGAGGCAAAAACAGGAATGAAGTTCAAATAAATACTCGACTTATTCGCTCCCAGCTGTATGACGCCATTATTCCAACAGAGAAATGCAATTATCGAGGCTAAAATTCCAACATATAATATAGCGGCAATGGTTGACCATTCCCATTGAATAGAGGTTGTACTAGACATAGCCTCAGATAGATAAAAAGGGAATAAAACAATGGCGCCAAGCCCAATTGTTGCTAGAAAGGTAGACTGACCTGGTAGCGTGTTGCATACTGTTTAATGAGGCAATGAATATACGCTCCAACAAAATACTGCGACAATAACAATAAAATCACCCTTGTTGAAAGTAAAATCTACTATCCTTGTCAAAGAGACTCCTGTAATAATAAAATCAACTTTACTAAGGGATAGGATGGTTCCTATAAGCTGGAATTTCGATAATTTCTCCTTCAAGAAAATAAATGACAGGATGTAAATCATAATGGGGGTAGATGAGTTCATCAATGATGCATTGATAGAAGTTGTGTAATGTAGTCCAATATAGACAAGCGTATTGAATGCTGCAATGCCTGTTAAAGATAAAATAATAACGATGAACCAGTTTTCCTTCAGCATTGGCCATTCATACCTTAGTTGGCGATAAGCTATCGGGAAAAATACAACAAATGCTACACACCAGCGTAGAAAGGCAAGTGTTAATGGTGGAATATCTCCGCTAACTGCACGGCTAATAACAAAATTACCACCCCATAAAAGAGTTGCCAATAGTAGTAGCACATACGGGGGGATTTTCATGAAGCTATAACTCCTTTAATGATAGAATATTAAGGTTTATTATAGACATGAAGCTTTGGAATAATCAATGTCGCCAACTTAGCTATATGCTAAAATAAGGAAAATAAGAGGAGGGAATTACGTGAAAAATACCGTACCACGTTTACAAAAGGGAGATGTAGTAGGTTTAGTTGCCTTATCAAGTCTTGTAGAACCTGAAAAGCTTGGGGACGCATTATCCTTTTTAGAGGAGTTGGGTCTTCACTATATCGTAGGTGATACGATCCATGCAAAGCATGATTATTTAGCAGGTAATGACGAAATCAGGTTAGCAGATTTTCATGAAATGGTAAAAAATCCAGAAGTGAAAGCGATTTTTTGTGTAAAGGGGGGCTACGGCTCTGCTCGAATAGCTGAAAAAATTGATTATACGTTAGTAGAAGAAAATCCAAAAATTTTCTGGGGCTTTTCAGACCTTACATATTTACATTGTGCAATCAATGAGTACGCCAATTTGGTGACATTCCATGGGCCTATGCTAATGGCGGCAAGTAAAATGGATGACCTATCGAAGAAAATGTTTTTACAATTATTTTCCCCTATTGAGATTCAGTATACGGAGTCAATATCTCCTTTAACAACCATTGCTGATGGAGTGGCACGTGGGGAAATAATTGGAGGAAATCTCTATCGTCTTGTCAGCACATTAGGAACGAAATTTGAGGTGCGGACAGAGGGTAGAATTTTATTGATAGAGGAACTAGCTGAAACGATTCCTAACATTGATTCGATGCTTCAGCAATTAAAGCAAGCAAGGAAGTTAGAACAGCTAGCAGGTGTTGTCATTGGCTCCTTTACACAAACGGAAGCTGATGAAGTGGCATTACACAATTTAATGAAAGAGTATTTTGGGGATTTAGGCATTCCAGTTGTTGCAGGTTTTAAAATAGGACATGAAACTACGAATGTTGGTATTCCTCTGGGGGTAGAGGCCATTTTAGACGCACAGGAAAAAGTGCTGAAGATATTACCTGGTGTGAATTAACGGTAAGGAGATGTAGAATGGATATTGAGAAAAAGCTCTATGATGCAGCCGTCCAATTAGTGGAGAAAAGATACCCTTCAGGTTGGGGAGGAGCTGCCGCTTTATATACTGAAGACGGTCATATTTTTACTAGTATCGCACCAGAGGTCATTAATGCAGCTACTGAATTATGTATGGAAACAGGTGCTATTCTCGAGGCGCATAAATTCAATGCAAAAGTTACGCATTCGATATGTGTTGCTAGGGAAAATGAAAAATCCAAATTCGTAGTGCTTACCCCATGTGGGGTCTGCCAAGAAAGACTTTTTTATTGGGGAGAGAATGTGAAAGCAGCGATTACGAATTCAGACGGTAAACTGCTATTCAAAACTTTAAAAGCAATTCAGCCTTATCATTGGCGTAAAGCCTATGAACAATAATGCAAAAAGACATTACAAAAAATGTAATGTCTTTTTAGTTTGGTGTTAATAAGGCTCCGCATTATGTCCTTTATTAATCGCATCTTGAGGGGCATGATCACCATCAATATTACCAAGTGGCTTTGAAGGAGAAGATTCCTTTCTAGCCTTATGCAATCCTTCTTTTAGCAAACGTCCATATTCTTCATCTGCTTCTTCAGCTAGAGCAATCATTGCGTTTTGTATATCCATATGGCAGACCGATAAATCACGGATTAGATTGGCAAGCAGCTCATCGCGCTCCCATTGCTCAAAGTTACGGTAAGTTTCTCCAGCTTGCTTAGTATTGCTTTGACGATCAATTGATTCGCGAACAAGGTTGCCTTCTACATATGGAGTATATTCATTGCCAATCTGTGTTGCTTCTTTTAAACCATTTAACATGGATGGCTCATAATTAATATGTGGATTCTGACCAGGTGCTAAATCTCGTTTATACATCATTTGCCCACCATTTTGATTGGTTGCTACACGCTTTTTAGGCGCATTAATAGGTAATTGGAGATAGTTGGCTCCTACACGATGACGCTGTGTATCCGAATAGGAAAAAGTACGACCTTGCAGCATTTTATCATCTGAAAAATCTAAACCATCGACTAATACGCCTGTGCCGAAAGTAGCCTGTTCCACCTCTGCAAAATAATCCTCAGGATTTCTGTTTAACACCATTTTCCCGACTGGATACCATGGGAATTGATCATTTGGCCAAAGCTTTGTGTCATCCAATGGATCAAAATCAAGATCAGGATGTGGACCATCCTCCATAATTTGAACATGTAGCTCCCATTCAGGATATTCTTCACGAGCAATGGCATCATATAAATCCTGTGTGGCATGATTAAAATTTTTTTGTTGAATTTCTTCTGCTTCTTTTTGTGTTAAATTTTTAATGCCCTGAAGTGGTTCCCAGTGATATTTGACAAGGACCGCTTTGCCTTCATCATTAACCCATTTATACGTATTAACTCCAGAGCCTTGCATCATACGATAGTTAGCTGGAATGCCCCAAGGTGAGTATACGAATGTTACCATATGGAAGGATTCTGGCGAGCTAGCACAAAAATCAAAGAAACGTTCAACGTTCTGTATATTAGTAATAGGATCAGGCTTAAATGCATGGATCATGTCTGGGAATTTCATCGCATCACGGATAAAGAAAATTTTTAAATTATTACCTACTAAATCCCAGTTGCCATCCTCTGTATAAAATTTTACCGCAAAGCCTCGTGGATCACGTAATGTTTCAGGGGAGTGACCACCATGTATAACCGTTGAAAAACGTACAAATACAGGTGTCTTTTTCCCTTTATCCTGAAAGACTTTTGCACGAGTATACTTAGAAATGGGTTCATCGCCAACTACACCATATGTTTCAAAATAACCATGTGCACCAGCACCACGAGCATGGACAACTCGTTCTGGTACTCTCTCTCTGTCAAAGTGACTGATCTTCTCTAGAAAATCATAATTTTCAAGTGTTGCAGGACCGCGATTACTGATTGTTCGTAGATTTTGATTGTTAGTAATTGGATGTCCTTGTCGATTTGTCAATGTCGTATCTTGCTCATGTGTTGAATCATGTTGCTGTGTCATTGTATGACCCCTTTCGAATAGATACTTCCATTTTGTCCTTGAATGGGGCAAACTAGACATCGGAATTTTTTTACATATATACGCATGAAAAAGCTCTCCATACATAAATGTTGGAGAGCCTTGGATGGCGTTTTCAAACGGAATCAAGTTGTTTTGAGTATGGCTTTTGCCTATAGTTGGTCATTAGTCATCGGTCATACAGTAACAGGTAACTTGTCATTGGTTTTTAACTAAATTAGCTAAAAAAGCTATATTTGAAAACAGCACATCCAACTCGGTTTGGAGTCTCACCGCCCCGAGACTAGAAATAAAGGGAATCATCAAAGTTAATTTGTATACTGTAATTTTTTGAATTAATAAGATTGGATAGTTTATGTGCCTCTTTTTCAAGTTTCATTGCACGCTCCCGATAGTCATCAGGCTCATATAATGCGATTTCGTACAACATTGCACCTTCACCATAGCCAAATCGGACGCTTTCTTTTTCCCGCATACTAAATTCCTTACATAATTCAGCTTCAGCACGAAGCTGCGTAGCAAGTTCGATCGCTTCTACTAGTGCTAGCTTCTGATCTTTAAAGTCTACTACGTTTTGGATGTTTGCTTCATATATTAAACGATCTAACGTACGTGTATCTAGACGAACTTGTGCTAACTCAGCTTCAATAAGAGGGAGTGCACGGTTACTTGTTTTAGGAGCTTGTCCCTTTTCTACTGTCACGAAAGCACTACGATGTAATTCACTAATAAGCTCTTGAGTTTTCTTTCCTAAAATACTTTTTAGTTTAACAGCTTCTGCAAGATTGATCACGAGAACACGTCCTTTTATAGTGTTGTAGATGGCGCATTATTTGACAAGAGGGCAATTTGATAGTCACCGCCATGAATTTGGTTAAACATTTTCCCTGCTGACGCCAAAAGTTCATTCGCTGCTTCATGGGTTAATGATGGTCTGAGGTAAAAAATATGTAGCGCCTCAGTTGTTTTCTCAGTAACAGCTGTACGTTTAGAATCGACAAATGGAGAACCAAATGCTCCCTCTTCATCGCGACTGTAGAGTATCTTATTTAAAGTATTAAAACGCCCATTTAAACCCTCATAACCAATTTCTTCATGGCCAAGAGCTATTTCTATAGATCCACTGATGTGGGCTACATCATACAGACCAATTGGAATTTCATATTGAAGAGAGAAGAAGTTATTTAAATCCACACCAGAATGAAACGGTGTTAAATAGTTTTGTTTACTAATTCGACGCATAAGACTTTCAGCTGAGTGACGATAACGATTTGGATCTGCACCTAGCTTCTTCCATAGCCCTCGCCATTCTGCAATACCCTCACGTTGGGTCACAGGAAGGTCCTGCATTTCTAACGAAAGGTTTTCCTGATACAATTGCATTCGACCTTTAATCATTTGAGGGGATTCTGCTACAACAATTTTGGTATAATGAATAATGCCGATTTTTAGCTCGGGATGTTGTGCTAATAGAGATTCGTTAATGGAAATTTCCAAAGAACATCACCTACTTTATCTATTTCTATTATTGTACCATGTAAGGAGTTGGAAATAAAATGAACATACATGACCTACAACGTGATTTTGTGGCATATGCAATGTCCATTGGCGTTGATAAAATAGGTTTTACAACCGCGGCTCCCTTTACAGAATTAAAAAACCGACTGCGTCGTCAGCAGGAGCTTGGCTACCAGTCTGGCTTTGAAGAAAGTGATATTGAAAAACGTACCGAACCCCTTCAATTATTAGATGAAGCAGAGAGTATTGTTGCGATAGCTGTTGCTTATCCCTCACGTATGCAAAATGCACCTATTGGAAAAAAAGGAGCAAGACGAGGGATATTTTGCCGTGCTTCATGGGGTGTCGATTATCATACAGCACTACGTGAACGCTTGAAGTTATTATCTGCTTGGCTCGAGGAACATGTCGAAGGTGTACGTATTGAGTCGATGGTGGATACGGGTGCACTTGTAGACCGTGCTGTAGCAGAACGTGCAGGGATAGGCTGGAGCGGTAAAAACTGTTCGATTATAACGCCTGAATTTGGGTCTTACGTGTATTTAGGAGAGCTCATCACCAATATTCCATTCGCACCAGATAAGCCAATGGAGGATGAATGTGGAGAGTGTCGCCTATGCTTGGATGTTTGTCCAACCGGAGCATTAATCCAAGGAGGACAATTGGATGCGCAACGTTGTATTGCCTTCCTCACTCAAACAAAGGGAACACTTCCTGATGAGTTTCGTAACCACATTGGCAACCGTCTCTATGGCTGTGATACGTGCCAGACAGTGTGTCCCAAAAATAAAGGAAAAATTAATTGGATTCATGAAGAATTTATGCCAGATCCAGAGCTTGCCAAACCATTACTAACACCCCTATTAACGATTTCTAATCGAGAATTTAAGACGAAGTTTGGCCACGTTTCAGGCTCATGGCGAGGTAAAAAGCCCATTCAACGAAATGCCATATTGGCACTTGCTCATTTTAAAGAGGAAGCAGCCATACCAGATTTAATCGACCTCCTCAATAAAGATGATCGTCCAGTCATTCGAGGCACTGCTGCATGGGCTTTAGGCAAGATAGGTGGAGAACAAGCTAATTTTGCCTTACTTGAAGCTGTTGCTGATGAGCAGGATGAAGAAGTACTTAACGAAATTCGCAAAGGGTTGCAGTTTTTTCAGTAATGGTGAATGAAGGAACAAAGGGTGATTTTGTTCAAACGAGCAGAGCACTTGGCGTGAAGCTGAAAGCAAAGGAACCGGCTCAATGTAAAACGAGTTCCTACTAAATTCTTACAATAAGGAAGTGTATCATTATGCCATTGCATATCGTTTTATATCAACCAGAAATTCCAGCTAATACAGGGAATATTGCTCGCACCTGTGCTGGCACAAATACATCGTTACATTTAATTCGTCCACTAGGCTTTTCAACGGACGATAAAATGCTAAAACGTGCTGGCTTAGATTATTGGCATAGTGTGAATATTGTCTATCATGATTCCCTTGATGATTTTATAGAGTATTCCAAAAATGGAGATGTTTATTTAATCGAAACATATAGTGATGAGCCGTTCACGACACATGATTTTTCTGATAAAGATCGTGATATTTACTTTATGTTTGGAAAAGAAACAACAGGCTTGCCGAAGGACTTTGCATATGAACGCCGAAATATGTGCTTACGTATTCCGCAAAGTGATCATGTACGTTCGCTCAATTTATCTAATACCGCTGCGATTGTTATATATGAGGCATTGCGACAACAAGGATATCCAGGGTTACATTAACAAAAGCAGTTCTCACTTATGAGAACTGCTTTTTACTAAAGTTTCAACAATACAACATTTCCAGCAGGGTCCTCAGTTTGGAATCCTCCAGCTATATCTATAACAGGTGCACCCATTGCACGAAGGTTTGCTTTCATCGTTGCTGCTTGTTCTTCATTATCTAAACGTAATGAGTATGTTTTTAAGCCCACTTGGTTTTCTCCAAGCTTTGGAGCTCTTTCTGAGTGCCAAGTGTTTAAGCCAATGTGATGGTGATAACGACCTGTAGAAATAAATAATGCCTGTGAACCATAGCGGGAGACAATATCATATCCTAGGCCCTTTGTATAAAATTCCTCAGCCTCTGCTAAGTTGGAAACAGATAAGTGAATATGTCCCATGACTGTACCTTCAGGAAGTCCATTCCAGTTTCCATCACCTTCTTCTAAGATCGATAGAATATTTAATGGCTCAGTCACCATATGCACTTGATCCACATGCCATGTCCATTGATTTTCAGGGCGATCAGCATACACCTCAATACCGTTATGATCAGGATCATTTAAATAAAGTGCTTCACTGACAGCATGATCAGAAGCCCCAAGATATACGCCATTTTCTTGAAAATGCGTAATAATATTTGCTAAATCACGTCGAGCTGGTAACAGTAATGCGAAATGATATAGCCCAGTCGTCATACTTAGTTTTTCTTCTACTGTTTCAGGCTGAACAATGGTTAAAAGAGCTGTTTCTCCATCTGCAGTTAACATAGCTTTATGTGATTCTTGCTGTAAAATTTTAAAGCCAATGACTTCTTGATAAAAGGTTAAAGAACGTTGTAAATCGCTTACTTTTAATTCAACATTCGTTACATATGTGTTCGGTTTTTCATGGAAATGCATATAGGATACCTCCAAATAGTTATCTTTTTTCATTAAGTTACTTTATGTAAGTTAGTTTATTTTAAAAATAAAGGAAAGTCAAGTATTTCTATTGTTCCACAAAAAAAGAAAATCACTAAGCCTTTCAAAATGCTTAGTGATTTTCTTGAGATATTATTTGTCTGTTTTGTAGTCGCCTTCGTATCCAGCAGTAAAAATAGCTGTTAAGAAAGCAACTGTTACACCAATGATTAATAATAATTTCATGGAAGTACCCTCCTCATGTTTATAAAGACATCTTTTTTTAGTATAGCCTATCTACTATAAAAATGAAACGACATAGCTGAATAAAATATGTCAGAAATGGTTCAAACATATCGTTATCGGGAAAACTATATAGGAGGTGATCATTATGGAAAAAAAAGTGCCAAACATTGAAAATGGTACGATGGCGAGAGATATGAAAGAATTAAAAGATTTGGGCAAACAAATGGAGCATTTACGTGATGGTCTAGAGCTTGCAGAGGATGAGCGGATTTCTGATCCCATTCAATTGGAAGATATCGAAGAAAAGAATGAATAATGTTTAAGAACAGCAGCTTCCTTAGTTTTCTTAAATCCAATTTTTTGTATAATGGTACTAGGAAAAAGAAAGGGGTTGTGATTCGTGCATTTACAATCAACGAAAACATTATCAAATGGAGTAGAAATGCCTCGCTTCGGCTTAGGTGTTTACAAAATGACAGATCATGAAGAAACATTACAATCCATCGATACAGCGTTGAAGTTTGGTTATCGAGCTATCGATACAGCATCCTTGTATGGGAATGAGGTAGAGGTAGGAGAAGCTATTCGTCATTCAGGTGTTCCACGTAGTAATATATTTGTCACAACAAAAGTATGGAATAATGACCAAGGATATGATGAAACATTACGTGCTTTTGAAGTATCACTCAAGAAATTAAATATGGATTATGTAGATTTATATTTAACACATTGGGCTGTTCCAGAAACATTTGAAGAAACATATCGTGCGATTGAGCGCCTATACGATGAAAAATTAATTCGTGCAACAGGTGTTTCAAACCATCATGAGCATCATTTAGAAAAAATACTGGCAAAGGCCAATATGGCGCCGATGGTTAATCAGGTGGAAGTACATCCATATTTACAACAGCAAGCATTAAGCACATTTTGTCTTGAACACCAGATTGCTGTTACTGCATGGTCACCATTAGGACGAGGTGGCGTACTTGATGATCCTACCATCGTGGAAATCGGCAGGGAAATCGGCAAGACGGCCGCTCAGGTAGTGTTACGTTGGCATTTACAAAATGACACACTGATTATTCCTAAGTCAGTGACACCGAGTCGAATCGAAGAAAATGCACAGATTTTTGACTTTGAATTAACACAAGTACAAATGGAGAAGATGGCAACATTAAATCGTAATCAACGATTTGGGCAAGATCCTGATCATTTTAAATTTGATTTTTAGTTTTATGTAAAAATCCCGCTTTCGTAATAGAGAAGCGGGATTTTTTTGTTATTGCTCGTCCTTGACTATAATGCGTTTATTTAAAAATGGATGGTCAAATTCTAATTGTATAGCATGAAGTTCATAGTCATCACTTGCGGTTTCTCTTGCACCGTACATCGTATCGCCAATAATTGGATGACCGATATAGGCTAAATGGACACGAATTTGATGTGTTCGACCAGTTTCAAGAATCAGATGGACAACACAAGAATTTTTATAGCGTGCCACAACTTCATAGTGTGTCACTGCATGCTGTCCAGAATTAGACACAACACGTCTAGAAGCATGGTGTCGATCTTTGCCAATGGACTCAGAAATGGTGCCGGTTGAGGTGCGTATATTACCTTGTACCTCTGCAGCATACGTCCGAATAATCGATTTTTCTTCAATCATTCGATCAAAAATTGATTTTGCTAAAGGATGTTTTGCTACGAGTAATAAACCTTGTGTCCCTTTATCTAATCGATGGACATGCTCTGCATAAACCCCACCTTGTTCTTTAATATGTGCCATGACATGGTTCATACAGGTATGCGTATCCCGTTCATCATTGGGATGTGTTGCCATACCCTTTGGCTTCGATACGATTAAACAATGATCATCCTCATAGACTATATCAATCGCACAAACAGGTGTTGGTTTATAGCTAGATGTTGGGATTGGGAATGTAAATTTGACAATAGTTCCTACCTGTAAAGGAGTATTCCATTGAACAAGTTCGTCATTAGCTAATGTAATAGCTTTTGCCATACGTAATTCATGTACGAGCTTTTTGCCCAGTCGCCAGTGATTACGTAACAGCTCTTCAATCGTTAAGTTATCTTCGTTGAATGCATAAAGAAACATTGATCTTCCTCCGTAGAAAAGACCGTATTCCAATGGTAGAACACGGTCCCTCGATTATTTTGCAGCTTTTGTAGCTTTTATTAAATAGATGCTTGCGCCTGCAATTAAAATAAATGCAGTTAATGCTAAAAATGGAATAGTAATAAAGCCTAACCAGTTAATATATTGTCCTGTACATGATACAGCACCACAAGAAGGGGCATTTTCCGCTAAAAAACTAAGCTTTTGAATGCCGTAATGATAGAGTGAGATACAGCCTCCAATAACAGAAAAAACAGCTGTTGTTACAGCAATACGAGCATTTTTTTGTATTAAGGCTACAGTTGTCATGATGACGATTGGATACATAAAAATACGCTGTATCCAACATAATTTACATGGGTCATAATGGCGAATTTCAGAAAAGTATAACGAACCCAGTGTAGCCACAGCAGAAACTATCCAAATAAATAATAAGCCATTTTCCTCTTTTTTAGACATATCGATTCTCCCCTTCATAAAAACACTACTTGTACGATTATAGTTGTTCTAGTTTTATATGTAAATTAACTTACACAAAATAAGGACGATAATTTCAGTCTAAAGTATGAACGGCTAATGCAGACGGCTTAACGCCTTAATGGTATCATTAGCAATAGAAATGCTAAAGAAGAGGTGTTTTCGTGAGGGAAAATGAGCATTCCAATATTAGTATTTTAAAGGAAATTGCAGAACTTTTAAATGAAGAAACTGAAATTGTTACGATGCTAAAAGGAGCACTCATCAAATTTTTAAATGGCACAAATTTTGAAACAGGCTGGATTTTTTTTATTGATGCAAAGGGACGCTCGGAGCTTGTTGTCCATGAAAATTTACCAGAGGCATTGGAATTTAACAATTGTCATTATTTAAAAAAAGGCGGCTGTTGGTGTGTATCCCGTTATCGCAATGAGGAGCTAAAAAAAGCTTCTAATATTATAGAATGTCAACGCATCGAAAGTGCTATAGCAGCTAATGTTGGGGATCATGAAGGTATTACCCATCATGCTACTGTACCACTTCAATCTGGACAAGAGCGTTTTGGTGTATTAAATGTTGCTTCTAAAGATACTGTACGCTTTTCAGAGGAAGAGCTAGCTTTATTGGAGTCGGTAGCATTTCAAATGGGTTCTGCTATTAAGCGAATTTTACTGACGAAACAAGAACAAGAAATGGCCCTAGTAAAGGAGCGTAACCGTCTAGCACGAGATTTACATGATTCTGTCAATCAACTATTATTCTCGGTTACGTTAACGGCGAGAGCTGGTATTGAAATGACTGAGGATAGCGATGTGAAAGAAACGTTTAAAGAGATACAGCATTTAACACAGGATGCATTAACAGAAATGCGGGCATTGATTTGGCAGCTGCGACCAAAGGGATTGGAAAATGGCTTACTTGAAGCGATTAAAGTATATGCTGAAATGCTTGGCTTAAAATTACATGTTACGGTTTCAGGTGTACTACAATTTCCCTCACGTATTGAGGAGACATTATTTCGGGTAGCTCAAGAGGCCCTAAATAATGTGCGACGCCATGCGGGTGTTTTGGAGGCAGCCCTTTATATTACCGTCACGTCTACAGATATTTTATTGGTAATCCGTGATGAGGGAAGAGGGTTTGTCATTGACAATAATACGAAGTTGCTGTCAATGGGCTTACAATCCATCAAGGACCGTGCAAAATCAGTGGGTGGCAGTGCTGACTGGGTAAGTGAAATGGGCAAAGGTACGGAGCTTCTAATCCGCTTGCCATATTAAGGGGGAGAGGACATGATACGTGTATTAATTGCAGACGATCATCACGTGGTGCGTCGAGGATTATTGTTTTTCTTAAAGACACAAAAGGATATTGAGGTTGTTGGAGAGGCGAAAAATGGACATGAAGCCGTATCATTAGCAGAAAGTATCCAACCGGACATTATCTTAATGGATTTAGTGATGCCTGAGATGGACGGCATACAGGCAACAAAACGCATTAAAGCAAAGTTTCCACAAATAGAAATTTTAATGCTTACAAGCTTTTCTGATCGGGATCATGTTGTGCCTGCAATGGAGGCTGGGGCAGCAGGCTATCAATTGAAAGATATTGAGCCAGATGAATTAGTCTTATCTATTCGTCGCATCATGCGTGGCGAAAATACATTGCACCCAGAGGCTACAACGACACTTGAAATGGATCGCCAGGAGGCGCAAAATGCCCCACACTTGTTAAATCCATTGACACCTCGCGAGCAGGATGTACTGGCAGAGCTAACGAAAGGAAAAAGTAATCGGGAAATTGCATCCTCATTATTTGTTACAGAAAAAACAGTTAAAACTCATATTTCGAATATATTTACAAAATTACAAGTACAAGATCGTACACAGGCAGCATTATATGCAGTTAAGCATGGTTTGACAGAGGGTAGCGGTAGCTAAAAAAACAACGACGAGTTCCTACAATGTAGTAGGAGCCCGTCGTTTTTAGTGTGGTGTTACTTAGTTTGCACAAATAATTTTTTAGATATCTCTAATAAAGTGGAACTTGGAGCTAATGCTAAATCTTCTTTTAATTTTTGTTTATAAGTTTGGTAAATTTTGTGTGCCTGTTCAGGAAGACCTGCCTGAATTAGCGTGTATAAATAGTGCTCAAGTTTTTGTTCATTATATGGATCATATTCTAATAAGGCATGTAAACATTCAATAGCTTTTTCAGTATCAGATAAGACCGTAGTTTGAAATCCTTTTTCTAATAACTCTATGTATGATTTCGTTAATCTATCTTTATAGGCAGTTGCCCATTCATAATCATCGAAAACAAGTAGGCCATTTTTATAAATAGAAAGACATTGATGTATCAAAGAGATGGAGGGAAACTCCAATCGCGAAAAATCCTCATGAAGTTTTTGAAAATCATATAAGTCACACACAATGCTTGGTTTTTCAAAGACATAGTACTTATTTGAAAAGACAATACAGTTTTCATAGCCAATCGTATTTAACGTTTTTCTTAAATATGACAAAGCCGTATGAAGATTTGATTTGGCTCTTACATAGTCTAAATCTGGCCAGAGTATTTCAATTAAATAATCTCGGTGGATTGGAATATTTGGATGCAAAATAAAGTAGGCAAACAATTCCTTCGTCTTTTCTGTTTTAAATGCCACTAAGCTTTTATTGCTATAAACAGCAAATTGATCAAAGCATTGCACTTTTAATACCGTTTGTGTAGCTTGTTGAAGCATTTGCTGTATAGAAAATTCATGCTCTATACGAGTCATTGTTTTTTCTAAACGAGCATGGCTGATGGGTTTTAATAAATAGTCAAGACCACCAATTTCGTAAGCCTGTAAAGCAAATTCATGGTAGGAAGTAATAAAAACAACACTGACATGCGGACGCTCCATTTTGATAATATCAGCTACTACAAGTCCAGATAGTTCTTTGAGCTTTACCTCTAAGAATATAACCTCAAATTCTATGGAGGGCAGCTCATTAAGAAATGCTTCTACACTTGTAAAAGTTTGAATAACCTGTATTTGTTGAAAGGTTTGTAGTTTATTTTGAAAATAGTGTAAAGCTAAAGGTTCATTGTCTATTAAAACGGCTCGAATCACATCAAACTCTCCTTTTTACAATTAAATTGAAAACCATAAAACTCTAGTTCATTTTGGTTGAAAGGGCTTTCTATATATACTGAAAGGGCATGAAAAATGAAAATCACTTAATTTTGCTATTAAAAATTTGATACTAAAATAAAGCAATTTTTTATTGGTCTTCCACAGGCGAGAGTTAGTAATCCTGTGGGTGGTGTCACATCACGCCAAATCCTTCTTAGAAAGTATTCGCCGTTCATTATATAGAAGATAGAAGTTTTTTATTTGTGTTAAGAGAATTGAAATAATTGTTTAGGCATTTATTTATCAAACAATTCTTATAAAAAATTGAAACAATTTATTAGTTAGTAGGAAATAAATGCTGTAAGAGATGGACTCAATAAGGATTATTTTTTCTAAAATTGTAAAAATAGTATAATGATTGTAATAATTAATCAGGCGTTATTATAGTACATTTGTCTTAAATAAAACTAAAAAAGTACTTAAAAAATACTTAAAAAGATAGGATGATAGTAATTAAAATGCATTTTAGTGTGGAAGTAATAAGATATATTCGGAAAGGAGACTTGTTGTGAAATTAGAGCGACTATTAACAATGACGATGATTTTAATCAATCGGAAAAAGGTTACGGCACAAGAATTAGCAGAAGTATTTAATGTGTCCGTTCGTACAATTTATCGAGATATTGAAACACTAAGCTGTGCAGGTGTACCAGTTATTAGTCAACAAGGTGTTCATGGGGGTATTCGATTAATAGATGGTTATCGTGTTGATAAGCAGGTTTTAACGAAGGATGAGCTTGCTTCTCTTTCAATTGCTATTAAAAGTGCTTTGACTACCTATGAAGATTCACACGCAGAAGCTGTTCTTGAAAAACTAACAGGTATTGCAGATGATCATGTAAAACAATCCATTGACCATCTATTTGTAGATCTTAGTCCATGGGGGCCAAATGTCCTTTTTAAGGAATACATTACAATTTTAAAAAGTGCTATAGAAAACAAGCATTGTGTAAATTTTACTTATTCCAAGACGCATGGTGAGCTAACAAGCCGAGTAGTTGAGCCGCATACATTAGTCCAGAAAGGGAAGATGTGGTATTTATATGGCTATTGCATGTTAAGAAAGGACTTTCGTTTATTTAAACTGGCAAGAATTAAGAACTTAAAGCAAGCAGATATTCACTTTGAGCGTAAGGAAATTAATTTAAGTGAACTTCCATGGGGGAAAGAATGGCATAAGCCACAAAACGTAGTAGATTTAGTGATCGTTTTTGATACAGCCATCACTACATTAGTGGAGGAATCTTTTGGAGTGGAAAATGTCGATCATGAGCAGTCAAAGATTTTTATATCCATACCAGAAGATGAGTGGCTTTATGGCTTCTTACTCAGCTTTGGCAATCGTATAAAAATTATGGAACCTTCCTACATAAGGGACATTATTTCAAAACGTGCTCAAGAAATTGTTGAATTATATAAAAATCCAGCTAATAGATGACAGACAGTTGTCAGGTTTCCTTTGCTATAGTAAGGACAAATAAAGCGAAGGGTGGAATCAATAATGATGCAAAATAATTGTCAAAGCTGTGGGATGCCTTTAGTAGAAGAGGCATTATTAGGAACTGAACAAGAAGGTCTCAAAAATCAAGAGTATTGTATATATTGTTATGAGAAGGGGACGTTTAAACAACCCGATTTAACTGTTGAAGCAATGATTGAAATTTGTGTGCCGCATCTAAAGGAAGATGGCATGCCTGAAAACGAGGCGCGTAATATGCTTGGATCTTTTTTGCCAAGCTTAAAAAGATGGAGAAAACACGAATGGTCAGAACCAAAAATTATGCAAAAAGATACGTTTCAAATTGTAGGAATATCAGCACAAACAAGCAATGCGAATGAACTAACGCCACAAGCTAGGATTCCACAATTATGGAATAATTTTTATGAGCAAGATATTATAGGGCAAGTATCTAAGATGGACAATCAAAATGTGTACGGTTTGTATTCGGATTATGAAACCGATGTAAACGGGAATTATTCAATTACCCTTGGTGTAGAAACAACGAATAAGGATGAAACATCTGCTGACTTGGTATTAAAGACTATTCCGGCAGCCAAATATTTAGTTTTTACATCACATAAAGGAACGATGCCAGAAGTTGTCATCCAAACTTGGCAAGAAATTTGGGCATGGTTTGCAAATTCTCAGGTGGAACGAACATACACAGGTGACTTTGAATTGTATGATGAACGTTGCGCAAACCCACAAGAAGCACAAGTGGAAATTTATATCGCTATTAAATAAAAACAAGTCTCTTACCAATCAATTGGTAGGAGACTTGTTATCATTTTGCGGGGGGATCATTTCAATATGTGGTTCGATATGCACAAGAACCTGGCAAAAACGATTTTCTCGCATAATGGTACGTTCTATCTCTTCTGTAATGCGATGACTTTCAAAAACATTTAAATAAGGGTCAACTGTTACTGTTATATCGATAAAGTGCATATTGCCGTGAGCTCGACCTTTAAAGTCTAAGAGCTCGATTACACCGTCCACATTACGAATTAGTACTGATAAAGTTTCCACTTCATCGATATCAAATGCATCCGTAAGGCTTTGAACAGCTTCCCAAAAGATTTCTACTGCCGTTTTAATAATTAAAAAGGAAACAACGAGAGCCGTTAGAGAATCAATAATCGGAAAACCAAAAATTGCTCCAAAAATACCAATCGCTGTGCCAATACTGACAAATGCATCTGAGCGATTATCAAAAGCGGCAGCTTTGACAGCAGTACTTTTAATTTTTTTAGCTAGCGCTAAATTATAGCGATAAACGATATACATGACTCCACCACTACCTATCGCTACAAAGGCTGTTAAGAGGGAAGGAGTTGTACCAGTTGGTGCCCATAGACTTTGTAAAGAATTAATCAATACTTGGAGACCAACAACAAGCATGATGAATGATGCTACTAAAGAGGCAACCGTCTCCGCACGCAAATGGCCGTACTGGTGATTGGAATCAGGTGGTCTCTGCGCAATCCGTAACCCAATCAATACCGCAATGGATGCGATGATATCTGTGGTGTTATTCAAACCATCTGCCTTTAAGGCCTCCGACGTGCCAATATAGCCAATGGTAAGTTTGATGGAGCTTAGGATGATATATGTACCAATGGATAACCAAGCACCTTTTTCCCCTTGACGTAAATTTGTATAGAGCTCCATTTTGTTTCCTCCTCACAAAACTTTCGGATAGTAGAAAACGACCCCCTTTTAAAAGGGAGTCGTTTCATCTATTTATCACGGTATTAACTCCCACCTATATATGGTGTGAAGAAAAGCCCATATTTATAGCCTGGATTATACAAGAGTGCTTTAAATAGTAGCACGACAAGTAATACATAGCAATGCAATTTTACTCAATAACAGCGTCAATTTCATTTGATAAATCATTTTCAGGTAATTTCAGAACTTCTAAGTATAAAATATGGTGACCATCTAATTCTTTTGCGATAAATTCATAACCTTGCTCCAGAATGCTGTCTCCTTCGACTGCATCAAAGCGCTTTGTCATAAACCAACCACCGATAGTATCAATATCATCATCTTCTATGTCAGTACCTAGCATATCATTCACATTTTCAAGAAGCATCTTGGCATCTAAAATAAAATGATTTTCTGCAATTTCTTGTACTTCCGGAATTTCATCTTCATCGAATTCATCTTGAATATCGCCGACAATTTCCTCGATAATATCTTCGATCGTCACTAAACCAGATGTTCCGCCATATTCATCCATTAAAATGGCCATATGAATACGTTCACGTTGAATTTTAAGTAATAAATCATTAATTTGCGTTGTTTCCATCACACGAATAATAGGTTGCATATAGTCAATAACTGGTTTATCCCCATTTTTCGCGTCTTTAATGTAAGCGGTTAATAAATGCTTCATGTTCACTAAACCAATTATATGGTCTTTATCGCCATCAATAATCGGATAACGAGTATATTGTTCAACACCCATTAAATCGAATACTTCTTTAATTGTCAGTTCTTTTTCAATGCCGACAATTTCTGTTCGAGGAACCATAATTTCTTTTGCAAGGCGATCTGAGAACTCAAAAATACTATTTACATATTCATATTCTGCGTTATTAATTTCTCCACCTTTTAAACTATCCGATAAAATCATACGTAGTTCTTCCTCTGTATGAGCTACTTCTGATTCTGACATCATTTTTAAGCCGAAAAGACCGGTTAAGCCACGAGCAGATCCGTTTAATAACTTTATGATTGGATAGGTAATGTTGTGGAATAAAATTAATGGGCCAGAAAGGTTTAATGTGACAAATTCTGCTTTTTGGATGGCTAATGTTTTTGGCGCCAATTCCCCAATAACAACATGCATAAACGTTACGATTGAGAATGCAAGTATGAATGAAAGGATAGATGTAATACTACCATTCAAATTTAGAAATTCAAACACTGGGTGCAAAATAATTTCGAATGTAGGTTCACCTAACCAACCTAAACCGAGTGCAGTGATGGTAATACCTAACTGACATGCTGATAAGTACTCATCTAAATCTGAAACAACACGTTTTGCATTTCTCGCTTTTCTATGCCCTTCTGCGAGCAATTGATCAATGCGGGTAGTTCTCACTTTAACGATTGCAAATTCAGTTGCAACGAAAAATCCTGTCATTATAATTAGTAGGGCGAATGCCGCCAACCTAATGGTTATCTCCAATATGTCTCCGTCCAAATAATTCCTTTGTTCCCGCCCAAATGAGGGAAGTAAACAAAGTGTACACCTCCTATGATTTAAAAAATTGTTGGATGTTTCAATAATAAATTATTTAAAAGAAAAACACAAATATTGACAACAACTTTTTCAGTTGTTTTTCAATTCCTATTTGAAAAAGTAACTAGATTCAAAAGCATAGTGATTGAAAACGTCATTGCTATATGCTAACTTAAAATTGAGCAAAGATAGTTTGTTTAAGGAAAGAAGCATTTTGCATCTCATATAAACCGACACGTCAAAAATCTCAAGAGTGCTTTTACTTGCGGATTTTTTTAAATGAATTATTTTTTATAGCTAAAGGGGAGCCTCAGCAATCAATTGAGACTCCTCTTTTTTATGACCCAATAAACAGCAGGAAAAGTGTTGGAAAAAAGAGGAGCAGTCTCAACAATTTGAGACTGCTCCTTCTATATTTATTGATTTATTCCTGTTGAAAGCGCAATTTTAAACATGCCTTCTCAACATCATGAAAAGATTCTTTCAAAGGTAATTCACCCGTAAACGGTGCTATGGTTACAGGTGCTTTTTCCGTAATACCTTGCTGAGTTAAAACGTAGTTTTTACCATCATAAGTAAAATACATTGTTTTAATAGACTTTTTACCAAAAGTGCTAGCAGAAGAGTCAAAGAAACCTTTTAATTGACTGCAATATTCGTTATAGAAATCGCTTTTAAAGCCAGAAATGGCTTCAAATTTTTTGCTATTTAAGATACCGGCTTCGTCAGCTAATTCGAATATTTTGGCTGAAAATTCAGAAAAAAATTCTTTTACTTTTACACGTACTAATGCTTTTGAATTATAACTATTTAAGTCATCTGAAAGCGTGACTTTACTCATTGAAATGGCCCCCTGCATAAAAAACATATACTATTAAGTTGCTATCCTAAATGTATAAGAAAAATATAGGAATTTCAACATGTATCAACATAATTGGCATAAAGGACGTGCTATATATAGTAAAAATAGGTATTTTTATGTGGAGATTTAGCGAAAAATATACTATTTTTTTTAATCGTACACATGAAATAACATAAGCTCATGAATCATTTTTTTAACATCTTCTTCGTTTGGTGGCGTTGGTCCTGTCCATTGAATAGTGCCATCTTTTAAATATTCAGCAGCGAATCGTTCACGTTGATAAAAAAATGAAATGGTCCACCCTGGAAGTTGAGTATTTTCAAATAATGGTTTAAAACTGAAATGCTGAATCATCATCAAACCTCATTTCTATATTATGTAGTTCATATTATTCAAGGATAATGGTAATTTTGCAACTATTCACTTTTATCTTGAAATCTAAAGGGGGTATTTCTTTCGTTGAAAATCATTGCTCTGCTATAATGAGTGCAGAAGGCGACAAAAAACGCCAATCGTGAATACAATTGAATTGAGAGGATACTAATGGATAATTTCATCGTGACATTACTTTTTATGGCGATTATTGGCGCAGCAATCGGAGGCGTAACTAATCATTTGGCCATCAAAATGCTTTTTCGTCCACATAATGCAATATATATTAAAAACTGGCGCGTTCCATTTACACCAGGTCTTATTCCAAAACGACGCGATGAATTAGCAAAACAGCTTGGTCTTACCGTTGTCAATTATTTATTAACTCCTGAAACATTTAGAAAGAAATTTTTCTCGAAGGATATTCAGGAAAAGGTAGAACAATTTGTGCAAACTAAGGTTGAAGAAACCATCTTTACCAACGATAAAACCATTCAAGATTGGCTAAACTTAGCGGGCTTTGCCCATATGCCGGCTACCATTGAGCAGAAAGTTGAAGCGATTGTTGAGGGACAATTTGCGTCAGTAAAGAATACACTATCAACAAAATCAATTCGTGCACTGCTATCTGCTGATATTCAAGATACTATTGATGCCAAAATTCCTGTAGCTGTACGTCATATACTAGAAAAAGGTGAGGATTACTTTTTATCACCTGAAGGCGAAATGACAATTAAAGCGATGATTGATGATTTTTTATCATCAAAAGGGTCACTTGGTGGTATGATCAATATGTTTTTAGGTGATTCATCGTCCCTTGTTGGAAAAGTTCAACGTGAGCTCGTGAAATTTTTACAAGCGCCAGGTACGTCAACGCTATTAACGAAAATATTTACACAAGAATGGGAAAAATTAAAAGACAGACCAGCCATAGACTTTTTACAAGACATACAGTTTGATCCGATTTTATCGAAATTACAGACGTATGTAAAAGAGCAATTAGCTGTCGCTGAACGGTTAAATCATCCCATATCCTATTACTGGCCTGAAGGAAACGAGTGGATGAAAAATTCGGTCATTCCACAAGTTATAGAAAAAGCTTTTGGAAAGGCAGAGGAAAAACTAGAGGATGTACTAAAACGTTTAAACTTACAAGAGGTTGTTCGTGAGCAAGTTGATTCATTCCCTGTAGAAAAATTAGAGGAACTTGTATTAGGTATTTCAAAACGTGAATTTAAAATGATTACCGTATTAGGTGCAGTTCTTGGTGGATTGATTGGAATTGTGCAAGGTTTAATTGTTTACTTTATTTAAAAAGGAGATTGTATAAATGATTAATATTTATAATGACATTAATGCGCTAGAAGCAACTTTCCGTAAGATTCCTGAATTTGAGGCTTTACAAACGGCGGTTGAAGTTGTAAAGAATGATGAAGAGGCATTAAATGTCTTTAAAAACTTCCGTAAAATCCAAATTGAATTACAAAAGAAACAACTAGCTGGAGAGGATTTATTGGAGGATGAGCTTGTTTATGCTCAAAAAGCATCTCAACTTGCACAGCAAAATGAAAAGATTTCTGCTATGTTAGAGGCAGAAATGAAACTAAGTAAAGTCATTGAAGAAGTGAATCGCATTTTAATAAAGCCAATTCAAAGCCTATATGAAGGAATTCAATAAAATACCCATATAGTAAGGAATAATTGTCCTAGGAATTGCACATATAACAAGTAAGAAGAAAACGTGTATCCGCTAGTCGGAGCACGTTTTTACTTTATATACACCAGTCAATAGTATTGGAGGTTATTACTATGCATGTAATCATTGAATGGACCTATAAAACACCGAAAGGAGCAAAAACTGTTTTACGTTCAGAAGAAATGCCTGCTGCACAAGCGCTATTACTAGCAGAGGATATGGAAAAGACGGGGAGAGTAAGCTCAATTCATTGTATAGATCGCCAGGATACAAGTTGGACAGTAAAAGAACTAAAAACCTATTTAAAGGAAATAGATACGGAACCACATAATATTATTGTCTATTTCGATGGTGGCTTTGATCGTGGAACAAGACAGGCAGGGTTAGGATGTGCCATTTATTATGAACAAAATGGTAAACCCTATCGTTTAAGACGAAATGCTTTTTCATCTGAGCTCAAAACTAACAATGAAGCAGAATATGCTGCGTTTTATTTAGGTTTAGTGGAGCTCGAATTACTAAATGTCCACCATTTGCCTGTCCAATTCAAAGGAGATTCCCAAGTAGTCATCAATCAATTAAGTGGGGAATGGCCAGCGTTAGAAAAGGATTTAGCGGGCTGGGCAGATAAAATTGATGCCAAATTAGCACAACTTAATATTCAACCTGATTACCAGCTTATATCGCGTAAGGATAATTCAGAAACAGACCGTCTTGCTACACAAGCTTTAAACGGCATAGATATTACTGGTTTGAGGGAAATGGTAAAAGAATGATTGAAATGAGGTGTCAGTGGCTACTGTCACCTCTTTCTTATAAATTTCTCTATAAGAAATGAAACTTTTTCCATCTTGAAACTACTACTCCTATGAACTCAAACAATAAGGAGAGATATTTTATGTACATGAAAAAGTTAGCACCAGCAGCTTTGTCTGCATTATTAATGGGAAGTGCTGTAATGCCGATAGCTTCGGCAAATGAGCATAATGCTGAAGTTGAGGTTCCACAAATTCAAATTGATCCAGTCCACATTTTCAATGATACGCATGGTACGGTTGAAGATGTCCGTGTTGGTAAAGACATTACATATTACACTGTAAAAGACGGAGAGCAAACGAATGTACTAGAAATTACTAAAGACACACTTGTGTTTGACAATACTGGTAAGAAAGTGGAGCTTAAAGAAGGTGATAAGGTAGTCGCTTATACATTTGCTAATAAACCACAAAAATATATCTATCCGCCGCAATTCAATCCAGAAGTTGTCATTGTAGAATCGAAAGATGTTGGCTTTGTGGAAGTGGATTATTTCTTTGAGGATTTAACAAACACGTATGATATTTTAAAATTAAATATTGGTAAAGAAACGGAGCTACTAAACGCAAAAGGTGAAAATGTAACGGCAAAGGATTTAGCTGAGAAGTATCTAGTTGTTTTTTATACTGCATCTACTAAGAGTATTCCAGCACAAACAACGCCATCTAAAGTAATCGTTCTTGAGGACTATCCGGAAGGCTCTTTGAATCCAGTAGATGAAGACATTGATAACATCATCGCCACTGATTTTTATGGAGAAGCAGGGACAACAATGGTGCCATTACGTAGTATTGCTGAAAAGCTTGGCTATAAAGTAGAAGCAACAGGTAAAGGTGCCATCCTAACTAAAGGCAACGTATCTTATACAATCACACGTGGAGAAAAAACGTTTGGTTATAACAAGGCAATACGTACACTGACAGTGGCACCAACACTAAAAGATACGAAGACATATGTTCCTGTTGAGTTCATTGAAGAATATTTAAAATAAAAGTGGAAATAGTATGCCAAGAAAAGTTGGCATACTATTTGTATTTTTAAGAGACTATTTGGGAGAAATGAAAGTCGGATATCTTTTCGCAAATTGCTGTAGGCATTGCTTGAAAGAAGTAGTTTTCATAAAGTTTTTAGCTAATATCATTTCATCTGAATACAGTAAAAATTGCTGGAAGTGCTGTTCAATAAATACCCTTGCTTTCTCGTAGTGCTTGTTGATAGAAACAGCTCCATAAATTTCTTGTTGGTCAATGATGTAGATAAAGTCAAAAAGAACGTTATGTGTACCATATTTAAATAATACCGTGACATACAATGTTTTTTCGTCACATCGTTCTAAGTCAAAATGGTGGAATGCTACTTCTACTTGATGAATAAAGCTAGAAATGGATGGACGGTTACTATTTTTTAAAAGAAACACTATCAACACCACCTTTTGTAAAAAATTATAATGACAAAAAAATAGTTTGTCTATATTTAGACTGAATATTCTGTTATTTATAGTTTCTAATTGTTACTTTGCTTAAAGTCATAGAAATTTGTTAAACTTAAATCTGCAATATATATGGAATAAGAAAAGAAGAGAGCGAAACAATATGAAAATTATTCACATAGATCAAAAATATCCTGAGGATTGGATTCGCGTATTAAATCATATAGCGAATTTATTTTTTGAGGATTCCAAACTGAGAGTGGAGCCAGAGGGTGCAGATATGTCAGTTTCATTTGCGTATCAGGTTGGAGACAACTTTTCTATAGCTACAAAAGCCATATTAACTGTAGATGGAAAACAATATACAAATGATTACAGCATAAAATACGAGTCAGTCGCAACTGGTCGTGAGCTCAATATTCGAATGAAACGTGCATTATCTCATGTGTTTTTAGATGTTCTAGAGCAGCATACAGGGGTGCATCAACAATGGGGTATTTTAACGGGAGTCCGTCCGACTAAGCTCTATCATAAATTTAGAAAAGAGGGAAAAAGTGAGCGAGAGATTGCTGAACTATTAATTCGAGATTTCCGCTTGTCTGCGGAGAAGGTGGCACTTTTAAAGGATATTGTGGAACGACAATTAGTAACTATTCCAGATATTGATCAAATTGGGCAAGAGATCAGTGTTTATATCGGTATTCCATTTTGTCCAACGAAATGCGCCTATTGTACCTTCCCTGCCTATGCGATAGGTAGTAACCGTAAGCAAGGTCGTGTCACTACATTTTTAGATGGATTGCATATTGAATTACGTGAAATGGGTAAATGGCTGAAGAACAATAATATGAAAATCACCTCTATTTATTGGGGGGGCGGTACACCAACTTCAATTGAAGCAGATGAAATGGACTCCTTATATCAAACGATGTATGAGTCATTCCCAAATCCTGAAACAATTCGAGAGGTTACAGTTGAAGCGGGAAGACCAGATACGATTACACCTGAAAAATTAGAAGTGCTTAAAAAATGGGGAATTGATCGTATTAGTGTTAATCCACAATCCTATACAGATGAGACGTTAAAAGCAATCGGGCGTCATCATACGGTACAAGAAACAATTGATAAATTTTGGCTTGCTCGTGAATCAGGTATGAACAATATAAATATGGACCTCATTATTGGGTTACCGAATGAAGGTATTGAGGAATTCCAGCATTCATTAGTGGAATCTGCTAAAATGCAGCCTGAATCGTTGACTGTCCATACGCTATCATTTAAACGCGCATCTGAGATGACTCGTAATAAAGATAAATATAAAGTAGCGGATCGTGATACGGTTGCTGAAATGATGGAAATGGCACAAGTTTGGACAAAGGAAAATGATTATGTTCCATATTATTTATATCGTCAAAAAAATATTTTAGGTAACCTAGAAAATGTTGGTTATAGTAAAGCTGGTGAAGAAAGTATCTATAATATTGTTATTATGGAAGAAGTACAAACAATTTTAGGAATTGGTTGTGGGGCATCTTCTAAATTTGTTCATCCTGACACAGGAAAAATCACACAATTCCACAACCCAAAAGATCCAGCAGCATATATTATGACCTTTGAAGAGGCTATTGGGAAAAAAATCGAGTTTTTAGATGAATTATACAAAGTATAAAATAAAGGCAATCTGATTTGTTCAGATTGCCTTTATTGATTATAGAGTTCGTAATGTACACGCCATTTTTAATATAACTGCATCTTCGAAATATTGTGGGTCATAGCCTGTTAACTCTCTTATCTTATTTAATCGATATGCAAGTGTATGACGATGAATGTTCAGATGTTGCGCACAAAGCTTTAACTGTAAATTGCAGTCAAAAAACGATTGTAATGTTTCAAGCTGTTTTGCGTTAATATTTTTAAGTATTCGGTGATGGAAAGCCTGTACTTCCTCTGATTCTCGATGCTTAAAAAGCGAAAATAACTCTACATCTTCAAAAAAAGTAAGCTCGTTATGGAGGGTAGCAAATTCTAGTGCAGTTTTTGCCCCTTGATAGCTATAGGATAGTTGGGAAAGATGTTGCACAACGGGACCAATACCAATTTGCAAGGAAGGTAGCTTTTGTTTTTTCTTACGTAGAGCTTTTATAATAGGACGACAACTTAGTTCTTGACAATTAGTCAGTAGAATATAGTATTCCTGTAATTGGCTATGCCCAGCTAGAATGGGCTGTCTATAAAATAAATCTTCAAAAAAGAATGGTATCGTATTTTCTAAATAAGATGTTTCATTTAAACTCAATAAAATAACTTGGAAGGGTGCTATTAGTGAGAAGGGTAATTTTTGAATTCGTTCATTTAATGTAGCATCTAGCTTACTTCCATGAACAAGTGCCTCGAATATGTAGTCGTTATTTTTCCGCTGCCACTCGCTTTTAGACTCAACGAGTGCTTGATGTGTCATAATCTCTGTTGTTAGTTGAACAAGGTTGGCGATTTCAAGCATATCCTCTGAATCTCCAGTTATACCAATAACGCCTACTACTTCATCTTGATACATAATAGGCATATTAATGCCTGGTTTTGTGTTTGGATACAATCTTATATTCTCTTCATTGATAATCAACGTTTGTTTTGTTTGTGCTACATAAAGCGCACCCTCGTGAATATCTTCCACCCTCATCTTATCTCCAGAGGCTAAAATGACACCGGTAGGGCTAATGACGTTAATATTGTGACGTAAGCGCAACATTGTTTGATGGACGATTTCTTCTGCTAATTTTTTTGTCAACATGTTTATACACCTCGGATAAAAAACAGTCTGTTATAGGACAGATAAATTGTACTTCAATTATAATGTTTTCTGAATTTATTGTCATTATAATAAATTGTAAGCGCTTAACTTAGGAATTTGAAAATTTACGTAAATGTCAATGGACGACATAAGTGGAGGTATTGTATGAAAGTCATTATTAGTCCAGATTCCTTCAAGGGTACTCTGTCAGCAGTTGAAGTAGCGAAATCAATACAGAAAGGAATTTTGGATGTAGATCAATCAATTGAAACAATCATTCTACCTGTTGCAGATGGTGGGGAGGGGACACTTGATTCACTTATTGCCTCTACGGGTGGTCAATATTTTACAGTGGATGTACTAGATCCAATAGGAAGAGTCATTCAGGCACAGTATGGTGTTTTGGGTGATAAAGTAACGTGTGTTATTGAAATGGCCCAGGCATCTGGCATCATGTTGTTGCAAGACGATGAAAAAAATCCCGAGTTTGCCACATCGTATGGTACAGGTCAATTAATCAGGGCTGCACTCGATAGAGGTTTTAGAAAATTTATTATCGGTATAGGTGGAAGTGCCACTAATGATGCAGGTATTGGCATGCTAAAAGCATTAGGTGTGCGGTTTACGAAAGAAGATGGTTCAGATTTAGAGAATGGAATATCCAATCTATTGCAATTAGCTGCCATCAATGTTAGCGGACTTGATGCTAGATTAGCAGATGCGCTATTTACCATTGCTTGTGATGTGGATAATCCATTCATTGGTGAACGAGGAGCAACAGCCGTTTTCGGCCCTCAAAAAGGTGTGCAGGAATATCAAGTTGAACATTTTGATAACTGTTTAAAGCATTTTGCGAATATCGTGGAACGACAGTTTTCTATTCGATTGCACGATTACAAAGGGGCGGGAGCTGCTGGAGGTATGGGAGGAGCGTTAATCGCATTTTTAAAAGGGAACTTTCATGCAGGCATCGATATTGTAATAGATGCTGTACAGTTACAGGGTCATTTAGCAGATGCACAGTTAGTGATAACGGGTGAGGGAAAATCAGATCTCCAAACATTACATGGAAAGGCACCATTAGGGGTAGCGAAAGCAGCTGAATTAGCGCAAGTAGATGCGGTTTTATTGTCTGGGGGAATCGATATTAAGGCTAGGCCCACACTTCAAAAGTATTTTAGCGTTGTGGAGTCATTAGTCGATGAGGAGATCACTACTCAGCAGGCAATGCAAGAACCTGCTCGCTTTATTCGCTTAAAAACAAAGAGAATCATTGAGCGTTACATACAAAAGGGGGATGACTAGATGTTGTTCATCATTATTTTAATAGGGGTATTGTTTGTTGTATTGGGGACAGCCAAGTTAAAGCTTCATCCATTTTTGGCGTTATTAATTAGTGCTTTATTCGTTGGTATTGCTTCAGGAATGCCGCTATTAACAGTTGTAGAAAGTATTAACACTGGTTTTGGTGGTCTAATGACAAGCATCGGTTTAGTGATTATTGCTGGGACCATTATAGGTTTAATTTTAGAAAAATCAGGCGCTGCCTATCGAATGGCAGAAGTGGTTTTACGAATTGTAGGTCCGAAGCGTCCACAACTTGCGATGTCTTTAATTGGTTATATTGTGTCTATCCCAGTATTTTGTGATTCTGGTTTTATTATTTTATCGAGTTTGCAAAAATCATTAGCAAAGCGGGCTAACGTAACAATTGCTTCAATGGCAGTAGCTCTAGCGACAGGCTTATTTGCGACACATGTATTAGTACCGCCAACCCCAGGACCTATCGCAGCAGCAGGGAATATTGGAGCGGCAGATTATTTAGGAACAGTTATTGTCATTGGGTTATTAGTAGCGATACCAGCAACATTTGTAGGCTATATGTGGTCAGTAAAAGTAGCAACTAAGATTAGAGTACCTGAAGATGAGGTTGACGCATTAGATTATGAGGAAGTCATTAAATCCTTTGGCAAAATGCCTTCAACATTTAAAGCTTTTTTACCAATTGTCCTACCAATTGTTTTAATTGGACTTGGCTCGATAGCTTCATTAGTTGGCGATCCAGAGTCAACATTCAATACCATTTTTAAATTTTTAGGTTCACCAACAGTAGCTTTATTTTTAGGGGTAGCGGCTGCCTTTTTGTTATTACCTGAAATCAGTGAAACGACATTATCAGGTTGGATTGGTGAAAGTTTAAAAGATGCAGCTCCTATACTACTCATTACAGGAGCTGGCGGTTCATTTGGGACAGTCATTAAAAATGCTGGTGTTGGAGAAATGCTACAGGAAATGGATTTAGGGATGTTTGCATCAGGTACTTTATTCCTTCTTGTACCGTTTATTGTAGCGGCTGCTTTAAAAACAGCCCAAGGTTCTTCTACCACAGCACTTGTTATTACTTCTACTTTAGTAGCACCAATGCTTGTGACGCTTGGTATTGAGGGTGCTGTACCATTAGCATTAGTGGTGATGGCCATTGGAGCTGGTGCAATGACGGTTAGCCATGTGAACGACAGTTTCTTCTGGGTAATTACACAGTATAGTGGAATGGAAGTTACTCAAGCTTATAAAGCACAAACAGTAGCCACATTACTACAAGGTATTGTCACAATCATTATTACAATGATTTTATGGTGGATATTTGTTTAAAGTACAAAGAGAGCAGCCGCATGGCAAGCTCTCTTTTTTGTATAATAGAAAGATAGAAAGGAAGTTAGTAGAATGAAAAAATTAATAGTATTGCTCCTTTGTATTTTTTTATTAGCAGGGTGTACAGAAGCAGTTAAAACAGAGCAAGTCCCTGTGACGGCTGGTCATGATATGAGAGTTCATTTTATTGATGTGGGACAAGGGGATTCTATATTGATTGAATCACCAAATGGTAAGACAATGCTTGTAGATGGAGGTGTGAAAAGCGCAGGACAGCAGGTAGTTTCTTATCTAAAGGACCTGGGTGTGAGCAAACTTGATATGGTAGTGGCGACACATCCAGATGCTGATCATATCGGTGGGCTCATCCCGGTGTTAAATTCAATCCCTATTGAGCAATTCTATGATTCAGGAAAAGTACATACCTCTCAAACTTTTGAAGAAATGCTGATGTTGATTGATGAAAAAAATATACCTTATTATGTGCCCAAAAAAGGTGACCTTATTGAATTTGATAAAGATGTAACGGTGAAGGTTTTAAATGCAAATGAACATGCAACGGATAATAATGACGCTTCGATTGTCTTAAAAATGGTTTATGGCCACATATCCTTTTTATTAACAGGGGATGCTGGCATAGCATTAGAAAAAGAAATGATGCAAAATGATGTGACCGCAACTGTTCTGAAGGCAGGGCATCATGGTTCTAATACAAGTAGCTCAGAAGATTTCATTCGTGCTGTGAAGCCAGAAGTCACTATATTAAGCTATGGTGAAGATAATAAATATGGACATCCTCATACAGAAGTAGTGAATCGATTGCAAGCGATTGGTAGTAAAATCTATGCCACTGCTGACTTAGGAACGATTACTGTGTCAACAGATGGGGTAAACTATTCAGTAAATGGAAATGAAACTTCTCGAGCAGTAACCCCAAAAGAACCATCCAAAGAAGAATCATCAACATCAGCTGTTGAGATCATCAGCAAAGATTTAGTGACAGAAATTGTAGGCATTAAAAATAACGGACAACAAGCAGTTTCGTTAAACGAATGGCAGCTTATTTCGATAGAGGGTAATCAAGTTTTTAATTTTCCTAATGTATCATTACAGCCTGGTAAAATCATTTATATTACAAGTGGAACCAATGCACGAGAAGGGCAAAATTATTTAAAATGGACAACTAAACAGATTTGGCTAAACGATGGAGATCCTGCACAATTACGGAATGAGAAAGGGGAACTTGTTAGTGAGCTCGACTAAATATGTTTTAGATCGGATTGAGGATGGTTATGCTGTTTTTTTAAAGTATCCAGAGGAAGAAGAGCAAATCATTATTTTACAGTCAGCCATGAACAAGCCAGTGCTTGTAGGAGATTATGTGCAAATAGAAGAAAAAGATGGCATTTACCATATTGAAATTTTAAAGGAAGAAACGGAACAAAAAAGAGTAGATATCCAGAATTTAATGGACCGTTTGCGTCATAAACATAAATAATAGATGACAAGCTGTGAGGAAGTTACTCACAGCTTGTTTTTATCGTGATTCAGCAATGTCCTTAAGCCTTCTGTAGATGGGTGCAAAGATATTTAGGTGTATTGAATATTGAGAGGAATTGGACATAATTTGTTATCCTAAATATTTTGAAAATATGCTAAAATAATAGTATTAATCAGGAGCTAGGAGCGGACAAAATGTCGATAAACACTATTATTTTTGATTTAGATGATACATTACTGTGGGATAAAAAATCAGTTAAAACTGCTTTTGAAAAAACATGTGACTATGCTGCTACGATACATAATGTGAATTCTGCTGAGCTAGAGGAAGCAGTTCGTCAAGAGGCTCGTGCGTTATACGAAGGCTATGAAACATACGACTATACAGTTTTAATTGGCATTAATCCTTTCGAAGGACTATGGGGAACTTTTGATGACCCTACTGAATCTTTCCAAACTATGAAAGGGCTTGTTCCGGGCTATCGTACGGCAGCATGGACAAAAGGTTTAGCTGCTCTTGGTATAGAGGATGCGAAATTCGGAGCAGAGCTAGGAGAACGCTTTGTGGCTGAACGCAAAGCCTCACCATTTTTATATGAAGATACATTTACTGTGTTAGACGAATTGAAAGGGAAGTACCAGCTTGTTTTACTTACCAATGGCGCACCTAGTCTGCAAAATTTAAAACTAGAAATTACGCCAGAAATAGCTCCGTATTTTGATCATATTATTATCTCAGGAGACTTTGGAAAAGGTAAGCCTGACGCTTCCATTTTTGAGCATGTTATGGAGAGAGCCGGCATTACAGCGGATAATGCAATTATGGTTGGCGATAATCTCAATACTGATATTTTAGGTTCTTCTCGAGTTGGAATGCCAAATGTATGGATTAATCGTGAAAATAATGTTGCCGACGGAGCTGTGACACCTACTTATGAGGTAAACTCGCTGACAGCCCTATTGGAACTAGTGAATAAGCTATAAAAAATGTACTGCTCCTTTCGAGGAAGCAGTACATTTTTTTAGATAGAAGCATTTAAATAATAGTCAGTAAGTGCAAAGTATAAGCATGTTAAAGCTATAGCAATAAGAATACTGGTTAGTAGATAATCGAGAGGCTCACAGTTTTTTTACGATAATAGATTTGCATAATGGAGTAGAGTATACAGAAAGAATAAATAATAACAACATGAATAATATGCTGTAAAAGATAGAGACCGAATTAATGAGAAGAGGGATATGTTTGCTCCACATATTGCTGAAAAAAGGGAACAAATTGAATAAACCTTTTTCGGCACTAATGATCGCTAGGTTACGTGCAGTAGTTCTAAGCCATACAAGTATTTAAAAGGGGTAAGTAAAATATCATTCTGATTTCCAATCTGTGCACCTCCTCGTCCTTAAAGACGATACCCTTTCAAAAATCATTTTAGCAAAAAAGAAAAAGCAGAGAGTCGAAACTCTCTGCCTATCGCTTTAAACATTATAGATTAATAGCTTTTACTTCATCGATATTTTCAAGCTGTGCCACAAATGCTAAATCTTCGTCTGTTACAACATTATCAATCGTAAGCATCATAACGGCTGTACCACCAACTTGTGCTCGACCAACTTGCATGGTTGCAATGTTGATATCTTTTTCTGCTAGTTTAGTTGCTACACGACCAATTGCACCTGGTTTGTCAGTGTTTTTAATATAAAGAAGATGCCCTTGTGGAATAACATCCACCACATAGTCCTCTACTTTTACGATACGTGCACCTAAACCGTTTAATAACGTACCAGCTACTGTATGCGTTTCGTTTGCTGTAATAATTTCAATCGTAATTAAGCTTGTAAAGCCTTTGGCAGTTGTCGTTTTATGCTCAATAATTTTCATGCCAATACGTTCAGATAGGTAGCGAGCATTGACATCATTTACGTGATTACCGTGGTTTTTAGCTAATAAACCTTTTAATGCATTTGAAGTTAATGGACGAACATCATAGTTTGCTACTTCGCCAGCATAAGATAAGTTGATTTCTTTTACAGGCTCTGTCGTCACTTGTGATAAGAATGAACCAAGTTTTTCAGCTAATTCAAAGAAAGGTTCAACTTGTGCAAGAAGTTCTTTCGGAATAGATGGCATATTCACTGGATTCGTCACAGTGCCCGTTTTATAAAATTTGATGATGTCATTTGATACATCCACAGCTACAGACTCCTGTGCTTCAATCGTAGATGCACCTAAGTGAGGTGTTGCGATTACTTGAGGTAAAGTAAGAAGCTTATGATCTGTTGCTGGTTCAGAAACAAATACATCTAGGGCAGCACCTGCTACTTTTCCTGCTACGATGGCATCATATAAATCATCCTCATTGATTATACCGCCACGTGCACAGTTGATGATACGTACGCCATCTTTCATCAACGCAAATTTTTCTTTATTAATGAGATTACGTGTTTCGGGAAGAAGTGGTGTGTGTACAGTAATGAACTCAGCTGCTTCACAAATTTCTTCAACTGTCGCCTTTGTGACACCTAATTCTTTTGCGCGCTCATCAGTTAGGAAAGGATCATATGCCATAACATTCATACGTTGACCTTTTGCACGATAAGCAACTTCAACACCGATTCGCCCAAAGCCCACAACACCCAAAGTTTTATTTTTAAGCTCTACACCAACATAAGATTTACGGTCCCATTTCCCATTTTTTAATGTATTAAAAGCTTGTGGAATATGACGTGCAAGTGATGTCATCATTGCAATTGTATGTTCAGCAGCAGAATTTGTGTTACCATCTGGTGCGTTGACAACGATAATGCCATGTTCTGTGGCAGCAGCAAGGTCAATATTATCGACACCTACACCAGCACGACCGATTAATTTTAAGCTTTTTGCTGCTTCAATCACTTCGCGTGTCACAGTAGTTTGAGAACGAACTAGTAATACATCTACATCTGCAATTTTAGCGATTAATTCTTCAGGTGCTAGGCCTGTGTCTACGATAATGTTTAAATCTAAATCTTTTTCTTGGCGTAATGGGAAAATACCATCATCACTTAGTGGATCAGCAATAAATACGTTAATTGTTTTTGTGGCAATAATCATTATAATTAGCTCCTTTTTAATAAAAATTGGTTGTGGCTTTATCTACGACAGTCTGAAATTTGTAAAATTCAAACATTTTACAACATGCAAACAATCTCCTTTCCAAATCGAAAACAATATAAAAAGCCTTTCACGCCTTACAAACACAGTTATTGTGTTGTAAGGGGCGAAAGGCTATAAAAAACATTAGTTCGCGGTACCACCCTTAATCACTGCTAGAAAAAACTATTCTTGCAGTCTTAGCAATATGCGTAACGTGCATGGGACGGATAAGCTTACTTTAGATTGTTCAGCTTAACTATTTAGGAGTGGAACTATTATCGTAGAAATCACTGATTTGCACCAACCATCAGCTCTCTTTGGATTTTCTTACGACTAGTATGTCTCCCTCGTTATATTTTTCTGTGATTAAATTTGTTAACATCATAATCCCTATTGTTCACCTTTGTCAACATTTTTTCAAAAAAATTAAAAAAACATGGACTTCGAAAGTCAGATAAATAATTAAAAGCGAACTATTTAAGTATTTGTTGAGATAAATGTTCGTCTTTATGGGATGTACAATGAAAGCGCTAACGATATTTGAAAAGTCCGATCTTATCAGGATTCCATGAAGAGTATAGTGGAAATATTATATGGTAATTAAATGGAATTAATTAGATGATTTATGCTAGAACTTGATTGCACTCATAAAAGAAGGCGAACATTTTATGTTGTCACATTTTAGACAAAACTTTAAGTTTTAGAAGGTAAATAGACTATAGGAGAAGAATTTTAGTTTAGGATGATTGATTTGGGGGTGTAGTAATGAAGTACGATGTTGCAATAGTCGGTGCTGGACTTGCAGGCTTAGTGGCAGCTTGTGAGTTAGTCGATGCAAAGAAGAAAATTCTTTTAGTAGATCAAGAGCCTGAAAATTCAATGGGAGGACAGGCATATTGGTCTTTTGGTGGCATATTTTTGGTGAATTCTCCTGAACAAAGAAGGCTTGGTATTAAGGATAGTAAGGAGCTGGCATGGCAAGATTGGCAAGGGACAGCAGGCTTTGATCGTTTAGAAGATGAAGATTCCTGGGCATATAAATGGGCAAGAGCCTACGTCGATTTTGCTGCTGGTGAAAAATACGATTGGTTGAAGACGAAGGGTATTAAATTTTTTCCTGTTGTTGGCTGGGCAGAAAGAGGTGGCTCACTTGCTGGTGGACACGGTAATTCAGTGCCGAGGTTTCATATTGTATGGGGTACAGGGCCAGGGATAGTCAAGCCGTTTGTGGATAAAGTAAAGAAGGCAATAAAAGAAGGCTTTATTGATTTTAAACCAAGACATCGTGTGGATGAATTTATTCAACAAGATGGAAATATCATGGGGATTAGTGGGACTGTGCTAGCAGAAACCTTTATTAATCGAGGTGAAAAAAGTTCGAGATTAGGAGTCGGAGAATTTTCTTATGAGGCTGCAGCCGTTATTGTGGCAAGCGGTGGTATTGGGGCAAATTTTGATTTAGTGAGAAAAAATTGGCCAGAACGATTAGGGACTCCCCCTAAAAATATGATATGTGGTGTCCCGGCTTACGTAGATGGTAGAATGCTAGAAATTACAGAGCATGCAGGGGGACGTATTGTTAATCGCGATCGTATGTGGCATTACACCGAAGGATTAAAAAACTGGGATCCGATTTGGCCCAATCATGGAATACGAATTTTACCCGGTCCCTCCTCCTTATGGTTTGATGCAGAAGGTAATCGATTTCATGCGCCTAACTTCCCAGGATTCGACACGCTCACCACATTAGAAACGATTCAAAAAACAGGCTTTGATTACTCCTGGTTTATTCTAACTGAAAAAATTATTGAGAAAGAATTTGCTCTATCTGGCTCAGAACAAAATCCAGATTTAACAAATAAAAGCATTGGCGATGTTTTAAAAAGGATAATGCCTGGACCACCTGCTCCTATCCAAGCCTTTAAAAATCATGGCGAGGATTTTGTGATTGCAAATGATTTAAAAGAGCTAGTAGATGGAATGAATAAACTAGCGGGGAATGAACTACTTAATTTTATGAAAATTAAAGAGCAAATTTTAGCAAGGGACCGAGAAATGGACAATAAGTTTACTAAGGATTTACAGGTGAACGCCATTCACGGTGCAAGAAATTATATAGGGGATAAGTTGGTACGTGTTGCCAAACCACATAAAATTTTAGATACTAAAAATTGGCCTTTAATTGCTGTACGTTTAAATATTTTAACAAGAAAAACCTTAGGGGGCTTACAAACAAATTTAGATGGTGCTGTGTTAGGAATGGATGGCCAGCCTGTACCAGGATTATTTGCTGCTGGCGAAGTAAGTGGCTTCGGTGGCGGTGGTGTACACGGCTACCGTGCTTTAGAAGGGACCTTTGTCGGGGGCTGTTTATTTAGTGGTAGGCAGGTAGGGCGCTTCTTAGCGCAAGGGTAATGCCAATTATATTCTGATAAAAAGGAAGAGCATCGCAATGAACGATGCTCTTTTTGATAGATCGAAAATGTTTAGTGTTTGCCAAGTAATTGATCAAAATAGCATTATCTATTCACGTTTTGAACATCAGCAATTTTAACGATTTGCTCTTCTACTTGCTCTGTAGTCCAGCCATGCTCCTCAACGAAGAAGTTATGTTTGGCACGACGGCATTCATCAGAGCAGCTACGCATATAAAATGCTTCGTGCTTTTCTTCACATAGCATTAATTTATGGCATTCTGGGTTAGCGCAGTTCGTATAACGTTCAGATGGTTCGCCTGTGAAATAATCTTCCCCAATAACAACATGCTCCACTTGATTGATCGGCACACTACGACGATGATCAAAAACAAACATTTGCCCATCCCAGAGTTGACCTTTTACTTCAGGATCTTTTGCATATGTGGCAATTCCACCATGTAATTGACCAACGCTTTTTCCATAGCCCTCACGTTTTAACCATCCAGAGAATTTTTCACAGCGAATTCCACCTGTACAGTAAGTTAAAATCTTTTTATCAGCGAATTCTGCTTTATTTGATTCCATCCAAGCTGGCAAGTCACGGAAATTTTCAATATCAGGGCGAACTGCGCCTCTAAAATGACCAAGATCATATTCATAGTCATTACGTGCATCGATAATAATTGTATTCTCTTCTTGCATTTGTTCCATAAATTCTTTAGGAGATAAATACTCTCCTGTTATTTCTAAAGGATTGATATCATTTTCTAAACCTAAGTGGACGATTTCGCGGCGAGGGCGAACATGCATTTTTTTGAATGCGTGTCCTTCAGCTTCATCAATCTTCCACATGATATCGCTAAATCGAGGGTCCGCCTTCATATAATTCATGTAAGCATCTGTTTGTTCAATAGTCCCCGAAACAGTTCCATTAATACCTTCATGACCAACTAAAATTCGGCCAAGAAGTCCGATTTCTTGGCATAACATTAAATGTTCTTCAGCAAATACTAGAGGGTCTTCAATCGTAATATATTTATAATAAAGTAATATACGATAGTCTTTTTGTGTCAAAATACGTAACCACCTTTATAACAATATTCGTCCTTTAATATAGCATAACAAGAGCAAATTTACTTAGAGGAGGAGGAGTTTTCTAAAAAAACACGAATAGTACATAGTGAATGACTATTCATATTTGGGGGTAATGAAGATGGAATTTTCAACGATTACTTTAGAAATGTTAGATCGTCGTGCAACTTTAACGTTGAACCGTCCACAGGCAATGAATGCTATGGATGATGTTATGATGCGAGAACTCGCTGAATGCTTTGAGGCTTTGCAACACGAACAAAATATACAGGTACTAGTTATCCGTGGAGAAGGGAAGGTCTTTTCTGCTGGAGGCGATATTAAAGCGATGCTCGATACAAACAAGCCTCTAAATATTGATGAGGCGATGGTTTATCTTACACGCATTGTTAAAGCATATTATCAGCTACCAATGATTGTAATTGCGGCAGTTCATGGTGCATCTGCAGGTCTTGGTTTTAGTTTAACACTAGGGGCAGATATTGTTGTGGCATGTGAAAATAGTAAGCTAGCTATGAATTTCATAGGAATAGGGCTGGTTCCGGATGGGGGCGGTCACTTCTTTATGAAGGAGCGTGTAGGAACTGTTAAAGCTAAACAAATGATTTGGGAAGGGAAGGTTCTTACAGCAAAAGAAGCATTAGATACGGGGTTAATTGATTATATTGCACCGGAAGGCACCGTATTTGCAATGGTAGATCAGCTTGTTGGTAAAATGCTTGCTTCACCAATTTCTTCTATGATTACGACAAAAAAAATTCTACATGCTCAAAATTTATCGCAACTCGAAAATATCCTTGTAATGGAAGCGGAAGGGCAATCAGCTATGCGTAAAACGACAGATCATTTAGAGGGTATTCATGCATTTGTAGAGAAAAGAACACCTGTCTTTGAAGGGAAATGAAAATAGGAAAAGGCACGTAGATTTCCTACGTGCCTTTTCCAAATTATTAAACATGGAATAAAATTAATTTACCTGATGCGTTTACAAGACGATGAGTTTTGTTGGCAACACCTTTTTCTTCAATTTGTTGTTGACCATTTAATTTAGCAGTCTCATCATTTTCAAATGTCCATGTTTCATCAAACAATGTTTCCCCTGTTTTTTCGAAAGCTGTAAAACGATAATTCTCCATACAAACCCCACCCTTTTACTTAAATATATATCTATTATACATAGAAGATTTATAAACTTCACGGTAAAACTAGTAAACTTTTTGATAAATTACGAAAATTGTGGAAAAAGTAAGTCGACGCATTTTTTCAGTTATACCATTTTTCTTAAATCGTGAAGTATGATAAAATAGAACAAATATTCGGTTTTGTAATCATATTACTGCTTTGGTTGATAGTTAATAGTAACTATCCAAGGTGGGAATTATCTATAGTTGAGGTGATTGGATGTCAGCAATTCGTTTTTTTCATATGGCAGATTTACATTTAGATAGTCCATTTAAGGGCTTATTTGGCTTACCTGAACACATTTTGAAGGAAATTCGATCAAGTACCTTTGATGCTTTCGATAAAATTATTCAGAGGGCGATTCAGGAGCAACCTGACTTTTTATTGATTGTTGGAGATATTTATGACGGGGAGAATCGCAGTTTACAAGCCCAAAGAAGATTTCAAGATGCAATGGAGAAGCTTTTTCAACACAATATTCCTGTGATTATTAGCTATGGAAACCATGATCATTTAAAGGGAACTTGGACACGCTTTGCTTTACCAAGTAATGTCTATGAATTGCCCAGTGAGACAAGTGTTGTCCAGTTAAAAATCCGCGGTCAACAGGTCCGTATATACGGTTTCAGCTATAGTGAACGCCATTTGAAGAAATCGGTTATTGAAACGTATCCAATTGCTCAGGATCCTCATGCCATTCATATTGGTATGTTGCACGGCAGTGAGGCCAGCGATACTTCACATGCTTTGTATGCTCCATTCACAAAACAGCAGCTGCTTGAAAAGAACTATCATTATTGGGCTTTAGGACATATTCATAAACGACAGCTCTTACATCAAAACCCTCCTATAGTTTATCCAGGCAATATTCAAAGTCGTCATCGTAAAGAACAAGGAATAAAAGGTTTCTATGATGTGACTTTATCCCAAGCAGCTTGTGAACTTGATTTTATCCCTACCTCCGCCATTGTTTATAGCACGATAGAGGTAGATTGTACGGATGTGGTACATGCTAATGAATTACTCAAAAGATGCGAAGAAGCAATCGCGGCCAATCGGACTACTTTGGGAGCATCAGTAGTTGAGCTACATTTAAAAAATATTGATGAACAAACGGAAGCCTTGTTTGAACATGCAACGGTGGATGCTTGGTTGGAGACCATTCGAGAGGCGGAAGAGGGTCTAGAGCCAATGTGTTGGGTACAAAAAATGGTGTTGCAAAAGTCTTCAATTTACTATGAACATTCTGCTTCTACGCAATCCGTTGTGAGTTTAATGGAGCAATGGGACAGTAATGATTGGAAGGATATACTAAAAGACTTGTACCAGTATGCTGGAGGCGCTAGGCTGATAGAACCTTTAACCGAAAAGGACATGAAAAATCTAACGCACAGTGCACAGGCACTATTGGCAGAAGAAATTCAAAGGGCGTGAAGCACATGCTGACAATCAAAAAAATACAAATTTATGGCTTTGGTAAGCATGAAAACCTGACAATTTCCTTAAATGAAGGCGTTACTATTTTTTATGGATTAAATGAGGCAGGAAAAACAACAATTCAGCAATTTATTTTACAAATGTTATTTGGCTTTCCAACAAGGCAGCAGACACAGCGCAAATATGAACCCAAAGCTTCGACGAAATTTGGCGGCCAACTGACATTATTGCATCCCATTCATGGTCAATGCATCATTGAACGTGTGAAGGGCAAAGCTGCAGGTGATGTCACTGTTTATCTTGAGGATGGCACAACGGGACAGGATGAGCTGCTAGCAAAGCTATTATATGGCTATTCTAGAGCCTCCTTTGAATCCATTTTTTCTTTTTCATTGCATGAGCTTCAAGGCATTGAAAAAATGTCTGAGGAGGAGTTAACACATCTTCTTCTTGCTTCTGGTACAACAGGCATCCAGCACTTATCCGCTCTTGAAAAGAAAATGGATAAAGAGGCGAACGAGTTATTTAAAAAAACAGGTAAAGTTCCAGTGATTAATCAAAAAATTGAGCAGTTAAAGCAACTGGAACGAACGATTAAACTGGAACAAGGAAAAATCCAAACATTTGAGGATAAGTTACAGCAATTGCAACTTCTTGAGCAAAACCTTGAGAACTTGTATGCCATTCAAAAATTGCAACAACAACAGTGGCTACAGCTAACTGTTCAAAAACAGGCATTACCTCTTATCAAGCAACAACAGACTTTGCAACAGACATTGGTTAACTATCAGCATGTTCAGTTTCCTCCAGAAGGCTTAAGACGTTATGAACAATTAAAGGACCGTCTTTTACACGAAAGTCAACAGCTGATGCAATTAAAAGAACAATATCAATCTTTACAAAACAAAGTGCTTGCAACAGTAGATGAGCAAACGGTAAACGAAATGGGCCGTCTCATGCAAAAAGAGGCAATATGGCATCAGTTGACGGTGAAAGAGCAAAACTTACGAGACGATCTCTTTATGCTAGAGCAAGAAATTGATGCGCAGTTTCGTTTATTAGGTGTACAAGAGAAAGAGGCACAGGAGATTCTTCTCGGGGAAACAGTATCCTTACAGCAGGAACAACAATTTCAACATCAATTAAAAAAGCTAGAGGATGCGGAAGAGGAGCTAAAGTTTCACTTACGTTCATTAGAGCAAGTCCATCATGAGTTAGATGCCATCACGCAACAGAAGCAAAGGCTAAAGCGCGAGTCATTAACAAAGGAAGAAGAACATATTTTAGCACAGTGGCCTCAACAAAAACGAAGGCTTGAGCAATTGCGTGCTGCCAAATCCCAACGTACTAAACAAAAGCAGCCCGATATTTTTTTCTGGATGGTGTTATTTATTGGTTTATTGTCATTTGCTTATGGTATATTCCAAAAAAATGTGGCAGTGGCCGTTATTGGCGCTGTTTTAACAATGTTAACAATATTGTTGATGAGATTTGTTAGACAAGCAACCGAGACGCCGAATAAAGAACAAAGTCACCTCTTCCGACAGTTAGAACAAGAGGAAACGACTGTACAATCTATATTCTTAAAGAAGGAAAGACTGGAAGATCGTTGGTTACATGTCAATGAACAGCAAAGTGAAAAGGAGCAGCAATACACCAAACTTGAATATAAAATTCAACAAGCAGAATTGGAAAGTGAGGAAGCTTCGCAGTCATTGCAGCATTATTTAAAGCGCTATCGATTACAGGGCACAATAGCCAGAACGTTAATGCCAGAATTATTTATGCGTATACGGGGTGTGCAAGAGCTGGCAGTTAAAAGGAAGGGTAATAGTAGCCTTTTGCAAGAAACTCAGGATGAAAAGAAAAGTCTCTATGAACAGCTTCAACAGGTGCTAGATGGAACTTTTAATGAACATGAAATATATGTGTATCTACGCACAGCCTACCTTGAAGCCCAACAACAACAACAGCGAGTACAGCAAACAAAAGATCAGCTAGCTGATATCGAGAGGAACCTACAAGGTGGACAAACAAGGATGGATCGTTATACCACTGAGATGACACAGCTATTGAACGAAGCGCAGGTACAAAACGAGCAAGCGTATTATGAGAGGTATGAGCAATTTGAGCAACAGAGAAAAATTACGACTGAGCTTCAAACTGTCCAGGCTCAATTAGCTTCACTTAATTTCCCTCATGACAAGCATCTGATAGAGGACTCTGTTATAGAGGATATGCGTGTTTTAGAACAAGAGCAAGATTCTTTGCAGTTGGAGATTGACCGATGTCTTGAACAACGTGCTGCACTGCAGATTGAAAAAGAACAGTTATTAAATGATGAGAAATATGGAAAATTGTTGCAACAGTTTGAACAGGAAAAATCAGAGTTGCAACAGCTTATTGAGCACTGGGCAACGAAAAAAGCTGTGGCTACTGCCATTCATGAAACATTATTTCGTCTTCGAGAAGAAAAATTACCTCATGTTTTATTGAAGGTCAATGCAATATTTCGTTTACTAACAGGAGGAAGATACGATCAACTGGTGATTCATGACGAAGGCTACTTTGTTGCGCAAGATGTGGCTGGATTCCGTTATCAAATGGTTGAATTATCGCAGGCAACTAAGGAGCAGGCCTACATTGCATTGCGTATGGCGCTTGCGCAAACGTTGACGACCTCAGCGCCATTCCCAATCATTATGGACGATCCATTTGTCCATTTTGATCGAAACCGTACAGACAAAATGGTACAATTAATGAAAGAAGTAGGATATGAACATCAAATTTTGTATTTTACTTGCCATGACGCAATGCTCAAACATTGGCCAAAAGAGAAAATTATTGATGTAGGAGCACTAGCAAATGAAAGGGGAGTGGCGTCAACATGAAAGGAATTACAACGCTCCAAGTTGGAGAATCAGTTGATCAATACTTATTAATTAAACAAGCGACAAAAGGAGTTACTACTGTTGGAAAGCCATTTATGTCGCTAATATTACAAGATAAAAGTGGAGATATTGAGGCAAAGCTCTGGGACACAAATGAAGATCATGAAAAGATGTATCATGCTGAAGCCATTGTGCGTGTCGGTGGAGAAATTCATGACTACAGAGGAAAAAATCAATTGCGTATCAAAGCAATTCGTGTGGCAAAGCCAGAAGAAGGAATTGCCATTCATGATTTAGTGCCCTCCTCTGAAACACCAAAGGAACAATTATATGAAGAATTGAATCAATTTTTCTTTGATATTAAAAATCCAAGTATTTCTCGTATTACGAGAGCGGCAATTAAAAAACATCAGGACGCCATTTTAGTTTTTCCAGCGGCCACTAAAAATCATCACGATTATGCTTCTGGCTTATTAGATCATATGGTGTCCATGTTAAAACTAGGTAAGGCCATTGCCGATTTATATCCAACTCTTAATCGTGATTTGTTATATGCAGGTATTATTTTGCACGATATTGGAAAGGTTGTGGAGCTGTCTGGTCCAGTTGCCACGATGTATACAGTGGAGGGCAATTTATTAGGACATATTACGATTATGGTGAATGAAATCGCTAAAATTGCTAGTGAACTAGAAATTGAGGGTGAAGAAGTGATGCTTTTACAGCATATGGTTTTATCGCACCACGGCAAGGAAGAATGGGGTAGCCCGAAAAAGCCAATGATTCAAGAAGCGGAAATTCTTCATTATATTGATAACATCGATGCTAAGATGAATATGCTGACAAGAGCACTAGGTAAAACGGCACCAGGTGAATTTACAGAGAGACTCTTCCCACTGGATAACCGTTCATTTTATAAGCCTACTTTTTAAATAATTGTGAAATTTTAGTTCGTTAATAACTATTTTTAAGTGTATTTATGTAAGTCTAATTATGTATCTGTGGAATATTAGTACCTATCCATTGTACCAATACTGTATTTATTTTAGAATAAAGGAAGAATTTATAGGAATGGGGAAAAACAATGGATAAAGAGGTACTTGTTTCACGTAAAATTAAATTTTGGAAAAGCTTAATTTTCAAAATGATACTAGCTATTGGTATCAGTTTATTTATTAGCTCACATATTTCAGAATTTATTAGTCAACAAATCGAAAAGGTAGTGGCGTTAGATGGTAGTGCTGGTGTTGCCATAAATACCTTAATTTCGCTATTTATTGGTACAGTAATCATTTCGTTATGTACAAGGTATATCGTCTTAAAGCGTGTAAAACGTGTGTTAAAAGCAATGACACAAGCAGCAGATGGTGATTTAACAATACGTATTGATGATAAATTGAAAGATGAAATCGGGCAATTATCGACTGAATTTAATCATATGTTAGAGCAAATCGGCATAGTCATTGAAAAGGCGAATAAAGCATCAACAGATGTTTCTGCCTATACAAGTGAATTTACAACTATTACAGAGCAAAGTAGTAACACAGTTGAAACAATTTCTGTTGCTATAGGAGAAATTGTCGCTAGCGCAGAAGGACAATTGAAGCAAATGGACTTATTATCTGAATCTGCTAATTTAATTTCCAAAGATATGGATCATGCTTCCTCTGCTGTGCAAGCAGTTTCAAATATAGCAAATGAAACGAATCAAAAGGCTGATTTAGGATTACAATTAATTGAGCAAACGATTGAAAAAATGAATACAATTAATGAATCTGTTCATCAATCAACAGAGGTTGTGAATGCTTTAGGAGAAAAATCAAAAGAGATTAGTACTATTGTGGCACTAATTACAAGCATTACAGATCAAACAAACTTGCTTGCATTGAATGCATCCATTGAGGCGGCTCGAGCAGGAGAGGCTGGTAAAGGATTTGCAGTTGTCGCTGATGAAGTAAGAAAACTAGCAGAGGAATCTGGTAAGGCTGCTGATAATATCCGAACATTAGTGGATGATATCTTAAGCCAAACATCAAGTGCAGTTTATGCTATTAATAGTGGCACGCAATTTGTGGAAGAAGGGCGAGAAGCTGTTGAGCAGACAGGCGGTGCTTTTAAAAATATTGTAGAATATTTACAACAGATTAGCCATTGTACAAGGGAAGTTACGGATATTGTATTGCGTGTAAATGAAAAGGCAAGTCAAACCGATTATGCAACGAAAGAAATTGTAGGTATTGCGAATGGTACGTCTTCAGGTATACAGCATATTGCGCTATCAATTGAGCAACAAACTGCCTCTAATGAGGAAATTGCAAGTGCAGCAAATGTGCTTCAGACGATGTCGAATGACTTACAAGCTGAAATAAGCCAATTTAAAGTGAAATAGAAAAAGATAAAGGGAGCATCTGAAATGTGAGATGCTCCCTTTTGATTTTGTTCTATTAGAGGAAAAGTATAATCATCCTGATTATTTAGATTCTTTATCAGTATCTTCTGCTTTGTCGCCAGACTCTTCTTTAGCAGCTTTTTCATCTGCTTTTTTAGCAGCTTCCTCATCTGCTTTTGCTTGTTCTTCACTTGTTGTTGTAAAGAATTCTAGTGAACCTTTTAAATCTTTATCAGAAGTTTTAACATTCGCATCTTTTGCCATTTTTGCAACAATGTCTTTTAGAATAGTTTGTGCTTCACCTGTTTGGTTCAGCTTACTTAACATTGTTGTGCGAATTTTTTCTTCTTCATCTTTAAATGAACCGATATCTTTCACATCACGCTTGTCCGTAATTTCGATTACGTGATAACCAAAGCTAGATTTTACTGGCTCACTTAAAGTGTTTAATTCAAGCGCATAAGCAGCATCGTTAAACTCATCAACCATCGAACCAACAGAGAACCATCCAAGCTCTCCACCTTTTTGTGCAGAACCTGTATCAGTAGAGTACTCTTTTGCTACATCAGCAAATTTAGCGCCACCTTTAATTTTTTCGATGACTTCTTTTGCTGTTTTTTCATCTGCTACTAAAATATGACGACCATTTAATTCTGTTTTCATTTGCTCGTAGTATTTTTTCACATCTTCTTCTTTAATAGCTTGATCTTTTAAAGCTTTTTCTTGAAGAAGTTGAACACGTAAAGAATCTTTAAAGCCTTGTTCTGTTAAGCCACTTTCAGCAAGTGCTTGTGCAAAACCATCACCGAATTGTGAAGCTGTTGTATCGTAAGCTTCTTTAATTTCTTTATCAGTTACTTCATATTTGTCAGACAATACTTTTTCAGTCACCATTTGCTGTAATACATATGAACCTGTTAAAGCTTTGGCTTTTTCATTAAAATCAGCAACTGAAATATCGCCAACTTTAGAAGTAACGATTGCTTTGCTATCTCCTCCGCTACAAGCACCGAGCGCTAAAACAGAAGCAGCTAAAGTTAAAGATAAAACTGTCTTTTTCATAGTGGATATTCTCTCCTAACATGGTTTCGTCCATTTTTTACTATAACATAAACGTTTTAAAAACAAAATGGTTCCCCTTGAGTATTGCCTATATTTCAAATTTTGAAGCGCATAGGATATAGAAAAGAAAGGGGGTGAAGTTATGGGCAACGGAGGATACGGTGGCGGTGGCTACGGCTCAGGCTTTGCTTTATTAGTTGTGTTGTTTATTTTATTAATTATCGTTGGCGCAGCGTTCCTATACTAATTAATAAAACAGCGAAAAGCTAAGAGATTCATTACTCTTAGCTTTTCTTAACAATGTCAGACATTCGCGCCGCATGCCAGAGATCCAAGCCATTAGTAATGGTTTGAACAAGTTGTTCTATGGGGGCTCAACTTATCTTTGAGCGTGCGGATGTGCGCGAATGTATTTTACTTTTCCGTTATACTGCGTATAAAATTTCAATATAGAATGAAACAAGTAAAATGGTAATAAGTATATTTATAGTTCGGAATATTTTTGGCTGGTTTTCTTCGGGAATTTCACGTCGCATGCATAGAGCATATGTCATGCGATTAATTTGAAATAAATAGAATACCGAGAATAGAACTACAATCATTAATAGCAAGTCTATTCCTCCCCTCTTTCAATAGTAATAGCATAACAAAGAACGCCATTAAAAAACAAGTACAAGCAATTTAGTGAACGGTTGGTGGAACTAAAATTTCATAGCCCTTAGGTGTTTCTTCAATTTGTGAATTTTTGGGAGAATTCAATAAATATTTCACGTAAAGAATATCAATCAAACATAGACTACAGTGATACGCTAACAGCAATGTGCCATAATGTGTATATGCTGGTAATAGCCAAGTACCTATTATAATACTAGTATTGAGAACGATAAAAGGCGTAAGAAGTGCTAAAATATAACGATTTTTAGATAAAGGTTCACGAATACGCATGTGTAAAACTGGAATTAGATAAAATTGAGTGCGTACACGCAACTTTAAATGCTGGCGTAAATCATATAGTGCCAGAAAATGTAGGAACTTGTGTACCGGATAAAGTGTTAATACAGCTATCACAAAGAGCCAGAATAAACGATCTGTATAGTGCTCTTCATTGAATAAATTAAACGTCACATACGTTACTGAAAAAACGGATAAAAAAGTAATGACACCCATTATAATAATACGCGTAGTGCCGTAATGATGTTCAAGATTTAAAATTTTCCAACAGTGCATGATTTATTATCAACTCCGTAAATAGGAAGTGTCCTATTTAATGTAAATTGAATTGTCTTAGAATGCAAGAGAAAGGAGGTACTTCAGAAATATTTCTGAAATACCTCCTTTCACATGATTTATTCCTGAATGAACAGCAAGAATCCTCAGGAAAATAGCTGTACTATAGCCTTATTTTATCCTTTTACAGTTGTACGTTCTTCAATCGTGTCAAAGGAATCTCGAAAATGTTGGAAGGAGCGTTCAAAAATATCAATGAAATCCTCACCATAAATATTACGAATGACAGCCATCACGTCTAAAAAATCAGGGAAACGGCCATATAAATCTTTTAAGGCCAATGATCCTTCTAGTACGGAATGATAAGTGTTATGGTAATTTTTATTCATTTCTATAATGAGCTCGGTACCAGTTTCTGTTAGCTCAACATACGTATTACGCTTATCATCATCACGCTTCGAAAACTTAAGGAAGCCACGCTCTTCTAATTTTTTGGAGAAATTAAATGCTGTGGACACATGCATTACTCCAAATTTTGCTACATCAGAAATGGATGCCCCTTTTAAATGATATGAAATCCATAAAATATGGTGTTCATTAATATTTAAATCATAGGGTTTAATCCATTGTTGCCAATCTTTTTCAACCGCTTTCCATAGAGCTTTCGATAATTGCGCGATTCTTTGACTATAAAGCATAGCTTCTTTTTGTGTATATAATTCCTCTGACAAAACCATCACCTACTGCTTTCTTTCACATTTTTAAAAATATTATAGCAGTAAAGAAAAAAAGTTTAAAGTTAGAAAAATTAAAAAATTGAAAAGTGGCTAAAAAATAATATTATAGCAATAGTTTTTGATAAAAAAATAGATAAATCACCATCCGAAAAGGACTTTAGTCGCTAACTTTTTCCTGCGGTTTTTTCTTATTTTCTGTGAATTGTGCAATGTTTTTCTCGATTTCGCTTATCGAATTCTGTAAAGCATCTAATTCTTGTTGTAAATTATTTTTACTTGGCTCGATTTCTTCTGCAAAAGTAGTAATTGTTTGTTTTAAATCATTTATTATTTGGGGGATATTATTTTTGACTTCGTTTGTTAATGTATTGACAGATTGTTTCACAGTCCCTACTTGTTGTTTTACATCGAGGAGCATACCTTTTGTTTGATCTACATTTTGTTTTATAGTTGTACGTAACTGCTGGCCTGATTGTGGAGTTGAAACTAGGACAGCAACTGTTCCACCGACAATACCTGTTGTTAGTCCAATTAAAAATGGTTTTGCTTTCATATTATATACCTCATTTCTTGTCATGTTTAACTACTATTAAACCATGAAATGCACGAATACAAAAAGAAAAAAGAAACTAAACGAGTGATTGACTATCACAGTTCAGCTTCTTTTATATTTAAAGTTAGTATTTATGAAATTTGAGAAATGGCTGTCACGAATTTAGAGCGCTTCACTAATTTTGCAACGATAGGATAAATGATGGCAAAAGCAACGACGTTAAATGCGACTGCTGGAAGGACAACCCCTATAAATAGCATCGCAAACGTTGCACCTACATTTGCATTGAATACAAAAAGTGCTACTGCTAAAAATACCGTACCTGATAGAATGGTACCCAAACCAACTAAGACTGCAGAGACAGCGAAATTATTTGCTATCTTTTTTAGAATGAATACAGCAGCTAAAAATACAAAGCCTGTCACAGCTTTATCGATAATGTTTGGAACAAGACCAGCAGGAAATGTTGTGAACAAACCTGAAAGTACCCCTGTTGCTAATGAAAGTAAAAACGTTTCTTTCACTGTAGGAAACAATAAAATGCCAATGAACATCATCGTCAACATGAAATCTGGTTTCATGCCGTTAATCATTCCTGGTGTAACCACATAAAGGGCCGCACCGATACCAACTAAAAGGGCCATTAATACTAAATTCTTTGTATTCATTTTTTATCTCTCCTCAACTAAGCTAATCTATTAGTTTCCCAACGTGTCCTCTTGACCGTTAGCGAAACTTATTTGTGATTGTACGCTAAAATTTTTATATTTGCAATACAGTATTCGGGTTATTAATATGTTAATATATGACAAATGTTTTTTATAAGTTGGCTTTAATACTTTCCGCTACTTCAGCCAATTGTTCTGGTGAATATTTTTGCGTTTGCCAAATTAAACCTAAACCTTCTTTTTCATCATAACGCGGAATAAAATGTAGATGATAGTGGAACACAGTTTGTCCAGCTGCCGTACCATTATTATTAATCGTATTCAAACCTATCGGCTGGAACGCAGCCTTAATGGCATTCGCAATTTTCGGTGCAGCAGCATACAAATTACGTGCAACATCCTCAGGCATTTCGTATAGGTCTTGGCAGTGATGTTTTGGAATTAGTAAAGTGTGACCTTTTGCAACTGGTGAAATGTCTGTAAATGCATAGACATGATCGTCTTCATAAACTTTTGTACTTGGAATGGATCCATCGATAATTTTACAAAATAGGCAATCGCTCATGAGATTTTCCCCCTTAACGTATATGTAAATTCATTCTATCATACTCAAACCTGTATCATTTGCTAATTTTTGATAAAATATAAAACAAGAAGAGGAGTGAGGATATGTCAGTATTAGAGGTACAGCATGTGACAGGTGGATATACAAGAAAACCTGTTATTAAAGATTTATCTTTTTCTATTGAAAAAGGAGAGCTTGTTGGCTTAATCGGTTTAAATGGGGCCGGGAAAAGTACAACGATTAAACATATAATAGGAACAATGTTGCCAAAAGAAGGGGACATCCGTCTAAATGGGGTAACATTAAAGGAAGATACGGACAAGTACCGTACAGCCTTTTCTTATATTCCAGAAACCCCTGTGCTATATGATGAGCTAACATTAAGTGAACACTTAGAATTAACAGCGATGGCTTATGGTATTGATAAGGCAACCTTAGATGCTCGTTCAGCTGTACTATTAAAAGAGTTTCGAATGGAGAAAAGATTAAACTGGTTTCCTTCACATTTTTCAAAGGGAATGCGTCAAAAAGTTATGATTATGTGCGCCTTTCTAGTTAATCCTAGTCTTTATATTATTGATGAGCCTTTTGTGGGATTAGATCCACTTGGAATTCAATCATTATTAGATCAGATGGATGAGAAGAAAAAAGAAGGTGCTTCTATATTAATGTCTACACATATCTTATCAACTGCCGAAAAGCATTGTGATCGAATTATTTTATTGCACGAAGGAAGAGTTCGAGCACAAGGAACGATGGCAGACTTGCGACAAACATTTGCGATGCCAAATGCAACATTGGATGATCTTTATATTGCTATGACAAAGGAGCGGGACCATGAAGAACTTGCGTGATGTATGGTCCTCTCGCTTCATGCATTATATAGGAGAAGTACAAAAGTATATGCAATTTATTTTTACAGGGCATATTGCGATTGTACTTGTATTTCTAATTGGAGCAGGAGGCTACCAATATAGTGAATGGTTGAAAGTTGTACAGGCAGATTTCCCAGCAGAAATAATTATTGCTGTTTTTGTAGGCGTTTTATTGGCTTTTAGTCGTCCTACTACGCTATTGAGAGAGCCAGACCAAGTGTACCTATTGCCCCTAGAGTCAAAGATGTCGCTGTATTTTGGGAAGGCTTTAGCTTGGACGTTTTGGTCCCAAGTGTGGATTGTAGCGATTGCCTTCATTGTTAGTATCCCATTATTAAAAGCAGTGACTGATTTAACAACGATTGAAATTTGGTCGATATTCATTCTTGTGATTGTGCTGAAATATATAAGTGTTCAAGGAGAATTCAGCTATCGATATAGTGAACGTGGTCAAATGGTTTGGGTGGACAGGCTTGTTCGAGCAATCATATTTGCTGCAGCTGTTTATATGGGCCTTCAAGCTCAGTTCATGCTAGCTGTTGTCGCTATAGTAATTAGCGTCATTTATATGATTGTCTTTAGAAAAAAATCTGTAGGGGAACCAGTACCATATGAACATTTTGTAAAGCTTGAACAAAATCGTATGATGAGTTTTTACCGTTTCGCTAATTATTTTACAGATGTACCTCATCTACATGGAAGCATTCGACGTCGAAGTTGGATGGACTGGCTTTATAAATTCGTACCATATGGAAAAAATAACGCTCAAAAGTATTTGGTGTATCGCACCTTTGTTCGTACAGATGATCATTTCTATTTATGGGTCCGTCTTACGGCGATTTCAGCAGTGATTGCAGCCTTCGTAGACATTCCTATAGTCACATGGATTGTTGCTGGTGCTCTAAGCTTTGCGACAACTATTCAATTAAAACAAGCACTACTAACAAGTGGAGAATTCCGCATGGACATGCTGTTTCCGGTGCCAGATAATGCTCGTCAAATAGCTGTGAAGCAGATTGTACGAATAGCTATGGTTACACAAGCGATTATCGTTGGTTTATGTGCGATTACACAGCCAATGTTTTATATTGCAGTTGCCATTGTTTTAGTAATCAGTGAATTGACTGCGAGAGTTGCTAAATAATGAAAAGCTCATCTTCCCAATAATTGTTGAGAAGATGAGCTTTTTTGTCATATACCTATTCTGTATCTTCTTTCGGTATAGCATTATAAGTTGTTACATAGGAAGCTGCTGAGAAGATGTTCTGCTGATTTACACCTGTTGAATCATCTCTTTGAGCATGCGCATTTTCAAAAGCTTTAGAGCTTTTCCATGCTTCAAATGAATGCGGGCCATGCCATTGTGTCATGACAATATAAGTATCATTTTTGATAGGACGTAGTAATCGGAAGGACACAAAACCTGGCTCATCCTCAATGGCATGTGAACGTTGTAAAAAGCGATGTTCGAAAACGGGACGTCCTTCATCTGTTACGGGAATATTATTAAAAACAAAGAATCCGCGTTCTTCTAACTCGTTTACCGAATCTAATACTTCAAATTTGCGAGGTGTGGCAAAAACAGATTTTCCTTCTGTTTCATGAATTAATACGGAGTTTCCTTCTCCGTGAATTAAGACCATATGTTCATTTGGATACTTATTTTTCAGCTGTTCTAAAAAGTCACCAGTACCAGAAGTTAAATAAATATACATCAATTTATCCTCCTTATGAATCTTATTAATTATAGCGTGATTATACCCTTTTCAGCATAAGTCTAACGCTTTGTCCAAAAAGAATCTGTCTAGAATGAACAATTTTATGACATTTCACTAGGAAAACTATACAATAGCAGAGGAAGCGTTTACTATTGAAAACGGATATCAATAATAAAGGAATAAATAATACATTTTTTTCTTGATGCAGCAAGTGTTTTTGTACCGAAAGCAAAAAGTAAGGTACAGATTTCTCTTTCTTCTATAAGGGGAGGTAAACTCACTGAATCAAGATAAAGCCTATGGTGAATGTAAAGATTTTGAAGAGAAGCTTCTTGAGGCAAACTCGAAAAAAATCTAGATACAATTACGCCAAAGCGTAAAGGGATAGTAATGAATTTATCGAGGGGAAGGAATTATTCATGACAACTTTTAACGATACACTTCTGCGTGCTGCACGTGGAGAAAGGACAGCACACACGCCAGTATGGTATATGCGTCAGGCAGGACGTTCTCAACCAGAATACCGTGCCATTAAAGAAAAATATTCATTAGAGGAAATTACACATCAACCTGAGCTATGTGCGTATGTCACTCGTCTACCTGTAGAAAATTACAATGTTGATGCAGCAATATTATACAAAGATATTGTCACACCTCTTCCTGGGATTGGGGTAGATGTAAAAATTAAAGCCGGCATTGGCCCAGTTATATCTAATCCTATTCGTTCAGTTGCAGATGTTGATAAATTAGGTGAATTCAATGCAAAAGAGCATACCCCATTTGTATTAGAGACAATTAAGATGCTAACAGAAGAGCAATTAAATGTTCCTCTAATAGGTTTTGCTGGAGCACCGTTTACGCTTGCAAGCTACATGATTGAAGGTGGTCCTTCCAAAAACTATAATAAAACAAAATCATTTATGGTATCGGAACCACAAGCTTGGTTTGCGTTAATGGATAAATTAGCTGACATGATTATTGCAGATGTCACTGCTCAAATTAAAGCTGGTGCAAAAGCAATCCAAGTATTCGATTCTTGGGTTGGTGCCTTAAATGTTGAAGATTACCGTGTATTTATTAAACCAATTATGACGCGAATTTTTGCAGAATTACAAAAAGAAAATGTACCATTAATTCAATTTGGTGTCGGTGCGAGCCATTTAGCGAAGGAATGGAATGATTTACCGATTGATGTTGTAGGCTTAGACTGGCGTTTACCTATAAAAGAAGCACGTGCAAATGGCATTACAAAACCTGTCCAAGGTAACCTAGACCCATCGCTATTATTGGCAGATTGGTCAGTCATTGAAAAACGCACAAAAGATATCATCGATCAAGGTTTAGAAATGCCAGGTCATATATTTAACCTTGGTCACGGTGTTTTCCCAGAGGTTGATCCAGATGTCTTAAAACGTTTAACTACACTTATTCATGAATATAGTGCACAACAAATTCAAGCTCGTTCTTAAAATAAGCGAATTCAAATGTGAAATGTATCCTTTTCTATGTGTGGAATTTTCATCATAGAAAGGGGGCTGTCCAACATGATAGATTGGGCAGCTTCTTTTTATCACATAATGTATAAAAACATAAAACAATTTTAGAGGTGAAAAGGGTAATGAAAGAAGTTAAAGGCTTATTGGTAATGGCATACGGAACACCCTATAAAGAAGAAGATATTGAACCTTACTATACACATATTCGTCATGGTCGCAAACCTTCGGAAGAGCATTTAGAAGATTTACGTAGTCGCTATGAAGCAATCGGAGGTTTATCTCCTTTAGCAGCGGCAACACAGGCACAAGCTGAAGCTTTATGTGCACGTTTGAATGAAGTACAGGATGCTGTAGAATATAGATTGTTTATTGGTTTAAAGCACATTCATCCATTTATCGAAGATGCAGTAGAGCAGATGGTGGCAGAGGGAATCAAAGAAGCGGTATCAATTGTTTTAGCCCCTCATTTCTCAACATTCTCTATTAAATCTTATAACGGTCGTGCTGTAGAGGCAGCAGGAGGTCGCTTAACGATTACTTCTGTAGAATCTTGGTATGATGAACCAAAATTTATAGAGTATTGGAAACAACAAGTAAATGATACATTTGAAAAAATGTCTGAAGAAGAACGTGGAACAGCATGTTTAATTGTGTCAGCCCATTCACTTCCTGAAAAGATTAAAGATTTAGGCGATCCTTATGAGGATCAATTAATTGAAACAGCTCGACTTATTCAAGAAGCAACTGGTTTGAAAAATGTTGAGGTTGGATGGCAATCTGCTGGTCAGACACCAGAGCCTTGGATTGGTCCAGATGTTCAAGACTTAACACGTGAACTTTATGAAGAAAAAGGCTTCCGTTCATTTGTTTATACGCCAGTAGGTTTTGTAACAGAACATTTAGAAGTGTTATATGATAATGATTTTGAATGTAAAGTTGTTTGTGATGAACTAGGCGCAAAATACTATCGTCCAGCGATGCCAAATATACACCCATTGTTTATTGATGCGATGGTAGATGCGATTCATAAAAAATTAAGCTAAGCGAAAAGAAAGTGATGATGTTGGTGACTCAGAAAAGACGAAAGGTAGTTGTCATAGGCGGAGGCATTACTGGCCTTACAGCTGCATTCTATATGCAAAAACAAGCAAGCAAAAATGAATTGCCATTAGATATCGTACTTGTCGAGTCGTCATTACGTCTTGGCGGAAAAATTCAAACACTAAGAAAAGATGGTTTTATTATTGAGCGTGGGCCAGAATCTTTTTTTGATCGTGAAAATTACGTAAATGCTTTAGCAAAGGATCTCGGTATCGAACAGAAGATCATGACAAGTAATGCCGGACCAACTTATGTTGCTGTCGGTAGTCAGTTATACCCAATTCCTAGTCATCTGTTATCAGGAGAAACGCCACATATCTCGTCATTCATTACATCAGGCTTGTTTTCACTAAGCGGTAAAGTTCGTGCGGCGGGAGATTTTTTTATCCCCCGTTCGGCACGAGATGATGATCAACCGTTAGGGGCATTTTTTAGAAGAAGATTTGGCGCTGAGATTGTCGAAAATCTAGTTGAACCGTTGCTTGCGGGCACATTTGCAGGAGATATTGAGCAATTGAGTATGAGCTCAACTTTCCCGCAGCTTTATAATCTAGAGCAAAAATATCGTAGCTTACTTTTAGGTATGAAAAAGGCCGGAACAAATTTCTTAAGTAATGATTTTATTGATGAAAATAAAGGGATTTTTCAAACCTTTAGCAATGGGCTTGAAACACTTATAGAAAGTATAGAGGAATCTCTACTTCCTGGGACAGTTATGAAAGGTGTCAAAGTGGAGGAAATCGAGCACGGCAAAGATGGGTCCGTACATGTAATGTTAAACAATTTCTCTCATATTAAAGCGGATGCGGTTATTATTGCTACACCTTTTAATATGGCAGAGAAGATGTTTAGTAAGCATGATCTGTTGAATGAACTAGGGACAATGAAGGCTGCAACTATCGCAACCGTTACAATGGCCTTTAAAAAAGAACAACTTGGTGATTTAGACGCACTTTCTTTTTATGTCTCTCGAAATAGTGATTTTTCAATAACTTCCTGTACTTGGATGAATCGAAAGTGGCCAGGTACCTCATCTGATGATTATGTGCTATTACGTAGTTACATTGGTCGAGTGGGCGACGAAGCGATTGTAGCATTATCAGATACTGAGATTGAAAAAACGGTGTTACAGGATTTAAATAAAACAATAGGTATAGATGGGGAACCAATAACAACAGTGGTTACACGTTGGAAGAATGCGATGCCACAATACACTGTTGGGCATGAGGCGAAAGTCCAGCGCATAAAACAAGAATTACAAGAACATTTTCCAACTGTAAAATTAGCAGGTAGCTCATTTGAGGGAATATCCATACCAGAATGTGTGCAGCAAGGTAAACATGTTGCAAAAGAAGTGTTAAGGGATATTTTTTAAATAATAGAAGCGTAATAGTACAAACATTAACCATTAATGTTTGTACTATTTTTATTTGTAATTCGTTGTATGGAAGTCAAAGAAACTGCTTCAAAGCTTTATACCTTTGAAGCAGCAATGTGTTTTACTACAAACTAATTGCTATACCAGCGCTTGCGTAACCAGCGATAGTATTGACTAAAGTTATACCGGCAGCGCTCGCGGAAAAGACCATTAATAATCTTGTACCTGCTGTGACAGGTATATTCAATCCTAAGGCGATTCCTTGAGAAATCGTTCCAAGTGTAATGTTACCTGTTAAAGAAGGAGAAAGGTTTACTGAAGCACTAGGAATCGGACTAAAAGTGTTACTTGTTGAACTGTATAATTGTGCGTTAATAGTAACAGTACTGCCTAGAAGTGATAAACCTGCTGTTGTACTGAAGAATGCTGCAATAGATGTAATTGTAATGTTTTTAGGAACTGAGAATGCAAAGTTAAGTGTACCTCCAGCTCCTGTTAGATCAATATTTCCCCCTATAATACTTATTCCTGCAATGGAATTACCAAAACCAATTAAAGTTGTAGTACCCACGCCAAGAGCAGTAGTTGTTAGGCTCGCAGGGTTTCCTGATGCAAATGGAATAATGGCACTTGTTCCAGTAGGCCCGATAGTTCCAGTCGCTCCGGTAGGTCCTGTAACGCCAGTATCCCCAGTAGGACCAGTAGCGCCAGTAACACCAGTAGCCCCGGTAGGACCAGTATCCCCAGCAGTTCCAGTAGAGCCGGTAGCCCCGGTAGGACCAGTATCCCCAGTAGCGCCAGTAACCCCAGCAGTTCCAGTAACACCAGTAACACCAGTAGAGCCAGTAGAGCCAGTAGAGCCAGTTTCCCCAGTAACCCCAGCAGTTCCAGTAGCGCCAGTAACCCCAGTAGCCCCGGTAGGACCAGTATCCCCAGTAGCGCCAGTAACCCCAGCAGTTCCAGTAAAGCCGGTAGCGCCAGTAACCCCAGTAACCCCAGCAGTTCCAGTAGCGCCAGTAACCCCAGTAGCCCCAGTAACACCGGTATCCCCAGTAACCCCAGTAACCCCAGTAGCGCCAGTAGCGCCAGTAGCGCCAGTAGCGCCAGTAGCGCCAGTAGCGCCAGTAGCGCCAGTAGCGCCAGTAGCGCCAGTAGCGCCAGTAGAACCAGTAACACCAGTAGAGCCAGTAGCCCCAGTAACTCCTGTAGCGCCAGTAGCTCCCGTAACTCCTGTAACGCCAGTAGGACCAGTAACACCAGTAGCCCCAGTAACGCCAGTAGAACCAGTAACACCAGTAGCCCCAGTAACACCAGTAACACCAGTAACACCAGTAACACCAGTAACACCAGTAACACCAGTAACACCAGTAACACCAGTAACACCAGTAACACCAGTAACACCAGTAACACCAGTAACACCAGTAACACCAGTAACACCAGTAACACCAGTAACACCAGTAACACCAGTAACACCAGTAACGCCAGTAGCCCCAGTAGCGCCAGTAGCGCCAGTAGCCCCAGTAACGCCAGTAACGCCAGTAGGCCCAGTAGCCCCAGTAGCGCCAGTAGAACCAGTAACACCAGTAACGCCAGTAGAGCCAGTATGCCCAGTAGCCCCAGTAGCACCAGTAACACCAGTACCGCCAGTAACACCAGTAGCCCCAGTAACGCCAGTAGAGCCAGTAGGCCCAGTAGGCCCAGTAGAACCAGTAACACCAGTACCGCCAGTAGAACCAGTAACACCAGTAGCCCCAGTAACGCCAGTAGAGCCAGTAGGCCCAGTAGGCCCAGTAGGCCCAGTAGCCCCAGTAACACCAGTAACACCAGTAGCACCAGTAACACCAGTAGCGCCAGTAGCGCCAGTAGCCCCAGTAGCGCCAGTAACGCCGGTAGCCCCAGTAACACCGGTAGCTCCTGTAATGCCAGTAGCCCCAGTAACCCCTGTAGCTCCCGTACTTCCTGTTGGTCCAGTAATGCCTCCAGTAGGTCCGGTAGGTTTTACAGGCCAAATCGGACAACTTGGACTAGGTCCAGTTTTACAACAACAAGGAAAAGAATTGCACTTACTGCAAACTCGATCTAAAAATTTTCCAAAATGCATAATCTCACCTCCTCTCTCAAATATCGTATTCTGAGAAATAATAGAGGAGATAGACACATAACTACTTATTTACTTGTAAGAGAGAGTTATTTTTAGCATCTCGAAGTTTATTTTTAGCAGCATGTATTCTACTAAAATGTAAATGTATTATTTATTGGTTTGTAATTAGGATTTTTCACGAGTCAACCTGTTCATTATTTAAAATACGCTCGAAATACTTTTTATTGTGTAAAATTTTTGCATCGTTAGGGATAAAAGAGCTAGCTAATTCATTATGTGCGTTTGCCAGTTGGTGTTGTTGTAGACGGTCAAATAGAACACAAAGCTGCAAGTGAGGAAGCCAAGTTGAGAAGCTTTTATTTTGAAAAGGAGCGTTTGGATTTTGTTTAATGATAAGTGCTTGTTCGTACCAAAAAATAGCTTCATAATTCTTATATTGCTCCATGAAATGATAACCTAGGCGACAGCATGCTTCAGGGCGGGGGACGTCGTATTCAAAGCTTTTTAATACAGCAATAAAGTTGTTTTCCTTTTCACTTAAATTTGAATAGCAATCTGCTAATTTAAAGCAAGCACGAATATTATCTTCCACCCAGCCTTGTTTTGATGTTAAAAACAATTCGTAATAGTAAATGGCTTCCTCAAATTGACCATGATCTAGTAATTCATTGGCAAAATAAAATGTATCTCGTGGTGATAGTGTTTCTCCAGATTCAATTAGTTGCTTATAAATCGTAATATTACGTGAATGATCATGCGATAAAGGTAAATGACTGACGGCTATATCGCTATCCATCAGTTTGCCACCTACTTCTAAATATTCATGGACAGCACCGATCCATTGGAAGTTTTTATCTTTTCTTACAAGGCGATTTCTTCTTATTAAAGCATCTACATTTCCTTCACTATCAAAACTAAGATTGTAATTCATTGAAACGGCATCAAAGCTGGGGAGAAGGGAATTCTTTAACGCCCTAAATTTTTCTTGATCTTCTTCTAAAAATACGTCGTCTGCATCTAACCAAAGAATATATTCCTTTGTTGCTTGCTGAAAGGAAAAGTTCCTGGCAGCTGCGAAATGATGAATCCATTCAAAATCAAAAATTCTATCAGTATATTGAGCAACAATTTGTTTTGTGCTATCTGAGGAGCCGGTATCTACAATATTGATTTCATCTACTAAATCTTTAACAGATTCAAGACATCTTCCGATGACAGCTTCTTCATTTTTCACTATCATACATAAGCTTATGGAAACCACTTTATATTCCTCCTTACCATTATCCTTGTAGTATATGTATCTATAGGAGTATTGGCTGGATGAATACAACTGAAATATTTAGTTTAAAATGTGAAATGTATTTTTATGGTTTGTCATAAATTTACCTCTCAAGTTTCACCCGGATTTCACAATTGTGAAGTATAGTAGAGGGGCAGAGGTGATAACGTTGAAAAAATGGGCATTCTTCATTTTTTCTTTACTACAAATAGTCTGGTTAGCAGGTTGTACGGAAAAAACGTATGAGTCAATTGAACGTGATCGAAATTTTATAGCTTCTTTAAATATTCAAGAACCATCATTGGATTTTATTGATGAGAATGGCAAAGTGTTAGCAAAGTGGTTATTTGATAAAGCTTACTCAGGGGCGACATTAATAGGGGATGATCAAGTCCTCTTATACGGGCACCAATTAAATACGATGGACGTCTATACAATATCAACTGGAGAAAAGCTCTATTCCAAAAAAGTAGAGGTCGGTATAACGAATGTGTACTATGATGACAATATCAAGCAATTTTTTATAACGAATAGTAAAACTAATACAGTGACAAGCTTTGATCAAGAAGGAAACGAGCTGGTCACACAACAACTTGGGAATTATCCTATGTCAATGGCGTCTTATAAGGATAAGCTGTATGTGGTAAATTTCAAAGATACAAAATTATCTGTTTTAAATATGAAGAATTTACATATTGAGCAGGAATGGCCGATCCAAAAATCTTCACATGGAATAGCCATTGTAGAAGAGACACACGAGCTCTGGATAGGTGGTCATGGAGAGGGAAGTAAGCCAAATAGTTCAGTTAAAAAATATGATTTGAACACTGGTCAATTACATGGAGAGATTGACATGCCATTGATGCCAGTGGGGTTAAAAAAGACAAGGGATGCTGTACTTGTTGTAAGTCATGGACATAATGAGTTATATGTTGCTGACTTTGATGGCCACATAAAATGGCAGCAGGAAGTAGGAGCAAATCCTTTCGTGGTCAATCAATTTAAAGACTATATTGTTGTCGCTGGCTATGACGATCACAAATTGTACTTTATAAAAGACGGCCAGAAAGAAAAAACAGTTGATGTAGGGAAAGGTGCTTTTCAACTGTTAGTAAGGGAGGAAAAATAATGACAACTGTATTAATAGTTGATGATGAGCAGGATATGCGGAATTTAATAGAAATGATGCTCAATAACTCTGATATTGAAACATTTACTGCTGCAAGCGGGACAGAGGCTTATGATGTAATTGTACGTGAGAAAATTGATTTAGTATTACTGGATGTAATGATGCCGCACGAAGATGGCTTTGTAGTTTGTCAAAGTATACGTGCTATGTCCAATGTTCCGATTATATTCCTTACAGCACGTGACGCCAATGATGACAAAGTGAAGGGTCTTACACTCGGTGGTGATGACTATATTGTTAAACCCTTTACTCATGATGAGCTAGTAGCTAGAATTTACGCAGTATTAAGAAGAAGTGGCGCGAATATTGCAGAATTACAGCAAAAGTATGTAGTATTTGGACCCATTAAAATAGATGAAATAGCACGTAAAGTATCGGTCGATGGTAAAAGTATCCCCCTTACTTTAAAAGAATTTGAACTACTGCATTTATTTATGAAAAATCCAGGAAATGCCTATACACGAGAGCAATTATTAGAACGCATTTGGGATATTGATTATGTAGGTGGTACTCGAACTGTCGACACTCATATAAAAACCTTACGCATTAAGCTTGGAAAGGAAGCGGCTGCACATATTCAAACGGTCTGGGGAGTGGGCTACCGCTTTGATCCTGGCGAATGAAAAAAATAGCCACACGTATTTGGTTGTTAATTTTCGCATTTTTAATTATTACCGTTGTTTTTATGTACGTCCTCACGAATTTTTTATATCAACGTTTATATGTACAAGATACGGAAGATACAATGGTCGAGGTTGGCTTAAAGCTCCAGACAAAATATAACAATGGAAAGGTAACGGATGAATTTATTGCAGATATTGAACGTTTTAACGACTATTCAAATTTAAATATATTTGCGGTAAGGAATCCACGTGAGCTAAGTGCCTGTGTTCCATTTGATATAGATTATGAAACATTAATTGGACCTGAGGAAAGACAGAAATTACTTGCTGGGAACTATGTGCAAAAAATTGGTTATGAACCTCGTTTTGATCGACAGTTAATTTCTGTAGTCATCCCCCTTGTCGATCAAAATAGATTAGAAGGCATTATTTATATTTACTTTCCTCTAGCCAAGATTAGTGAATTAGCAAATAGTGGGGTGATTTTGTTATTTATTAGTGCCTTCATATTTTTAGTGGTTGTAAGCTATTTAATTTATAAAGGTATTCGGCATATTATGCGACCATTAAACGATCTGCAACGTGCGGTGGAACAGATGTCCTACGGGAATTATGAGACACGTGTACCTGTAAATTCACGAGATGAAATCGGTAAACTATCTAGTACTTTTAATAAAATGGCAGAGGCAATCCAGCAAGAGGATGAAGCACAAAAAACATTTTTAGCAACTGTTTCTCATGAATTGCGGACACCAATTAGCTATGTAAAAGGCTATAGTGAAGCGATGCAAAATGGCATCATCACAGAAAACCAAAAAGAGGAAACGATTCAGCTTATTGTTCGTGAGGCTAATCGGATGGAACGGTTAACGAACGAATTACTTCAACTTGCCAGAACCGAAAATGAACAAACAGAGATTGTAGTATATCCAATACCTCTGGGAGAAACTTTACGTGAGGTTCAAAAAATCTTAACACATCAAGCAGATAAAAAGAACATAACATTACATTTAGATGTGGATGATGCTTTAATTATTCAGGCAGATGAAGTAAAGCTCAAACAAGTTTTTATAAATATTATTGAGAATGCTATTAATTACTCGTATGAAAATTCGAAAGTGGAAATGGTTGCTATTGAAAAGAATGGTAGTGCGCAAATTACCATCAAGGATTATGGAATTGGTATCCCTCAAGAGGATATTTCACACGTAACAGAGCGATTCTATCGTGTTAATAAAGCGCGGAGTCGAGCAGACGGCGGTAGTGGACTAGGGTTATCAATTGTAGAACAACTATTGAAACAGTTACAGGGAAGACTGGAAATTGAAAGTATTATTGAAAAAGGCACAATCGTTAAGATTATATTGCCATTAATGGAGGATTAAAAAATGAAAAAGTGGTTATTTGCACTAATTGCAGTTCCTGCCTTGTTGGTAGGCTGTGGAGAAAAAAAGGAACAAGCGGCTTTACCAGAACCAGAAGTTCCTCAAATACCAGAAGTTGAAATCCTAACACCCAAAGAGGTAGCACTTAATGAAACAATTGAGCTGGCAGCACATGTTGAGCAGGGTGGCAAAAACGTCGATGACGCAGTTGTAGAGTTTGAAGTATGGGAATCAGGGAAACGTGATGAAGGTCAAATGATTGATGGGAAAATAGAGAAAGATGGCGTATATAAAGCGACAACTACATTTGATCATGACGGGGTGTATTATATGTATGCTCATACTACAGCTAATGGTGTTCATAATATGCCTAAGCAACAGATTATTGCGGGAAGTCCCGATATGACACAAGTTTTGTCTGAGGATGAGAAAGGTAATAACAGTATGGATAATAACATGATGAATCATAGTAATGACACATCTAACGATACGGATCAGAACGACGAAAAAAAAGATGAAAAAAATCATCATTAAAGACTTGCATTTTTTTAAAAATAGGAATATGATAATGACCAGATGACCGAAATGGTTTTCTGGTCATTTTTATGAAAATGTACTTTAGATGTACATAACCTAACAAGAAAGGGTGTTACTAATGGATCGTAGGCAGGAAATTCTTGAAGCAGCTGCAAAATCTTTTACATTGTTTGGCTACAAGGCTACAACGATGGAGCAAGTGGCAAAGATAGCCAATGTAGGTAAAGGTACGATTTATACATTCTTTGCAAATAAAGAGATTTTATTTCAAGAAATCGCTATGTCACTTGTACGAGAGATGAAGGCGGAAGCAGATGCAGTGTTGGATGCATCAGCAAGCTTTATGGATAATGCACATAATGCTTTAATGAGGATGCTACAGTTCCGTGAAAAACATCTTTTATTTGCGAAGTTAATAGAGGAAGAAAAAGAACTACGTACACCAGCTGTTAAACAGGTGCTATTACGCATCGAGACAGAAATTTTATCGTATGTTGCAGAGTTAATACAGCGACGTATTAATAAAGGTGAAATTAGAGATTGTGATGCAGAGCTTGTTAGTTATTTATTATTAAAGGCCTATCTTGCATTTGTTGTTGATTGGCATGAACTACACGGCGATGCTATTCCAGAAGAGAAGATTCTTAATCTTTTCAAGGAAACAATCTTTCGAGGTTTAATTCTAACTTGATTCGATTTAAATAGAGAATGAAGTGTCGAATCAAGTGTTCTTTTTGCAAAGTAGTAGGGGTTTATATTTTTTTTGAATAAAAATGACCAAATGACGTTTTCGGTCAAATAGTATAGGAGTGAAGATAATTTATGATTAAAGCTGAGTGGCTGAAGATCTTTAAAACAAGAAAAATGCTTGTATCAATCATCGCTGTATTATTTATCCCAGTAATGTATGCAGGTATGTTTCTATGGGCGTTTTGGGATCCTTATGCAGGACTTCCTAATTTACCAGTAGCTGTAGTAAATGAAGATACTGGTGCTGAAATGGATGGTGTTAAATTAGACTTAGGAGACACCTTGGTCGATAAGTTGATAGATAGTGAACAATTTAACTTTATAGAAGTTTCAAAAGCTGACGCTGAAAAAGGTTTAAATAGTAGGGATTATTATATGATTCTAGAGATTCCAACAAATTTCTCTGATCATGCTACAACATTGTTAGATGACAAACCATCAAAATTAGTAATGAACTACATTCCGAACGAGGGACTTAACTTCCTTGGTGCACAAATTGGTGAGACTGCAATGGATCGCGTGCGTGCAGAAGTAAATTCACAGGTTTCAGCAACTTACGCTGAAAAATTATTTGACTCTATTGCAACACTTGGAGATGGCTTTACAGAGGCATCAGATGGCTCTAATAAGCTAGACGAAGGTGCACAAAAAGTAGCGAATGGTGCAAAAGATTTAAAAGGTTATCTTGAGCAACTAGCATCAAGTACAGTTGAACTATCAAATGGTACTGATAAATTAACAAAAGGTGCTGGGGATGCTGCAAAAGGTGCGAATGATTTATCTAGTGGTTTAGTAAAACTTCAAAATGGTACTGTACAATTACAACAAGGTGCACAGCAGGCTGCAAATGGTGCAACTAGTCTTGAACAAGGTGTATCACAATATACACAAGGTGTTGCAAAAGTAGGTGCAGGTTTAACTACTTTAAATGACAAACAACAACAAATTAGTGCAGGTGCAGCGTCTATTGCTGAAAATGCTGGTGCATTAAATGGTGCAGCTGGCCAACTAACAGATGGTTCAGCAAAAGTTGAGGCAGGTATTACTGCCCTATCCAGCCAATTACAAAGCATGATGGCTTCAATGCCTGAAGAACAAGCAGCAGTATTAAAACAAACATTAGCAGAATTACAAGCAGGTAGTGCCAGTGTGCATAATGGTTTAACATCGTTATCAGCGGGTACAGAAAAATTACAAGCTGGTGCTAACCAAGTAAGTTCAGGTGCAAGTCAAATTGCAGCAGGGCAAGCTGAAGTACTAGCGGGTGCAAATGCATTAACAGCAAAAAGTAATGCTTTAGTAGAAGGTGCCAAAGGTCTACAAGCAGGTAATGCAACATTAGCTGCAAAATTAGGTGAACTGAATGCGGGTGTGAATACAGCTGTAACAGGTTCTAAAACATTGGCATCTGGTTTAAATGAATTAGCAAATGGTACAACAACATTAAATCAAGGTACATCTACACTTGCTTCAAAATCTGGTGAACTAGCACAAGGTTCAGCAACACTTGCAGATGGTTCTACTGAGCTTGCTGACGGTACATCTACATTATCTAGCAAATTAGGTGAGGCAAGTGAAAAAGCAAATGAAGTAAAAGCAAATCAAGATACTTACGATATGGTAGGTAGTCCAGTTGAAGTTGAAAAAGAGTCTGTAAATCATGTTCCTAACTATGGTACAGGTTTTGCACCGTACTTTATTTCTCTTGGCTTATTCGTAGGTGCATTATTAATTTCAATTGTATTCCCACTTGTTGAACCAGCTATTCGCCCAAAAAATGGAGCATCTTGGTTCACAAGTAAAGTGACTGTATTAGCAGTCGTAGGTTTAGTACAAACGTTACTAACAGTGGTCATTGTTAAATGGGGTCTAGGACTTGAAGTGAATAACATGGGCTACTTCATCCTAACAGCACTATTAACAAGCTATGTATTCTTAGCTTTAATCCAAATGCTTGTTTCCATCTTTGGTGATCCAGGACGTTTCATTGCGATCGTTGTACTAATCCTACAACTAACAACAAGTGCAGGTACATTCCCACTTGAATTAATTCCATCACCATTACAAGTATTTAATAAGCTACTACCGATGACATATACGGTTCAAGCGTTTAAATCAAGCATTTCCACTGGCGATACGTCATTCTTAATGCAAAACTATGGAGTTTTAGCTGGCTTCTTAGTAGCATTCTTAGCCATCACATTTGGTTATTTCATGTTACTGCATAATAAACGTTACTCTAAAATAGCTGAAGAAAACTAAAATGTCTTTGAAGCACTCACCAAATAAGGTGGGTGCTTTATTTTGTCTATAAAAGTAGTGCTTCCTAAGTCAAAAAACAACAGCTGATATGAGCGTATCAGCTGTTGTTTTTGTAAGTGTAAGAGATTTAATTAAAGGTTCATCAAAAAAATGATGAAGGATGTCATTATTAGTACGTGTGGGGCACGTATATGACAATTACAGAATAGGCAAATGCTTATAGGTGGTTACATTTTTCACAAGTGTTGCTGTAACATTCGCTTTGTTCATCAATTTTTTCACCGCACTCTGTACATTGCTTAGCGGGTAAATTCTTGAAAAATTCAACTACGTTTTCTAACATTGTGGACTCCTCCTTTAAGTTCATCTGTACTATTACTGTTCTGATATTTACTAGTGTATTATAACAGATGCTTTTCGTCAACACAAAATGCCTAATTTACGTTAAAATAAATATGGATATTTTATGAAGGAGGAAACGCAAACTATGATTTTCGTTGATAATAAAGGGATCCATGATCCACGTATTAATCTTGCTATTGAGGAGTATTTGCTTAAAACAATGGATGTTGAGAAGGAGCCAGTGCTACTTTTTTATATAAACCAGCCATCCATTATCATTGGTAAAAATCAAAATACTATTGAAGAAATCAATACTGATTATGTAGAGGACAATGGCATTATTGTTGTCCGCCGTCTATCTGGTGGTGGGGCAGTGTACCATGATTTAGGAAATCTAAATTTCAGTTTTATTACAAATGATGATGGCGATAGCTTTATGAATTATAAAAAGTTCACTCAGCCAGTAGTAGACGCCCTAGCAAAAATGGGTGTTAATGCAGAGCTTTCAGGGCGTAATGATATTCTTGCAGAAGGGCGTAAAGTCTCTGGAAATGCTCAATTTTCAACACGTGGTCGTATGTTCAGTCATGGTACGTTGATGTTTGATACAGAAATAGATGCGGTTGTATCAGCCTTGAAAGTCAAAAAGGATAAAATTGAATCGAAAGGAATTAAATCCATTCGTTCTCGAGTAGCAAACATTTCAGAGTTTTTAACAGAGAAGATGACGATAGAAGAGTTCCGACTTGAAATTTTAAAATCCATTTTTGGTGGAGAAGCAAACATTCGTTATTATGAGCTTACGGATGAAGATTGGGTAAATATTCATAAGCTTTCAGCAGAACGTTATCAAACATGGGAATGGAACTATGGTAAATCACCACGTTTCAATATTCAAAAGACGCACCGTTTCCCAACAGGAGGCATCGATATTCGCCTTGAAGTAAATCATGGTGTCATTGAAGAGGCACATATTTTTGGAGATTTCTTTGGTGTAGGTGATATGGCTGATATAGAACAACGCTTAGTTGGGACAAACCATGATCGAACGGCCATTGCTAAAGCATTAGAAGACATTGCTATTCCAACTTATTTTGGTGGAATTTCAACTGAAGACTTTTTACAATTAATTTATTAAGAAAAATACGATTTCGTGTAATGATTTAGCCTAAAGGTTCGCTGACAATTATGTCGTCGAACCTTTTTTTGATACAATATAGATAGAAAGGAGTGTTGATATGGAAAAGCATCGAATATTCATAGTTGAAGATGATGTCAAGATTGCATCATTACTAGCGGAAACGCTTAGAAAATATCAATACGAAGTTGAAACCATTCAAGAGTTTGATCATCTTATAGAAGAATTTACAGCATTTAATCCACATATGGTGCTGCTCGATATAAATTTACCTTCTTATGACGGCTACTATTGGTGTCGTCAGTTACGTCAGCATACAACGTGTCCAATTGTTTTTATTTCTGCTCGTTCAGGTGAAATGGACCAAATTTTTGCACTTGAAAATGGGGGCGATGATTTTATTACAAAGCCCTTTAATTATGAAATTGTCTTGGCTAAAATTCGTAGTCATTTGCGTCGTACATATGGTGAGTATGCTACAAGGCAAGAAGAGCGGACAATTAAGCAAGGGCAGCTTATTCTTCATTTAGAGAGAATGGAGCTGCATAAAAATGATTTAGAAATTCCTCTTCAGAAAAAAGAGTGTATTATTTTAGAACTACTTATGGGGAATGCTCCGAAAGTAGTAGCACGTGAGCAACTTTTAGAGGAACTTTGGGATGATCAGGCATTTGTCGATGAAAATACGTTGAATGTTAATATGACTCGCGTCCGTAAAAAGCTAGCGGATTATCATATTTCGTCAACCATTGAAACTGTGCGTGGTGCAGGCTATCGATTCATATTGAGTGCGGGTGAGCTATAGTGGGCTGGAAATTATTTTTACGCGATTACGCATCATTTATTGTATTCCAGCTCTTATTAGTTGGCTTCATCATGGTTTTATATGGACTAGATGGTTTCAGAAATATTGATACAGCTATATATTCCTTCTGTATCAGTCTTGTGCTACTATGTTCATTTTTACTGGCCCGTTATTTAATGCGACAACGTTATTTGATGAAGATATCCCAGCTTCCTACAGCTATGGAGGATGTGTTACAAAAAAACGCCAAAACGCCAGAGGCAATGCAAACCGAGAAATATATGCATGAGTTATATCGATTTTATCAACATGAGCTGCATTCATTATACGCAAGTCAAAAACGTCATGATCAATTTATGAATCAGTGGGTGCATCAGATGAAAACACCTATTTCTGTGATTGAGTTACTTTTGCAAGACGATCGGCCTCTTGATAAGAAGAATGTGCAGGAGGAAATTGATCGTTTACGTAGAGGCTTAGACATGGTGCTTGTGAATGCGCGATTAGAAAACTTTGAAGATGATATGCAAGTAGAACAGGTAGCGTTAAAGGCTATCGTGACTGCAACTGTTAATGAAAATAAACGTTTATTTATTACGAAAAGAGTTTTCCCTGAAATTCATATAGAGGATGATCTTATTGTTGCTAGTGATTCGAAATGGCTTCGCTTCATTCTCGGTCAGTTTGTAACCAATGCGGTGAAATACACATTTGAAGCCAATAAAAAAATAGTCATTTCTGCCATTGAAAAAGATGACTATGTACAACTAGCCATTTGCGATGAGGGAATTGGTATTCCAGCTTCCGATCTTTCACGTGTTACGAAAGCCTTTTTTACTGGTGAAAATGGGCGGAAAACAGGGGAATCTACTGGGATGGGCCTTTATTTAGCCAAGGAAATTTGTGAAAAGCTTGGACATGAATTGGTTATTACATCAGAGGTAGGAAAAGGGACAATCGTTACAGTGACATTTACAAATTAGGGGGAGCTAGGATGACAGAAGTAAGCATTGATGGTTGGCTATTAAATATTGATAAGGAGCAAACAAGGTCTCTTTATATGACACATATGCAAGAGGGCGATCGTTTATCCTATCAAAATTTCGTCATGGCAAATGAAGTACTAGATGAAGAACTATTACATTTTTCAAATATCCTTGGGTTAAACTTACAACAACCAACATTATTGAATGCATTTCCCGTCGAAGGTCAACAGATTATGTATAGTGGTCATTACACTGTATGTGGTGAAATTATAGAGGGGGAAATGGATGCTTGGGATGTCATTATAGGTGAGCATTGTTTTAGTTTGGTAGAGGAAGAGTCCATTTTAGAATTTACTGAGCCCCATTTTCAAATCGGCTTTGAGGTTGTATTACAGTGGCTTTTACCACAATCCTTAGAATTAATGAAGAAATAAGGTGAATGAAGTATGCCTATTTTACAAATTAAAGATGTGACAAAAGTTTATGAGGGCAAGGTCACACATCGTGCCTTAAATCAATTGAGTTTTGAGGTGGAGGAGGGTGAGTTTTTAGCAGTAATGGGACCTTCCGGAAGCGGCAAAACAACATTATTAAATATTATTTCTACTATCGATGAACCAACGAGTGGTGAAATAATTTTAGATGGTATGAACCCACATAAGCTCAATGCTACAGAGCTAGCTTATTTTAGAAGAAGGCAGCTAGGTTTTGTGTTTCAGGACTTCAATCTTTTGCATATGCTGACGGTTGAAGAAAATATCGTGCTACCATTAACATTAGACCAACAGCCATTAGAGGTAATGGAGGAACGTCTAGCTAGTATCGTCGAAAAGTTAGACCTAACGCCCTTCTTGCACAAACGTCCAAATGAAATTTCTGGTGGCCAAGCACAAAGAACGGCCATTGGTCGAGCGCTTATTCATAATCCAAGCCTCATTCTGGCAGATGAGCCAACAGGTAATTTAGATTCGAATTCTTCACGTGACGTCCTTGAACTTTTGACGAAAGTAAATAAGGATAAACATACGACGATTGTGATGGTCACACATGATCCAATTGCAGCAAGTTACTGTGATCGAGTGTTATTCATCAAGGATGGCGAATTTTTCAATGAAATTTATCGAGATGACCGTCGTCAAATGTTTTTCCAACGTATATTGAATGTATTGAGCTTACTAGGAGGAGGGCAAGTAGGTGACCTTTCGACAATTCGCTTACCGTAATGTCGTACGGAACAGCCGGATATATGGTGCCTTTTTCATGGCGAGCTTTTTTTCTGTGGCTGTATTTTTTATCTATTCAATGCTGATGTTTCATCCTGATATTGAACGCGGGATATTAGGAGAAGTATCACTTATTGGCATGGTGGGTGCTGAAATTGTACTCGTGCTTTTTACGTTATTTTTTTTATATTATTCCATGAGTGCCTTTTTAGAGGCTAGATCACATGAATTTGCGATTTTATTGCATTTAGGAATGGAAAAGCGTCAGATGAATAAACTTGTCTTTCTAGAGACAATGATTATTGGGGCGGGTTCCATCATTGTGGGAATTGTTTTTGGTTTCTCCTTTTCGAAATTCTTTTTCATGATTGTGCGGGAAATTTTGCATTTGGATGAGTTACCACTGTATGTTTCTTGGCAGCCATTCCTACTGACAATAGGTGTTTTCACAAGTGCCTTTGTCGTGATTTCCTTTATTAGTGTGTATTTTACAAGAGAGAGAAAATTGCGAGATCTCATTAAAGGCAGTGATTATTTAAATAGTTTAACAACCTATTCCAAAATTCGTGCTGTATATGGAATTACTTTAATATTAACGACGTATATTCTAGCATTTGTTGTGGGACATACTTCCTTGATAGGACTCACGCTATTGATACCATTTTCAGCAACATTTGGGACTTATTATTTTTTTAGCGACTCTGTTCCATGTTTTTTAGATTTAGCACGTGGCAAACGTAAATTTCATTGGCAACGATATCGTCTTCTTTCACTTGCCGAGCAAACACATATTATGATGGATAATGTGAAAATGTTTTTTGTTGTCACTATGGTATCCACACTCGCTTTTTTATCTGTAGGTGTATTAGCAACAATGTCCTCCTATACAACCCAATATGATCGTTTAAATCCACTAGGATTAGTTTATAAGGGAGACATTGATAATCCTTATGAACGGGAGCATATCAATTCATTGCGGCTACAATTAGAAGAGAAGGGTTTATCTTATCAGCTGTCCCGCTTTGTTGTTGTTAAGCAAACATCTTCTTTCACACAAAATGAAGTGGAAGTTTTTCGAGAGTCCGATATGAATGTCTTGCTATCTTCCTATAGTTATCCATTATTAAATATGGATTCTGGAGAGGCAGTTTTTATTCCTTATTCAGAGGATTCCCTAAAAAAATTAAAAGATAGAGTTGTGCATACTGTACTTGAAGAAAATTCGATACCGATTACGATCGATAGTGTCTATCCGAAGATAGTGTTTCCTGGTTCTATTGTAAGTGTTAATTCTATCGTTATTAGTGATGAGGATTTTGCAAATCTTATTAATCCGATTTCTGAAAAGAACATCATTCAACCAAGCTATCATTTATTTACATTTGTGATTCCACAGTGGATGGAAACAAAAGAAATCGGTAAGGATATAGATTATTTAGAATCCAATTTATATTTTCTTAAGAAGGATAAATTTAGTCCATTCTACTTTGAAAATGCTGGTTTAAATTATTCTTATATATTAGCTACCTACTCATTATTTACATTAGTGGGTGTTTTAGTAGCTACCGTATTCTTACTAGCTGCGGGAAGCTTTATCTATTTTAAATTGCATACTTCACTAGAACGAGAAAAGCGTAAATTTGATGTGTTAAAGCGCATGGGTTTAACAGATACAGAGTTAAAGAAGCTTGTTAACCGCCATTTATTTCCACAATTTTTCTTACCTTGGGGCGTTGCTATGATGCATAGTGCCTTTGCTTTTCTGATGGTACAGGGCATTTTGAAAGATATTGCGAATATTTCCATAGTTAAAGAGGTATTCTTTGCTTTTGGCTTTTTTGTTTTAATACAGGTAGTGTATTTTTATTTAATTCGTTGGCGATACATTTCTCATATTCGTTCGTGATGTATTTGTTTGAAAGAGAAAAAAATGAATTATTTGACGTAATTTATGACATGAAATAAAAAGACTCATTGTTTTTTAGATATATTTCTTATATAATATTACTGAATAACGATTCATTTTATACGATAAGGGGATGGTGTAATTGAATTTAGTTTCACGTGTTCGCCAACAGGCAACAGAACAACCGGATAAAGTTGCGTATCATTTTATGGGGAAGGATACGACATACGGGGAATTCGAGCATACAGTTGGTCGCTTTGCAAAGGGGTTACAAGATTTAGGGGTTGAAAAAGGGGACCATGTGGCGTTTTTACTCGGCAATACACCACATTATTTAATTGCGTTGTATGCAACAATGCGTTTAGGGGCAACGGCAATTCCAGTTAACCCAATTTATACACCAGATGAAATTTCTTATATTTTGCATAATGGGGATGTAAAAGCGGTCATTGCGCTGGATCTTTTGCTGCCATTGGTAGAGAAAGGTGTACAAGCATTTCCACAAGTAAAAGCATTTGTAGTCTGTGAAACAACGGCGGATATCGCGGAAAAAGTAGCATCTTTATCACCAACAGCACAAGAAAAAACACATTTATTTACACAAATCGTCGCCAATACCTCTCAATCTTTACAACCTGTTGAAGTGGCAGATGATGAAAATGCTATTATTTTATATACTTCTGGCACTACGGGCAGTCCAAAAGGGGCTATGCTGACACATGGGAATGTGTATTCAAATGCTCGTGATGTTGCCCATTATTTGGGAATCAAAGAAGATGATCGTGTCATTGCCACATTGCCAGTATTCCATGTCTTTGCCTTAACAGTTGTAGTAAATGCGCCATTATTAAGTGGAGCAACGATTTTACTAGCACCAAGATTTAGCCCTACAGAAATTTTTGCTTTAGCACGAGAGCAAAAAGCAACAGTATTTGCTGGGGTTCCAACTATGTATAATTTCTTATATCAATTACCTGAAGGCAATCCGGAAGATTTCTCGACAATTCGTTTAGCTATTTCAGGGGGTGCCTCTTTACCTGTTGCACTATTACATAATTTCGAGCAGAAATTTAATGTGCGTGTATCAGAAGGATACGGGCTTTCAGAAGCTTCTCCCGTGACATGCTTTAATCCATTAGATCGTGATCGTAAAGCTGGATCTATTGGTACATCAATTAGCAATGTAGAGAATAGAGTAGTTGATGTGAACGGTCAGGAAGTACCTGTTGGTGAGGTTGGGGAGCTAATAGTACGTGGTCCTAACGTTATGAAGGGTTATTATAAAATGCCAGAGGAAACGGCGATGGCGATCCGCGATGGCTGGCTCTATACAGGGGATTTAGCGAAAGTTGATGACGAAGGCTATTTTTACATTGTCGATCGTAAAAAGGATATGATTATTGTAGGAGGCTATAATGTCTATCCTAGAGAGGTTGAGGAAGTATTGTTTGCCCATAATAATATTGTGGAGGCAGCAGTGGTTGGGTTCCCTGATCCTAACTTAGGGGAGGCTGTTCATGCATATGTTGTATTAAAAGAAGTTGCAGCCACTACGACTGAAGATCTTTTATCATATTGTGGCAAGCATATGGTGAAATATAAGGTGCCAAAGGTGATTGAAATTATGGATGAACTACCTAAAAACACGACTGGAAAAATACTTCGCCGCTCTTTAAAAGAAAAGGTATAAACGAAAAAAGCTACTATTGAAAAATGGTAGCTCTTTTTTTGTACATTATTCGTATAATAGTAAAATGAGTTGAGCGTAGCTATCTGTAAGTGATAAAATCAAACTTGTGAAATCTTCTACATACTTTTCAAGAGCTTGCCATATAGTGAGGAAGTAATGTAAAAAGACGTACAAAACTGGAACCCTTTGATGTAAGGCTACGTCAAAGCTTTTAGGCAAAAATACTATTGAAAGAGAGCATACAAAAACATGATAGAACTCATTAAGGAGTTAATAAGCTTTATTATGCATATCGATGTGCATTTAGAAGAAATTATTCGTGATTTTGGCAATTGGAGTTATCTTATTTTATTTGCAATTGTTTTTGTAGAAACAGGAGTCGTTATTTTCCCATTCTTACCGGGTGATTCATTGCTATTTGCAAGTGGTACATTGGCTGCTGCAATGGGGGCCTTTGATATGTGGATACTAATTCCAGTATTTTTAGCAGCGGCCATTCTAGGTGATACAATGAACTACCATATTGGACATAAAGTCGGAACATCCATTCCTCCAAAGAGTCTTCTTGGAAGAGTTGTTAAAAAAGAACGTATGGAAGCAGCTGAAAAATTCTTTAATACACATGGTGGAAAAACGATTGTTATAGCTCGTTTTATGCCATTTATCCGTACATTTATCCCATTCGTAGCGGGTGCAAGTAAAATGAATTATAGCTACTTCTTACTTTATAATATTTTAGGTGCAGTATTATGGGTATTCAGCTGTACATTACTTGGTTACTTCTTTGGTAATATTCCTATTATTAAAGATAACTTCTCTGTTGTGCTCATATTGATTATCTTTATCTCTGTCGTGCCTGCAGTAATTGGTGCGATTAAAGCCAAGGTTGGCAAATAATTAGGACAGTCCTAAAGTGGTGCAATATCACTTGGACTGTCTTTTTTTATGAAAAATAAGGATCTAGTAAATCCTAAATGGTGATGATAAATTATATTGAAGTATAAGCATCAGGTCGTAAAAAATGTTATACTATTAATTACTAGAATATGGAGAAGTGGGGGCAACGAAATGGAAGTATTTATTGGCAGGCAGCCTATTTTTAATCTTCATGAACAGGTCGTTGCGTATGAATTATTATATCGTGGCAAAAACGTAAATGCCTTTCCAATGGTTGATTCAGATGCAGCAACTATTGATGTACTTGTGAACTCATTTCTTTCAATTGGTTTTGAAGAGGTAACGAAAGGTAAGCCAGGCTTTGTTAATTTTACTGACAACTTACTCATGAGCTCCATTCATGAATTTTTAAATCCTTCACAGGTTGTAATTGAAGTTTTAGAGGATGTTCCACTGACATCTCAATTAGTGGAACGAGTGATGGAGTTAAAAAAATATGGTTTTCAAATTGCATTAGATGATTTTATTATGGATGAACAAGTTGAAATATATGATGAATTATTTAAACATATTGATTATATTAAAGTAGATTTTCTAGCAACATCTATGGTCAAAAGAATGGAGATTGAAAATAAGGTAAAGGAAAATTTTCCACACATTCAATTGCTCGCTGAAAAAGTAGAGACTCGTCATCAATTTGAAGTGGCTAAATCTTCAGGTTACGTACTATTTCAAGGCTATTTTTTTGAACAACCTCAAATTATAAAAGCAACAGACATCCCTGCTAATGCGATTCAGTATATTCATATAATCTCTTTGTTAAAAGAAGAAGAACCTAATATTCAATTATTAGCAGAAAATATCGAACGAGATATTTCTTTGACGTATAAATTATTACAAATGATTAATAATTCTTCTAAGCGTTCAAAATCTAAAGTACGCTCCATCAAACAAGCAATTGTGTTATTAGGAATATCCAATTTACGAAAATGGATTTATCTATTAGCAATGCGAGAAATTGATATCGATGCAGATTCTGATCTTTTTAAAGAAGTGATGTGTACTTCGTTATTCCGAGCAAAAGTTTGTGAGAAGTTAGCCAAGCTATCTTACAAAAAGAATTTCTCAGAATATTTCTTAGTAGGCATGTTCTCGCTTATTGATACATTGCTACAAAGACCAATGTGTGTCATATTGCAGCAGCTACCATTTTCAGAAGATATTACAAATACAATCTTAGGTAATGAAACGGACATGACGCCTTTTCTAGAATTTAGTATCGCACTTGGTAAATTAGATTGGGTACGACTAGAGGAGTTAGGTGCACAATTGAATATCCCACTTGTCGATATGGATCTTTTATATTATGAGGCAATGGAGTGGGCAGAAAAGTCATTTTAAACCCCTAAACTTAGAACAATAAGCTATCTTACATTCAGTTGAAGATAGCTTATTTTTTATCTTCCGCAATAGCAGATCCCTTCATCAAGATGAAGTTCTCAATGGAGAAAGGATTTGCTATAATCATCTAGTCTTTAAAAAATTCTGATAGTTGAAGTGGGCGTGGGGAAATGAAACATGATGTTAGGGAAAACATTGTGGAGTATGTATATGTTATTGTAGGGGCGGCAGTGATTGCTATTGGTTTTAATGTCTTTTTATTACCAAATCAGGTTGCTTCAGGTGGGGTAAGTGGAATAAGTACGATTTTGCATGGCTTATTTGGTTGGAATCCAGGTATTGTTCAATATGCTTTTAATGTTCCGTTATTTATAGCGGGTGTCTTATTTCTCGGCAAAAAATTTGGCATAAAATCATTTATTGGGACGATTACTTTACCGTTTATTGTCTTGCTAACAAATAGCTGGGAGCCTTGGACTGATAATCCTTTGCTTGGAGCTCTTTTTGGCGGAATTGTTGTTGGATTAGGAATAGGACTTGTCTTTAAAGGGAATGCTTCTACTGGTGGCACTGATTTACTAGCGCAAATCATTACGAAGTTTACTGGATTATCGCTTGGTACAAGTGTACTGTTAATAGATGGCATCATTGCGATTAGTGCAGCAGTTGTTTTTGATTTAGAAAAAGGTTTGTATGCCCTAATTGGACTTTATGTAACAACTAAAACGATTGATATTATTCAGCTAGGTTTTAGTCAATCTAAAATGGTCTATATCATTACGTTGAAACAAGATGAGGTACGTGAAGCCATTTATGCTGAAATCAATCGTGGTGTAACCAAGTTGCAAGCATTTGGAGGCTATACAGGAGAGGCACGACCAGTTCTTATGGTTGTTGTTTATCAGACAGAATTCACAAAGCTGAAACAACTCATTAAAAGCGTTGACCCATCAGCGTTTGTAATCGTTTCGGATGCCTATGAGGTATTAGGAGAAGGTTTCAAACGTGCATAATTTTGGTATAATGGCGGCGTAAGGTTTTTATCGATTATGAGGAGGGGTACTAATGAAAAAAGCAATGTTAACATTAGTGTTCGGTTCAGCAATTTTCTTAGCAGCATGTGGTGGCGGAAATAAAGAGGCAACTAACAATGAAAGTGCTACTGCTCCAGATGGAGAAGCTATCGCAATGAAATCATGTGTTACATGTCATGGTGGCGAACTACAGGGTGCGAATGGACCAGCATTAAACAATGTAGGTTCTCGTTTATCGGAATCGGAAATTTTAGATATTATTAATAATGGTAAAAATGGTATGCCTAAAGGACTTGTAAAAGGGGCAGATGCTGAGGCAGTTGCTAAATGGTTAGCTACTCAGAAATAATACTTTAAAAACTAGCGGGCTGGAGAGCCGCTAGTTTTTTTGTTAAGAGTAAATACATTTCTTTTATACATAGACATGCTAAAATAAGGAGAACCTTATCCATTGATTGGAGGCTTTTTCATTGGTCGTAGTATTAACGAGAGATGTTATGGAGAAATTTAAGTTAGAGTTATTAGCTGGTGAGGAAGGAATCGGCAGAACGATTGTAACAAGTGATATTTCAAGACCAGGACTTGAAATGGCAGGGTATTTCACGCACTATCCAGCCAATCGGGTACAGTTGCTTGGCAAAACGGAGCTGTCCTTTTTTGAAATGCTACCAGCAGATGTCAAGCTTGATCGGATGCGTTTACTTTGTTCCCAAGATACACCTGCTATTATAATTTCTCGGGATTTAGTAGTACCTGAGGAGCTGATTCAAGCTTCCAACGAAAAGCATGTTCCTGTTTTTAAAACACATATGACAACAACTAAATTTTCAAGTAGATTGACAAATTATTTAGAGGGCCGCTTAGCACCAATGACAGCTGCACATGGTGTACTTGTCGATGTGTATGGTATTGGTATTCTGATTATTGGTAAAAGTGGTGTGGGTAAAAGTGAAACAGCCCTTGAACTCGTCAAAAAAGGTCACCGTTTAGTAGCGGACGATTGTGTTGAAATTCGACAAGAATCAGAAAATTTATTAATTGGTAGTCCACCTCCTCTTTTAGAGCATCTATTGGAGATACGAGGCATCGGCATTATTGACATTATGACACTATTTGGTGCTAGTGCGGTACGTCCGTATAAACGTATTACACTCATTATTGAACTAGAAATTTGGGATCCGCAAAAAGTTTATGATCGATTAGGCTTAGAAGAAGAGAAAATGAAAATAATTGATACAGAGTTGACAAAATTAACAATTCCAGTAAGACCGGGACGAAATGTATCGGTTATTATCGAAGTAGCAGCGATGAATTATCGATTAAAGAAAATGGGCGTAAATGCGGCTGAAGAATTTTCAAGACGTTTAGATGAGGTCATTTCGTCAAACGATGTGTTAGATGATTAAAAGTTAAACGTTCTTTGGTAACAGATAGTTGGAGAGGAGTAGAAGATGGATTTATTACTTTTACAGATTAACCCGATTGCCTTTCATTTAGGGCCAATTCCAGTTCGGTGGTATGGATTGCTCATCGTATCGGGTATTATTTTAGCTTATGTGGTGGGGCAAAGAGAGGCAGTAAAACGAGGACTGCCTGAAGACTTTCTTGCAGATTTATTATTGTGGGCAGTTCCAATATCCATCATTTGTGCGCGTATTTATTATGTGTCAATGCGCTGGGATTACTATAGTGAAAATCCAGGCAAAATCATTGAGATATGGAATGGCGGTATTGCCATTCATGGTGCACTCATCGGAGCATTTGTCACAGCTTACATATATACTCGTATAAAAAATGTAAGCTTTTTACGAGTAGCGGATATTGCAGCACCTAGTATTTTAATTGGACAGATTATAGGTCGCTGGGGCAACTTTATGAACCAAGAGGCTTATGGAGGAGAAGTATCAAAAGCATTTTTAGAAAATCTAATGCTCCCAGATTGGATTATTAATCAAATGTATATCGAAGAATTGGGTTCGTATGTACATCCAACATTTTTATATGAATCCGTTTGGAACCTAATTGGGCTTATCATTTTATTAGTTTTACGTAAAGTAAACCTAAACCGTGGTGAAATTTTCTTTAGCTATTTAATTTGGTATTCTATTGGTCGCTTCTATATTGAAGGCATGCGTACAGATAGTCTCTACCTAGTAGGTGATTTACGCTCTGCACAGGTTGTATCTATTATTGGTATCGTAGTTGGATTAGGTGCCATTATCTATCGTAGAATAAAGGTGAAACCAGCCGTAAAATACTTGGATAATAAATAAGGGGATGTAAAATATGGCTGTTAAAGCACTATTGTTTGATTTTGATGGCACGTTACTTAATACGAATGATCTAATCATTCAAACATTTATGCATGTATTAAATGAGCGATTTCCCGGGCAATATTCGCCAAAAGATTGCTTGAAATTCATTGGACCATCACTCAAACAGACATTTAATGACATTGCTCCTGGTGAAGAGGAAGCTTTGATCGCAAATTATCGCGCTTGGAATATAAAGCACCATGACGAACTTATTAGCGAATATCCTGATGTTGTATCAACATTAGAGCAATTAAAAGCACAAGGTATTCGATTGGCTATTGTTTCGACGAAACGAAATGATACCATTGATCGTGGACTTTCTATTATGGGAGCGACACATTTATTTGATGTGCGTATTGGCACAGATGATGTAACAAATGTGAAACCTGATCCAGAGCCAGTATTACTTGCATTGAAGCGTTTAGGAATAGACAAAGAAGATGCCATTATGATTGGTGATAATTCGCATGATATTGAAGCGGGACATCGTGCTGGTGTAAGAGCAGCAGGTGTTGCTTGGGCAATTAAAGGTGAGGCATATTTAAAACAGTATCAACCAGAATATATACTGCAACATATGACAGATTTATTGGATATTGTGAAAGAGGGGTAATGGTAGATGGCACGTAAAACAGAACGCTACCGTGTTGAAGGAGCCAACTCACTTTGGAATATATACGACACGGTGTCCTTTTGGAAGGTGATGAAGTGTTTCATTGTCATTCAAATTGGACGCTTCACACCATTTTTACGTGTGAAAAACTGGCTGTATCGTACATTTTTAAACATGACAATCGGCGAGCGAACTTCGATAGCCTTAATGGTCATGCCAGATACCATGTTTCCCGAACGTATTTTCATTGGCAAAAATACGGTGATTGGTTTTAGTACTACAATCTTAGCACATGAATATTTAATAGAGGAATATCGCTTAGGTGATGTTCATATTGGAAATGAAGTAATGATTGGTGCAAATTCAACGATTTTACCAGGTGTAACAATAGGAGATGGTGCCATTGTTTCAGCCGCCACCCTTGTACATAAGGATGTGCCAGCTGGCTGTTTAGCAGGAGGCAATCCTATGCGAATTATTTATACTGCTGAACAAATGGCAGAGCGTAAGCGCAATGAGGTTGTAGAATGGTGTACACCAAAAAAATAATAAAAACGCACGTTGTATGGTTACATACTTTCGTGCGTTTTTTTTGTAGTAAAAGCTACCACAATTTTGGAGTAGCATTTTTTTTTATGGTTTATGCAAGAGCTGTGTCATAGTCTGATTTGAATTCGCAATTGTCATGATTGCCTAAGCAAGTTGATTCGACAAAGGTTGATTTAATTGCAGTCCCATCAATGTCTTCTGTTGTGTGAAGTGTTACTTTGTCACCAGGATAAAACTCACCTTTACAAATACTAACGATCATTTGCTCACTAAGTTGTACGAATGGACATGCCATCATAAATCCCTCCAATGTGTAGAGTATATGCTGTTTTATTATTAATGTTATTCTATATTAAGCTTTTTGAATTGTAAAAGAAAAAATAGAATGAGAGTAATAATCAATGAAAATATTGATATTATAGTGTTTATATTGATAATGAGATTGAGAATCATTTTAATTGCTTGTCCCGTTTTAATTATTTTAGCATAATTTATATTTTGTGTTATTGAGAATAGGTAACGGAATAATCAGTATCTTTGTCAACTCGAGAATCATTATCAATTTTTTACAGAGAATCTTATACAGCTATTAATTCGCTTGTCACATTTTAGACATATTCTCATTCTCATTTAATAAATTCGGTAGAATTTCATGAGTAGAATACTTATTGAAAGTTATGCTATGTATATAATTGACAGAATAATAAGTATTTAAAGATTTAGATAATTACAAGGATAATATTGACTGTTTAAATGAAATAAGTTAGAATTCTTTCATAATCTAATTCTCTAATACTCTAGTGAATTAAAGTGAATTGTAAGGAAGTGTTCAGATGTCGTCGATAAAAATGTTTGAAAAACCTCTTGGAATGCGTGATACATTTCCGCAAATCTTTGAAAAAGTTGAAGCAGTAAGACAGGCTGGCAGAGATTTTTTATGCAAAAGAGGATATGAGTTTATCAAAACACCTGCTGTGGAGTATTTCGATACAGTCGGAAAAGCTTCTGCGATTGCTGATACTCATTTATTTAAACTTGTGGATAGTCAAGGAAATACATTAGTGCTGCGACCAGATATGACTACCCCTATTGCTCGAGTGGCTACTTCGAAATTATTGAAAGAAATGATTCCTCAACGTTTAGCTTACTTCGCAAGTGTTTTTCGTGCACAAGAAGCAGAAGGTGGTAGACCAGCAGAATTCGATCAAATGGGTATTGAATTAATAGGCGACCAATCTGTATTTGCCGATGTAGAAGTCATAGTGACGGCAATGGAGCTTTTAAAGCATTTACAATTAGAATCATTTAAAATGACGATTGGCCATGCAGGAATACTAAACTGCATTTTACAAGATTACACAGAGAGTATTGACCAGCAAGCCACACTTAGAACATTGCTTGTACAGCGGAATTATGTCGGATTTGAAGAGGCTGTGGAGTCATTTGATTTGCCTAAAGCTAAATCAGATACGCTCTTACAATTTATTGAAGAAGCAATGGACGTGAAGCATATCCGCGATATCGAAAAATATGTACGTAAAAATGATGCATTAGAATACATGCAACAGCTTGCTCAACTATTAGAAATGGCCGACTTAGCAGATTATGTTGCGTTTGATTTTACACTATCTAGTCATATGAGTTATTACACAGGTATGCTTTTTGAAGTATTTGCCTCAGGCAGTGGTTTTCCATTAGGAAATGGTGGCCGTTACGATGGATTATTAGAAGTGTTTGGGTCAACTGTTGGCGCGACAGGTTTTAGTATTCGAGTCGATCGTTTATTGGAAACATTAAATGGACAGTCAGAGAAGCAACAAGACGCAACTGTTGTGCTCTTTGAGGAAGAACAATTCGAGGTAGCTTTATTAAAGGTAAAAACATTACGGGCAGCAGGGAAATTAGCTACATTACAGTTACGTAGTAGCCTTGTCGATGAAGAAGCCTTTTTAGCATACTTTACAGAAGTAGTTGTAGTTAGACAGGAGGAAGTTGGCAGTGAATGATTTAACGATTGCAATGCCAAAGGGGCGAATCTTTGAAGAGGCCTATCAAGTGCTGTTAGAGGCAGGTTTTAATTTACCGGAAGAGGTAGAAATGTCGCGTAAATTAATGATTGAAATACCAGAAGAAAAAATTCGCTTTATTCTATCAAAGCCAATGGATGTGCCTGTCTATGTTGAACATGGTGTAGCCGATATCGGTATTGCTGGGAAGGATGTATTGTTAGAGCAACAGCGAGAGGTGCATGAATTACTTGATTTGAAAATTAGTAATTGCTATATCGCGTCAGCAGGTTTACCAGATACTGAGATGAATGAAATTGCTCCTAGAATTGCTACGAAATATCCGAATATTGCGATGAAATACTATAAAGGCATAGGGGAGCAAGTCGAAATAATTGAACTTAATGGATCTATTGAATTAGCACCAATGATTGGTTTAGCTGATCGAATTGTCGATATCGTTTCTACGGGACGTACATTAAAAGAGAACGGGTTAGTTGAATATGAATTCATTACGGCTGTTTCCTCTCGGTTAATTGCCAATCCAGTAAGTTATCGCATGAAGGGTGAACGCATTATGGACCTTGTGAGGCGGCTAAAGAAGTGTGTGAATGAACAAAAAAGTAATCGAGTCTAGCTACATTTGAGTAACTGAAGGGGTTTAATTCAATGAAAATAAAAAAACTGGTAAAAGGCATTTCCTTAAAAAGACCACTTGAAGGAGGAAATGAGGAACAGCTAAAAATTGTGCGACAGGTGCTATCAGATGTGAGAGCACAGGGAGATGTAGCGTTACGTGCCTATACAGAACGTTGGGATGGATATATTCCTACAAACTTGCGTGTCACGAAGGCAGAGATACAAGAAGCAGTAAATGCCCTTGACCCCCAACTCTATCAGGACTTATCAGATGCGGCTAAAAATATTCGCCTTTATCACGAACAACAGGTACGTTCTGGTTATCGCTTAGAGATAGGGGATGGTTCTTGGCTGGGACAACGCATTACAGCTTTAGATGCAGTAGGGCTGTATGTTCCAGGTGGTACAGCCGCATATCCATCATCTGTGTTAATGAATGTGATTCCAGCACAGGTAGCAGGCGTGAAGCGCATCGTGATTACTTCTCCAGCAGGACGCGATGGGAAATTGCCAGCAGGTGTGCTAGTGGCCGCTCAGCTATTGGGGGTTGAAGAAATCTATAAAGTTGGTGGTGCACAAGCGATTGCCGCTCTTGCATATGGCACAGAAAGCATTGCGCCAGTCGATAAAATTACAGGCCCCGGAAATATTTATGTGGCACTTGCCAAACGGGAGGTATTTGGGGAGGTTGCGATTGACATGATTGCAGGACCGAGTGAAATTGCTGTGCTAGCTGATGACACAGCATTTCCGGACGAAATCGCTGCAGATCTTTTATCACAAGCCGAACATGATCCATTAGCTTGTGCCATGCTTGTCACGCCATCAGAGCAATTGGCCAAAAAGGTAGCTGAAGAGGTAGAAAAGCAATTGAACACTTTGCCACGTCAAGAAGTGGCACGTGCTTCAATCGAAAATTTTGGGGTCATTTATCTAGCTGAAACGGTTTCAGATGCAGTAGAAGCGATTAATTCATTGGCACCTGAGCATTTAGAAATTGTGACCAAAAATGCTGAGGCTATTGCAGAGCAAATAAGGCATGCAGGTTGTATTTTTATGGGTCGTTATAGTTCAGAGCCTGTGGGTGATTATTTTGCGGGGACGAATCATGTGTTACCAACTAATAGCACAGCCCGTTATGCAAGTGGCTTAACTGTAGATGATTTTGTGAAAAAATCAAGTATTGTTTACTACAGTGAAAAAACCTGGAAAGACAATGCACCAAAAATTGCACGTCTTGCACGGATGGAAGGCCTAGAGGGGCATGCACGTGCAGTGGAATCTCGTGGATGGGAGAAGGAATAGCACAATGATTGAAAAGAAACGATATGCAAAAGTAGAGCGTTCAACCAATGAAACGCAAATTTCAGTAGCCATTGATTTAGATGGTGAGGGGAAGGCAGAGATCAAAACAGGCGTGGGCTTTATGGATCATATGCTAGATTTATTTATCAAGCACGGTCTTTTTAATGGGATCATCCATGCAAATGGAGATACCTATGTAGATGATCACCATACAACAGAGGATCTTGGCATTGTCTTAGGACAAGCAATTCGAGAGGCTCTTGGTGATAAGAAGGGCATTAAACGCTATGGAACGGCATTTGTGCCGATGGATGATGCACTTGCACAGGTGGTAGTAGATTGCTCGAATCGTCCACATTTAGAATACCGTGTGCCTACTTTAAAAGAAAAAGTGGGAACTTTTGATACAGAGTTAGTGCATGAATTTTTGTGGAAATTTGCACTTGAAGCAAGAATGAATGTACACGTGATTGTACCTTATGGACATAATACACACCATATCATTGAGGCGATTTTCAAAGCATTAGCAAGGGCGATTGATGCTGCGGTAGAAATTGATCCACGTGTTAAAGGGGTACCATCGACTAAGGGGCTGTTAACGTGAAAATAGGTGTGATTGATTATGGCATGGGGAATTTATTTAGTGTAGAACAAGCATTAAAACGATTAGGCTGTGAGGTGATTGTGACAGCTGATGAAAAAAAGTTAGATGTTACGGATGCGCTTTTATTACCAGGAGTTGGTGCATTTCCGGATGCTAGAAGGCGTTTAGCTGAGACAAAATTAGATCATTATTTAAAAAATGCCCAAAGCCAAAATCGCCCTCTTTTAGGAATCTGTCTGGGGATGCAATTATTATTTGAGCAAAGTGATGAGGTTATACCAACAAATGGTTTAGGTTTCTTTAAAGGACGTATTAAGCGTTTTAGCGGAACGAATGACGGTCAAGTATATCGAGTACCACATATGGGCTGGAACGAATTGATGATGAAGAATCCTCCTGCTTGGTTAGAAACTAGAGCACCTGCGAAACATGTCTATTTCGTTCATTCGTTTTATGCGACAGGTATAGAGGAGTCAGAGCTTGTTGCCTATGCAGACTATTATGGCATTCAAGTACCGGGCATTGTAGCCAATGGTTCCGTGACTGGGATGCAATTTCACCCTGAAAAATCGGGAGAATTGGGCGTATATTTATTAGAGCAATGGTTGAAAGGTGTGAAAGCATGCTAACTAAACGGATTATTCCCTGCTTGGATGTGAAGGAGGGGCGCGTTGTAAAAGGTATACAATTTGTATCCATTCGAGATGCGGGTGACCCGGTGGAACTTGCAAAATTCTATGATGAACAAGGAGCAGATGAGCTTGTTTTTTTAGATATATCTGCTTCACATGAAGGTCGGGAAACAATGATAGATGTTGTTCGACAAACAGCAGCTACGCTTGCGATTCCTTTTACAGTTGGCGGCGGTATTCGGACGTTAGATGATATGAAACGTATTTTACGCGCTGGTGCTGATAAAGTGTCAGTGAATACATCCGCTTTAGAGCGTTCTGCCCTTATTCAAGAAGGCGCCGAATTCTTTGGTGCCCAATGTATAGTTGTGGCTATTGATGCTCGTTATAGTGAAGAGGACAGCACGTGGATGGTTTACACCCATGGTGGGCGCAACAAAACTACTTGGTCAGCTATTGAATGGGCAAAGGAAGCGGTGCGCTTAGGAGCAGGTGAAATTTTGTTAACCAGTATGAATCAAGATGGAGAAAAATCTGGATTTGATTTGGGGTTAACGAAAGCGGTACGAGAGGCCGTGACAGTCCCTGTGATTGCAAGTGGCGGTGCAGGACATGCCGAACATTTTTATGAAGTATTAGCAGACGAAGTTGATGCAGATGCAGCGCTTGCAGCTTCTATCTTCCATTACAAAGAAACAAGCGTAGCCCAAGTGAAAGAATACTTACGTGAAAAAGGAGTGGCGGTAAGATGATAGAGCGTATTCAATTTGATGAGAGAGGTCTTGTTACAGCAGTAGTACAAGATGCCAATACGAAAGAAGTGCTAACAGTGGCCTATATGAATAAAGAGTCATTGGCCAAAACAATTGAATCAGGTGAAACTTGGTTTTATTCTCGTTCACGTCAAGAGCTTTGGCATAAGGGTGCTACAAGTGGCCATAAACAAAAAGTAGTGTCGATTAAAACAGACTGTGATCAAGATGCATTAGTTGTGGAAGTTTTACCTGCTGGCCCAGCTTGTCATCATGGTACAACTTCTTGCTTTACGGAGATTGTTCAACAAAATGCTGAGGTTGGCTCTGTAGAGATGATCGCAAAACTTGTCCAAGTTATTGAAAAGCGAGAGCAGGAAATGCCAAAAGGAGCTTATACTACATATTTATTTGAGAAGGGCATCGATAAAATCTGTAAAAAAGTTGGTGAGGAAGCGACAGAGGTGGTCATTGGGGCCAAAAATCGCGATGCAGAAGAAGTAAAATGGGAGGCAGCTGATTTAATTTATCACCTTCTAGTTTTACTGCAAGAACAGAAGGTAAGTATTTTTGATGTCTTGTATGTGTTGGAAAAACGTCACGAGGAGAAATAACAGCATATTATTAATTGTATGGTATAATAGGGTTTACTGTGTAAAGGAACGTTTAATACGTTCCTTATTTCTTGTTTCGGAGGAAATGTATTGGAAAAGAAACGTCAAAATGAGAACCAATCGAATGTAGTATCGTTCATTCCAACAGGCGACTATTATTATAAAAAATCAATTCAAGCTATGAACAGTGGACAAATGAATAAAGCCTATAAATATTTGCAGCGTGCAGTAGATCTTAGTCCCGATGATCCAATGATTATCTTGCAGCTAGCCATTGTAGAGTTAGAAGGTCAACGTTTTGAAGAAGCGTATGATCTGCTTCGTCATGCATATCAAATTGATCCGGATAATCCAGAAATTATTTTTTATATGGCAGAAGTGTCAGGTTGTGTGGGAATCATGCAGGATGCTAAACGCTTTGCTGAGGAGTATTTGCAGCTTGAACCTGAGGGTGCTTATGCGGATGAAGCAGCAGAAATATTAGAATTTGTCGCATTCGAGCAAGATGATTTTGAGGAGCTTGAAGGATCTGGTGAGGATTTATATCGTCAGGAACAAGCTCGCCGCCATATGGAAAAAGGCGACTTTCCTGAAGCTATTAATATTTTAGAAGATTTAATTGAAGATCGGCCAGCCTTTTGGTCAGCCTATAATAATCTTGCACTTGCTTATTTTTATGTTGGGGAAGAGGAACAGGCGAAGGCTCTCTTACATACGGTACTGCGTGAAAATAAGGGAAACTTACATGCACTTTGTAACTTAACGGTAATTGCCTATTACGAAAAGAATGAAGAGGATCTACAGGAACTATTAAATATCCTTGTTAAAATTCAGCCATATACATGGGAGCATCGTTATAAACTAGGTGCTACATTAGCCTTAATAGGGCAATATGAATTAGCCTTTAAATGGTTGCGTAGTATGCAAAAAAGAGGGTATGTAGGAGATGCAGGATTTTACTTCTGGTTATCACATGCTGCTTATTTTTCAGGGCATGAGGAGATTTCCAAAAGTGCTTGGGGTCAACTACTAGAGTTAGACCCAGATAAAGAAGGCTTTGAACCTTGGCGCCAACATGACAATGAATTTGCGCTTGACGCATTAGAACATGATCGCGATTTTATAGTTGGAAAATTAGAAAGTAGCTATTCAAGTGAGCGTATCTTTGGATTGTTTTTATTGAAGGAAACAGCTCATAAGCAAGAAATAATCGCCCATCCTAAATTGGTCAATATTGAACAATTAGGTTCATTTGAGAAATTATTTTTAGCTTATGCACTTGGTCATGAATTTGATAAGAAAAACAAAATAGAGGCAAGCTTTTTACGTGCTGTTCATGTGCCGGAAATTTTATTAGAGCAGTATGGCAAATTATCAACAATGATTGTACCAATGTTTCAAATGTGGTTTGTCCTGTGCGAACAAGCTCTAAATAAAAATTACCGTTTCACAAATCCTGTAGCGATTGCAGGTGCAAATGATTATTTATTTAGATCTTCACAGATGCTTAAAGTGACAAAAAAGGAAATAGCTCAACAATATGGAGTATCTGTTGCCACTTTAACGAAGTATATTGATGAAATGTTAGCCTTTTTACCAAACAGTCATAATTAGTGTGTGAGCAACATAGTTGAATAACTTTATACTTTCACATACGATGAACATACTAACGTTATCATTAATTTGCCCTGGCGGCATTGCATTTGAATTTTTATCCTTGCTAGTTGCCAAGGGTTTATCTTCATCCCCTTTATTGTAAGTTGGGATCTTAAGTAGGTGACGTTACACTTTCACTACTATTTGTTGAATGAAGATAAAAAGTATTCTGTTTAGGGGGAAGTATTTATGTCGGAAGAAAAAATTTATGATGTAGTAATCATTGGTGCAGGTCCAGCTGGGATGACTGCTGCTGTCTATACATCACGTGCCAATCTGTCAACACTTATGATAGAACGAGGAATCCCTGGTGGGCAAATGGCCAATACAGAGGAAGTAGAAAACTATCCTGGTTTTGATACAATTTTAGGGCCAGAGCTTTCTACTAAAATGTTTGATCATGCTAAAAAATTTGGTGCTGAATATGCCTATGGTGATGTAACAGAAATCATCGATGGGGAAGAATATAAAACAATTAAATCAGGTACAAAAGAATATAAAACACGTGCCATTATTATTACTACTGGTGCAGAGTATAAAAAAATGGGTGTGCCTGGTGAAAAAGAACTTGGCGGCCGTGGTGTCAGCTACTGTGCAGTTTGTGATGGTGCGTTCTTTAAACAAAAAAATCTTGTAGTTGTTGGTGGGGGAGATTCTGCTGTAGAAGAGGGCGTATATTTAACACGCTTTGCTGATAAAGTAACAATTGTCCACCGTCGTGATAAATTACGAGCACAAAAAATTCTACAAGATCGTGCCTTTGCAAATGACAAAATTGATTTCATTTGGAATGCAACAGTAAAAGAAATTAATGAAGCTAATGGTAAAGTTGGCAGTGTAACACTGCAATCTACTTTAGATGGAACTGAATCAGAGTTTGAAACAGATGGTGTGTTTGTGTATATTGGTATGCTACCTTTAACAAAACCATTCGAATCTTTAGGGATTTTAAATGATGCTGGGTATATTTTGACAAACAATAATATGGAAACAACAATCCCAGGTATTTTTGCAGCTGGAGATGTACGTGAAAAATCACTTCGTCAAATTGTTACAGCGACTGGTGATGGCAGTATTGCTGCACAAGCTGTACAGCATTATGTAGAAGAGCTATTAGAGAAAATTAATGCATAACATGGCTATTTTTAGGAAAAAAATACAATTTTAATGTGGTTTTAATATTGTTGTAACTTGAATGACATATAAAAGGTGTATGATTAAAAATGTAATTAGCAATCCCCCTTTTATTTTGTTTAGTAGGTTGTTTCCACCTCAATTGGGTGGGAGCAACCTACTTTTTTATTTGTATGGATCGTGAAAAAAACGTGAGCTTTGCACCCAATTAATGTGTAGCTCTTGAATAAAACTAAATTGTTAAATGTCTAGGTATGAGAGTTGTAAATGAGGACAAATCTTGCAAGGTCTTGCTATAATGGAGAGTAGAATGCAAAAGTGATTAGAGGTGTGCCTATGCAAAGAATTGCAAATTTAATTGCCGTAAAAGACGGTAAAGTATTATTACTCCAAAAACCAAGACGAGGTTGGTACGTTGCTCCTGGTGGAAAAATGGAAAGCGGAGAGTCAATCTTTGAAGCAGCTATACGTGAATTTCAAGAAGAGACAAATGTTATACCTCTAAATGTTCACCTAAAGGGTGTTTATACGATGGTCATTATAGAAAATAATGAAGTCGTAGATGAATGGATGCTTTATACATTCGTTGCTAAAGATGTAGAAGGTATACCATTTGTAGAAACTAGAGAAGGTAAACTTGCATGGCACCCAGTTGAGGATTTAGCACATTTGCCAATGGCTGAAGGAGATCGCACTAATTTACAATTTGCTGTTTCGCAATCAGGTATTCAGTATGGCACGTTTGACTATACAACGAATTTTGAATTACTACATCAAAAAATACAAATATCAAAAGAACAATAAAGGAGTTGCATGACAGTGGTGGTTGAAGGCCAACAAAGTACACATGAATTGGTTATTATTACAGGAATGTCTGGGGCTGGAAAGACCGTAGCTATTCAAAGCTTTGAAGATTTAGGGTATTACTGTATTGATAATTTACCACCGGCGTTACTTACAACTTTTTTAACTCTGCTAAGAGATTCTGGAAAAAATAGTACGCGTATTGCGGCTGTAATGGATATGCGTGGAGGCAACTTTTTTGATGCGCTTATAGGGGCATTAGACCATATACTAAAAGAAGGCGATATTGTTGCTCGTATTTTATTTTTAGATGCTGACGATGCCACACTAGTAAGACGCTATAAAGAAACAAGAAGGGCCCATCCATTGGCAGTAAACGGTTTACCTTTAGATGGCATTAAACAAGAACGAGCGCTTTTATCGGTAGTAAAGGGCCGTGCTAATTTTGTTTATAACACATCTAACATGAAACCAAAGCAATTGCGTGAAAAGATTGTCAAGGAATTTGCTAGTGATGCAGATACTATTTTTACCGTTAACATCATGTCCTTTGGCTTTAAGCACGGTATGCCAATTGATGCAGATTTAGTATTTGATGTTCGTTTTCTTAAAAATCCATATTATGTGGAAGAGCTACGTCCAAAGACAGGTCTTCAAACAGAAGTATCCTCTTATGTTTTAGCTTTGGAAGATACGCAAATACTCATACAAAAACTAACAGATTTGTTCGACTTTATGATTCCTCTTTATCGACAAGAAGGTAAATCGCAACTTGTCATTGCTTTTGGTTGTACAGGCGGTCAACATCGTTCAGTAACCTTAGCAGAATTTTTTGGGGCCTATTTAGCCGGCAAAGAAAATACGGTTATTACGCATCGTGATATTAATCGTAGAAAGGAATGAGTGAATGGGGAAAAAGCAAACAAAGCTTGTGGTAATAGGTGGTGGCACAGGTCTATCTACATTACTTCGTGGACTGAAGCACCACCCGTTTGATATCACTGCCATTGTGACAGTAGCAGATGATGGGGGCTCTTCAGGCCGTTTACGCGATGACTATGATATCCCACCACCTGGTGATGTTCGTAATGTCATTGCAGCATTATCAGATATTGAACCGCTAGTGGAGCAGATGTTTCAATATCGTTTTTCAGCATCAGAGGATTTACGTGGTCATTCCTTAGGAAACTTAATGCTAACGGCACTTACTGATATTACCGGAGATTTTAGTCATGCTATAAGTGAGATGGGGAAGGTTTTAAAAGTGCATGGCCGCGTGATACCAGCAGCCAATAAAAAAATAAACTTACATGCTGTGCTAGAGGATGGTTCAATCATTGAAGGTGAATCAAAAATTCCAACAGCGACAAAACGCATTGATCGCGTTTTTTTAGTACCTGAAAATGTGAAACCGTTACCAGAAGCTATTCGGGCAATTCAGCGTGCAGACTATATATTAATTGGACCAGGAAGCCTATACACAAGTATTATTCCAAACCTGCTTGTGAAGGCGATTGGCGAAGCTGTTGTAAAAGCAAAAGGAAGAAAAGTGTACGTTTGTAATTTAATGACACAAAAAGGTGAAACAATCTCTTATACAGCAGGTGACCATGTAACAGCCATACATAAGCATGTTGGCGCTTCCTTTATTGATTCGATTTTAGTAAATGATGAAGAACTGCCGAATCCTGTTAAAGAATTGTATAAAGAGGAAAGAGCAGAGCCAGTGACATTTGATGTGGCAAAACTTGAAAGTATGGGATTAGAGGTTATTAGACGTGATATTGCAACAATTCGTCCGGATGGGACGGTACGACATAATGCTACGAATGTTGCAGAGTGGCTGGTAGATTATGCTGGTCTTTACCATCAACCAGTAAGAGGACCAATAATAGAAACATAAAGTGTTAATTGTATATGGTAAGATGAACATATACATAGAAATTATGATTGAAAGGGGGGCGTGATATGTCTTTTGCTTCTGAAACCAAAAAAGAATTAACCCAAATAGAAGCGGACGATCATTGTATGAAAGCAGAAGTATCTGCCCTAATTCGTATGAATGGTTCATTATCCTTTGCTAATAAACAACTAAGCTTGGACGTGCAAACTGAAAACGCTGCAATTGCAAGAAGACTATATACGATTATGAAAAAGTTGTATCCGTACAATGTAGAATTACTAGTTCGCAAGAAAATGCGATTGAAAAAAAATAACGTATATATTTGTCGTGTAAGAGAAGGGGCACGCGAGCTGTTAATTGATTTAGAAATCATCTCAGACGACTTTCAATTTAATCATACGATCTCTAGAAAGCTCATTAAAAAGAATGGTCAAAAAAGAGCCTATTTAAGAGGTGCATTTTTAGCAGGAGGCTCTGTCAATAACCCAGAAACATCAGCCTACCATTTAGAGATCTATTCTTTATATAAAGAACATGGTGAGGCATTGATGGATTTAATGAATGAATTTGAACTCAATGCCAAAACAATCGAACGCAAAAAAGGCTTTGTTACTTATTTAAAGGAAGCGGAAAAAATTTCAGATTTCCTTAATATTGTTGGTGCCCATCAGGCAATGATGAAATTTGAGGATGTTCGGATATTGCGAGACATGCGCAATAGTGTTAACCGTATTGTGAACTGTGAAACGGCCAATTTAAACAAAACAATAGGAGCAGCATTACGACAGGTAGAGAATATTCGATTTATTGAAAATTCAATTGGTCTTGACCAACTACCAGAGAAGCTTCGTGAAATAGCACGATTACGTGTAGAGTACCAAGATGTTACGCTAAAAGAGCTTGGTGAAATGGTTTCCAGTGGTACTGTCAGCAAATCAGGTGTAAACCATCGATTAAGAAAAATCGATGAAATTGCGGATGCATTAAGACGCGGTGAAAAAATAGGTGGTTAAGTTTTCATACTTTTCAGGTATGAATGTCATGCGTAATCGCTTATTGTTCTTTTGCTAGTAAGTAAGGTAAGATAAAACTAATAGATGAACGGTAGTGAAGGGGAGTTTTGAGAATGATCGAGAGAAGAGTCCAGGTTAAATTAAAATTAGGACTACAAGCTAGACAAGCGGCACTATTTGTGCAGGAAGCAAATCGTTTCAGTGCGGATATCTTCCTAGAAAAAGATGAAAAAAAAGTAAATGCCAAGTCGATTATGGGTGTCATGAGCTTAGCTGTTGCTAAAGGTACAGAAGTTACTTTAAGTAGTGAAGGCAATGATGCTGAGCAAGCGGTTTCAGCGTTAGCAACCATTATTGAAAATGAAGATTAACCATCAATCGTATGTTAATCAAATAAAAAAGACCTCACAGAGCTATTCTGTGAGGTCTTCTACTATTATTTAGTATCGCTACGGTGCATAATGTGATCGATTAAACCATATTCTTTTGCACGTTCAGCTGTCATGAAGTTATCGCGGTCAGTATCTCTTGCAATGACTTCAAGTGGTTGACCAGTGCGTTCAGATAAAATGCCGTTTAATTTTTCACGTAAGAATAGAATACGTTTAGCAGCAATTTCAATTTCTGTTGCTTGACCTTGTGCACCACCTAGTGGTTGGTGAATCATTACTTCCGCATTTGGTAATGCAAAACGTTTACCAGGTTCACCTGCAGCAAGTAGGAATGCACCCATAGATGCTGCCATACCAATACAAATTGTTTGTACTTGTGGCTTAATAATTTGCATTGTGTCATAAATAGCCATACCAGCCGTAATTGATCCACCTGGTGAATTAATGTAAAGAGAAATGTCTTTATCTGGATCTTCTGCTTGTAGGAAAAGGAGCTGTGCGACAATTGAGTTAGCAACATTGTCGTCAATAGCACTTCCTAAAAGGATAATACGGTCTTTAAGTAGACGTGAGTAAATGTCATATGCACGTTCACCACGACTTGTTTGTTCAATAACTGTAGGAATTAAATTCATGTTAAATCCTCCTTCAAAAAACTAAATTCGAATACCTTTGCTGAAATTTTCATTGTTATTTCAGCTGTAACCTTATCATACACATTATAGTCAGGGAAGGTCAAATATTAACCCTGCTAAAGTGAAATTAATTAAATAAAAAAAAATCCATTCTTTTTGCATTCTATGGTTGAATTATATGTGATACGTTTGTATAATGAGTAAGGTTATAAGTTTAAAGTACAAGTCACTGTTTTGCAGGTATGCTTCAAAATGAGGATTATCTACATCATGCTTTTTGGAAGCCTAGAGTGAGTACTTTTTTTTTTGCCCTCGTGGTGTAATGGATAACACGTAAGATTCCGGTTCTTGCACTGGGGGTTCGATTCCCTCCGAGGGCGCCATTTTACTGAATATTTATATACTGTTATAGCTCAATCTCCTAATAAGTAGTTTAGCAGCCTGCTTAGTGGGGATCGAGGGGAAAAGTAATGGGAATGCTGCCCTAGTTGGCATTATTCCCCTATTTATTCCTTTCAAACCTTCAAAAAAGCAACAACTCCAAATTATTTTTTAGTGAACATACTGTACGTGGTGGCTAGTAATAGTCGAAAAAAGGAATCCTTTCTGAGGGGATTCCTTTTTTTTTGCCAAAATTTATCGAATTTCGGCATTGTTTTAATTGTATATATATTAGTTTTAGGTTTAATTTCTTGTTATTTATACTTATTTTTTCTATTTAAATGATTTAATCATTAATTAATATGAAAAAATATTTAGTTTTATGCGAAAAGTTGTTGTGTAAATACTATAATGTTAATATAATTGACCTAATAGTCTAACATTTCCGAATTGCGAAAAATAATACGCATGTTGGAAAATATCGAAATAGGGGGAAATGCAATGAAAAAAACAGTATGGATGTTACTTATGGTTATAGCAGCTCTAACTTTAGCACTTGCAGGATGCGGCACAAAAGACAATTCATCTTCGGGTAGTACACCTTCAGAAGATGGTGGAGATGGCAAGAAAGTTTATAAAGTAGGTACAGAAGCAACTTTTGCACCGTTTGAGTCTGTTAACGATACAGGTAAAATTGTGGGGATTGATGTTGATATTTTAAATGCAATCGCTGATGAAATGGACTTTGAAGTAGAATGGAAAAATATTGGCTGGGAGCCAGTTTTCCAAACAATTAAAAACGGTGAAACAGATATTGGTGCTTCAGGGATTACAATTACAGATGAGCGCAAAGAATCATTTGACTTTACTGACCCTTACTATGAATCTCAATTACTAATTGTTGTGAAAGAAGATTCAAAGATTAAATCATTAGATGAATTAAAAGATAAAAAGGTTTCTGTACAAATTAATGCTACTGGTCATATGGCAGCTAAAAAGCTACAAGGTGAAGCAAGTACAAATATTATGGCTTTTGAAAGCCAACCAATCGCGATTCAAGAGATGTTAAATGGTAACGTTGATGCAGCTATTGGAGATAATGCAGTAGTGTACGAATATATTAAAGCGCATCCAGATCAAAAAATTAAAATCATTCAAGATGATGCATTCGAAAAAGAATACTATGGCTTTATGGTTCAAAAGGGGAACAAAGAACTATTAGACAAACTAAATGAAGGTCTAAAAAAGATTAAAGAAAACGGTAAATTAAAAGAAATTACAGGCTCTGATTTCGAGTAATAAAATGGTGATGTCCTAGCATAGGTCACTATGCTAGCGGCTCATTTAATTTACGTAACTTTAAAGGGGAAATGGGGTTTTCGGATGGACATCTTTGACCTACGCTGGGACATTGTCTGGAACTACCGAGATATGTTTATACGAGGTATTGGCGTAACACTTATTTTGACACTTAGTGGTTATTTTGGCGGTATTCTTTTAGGACTATTTTTAGGACTAGGAAAATTATCAAGTAAAAAATGGATATATTGGCCATCAAAGTTATATATCGATTTATTCCGCGGAACACCAATGCTTGTTCAAATTTTATTAATACACTTAGCCGTTATTCCAACAATTTTTGGTCATTCTTTAGGGTATATGGTTTCAGGGATTGCAGCGCTTATTTTAAACTGTGCTGCTTACAACGCGGAAATTTTCCGTGCAGGTATTCAAAGTATTGCAAAGGGACAAATGGAGGCTGCTCGTTCTCTTGGACTAACACATAACCAAGCGATGCGTAAGGTTATTTTACCACAGGCATTTAGACGTATGATCCCGCCATTAGGGAATGAATTCATAGCATTATTAAAGGATTCCTCACTAGTAACAGTTATTGCAGCACCAGATATTTTATACGCTAGTAAAGTAGTAGCAGGTGCAAGCTTCCGCTTCTGGGAACCGTACATTGTTGCTGCATTATTATATTTAATATTAACTTATGGTGTAACGAAGATTGTCGCATTTATTGAGAAACGATTTAGCAATAGTTATGTCCCTCGTAAGGCAGAAGGGCGGGAAGCAAGATGATAAAAATTGAGAACCTACACAAATATTTTGGTAAGCTAGAGGTATTAAAAGGAATCGATTATGAAATCCAAGAAAAACAAGTTGTTTGTGTAATTGGACCTTCTGGTTCAGGAAAAAGTACTTTTTTACGTTGCATTAATATGCTAGAAGAAGTAACGGATGGTGCTATTTATATTGAAAATGTGAAGATCAATGATCCGAAAACAAATATCAATGCGATTCGAGCAGAAGTTGGTATGGTGTTTCAACAATTTAACCTCTTCCCGCATATGAACGTCATCGATAATGTCACGATGGCACCTATGCAAATTCGTAAAATGAGTCGTTCAGAAGCTGAAGCGCTTGGACATGAGCTGTTAAAAAAGGTGGGTCTCGACAGTAAAGCCTATAATTATCCTGAACAGCTGTCAGGTGGACAACAACAACGTGTAGCCATTGCACGTGCTTTAGCGATGAAGCCAAAGGCCATTTTATTTGATGAGCCTACTTCTGCACTTGATCCTGAAATGGTAAAAGAGGTGCTAGATGTTATGAAAAATCTAGCTGCTGAAGGGATGACAATGATCGTTGTCACACACGAAATGGGCTTTGCTCGTGAAGTTGGTGATCGAGTAGTCTTTATGGATGGTGGCTATATTGTGGAAGAGGGTTTGCCTGAGGAACTATTCGGAAACCCACAAAATGAACGTACTAAAGCATTTTTAGGAAAAGTACTATAATTAGAAAAGGCAGTCCATGATGAGAACTCATCACTATGGACTGCCTTTTGATGTTTAATGAAGGGGATTAGAGGTTGTATCGTATGCATTAAGCATTGTTTGCATATCTTGTTGAGAGTACTGAGGCACTTGATAATAGCCATTTTTATTTTGGTAAATGGATAGTTCGTATGCCATTTCAATACAGTTGGGAATACTATCAGCAACAACACGACGAACAACAGGGTTTGTCGTTTCTGTTGCAGCAGCCGTCATACATTTTGCTGCTCCTTTTTGAGCGCCTAGTAAGAAGCCGGAAATTGCTTCATCATTTATTTCATTGGCATTTTGCATCGGCTTTTTTGGTTGTCCCGGAGATAAGCCGTATTTGAAGTCATTCCCTGTTTCCATTTGGTAACGCCCTGTAGGAACTGATGGATCATGACCCGTTTTAAAGGACTCAACTATTGTGTTATACATGCCCAATGTAAAATTATATTGGCGATCCAAAATGCTGAGTAATTCTTGATCCTTTACATGTGGACGTAAAATAATGGCTTGGTTCATACCGGCGATAATTTCGCCAATTACTTCATGCATGTCCATCATTTCGTGGCCACCATGATTTAGGCTATGTTGTTGATTGAAATTTGTTTGATTTGATGATTCGTTGTAAAACGATTGTGACAAAAAAAACGCCTCCTCATTTAATTTTTGTTGCAGTATTTAGTATGTCAAGCCAAACGAATTTCATACGGTATAAATTCAAAGTCGAAATTGTAGACTAACTATAGGAAATGCAAGTCAAGGAGGTTTTTAAAATGAAGAAATGGTTTGGACCAATTGGGATAATTGTCATCATTCTTATAGTATTTGCACTACTATTGATCCCTAAATATAACAGTTTAGTAACTGGAGAGGAAAATGTAGATTCAAAATGGGCACAAGTTGAAAATCAGCTCCAACGCCGCTATGATTTAATTCCTAATTTGGTTGAATCTGTGAAAGGCTACACGAGTCATGAACAACAGGTGATTGCAGATATTACAGATGCACGAGCTCAAATGGGCAGTGCGAATACACCAGCGCAGCAAGCTGGAGCGAATGATGCTTTAACTGGTGCACTAAGTCGTTTACTGGTAGTCGTTGAAAACTATCCAAACTTAAAAGCAGATGCTAATTTCCGTCAGTTAATGGATGAACTTGCAGGCACTGAAAATCGATTGGCAGTGGCACGCGAAGATTACAATAATGAGGTACAACAATTTAATAAACATGTCAAACGTTTTCCTGGTAATTTAATTGCAGGAATGTTTGGTTTTGAACAAAAAGAATACTTTAAAGCCGCAGCGGGTGCTGATCAAGCACCATCTATTGATTTTAGTCAATCGGGTACACAGTGATGAAGCGTTGTATTATACAGTTAATTATCGTTTGTTCAGTGCTTCTTTTTTGCACGGATCAGACGAAAGCGGCAATGCCGTCACCGATGAAAAATACGTATATACATGATTTTGCTAATGTCTTATCTACAGAGGTAAAACAGGAATTAAACCATTATTCGGAGCAGCTAGATAAAGGTACAGGTGCTGAAATCATGGTCGTAACCATTGACAGTCTTCATGGGCAGGAGCCGAAGATGTATGCTACAAAATTGCTTCGCTCATGGGGCATTGGCGATAAAGAGAAAAATAATGGGGCACTTATACTCGCTACATTTGGACAGGGTGAAGGGAAAAATGATGTGGTGATAGCTGTTGGTCAAGGTTTAGAGGGTCCGTTACCAGACGGTAAATTAGGGCGTATTTTAGATAATGCTTTTTACCCTTTTGCAAGTGAAGGTAATAATGATCAAGCCTTTCAAGCTACATATGCTGAGCTATTTCGTGCTGTCGCAGAAGAGTATAATTGGAATGGTGAATTACCAGCAGGCGCAAATGAGGATGAAGGGATGCCAGTTTGGCTTATGATTGTCATCATTATCATTGTCATCATTATTTCTTCATTCTTTTCGAAAGGTGGCGGAGGACCCCGGGGTAGAGGATACGGTGGTTACCCTGGCGGCTTTGGCGGAGGACGTTCGAGTGGAGGCGGTTTTGGAGGGTTTGGTGGTGGATCTTCAGCAGGCGGAGGGGCAAGCCGGAAATTCTAATACAAATCACAAGCGAGCTAATTGTTTAGTTCGCTTTTAAATATGGATATGAAAATATTGACAATAATACTAAAATTGGTATAATTTAAATGTATCGACCATCGATATAGCGTAAACTGATATAGGGAGGGATCATTTTGAAAAAAAGATTTTTAACTGCATCATTAGCAATTATTTTAACAACTTCTACGGTTATTCCTGCAACCATGCAAGAAGTACGTGCTGCAAATGAAACAAATATCGTCATAGCACAAGAGGAACATCTTTCAGCGCAAGAATTTCTAAATTTAGCAGTAACAGCTTTAACATTCCAGCACGGCTCTGATTCAATGCGTCAACAAATTAAGGATCAATGGGTAAAGGCTGGGGAGATTACAGATTTAAGCTCTTCTATTAAACGTGATCAAGCAGCTCGGATTTTAGTAAGAGCTGTCGATAAAGAAGAAAAAGAAACGTCACTGGAAGAGTATTTAGAAAAAGCCAATAAGCTTGGTTTCTTTAATGGAGTAACATCAAGCACAGATTTTATTACGAAACAAGATGTTGCTAAACTTCTTAACAATGTTAAAAATATAAAAAATGGTTCCAATAATGAAGGGGTAAAAGAAATTTCCGTCGAAGATTTCATGAAAAATCCAGGGAATTTTGGCTACGAGCTTTCCCCTGATGGTAATTATATTACATTTGCCTCTGCATGGGAAAACCGCTCGAATGTATTCGTGAAAAAAATGAATGATGATAGTGAGCCAGTTCGTGTCTCAGGATCTAAAGATCGAGATATCGCAGGTTTTTTCTGGAAGGATGATGCTTTACTTTATTTGAAAGATAAAGGTGGAGATGAAAACTTCCATATTTATTCTACAACATTTAACGGCTCTGAGGAAAAAGATTTAACGCCATATCCTAACGTGACAGTAGGAGTATTGGACAGCCTACAGGGTGTGAAAGATGAAATTCTTATTATGATGAATAAAGAGGATGCGACCGTTTTTGATGTGTACAAGCTGAATATAAAAACGGGTGAAATGACTCACGTTGCCAAAAACCCAGGCAATATTACAACTTGGTTGGCAGATCGTAATGGCGATGTACGTATAGCTGTTGCTACTGATGGAGTGGAAGGAGCTATCCTTTATCGAGACTCAGAAAAGGATGAATTCAGACCATTTATTGAAATGGGAGCTGGGGATGAAGTACGACCACTATCCTTCTCAAAGGACAATAAATTTATATACGCTACTTCGAATAAAGGCCGAGACAAAGTAGAAGTGGTGAAGTATGATTTACAGGGTAATGAAGAAGTAATAATGTCCAATGATGAAGTGGATGTTTCAGGTGTAATGTATAGTGCTGAACAAGATAAATTATTGTATGGCGCTTATGCTACGGATAAAATTCATTATCAATTCTTTGATCAAGACTTTGAAAAGTTATTCCGTAAAATTCAAAACAAACTTGGTGTTCATGAAAGCGAATTTGGTATAAATGACTACAATAAAGAGATGACAAAATTTATTGTGAGTGTCTCGAGTGACACTGTCTATGGAAAATATTATTACTATGATTCAACAACAGATGAATTAACAGAATTAGCGACATTAAGTCCTTGGTTAAAAGCTGAAGAACTTGCCGAAATGCATCCTATTTCTTATAAGAGTCGTGATGGGTTAATCATAAATGGCTATTTAACTTTGCCGAAAAATAAAGAGGCTAAAAATCTTCCTCTTATCGTAAATCCGCACGGTGGACCATGGGCCCGTGACATGTGGGGCTTCAATCCAGAAGTACAGTTATTAGCAAACCGTGGCTATGCAGTGCTACAAGTAAACTTCCGTTCTTCGACTGGATATGGGAAGGAGTTTCTTCAAGCCGGTAATAAGCAATGGGGTCTAAAAATTCAAGATGATATTACAGATGGTGTCCAATGGGCGATTGACCAAGGCATCGCCGATCCTGAACGAATCGGTATTTACGGTGCATCATTTGGTGGTTATGCAACATTAGCTGGTATTACGTATACACCAGATTTATATGCAGCAGCAGTTGATTATGTAGGAGTGTCTAACATTTTTACATTATTAGATACAATTCCACCATACTGGGAAACTATGCGCGACTTGTTTTATGAACGAGTAGGTCATCCAGAGAAAGATAAAGAATTATTAACAGCTGCTTCTCCTGTCTTCCATGCTGATAAAATTAAAACACCTTTATTTGTTGCGCAAGGTGCAAATGATCCACGTGTCAACAAAGCAGAATCCGATCAAATCGTAGAGGCTTTACGTGCTAGAGGTGTAGACGTAGAGTATATGTTAAAGGATAATGAAGGACATGGCTTCGCGAATGAAGAAAACAGAATCGAGTTCTATAATGCCATGGTGAAATTCCTCGATCAACATTTAAAATAACATAATAGCCAAAAGGCATTGATGTGCTTGTCATTCGCACTCAATGCCTTTAATTTTTTATAAGTAGGTAGATAGTGTTAGTCTTCTTACGGTCGTATGAAGAAATACAATGAGCTAACTCAAAAAGATTCTATTCCTACAACAAAAGCAATCAACGAGTAAAAGCACTTCGTTTATAATGGAGCCAGGAGGTGCGATCAATGATTGTTCAATTTTTTAGTCGGGCGAATTGTCCATTATGTGTGGAGGGCTTGCATACATTAAAGCTTGTACAGGAAGATATAGCATTCGATATTGAGATCATGGATATCGAAGAGGATGATAGCGTTCATGAAAAATATATGTTAATGATTCCGGTAGTAGAAAAAGATGGTGTCGTCATCCAATATGGCAATCTGGATTATGCCACATTAATGGAGCGATTAGGAAGCTAAGTTGCATGCTTTAAAAAGTTATTAACGGTAAAAATCGCTCTATTATTAGCTGTAATTCACACAATTCACAAATTGTTCAATGAAAGCGGTTTGAATTTGAACAGTTTGTGAAGACCTTCACATTAAGCTTTCATTTTATAAAAATCAGAGTAGAATAGGTATCAAGTAAGAAGTTGTTATAAAACAGTTTATCAAAAGTATCACAAATTCAAGTGATTGTTATATTACAAAAAAATGATGTGAAGGAGATTTTACAATGTGGGTTATTACAGTATTTGAAAAAAAGGATGTTCGTATTTTTGAATTTACAAATAAAAATGAAGCAACTAAAGCTTTAGAAGGATTCAAGAAAAACGCAATTTTATCTTTCACAAAATAAATAAATCAATGTCTCGTAGCTATTTACACTGCTATGGGGCTTTTTTTTTAATCCAAATCTATACAATTACTTGCGCTTTCCAATCATGCATATTATAATGAAATCATAAGTGGGACACAAAATAATATGGTGGGATAAAAATAGACCCACTTCTATTAAAAAGGGAGTAGATAAATATGTTAACTATTCCAGAGGCACAGCAAAGGCTACTTCCTGAAATGTATCCGCTTCTGCAATCTAGATATCGAATTTTGCAAACCGTTCAACTCATGCAACCTATCGGACGTCGAACACTCGCAGATTCATTAAAAATGACAGAAAGAGAAATTCGTAAAGAAACTGACATTTTACGTGAACAAGGGTTATTAGATTCACAAAAGTCGGGTATGGTATGTACAGATGATGGTGAAGTAGTTATTGAAAAATTAAGAGCCATCGTTTATGAATGGTCTGGTCTAACCCAACTTGCAAAATTGCTTGAAAATCATTTTGGCATACAACGTGTCGTTGTTGTTCCAGGTGATTACAATGAAGACAATACAATCCTAACCTTGCTTGGCAGAGAAGCAGCTTTGCAATTTATGTCCACTGCTTTCGATGAGCAGGTAGTAGCGGTCACGGGTGGAAAGTCCGTAGCCTCTCTTGCACAATTTTTACATCCATTAGATGTGGAAAAAGACATTACCTTTGTTGCTGCACGTGGTGGAATTGGTCATGAAATGCAAATGCAAGCCAATACGCTTGTTGCAACGTTTGCCATGCAGATGGAGGCACAGTACCGTACATTATTTTTACCTGAGCATTTAAGTGAGCAAGCATATCAAGCCATGTTAACAGAGCCGATGGTAACTGAAATGATGGCATTTTATGAGCGTGCAGATTGTGTCATCCATGGAATTGGGTCGGCAGAGGAAATGGCGATTCGACGCAATTCATCTCTTGAGGATTTGCGCATTCTTGAGGAGAAGGGCGCGGTAAGTGAAGCTTTTGGCTATTACTTTAATGCCGAAGGAGAAATCGTACATCGTATACGCACGATTGGTATTCAGCTTGAGCAGGTAAAAAATAGTCAGCAAGTTATTGCCGTTGCAGCAGGAAAGCAAAAGGTCAATGCGATGCTATCTTATTTTAAAGTTGCACCAAAGCAAACTATATTTATCACTGATGAAGCAGCTGCAAAAGCAATTGCTGCTACTTTATCTTCTGACAACAGCCATCTTGAATGATGGATGTGAGTATTACCATGTCACTCGATCTCAAAAAGTGTTGAAGCACTTTTTGAATGAGCATAAAAGCAAGTTTAATGTCTCTATTTCAACGGAGACAGACATTACAACACATTATTGGAGGAATTAACAATGGCATTAAAATTAGCGATTAATGGATTTGGACGTATTGGACGTTTAGTATTTCGTGAGGCAATGAAGCAAAGTGAATTTGAAGTAGTAGCCGTAAACGACTTAACAGATGCAGGTCAGCTTGCACACTTATTGAAATATGATTCAGTCCACGGTATCTATGATGCTGAAGTCAATGCAGATGAAGATTCTTTCGTAGTGAATGGACAACGTATAAAAGTATATGCTGAAAAAGATCCTTCACAATTACCATGGGGTGAATTAGGAGTAGACGTAGTTCTTGAATGTACTGGTCACTTCCGTTCAGTGGAGGAAGTAGGTAAGCATATTGAAGCAGGAGCTAAAAAAGCAATCCTTTCTGCACCAGCAAAAGGAGCGATGCCTACATTTGTAATGGGTGTCAACCACACAGACTATAACCCTGCAACTGATGATGTTATCTCAAATGCTTCTTGTACAACAAACTGTCTTGCGCCTGTAGCGAAAGTGCTAGATGAGAAATTTGGCATTGAACGCGGTATGATGACAACAATTCACTCTTATACAAACGATCAACGAATCTTAGACTTCCCACACTCTGACCCACGTCGTGCACGTGCAGGTGCGGTATCTATGATTCCAACAACAACTGGTGCAGCAGTAGCGGTATCTAAAGTATTACCACAATTAAAAGGTAAATTGGATGGCTTCTCTATGCGAGTACCAACACCTAACGTATCATGTGTAGACTTAGTACTAGAATTAAAGGCAGATGTAACGAAAGAAACAATTAATGCGGTATTAAAAGAAGCTTCTGAAAATGAATTAAAAGGCATTTTAGACTACAATGAACTACCATTAGTTTCTATTGATTATAACGGTAACCACCATTCTTCTACTGTTGATGGTCTTTCAACAATGGTATTAGAAAACAAAATGGTGAAGGTTCTAGCTTGGTACGACAACGAAATTGGTTACTCTACTCGTTTAATGGACTTAGCTTTATACATTGCTGAACAAGGGTTAAACAATAAATAAGTATCATATTTCGACATTTTGAGTAAAAAGTGTGACATAATACTGCTTTTTATGCACAAAAAGTATAGCCTTTATAATATCGAATAGATATAATATACAAGGGTAAAAGGAGTAAGGGATTTTACCCTTACTCCTTTTTTATCTAGATTCAGCAGAAAACGTCCACCTCTATAGGTGGTGAGATGAATACACAAATTGCTCTCTTTGATTCAGTGGTGTCCAAACACCGACTGAATCAAGGTAAAAGCCCCAGCGGATGTCACAGATTTTGAAGAGGAGCTTTTCGAGCAAGCTCGAAAAAAATCTGGACGCAATTACGCTGAGACGTAATTGATACATGGTGATTGCAAGACATAGCAAGTAACTTTTGCTACTATAAAAACAAGTATTAGGGTTCATTATCAAATGTTGGAGAATCACAAACACTCTAGATGATATCCTAAAAAAGTACCAAAGTGCCTTTTCAATTTAGTAAGCATGGTGTGGAGCCAAGTTGGGTAAAACACAAGGATGTAAGACTAAAATAAACTTTGAAGGGAGTTTCTTCATGTTAAATAAGAAGACAATGAAAGATATTGATGTAAAAGGTAAACGCGTTTTTGTGCGTGTTGATTTTAATGTTCCAATGGCGGATGGTGTCATTACAGATGATACGCGTATTCGTGCAGCTATTCCGACAATTGAATACTTAGTAGAGCAAGGTGCAAAAGTTATTTTAGCTTCTCACTTAGGTCGTCCAAAAGGTGAAGTAAAAGAAGATATGCGCTTAACAGCAGTTGGCATTCGTTTAGCAGAGTTAATGAGTAAACCTGTTACGAAGCTAGATGAATCCATCGGGGAAGTGGTAGAAGAAGCTGTTGCGAACATGCAAGAAGGGGACATTCTACTTCTTGAAAACGTTCGTTTCCATGCAGGTGAAGAGAAAAATGATTCAGCCTTAGCACAGCAGTTTGCGCAGCTAGCTGATATTTATGTCAATGATGCATTCGGTGCAGCTCACCGTGCACATGCTTCTACAGAAGGAATCGCTAAGCACATTCCCGCAGTATCAGGTTTCTTGATGCAAACGGAATTAGATGTACTTGGCAAAGCGCTATCGAATCCTGAACATCCATTTACAGCGATTATCGGTGGTGCCAAAGTTAAAGATAAAATTGGTGTTATTGAAAGTTTATTAGAAAAAGTAGACCACTTAATTATCGGTGGTGGTTTATCATTCACGTTCATCAAGGCACAAGGCTACGATATTGGAAAATCTTTGTTAGAAGAAGATAAAATTGAGCTAGCAAAATCATTTATTGAAAAAGCGAAAGCAAAAGGCGTGCAATTACATATGCCAATTGATGCGGTAGTGGCAAATGAATTTTCACAAGATGCGGAAACAAAAGTAGTGGATGTAGACGCTATTCCAGCCGATTGGATGGGCTTAGATATTGGACCAAAAACAGCTGCTAACTATGCAGAAGTCATTAAAAATTCTAAATTAATCATTTGGAATGGACCTATGGGTGTCTTTGAAATGGATAAATTTGCAAATGGTACAAAAACGGTGGCTGAAGCAATGGCAACAACATCAGGGTATACAGTAATCGGTGGTGGTGACTCTGCAGCAGCAGTTGAAAAATTTGAAGTAGCCAATAAAATGGATCACATTTCTACAGGTGGTGGTGCTTCACTAGAGCTAATGGAAGGTAAAGAGCTTCCAGGGATTGTTGCACTAAACGATAAATAAGCCAAATAAAAAATCGGAGGCAAGACGATGCGTAAACCAATTATTGCAGGTAACTGGAAAATGTTTAAGACATTTGAGGAAGCTATTCAGTTTGTAGATGCCGTACAGGATAAACTTCCTTCCAATGATAAAGTAGACGCTGTAATTTGCGCACCAGCACTTTACCTACCTACACTTGTGCAGGTTGCTAGTGAATCAGAGTTAGCCATTGGTGCACAAACAATGCATTATGAAAATGAAGGTGCCTTTACTGGCGAGATTAGTCCTGCACAGCTAGCAAGTGTGGAAGTGGACTATGTCATATTAGGACACTCAGAACGTCGCGAGTACTACAATGAAACAGATGATGCTATTAATAAAAAAGTAGCAGCAGCACTTGCACATAATATCGTACCGATTATTTGCTGTGGTGAAACGCTAGAGGAACGTGAAGCGGGAACGACAGAGCATAAGGTTGCGGGTCAAATTAAAGCGGCACTTGCTGGATTTGAAGCACAGCAAGTAGAGCATATGGTCATTGCCTATGAACCAATTTGGGCGATAGGTACGGGTAAAACGGCTACAGCAGATGATGCCAATCAAGTATGCGGAGCGATTCGTTCTGTCATTGAGGAACTATATGGTACTGAAACGGCCAATGCTGTTCGAATCCAATATGGTGGTAGCGTGAAACCTGACAACATTCATGAGCTTTTAACAAAAGAACATATTGATGGCGCATTAGTAGGCGGAGCAAGTTTACAACCAGAATCTTATTTAACATTAGTGGAGGCGGCAGCAAATGCCTAAAAAGCCAGTAGCATTAATTATTTTAGATGGCTTTGCATTTCGGGATGAAACATTCGGAAATGCAGTAGCACAGGCCAAAAAGCCAAATTTTGAGCGCTATTGGAGCCAATTCCCTCACGCCACATTAACAGCATCTGGAGAAGCCGTTGGGTTACCAGAGGGGCAAATGGGTAATTCTGAGGTGGGGCACTTAAATATTGGTGCTGGCCGTATTGTGTATCAAAGCTTAACACGCCTAAATAAATCGATTCGTGAAGGAGATTTCTTTACGAATCAAGCATTTTTAGATGCGGTGGCACATGTAAAAGCTCATCAGTCAAAGTTGCATTTTATAGGCTTACTATCAGATGGTGGTGTTCATAGTCATTATCAGCATATGTTTGCGCTATTAAAGCTTGCAAAGCAACAAGGTTTAGCGGACGTTTTCGTTCATGGCTTCTTAGATGGTCGCGATGTTGGACCAACAACAGCATTAGACTATATTGAAGAAACAGAACAACAAATGGCCGAAATTGGAGTAGGTCAATTTGCTTCTATTCATGGACGTTACTATGCAATGGATCGTGATAAGCGATGGGATCGTGTCGCTCTTACTTATAACGTACTTGTAGATGGTGTCGGTCAAACAGCTGAAAGTGCAAAAAGTGGTGTAGCAGCATCCTATGAACGTGAAGTAACAGATGAATTTGTCATTCCATTCAGCATACAAGAGCATGGAGAGCCAGTTGCAACAATTGGCGATAACGATGCAGTCATTTTCTTTAATTTCCGTCCTGACCGTGCTATACAGCTATCAAAAGCGTTCACGAATGAAGGATTTGATGGGTTTGCTGTATCTACAAAACAGCCAAAAAATTTAAAATTTGTTTCTTTCACTCATTATAGTGATGAGGTCAATGCACAGATTGCTTATGAAAATGACAACTTGAAAAATACAATCGGTGAAGTGTTAGCGACGAACGGTAAAACACAGTTACGCATTGCCGAAACAGAAAAATATCCACACGTTACATTCTTTATGAGCGGTGGGCGTGAGGAAAAATTCCTAGGTGAGGAACGTATTTTAATTGCATCTCCAAAGGTTGCCACTTACGATTTAAAACCTGAAATGTCTGCCTATGAGGTGACAGAAGCCTTACTTGCAGAAATTGAGGCTGAAAAATTTGATGGTATTATTCTTAACTTTGCCAACCCTGATATGGTTGGTCATAGTGGAATGCTTGAACCAACCATTAAAGCCATTGAAGTAGTAGATGAATGCTTAGGGAAAGTAGTAGATGCGCTCCTAGCAAAAGGTGGCGCAGCTATTATTACAGCTGACCATGGGAACTCTGATGAAGTAGTAACGTTAGCTGGGGAGCCAATGACAGCTCATACAACAAATCCTGTTCCAGTAATTGTGACAAAACCAAATGTTGTTTTACGAAATGGTGGCATTTTAGCCGATTTGGCGCCAACCATGTTAGAATTATTAGAGGTGTCACAGCCTACTGAAATGACAGGTCAATCATTAATTGAAAAAGAGGAGAATTAATTATGCCATTTATTACACAAGTTTATGCGCGCGAAGTTTTAGATTCACGTGGGAACCCAACAGTAGAGGTTGAAGTATTTACAGAATCAGGCGCTTTCGGACGCTCAATCGTACCATCAGGTGCATCAACAGGTGAATACGAAGCTGTAGAATTACGCGATGGTGACAATTCTCGTTACCTAGGCAAAGGTGTATTAAAAGCAGTTGAAAATGTCAACACAATTATTGCCGAAGAATTAGAAGGTAACTATTCAGTTCTTGACCAAGTTGTCATTGACAAAGCTTTAATTGAGCTTGACGGCACAGAAAATAAAGGCAAGTTAGGTGCCAATGCAATTCTGGGTGTATCCATGGCAGTTGCACATGCTGCGGCAGATTATTTAGATGTACCTCTTTATCAATATCTTGGTGGGTTTAATTCTAAACAATTACCAGTACCAATGATGAACATTTTAAATGGTGGAGCACACGCAGATAATAATGTAGACATTCAAGAATTTATGGTGATGCCTGTTGGTGCAGAATCTTTCCGCCATGCACTACGTATTGGTGCTGAAATTTTCCACAACTTAAAGGCAGTCCTTAAAGCTAAAGGCTATAACACTGCAGTAGGTGACGAAGGTGGTTTCGCACCAAATCTTGGCTCTAACGAAGAAGCAATCACTGTCATCTTAGAAGCAATTGAAAAAGCTGGCTATAAACCAGGTGAAGAAGTTAGACTGGCAATGGACGTAGCATCATCAGAACTATTCAACAAAGAAGATGGCAAATATCACTTAGATGGTGAAGGTGTTGTGAAAACTTCTGAAGAGATGGTTGATTGGTACGAAGAGTTAACAAACAAATACCCAATCATTTCAATTGAAGACGGCTTAGATGAAAATGACTGGGCTGGACACAAACTATTAACAGATCGTATTGGTGGTCGCGTACAATTAGTAGGTGATGACCTATTTGTTACAAATACCAAAAAATTAGCTGCAGGTATTGAGCAAGGTGTAGGAAATTCAATCCTTATCAAAGTGAACCAAATCGGTACATTAACAGAAACGTTTGAAGCGATCGAAATGGCGAAACGTGCAGGTTACACAGCGGTTATCTCTCACCGTTCTGGTGAATCAGAAGATGCAACAATTGCTGATATCGCAGTAGCAACAAATGCAGGTCAAATTAAAACTGGTGCTCCATCACGTACAGACCGTGTGGCAAAATACAACCAACTTCTTCGCATCGAAGATCAACTTGGTTCAACAGCTGAGTATCTTGGTTTAAAATCATTCTATAACTTAAAATAAGCATTTGTTTTAAGCAAAAATGCTTTGAATTTAGTAATACACGACCTTTTTATGCAATTCGAACTTTGTTGTACATTTAGGTGAATTTAGCAATACAACTGTATTGTTACAACCTCTGATTTATAAGTGTGATAAACACTTGTAGATTGGAGGTTTTTTCGTGCTTATTAAAGATTTGTTGAAAGAATTTACATTGGAATTACAGATTAAAAATTATTCAATCAGAACAACAGAAACTTATAACTCAATACATCTCATTTCATTCAATATCTGGATGAGTTTCATGAGGTGAGTGAAATTGAAGACGTTTCTACAGTTCATGTAAAAAAACGTTATGTACCTAGCAAAACGCTAGATACTTTGCGTAAGCAATGTTTACGCATTGAGGTATGTAATCAAAAGTTACACACCTACTACGAACAATGTTCGTATACCTGCTATATACAATGTATATGACAGGTCATAATCTTGAAACATAATACTAATACGAGACAAGATTTTAACCAAATCAGAAATGATTAGGTTGATTTTAACCAACGCAAAATTGCGCTCGTTAACCAACTCAAAGTTGAGGCGGTTAAATATATATTCATTGAACCCAGTTTCTATATTCTGTTATTATTAAACAAATTACAAAAAATAAACCAAATTACATATTGAATACAAATTATAAGTGAGGTTTGATAATATGCAGAGAAAAACAAAGGCGACTATCGTCATCATTGTAATAATGGGTATTTTTGGTGGAATTTTTGGTTACTTCAAATTCACCGAACAAGTGGAGAAACCTGTTCTTGAAGAAGCAATAGGAAAAACAATTGTTGTTGAAAGTGACGGAGAAATTATTGAAAGTAAAACGAAAGAAGAGATACTTTATCCTGACAACTTAATAGAAAGCAAAGTGAGCGAAGCCATTCACAGCATGTCTCACCAAAAGGTTCAATCTGGTGCCCAATGGGGTCATGAGCAAATAACACAAGAAAAAGTTGAACGATTGTTGGCTGTATGTAAAATGAACGATTATGAACATAACGACATTTACATTCCAATATTGGAAAGATGGTCGAAAGGTGATTTTTCAAACGCTGTAGAAGATCATAACGCAATTTGGATAATGCAACAAAACGGAAATGAAGATGCTCCAGGAAGAGCAAGTCGTTTGTCGACTCCAGAGGAAGAAGGATATTATATAAAAGAATATTTCAGCGGAAATAAACCTGACAATCAAAATGAAACATTCGGTGGCGCTCAGAGATGAGCGCTATTTTTCTATTTGTCAGCCATTTACCAGTCTGTTATCATAATGTTAATTACATAAAACCATCCAATTACTAAGATACAAAAAAATATCGGCGGAGGTTTTATATATGACGGACGAAGTAAAACGGCTAACGGATAAAGAATTACATCACTTCAACAGCTGAGTATCTTGGTTTAAAATCATTCTATAACTTAAAATAAGCGACTGATTAGTAGCTACAAATATCGTCCCAAAAGTTAAATATACTTTTGGGGCGATTTTTTATTGGTGTAATAATTGTGATAAATGTTGTCATGAAAAAATGAATAAAGCATCCCTTGGTTTAAATGATTATAATAATATGTAATTAAGAAAGTATCGAAAGGGAAAATACTATGGAGAAAAATATTGAGGTTTTTGCTGGAACAGATCGTCTTCTATTAAGAAAATTTCAGGCGGATGATATAGAGAGCTTTTATGTATATCGGGCTGATCCTGAAATTGCTAAATATCAATCGTGGGAGAATTATCAATATCACGAAGCAAAAACGTTCGTTCATAACCAAATAAACCATGTTCCTAATCAGCCAGGGACATGGTTCCAGTTCGCCATTGCTTTGAAAGAAACCAATGAGCTTATTGGAGATTGCGCACTTCACACGCCTTTAAGTGAACCGCGTATTGTAGAAATTGGATTTACCCTTTCTCCGAAACATCAAGGGAAAGGATATGCGAGGGAAGCGGTTTGTGCGGTAATGGATTATTTATTCCATTCATTAGGGAAACATAAAGTAATTGCTTTTACGGATGTGAGAAATAACAAATCTATTGCCGTACTCGAACGTATAGGGATGAGACGCGAAGGCCATTTATTACAAAACTACATGTCAAAAGGACAATGGGTTGATGAATATCAATATTCCATTTTAGCGTCTGAATGGGAGAGTAGTAAATTTGGCTTTAAGCTTCTAGCGATACCGACGAAAGGAGAGCAGGATGACAATGGAAATTCTTGAAACAGAACGACTCAATCTACGGTTACAAACAATAGATGATGCGAACTTTATCCTTGAACTAGTGAATGATCCTTCGTGGATACAATTCATTGGTGACCGCGGTGTGAAGACCGTAGAGGGGGCGTCTAGTTATATAGAAAATGGTGCAATACGCATGTATGAGCAATTCGGATTCTGCCTATATTTAGTTGAAAAAAAAGAAGATCAAACCCCGATTGGAATTTGCGGTTTCGTAAAAAGGGAAACGTTAGAAGATGTAGATATTGGTTTCGCTTTTCTCCCTGATTATTGGGGAAAAGGATACGCCTATGAAGCAGCGTCAGCAGTATTAGCATATGGTTTAGATATACTAGGATTTAATCGAATTGTGGCCATTACAACCCAGGATAATCAAGCGTCAGCTAAATTACTCGAAAGAATAGGCTTGCAGTTTGAAAGGGTAATCCAATTTTCCAATGATTCGGAAGAACTTAGACTTTTCTCATTAAATTACGATGAAGGCAAATGAACATAAAAAAAGTCAGTCTGTAGTGAGTTAACACTTCAGACTGACCCTCCATCAGCTAATAAATGGATTATTGCTGTGCCCAATATTTATCTAAATTCTGGTCCAGATAGACCCAGCCCTTCCAGCCGATATGAATGGTATCCATTATAAAATAAGGGTCGTACTCATGGTCTGTAAAATCAACATAGTCGACTTTAGCACCCTTTAGTATTTGCGCCATCTTATCATAGTACTGTTGACGACGTTCCTTAGGATAGCCATTATAATCATACCAATAACCGTTAACTGGAATAGAGACGAATAATGGCTTAGCACCTGCATCCTTTAAAACATCCATGACTAACTGAAAATCCTTATACTCAGGAGATTCCGAATAATCTTCATGCTTTCTCATGCCCTTAAACTTTGAAAAATTAGCATTTACAAGTCGCTGATAAGCACGATTTTCAATCATATATTCATTGGAGACACGTTTCTTCCCATATGCTTCAGCATGCTTTACTTGCTGTTCAAAGGTTTGGTTAGCAACGAGCTTATCATTATTTTTTAATGGATGTCCCTTACGTGGGAATAGCGAATAATAGAGATCCTTTTTTTCTAGCAATTCCTTATGAAAGCGTCCCACTACCATAGCCATACGTCCAGTAATTGGATTTTCTTTGCCATTAGACATTTGATATTGATACATCGTTTTTAAGAGACGATCTCGCTCAACAGTATCAAATTCTAACAGACGCTCCATAGCACGTTTACGAAGATCAGCATCCATCTCATGATTAAAAGCTAAGTCATAGGCATGTAACATAGAGTAATTCGGTGAAAAATGAAATTCACCCATGCCTTTTTCCGTAAACCATTGTGGTGAGATAATAAAGACCAATTTTTTGTCCTTTAAATTTCCCTCTTGTGCAGCAAAATTTAAGAAATGAGTAAGGGATTGCATACCCCCACGCCCAATCATAAATGTCGAATATGGAGCATCTGTTGCCCGCGCATAATTATAGGGGTGAAACGGGTCAAATCGGTTTAATTCAGAGGAACCGTATAAAGGCATGGAGGTAGGTTCCTGTAACATCCGCTCCTGTAAGTAGGTTCCTTGAAAGACGAGCGGGGACATGTTTGTTTTGGCTTGCTCCACATCATCTTCTGATATCCAGGCCTTGATCCAAGCATTTGGAAAGAAGACAAAGCCAGTAAATAGAGCAAAGGCAATAAATAGTGAAAGAAAGCCCTTTTTCATCATTGTCTTTCAGCTAATTTCCCTGCAATACGATTTGGCGTGTTCCATTCTTCCCGATCAAAATCAGTAATAGGTACAGAAATATCAAAACGATTTTCAATTTCTACTAATAAATTAATTGTACCGAAAGAATCGAGAAGACCTTCCTCGAATAAATCGATATCCGGGTTTTCTACAATAATTTCATCTTCACATAACTCGACTAACATTTCTAAAACTTGTTGTTTATCCATTAATAATTCTCCTTTATTGAACAGGCTTTATCTGTAGAAAGCCCTTGGTTAAAATAATTTTCCAGAAAAAATATAGAAGCCAAAACAAACGGCATTAAAAGTGATGAATACGCCTATGGCATGTGTCCATTTATTTTTGGGCCAAAGCTTATGCTTTTTGTTCCAGCGTTCGAATTTATCAAAACTAATAATTAATAAGGCATGATAGAGGCCGTAAACTACAAAGTGCCATTCTAAACCGTGCCAAATACCCATTAAAAAGAACAGTAAAAAGAAACCTATATAGGAAATGGTGAATTTATTTTTCAGCCATTTTTTCTTCGTCATCCAAAGCACAAAGCGCATATAGACATAATCTCTAAACCAGAAAGAGAGACTCATATGCCAACGGTTCCAAAAATCTTTAATATTGCGACTGGCGAATGGACGGTTAAAGTTAATGGGTGTCTGAATCCCCATTATCCGGCTCACACCGACAGCAAATGCACTATAGCCTGCAAAATCAAAGAATAAGTAAAAGCTATACATGTACATATACGCCAGTTGTCCTTGGAAAGGTGTCAAATAGTTGTACGTATTGTTTGGCAAATAAATTAGTGTGTAGTTGTAAATTAAATAAGCCAAAATAAATTTATATAAAAAGCCAACAAAGATATAGTTAATGCCACTTAATAACAGCTTTTTATAGTTTTCTGAAGATGGAATTGAATGGAAATCTTTCGTAAAACGACGCCAACGATCAATAGGACCTGATGATACTGTAGGAAAGAACAGTAAAAAATACGCTAGTTCTACGATAGAGATCTTTTCCTTCATTAAACCGTCGCGTGTTTCTAAAATCATTTGTACAGCTTTAAACGTAATGTAGGACACACCTAGGAAGCCAAATAAATGATGCAAACCAAGGATAGGCAAAACCTTTACTAGTACAAGTGGTAATATCGACAAAAGCACGGCTATGACAAAAACAGTACCACTATTTTGCTGTAATCGATAGCGTTGGTAAGCCATTATAAGGACGATTTGAAAGACTGTAAACAAAATTAACGAGATCGACCCATTCAATGAGTGTCCAAAGATAAGGGCTAAGACAATCAACGAAACAAATAGATTATAGTGTTTCGCAGATTTGCTACGTAAACCTAATAGGATAGTAGGTAGCAATAATAGTCCTATAATGAGAAAGAATGCAATATTTCCATAAGGCGTCATACTGTTTCCATAACCGCCAATCCTTTACGATCAACCTTACCATTTGGATTTAACGGTAAAGCGTCCATATATTTAAATGTTTTGGGTATCATATAGGCTGGTAAATACTCTGATAACAGGGCTTTCAACTGCTTAGTCATTTTGAAAGCAGAATCCGTTAATGGCTCGCGCAAAACAATATGAGCACTTAGAGAAACAATTTCCTTATCCTTATAGACTGGTACAACTACACAGCTAGAAACAGGTGGAAGGTTACTAACTTGTTTCTCAATTTCCTCAATTTCTAAACGGTACCCATGGAGTTTAACTTGGAAATCTTTGCGACCTAAAAAGAACAAATAACCATCTTGCTCATAGCCCATATCGCCAGTTTGATAGATGCGATTACCGGCTACGGTCGGAAATGCCTTCGCTGTTAATTCGGGTGCCCCTAAATAACCTGCACTGACAGTTGGACCCGAAATAACAATTTCGCCATCTTCTAGTAAAGAAATGTTTGGGTCAGAAATAGGAGCAATCGGTAATTGCTCAAATCGTTCTATCAATGGTTTAGTTACCTTAACATAGGATACAGCGACAGTCGTTTCCGTAGGTCCGTATAAATTATAAATTGTGGCATGTGGAAAACGTTGCATGAGCTCTTTTATGACAGCTATTGGTAAAACCTCACCGCAAAATAAAAAAATATCTAATGCAGGCATGAGTTTTTGCGCCCATTCCTTGTTCATTAAACACATTTTGGCAAAGGAAGGGGTAGACGTCCAAACGCGAGTATTGGACATAGCTAAAGAATCAAATAACGCTTTCGGGTTGGCGATTTCTTGTTGTGTGATTGCGTAAAGCGTATGTCCTCCTACGAGAGCTGGGTAGAGATCCATTACAGATAAGTCAAAGGAATAAGGTGCTTGATTTAAAAACACACCTTCTTCCTGTAATGGAAAGTGTTCCTGCATCCAAGTGACGAAATGTGCTAGATTGTTGGCAGTTATTTGGACGCCCTTTGGTTGCCCAGTTGAACCAGAAGTGTAAATGATATAATGGATTTCCTCGTTCTGAACCCATCTTGTTGACGCAGGACTGGCTTGAAGGGAGGATGACTCTAAAACATCACTGACTGCTATAACAGGAATGCTCGTTAGCATTTGTAATGGTTCTGTGGTGAATAATAAACCAGCTTTCGAAGCCTCTAAAATTAACTGTAATCTTTCAGAGGGTGTTGACGAGTCAACGGGTACGTATGGATGGCCAGCCTTTACTGCACCTAAAAAGGCAGCAATCTGTAAAGGGGACATATGTCCATAAACGACAATGGGTTGCTGTCTCCGTAAATGATGCGTCATGATATAATCGGCTATACAATCCGAAAAGTGCCAAAGCTCACCATATGTTAAGGAAGCATTGTAGGTTTGATAAGCAGTTTTTTGTGGCTGTTGGATGGCCACACGTTCAATAGCTGCTAAAATACTTAACATCATTAAATCTCCTTTATTTAAAATTCCGTATATATAAATGGTCCAGCGTTCATATCATGGAAGCCATGTATAAGAAACAACAGTACCAAAACGATCAAATAAAATAACGTGAAGCCAATAAAGCGTAGATACTCATTATTTTTGATGGATTGCATTTGTCCACCTCCAATGAAAAAAGTATAGGATTAAACTTTCAAAAAATACTAATTTACTAGTTAAAAATCCTTACCTTATGTTTTTAACACTGTTTTGACGGAATGTGGAGAAAAATGTTGCTGGATTTAGGTGATTTCATTAAATCATAAGATTAATTTAAGGTAAATTTAAGGTTCCGAGGGAAAGTGCTTAAGTTTCAAACCATTGGATGGCTATTTTTATGTAAAAAGAGCGCGAACATAAGGGAATAATCTCAGCTTATGTTCGCGCCATTATTTTTATTTCACTGTATTTATAACTTTTTTAGAAACATAAAATTCAGAGCCGTTGTAGACATTAATGGTATCAAAGGTATGAGTTTTTGACGTATTCGTTGAAGTTTGTTCGTATATCATTGTGTTTTTATTGACTGGAATTTTCACTGTCACATCCGCTTTTTGTGCAATGAAAGTTGGGTTTTCTTTATCTGATAGATCTATTTTTGTTGTAAAGCCTTTCTCTGTAAATGCTTTTGTTGCAGGTACATATAAATCATCTGTCAGTGTTTTAAGGTCGAAGCCCATAAATTGCGCCATTGTATGAGCTAAATCAGTATTTTCAACTAATCCAGTTAATTTAGAAGGACCAAATGAATAAAGAAATACATCTTCCCCAGTATGACCACCTGTTGTGTAACCAATGTTCGCACGATTTGCTAGCATTTTTACCATTTCACTGCCTATATCTTTAGCAGATTTTAATGTAGACAGCTCGTCCTCTGTCAATGGATCTAATCCATAAAGAGCAGCCACCTCTATTAAATTGGAGCGGTCTTCTTTTAGTTGGCTTAATGCTCCTTCAACGGTCATTGAAGCTTTTTTCAATGGATCAATATAAGCTGAAACAGGAATGCTCGAATAGGTACTAGTTGTATTTGCGTTCCCCATTGTAATTCCGCTATTTCCATGGTCAGTTACAGCAATGACTAATGTATTACCATCTTCCTTCGCGAAATCAACTGCTTCTTTTACCGCATCATCAAACGATAAAATATCGCTAATAATACCGATTGTGTCATTGGCATGTGCCGCCCAGTCTACCTTACTACCTTCAACAAAAAGGAAGAAGCCGTCCTCATCCTTTTTCAGCGTATTGATCGCTTTATTGGTCATTTCAGCAAGTGTAGGCTCAGATTTTCTTGTTTTAGCACGATCTAAATCATAGGCCAAGGCACTTGGTGCAAAGCTTCCCCAAATTTTTGATGACTGACTATTTAATAACTCATCACGAGTTTGAACTAAATCATATTCTTTATCTTTTAAAACCTTGTTTAAATCCTCGCCGTCCTTGCGGGCATTTTTAGAAGTACCAGGTGCTAACGATTCTAAACCGCCACCTAAGACAACGTCGATATTTTGGTAAACCTGCTGTTCGGCAATATCTCCATATTGACTTCTATTGTTAACATGCGCAGAGAAACCGGCTGGCGTAGCATGTTGAATTTCAGAGGTAGAAATCAATCCAGTAGCCTTACCCTGCTGTTTTGCACCTTCTAATACATTGGCTACAGGTCTAAAAGCATCTTCTTTAGCTATTTGCACTAAACCAGGAGAATTAATCTCGGATGGTAGCACACCTATATATTTATCATTCGATTTATGCCCCGTTGCTAACGCAGTAGCGGCAGGCGCAGAATCTGTTATAGCTGATTCAGCAGAGTATGTGCGCATCGCACCCGATAAAATGCTATCCATTGCTAAGCTCTCACCTTTATACCAACGAGAGAGTGTTACAGCGTTATTACTGCTTCCATCCATCACCAGCATAATGACATTTGTCGGTTTCTTCACTTCAGCTGCTTGTACCTCTTGCTGTGGGATACTAACTGCGGATAAAGTCACTGCACTTGCTAAAAATAATGAAGTCCATTTTTTGGCGTATTTCATGATTTTCCTCCTTTAGATGAATAGTCAATTGTAAGTGTAAAGGAAGTGTGTAAAGCTACTGTTAAAAACTTGTTAATAAAATATGGTAATACTGTAAATTGGAAGGGTAAAAGTGTGGTTGGCCAACAAAAAGAGAGGGGGAGGAATCTGTGAGGAAGCCGCACAGATTCAACTAGGCATTATAAATTTTGTTGATGCATGGAACCGTCTAATGTTTCGAAATATAAACTGCCATCTTGGATGTGCAAGTTTAGCACCTCGTCTTCGAATAATACTTCCTCAGAACCGTCCTCAATATTAACTTTCGTTAAGTAGCCAGCATTGTCATAGTCACTACAATAAATTGCTTCATTATATGTCACTAAATAATAGCAGGCTGTTGCTGCAATTTGCTTGTTTTCATCTGTGGTTAAATCGTATGAATAAACTGTACTATCGTTCATGCTATTATAATAAATCACATGATCTACGGTGTTGGCATACCACATGTCATGCATAAAATCATAATCATTACTAGTAGCAGCAAAATAGTTTTCACTAATCCATAAATGATCTTGACTTAGTTTTTCATCATTGACCAAAAAATATTCGTAGGAAATCGTATAAGGCTCGGAAGGATCAACATCATTCCAAGTTGTATCAAGATGATACCAATCACCATCAACACTCACTAAATTCCACGCATGTAATTGATCTTCACTATAGCCGTAGACATACTTCGCATCAAGATCAGAGGCTATTAATAGACGGTAGGTAAGTAAGGCATAAGCCTGGCACACTGCAGTTTCTTCATTTATTAATTCAAAAACGGTTTGCCCCTCAGTAGAGCCCTGTTCTGTGTAAGTAGCTAACTGTACTACATAGTCATTAATAACTTTAGCACGATCAAAATCGCTCATGTTTTTTGTCATATGTTGATCCGCAAAAGCCTCCACATATTGATCTACCTTTTGCTCCTTCTTGGCATCTGTTAAATAATGAATGGATAATTCTACTGAATAGCCATTATCAGTTTCCCAAGCCGTCCATTCATAATTTAAAAAATAACCAGCTGTATAAGGGTCAACAAAGGTAATCAAGTTATTTAAGTCATTCAGCTGCACTTCAAAATCCTCGAAATCAAGCTTTCCTGTATAAGGAATCTCAAAGTGCTGTTCAAATTGGGCCACCTGTTTCTCCACTTTTCTCGCAAATTGTAGTAAAGCAGGATCATCCTTAAATAAAGTAGTGGAAAATAAATCGGTCGGTGAAAAAGAAGCAGATAATGCTTTGTTTTCTGGTTTTTTTACATCTGTATTCGTTTCTTCTGTTAAAGTCGTTGTTGTGACATCCTCTTCTTCTTGAAGTAGTATGTCGATTGCCTTTGAACATGCTGTAAGAAAAGGAATCATACAGCATAATAAAAGCAGTGTTATTTTTTTGTTCAAACCTTAAATCCTCCGAGGAAATATCATTTTTTCCATTATAATCTAAATGTGTAGTGGGTGATATCCACAAATAGTAGTATAAGTCGAAGTGTATGAGGCGGAAAAATTCTTACTAAACAGAAAGCTAAGTTTGTCATGGCAACCTTTTTTTGTTATAATATAGTCTGTTGTGATGTTTCAAAGTTCGGGAGGTGCAGTGAATGCATACAGTAGTATTAGTTTCATTAGTTATCGTATCATTAGCGTTAATCGTCGTGGTATTACTTCAATCTAGTAAAAGTGCAGGCTTATCAGGTGCCATCTCGGGTGGAGCTGAGCAACTATTTGGAAAGCAAAAAGCACGTGGTATGGATTTAATCCTTCACCGTGCAACAATTGTGTTAGCTATACTATTCTTTATTTTAGCAATCGCTATTACAAAAATCTAATAGTTGAAGATATTTCGCCTAACCAAATTGGTTGGGCGTTTTCTTTTATCATAACTAAATGGTAAATCCTCTCTACGGAGTAAAAGGTGACATGTAATATTATTCCCAAATGTTATGCTCTAGGCATAATCGAGAGAGCTATAATGGGTATAGTATGTATGAGTGTTTTAGGATGAAGGAGTGCTTTCAATGAACAAATCATTATCACAGCCATTTTTCTTTCAAGCAGGACCACGGGCCGTTTTATTACTACATGGCTTTACAGGCAGCTCTGCAGACGTGCGAATGCTTGGTAGATTTTTAGAGAAAAAAGGGTATACTACATTAGCACCTCACTATAAAGGTCACGGTGTGGAACCAGAAGAACTAATCACAACAGGTCCAGCAGACTGGTGGCAAGATGTCGTAGCCGCCTATAAACAGTTACAGGATGCTGGCTTTCAGGAAATTGCTGTTGCTGGCCTTTCATTAGGTGGTGTGATGGCATTAAACGTTGCATTAAATAATCCTGTTAAAGGAATTGTCACAATGTGTTCACCTATGACCATGCGTACCACAGACGTCATGTTTGAGGGTGTCTTGAAATATGCTAAAGACTATAAAAAGTTCCAGGGTAAACAAGAAGAGCAAATTGCAGCAGAAGTAGCAAGCATTGCTGAAAAAGGTATGCCGTCTCTACAAGAGTTACGTGAATTTATTGCACGTACTCGTCAAGAAATTGACATGATTTATGCCCCTATTTTTGTCGTTCAAGCTACAAATGATGAGGTTATAGAGACAGAATCTGCCAACATTATATATAATCAAACTGAGTCACTTGATAAGCATATCAAGTGGTATGAAAACTCAAAACATGTTATTACGTTAGATCAGGAAAAAGATCAATTACATGAAGACATTTATCGCTTTTTAGAAAGCTTAAATTGGGCACAATAAAATTATAAATAGGATTTTCTCATGAAGGAGGGAATATGTATGAAAGACCAAAAAGATACACTACAAAGTCGTTTACTCGATTTTTTCGGTCAAGATGATTATAAACCATTAACTGTCGGTGAAATCGAAGATGAATTCGGCTTTGAGGATGCGGAAGAATTCAAAGAGCTTGTCAAAACATTAGTACGTATGGAAGGACAAGGCTTAGTAGTTCGTTCTCGCTCCAATCGTTATGGCCTACCAGAGCGTATGAATTTACTAAGAGGTAAATTTATCGGTCATGCGAAGGGCTTCGGCTTTGTATCACCTGATGTTGAGGGCATGGATGATGTGTTCATTCCACCACATGAAATTAATGGAGCCATAAATGGAGATATCGTTCTAATTCGTGTCTTAAAAGAATCATTCGGTGATCGCCGTGAGGGGACTGTAACAAAGGTTGTTGAACGTGGTCAAACAAGCTTTGTCGGCACATTCCAGGCTAACCGTGGCTTTGGCTTTGTTGTCTTAGACGATAAAAAGCTTCCAATGGATATTTTTATTGCAAAAGGGGACACATTAGGCGCGGTTGATGGACACAAGGTTGTTGTCGAGGTGGCAACATGGCCTGAGGATTTAAAATCTGCTACAGGCTACATTACAAAAATATTAGGGCATAAAAATGATCCTGGTGTGGACATTTTATCAATTTTATATAAGCATGACATTCCACCTGAATTCCCAGATGAAGTCATCGCTGCTGCACAACGTGTGCCAGATGAAATTACAGAGGCTGATTTAGTAGGGCGTCGTGATTTACGTCATGAAACGATTGTGACGATTGATGGGGCTGACGCAAAGGACTTGGATGACGCAGTAACCGTAACAAAAAATATGGATGGTACTTATAAGCTTGGCGTACATATTGCAGACGTTAGTTACTATGTAACGCAAGGCTCTGTCATTGACATTGAAGCTTATGACCGTGCGACAAGTGTCTATTTAACAGACCGTGTCATCCCAATGATCCCACATCGTCTATCAAATGGCATTTGTTCGTTAAATCCACAGGTTGACCGTTTAACACTATCCTGTGAAATGATCATGGATGCTAATGGGAATGTTATTTCACATGAAATTTTCCAAAGTGTCATTAAAACAACAGAACGTATGACGTATAAAGATGTCTATAAAATTTTAGAGGAGCAAGATGAGGCATTAATGAAACGCTACGAGCCACTTGTTCCCATGTTTGAAAATATGGCTGAGCTATCCGGCATTTTACGTCGTAAACGTGAATCGCGAGGGGCAATTGACTTTGACTTTAAAGAGTCCAAAGTCATTGTCAATGAAGAAGGTTGGCCAGTTGATATTGAAATACGTGAACGTACTGTAGCCGAGAAATTAATTGAAGATTTCATGCTAGCTGCCAACGAAACAGTGGCAGAGCACTTCCACTGGATGAATGTACCGTTCTTATATCGTATTCACGAAGATCCAAAGCCTGAAAAGCTTCAACGCTTCTTTGAATTTGTCACGAACTTCGGTATTTTAATTAAAGGTACAGGTAATACCGTGCATCCTAAGGCATTACAGGATGTATTGAAGGCAATTGAAGGTATGCCAGAGGAGCCTGTCATTTCAACGATGCTATTACGCTCCATGCAACAGGCAAAATACTACCCTGAAAGCCTGGGTCACTTTGGTTTATCAACTGATTTTTATACACACTTTACATCACCAATTCGTCGTTACCCAGACTTAATCGTACATCGCTTAATTCGTACGTATTTAATTAATAAGGATACTTCTAGAGAAACAGTCGCACAGTGGGGGATGGCAATGGATGAAATTGCTGACCACACATCAGAACGTGAACGTCGTGCTGTTGATGCAGAACGTGATACAGATGCCCTGAAAAAGGCACAATATATGTCTGATAAGATTGGCGAAGAATTCGAAGGGATCGTTTCATCCATTACAAACTTCGGTATTTTCGTGGAACTACCAAACACAATCGAAGGACTTGTCCATATTAGCAATATGACAGATGATTATTACCGCTTCGATGATCGTCAAATGATTATGATCGGTGAACGAACAAATCGCCAATTCCGTATCGGTGATGAAGTAACAGTTCGTGTTGCCAATGTTATTATTGAAGAGTCATCCATTGACTTTGAAATCGTTGGAATGGTAACTTCATATGGACGAACACGCAAAGCAGCGCCTACTGTCATCCATGCACGTAAAAATTATAACGACAACAAAGATGGACGTAGTCGCAGAAGTACGCGCAGTGACGAGGAAAGAGGCGGACGTGGTGGCAACCATAGAGGCGGTCGCCAAGAGGAGGGAAGCGGAAGTCGTAGTAGCCAACGCGGAGAACGCCGTGAAAACGACCGTGATCCACGTGGACGCCGCAAAGATGACTCAAGCCCAGGCCCTAAAAAAGGCGTGAAGCAAAAGCAAAAGTTCTACGAAGGCATCGCCAAGAAAAACAAAAAGAAAAAATCAAAACGTAAATAAGCATGAGCGAAGGTGTCCCTTGAAAGGATGCTTTCGCTCAAGCTCAACCTTTAAGTAGAGGGTGAATAATATGGCAAAAGGTTCTGGAAAAGTATTAGCACAAAACAAAAAAGCTGGACATGATTACTTTATTGAGGACACAATCGAAGCAGGCATGGTCCTAACCGGCACAGAAATCAAATCCATCCGTGCAGGCAAGGCCCAACTAAAAGACTCCTATGTCCGAATTACCAATGGCGAAGCATGGATTAGCAACATGCATGTCAGCCCCTTCGATCAAGGAAACCGTTTTAATCACGATCCATTGCGCGCCCGCAAATTGCTACTCCACAAAAAGCAAATTGGCGAGCTAGTCGGTGCCGTAAAACGTGACGGCTACACAATTGTTCCATTGAAAATGTACATCAAAGACGGCTATGCCAAGCTATTAATCGGCGTCGGCAAAGGGAAAAAAGACTACGATAAACGTAACGACATGCGCAAAAAAGAAGCCAAGCGCGAAATGGAACGTACCTTCAAATCCAAAAATCAATCTTAATAGATTGGGAGAAAGCTCACTGCATAGCGCACTGACCTAGAAAAGTGAGACAAATAAAAACACCTTTCGTTGAAAAACGGGTATAAGCATACCAAACAATCAACGGAGGTGTTTTTCTATGGGAA
>NZ_KQ465115.1 GCF_001308875.1 Lysinibacillus sp. ZYM-1 | reverse complement strand
GTTCCCATAGAAAAACACCTCCGTTGATTGTTTGGTATGCTTATACCCGTTTTTCAACGAAAGGTGTTTTTATTTGTCTCACTTTTCTAGGTCAGTGCGAAATGTAGGGAGCTTTTTTCTATTTGTAAGACATACATTACAGAGAATAAAGTGATAAAATGAAGGGGATGTAAAAAATGGCAAAAGATCTCCTGACTTTATTAAGAGAGGGAGGGCTCATTTTATATGCTAGACATGGGACAGCAACAGTTGGTGTAGATCAAGCAAATGGTACGTTTCAAAGTTGTCAATATCAAAGAAACTTATCAGAACAAGGACGTCAGGAGGCTGTATATTATGGCCAGATGTTACGTTATTGGCAAATTCCCGTCCTATCGCCGATCATAGCTAGTCCTTTCTGTCGAACGATTGAAACAGCTCAGTTGGCATTTCCAAATATTCAGGTACAGATTGACCCTTTTTTGTTTGAGATTTTTATGTTAGGAGGAAATCTTTCTACGGTTCAACAAAATACAATCCTAACAGCCTTTCAATCCATGGTGGAAATGAAACCGCCACAAGGAATAAATAGACTCATCATTGGCCATAGTTTTCCAAGAGATGTAGGGCTTGGACCGATTTCGAGTATGGGCACGGTTGTTATAAAGCCCAAAGGCTTAGGTCAGGGCTATGAAATTTTGGGGAAACTGACCTTAGAGGATTTAGCAAAATTAGATACAATTTGAGAAGAGGGGAACTATGAAAATCAAAACAGTTTCACAATGTACATTAGAGGAAGTATTGAAGGCGTGGAACAAAGGCTTTGAAGGTTATTTTGTGCCAATCGACATGACGGCAGAAGTGTTTTTACAGCGACTTGTTGGGGAGGGACTGTCATCAGAGCATTCCATTGTCATTTTTGACCATGATGAACCGATTGGCATTGTGATGAACGGTTTTCGTGACATTGATGGAAGGAAAATAGCATGGAATGGGGGCACTGGCATTTCACCCGCTTATCGTGGGAAAGGCGTTTCACGATTATTAATGGAGGAAACCCTAGCCATCTATGAACGAGAAAATGTAGAAATCGCCACACTGGAAGCGATAAAAGAAAATCTAGTAGCGATTGCTTTGTATGAGAAAAACGGCTATGTGATAGCCAATCAACTACAGTTTTTAAGTGGGGAATATGAAGCGAAGGTCGAACATACAACGTCTATTCGCGCAGAAACAATTCGCCCAGAGCAGCTACAACATGTACCTTATTATCAGGGGGATGTTCCTTGGCAGTGTAGCTGGCATAGTGTTAAGCAGGGAGAAGCTAAGATTTTCTATAGCGAAACAAATGAAGTGCTGGGCTACATGTTATATAAAACAGTATGGTGTAAACAGGGGGAGTTGGAGCGTGTCCTTCTTTACCAATTAGAGGTATTAAAAGATAATGTCGATTTACTGCCGCATTTCCTAGCTAGTGTGATACCCCATAAAGTCAATCTTACAGCTGTGAATTTCTTAGTTAGCAATCCAGTAACTAGCTATTTAGTAGCAAATGGACTTAAGGTGACAACAGAGCAGGTACAGATGAAAAAGCGATTCTAAACAAGGCTGTTAACCCGCTAGTGAAGTGTTGTGCAGCACACAACAAAAAGGGACACCCTTTGGTTCATGAACCAAAGGGTGTCCTTTTTATGAAGAAATAACGTGGACCTATTTATTATTTTGAGGGTCTTGGGACGTCTCAGACTTAGTGTTATCTGGATTTGCCAGAAGCTTAACCGAATTAATCGACGTGTTCGATAGCACATACTTTCCTTTTACTACAGTATATACCTTAGCAACATATTCTGTAGAGGAATTGGGTAGTCTACCAAATGCATCCAATGGTGAGCTTAGCGCTTGGCTAATAGGGGAAATCTTATTTGGATAAATTATTGTACTATTATTTGCATTGTTTATAGCATCCTCTACTCTGAAACCATCTGCTACATCTTTAGGTAACATAAACACTCTATACTCCGTTACGTTTTGTCCATTCTTGACATCGAAGCTAATGTTAATATCAGAAAATTTATATCCTTCCCCTTTAAGTGTCACTTTCTCCACCGCTGCAGGCGCTGAAAGATCCTCTAAAGTAATGGGATTCGATGAGTAAGATAAGCTATACATTGCCTTCGAATTTTCACTACCTATGGACAGTATATATACGCGATATTCTTCGCCATTAGTTATTAGTCTTCCATCTGTATCTCTACTAACCGCTCCCAATTTCATACTATACTGTCCTTTCATTATTTCAGTATAGTTAGAGTTAGTGACTCTAATAGCTGTATTCAGATCAAAGCCATTTGCCTTTGATGCAGGTACAACAAGAATACGGTAACTACCTATATTTGATTCATCAGAAGGTTTAGTAAATGATATATCTAAATCTCGACCATCTCCATAATCACCAATATCTTTTCCATTAACATTGCTTACCGCCTGAACAACTTTGCTTTTACTAAGTGTAATCACAGACGAAGGAGAAGATAGGGCATAGGTATTTGAAGAGTTACCATTAGCTACAGTCAGTACATAGACGCGATAGCTAGTTCCTTCCGTAATAAAATTACCACGTACGTCCCTAACCCCATCCAACGTTCTAGTTGGAGTTATATTTCCACCTTTGCTTTCTGCGATGTAATAAGTGCTACTAGTGGCTTGTGAAAGATTAAAGCCGCTGTAAGCTGTCGGTACGATTAGAATTCGATAATGATTGACATTCGATTCATCCGAAGGCTTCGTGAACGTTACCTGCACATCACGGCCATCACCAATATCATCTATATCTGCAACATTCAGATTGGTTACAGCTTGCACACTGAAGTTCTTATTTAGTGTAATCGTAGACGTCTGAGCAGTTAGCGCATTGTTTCCTAAAGAATTTCCATTCGCTACAGTCAATACATAGACACGGTAGTTAGTACCTTCTCTGATAAGATTGCCTCGTACATCCCGAGTATTTTCAGATAACGCTTGCTCATACATAGATCTTCCAGACTTGTTTACAGTCGTGTAATTGTTACTGGATACGCTATTAGCATCCGTCAGACTAAAGTTACTGTAATTTGCTGTTGGTACAACCAAAATTCGATAGTGATTAATAGTTGACTCATCCACAGCTTTATTGAAAGAGACAAGGAGGTCACGACCGTTGTTATAATCGCTCACATCGCTAGTATTGATATTTGATACAGCACCTACATTGTTGCTTAATAGCGAAATCGCATTGGATGCTGAAGATAACACGTTATTCGCAGAGTTATTCGCTACGGCCATCACAAATACACGATAGCTAACGCCATTTTGAATGGCATAACCGTCAGTATCTCGTGCTCCTGAAGAGAGTGCCTGTGTAATATTGTTGCCCGTCTTGTTCACTTGTGTGTAATAAGTGTTAGATAAACTGTTCGCTTTCGTCAATGTGAAGTTCGAAGAGTTGTTAGTTCTTACAACAAAAATCCGGTAAGAGTTAATCGTAGATTCATCGGACACTTTGTTGAAGTTCACTCTTAGATCGCGTCCATCCCCAAAGTCATTGAAATCGTCCACTTGTGTAATAATCGGAGTAGACACTGTATTTGGACTAAGTGCTACTGACGATGAAGCAGACGACAACTTATTACTAACTGCGTTCGTGTTACTCACAGACAGAACGAACGCTGTGTAAGTTTCGCTATTCTTAATGAAGTCACCAGAGGTATCACGTGAAGAGGAAGACAGAGTTCCTACCAACGTACTGCCATTGCTCCCCGATTTATCCACTGTTGTATAGTAGCTGCTGGATAAATTATTCGCAGTAGTAAGACTAAAGTTGTTAGCATCCTTTGTCTTTACGATATACACACGGTAATTGGAAATATTGTTATCATTCTGCGGACGAGTGAAGCTAACTGAAACATCGCGTCCATCCCCAAAATCATTAATATCGCTAATCTTCACATTTGTTACTGCAGGAACAGACGATAAATTTGTTAAAGTAATCTTCGAAGAAGAAGTCGATAATACGCTAGAATAAGAACTTTTCCCAACAGCAAGTACATAAACCACATATTGCTGATCATTTTTAATGAAATCCCCGTCTACATCTCTCGAACTCTGTGATAATGTTACAGCACGATTCGAATTTGAAGTCGATACTACCGTATAATTAGAAGCGGAGACTTTCAAAGCAGACGCCAAATTGAAACTTTTTGAAGCCTTTAAAACCATAACTCGATAATGATCGACGTATGACTCCGTAGAAGATTTGGAGAAGCTAACCTCCAAGTCACGTCCATCTCCCTGATCATCAACATCTCGAACCGAAACATTGTTCACAGGAGAAATACTGATATTACTCGGAGTGTCAGATTTAATATTTACGATCTGATCTCTCGAGTTCCAGTCAACATCCTGACCAAGCGCCTCACTAACGAAGCGGACTGGCACCAATGTTCTACCTCTTAATATCTGTGCTGGTACATCAAGCGTAACTTTCTGGTCATTAATAGTAGCTACCTTCGATTTAATCTTGAGGACTACCGTTGTATCTCCTTTAATCCCTGTTACTGTTTGACTCTTTTGATCCCAATACACTCTAGCATCCAATGCCTCAAAGATTGCTCTAAGTGGCAACATAGCACGCCCTTGAATCATCACTGGCGGCTGGTCGGTCTTCAATTGAACCCCGTCCACATAAATCGTGATGGCTTTTGCCGCTTGTGCGGTCGCCGGCTGCAGCATTAACGGTACAAAAAGTATCGCTGCAAGAAATAAGGTACATATTTTTTTCATATTTTCCACCTTCCCTCATGCCATTTGATTGCATTAGCATGATAATTATCATCTAAGTAAACGTATCAGAAGGTTAAAAGTTTCATTCTTTTACCTCACAATGAAAATTTAACCATAAGAAGCTATATCGATGCCATCTTCTGGTTCACTTCCCGGACAAGCAGGCTGAACAGAAATAGCATTTGAAGGGGGAAGTGCCAACTATTCTGTGCAGAAGAATTGGAAAATATCGAGGATTATACTGAAGGACTTTTTGAAACAATAGCAGTAGGCAACTCTCTTGCACATAGTCGTTTCCAATTAAAGAAGTGGATCTATCTTCAGCTTGCTATTTTTAACTGAATCAGAAGGGGATTGATATCCTCATCAAAGGAGTTTGTCTTGACTATGGACAAAAGAATTGCCGAGAAATACCAAATAATATGGCTTGAACTATAAAAGGTGCCTGCTTTTTGATTTTATTCCACTGTCACAGATAGTTCCTTTACAAGTAGCGATGAGGAGCCATATCCATTTGGTAGGAAGTAAAGCTCAGAGCTAGCTCCTTTGATATCATTTAAGAACTCGAAGAAGTTTCCGGCTATTGTCATCTGCTTGACAGGGGAGGCAATTTTGCCATCCTGAATATGGAATCCTTTTGCAGCGACTGAAAAATCACCAGAAACCGTATTCGTACCAGAGTGAAGCCCAGATAATTCTGTAATAAATACACCGTTAGTAACTGTGTGAATTAACTCGTCTAGAGATTTTTCACCAGTTGAAATATATAAATTTTGGGGCGCAATAGATAAGGCTCCTTTGTAGGAATCTTTATGGGCATGCCCAGTTGTTTCACAGTTATCCTTTTTGGCCGTTTTTCTATTATGCAGAAGTGTTTGGAGTGTACCCTCTAAAATAATTGCCTGCTCTTTTGTTGCAACACCCTCACCATCAAAGCTTGCTCCAGACAATGCGGCAGGATGGAATGGAGTACTCAGCAATGTAAATGCCTCTGATGCCACTTTATGTCCGACCTTCCCTTTTAGTAGAGATTGATCTTTTTGAGCATTTTCAGCTGACAGAATCGGCATAAAAGTACTCAATAAAGATGCTGATGCATCAGAGCGAAGAACGATTGGATATTTTCCACCCGGAATCGATTTTTCACCTAGATTCGCAAGAGCTTCCTCAGCTGCTTCTTTTGCAATATCATCAGCATGAAGTGAATGGAAATCACGTGTCATTTTCAAATAACTGCCTGATTTCATTTCTTCACCATCTTTTACAACTGTGGAGAGGAAAAGCACTAAGCCGTTCTCCTTATGGGATAAGGCAAGATTTTTACTATTTGCTAATGAACGTTCGGCCGTATATTCTTGAAGTAAACAATAATCAAGAGTGACAATGCGTGAATCGTATGCACGAATTTTTTGTTCGATGGAACGAAGCAACTCTATTTTTTCTGGAATTCCGATAGTCTCTAATTCTTCATTGTAATAATCATAAGATGTGTATTTAGTGCTACCACCAAAAATATCGATGCCCTCATCTTCATCGAGAATGTTTGCATTTGCTTTTGCACTATTGATTAAAAAGGAAATAGAATCATCGTCTAACTTTTCCGTATAGGAATAGCCCATTTTTCCGTTGTAAAGTCCTCGTAGGCTTAGACCTCCGTCTTCAGATGTTTCATAACTATCGATCTCTCCTTTATAGAGCATGCATTGAAAAGATTTTTTTTGTTCATAATAAACCTCAGCTTCTATAAAACCGGCTTCTAGCGCCTTGTCTAATAATTTTTCTTGGTACCTAGAAATGTTCATCAATTATTCCCCCTTTGTTCCACCAACAGTTATTTCACTTACGCGAATCATCGGCTGACCCACATTGACAGGAAGGCTACCACTAAGTGATCCACACATACCTGCACCATGTGCGAGATTATTCCCCACTCGATCCACTAGCTGCAATGTTTTTGCGCCATTGCCAATGAGCGTTGCGCCACGTACAGGGCGTTCAATTTTTCCATCTTTGAGGATATAGGCCTCCATAACTGCAAAATTATAATCGCCAGTAGAAGGGGATACTTGTCCACCTCCCATATATTTTGCGTATATACCGTACTCTGTCGATGCGATAATATCCGCTGGTTCAGATGTGCCCGGTGCTATATACGTATTCGTCATACGTGATGTAGGGTTAAATCGGTAGGACTGTCGACGAGAAGAACCAGTTGGCTGTGCATCCATGCGGCGGGCATTAAATTTGTCAATTAAGTACCCCTTTAAAATGCCATTTTCAATTAAAACGTTCTTCCGAGTTTTTTCTCCCTCATCATCAATATTTAATGAGCCCCACTCGTTCGGAAGTGTGCCATCATCAATATATGTAACAATTTCTGGGGCAACTCTTTCGCCGATACGATTGGCAAAGACCGAATTATTTTTAGCAACAGCTGTAGCTTCTAAGCCGTGTCCACAAGCTTCATGGAAAATGACACCACCAAATTCATTATCAATAATGACAGGGAATTTACCGCTTGGACATTCATCAGCGTGAAGCATCGTGACAGCGATACGTGCAGCTTCTCCTGCGTAATGGTTCAGATCTAGCTTTTCAATAAATTCAAAACCTGCATGCGCACCTGGACCATAGAAGCCTGTTTGTACTTCAGTACCTTCCGTTGCCGTCGCTTGCATGCTAAGTCTACTGTAAACACGAGTATCCTCTACAAATTTACCCTCGGAATTGGCAATTAGTACATTTTGCTGTTCATCTAAATAGCGAACTTTAACCTGGTTAATTCGTGAATCATAATTTCTTGCAATAGAGTCTGCTTGGCGCATGACAGCAGTTTTTCTTGCGTGCTCCACTGTATGAGGCAAATGGAGGATTTGATGAATAGGTGTAATAATCTCTCTGTGAAGAGGGTGAATGGTACCTGATCCACCACCTTCGATGGCTAGGGCTGCCCGTTTTGCCGCTGCTAATAATCCTTCCTCAGAAAAATCATTTGTGTAGGTATAGATGCTTTGAAGACCTGAAAAAATACGAATGCCTATACCGAAATCTCGTCCCGCAATACTTTGTTCAATCTTGCCGCTTTGTAAAACATATTCGTTCACATATTTATCTTCAATGAAGATTTCAGAAAAGTCCCCACCAGTTGCTAGTGCTGCTTCAAGCACATTTTCAATAATGGATTGTTTGATCATATATCTTCCTCCTTTTCTTGATTATACCAAATAGTTCAAAAATTCTGCATTATCCTATTTTCCTAGATTTGTAGAGAAGTTCACATAAATTCATATATATTGCTCATAAAAAATTTTTATGACATATTTCTCTAGCCTTTTCACCAAACTAACGGAAAGACAGAGGAAGGTGAAGAGATGCAGCAACATTATAATGTCGGTGATATCGTTTATATTTTTTATCGCAATCCTCATATTCAGGATGTAGCGAATATACAGGAAGCGGCGGTGGTCAATCATCCAGAGCAACAGGATGAGCTTGCCATATTTCTATTTGAAACCTATTATCCCATCACGAATGACATGGTGATTTTTTCAAGCGAGATGGCGGCTGAGCAAGCCTATCATCAATACTTTCATTGAGGGAGGGGGATTATGAAGAAGCCATTTATTCCTCAGCTCGTCTATTTTGAACCAGATGCACTCCAATACCCACTAGGTCAGGAACTAAAAGAAAAATTTGAGCAAATGGGAATCGACATTCGCTATACAACTTCACACAACCAAGTAAGAAATCTTCCAGGAGACAACGATTTTCAAAAGTACCGTGTAGCGAAATCGACATTAGTAGTTGGCATTCGGAAAACGTTAAAATTTGATACCTCCAAACCCTCAGCTGAATATGCGATTCCATTCGCAACAGGCTGTATGGGTCATTGTCACTATTGCTATTTACAAACAACGATGGGAAGTAAACCTTATATTCGTACTTATGTCAATGTTAATGAAATTTTGGAGCAGGCTGATCAATATATGGCTGAGCGGGCTCCTGACATCACACGTTTTGAGGCATCTTGCACTTCCGATATTGTAGGAATTGACCATCTTACACATACATTGAAACGTGCCATTGAGCATTTTGGACAAAGTGAGTTAGGTCAATTACGATTTGTGACGAAATTCCATCACGTGGACCATCTATTGGACGCCAATCATAACGGCAAGACAAGGTTCCGTTTTAGTGTCAATGCCGATTATGTTATTAAACATTTTGAACCAGGTACTTCACCGTTAGTGAAACGAATTGAGGCAGCGGGAAAAGTGGCAAGAGCTGGCTATCCGCTTGGCTTTATCGTCGCTCCCATTTATCTACATGATGGGTGGCAGGAGGGCTATTATCAAATGTTTGAGCAATTGGATGCAGAATTGCCAAAGGATGTGCGAGAAGATATTACGTTTGAGTTTATCCAGCATCGTTTTACAAAGCCTGCTAAACGCGTGATTGAAAAGAACTATCCCATGACAAAGCTTGAATTAGACGAAACCGTGAGAAGATATAAATGGGGGAAATATGGAATAGGCAAATACATTTACCAAAAAGATGAGGAGGAAGACATTAAGGAACATTTGTATGGCTATATGCAAAAATTCTTCCCACAAGCTAAATTGGAATATTTTACGTGATTAGAGAGAACATTTATGTTCTCTCTATAGTATTATCTGTGCTACATATGGTTCAATGAGACGACGATCTGTTAAATCATGTGGCAAGTTAGCTAGGGGACAGTAAAGCATTGTCTCTGATTCATGATAGTCAATGACTAAGCCGCCTTGAACATTTCTTGTATAATAAACGGCTGTTACAGAGTATAATTCATCTCCATTTGAAACTTTCAAATAATAATCTGGCCCAGAAAAAACACCCAGTAGCTGCAAGTCTGTAACAACTAGTCCTGTTTCTTCAAGAACCTCTCTTTTGGCGGTATCTTCTAAGCTTTCTCCCATCTCCATCAAGCCACCAGGAAGTCCCCACCCTCCATCGTATCTTTTTTGTAATAACACTTCATTTGCACTATTAAGGATGATGACTACTGCGCCAGGTAAAATGATAGGTTGATGACCAACATATTGCCTTAAAAATTTATAGTATTCCATAATGACACCCATTTCTAAAATTGTTGTTACTTCTCTAAATTAGCTATAGATCAGAAATGTCCTTTTTTGTATTTGTATAATCCCCCTATCAATGGTAACGCTAACAGAGATCGAAATGCAGAAGGGGAGAATAAAGGATGAACTCTTTTCAAGTAAATTGTTGGTCGGAGCATGAAGAGCTAAAGGTTGTCATGCTTTGTGCACCTTCGGCAGTAGACGTAACAGATTCAAAAATAGCAGAGCAGGTTGGATGGAGTGAACCTGTTGACCATCAAAAGGCTATGGAAAATTTTATGGCACTAAAGACAACGCTCGAAGACGCTGGGGTAAGAGTGATAGATTATGCCAAAGAGCTATCAAATGAACAACAGCTGCTAAGTGAACAGCTCATTAATCGTTATTTTGTCCGTGATCTGGCTTGTGTTATTGGCCATCAACTTTTACCGGGCAATGCAGGAAGTCCGTTAAGGCGCCCTGAGTATCCACATGCTCATTCTATTTTAGCTAAATGGTTTCCGGACCAAATTACAAGCAATACGCAACCTTCTCAATCACTCGAATGTGGAGATGTGATGCTATTAAATAAGAATGCTGTACTGATTAATCTTGGTATGAGGACAACATTAGAGGCTGTCGAAAGCATGAAAGAGCGTATCTTTCAACAAGGGTTTTCTGAAATTGCTGTCATTGATTTACCGAAAGGGAATGATACGCTGCATTTAGATATGAATTGTAATGTAGTAAATAGTAACTTGATGATGGCGAAAAGCTTTGTGCGTTACTTTCCTGTACAGGTGTTCACAGCCCAGGGCAATCGTTTTGATATGCTAGAACCATTTTTAAAGCGACATGGTCTCGATGTTTACTGGCTTGAAAAGTATAAGACAATACCAGACATTAACTTGATCAATCTTGACCCAGAAACATTAGTAATTAGTAAGCAGGCCACAAAAGAGCAGTTGTTGAAGCATCCGTTATTACAGAAAAAGAAATTACTTGAAGTGGACGTCACAGAGCTTGAAAAAGGCGGTGGAGGCATTCGATGTATGACATTGCCTTTGGTAAGAAAGTAGTGAAGGGTTGATAACATGACAACAAATACAAGTAAAGGTCGGTTGTCCTGGTGGCAACTTTCACTTCTCGGTATAGGCTGTACATTAGGAACTGGTTTTTTTCTTGGGACAAGTATGGCCATTCATAAAAGTGGGCCAGCTGTTTTAATTCCTTTTTTATTAGCTGCCATTTGTACCTATATTGTTTATGATGCACTTGTCAAAATGTCTGTTGAGAATCCTGATAAAGGTTCGTTTCGTACCTATGCTAAACAAGCATTTGGCAGGTGGGCAGGATTTAGTAATGGTTGGGTCTATTTAATTTCTGAGATTCTCATCATGGGGAGTCAGCTGATGGCGCTTGGAATTTTTACAAAGTTTTGGTTTCCTGCACTGCCATTATGGGTTGCAGCGTCTATATATGCTGCTCTAGGGCTGGTTGTGATTCTCACAGGAATGAAAGGTTTTGAAAACTTCCAAAACGTCTTTGGGGCATTGAAGGCGGCAGCAGTTGTAATGTTTATTATCGTTGCTGTGGTGATCATCATGAAAGGCACACAGACAGCGACACTTGATTCACTGTATTCGAATTATGAAGAATTTTTCTCACAAGGGATAAAAGGGATTTGGCTCGGGCTATTGTATGCTTTTTATGCATATGGAGGTATTGAAGTAATGGGATTAATGGTCATCGATTTAAAAAATCCCAAAGAGGCACCAAAAGCAGGACGAATTATGCTGATTGTTATCACAATCATTTTTATAATGGCCATTGCACTGGCTTTAGCGCTTGTCTCTTGGAAAGACTTTAATATTGATGAGAGTCCCTTTATTACAGCTCTACAGGGTCATCATATTCCCTTTGTGGCGGATATTATTAATGGCGTTTTAATCATTGCTGGCTTTTCAACAATGGTAGCTTCGCTCTATGCAGTCATTACGATTCTAATTACGCTTGCAGAAGATCATGATGCCCCCAAAATACTGGCTAAGAAAGGGAAGAGGAAAGTACCCTTTGCTGCTTTTATATTTTTAACTTGTGGCTTAGTGATAACAATTGTTATTGGCTTTCTCATGCCTGAAAAAATCTTTGAATATTTGATGACCGCAGCGGGTTTAATGCTGATCTATAACTGGCTCTTTATTTTAGTAACATATATGAAACTCATGGAGTTATCCAAATGGGAGCATGTGAAAAATTGTTTGGGAATGCTGCTCATTGCTGTCACAGTGTCTGGCACGTTAGGAGAAAAAACAAGCAGACTCGGTTTTTTCGTGAGCCTGCTCTTTATTGTCCTCATAGGGATTGCAACTTGGATTGTTGTCAAAAGGCAAAACAGTAATGCCTAATTAGACGTTATTTTTGTGACATCCGTAGGAAAGGACATTTGGACGGACTATTATTGTCATCACTTAAAAAGTATTGCTTCCATTCATAACTATCTTCTTGTCCGTACCATTTTAAATCGGGATGCCCTGGGAGCGCATCATAATTGGCAATACGTTGACGGATTAGCTTTTTTAATTTTCGACCAAATGCAGTAGAATCGTTTATTTCTTCAAATATCCAACGAGGTTGAATGGCCATTAGCAAAGTAGAAAAATGACGACTTCTACGCATTTTGTGTGCGGGTGTTGCACAGGAAATAAAATAGGGCTCACCGTTAAAACAAAACTCCCATTCATTGTGTGCGGGATCAGTTGGAATCTCCTCTGGCCAATCGATATCGTCCACTTTCGTTAAATGGTTTAGAATGGTCCAAAATAAATGCTGATAATCCTCGACTTCATAACTTGCAAGCATATCATTAGGGATATGAAAGAAAACAGCGAGTGTCGTATATTTACCAAAAGTTTGCGAGGATTTTGCAAATTCCTTTAAACATTGTGCTAGCTCCTTAATCGATTGCTCCTCCCGTGGATCCCCAATAAAACTATAGCGCAAATGGTTCGATAAAAATCCCATCCTTGCAGGTACACACGGAAAAGTATTCGCTTCATCGGCAATCGTGGCAGCAAAATCCGAATAAGTAGACTGTTGCCAAAATGGAAGTGTCTCCAAATGTTCCTCAATCCACTTCCTGTCAAATATTCCTACTTCCACTTGAGTCTCCTCCTTCTATACACCTTTATTCTATTAAAGAAAAAGCTAATGGGTTACGAAATCATAATGAATATGTAACTATACTTTGAACGATTATTAATCATTCAATAGAAGGTTCGAATAGTAGAATTTTGCTAAGACTGGGTCACTTTAAGGAAGTGGAGCGTGAATTTTTAGTAATAGGGTACTTTGAACAAAACAATCACTTTTATTCAAACCATCGCTGCTTCAAAGGCTCACCTAAAAGGAACCATTGAAGCAGCACATTCTTAATCTTGTTGGTGAAAGACTTTTTGTTCAAGGATGGATAGGGCATGTTGAATGTCCTTTAAGTCTTCCTGTGTGGCATGTTGAATAAGTTGTAAAAAGCGTTCTTCAACACATGCAAAGGCTTCCTCCATCATTTTATCTCCTTCATTGGACAAGCGAATATACTGCTTTCTTCGGTCCTCTGTGTCGTTATATTTTTCAATGAGATGTTGTTCTTGTAATTTTCGTAATTCACGACTTGTATTGGGTAAGGACATGTGCTGACATTCGCTTATTTCTGTCGGCGTGACAGGTTGGCTTACTTTAATATATTCAAGAATTTTATATTGAAGCGGTGTTATATTGGCAACGGTCACGTTTTGAGTAAGCTCGTGTGTCACTTGATGGACGGTGGCTGTAAACGTCACAAATTGATGAAATAAACTGCTTTTATCCAATTGGATCACCTCTTATTGTCAAGATAACAAATAACTTGTCTTAAAACAATTATCATTTGACAACAAAAAAAGAATGGATTATTATTTAGTTATCAAATGATAAGTAATAGGAGGCACATAATGAAAACGTTAATTGTCTATACATATCCAAACCATAAAAGTTTAAATTATGCTTTTTTGCAGGAAGTGATCAAGGGGTGTCAAGAGAATCCTGCTATTGAAGAGATGCAGCTGCTAGATTTATATGAAGAAGATTTCGATCCTCGGTTAATTTTCCATGAGCATAAACGACGTCGAGATATGTATCGTGATCCGCATTTGGAAAAATATCGCCAACAGCTTTCATGGGCAGATCAAATCGTATTTGTCTATCCAATTTGGTGGGGAAGGCCGCCAGCTATGCTGTTAGGTTATATAGATCAATTGTTTGCATCGAATTTTGCTTATCGGGATACAAAGGGTTTATTTCCAGAAGGACTCTTAAAAGGGAAATCAGTGGTTTGTGTGTCTACGATGAAGGGACCAACAAATTACCCACTTTTATGGTTGAATAATGCTCATAAAATTTTGATGAAAAGAGCTTTGTTTAAGTTTGTAGGCATGAAAAAAGTGAAGTTCTTTGAGTTTGGAAACATGGAAAGTAAAAAAGGGCAGCAACAGCGAAAACTGAACAAAATCTATCAATATTTTAGAAAGGTAGCTTACTAATAAAAATAACTCGTGCAGACATCATTGGTCGTTTGCACGAGTTTGTGTAGTATCAATGGGCAATGTAAGTGAAAAGGTAGTAAATTCAGCAAGCTTGCTTTCTACGGCAATAGTTCCGTGGTGCATATCGATAATTTTTTTGACGATGGCTAAACCAAGGCCACTCCCGCCATTTGCGGTAGTTCGTGAGTGGTCGGCCTTATAAAATCGTTCAAAAATATGCATTTGTTGTTCTTCAGATAGACCAATGCCAGTATCTTGCACAATGATAGTAATGGTATCTATGTCCTGCGTCATAGACAAAGTGATTGTACCTTTGTCGGGTGTGAATTTAATGCTATTCGTTAGCAAATTCATCCAAACTTGATTCATTAAATCCTCATCTGCGGTTATGTTTATATTGTCCAGTTGAAGATCAAAGTCGAGTTGTTTCGCTACCCAATTCGGTTCAAGGGCAAGAACAACATTGCGCAATTGTTTATCCAGTCGATATGTTTTGGTCTCAAATGGATGGTGCTGTGATTCTAAAGAAGTCAGCTTGAGTAAATTATCACTAATTTTTGATAACCGATTACTTTCCAATTCAATAATTTCTAAGTAATGTTGACGCTTTTCTTCAGGTAGATTGATGTTCTTAAGTGCCTTCGCAAAGCCATTAATAGACGTTAAAGGTGATTGGATTTCATGGGAGACGTTTGAAATAAATTCTTGGCGCATTCTTTCAAGCTCTCCTAATTCAACAGCCATATGATTGATACCATGTATTAATTGGCCGAATTGATCTTCTTCATTGCCTTTTACATCTAATTGGATATTAAAGTCCCCTTTGGCCATTTGTCTTAATGCTTCGACAATGGTATCCCAGTAATTGCGTTGTCGATTGAGTCCGATTAAGAAGGTAATAGCGGCCGAACAGGCAAAGAGTACAAAGACACCAATGACAGTGCCTAATTGTTGCCAAAAATCGTGTGGTTCTGTCCCTAACTGATCATAAAGCCATCCTGTTACATGATAAGAAATGAAAGCAAATAGTGTGTTTGCAGTAAGAAAGAGGACGAGTACCAGTAGAATTCTTACAAAGAATTTTCGTTTTCTCATGAAGCTAGTTCCAAGCGGTAGCCAAGGCCACGAATGGTACGAATGACAAAGCCACTAACTTCCTGTGGAAAACGTTCGCGTATTCTTTTAATATGGACATCCACTGTTCGTTCATCTCCCTCATAGTCAAAGCCCCAAATTTCTTCGATTAATTGTTCACGTGAAAAGGTTTTACCAACATAGCTGGCTAACGTAAATAATAGTTCGAACTCCTTTAAACGAAGGATAATAATTTCTCCATTTAGATCAACCTCATGTGTATGGCGATTGAGTTTGACGTTGCCAACTTCTACAACTTGGGAGAGGGAAATGCGATACCGTTTTAATATCGATTTTACACGAACAATTAACTCGGCGGGTTCGAAAGGTTTCACCAGATAATCATCTGTACCTAAATGGAAACCCTTGACCTTTTGAGAGGTTTCTCCCTTAGCGGTGAGCATGAGAATTGGGAGATCAGTATTGAATGACCGAATTTCCTCACATAATGCCCAACCATCCATGTTGGGCATCATGATATCCATGATAACCATATCTACTTTTTCATAAGCTAGCTTGGACAGTGCATCGACACCGTCCGTTGCCTCAATAATCTCTAAACCTTCATTTTGTAGAAATACTTTTACTAATTCACGAATATGGGCATCATCATCTACCACTAATAGTTTGGTCATCTAAACAAATCCCTTCGTTAGTTCTCTTTAATTCGTAATTGCTGCATCGCAAACTCGCGATACATGGCATGTGTCTCAAAGAGAGTTTCATGTGTGCCACAACCTGTAATATGTCCTTTTTCTACAAATAGTATTTGGTCGGCATCTACTACCGTTGATAGGCGGTGAGCGATCACTAATGTTGTGCGACCTTGCATTAAATTATCTAATGCTTTTTGTACATAAATTTCTGATTTACTATCTAAACTCGATGTGGCTTCATCCAACATTAAAATTTGTGGGTTCCGTAATAACGCTCTTGCGATGGAGATACGCTGACGTTGCCCCCCTGAAAGCTTGATGCCTCTTTCGCCTACTTCAGTGTCAAACTTATCTGGAAGATCGTTAATAAATTGATCAGCATAAGCCATTTTAGCCACTCTTTCCAGCTCATCATCCTGCACTTCACGGTCAACACCATAGCAAATATTTTCTCGAATCGTTCCTGAAAGCAGGGCACTTTCTTGAGCCACATAGCCGATTTGACTACGCCAAGAGTGAAGAGAAAATGTCTCGATTGGTGTTTCGCCTAGTGTAATACTACCGCTAGTTGGTTGGTAGTAACGTTCTAACAGAGAGAATGTGGTCGTTTTACCGCCACCACTTGGACCTACAATGGCAGTTACTTTGCCTGGCTCTATTGTGAAGTTAATATCTGATAAAATCGGTTCTTCGCCATATGAAAAGTCAACATTTTTGACATAAATCGGTTGATCTATTTTTTCAACAATTAAGCCTTCTTCAATATGCTCCTCTTCGTGTTCAAGTAATGCACTAATACGTTCAGTGGCACCCATTGCTTTTTGAAGTTGAGTAAAGAACATTGTCAATTGTGTCATCGGCATGATGATTTGGATTAAATATAAAATAAATGCCACCATATCGCCAGCAGTCAGTTCACCAGAGGAAACGCGAACACCACCATAGCCAATAATAGTTACCAGAACTGACATGAGAACGAATGAAATTAATGGTGAAATAAGCGCGTGGATTTTTGCTTCTTTTAAGCCAAAGGTAAAGAGATTCGTAATGCCCTTTTTCCCACGCTCATATTCAATTTGCTCCGCATTAGAAGCCTTTACTAAGCGCGTTTCAGGTAAAACCTGGTTTAATACCGAAGTAAACTTAGCTGTTTCGTCTTGCATACCCTTAGAAATCACAAACATGCGTTTTCCAAGCAGCATTAAGATAACCATCGCTAATGGAACAGCGATTAACATCACCAACGTCATTTTCCAATCTAAAAATAAGAGAATGATGATGGAACCGATGATAGAAATAACACCCGATAAACAGTTTGCTAGATGCTCTGTGATGAGCTCCTTCACGACTGCTGTGTCATTTGTTACACGACTCAATGTTTCACCAGTATCGTTTTCATCATAATAGGGGATTGGTAAATGTAGAAGCTTGCGCCAAAGTTGGTCCCGTAATTTTGCCACAACATGGTGACCAACACGATTTAAATAATAGATAGATAATCCACTAGCAATAGCTTGAGCGATAAAAGCAATACCAAGCAAAATGATTTGCCAATAATTAAGCGATTCTAATGAAAAGCCGTCCACTAATTGTTTTGTAAATAATGGGACGATAAAACCCACGCCCGTAGTTGCTAAACTCATAATTAAAGCGATCACTAGGAGCCAAATAGGGGGTTCAGCTTGTTTTACTAATTGTATAAAACGTCGCCAATCTGGTTTTTTAGTAGTTTCTTTTGATGTCTTTTGCAAAAAAATAAGCCTCCTTCATTGTTGTCAAACAACGTATGTCGTTCCTATGGCTTTTACTATAGCATGCGTTTATGAACTGAATATGAAATGAATGGACATGAAATAAAAGGTGATGCGCAAGCTATCATCACCTTCTAAATATGTTAGTCTGCAAACTCATCGTGGTATAAAGTTTTACCGAGTAATCGATAAATTCTTAAGGCTAATTGAATTTGTAAGAGTTCTTCATAGCTTTTTAAATCGGTCTTTAATATCTCTTTAATTTTTTCGATACGGTAAATTAATGTGTTGCGATGAATAAACATTTCTTTAGCGGTTTCACTAATGTTCATATGATTAATAAAATAATTTTCTAATGTAAGAAGATAGCTTGTCCCATGTAAAAGATCATGCTCAAAGACAGCCCCTAAACTTTCTAGGAAAAAGTCCTTTAATTGAACTTCATTAATATTTGAATCCAAAAAGTGATAGATAGAGTGATCCGCGAAATGAGCCACTGCTCCACGTTCTTCGAATCGGTGCATCAGACGAAGTGCTTCGTGTGCCTCTGCAAAGCTCTTATGAACGTATCGAATATGTTTATATTCTTTTCCAATACCAATTAAGAATGAAGTTTCTGCTTGATGCTGAACTAATAATTGCAGGATATCCTCAGCGTATTGTTTTGTTTCATTGATGGTCATATCTTGCTTGCTTTCTTGTTGTCCCACCAATACGATAATTTGATGGTTTCGATAAAGGCATGTAATTTCACCATTGATGGTACTTGAGTGTTTATAAATTAAGTTCATACATTTTTTTGCAATATTATCGGATTCGTACTTTCGAGAAATTAAATCATGATGGTCATGCAGATTTTCTCGGATGATTGAGATCACGATGCAATAATATTTGTAATTGATATTTAAGCCATGGAGATCACAAAGTGTTTGGAGCGTCTCGCTAGATGTGATTTTTCCAGTCAATAAATCATCAAAAAATTCTTGTTTAATTTTTAGTCGCACGTCCTCAATTTCTTTCTGTTTAATCCTCTCTAATGCCACAATCGTGGAGGCTTGCTCCAGAACAATGTAATCAAATTCATTTAGATCACGAACGGTTTGCCAAATCACTATATAGCCATATATATAATTGGCTACTGCTACAGGAAGAATTCTACATTTTACAGCTAGATCTTCTAGATGATAATTTCTTGTAATGGATTTTTGCATTTCATTCAGGTCCTTAGGAATGGAATCGATAAACTCCTTTGAAAAAGTAGGACGATTTTTTTTCAGGTTGATGCCATAGGCAAGTGGCACTGGATTGGCATCGAGATCAGTAAAATGCAGTAAATTCCAATCTTGATCTAAAAAGATAATAGGATTATTAATGGTTTCAGCTAACTTAGAGGAAATGGATTCAATGCCTCCTCCTTCTAGCGCTACCTGAAACAATGTATTGTGCATATCCAACGACTTTCGATTTAATAAATCATAGCGACCCGATGCCTTTTCATTGATGATCGAAATGACCTTAGACAAGGTGTAGTTATAAGGTAACTCCAATAATGGCAATCCATATTGATTGGCAATATCGATCATGTTTTGAGGCGTTTTTTGTAAATACCGTCTCATTTTAATAACGAGGCCAGCACAATTGATTTTAGAAATTTCTTGAATAATTCTATTTTGTAGCTCTTCATCATCTTGGAAGATATAACCGGTTGTTAATAATAATTCATTCGGTGTCAGCCAATCAAATGCATCGGGATTTTCGATAATATTCACAAGTGCGATTTCATTGTGAATGCCTTGCTCTCCCGCAACAATTTTAATTCCCTCCAACGCTTTTATTTCCAATATATCTTTAATTGTTAGCAAATGATTTCACTCCTTTGCCATAATCTTATCACAAAACATTGTACATATTGCCCAAATCATCTGCATTCTTTTTGGTTTTGCTAAACAATGATATAAACCGCACAAGGTAATAAAATAAAGCATGTAAGACGGGAATGTGAGAATACTAACATTCTCGCGGTTCATTTCCCTTTAGATGAAATGAACAATAGGTCGGGAAAATGGAGGTATGAAAGAAAGTGGAAGATACAACTAACGTCTCAGAATTTTTAGCTGCTGCTGAAGCAGGAAATATCGATACTTTGCAAAGTTATTTACAACAAGGTGTAGATATTAATGTTCGCAATAAGCAAAAGCGTACAGCAATTTTACTTGCTGCCATGAACGATCAATTAGAAACAGTGAAATTTCTAATACAAGAAGGGGCGGATATTAACCTCCAAGATCAAATTTGTTTAAATCCATTTTTATATGGATGTATTAACGGGAAATTAGAACTTGTGAAAATAATGCTCCAAGCAAACACCGATTTAGATCGTCTAACACGTTTTGGTGGTGTGGGTGTGCATCCAGCAAGTGAGAAGGGATTTGTTGAGGTAGTTCGTGAACTTGTAACGACTACAGATATTAATGTCAACCATACGAATATTTGTGGTTGGACACCATTAATTGAAGCAATCCTTTTAAATGATGGTGGCGAAAAGCAACAAGAGATTGTTCGTTTACTAGTAGAACATGGTGCAGATACACAATTAGTGGATCAATATGGCGTGACACCATTAGCAATCGCTAGAGAAAAAGGATTTACTGAAATTGAAAAAATTCTACTAGAAGCAGGGGCAAAATAGTAGTACTCCTACGACTTAAAGAGGTGTACATATGATACACGCTAAATCTGGTGATAACTATTTCCTTCAGCAATTAGTTGACACGGAGTTTACGGGGACGGTTCATAGTGTTTTTAAACATGCATTAAACATTCGCAGTGTAGCAGATGGTGAGATTTTTACACTTGCAACGACTGCTATGGATAATGCGCCGAATACGCTTGTCATCGATCTCGATATTTTAGACAACTTGCACATTAAACAAAATGACAGTGTAAGGATGAAACGTGACCAGCTATTAATAGAAGATAAATTACAAATAGCGATTGAAACAGCCACTTGTTGGCAGTGTCATTTACCTATTTACCCATCAGACACAACAAAGTTAAAAAATAATGTAGTCCAAGTGAAACGATTTATTGATTTATATGGAAAAAGTGGAGGAATGAAACGTAGCGATTCCCCAGTTAGTGAGTTTGAGGCAGAAACATCGAGATTGCTAAAGCAGCGCACAACTTTACTCCATGATGGTCTTTGCAATCGTCGTTTAGACAGCTTTCAGCAATATGCACTTGATTTAGTAGGCTTGGGACCAGGGCTAACGCCATCAGGGGATGACTTTTTAGTTGGATTATTCACCATTATCCGTTTAGAAGGCAGTCCATGTTCGATTTATCAGCCATTGTGTGAAAGCGTCATCAAAATGATGAAGCCTTTAACGAATGATATTAGCTATACAACATTGAAAAAGGCCGCATATGGACAAGTTAGGGAATCTATTCATTCGCTTGTATGTGCAATGCTATCTGGTACAGAAACGGAATCGATTCAGGCACTGAAAAAGGTGCTAGCAATTGGCTCTTCATCAGGGACAGATATCGCCTTAGGGCTTATAAGTGGCTTAGAAGCCAATATAAAATTAGGAGGATAAAAATGAGTATTAAAGTTGTAATTAAGCGAAACACATATTTTGATTCAGTATCATTGATGTCACTATCAACAAAAGCGAATCAAATTGAAGGCGTTGAGCAAGCAATTATTGGTATGGGTACAGAAATGAATAAAGGAGTCATTCGCAACGTTGGTTTGATGACGCCAGAAGTGGAGGAAGCAACAGCTGGTGACTTAATGATTATTGTAAAAACTGCTAATGCGGATGAAACGGAAAGCGCTTACTTAGCGGTTGAAGAATTATTAACAAATAAAAATTCAGCACAAGCAAAAAGTGATATTAAATACGCAACGATTGATTCAGCTGCACAAGGTATTCCTGATGCAAACTTTGCTGTAATTTCTGTGAACGGTGCTTTTGCTGTTCGCGAAGCACGCAAAGCTCTTGAAAATGACTTACACGTTATGTTATTCAGCGATAATGTAAGCGTTGAAGACGAAGTGGAATTAAAAACATTAGCACATAACAAAGGCTTATTAATGATGGGGCCAGACTGTGGTACAGCAATCATTGGTAATACAGGACTTTGTTTTGCAAACGCTGTAAGAAAAGGCAGTATCGGTATTGTTGCAGCATCTGGTACTGGTAGCCAAGAAGTAAGTGTTCGTGTTCATGATTTCGGTGGAGGGATTACTCAACTAATCGGTACTGGTGGTCGTGATTTAAGTAAAGAAGTAGGCGGCATTATGATGCTTGATGGCATCAAAGCCCTTGATGCAGATGAAGCGACAAAAGTAATCGTTCTAGTATCGAAGCCACCTGAAGCTAGCGTGGAGAAAAAAGTGCTAGCACAAATTAAAGAGTGCAGCAAACCTGTTGTTGTTTACTTTATCGGTGGTAATGAAGAGGCAGTAGTGGCAGCTGGTGGACAGTTTGCTAAAACGTCTAAAGAAGCGGCATTAAAAGCGGTATTACTAGCAGGTATTGATGATGCAGGCATTAACAAACGTGCACTTAACCTGCCATTAATTGAAGAGGTTCGTGCGAAATTGTCGCCAGAGCAAAAATATATTCGTGGCTTATTCTGTGGCGGAACACTTTGTGATGAATCTATGTATCTAGCTATGGAAAAATTCAATAACGTTTATAGTAATATTCAAAAAAATCCTGATTTCTTATTAAAAAATATCAATGTGAGCCAAGAACATACTTTCATTGACTTCGGTGATGATGACTTTACAAATGGTAAACCACACCCAATGATTGACCCATCTTCTCGTATTGAGCGTTTCTTACAAGAAGCAAAAGATCCATCTGTTGGTGTCATTGTGATGGACTTTGTTTTAGGCTTCGGCTCACATGAAGATCCAGTTGGTGTTATGCTTCCAGCTATTATTGAGGCTAAACAATTAGCAGAAAAAGAAGGCCGACACTTAGAGATTATTGGTTATGTGCTAGGAACAGATATAGATAAACCAAATCTAGAAGATCAAGTGAAAAAATTAATCGACGCAGGTGTGACACATGCAAGCAGCAGTACGAATGCGGGCTTACTTGCTAGAGAAATGGTTTTGAAAGGAGATCATCATGAGTAAGATTAATGAACTTTTTACAAGTAAAATTAACGTAATTAACGTAGGTATTGAACTTTTTAAAGATGATATTTTAGCACAAAATGCAAGTGCTACACACCTAGAGTGGTCACCACCAGGTGGAGGTAAACCGGAAATTATTGCAGCACTAAACAAAATCGACAAAGCTGAACTAGCGGAAAAAATTGAAGCAGCGAACCGTCTTGCCGTTGAAAAAATTGTAAACTCTCAACCAGTACTAATTGGTTTTGACCAAGCGATTAATGTAGTACCAGGCATGACGAAGAAAACAATTTTACATGCTGGCCCACCAATTACATGGGAAAACATGAATGGCCCTATGAAAGGTGCCGTTATGGGGGCTCTAGTATTCGAAGGATTAGCAAAGGACCTGGAGGAAGCAGCGGAAGTTGCAGCATCTGGAGAAATTACATTCGCACCATGTCATGAACATAATTCTGTTGGATCTATGGCTGGTGTAACATCTGCCTCTATGTTTGTACACATTGTTGAAAATAAAACATACGGCAATCGTGCGTTTACAAACTTAAGTGAGCAAATGGCAAAAGTTTTACGTATGGGTGCGAACGATGACAGTGTTATTGATCGTTTAGTATGGATGCGTGATGTATTAGGACCAATTTTACGTGACGCTATGCAGCTAAATAAAGAGGGCATTGACCTTCGTTTAATGCTTGCACAAGCACTTCATATGGGTGATGAGTGTCATAACCGTAACAATGCAGGTACGGCCTTATTCATTCAATCTTTAACACCTTATATTTTAGAAACAAATTACCCTGTTGAACAAAAACGTGAAGTATTTGACTTCGTTGCAAGCAGTGAGTACTTCTCAGGTCCTACATGGATGGCTTGTTGTAAATGTGCATTAGATGCTGCACACGGTATCGAGCACAGTACAGTTGTGACAACAATGGCACGTAACGGTGTAGAATTTGGTGTTCGTATTAGTGGTATGGCAGGTAACACATGGTTCACAGGTCCTGCACAGCAAGTTATCGGACCGATGTTTGCTGGATATAAACCAGAAGATTCAGGTCTTGATATTGGGGATAGTGCTATTACTGAAACATATGGTATCGGTGGTTTCGCTATGGCTACTGCACCAGCAATCGTTGCCTTAGTAGGTGGAACAGTGGATGAAGCAATTGGTTATTCACGTCAAATGAAAGAAATTACTACAACTGAAAACCAAAACATTACTATTCCATTATTAAACTTCATGGGAATTGCTACTGGTATTGATATTCGTAAAGTAATTCAAACTGGTATTCTTCCAATCATCAATACAGCGATCGCACACAAAGAAGCAGGTATTGGTATGATTGGTGCTGGTATTACTCACCCTCCAATGGAAGCTTTTGAAAAAGCATTAATCACAATTAGTGAGAAGTGGGCTTAAGCCCACTTCCTATAAGTAGGAGGAGCTTTAGATGGAACATGCAAAAATTGAACAGTCCTATCAAGACTATAGAGCACTAGGCTATTCGGAAGAACTATTACCAAAAGGTCCTCAGGAAAGAGACTGGGGGATCTTTAATTACATCACAGTTTGGATGGGCGCAGTTCACAATATTATGTCTTATATGACAGTTGCAGGATTTTTTGTCTTAGGATTATCTGTCAATCAAGTTTTCTTAGCCATCATGCTATCAGCAGTGATAGTTTCTGCAGGCTACGCCTTAAATGGATATTCTGCCTCTAAATATGGTATTCCATTCGCTATATTACTTAGAGATGCATTCGGCGTAAAGGGTTCCATTATTCCAGCATTATGTCGTGGATTAGTTGCTGGGGTTGTTTTCTTTGGTACAACCACTGTGGTGGGCGCACAATCATTAAATGTGTTATTTGCTAGATTCATTCCGAACTATATGTCTATTGGTGGAGACTTCTCTCTTTTTGGCTTAGATGTTCCGACAATGATCTCTTATCTTATTTTATGGGTAGTTACAGTTTTACTATTCTTGGGCGGCATGGATATGCTCACTGTTTTTGGTAAATATTCATCACCGATCGTTTATATCTTCATCATTGGAGCAGCGATTTGGGCAATCAATATAGCTGGTGGTATAGGGCCAATTTTAGATTATGCACCTGCCACAAAAATGGAAAGTCCACTAGTATTTATTGCTTGTGTCAGCGCATTGGTATCCAATTGGGCTGGACCAATCGTTAATATTGCAGACTTTACAAATAGAGCTAAATCACCAAAAGCTATGATTTACGGTTTATCCATTGGTATGATCGGTTCTTATCTACTGTTTGCAATTACATGTATTAGTTTAATAGCTGGGACAGAAATTGCTTTCGGACAACCAATTTTTAATATTGTTGATGCTATTGATAAAATCCAAAATCCATTTTCTGTTATTGTGTTAATTTTAGCTTTAAATGTAGGGGCAACAGCCTTTGTAGTATTCGGTAATTTATTACCATCTGGATTACAAATGACAACGCTATTCCCTAAAGTATTTACAGTAAAAACAGCAGGAATTTTAACAGCCATTATTGGAACATTGATTTTGCCTTGGAAACTAGTATCTAGTACAGAAACACTATTTTTCTTCTATAGTTTTATAGGCTCTATGTTTGGTCCAATAGCAGGTATTATGTTGTCTAGTTTTTATATCGAGCGTAAACGTCGCATCGAGTTATCAACGATTTATGTGGAAGAAGGAAACAATGGGGCTTATAAATCTGGCTATAACATCGTAGCATGTGTCGTTCTGTTGATTAGTTTTATGTTACCAATGTCAGGTGCTTTCCTTAAGAGTGTGCCTTTCCTAGTGAAGTTAAACGACTTTGCCTTCTTTAGCGGACTAATCGTATCGTTCATTTTATATACGGTGTTTTATCGATTGAATCACCAAAAAATTCAAAATAATGCGGAAAGTAAAGTAGGGGTGTAGTTGTGAGTAAATTAGTAATTGTAGCTATCGGAGGCAACTCGTTGGTAAAAGATAGCGGAAGTGAATCTATTCAAAGTCAGCAGGAAGCGGTTGCTCAAACTGTCGAACATATTGCAGATATGATTCAAGAAGGTTATAAGGTGGTTGTCACGCATGGTAATGGTCCTCAGGTAGGCTTTACACTACAAAGAAGTGAAATTGCTAATGAGATATCTGGCATGCCAGCAGTACCTTTAGTGAACTGTGTTGCTGATACACAGGGTGGTATTGGCTATTTAATTCAACAAGCATTAATTAATGAACTGGCGAAACGTCAAGTTGATAAAAAAGTAGTAAGTGTTATTACACAAGTGGAAATCAATGAAAATGATCCAAACTTTGTCAATCCTACTAAGCCAGTGGGTTCATTCTTTACGAAAGAGCAAGCTGATGCTATGTTAGTTGAACATCCAGATTGGAAAATGGTAGAAGATTCTGGTCGTGGTTATCGTCGCGTGGTGCCTTCACCAAAACCAATTGATATTGTAGAAAAAGATGCAATTAAATCTCTTATTGACAATGATTATATAGTCATTGCAGTAGGCGGAGGCGGCATCCCTGTTATTAAAAAAGAAAATAATATCTATGAAGGCGTAGATGCTGTTATCGACAAAGACTTTGCAACAAGTCTGTTAGCAGCTCAAGTAAATGCTGATTCATTAATTATTACAACGGGCGTTCCTCGTGTATTTATTAACTTTGGAAAACCTGAACAACAAGCACTTGAAGAAATTACGATTGCAGAAACAAAGAAACATGTTCTAGACAATCAGTTCCCACCAGGAAGTATGCTACCAAAAATTGAAGCAAGTTTGAGCTTTTTAGAAAATGGTGGTCACCGAGTGATTATTACAAATCCTGAGAGTTTAAAAGAGGCAATCAATAATCAAGCAGGAACTCATATTATTCAATAACATAGGGGGAATCACTGTATGGATTATATTCAATTAGCAGTTGATAAAACAAAAGATGGTATCAATCAAAATATTGGTGGACCATTTGGTGCAACAATTGTAAGAGGAGACGAAATCATCGCTGTTGTAGGAAATACAATGATGCGTGATACAGATATAACTGCACATGCAGAAATAGTGGCCATTCGTGAGGCTTCTAAAAAGCTTGGCACAATGGATTTATCAGATTGTGTGATCTATGCTACATGTGAACCATGTCCAATGTGTGTTTCGGCAATTATTTGGTCAGGTATTAAAGAAGTGCACTATTGCAATACAGCAGAAGATGCTCATGTACATGGTTTCTCTGATATGCATATTCGTGATTACTTAACAGGTAAAGATACGAGTGTTCTGAACATGCAAAAAATTGAAACTAGAGAAGAATGTGATGCATTGTTCAACCATTTCAATGACAAAATGGCTAATAGTAAATAATAATCTGTTATCTAGATTAGAGTAGTGATGCACTACTTAAGTCTTTCCAGCGTCAATTAGAGTAGGGATCTCGTAATGGAGAATCCCTTTTCTAATTTTCACCCAAAAAGGTGTGAAATAATTGGTACAATGAAATAAGATGCTATTAAAGGGCAAATTTGGGCTGATTTTCATCTTCGTAATTCTTAAGAAGGAGCTGTTTACATGGTTTATAAGGAACGTTATCAACAATTACTAGATAAAATGAATCAATATAATTCAGGCGAGAAAGGAATTACGAGAGTTGCCTATACAAATGAAGAACAGGCTTGTTTACATGCCTTCATTCGTTTATGTAAGGATGAAAATCTTCAAATTCTTATTGACCATTGCGGAAATCTTATTGCGCGAAGAGAAGGTAGTGTACCAGGATTACAGCCTGTTGTCATGGGCTCTCATTTAGATACAGTGTATCAGGGTGGGAAGTATGATGGCGTTGTTGGCGTAACGGCTGCCCTTGAAGTAATCAAGCGATTAAACGACAAGTCGATCATGACAAAACATCCAATTGAAATTATTGCTTTTGCCTGTGAGGAGTCATCTCGATTTGGCGTTTCAACGGTCGGCAGTAAAGCAATGGCGGGACTAATTGATAAAGAAAAATATCGTCATCTCGTAGATCGTGATGGTATTTCAATGGAACAGGCCTTTGCACATTGTGGGCTAGATTTTAGTAGTGTGGATCAGGCAAATAGGGTAGAGGAAGGTTTCCATGCCTTTTTTGAGTTACATATCGAGCAAGGCCCAATGCTTATTAACTATGAGAAAAAAATAGGGATTGTCACAGGAGTGGCAGCACCAGTTCGCTTATTAATGACATTAAACGGGAAAGCTTCTCATTCAGGTACGACACCGATGAATATGAGGAAAGACGCTCTTTTAGGTGCATCAGAATTGGCATTGGAATTGGAAAAAGCAGCGATAGCTGAGCAAGAGTTTGGAACAGTGGCAACAGTAGGTATTTTAGACGTTGTCGCTGGATCCATGAACGTTGTACCAGGACAAGTGGAGCTGACTGTGGATATTCGTTCATCTTCAGTAGAATCAAGAGATCGTGTCCTTCAGCATCTCTATGCAGCGATTGCAAATGTTCAACAAAACCGACTGCTTACGATTGACTATAATGTCATTAGCTCTGAGGAGCCTGCCCTACTTTCGCCAAACTTAATGAAAGAGTTAGAGAATATTTGTCTAGAAAAAAATCTCTCCTATCAATATATGCAAAGTGGTGCAGGACACGATTCCATGAATATGACAAGACTCGGACCAGTTGGCCTTCTATTCATCCCATCGGTAGACGGCTTAAGTCACCATCCTGATGAACATACAGATCTTGAAGATATATTATTAGGCATTGATGTTTTAGAAGAAGTTGTTTTAAGGTCAGCCTTAAACAACTAGTATCATTCAGTTTTAATATTTTTTTAGTAATCATTTTTGGGGGTTTAAGTCATGAAAAGAGTTTTTTCTTTAACTGGAGCATTACTATTCATGTTTGTCTTGCAGGCATGTAATACACAAGCTACTACCCAAGCACAAACAGAAGAGAAAAATGCGGTGACAACCAATGATAGCACGAATTCGGTTAAAGGAAAAAATGCTGCAGATAATCCTACAGTATCGCATAATACGCAAGTTGAGGGTAACCAGCATACAACAGCATTTTCTGTAGTGTATCAGGACAATTATCGAACTGTGTATCAAATGAACAAACTCCAACTATCAGCATTATCTGGATATGTGATAGACAATGCATCCATCCAGAACATCATTCAGTCATTTCAGCAAGAAGACACATGGTTAGCGCAACAATTTTCTAATGATGATGCCATTTTAATTGCTAATGCAGCCATGAACGAAGCTAAAAGTATTCATCATACGCTCGAGAAAATATTACAAAATCAAGCGACTGATTTACAATTAGTCGTTTATCATAGTCAATATCGTCAAACGGCTCATTTTGGCACAAACAATAACAACAATCATACAGGTGATGAAACGGATCATGATGGAAGTGCCACAACAGCTTCATCCACCCAAACACAAGCTGATCAACATCAACAGACGAAAGCCATCACTATCGCCTATCAAGACAATTATCGAACTGTTTACCTTATGAACAAGCTTCAGCTATCAACAATCTCTGGCTATGCAGTAGACAACGCTTCGAAGCAAAATATCCTCCAACTATTACAGCAAGAGGATACATGGCTAGCCCAACAATTTTCCAATGAAGACGCAGTGTTAATTGCTAAATCAGCTAGTAACGAAGCTAATAGTATTCAACATACGCTAGAAAAAATCATTCAAAATCAAGCGATTGAATTACGATTAGTAGTTTTCCATAATCAATACCGAAGTACCGCTCATTTTGGTACACAAGACAATTAACAATAGGGCTTAATTCTTTATTGGTTTACGATTAATTCAACAATACTTATTGAGTTCTATAATCATTTGTCTAATCGCATTTGGACAGAAGGATGTACCTCGTAAAAAGTTACTTGAGCCAAGCGAACAATATAAAAGCCTTGAAATAATCCAGATTAAAATGAATTTAAGCAACAATTTAAACCTAAAAGTTCATGAAAGTAGAAGCGTTTATAAAGTATCAATTACTTTATAGGGGCTTCTATTTCTTTTGCACAAATAAACAAAGAATGAAAGAAGAACCAAAGGAGTAACAATGACTGAAAACATTCAAGGAAAACAATCAAATAGTCAAACAGTTAAAGTTGTACCGTTAATGGCATCATTACTGATATGTGGCTTCATGGGGATGTTTAGCGAAACGTCCTTAAATATGGCCTTAAGCGGTTTAATGAAAGAATTTAATATCTCACCCTCCACCGCGCAATGGGTAACAACTAGTTATCTACTTGTGTTAGGCATTTTAATTCCTGTTTCTGGCATATTGATTAGAAGGTTTAGCACCAAAAAAATATTTATAACAGGCATCACATTTTTTATAACTGGACTTGTGATTGCTGCTACCTCTTCTACTTTTACGATTTTATTAATAGGAAGAATTATTCAAGCAACAGGGACGGGATTGCTAACACCATTACTTTTTAATACAGTACTTGTTATTTTTCCTCCTCAAAAACGTGGTACAGCGATGGGAATTGTTAGTCTAGTGATGATGTTTGCTCCAGCGACAGGTCCTATTATTTCAGGTTTAGTTATCCAATATTTCAATTGGCAATTGATTTTTTGGATGCCTATTCCTTTATTAATTTTCTCACTTATATTAGGTGTCAGGCATTTAATGGACTTATCTAGCGAGATGAAGCCAAAGATTGATTTGTTATCAATAGTTTTATCATCGATTGGCTTTGGTGGTCTTGTATTTGGGTTTAGCCATGCAGGTGAAGCGAATGTCGGTTGGATGAGCTGGGAGGTCCTCGGTTCACTATTAATAGGCGTTCTGGCAATGAATTTTTTCGTGTTCCGTCAACTGTCTATCAAGGAACCTATTCTTAATGTAAGAGTCTTCAAGCAACCGATGTTTATTCTAGGAATAAGCTTAACGGTTCTAAGCAATATGATTATTTTTTCGAGTAATTTAATGTTACCCATGTATATGCAGGGAGGACTAGGGTTCAGTTCTGCTCAAGCAGGCCTTCTACTATTACCAGGTGGTATTCTCAATGGCATCATGGCCTTCATCAATGGACGTATTTTTGATAAGCATGGACCACGATGGCTCGTAATTCCTGGTTTTATGATGGGCGTCATTGCAGCTTTTGTGTTCACACATATATCTGGCACTACACATAGCTATACAATTATTATTTTTTATACATTGTTAATGATTGGCATGTCGATGGTTACAACACCTTCACAAACCAATGGCTTAAACCAATTGGATCGCAATTTATATCCTGATGGGTCTGCGATTATCAATACAACCATACAAACATCAGGGGCAATTGGTACAGCAATAGCAGTTAGCATTTTAAATGCAAACCAACATGCTTATTTAAATCAAATAAGGGAGCCTCTTACATCTGCATTACAAGTGAAGGCATTAGTTTTTGGTATTCAACATGCGTATCTATTTGCTACGATTGTAGCGATCATCGGGTTAATCTGTTCACTACTAATCAAACGTGTGTTGATAGATAAGGGAAAACCTATTATCAACTAAATAAAAGACGACTTTCCTTTCTAGAAAGTCGCCTTTTTCATCTGGATATGGTTATGTGCTGTTGTTTCTGATTTCCGATTTTTATTTGAATAAAGATCATCACAATAACGATAATGATCATGCCAATAATGGCTGCTGTAAAGTTCCCTGTGTAATCTCGTACTAGACCGACAAATAGGGGGCCTAGCGCAGCAAATACGAAGCCAACTGATTGGGTCATAGCGGCTAAGAAACTAGCTTCTTGGATATCTTTGGCTTCATCAATTGGTAATGTTAATCCTAACGAGAATAAGCCTCCTGCCCCAATGCCGATTAGCACACTGCTTAGCCAAGGATTAATGGAGAATAGTAGCATCAGTAAACCAATTAATTCTAAGGATGAACAAGCTACTAGCCAAACAGCTCGATGCTGAAAGCGATTATTTAAAATAGGTACTAAAAACGTTGCAGGCATTTGGGCAACTGTTAATAGTGTGAGCATCATGCCAGCATCATGTTTGTTATAGCCCATATTTTCAGCTATTGGTGGTAACCAAGCCATAATAGTATAAAACATGAAGGCCATTAAGCCAAAAAATCCAGTTAATAACCAAGCTTTTTGATTTGTTAAAATTTTCTTGACATTCACTGAAGTATCTATATCTGTGTTCCTAACAGGGAGGGGTTTTTGCACGATAGGTTTCCACCAAAAAAACAAAGCGATTATGGCAAGTAAAGACCAAGATGCCGTGGATATTTTCCATGAATGGAAAATATTACTCAATGGAATAGAAAGACCAGATCCTAAAGCAGCCCCTACAACTAGTGCTAGCGAGTAAATACCGACTATACGAGATGGATTTGCAAACTTTTCTTTTATAAAACCCGATAATAATGGTCCTACAATGGCAATACCTATACCCGCTAACAAGGCCGTAACGAGCATGACCCAGGCAGAGTAAGCAAAGTACCTTGCAGCGGTTGCAAGTCCAATAAGAATTAATGAGCATGCGATCGCTCGTTCAATACTCCAACGATTGGCGAGCTTGATTGCGATAGGTGCAAATAAGCCCATACATAAGACAGCTAGTGACGTTAACAAACTGGCACTAGATGCACTCATATGCAATGATTCTCGGATAGTTCCTAGCAAAGGTGAAACGGAAGTAATTACAGGTCTTAAATTAAAAGAGGCTAAAATAATGGCTATTATAGGTAGGATTGTGCGTTTTACATTCATTCTCTATCAACTCCGTATGTTTAAATAAATTAATCCCAAATTGAAGTCTATAACAACATAAATGATTGGACAATACTATTATTACTATTACAATAATAGATACAAACTATGATTGGTTGTGATCCATATGGAAATACGTCATCTACATTATTTTATGGCAGTCTGTGAGGAGCTACATTTTACAAAGGCTGCTGAGAAGCTAGGAATTTCTCAGCCAACATTAAGCCAGCAAATCCGTGTGCTTGAGGATGAACTAGGAATGCCGTTATTTGATCGAATTGGCAAAAAAATAGTGGTGACTGAGGCTGGCTCATTATTGTTTAACTATGCTACTGCTATGCTTAATACATTACAAAATGTCAAAGATGCGATTAAAGATTTACAAGAACTTCAAGGTGGCCAAATAAGTGTTGGTATTATGCCATCTGATTTAGATTATAGAATTACACAACTTGTCATTGATTTTCATCAAAAATTTCCTAAGGTAAAGCTTAAAATCCTTGCATCTATTGATATAATGCGGCAGGTTCTTGAAAACGAAGTGGATATTGGGATTGGGACAAATGTAGAACCACATGATCGATTGGTCATTATACCTTTACGAAAAGAAGAGTACGTTGTAACGGTTTCAAAGGAACATCCATGGGCGAATCGAACAGCTATCACCATAGCACAATTAAAAGACCTTCCCATGGTGATGTATCCAGAAGGCTTTTTAGGAAGAGAGATAGTGGAGGAGAAGGTCAAAAAACATGGTTTCCAACTCCATTCTATTCTTGAAACAAGCTCCGTCACTTCAATTATGAATCTCGTACGCGCTAATATCGGAGCAACGGTGCAACCATATCCATTAATTCAGCAAATGAATGATCCAGATCTTCGTGTTATTCGAATTACAGATGATATTCCTAGCCGTAGCTTGTCTATTATTTACCGTGTAGACCGCTATGTAAGCCAAGCGTCCACAGCTTTTATTGAACAAATAAAAGCACATTTTAAAGGCGATTATGAATAATTTGGAATAAATCGCAAAAATGCGTTCCTTTTTTTGGAGAATTCCCATATACTATTCTTAAACCGACAGTCGGTCTAAAAAGTGTAGTGCAAGTTTTAGCCCCAACAAACATCTAAACTTTGCACTACACTTCTTTTTTATACTCTAAATGACCGACAGTCGGTCTAATTCAAGGGAGGAGTTAGTACATGGAAACATTCGTAAAAGAAAAGGGATTTTCAAAAGACTTTAGAATTCTAGTATTTGGGCAGATTATTTCTATATTAGGTTCTGCCTTATTAAGATTTGCGCTGTCTCTTTTTGTATTAGATATGACGGGACGGGCAGATCTTTTCGCTGTGCTTTTTGCTATTTCAAGCATACCTGTTCTTCTTGCGCCCTTTGGTGGCGCCATTGCGGATCGATTTAATCGACGCCATCTAATGGTGTTATTTGATGTCATTAGTAGTGCCATTGTATTTGTTTTCTATATTACGTTGATGACAGATCATCATTCAGTGATAGGGATTGGTGTGGTTATGGTGCTACTATCCATCATTAGCGCTATGTACTCACCAGCCGTACTAGCTAGTATTCCGTTATTAGTAAGAGAACAGCACCTTGAGCAGGCAAATGGGATCGTTAATGGTGTGCAAGCACTGGCTGGTGTGGCTGCACCAGTACTTGGAGGAATCCTTTACAGCATGCTTGGTATCAAAAATCTTGTCCTGGTAAGTGGTGTTTTATTTTTCTTGACAGCAATCGTAGAAATGTATATGACCATTCCATTTGTAAAACGTGATTCCGATGGACAATTCGTTCTAACATTATGCAAGGATATGAAAGAAGGGTTTAAGTATGTCGTGAAGCAAACCTTTATTTTAAAATGTACGCTACTGGCTGCATTATTAAATTTATTATTTACACCGTTATTTATCGTAGGTGTGCCGATCATCCTTCGTGTCACAATGGACAGCAGTGATTCATTATATGGGGTAGGAATGGGCATCATTGATTTGGCAACCATCCTTGGCGCTTTAACGATGGGCTATTTTGCTAAAAAGCTCCAAGTCGACAAGCTATATGTTTGGGTTCTGCTATCTGCCATTTTGGTGCTTCCTATGGCTATTGCCGTGCTGCCACCAATGCTAAATGTAGGCTATTATGCTTCATACTTATTATTTATCAGTTGTGCTCTTGTGATTGCAATGATGATGACAATCATCTCTATTTACGTGATGACACTTGTCCAAAAGGAAACACCTAATGAAAATTTAGGGAAGGTCATGGCTATAATTATGGCTGTTTCACAATGTATGGCACCAATTGGGCAAATGGTATATGGCTTGTTATTTGAGGTCTTTCAGGTCAACATCTTTATTCCGATTCTAATTATCTGTGTTGTGATGCTGCTTTTAGCGGTACTCACGAATAGATTTTGGCGTGTGCAGGCTTGATCACAAAAAAACTACCACTAGAACGGTAGTTTTTTTGTAATTTTTTATTAAAATCTTCTAGTTCTGCGTTGTCTTGGCATATTAATATCGGCATGCGTTGACTTAGTAGGGAAGAGCAGTGTTGGCATGTGTTGGCCATTATTTCCTACATGAACAGAAACTGATTCTTCTGTTATTGATGCCACTGCTTCCTCTTCCTCTGTCAAAAGAAGTTGAGACGGATTTAATAGTGGTGCGGGTGATTCATTATGATGTGTCGTACTAGTAGTGTTTGTCGTAGGAGTCGCATTTGTAGTTGTTGCAGTTACTTGATGTTGGGTTGGTTGTTCTATTTCGGCATGTGGCTGTTGAACAGCATGGACGTCTTTCATGACAAGAATAGGCCGCATCATATCATGGTCCTCATGCTCAAGGAAGTGACAATGCCACATGTAATTTCCAGCATAGTCCTTCCAATGCATAATAATTTTCGTAACTTTGCCAGCATCCACTTTCACCGTATCTTTCCAGCCACGCTCATAGTCACGTGGTTCCTCAGGTGGTCCTGTAAATGCTAATATGCCTTCATTTTGATAGAGTTCCAAATCAAATGGCCTACGTTCAAGAATTTTAAATTGAATGAGATGCAGATGAATAGGATGAATAAAAGGGGTCGTATTAATAAAACTCCAAACTTCAATACTATCTAAAGCAGGTTTTTCCGTCGTTGGATCATGATACATACGGTTGTTCAATAATAACATAGGTCTTCCAAATTCATCCGTTGTCGCTGTCAGTGGTAATTGTCTTTCAATATGTGCATGATGGGCGTGTAAATCCATCGTAACAGCCAGTCTTTCTGGAATCTCACTTGTATCTTCACATTTTAAGGGAAGTGATACTCTGAATTGCATAATGACATTTGTATGCTCATCGCTAAAATCTGTATCCGTGTTGAGTAAGGTGATTTCCTGCCCCTCACAGGCTGAAAAATCGATGATGACATCTGTGCGTTCAGCAGGTAGTAACTCTACAGATTGAATCGCTTGTGGGGCTGATAAAAAACCACCATCCGTGCCTATTTGCATCATGGACTGCTCATTTGATAGGCTGATGACATAACCTCTTCGATTGGAGCCATTGAGGAAACGAAATCTATATTTGCGTGGCTCGACATCTAAATAGGGCCATAGCTTTCCATTTACAACAATCGTATTTCCTACGAAGCCAGGAGTAATCGAAGGATGGACGGAAACTGGAAAGGGTGGTTCATCAGGATAAAATAGTGAGCCATCCTCATTAAACGATTTATCTTGAATTAAAATGGGATATTCGTAGTCTCCACATGGTAAATTAGAACGTTCCTCCAGGGCATCTCTCAGTAAATAAAAGCCTGCTAAGCCTGCATAGACATTTAGACGTGTTAAAGCCATGGCATGGTCATGGTACCACAGGGTAGTACCAGGTTGATGGTTGGTATATTCATGGATTTCCTTATGAAATTTTGGCCCTGTATGTCGATAATCTCTTGTGTACCATGCTTCAGGATGGCCATCGCTCTCCCAATCCACATTGGCCCCGTGTAAGTGAGTGACGGTTCTTACCTCTTGGGAATCGTTGGCAGCATGAAGTGTAAAATCTACTGGTAAGAAGTGCTGTAAAGGTAATTGATTTTTGTATTTCACGTAAATGGTCTTATCTTTCGTGGCTTCTATTGTAGGTCCTGGATAAAGCCCGTTGTATCCCCATATTAATGTAGTTGGAAAATGCTTGTGAAAACGATGCTCGCCCTCCATCATGACCAATTCGTAATAATCATGTTTTTGTTGTCCTCTACAGTATTTTGGTTTCGCTGTTACTGGCTTCTGTAGTGCATCTACAAATTTTGTAATTGTAGCTGGATCAGAAGGGTTAATTGGCAAACTCAAAACATCACATCCCTTTTCAATTACTTAAAATGCCTAGTTAGCACATCATATGGGTAAAAACAACAGTTGACTGGGACAAAAATGGAGAAAAATGTGTAAAGGCATAAAAATTTTATTGAAGGGTAAGCCGATATAACATCATATAACTGTCTTACAAGATATTTTTGAAATAGAGGGAATAGTTGGTAAATTTCTAAAAAGGCGGACGAAGTGAATAAATATGCCTTATAATTGTTAAAGCACGAAGAGAAAATGGATGATATTGGGGCATGGAGAAGTGGTGAGACGTTGGAATTAACATTAGAGGAATTAAATAAAACAATTATGGAAATGCGCACAAAGGGGTATTTAACAGAAGCGCTGAAACTGGCTGATCAAGGTCTTTTACTAGCATTAGAGAGTAATAACTATGCATATGTCTTGGATTTGTACTATCAGAAAATTTTAGTACATCATTCTTTGGGGGATACTATAAGCATTGTCAGCCTTATTTATGATTATGAGGCTATTTGTGAAAAATATGGTACTAGCAAAGATTTGATGCATTACTATTTGGTCATGTCATTAATCTATGATTTGGTGGGAGTCCGTGAAAAAACAGTAGAGATGACGAAAAAGTCAATTGTTTATGCTCAAGAACTACAGGATGTAATGATGCTTGTTCGTTGTCATAATAATTTATGTTATCTAGAGGTGGAGAAGGGCTGTACGAAGGAAGCGCTTCGAGCAGGGTTGTTAGCAAGAGAATTCAATAAGACGTTATATGAAACACAACCAGATTTAGCCATATTACAAGATATTCGCATAAATAATAATTTAGCAGATGTGTATGTTTTAGAAGGGGATTTTGTGACGGGTAAGGCATTGCTTGATGGTTCATTAACGTCTGACATCATTCCACACCATAAACGCGAAAAAGTGGCAGCATTGTTTGGTTATGGCTTTTTATATGAAAAACAGCACAAGCTTGAGGAAGCAGTGCCGTATTACCAACAAGCCATAGAGCTTGCCAAATCCTATGGTGATAAGCCCATTACAAAAAAAGTGATGCGCTTATTGTTAAATGTCCTGTACCAATTGGATTGGCGAGATGAAATTTTTGATGTCCAACGAGAATATATTGATCTTTCAGAACAAATGAGTGTTGATAATTTACTACAGCAAGTGATGAATTTAGATTTTAAGCGTCAAAAGGAGAAACTAGAGAGAAAAGCACATTATGATCCATTAACAGGTGTCTTGAATCGACATTTCCTGGATCATGAGCTACATGAGTGGTTAAATGCAGCCAAAATGACGCAATCCTATGTGTGTATCACAGTTCTTGATATTGATCATTTTAAACTATTTAACGATGTGCATGGTCATTTATTTGGCGATATGGTTTTACAGCTATTAGCTGATGGTTTAAAGGACTTTTTACGTGGGGAAGATGTGAAAATTATCCGTTATGGCGGGGATGAATTTATTGTATGTATTCGCCATCAACAAATGGAATATATCAAGGCACTTGTCAAACACACACACGCTCATTTGCTAACGTTAACATTGGAAAAAAATCAGCAAATCTATCCATTAAAGGTCAGTATGGGAGCTTGTATTAACGATCGGATAAATTACCATTATAAAGATTTATTTGAGCAGGCTGATAGCTGTTTGTATCAAGCGAAAGATAATGGCCGTGCCAGCTATGTTATATATGAACTATCATAACTTGAGAGATTCCTATTTACAGTGTTGAATAGGAATCTTTATTTTGATTAAACAAATGTTTTTTTACCGAAAACGATGATACATCAGATCAGAAGATTACTTCTTTTATAGGGAGAAGATGAATGCTTGTTTCGATTTTTATAGTGGCTGTTCAAACGTTCATTGAATCAATATATAGCTTAAGACTATAGATGTCATAGATCTTGAAGAAGGACTTTTTGAATTAGCTAGGAGAAATCTGGATACAATTACGCAGAGGTGGAATAGATATAGAATGAAATTTACTGTTCCAATCATTTGAAAACGTTATTCTAGCAACGTACAATATATGAAATTAAGAAACACGACAGCACAAAATTGTTGTATAATGTTGTGGTATGAGGAAAGAAAGCAGGTTGACAAAATGGAAAGCAAAATGAATGGTTACACAGTGATAGACATGCACAAGCCTCAGCTATGTGTCATGCCAAAACAGCTCGATGTGAAACATAAGGTGAGTAGATGAAAAACTGGTTGATTTTCATTTCTGTCTTTATTGTTTCGTTGTCACTTGTCATTAGCATTTTAGTACTCTGGAAAGCCGAGGCTCCGTTTCGTTCAATTGAAGAGAAGGCTGAACAGTTGGCACTCGATGCCAAAGCCCTCGCAATTGTCTCGGAGTCCTACACATATAATGGCAAACATTCGTATGTTACTGTGTTCGGGGTAGACGAATACGGTGATAAAAAAGCTGTCTTTGTTCCGACGAATCTAGACAAGGATTCCATTCAGGAAGTGTTATTAGAAGATGGTATTACGGAAAAGCAAGCATTATCGGTTTTTAAAAATGAAGGAAATGTACAAAAGGTCCTTCACATGAAATTGGGCTATGAGGAGCCTGGCGCAGTTTGGGAGATTACGTATCTAAACGACCACGACCAACTCAACTATGTCTATATCATGTTTAAGGATGGCGACTGGTGGAAGCGCATTACGAATTTATAAGAGGAGTAGATCCCGGATGAAAAACTTATTAGCAACACGTGTAAAAACTTTAACACCATCTTCAACATTAGCTATTACTGCGAAAGCGAAAGCATTAAAAGAGCAAGGTATTGATGTCATTGGCCTTGGAGCTGGTGAACCAGACTTTAATACACCTCAGAACATTTTAAATGCTGCCATTGATTCAATGGAAAAAGGTTATACAAAATACACACCTGCTGGCGGACTTCCAGTTCTAAAAAAAGCCATAATTGATAAACTACAACGTGATAATAACCTTGCCTATCAGCCTAATGAAGTGATTGTTGGTGTAGGAGCAAAGCATATTTTATATACGTTATTCCAAGTGATTTTAAACGAGGGCGATGAGGTTATTATTCCAATCCCTTATTGGGTGTCTTATCCTGAGCAAGTAAAATTAGCGGGCGGAGTACCTGTATATGTTGAAGGTACACGTGAACAAAACTATAAAATTACTGCAGATCAATTAAGAGCTGCTGTGACTGATAAAACAAAAGCAGTGATTATTAACTCACCTAGCAACCCATCTGGTATGATATATTCTCGTGAAGAGCTAGCAGAACTTGCTGCTGTTGCTGAAGAAAAAGATATTTTAATCGTGTCAGATGAAATTTATGAGAAGCTTGTATACAATGGTATTGAGCATTTTTCAATTGCACAACTTTCTGATGCAGTGAAAGCACGTACAATCGTTGTAAATGGTGTGGCAAAATCTCACTCTATGACAGGCTGGCGTATCGGGTATGCTGCAGGTGATGTGGACATAGTTACAGCAATGACTGACCTTGCATCACACTCAACATCTAATGCGACAACAACTGCACAATATGCAACTGTAGAGGCGTATAATGGATCGCAGGACGCAGTAGAAGAAATGCGCCAAGCATTTGAATCACGTCTTGAGAAGATTTACCCACAGGTAAGTGCAATTCCTGGCTTCCATGTATTAAAACCACAGGGTGCTTTTTACTTATTACCAGATGTGGCAGAAGCTATGGCTCACACTGGCTATGATTCAGTAGACGCATTTGCTGCGGATATTTTAACAGAAGCAAACGTAGCTGTAATTCCAGGCTCTGGCTTTGGTACACCAACTACTATGCGATTATCTTATGCTACATCTTTAGACTTACTAGAAGAGGCAGTCCGTCGTATTGATACATTTGTAAAATCAAAATGGCAAGACTAATCCCTCTAGACGACTTTGGAGGATTTCTATGAAAAAAATTATGATTAAAGATATGCCACAGCATATCGGAGAAACAGTCAAAATTGGCGCTTGGTTGGCCAACAAACGTTCAAGCGGTAAAATCGCCTTCTTACAGCTTCGTGATGGCTCTGGCTTTGTTCAGGGTGTTGTCGTGAAAGAAGAAGTGGGTGAAGAAATTTTTGCAACAGCTAAAGGTCTGACGCAAGAAACTTCTATGTATATTACAGGAGAAGTGAAAGTTGACGAACGTTCAAGCTTTGGCTGTGAGCTAGCTGTAACAGGAATTGAGGTTCTACATACAGCAACAGATTTCCCTATTACACCAAAGGAACACGGTCCTGAATTTTTAATGGATAACCGTCATTTATGGTTACGTTCTCGTAAACAACATGCCATTATGAAAATCCGTAACGAAATCATTCGTGCCACTTACGAATTTTTCAACAACAATGGTTTTACAAAGATGGATCCACCAATTTTAACAGGATCTGCACCGGAAGGTACTTCTGAGCTATTCCATACGAAATACTTTGAGGAGGATGCTTATCTTTCTCAATCTGGGCAGCTTTATATGGAAGCGGCTGCTATGGCATTAGGAAAAGTATTTTCATTTGGTCCAACTTTCCGTGCCGAAAAATCGAAAACGCGTCGTCACTTAATCGAGTTTTGGATGATCGAGCCTGAGATGGCCTTTGTAGAATTTGATGAAAATCTAGAGGTCCAAGAGCAGTATGTAGCGCATATTATACAATCTGTTCTGGCTAACTGCAAATTAGAATTAGAGCGACTTGGCCGTGATACATCAAAACTTGAAAATATCAAAGCGCCATTCCCTCGTATTTCATATGATGATGCAATCAAGCTTTTACATGAACAAGGTTTCGACGATATTGAATGGGGTGACGATTTTGGGGCACCTCATGAAACGGCCATTGCGAATTCATTCGACAAGCCAGTATTTATTACTTGCTACCCAGTAGGCATTAAGCCATTCTATATGCAACCACATCCAGAGCGCGATGATGTCGTATTGTGTGCCGATTTAATCGCACCTGAAGGCTATGGTGAAATTATTGGTGGTTCTGAGCGTATCCATGACTATGATTTATTAAAATCTCGTCTTGAAGAACATCACCTATCTTTAGATGCATATGCATGGTATTTAGAACTTCGTAAACATGGCTCTGTACCACATTCAGGCTTCGGACTTGGATTAGAGCGAACTGTGGCATGGATTTCTGGCACAGAACATATTCGTGAAACGATTCCATTCCCACGTTTACTGAACCGCTTATATCCATAAGCAAATCAATTTAAAAGTCGCGTAGTGAAATATCTACGCGGCTTTTCTACTTACTTAAAGAAGGAGTCTAGAGAAATATGAACGCAAATAATCATCGACTCCGTACATGGACTGAGCAGAGAATGATCCCTATACCTCAGCTTTTTTTTCAGTTTTATAAGGAGTTAAATATAGAGGATGAAGAGGCGCTAATTGTCATGCACTTATTAGCCTTTCATATGGAAGGGAATGACTTCCCCACACCGAATGACCTTAAGAATCGTCTCGCAATGCCTGATAATGATATAACATCACGTTTACAGCGATTAATGCAAAAGGGCTTTTTGGAAATTACTCGTGATGTAGATGCAGGTGGCAAGCTCTATGAAAAATATTCGGTTTACCCACTTTGGGAGCGAATTGTGCAGATGATCGACATGAAAGAGCAACAAAAATCTGCGGTGACACTTCGACAAGAAGAAGGAGAGATATTCCGACTATTTGAAGAGGAAATGGGACGTCTTTTATCTCCTTTAGAGCTTGAAAAAATAGGATGTTGGCTTGATGAGGACAACCATAGTCCAGCCCTCATTAAGGAGGCACTGAAAGAAGCTGTTTTTGCTGGGAAACTGAGTATTCGCTATATAGATCGCATTTTGTTAGAGTGGAAGAAGAAAAAAATTACGACACCTCAAGCCGCGCAAAAACAAAGTGAGCAGTTTCGAGAGAAGCAAACGTTTAATAGGGCTCCAGCACGTACGGTTCAGCAAGATACTCAACCAACCAATAAAGTACCGTTTTACAATTGGTTAGAAGAAAGAGAATAGGGGGCATCCGGTTTGTTAACAAAAAAACAGTGGGAACATTGCCTTGAAGAGATGGATCGAATGTTTCCTGATGCGCATTGTGAGCTCGTCCATGACAATGCTTTTGAGCTAACAATTGCGACATTATTATCTGCACAATGTACGGATGTACTTGTCAATAAGGTAACGAAAACATTATTTCAGAAATATAAAACGCCAGAAGATTATTTAGCTGTTTCGTTGGATGAATTACAGCAGGATATTCGCTCTATTGGCTTATATCGCAATAAAGCAAAGAACATTCAGGCTTTATGTCAACGTTTGTTAGATGAATATAATGGCGAAATACCATCTACGCGTGAAGCACTGGTGACATTGCCAGGTGTGGGGCGGAAAACAGCCAACGTGGTGCTATCAGTTGCCTTTGATATCCCAGCACTCGCAGTCGATACCCATGTGGAGCGTGTATCAAAACGTCTAGGGCTATGTCGATGGAAAGATTCCGTGCTTGAAGTGGAAGAGACGATCATGAAAAAAACGCCCATGGATAAGTGGTCGAAAACACATCATCAGTTAATTTTCTTTGGCCGTTACCATTGTAAGGCCCAAAATCCTGGCTGCCATGCCTGCCCTTTACTAAGTGATTGCCGTGAGGGGCAAAAACGGTTGAAGAAAGGCTTGGTGAAGGAAGCATGAATAGTGAGGCCATCGTAAAAGATCAAGTAGATGCATGGTTTGCCAAGTGGACAACCCTTCAAGCGAACATCCACGAAGCCCATGATGCTAGAAATGGTACAGCAAAAGGTTTAATGGAAGAAGCAATAAAGTTGTTTGAACAGCTAGTACAAGCGGCAGGTGATGAAGTGCTACCGATTAATGGCGTTGAACGACTTGCTTTTATCAAAGCGAAGCCAGGGCAATATGCTTGTTATCGCCAGCTTGATGAATTATTTAAGGAAACGAAAAAGCGTACAGCACGTTTACGAATTCAAGCTAGTAAAAATTAGAGTAGATGGATGGAGTGATCATGCCGGCGGATATGCATCTTGAAGTGACGGATAGCACATGTAAAGTGACGGATAGTAGCCCTTCCATCAAGAAAAAACCGAGAAGCTTCATTAGCTTCTCGGTTTTTCGTTTATTCTGAGCTTTGTTCTTCATCAGTTGGGTTTACGGGATCGGTAGGAGGAGTTGGTGGCTGACTACCATCTGGTCCACCGCTGTTTCCACTATTGCTGCCGTTATTCCCATTCCCATTATTATTGTTACTACCGTTGCCATTGCCATTGTTACTACCGTTGCCATTGCCATTGTTATTACCATTGTCGTGATCATCTTGATCAGGGTCTGTTGGTAAATCAATTTCTGGCTCATCTGGTTCTTCCGTTTCTAAATCCTCATCAGATGTACTTGTGATTTGGAAAGTAGCTGTACCAGGGTCACTGCGTGTACCGTCCACGATGGCTACGACTGAGATCGTGTAATTCCCATCTTCAAGCGTGTTGCCAACTGTTAAATCTTTTTTCTCAGTTGTACCAAGGGCAAACGTTTGTCCGTCATCACGTGTTGCCGTTACTTCAAATGAAGTTGGTAGTGGTTCATCTGTTTCTGGATCTAGGCTGGCATCATGTTCCCAAGAAATATTGATGGACTGTGCATCTAAATCTAAGCTTGCTGATACGTTGTATGGTGTAGCTAATTCTGGTGCCTCATAAACACTAGACACTTCTGTTGGCTCAGTTCCACGAACGAATAGCTCTGTTTGACGTAACTCACTAGGTGTAAAGTCACTTGCTAATTTCAATGGCTTAGAGCCTATTTCAATCGTTGCTTCTACAACTGTACTTGGCTTTTTAAAGCTAGCTGTTTCAACGTTTGCTGAAATATCTTGCATAATCGACTTAAATAAATTTTGTGGTAATCGACGTTCTTCCCACGTTGTAATTGGATCAAAGTGTTTTTCATAGCCACTCCATATCGCAATGGAATAGTTTGTTGTATAACCAGCAAACCATGAATCTGGCACACTTGTATTCGGTAAATTATACTTACTAAAATCGGCTGCTGAATAGTTGGTTGTACCTGTTTTACCTGCAATATCTAAGCCAGGTACATTGGCAGCAGTACCAGATGCATCTGGTTTATTGCCCACTACATCACGCAGCATATCCGTTACCATATAAGCTGTATAATCGTTCATAGCAACTTTAGGTTCAGGTGTGTAGTTTTTAGATGTTTTGCCATCACGATAGACTATTTTTGAAATCGCATGTGGATCCGTGTAGACCCCGTTATTACCGAAAGCTGCATAAGAAGCTGCCATTTGGATAGGGGAGATCGTAATAGCACCTCCACCAATCGCATCCGATTCATAAAGATCATCTGTTTTAATGCCTAAACGTCCCACAAATTCCTTGGCTTTTTCAGTGCCAACCTCTTGTAATGCTTTGACAGCAGGAACGTTACGTGAAGCATATAAGGCTTTACGAGCAGTCATGGCACCCATATAGCGACCATCCCAGTTCGTAATTGTTTGTTTTGTACCTGTGTAATTCATTGGCTCATCGACAAGCGTTTGACCTGTAGACCAATTTAAATATTCGATTGCTGGACCATAGTCCACTAATGGTTTCATTGTAGAACCTGGTTGATTCTTTTTTAAATCATCTGCATAGTTCCAGCCACGTATAGCACCGTAATTGCGACCGCCGCCAACGGCTTGAATCGCACCTGTCTTTGTATCAATGACAGCTACACCTGACTGAATCTCTTCAGTAGGGAAATTACTGTCATCGTTCATGACATTTTCTACAACTTTTTGGGCATTCGGATCAAGTGTCGTATAAACTTTAATTCCTTCTGCCATGGCTGTACCATCACCATTATTTTCTAATTCATTAATAACAACATCTAGGAAGGCGTCGTATTTCGAACCAGCAAATGATTGGCGTGTTGCATCGTCTGCAAGACCTGCTTGGACATCAACTTTCTTAGCTTCTTCCATTTCCGTTTTTGAAATTTTTCCATGTTGATGCATTAATCCTAAAACCGTATTACGACGTTGCTTTGCAAGGTCAGGGTTTTTCAATGGATTATAGGCATTTGGTCGTTGCACTAACCCTGCTAATAATGCTTCTTCATCCAATGATAAATCTTTTAGTTCTTTTCCATAGAAATATTGTGCTGCTGTGCCAAAGCCATAAATACGCCCTGACATTAGCATTTTATTGAAGTACATTTCAAAAATTTCTTCTTTTGAATATTTACGTTCTAATTGAAACGCTAGCCAAGCTTCTTGTGCTTTACGCTTTAATTTCTTTTCATTTTGTAAAAATGAATTTTTTACCACTTGCTGTGTTAGGGTAGAGGCACCTTGTGCACCAAAGCCATCACGGAAGTTAGCAAGTATAGCACCGCCTAGACGATAGAAATCCATGCCATGATGTTTAAAGAAGCGTACATCTTCCGTTGCAAGAATAGCATTAACCATATCTTCTGGTATATCTTCATATTTTATATATTTACGGTTTTCAGCACCGATTGTTGCAAATATTTCGCCGTTTTTATCGTAGAACTCTGACGATACAGGGTCCTTCAATAATTCCTCATCAAGCTCTGGAGCCGTGCTTGCATAATAAGCAAATACTCCCGCTCCTCCAACGAAGCCTGCCACACCGATTATTAATAGTGTTAAGAAAATACGTTTTATCCACATCTTAGCGGGTGATGATGATTTTGTTATTGTTTTCTTACCTTTTTTATTTTTTTCAGCGAGAGCCTTTTGATGCTCTCCACGTGTTCGACGACGTTCAGTCATACTATTTCTCCTCACTTTCAAACCCGTAGCATTGTGCATCGATCAGTTGTTGGATGATGGGTAAATAATCGATACGTGGATAATAGCTAGTGGGAATTTCATACGCCTCTTCTTCAATCGTTGAAAAGGGTATGGATTTACGATTGCCATTCTCCATTGCTTGCCAGGCCTTTTGTAAAACTTCATATGGCACAATAAAATACCGTTCAAAAGCTGAAAAGCGAACGATAATAAAAGCCACACCATTTTGTTCAGTCACTTGCTGCATGTGGGTCATTTGATGCTCGTGAATATTTTTTAAGGGGAAACTCGTTTTGGAAGCAGTTTCCTTTGCATCAAAATCTATATAATGCCCATTCCAAACACCATTGTAGTCGGTTGTAGAGGGTGTTCGAAAATATGCTTCACGAATGACAGCAGCACTTCGTGAAGGGTACTCTACTTTGACGATTTGTACAGGAACAGGTTTCTTATGAATGATAGCAAGTCGTCTTTTTATATAATAGTCGTTTGCTTCATTAATTTCATCCTCTAGCGTCTTTCCACGATTACTAAAAGACAAATCTTTGCTTTTACTTTTTCTTTCTGTCTTCTGTACAGAAGTATTTGGGGTATACAATTTCCCGTTTGGATAGCGAATTGTCATTTAGCTCACCCTTTATCAAACTGCTTTCCTATATATTAGTTTACCATGATTTGATGGCTCTTCTCTACCTTCATCCGTATGGTCTTTGTTACAAGAGTAGTAGACAGTTGATGCAAAGAATGAACAAATTGCGTCGAAAAAAAGCTAATGATTTTCTTCCTCTAATCGTCAAAATAACTGATAAATTGAATCATAGAAACGGATGAAGAATGGTGAATTATCTACACCTTTCATTCAGGACGCTTTTGTAGGTGGAAGGTTCACCTATAAAAATTTATCGAAAATCTTCTTCTTTCAGCTAACTTACGCTTATTTTGTCACGTATGAAGGTAATTCTATACATGCGAGGAATACATAAGTAAAGCAAAGGAGGCGTTATTTTGAACAAGTTAGAACAATTAGTTGCGCAGTTAGATCTGGTCAATCAATTACTTTTCACGAGAGTGTCGCTGGAAAACAATGCTCAGAATATGCACTTTTTTTTGCAACTCAAAGCAGTTAGTCAGAAAGTAAGCTTAGCAGAAAAGAACTGGCAAGTAAAGAATGCTTGTTCGCCTATTAGTAGTGAAAAATGATAGACTTTGGTACACTTATCTCATAAGCAATTGAACTACCTCCATAGCATTAAAATTGATACAGTTTTTACCACAAAACAAGTGAGTGACGGTAAAGGTATCAAGAGGTACCATATTTTCGTAGTTGAAATGTTGGGTAAGACATACTCATCATATATATGTGCTTGCTACGAAAAATATTTGCTTACGTGGAATTGATGAGAGATGAGGTGCAAAATTGTTAGTTATTCAGCAAACATCCAAATTATTAGATGAATGTGATCAATGTGTCTCGCGTTTTTGGCAAATGCGTGAGGAGGACCGTACACCTGATTTTTTTCAAGAGGTGAAACCACACGTTGATAAAATTCACCAACTGTTGAAGGAATGGCAGCAAGAGGCCAATACATGGATTCAAGAAAATAAACCGAAATATATGCATACACAACAAATTGCTTCAGCGGTAGAATCGATGGAGCAATTTGTTGTGCAATCTTTTTATAAAGAAACAAGTAAAAAACGTTTTTTAGATGCGACTCATTCTACCTCCTATACAATAAAAAACTTTGAACGACTGATTAAGGGGGAGGCAATGAATGCTATCGAAGAAACGAACGATTAGTGAGCTTTTACATGAATGGAGATATGATGAAGAATTAAAAGAACGCATTCTCCATTGGCAGACACTTGAAGGACGGCCAGCAAGTTATGCTCCTTTCCCAGAAAATTTACACGCCTCTCTAGTTAAGGCTTTACAGGCAAGGGGCATAGAGCAACTTTATACACATCAGCGAGAGGCCTTTGATTTGGCACAGAATGGTACGTCATTTACAGCTGTTACACCAACCGCATCGGGTAAATCATATTGCTATCATTTGCCAGTATTGCAAAAAATAATAGAAGATAAAAACGCGCGAGCGATTTACTTATTTCCAACAAAGGCTTTAGCTCAGGATCAAAAAAATGACTTAAATAAACTAATTGAACAGAGTGGCGAGGAGATTTTAAGTTATACCTATGATGGTGATACAGCTCCTGGCATTCGTCAAAAGGTTCGCAAAGCAGGACATATTGTCATGACGAATCCCGACATGCTTCACTCAGGGATATTGCCACACCATACGAAATGGGTATCACTCTTTGAAAATTTGCAGTATATCGTTATTGATGAATTGCATACATATAAAGGGGTATTTGGTTCACATGTTGCACATGTTATTCGTAGATTAAAACGTATTTGTGAATTTTATGGTAGTAAACCCGTGTTTATTTGTACATCAGCAACAATAAAAAATCCTAAGGAGCTTGCCGAACTGCTGACGAATGAATCGCATGCGCTCATCGCGGACTCTGGTGCACCTGTTGGCAAGAAAACATTTCTTTTCTACAATCCACCTATTATTCACAAAACATTTGGAGTGCGTAGAAGTGCCGTGCTAGAGGTAAGTGATTTAGCCAAAAGACTATATATAGCTGGCATTCAATCTATCATTTTTGCTAAGAGTCGGGTGCGGGTTGAAATGATTGTCACTTATTTAAAGGAGCTTACGCGCAATAAACTGCTCGATGAATCTGTGCGTGGCTATCGAGGTGGTTACTTGCCATCTGAACGTCGTGTGATTGAAAAAGGCTTACGTGATGGCACCATTCAAACCGTTGTTAGCACAAATGCGTTAGAATTAGGAGTCGATATCGGACAGTTACAAGCATGTATTATGACAGGGTACCCAGGAAATATTGCAAGTGCCTGGCAACAAGCAGGACGTGCAGGAAGGCGGCAGGATGAGGCTTTAATTATTTATGTAGCGCAATCGACTGCCCTTGATCAGTATGTGGTGAATCATCCACTGTTTTTACTTGGTAGTACACCAGAAGAGGCGCGTATTTATCCAGAAAATATGTTAATTTTAATGGATCATTTGAAATGTGCCGCTTTTGAGTTACCATTTTCAATAGAAGATACTTATGGTGAATATGACATACAGGAATTGTTAGATTATTTAGCAGAGGAAGGCGTTGTTTTTAAGACGAGCGACAAGTGGCATTGGATGAGTGATCGTTTCCCAGCACACGATATAAGCTTACGCTCTGCTTCTCAGGAAAATGTGGTAATTATTGATCTATCCATTCCTGCACAAACAAAGGTAATTGGTGAAATGGATCGGCATAGTGCCATGACATTATTACATGAGGAGGCAATTTATTTACACCAAGGGATTCAATTCCAAGTAGAAAAGCTCGACTGGGAAGAAAAGAAAGCTTATGTACGTGAAGTCGACATTGATTATTATACAGATGCCAATCTTGCTGTGGAAATGAAGGTATTAGAGGAAGACCGAAGCCGTTCTTATAACGGCGGTATGATTAGCTTTGGAGATGTTGGATTAGTCGCACAAGCAACGATTTTTAAGAAAATACGCTTTGGTACGCATGATAATATCGGGTCAGGGCCTATTCATTTACCTCCAGATGAAATGCATACGAGTTCGTCGTGGCTATCCTTTGCCGGGCCAGAAAAGTGGACCGAGGAAGAGCTAACAGATGCTATGACGGGAGCAGCCTATGCGATGAATGCATTTATTCCTTTATTCATTCAATGTGATAGTAGTGATGTAGCCGTGGTACCACAGGTAAAAGCTACACATAATGAGCAACCGACGTTTTTTGTATACGATAAGTATCCTGGTGGCATCGGCTTAAGTGAAAAGGTTTATGAATTATGGGAAGAGCTATTAAACAAAACCTATCAGCATGTAGCTAATTGTGCTTGTGAGGCAGGTTGTCCATCATGTATTGGTGCACAAGATAGTTTACAGCAGGCCAAGCGTAAGGTGCTACAAGTATTAGCAATCCTACAAGCAGAAAATGAGTGAAATATATGTCCTATGAAAATAAAATCCTACAAATGAAAAAAATGCTTGGAAAAAAAACAGCAGCCCCATCTAAAGTCCAGCAGCCGACTTTTCAGAAACCAACTAATCCGAGCTATACAGAGCAATGGAAAAGAGCGGGGTTAACCGTTGTTGAAAATGACTTTGGCATAGTGTTTAAGCGTGAAGTGCAATATCCCTTTACGTATCAGCATGGTCATTATCAGCTACAGTCATTCTTCGATGCCCTGAAAAAATGGCATGTTGCTGAGTTTGATCATCCTTATGCACTTACGGTGAATGAACCCGTTTTGTTTTTTGATACGGAAACAACAGGTTTAAAGGGTGTCGGGACCCATATTTTTTTGCTCGGTTTTTTAGAAGTGATAGATGATTGCTTCCTGTTGACGCAATATATCCTTGCCGATCCTGCACACGAAGCGGCTTTCTTGTTTGAATCCAAGCTGTGGCAAAAATCAGTAACGGTCATCACTTATAATGGTAAAAGTTTTGATTGGCCGCAGCTTGAAACACGCTGGACATTACATCAAAAAACATTACCCAAATTACAATCGCAACGACAAATCGATTTATTGCATAGTTCGAAGCGTTTATGGAAAAATGATATGGAGCGCTTAAAATTAAAATCTGTAGAAGAAGAAAAGCTTGGTTTTTCTCGGAAGGGAGACATTCCAGGCCATCTTGCACCTATTATTTATTTAGATGCTGTGAAAAGTGGCGTACCAGATGCTCTTATGAAGGTTTTACTTCATAATGAGTGGGATTTACTGTCACTTATCACGCTTTATAGTCATTCCACCCAGTTATTGTTTGAGGAAGAACATGAAGAATCGGCAAAAACCTTCACCAATATTGGAAAATGGTATGGTGATTTAAAAGAAAGCACACAAAGTGTTAGGGTTTTAGAAAGGGTAACAACCCAATTCGATGCACTGGAAGCAAGTAATGCTCAATACTATTTAGCCTTACAGCATAAGAAGAGTAAACGCTACAGTGAAGCTATTGATGCATTTGTTGCCTCTCTCCATTTTGTAGAAGCAAGAACAAAGTTGCATGTCCTTGAACAGCTAGCCATACTTTATGAGCATCAAATGAAAGATTATGAGCAGGCCCTTTATTATACGCAACAAGGCATACATCTCATTCAAAGTAATGAGCAATGGAGAGCAGAACAAAAACAAAAATGGGTAATTTCGTGGGAAAAGAGGTTACTCAGATTAGGAAATAAGAAATAATTTCCCGGGTAAGCGCATGAAACGACAAGATTAGCCTTACAATTGGAGTATTCAGACGATATAATGTGGTGAAGTATGCTATAATGTATTCGTGTATGTAGTGTGAGGAAGGGCGATGTGAATGGACATTAAATTAACGTCAAAAATGATCCTTGAAAAGGAATTTAAAAAGAACTTTAAAGGCTATAATGTGGAAGATGTGGATTCTTTCCTTGATGAAATTATTCAAGACTATGAAACGTTTGAAAAAGTGATGGCCCAACTACGTGAAGAAAATAGACAGTTAAAAGAAGAAATTGAAAGTACTCCGAAGAGACAACCCGTTGCTTCAGCAGCAGCTGGTACAACTAATTTTGATATTTTAAAACGTCTTTCAAATTTAGAAAAACATGTATTTGGTAGCAAGCTGTACGAATAATTTTAGTCAATTATATTGTATTTAACATAAAACTCTAGTATAATCTTTCGTATCATCATGAAATTCTGGTAATCGCTGCGGCGCTAGACGTCGTAGAGGAAAGTCCATGCTCACACGGTTCTGAGATGTCCGTAGTGTTCGTGCTTACTGAAAAAATAAGGTAAGGCAGCTGTTAAGGCTGATGGCGGAAGGAAAACCTAAGTCCTAGGATATGGTTGACACTTCCTGAAAGTGCCACAGTGACGAAGCTTGCTTGGAAACTTGCAAGGTGGAACGAGGTAAACCCCACGAGTGAGAAACCCAAATTATGGTAGGGGCACTCTCTTGAAGGAATTGAACGGATAGAGGGACAGAGTTTGCTCTGTAGATAGATGATTACTACCTGGTCGTACGAGGCGCAAGCTGTTTGAGTACTCAGGAACAAAACATGGCTTATGGAATTTTTTGATGCTTATTTACGAAATAACAAGCGCTCTCCAAATCGGTGGAGAGCTTTTCTTTTGAGTTCATGAGGAAAAAGTAACCTTGTTAATCAAGTCTTGGTATGCGCGATACGTTTGAGAATGGCTAACTTGTTTGGCAAGCTTCTATCGCTACCGCTTTTAAGTCAAAACATCTGAAAACGGTTATCGCATCAATGTGTATTTATCTTGATTCAGCAAAAGTTTTTGTAACGAGCAAAGTGCGAGATACAAATGACTCTACTCAATATAGATAGCGAGAGTTTGCACATTTTCTTTCCATTCAGGTGACGACAGGACGACTGCTGAATCAAGTTCAAACCTCTGAGAAGTCACAGATTTTTAAGATGAGCTTACGAGTCAACTCGAAAAAAACTGTACACCATCATCTGAGGTGTCATTGATTTACATAGTTAACCTGGCGTAAGTGCCCTTTAAAGGGGAGTATAGAGAGATAGGATGGGGCGGAAACATGAACGGAGTAAATAACAATTGGGAAAGTGTGGATAAATTGAAGTTAATTTCTCAATATCCTACTACCTTAATACTTAAAATCTTCGAAAATGTATCTGAAGGTATCATGATTACTGATGAATACAAAAAAATAGTGATGGTTAATCCTGCCTTTGAATTTGTCACAGGTTATACACGTGATGAGGTGGTTGGAAAAACACCTGCCGTTTTACAATCGGGTGTACATGAATTACCGTTTTATTTAGAGATGTGGGAACAGATACGACAAGAAGGAATTTGGCAAGGAGAAATATGGAATCGTCGTAAAACTGGAGACGTATATCCTGAATGGTTAACAATTGTATGTGTAACCAACGATGAGGGGAAGGTTACAAATTATTGTGGTATTTTCACAGATTTGTCTGAAAGAAAAATAGTAGAAAACGAATTAGAAAAACGTTTACTGACAGATTCATTAACAGAAGTATCCAATCGATTTGCTTATATTGAAAGAATGGATAATCTTTTAGAATCCACTTCTGCTATTTCTCATTCAGTACAGCATGCGGTTTATTTTTTAGATTTGGATAGATTTAAGCAAATTAATGATACATTAGGTCATGCTGTTGGAGATTCCATATTAATAGAAGTCGCCAAACGACTAAAACAGTTACTGAAAAACAAAGATATTATTGCAAGATATGGCGGAGATGAATTCGTCATTACATTAACGAATGTAAAAAACGTAAAAGAAGCTGCAAATTTTGCTGAACAAATAATAAGTAGTATAGAAAAGCCGATGATGATAAATGGCCAGGAAGTTTTTATTTCCACAAGCATTGGTATAAGTGTTTATCCAGTAGATGGTAAAAATACCGAAGAACTGATTAATTGTGCAGATAGAGCAATGACCTACTCAAAAAAGAATGGATTGAATGGCTATTCTTTTTATTTTGATGAACTGCAAACAGATGCACAGCGTGTCTTATTGCTAGATTCTGAGTTAAGAAGAGCCATTGATAATCGTGAGTTTGAGTTGTATTTCCAGCCGAAAATTACTATGGATAATGAGCAAATTCAAGGATTAGAGGCACTGGTCCGCTGGAATAATGAAAGACTTGGCTTTGTGTCACCTGGTGAGTTTATTCCTTATGCTGAGGAAACAGGTTTAATCATTCCGTTAAGTGAAGTCATTATAGAAAAGGCGTGCGAGGCAGTTATTCAAATGCAACAATATGGGTGGAAAATACCGGTTGCCATTAACATATCTAGCATTCACTTTAAACAACAGAATTTTTTAGATTCGATACAAGCAATATTAGAACGCTATAATATGCCAGCCAACAATTTTGAAATAGAAGTGACAGAACGAACTGTTATGAACAGTGCTAACGAAACTGTGAGCAAGTTAGTTCGTTTGAAACAATTAGGCTTTAAAATCTCCATAGATGATTTTGGGACAGGCTATTCCTCCCTGAGCTATTTAGTTCGTTTTCCACTAGATTGTTTAAAAATTGATCGAAGCTTTATTCAACATATTGGTTCACTCGATGAAAAACAGGCAGTTGTAGATGCTATTATTCAAATGTCGCATCGTCTAAAAATGAAAGTTGTAGCAGAAGGTGTAGAACAGGCACAACAAGTGGATATACTACGTAAAATGAATTGTGATATTATTCAGGGTTATTATTACAGCAAACCATTACCATTAAACGACATCATCGAGTTTATGGAGTATTGGGAAATTGAGCATCAAGGAAGGAAATAATCTATGGCAAACTATCAATTAGTAGCTACGGCTGCAATGGGATTAGAGGCAATTGTAGCCCAGGAAGTCAAAGCACTTGGTTATGAAACAACTGTTGAAAATGGTAAAGTATATTTTCAGGGTGATGAAACAGCCATCGCACGTACCAATTTATGGCTACGAGTAGCAGATCGTGTAAAAATTGTAGTCGGACAATTCCCTGCAAAATCATTTGAACAATTATTTGAAAGTGTGAAGGCTTTACCTTGGGAAAAATATTTACCAGTGGATGCTGCTTTTCCAGTTTCGGGTAAGTCCGTTAAATCAAAATTATTTAGTGTTCCCGATTGCCAAGCTATCACTAAAAAAGCGATTGTTGAACGAATGAAACAGCACTATAAGCGACTTGGCTTTTTAGATGAATCGGGTGCCACTTACAAAATTGAGGTTTCAATATTAAAAGATGTGGCTACACTAACGATTGATACATCTGGTGCTGGCCTTCATAAACGTGGCTATCGTCAGGTGCAAGGTGAGGCACCGTTAAAAGAAACATTAGCGGCGGCATTAATACAAGTTTCAAAGTGGAATCCAAATCGTCCATTTGTGGATCCATTCTGTGGTTCTGGGACCATTGCATTAGAGGCGGCAATGTTTGGACAAAATATAGCACCTGGCTATAATCGTGAGTTCATTTCTGAGGACTGGCCATGGATGAAAGCACAAATCTGGGACGCTGTTCGAGATGAAGCAGAAAGTTTGGCCCATTATGATCAACCGTTAGAAATTGTTGGTTCCGATATTGATCATCGCATGGTAAGCATTGCACAAGAAAATGCTACAGAAGCAGGGTTTGGTGAGCTGATTACGTTTAAACAAATGCAAGCACGCGATTTTACCACTCAGTTCTCAGATGGTGTGATGATCGGAAACCCACCATACGGAGAACGTATTGGTGATGTTGAAGTAGTGGAACAAGTTATTCGTGATTTAGGAAAAGTAATGAAAAACTATCCAACTTGGTCAGTATATATGCTATCCTCCATGAAAAATTTTGAAGAATTATATGGACGCCAAGCGACGAAGAAACGGAAGTTATTTAATGGTTTTATCGAAACAAATTATTATCAGTTCTGGGGACAAAAGTCTAAAAGAGATTAACGAATAAGTAACGGAAGATAAGATTTTTTCTTATCTTCCGTTTCGTCGCGTATAATAGCACCAGATAGTAAGAGGGGGAACATCAATTGCGTAAATCTTTACCATTTGCATTATCAAAGGACCGTTCATTTTTTGATTCATTAGGTGACTGGATGGGTGACGTCCTTTATGATGAATTACCTGAAAAAGGTTTTGAATGTCGTGATGAGCAAATTTTTATGGCTTATCAAATAGAGCAAGCGCTAAAAGAAAAAAATGTACTCTTTGCAGAAGCGGGTGTTGGAACTGGGAAAACAATTGCTTATCTACTCCCAGCGATTTCTTACGCACGCTATACAGGGAAACCGGCGCTTATTGCTTGTGCTGATGAAACATTAATAGACCAGCTTGTTAAAGATGGCGGCGATATTTATAAACTACAAAAAACGCTTGGACTGGAAATTGATGTTCGTCTAGCAAAATCACGAGATCAGTATTTATGCTTAAAACGCTTTGAGGAAGCGGAAAAAGTGGAAACGGATGAATGGATTGATGATATTTCATTCTCCATCCCGGATGGCGTGTATGCACAAGGTTCGATGATCGCTGTTCATCCATATGGAGAACGTAGTGATTATCCGACAGTTAGTGATGAGGATTGGCAAAAGGTTAATTACAATTCAATTATGCAATGCTCTGTTTGTGATCTTCGTAATCGCTGTGGGCAAACATTGCATCGCTCTCATTACCGTAAATCAACGGATCTTGTAATTTGTTCCCAAGATTTTTTAATGGAGCATTTAGCTACAAAAGAATCTCGCGAGCGTGAAGGGCAGCTTGCATTATTGCCAGAAGTATCAATGATTGTCTTAGATGAAGGGCATCTGTTGGAATACGCTGCGCAAAAAGCGATGACTTATAAAGTGCAGGCAACAACCATTGTCCAACTTTTAGAGCGATTAATGGTAGATGGCGTGCGAGAACGTACATTGTATGCGATGGAAAAATTACAAGACGATCACGAGCTATTTTTTGATCAGCTTCGTGATGATATCGTTGCTTCAGATGAGGATCGTAAACGTATCAATAAATCCAAAACATTGTTAGCTTATGGAAAACAATTGATTAAAGATGTGGAAATACTTATGGAGGAATTTGTATTTGAATCTGAAATGTACATGATTCCTGAATATGAGTTAAATATGGCGGAAGAATATTTAGAACAATATGAGGCTTCTTTGCGTATTTTCATAGCACAAGGAGATGCAGTGGATTGGCTTGAGGAGACAGATGGAGAAGAAACGTTGGTGATTATGCCTCGTTTGATTACTGAAGTTTTAGCAGAAAAGTTATTCTCTAAAAAGCTTCCGATCGTCTTTTCGTCCGCCACTTTAGCAGTCAATAAAGACTTTTCTTATATCGCTTATAGTTTAGGCATACGAGATTACCAATCATTTTCAGTACCTTCTCCATTTGATTATGAAGAAGTGATGAAAATCTATTTACATGAGCTAGCTCAACGTGATAAAACCGCACGTGTACAGCAATTACTGCGTGATGGCGAGCAAACATTGATTCTGTTTAAATCTAAGCAAGCCATGTTAAAATTTAAAGCTGAATTGCCATTAATGGAGCGAATGTATGTGGCATTCGAGGGTGATCGAGAACTATCAGCCATTGTTCGAGATTTCCAGCAAGGTACCGTTAAAACATTATGCTCATATCATTTATGGGAAGGCTTAGATTTACCTGAGGAAGCATTAACACGTGTCATTATTTATGATTTACCGTTCCCTCCACAGGATCCGTTATTTGATGCAAAACGTACGTTTGCGGAAAATCCATTTGAAGAGGTGGAATTACCTTTCATGCAATTGCGCTTGCAACAAGGAATGGGCCGCTTAATTCGAACATCAAACGATCATGGGGATATCCATATTTTGTTGAATGAGGAAGAACAAAAACAACGTGCAGCCTTTGAGAATATATTAGCTGTCACACCTGAAATTAAGTAGAAAAAAGAGAGTTTGCTGAATCGGCAAACTCTCTTTTTTGATATATTAAAATAACTTTTTTCTTCTAACTGAATAATGTGATGATAAATAACTGTTGAATATTTCTCTTTTAAGCTATATAGTTCTTTGTAATGCAACGAATTTTGATGAAAGAAAATATTTTTTGTATTGAAAATAATTTCACAAAAGGTTTATAATAATGACAAGAATTTTTAAGAATAATCAAACTGATTGTTGATTATTCATTGATGGGGGGCTTAAACCTGTCGAACATTCAATCATTGTGTAGAAAATATACAAATCTATCGGCAACGGATATTGACAAGTTAATAGAAATGGAAGCAACGCTTAACTACTATGCTGAGCTCACTGATTGTTATATGTTCATAGATTGTATGATGGATAATTTATCACATGCAATTGTCGTGGCAGAAGCATTCCCTAACAAGGAAAAAGGTTTATACGAAAAATCAGTTATTGGAAAATTCGTCTTTGAAAGTTTTGAACCAGCCGTATTCGCTGCGTTTAAACAAAAGGAAAGATCATCGATTTCCAGAGCCATTACGCAAGAAGGCATTACAGTCGAACAAAATGTGATTCCGATCTTTAATGATCAACAGCAAGTGATTGCTGTATTGATTCAGGAAAAGATGGTGAAGATGCAGTCGACACCAAAAGATGATTTTCAAAATATGCCTTTTGCATTAATTGAGCATATTGTAGAACCTAATTCTCAGCCGATTCCAGTTGTTTCTGATTTACTAGTAGAGTCAATTATTCTTACAAATCACGAGAACAAAGTGATTTACAGCAATCCTGCTGGTTACCATTTTATTTCGGAGCTTTCAGGATTGGAAAACTTTGATAATGTTGCGTTGGATAAAATTTTACCGTTTTTACAGGAAGTCTATGATAAAGGCGACGATGTCTTTTTCCTAGAAATTACGATTGAACGTAAATCCTTTATCGTGAAGAAAATTCCAATCCGCAGCCAAAATGACAAGGTCACACTCCTCATTATTCATGATCTAACAGAACTAAAGCTAAAAGAAAATGAACTAATGATGAAAACATTTGCCATACGAGAAATTCACCATCGTGTGAAAAATAATCTTCAAACAGTAACAAGCCTATTACGCTTGCAAATGCGCAATGAATTGTCAGCTGTTAATGCAAATGCTTTTCAGGAGGCATTAAATCGAATATATAGTATTTCATCTGTTTATGAGCTTATTTTAGAAAATGAGGATAACGCTGAAGAGAAAGTAGACGTTATTGCATTGGCTAAAAAAATTGGACATAAAATGATTGGCACGTCCAATACAGCAACTATTCAACTAGCATTTCATCATGATAATTTGCAACTATTTTGCCATTCCAAAAAAGCAGTATCCCTTGCGCTCATTATTTGCGAACTACTGCAAAATGCATTAAAGTATGCTTTTCTCGGTCGTGATGAAGGAACAATCGATATTCAATTCATGCAAGAAGACTCTACTATTTCACTTCATATTTCTGACAACGGCGTTGGAATGCAAGAGGTGAAGGCATCTTTTGGCATGGAAATTATCACAAGGCTTGTGGAATATGATTTAGCTGGCTCATTCTCAATTATCCCTAGTGAAGAAGGTACACATACTCAAATTCAGTTCCCTGTAAGTGAGGAGGTATTTATCGTAAATGACTAGGAAAGTTATGATTGTCGAAGATGAATCACTGATTGCGATTGATTTGAAGTTTATGTTAGAAGATAATGGTTACGAAGTAGTAGCTCAAGCTAATAATGGGGAAACAGCCATTGAGTTAGCCTTTTTACATAAACCACAGTTAATCTTAATGGACATTAAAATGCCTAAACTGGATGGTTTAAAGGCAAGTAAAATTATTGAACAACAGCTCGGTATACCTGTTCTTTTCATCTCGGCATACAGTGAAAAAGAATTATTACTATACATGAAGCAGGATAATATATTAGGTTATGTAATGAAACCGTTTTCTGAAAAAAATGTGTTGCCTGTGTTAGAGGTTGCTTTTCATCAAATTGATAAGTTCAACCGTCTCAATGGGGAGATTTTACATAAGCAAACACAGTTGGACAAGCGAAAAGTTATTGAACGAGCTAAGGGCTTGCTTATGCAGGCTGAAAATATAAGCGAGGACGAGGCTTATCGAAAAATTCGCAATGAAAGTATGCAAACGCAACAGGAAATGGTACAAATAGCGGAACAAATTATTATTAACTTACAAGTCAATAGTTGAAGCAAAGGCGCTTTAAAGAGATTTCTTCTTTAAAGCGCCTTTTTTTATATAAATTTATTAATCATAAAGGGGTGATGAGTAAGATGGCAATGATAGGAACGATTATCGTTTATATTATTATGATTTGTGCTGTTTTAGGGGCAATCGGAGCAATCCGAGATGCTGAGTATGGAATTGGTAAGGAATTTATGAATGGTATCCATACAGTTGGTCATATTTTTGTCCCAGCAGCAGGGATTATGGCAGCTATACCTTACTTAACATGGTTTATTAGTCATTTTATTAGTCCGATTTTTGAGTTAATTGGTGCAGATCCTGCTATTGCGGCGACAACTATTTTAGCTTCGGACATGGGTGGTTACCAATTAGCCAATGCTTTAAAAGAGTCATATGAGGGATGGGTAATGGCTCTAGTCGTTGGATTTATGTCAGGTGCTACGATTGTATTCTCGATTCCGATGGGGCTTGCGATGTTAGATAAGCGTGATCATAAATATATGGCGCTAGGTATTATGGCAGGCGTATTAACAATTCCGATTGGTGCATTTATTTCATCGATTATGATTGTGTTATTTAACACAGAAGTTCGTGAAGTTATTAGTACAACAGAGGCACCTACTTATGTATTTGCCATTTCTGTTTTACAAATATTAATTAATTTATTGCCTTTGTTTATTTTTGTTGTGTTAATCGCGTTAGGCTTAAAGCTTATTCCAAACGGTATGATTGCAGGCTTCATGTTATTCGGCCGTGTGATGGATGCAGGTATCAAATTGGTACTAGTATTCTCGATTGTAGAAATTTTCACAGGCATTTTTACAAAGGTATTTGGTGCATGGGGCTTCGATCCAATCATGGCAGATGAGATCGATCAATTCCGAGCATTGGAAACAGCCGGTTACATCGGTATTATGCTAGCTGGAGCTTTCCCAATGGTGTATTTAATTCGAAAATATGCTTCAACACCACTTGAAATGGCTGGTAAAAAATTAGGCTTGTCATCTGTAGGAAGTGCAGGGATTTTAGCGACAATTGCCAATATCTTAGCGATGTTCACACTTATTCGCCATATGCCACCAAAGGATAAGGTCATTAACATTGCATTCGGCGTATGTTCGGCATTCTTATTAGGTGATCACTTATCATTTACAGCGAATTTCCAACCAACCATCATTTTACCGGTTATTGCTGGTAAGTTTTTAGCAGGTATTATCGCGATTATTTTAGCCTATAAGCTATCAGTACCAACTGCATTAAGGCTAGAAATTGAGGATCGCAAGGCCGGAATTATTAAAGAAGGCGAATATTTAACAGATCAAAAATCTTAATCAATTAAAAGTGAGGTGATGAAGTGTGAGTGAAGAAAAGAAACGATTTATTCAGGAGTTTGTGCCGGGTAAACAGCTAACATTGAGTCACCTTATTGCCAACCCTGATCCCGAAATGTTTCAAAAGCTAGGCATTCAAGAAGCAGGGGCGCTTGGGATTATGACGTGTACGCCAAGTGAAACGGTCATTATTGCAGGGGATTTAGCGACAAAGGCTGCCAATGTCAAACTAGGATTTTTGGATCGTTTTACAGGGAGTCTCGTTATTGTTGGTAGTGTATCAGAGGTGGAAATGGCGATGTTAGAAATTAATCGTTTTTTATCCGAAGTATTAGGTTATACACCATCAAAAATAACGAAATCATAGGATGTGTCGTATGAAAAATCGAGTAATGATAATAGGCGGTGTGCAAGCAGGAAAGTCAACATTGATGAATACTTTGTTGGGCAAAGAAAGCCATGCCAATAAAACACAAGCACTCGTTTATGATGACTGGATTGTCGATACACCGGGTGAATATATAGAAAATCCTATGTATTACAGAAATATTATGGCTACATCGTTGGAAGTAACGCATGTGATTTATTTGCAGGATGCTACATCATCAAGAAGTGTGTTTCCTCCGCAATTTAGCTTAGGGATTCCTAAAATACAAATCGGTGTCATTACAAAGATTGATGCACCTGATGCAGATATTGAAAGGGCTACAGGTTTATTAAAAAATGTCATGACACAGGGCCCTATCGTGAAAACTTCTTCGTGGAAAAAACTTGGCATTGAATGGATTGCACCACTTATTCAGCTCCATACACATGAAGAAATTCAACAATTCGTGAAGGATTGCGATAGTCCATATCTCATGTATTGCTCACAGTAGCGAGAGGATGGTGTAGGGTGAAGACTGAAAAAATTTATAGTGCTGGGATTGATATAGGAACAAGCACGACAAAAATGGTGGTTAGTAGTTTTCTGTTAAAGAATGTGGCTGGCGTGACCCATGTGCCAAGAATTGAAATTATTGAGAAAACGGTGTTACATCAAAGTCCAATCATCAAGACACCATTTATCAATAAAGACATTATCGATATGAAAAAAATTGAAGAATTCATTTTTCAACAGTATCAATTGGCGCAAATGGCACCCACTGATATTTCAACGGGCGCCATTATCATTACAGGCGAATCTGCCACGAAGGAAAATGCAAGAGAGGTTGTCCATACTATTGCAGATGGTGCTGGTCATTTTTTAGTTGCGACTGCTGGGCCTGATTTAGAGGGCATTATTGCCGCTAAAGGAGCAGGTACTTTACAGCAATCTAAAAACTCTTCTAAAGTAATTGCCAATATTGATGTTGGTGGAGGAACTGCCAATATTGCTGTCATGCAGTTTGGAGAAGTCATCGGTACATGTACCTTACATGTTGGTGGTAGATTGATTGAATTTAAGAATGGTAGAATTCAATCAATTTCTCCGCCACTCATGCAACTAATGGAGAAATGGTCTAATCCGTTATCTGTCGGTGATGCGGCAGAGGATGTTCGAGTGACACAATGTATTGAAGAAATGGTGGGTACACTCGCCTTAATCTTGCTGGGGCAGTGTACGGATGAACAGCATCCATTAGTACTAGGGCATTTACCAAACTGGCATAAACCAGTAGATGCCATCGTCTTTTCTGGAGGAGTAGCCTCCTGTATTTATGAAAATGAATGTACACAGCGTCAATATGATGATATTGGTGAAAGATTAGCGAAAATGCTAGTCCAGCATGAGCAACTACAAGCATTTTTATGGCTACAACCTAAGGAGACCGCACGTGCGACAGTCACTGGGGCGGGTACACAAACTACTGATATAAGTGGGGCAACCATTCAGGTAGATGCAGATGTGTTACCGCTCAAAAATGTTCCTGTTTTTAACTGCTATATAGATGCAACAACAATAGACTATAACCACATGGTGAAAACAGCGGTAGAGCGAGCAGATGATTTATTTTCTATACAGGACAATCGGTCACCATTTGCACTCTATTTCAGTGAATTGCCGTATTTAAGTTTTCAGGATGTACATGTATTGTGTGAGGCCATATTGCAACACTTGGCGACAAGATGCTCCAAGGACATACCAATTATCATAGTCATTCAATCAGATTATGCAAAGATTATTGGACAAACCATACAAGCAATCAATCCTACAGTACCAATTATTTGCATCGATCAAATTAAAGTGGAGACGGGTGATTACATCGATATTGGCGAGATTCTGCCATCTGGCGTTGTTCCAGTTGTTGTGAAAACTCTTGCCTTCCACTCAAAGTAAGGAGGATGAATATGAATCTATCGGTGATATTTGGTGGAGAGAAATATAATTTTAAATCATTAAAAGATGTCATGGCTAAGGCCAATGAAGAAAAATCAGGCGATCAGCTAGCTGGAATTGCAGCTGAAACTGTTCAGCAACGTATCGCAGCAAAGGCTGTGTTAAGTGAGCTTTTAGTAAAAGATATCCGAGAAAATCCATTAGTGCCGCAAGAAAATGATGAGGTTTCACGCATTATTGAGGGCGACATTAATGAACAAATATATGGAGAAATCAAAAACTGGAGCATTGAGCAGCTACGCGAATACATTTTATCGAATGATACTGGTGATCGTGAGTTAAAGCGTCTAAGCAAAGGCATGAATTCTGAAATTATTGCTGCTGTCACAAAGCTAATGTCAAATCTAGATTTGGTTCATGCAGCCAATAAAGTAGAAATTTTATCAACATGTAATATTACTATCGGACAAAAGGGTACACTGTCATCTCGTTTGCAGCCAAACCATCCAACAGACAATATAGACGGCATTATTGCCTCCCTAAAAGAAGGTCTGTCCTATGGTATTGGAGATGCTGTAATCGGCATTAACCCTGTTGATGATTCTGTTGAAAGTGTCAAAAAGGTGTTAACTGCCACAAAAGAATTTATCAACGATTGGTCGATTCCTACGCAAAACTGTGTATTAGCACATATTACTACACAGATGAAAGCCATTAAGCAAGGCGCACCAGCCGATATGATTTTCCAAAGTATCGCTGGAACTGAGATTGCCAACCGTTCGTTTGGTATTTCTGCGGATTTAATAAGAGAAGCAGAAGAGCTCATAAAAAAGCAGGGAACGGGTACTGGTCCGAACCTATTCTACTTTGAAACAGGTCAAGGCTCAGAGTTATCAGCAGAAGCTCATATGGGCATCGACCAAGTAACACTTGAATCTCGCAATTATGGATTTGCTAGACACTTCAACCCTTATATTGTTAACACGGTAGTTGGTTTTATTGGTCCAGAGTATTTATACAACAATAAACAAGTAATACGAGCAGGTCTTGAGGATCACTTCATGGGGAAAATGCATGGCATCCCTATGGGTGTAGATATTTGTTACACAAACCATATTAAAGCAGACCAAAACGATGTTGAAGATTTAAGTGTATTACTGACAGCTGCTGGCGTTAACTTTATTATTGCAGCGCCAATGGGTGATGATGTCATGCTCAACTATCAATCAATGAGCTTCCATGATGTAGCTACATTATTGCAAACATTTGGTAAAAAACCCGCACCAGCATATTTAGCATGGCTAGAGAAAATGGGCATTTATGAAAATGGTCGACTTTCAGCAAGAGCTGGGGATTTATCCATTTTTGAAAGGTAGGTGAGTCGAGTGAATGATCAATTAGTCTCTATGATTACACAACTTGTCATGGAAAAGATGGAGAAAAATACAGAGGGGCAAGCTCCTGAGGTAGACACTACACCAACAGAGCAATCAACAGAGCCACTTATTAAGTTCTATGATGCGAATGCCAATGAATCTACGGAAATAGTAGAATCTAGGACTACATCACTGGAACCATTAATTAAGCTGTATCAGCATGGAGCTCCTCAGCAGGCACATATAGCTCCTGCAACTTTTGAACAACCATTAAATGTCGCTGTGCCGATCAAGCCTTTTCAATTTGAGGCAGACACATTAACAGAAAGTGTCCAGGCAGCTAAAAAGCATACACCAGCTCGTATAGGAGTAGGTAGGGCGGGAACAAGACCGAAAACGAAAACGTGGTTAAAGTTCCGTCTCGATCATGCGGCTGCAGTGGATGCTGTGTATGGTGAAGTTTCAGAAGATCTTTTACAAAAACTTGATGTCTTTCAAGTGACTTCAAAGGTAACAGATAAAGAAGAATACATTACAAGACCTGACTTAGGTCGCCGTTTATCAGATGAATCCAAGACATTGATACAACAAAAGTGCAAGCAACAGCCGAAAGTGCAGATTATTCTATCAAATGGCTTAAGTGCGAGTGCGATTGAGGAAAATGTGCAAGATGTCTATTTAGCGCTTCAACAAAGTCTTAGCAATTTAAATATTGAAATAGGCACAACCTTCTATATTGATAAAGGCCGAGTGGCTCTCATGGATGAAATCGGTGAGTTGTTACAGGCAGAGGTAATTGTTTACTTAATTGGTGAGCGTCCTGGACTAGTTTCAGCTGAATCGATGAGTGCGTATTTATGCTATAAGCCAAGAATCGGCACAGTGGAAGCGGAGCGCATGGTTATATCTAATATCCATAAGGGTGGCATCCCACCATTAGAGGCTGGTGCTTACCTTGGGACAGTTGTACAAAAAATCTTGCATTACCAGGCAAGTGGGGTAGAGCTTGTCGCAAAAGAAGGTTAGGAGGCTGAAATATGATTCCTCAAAAAATAATGGCCCAAATTTTGGCAATGCAAACGATTCCGAGAGTCAACAGTGAATTAGCAGAGCAGCTAGATTTGAAGCCACATCAACATAGTATTGGGCTCGTGACCCTCACAATTGATGATGTAGGATATGTAGCATTAGATGAAGCAACAAAGAAGGCAGATGTTGATGTTGTCTATGCGAAAAGTTTCTATGCGGGAGCGGCTCATGCATCTGGTCCCTTGTCAGGGGAAGTCATTGGCATTATTGCTGGAAGCTCGCCTGATGAAATTCGGAGTGGTCTAGATGCCATTCAACAAAAAATAGCGTTTGATACGTACTTTGAAGCCATTAATAACAATGACAACCATGCCTTGTTTGCCCATACAGTGGCAAGCTGTGGGACGTATCTTGCTGAGCTGGCAGATGTAAAGGTTGGCACACCACTTGCGTATTTAATCGCACCGCCATTAGAAGCAGTTGTCGGGCTAGATGCGGCATTAAAGGCGGCAGATGTAGAGTTAAAGGTTTTCTTTGGCCCTCCCTCTGAAACCAATTTCGGTGGTGGCTTATTAAGCGGCAGTCAATCGTCCTGCGAAGCTGCGGCAAATGCTTTTAGAGAAGCTATCGAAAATTTAGCAAGAAACCCAGTGATATAGAAAGGAGGCGGCTTTATGGCCACATTAGACAAAGACTTATTAGCGATTCAAGAAATGAGAGATGCTGTTAAACATGCTAATACAGCACAAACTGCTTACATGCAATTTTCACAGCAACAAGTAGACAGCATCGTGAAGGCTGTTGCGGATGCTGCCTTTAAGGAAGCAGATCGTTTAGCAAAAATGGCTGTGCAAGAAACAGGGATGGGTATCCCTAATCATAAAAAAATGAAAAATGAAGTGGCTTCACGAGATGTCTATGAAGATATTAAAGAGTTAAAAACTGTTGGTATCGTAGGCTATGATCGAATGAAAAAAGTGGCAGAAATTGCAAGTCCTTTTGGGGTTATCGCAGGAATTGTGCCAACGACGAATCCAACATCTACAGCCATCTTTAAAACATTAATTTCTTTAAAAACAAGAAATGCTTTAGTGCTAAGTCCACACCCATATGCTGTGAAGTGTACAAAAGAGGCGTTAGATGTTTGTCGAGTAGCTGCAGAACAAGCAGGTGCGCCAGAAGGTCTACTGCAATGTTTGACGATGTCTTCTATGGAGGCAACACAGCAGCTCATGAAGCATCCTGATATTCATTTGATTTTAGCTACAGGTGGCGGCGCTTTGGTGAAGGCGGCGTATAGCTCTGGAAAGCCAGCTTATGGTGTAGGGCCAGGGAATGTCCCAGCTTATATTGAAAAATCAGCGGATATTCAAAAGGCCGTTCGTCAATTGGTGCACAGTAAATCGTTTGATAATGGCACTATCTGCGCTACGGAGCAAGCTATTATTGTGGATAAAGCAATTGCAGAGCAAGTACAAACTGAATTAAAGAAAAACGGTGCCTATCTATTAGATGCTGAAGAAAAAGCTAAAATGGAGAAATTGATTTCACCAGTTCCAGGTAAGGTAAATCCACAAATCGTCGGAAAATCAGCTACTTGCTTAGCAGATTCTGTAGGCATCACTGTACCAGAAGATACAAAAGTACTTGTTGGCTTGGAAACAATGATTGGTAAAAATATCCCATTTTCTCTTGAGAAATTATCACCAATCTATGCCCTCTATACAGTAGAAAATAGTACAGAGGCTAAGCAAGTAATGATTGACCTATTAAATATTGGTGGACGTGGACATACTTGCTCGATTCACACTGAAAATGCAGCATTAGCAGAGCAATTCTCCGTTGAATTACCAGTATCTCGTATTGTAGTCAATACATTATCATCTATCGGTGCAGTAGGTGGCACAACGGGATTAGCACCATCCTTTACATTAGGCTGTGGTACATTTGGCGGCAATATTACGTCAGATAACATCACAGCAAGACATCTCTTAAATATCAAACGTATGGCTTATGGCATTAAAGATGTAGAAGTGCCAAAACCAGAGTTTGAAGTTCAGTCCGTTGTGGAGTCGGTTGTTTCACAAGAGCCTTCTCTAGACACAACAATGGTTCAACAAATTGTAGATCAGGTATTAAAACAAATCACATTACAAAATAAATAATTTGGAGGAATGAAAAATGAGTACAGCATTAGGAATGGTAGAAACAAAAGGTTTAGTAGGAGCAATCGAAGCAGCAGACGCAATGGTAAAGGCTGCAAGCGTTAATTTAGTAGGAAAAGTACATGTAGGTGGCGGTATCGTAACAGTTCTTGTACGTGGAGATGTAGGTGCCGTAAAAGCAGCAACAGATGCAGGTGCAGCAGCAGCACAACGTGTAGGAGAGCTTTTATCTGTTCATGTAATCCCACGTCCACACCACGAGATAGAAATGATTTTACCTAAAACAGAAGCTTAATTTTATCAGAATGAGAGCTGATCCAACTAAAGGAAAGCTCTCATCTTGTCATCAAGTAACAACAATCCATGAAATATAGGGGTGGCTAACGTGACAACAGCGACAAAAACATTTCCAGTGGCCATTTCGGCTCGTCATATCCATCTAAGTGAAGCGGATTTACAAGCTCTTTTTGGTCCACATGCAACATTAACAAAGGATTTTGACTTATCACAGCCTGGACAATTTGCTGCAAAGGAGCGTGTCTCCATTGAGGGACCGAAAGGCGTTATTCATAATGTCCGAGTACTTGGTCCAGTAAGAGCAGCTACTCAAGTGGAAGTCAGCCGAACAGATGCCATGAAACTAGGAGTAACCCCTCCGCTGAGACAATCAGGAAATATTGACAACTCAGCAGGCATCAAAATTATTAGCCAACATCATGAATTGGCCATCGAGCAAGGAGTCATTATTGCACAGGCACATATTCATATGACTGAAGAAGACGCGAAAGCATTGGAAGTTCAAAATAATGAATTGGTTTCTGTAGAAGTAATCAGTGACCGTCCAGTTACATTCCGTGGGGTAGTTGTACGCGTTTCCAATGATTTTAGTTTGGAAATGCACATTGATACGGATGAAGCAAACGCTGGTTTTATTGAACAACAAGCACAAGGAACATTAGTAAAAGTAACATCGTAAGGAGGAGGCAAGATGCAAGAAAATTTAGTGCAAAAAATTGTGGAAGAAGTTCTGCAACAAGTTTTAAAAAATCAATCTTCCCCTCCACATGACGGTAAAATTCCAATTGGTGTATCCGCCCGCCATGTCCACCTTGCACAAGCAGAAGTGGAACAGCTCTTTGGTGAGAATTATCAGCTTACACCAAAGTTTGAGCTTTCACAACCTGGGCAATTTGCTGCGGAGGAAACCGTAGTCATTGCTGGTCCAAAAGGATCGATTGAGCGTGTACGTATACTGGGTCCAGCTCGTTCATTGTCTCAAGTGGAAGTCAGCTGGACAGATGCCATGAAACTAGGGATAAAACCACCATTAAGAATTTCAGGTGATATACAAGGCTCTAGCCCTGTTACATTGATTGGTCCAAAGGGGAGTGTTGTGCTAAATGAAGGACTTATTATTGCACAAGCTCACATTCATATGTCCCCTGCAGATCGTGCGAAATTCAATGTAGTAGATGGACAGTCTGTACAGATCAAGGTAGAAGGTATTCGCCCAATTATTTTATCGAATGTGGTTATCCGTGTATCAGAGCGTTATCGATTAGAAATGCATATTGATACAGATGAAGCCAATGCAGGTTTAATTCAACAAGGAACATTAGCAGAAATCGTTCAACATCAAGTGAATGAGCAACCGATTCCAGTGAAAGAGCAGTCTCCAGTCGTAGCGAAGGTAGAAAAACCAGCTATTTATCATTATGACAAAAAGCTACTTTCACAACTTGAAGTGTTAGAAATAGAAGCGCAAGAAATTGTCGTGCCAAAGAAAACCATTGTAACGGCGTTAGCTTATGATAAGCTGCGAGAGTTAAATAAAACTTTAACGATCCGTTCTGAGTAGCAAACTAATCTGTGAAGCATAAAGAGGGTGAAGTTCATGCAAATGGGAAGAGTGATAGGCAGTGTATGGGCAACACGTAAGGAGGAAGGGCTGAATGGTTTAAAACTACTAATCATTCAACCAATTGACTCCAATCAGCAGCCGATTCGCACTGAAATTGTAGCAGCTGATCGTATCGGTGCAGGGATTGGTGATGATGTACTGATAACAAGCGGTGGTTCATCACGCTATATTATGAAAGAAAATCCGTTACCAATCGATGCAGTTATCATTGGTATTATTGATTCTACTGAAGTGATGAGAGGTGAGGACAATGAGTAGCGCAATTGGAATGATTGAGACAAAAGGATTAGTGGGTTCTTATGAAGCGGCTGATGCGATGATTAAAGCATCAGACGTTACAATCGTCAAACAGGAATTTGTGGATGGTGGCATTGTGACGGTGGTCGTGAAAGGTGACGTTGGTTCTGTACAAGCAGCAGTAGAAGCAGGTAAAGCCGCTGCCATGCGTGTTGGAGAATTATTAGGCGCTCACGTAATTCCAAGGCCTGATGAAGAGGTATTCCAAATGATTAAAGGACCAGAGGCACCGAAGAAAAAGCAGGCTTCTACACCTCCATCAACACGTGCTAAAAAAACAAGCGAAGCAACGCCGGCGACAGATAATCGAGGTGAAGCATAATGGCATTTCGTAAAAATAAAATTGCTGTTATAGGTGCAGGTCATACTGGTTCCACGTTGAGTCTATTTTTAGCACAAAAGGAACTAGGCGATGTCGTGCTTGTTGATATTCCAGAAGCAGAGAACCCAACAAAAGGGAAGGCATTGGATTTACTTCAGACAGGTCCTATCGAAAAGTTTAATGTATCCATTAAAGGGACGAGTAATTACGAAGATATTGCTGGTGCAGATATTGTAGTTATTACAGCTGGTATCCCACGTAAGCCAGGCATGAGTCGTGATGATTTAGTGACAACGAATGCAAAAATTATTCAACAAGTTTCAAGACAAATTAAACACTATGCTCCAAATAGTATTGTCCTTGTGTTGAGTAATCCGGTTGATGCCATGACCTACGTGTGTCATAAGGAAACAGGCTTTGCTAAAAATCGTATCATTGGGCAGTCTGGTGTGTTAGATACAGCTCGCTTCAACACTTTTGTTGCACAAGAGCTACAAATTGCACCAGAAGATGTCTCTGGCTTCGTGCTAGGTGGACATGGTGATGAAATGGTACCATTAATTCGTTATTCCTATGCTGGAGGTATTCCGCTAGAAAAATTGATCCCCCAGGATAGACTTCAGCAAATCGTCGAACGTACACGTAAAGGTGGCGGAGAAATTGTCGGTTTATTAGGAAACGGTAGTGCGTATTATGCACCAGCTGCTGCCTGTGCGCAGATGGTCGAAATCATTATGAAAGATCAACGAAAAATTATCCCTTCTATCGCTCTATTAGAAGGTGAATATGGGTACCACAATCTGTATTTAGGAGTACCAACGATTTTAGGTGGCAATGGTATCGAATCTGTCATTGAATTGCACCTAACAAATGAAGAACAAACAGCACTTCAGCATTCAGCGGAGGCTGTTAAACAAGTAATTGCCATTTGCCAAAACATAGAGTAATCAGGCTCTTTCTTCAATGAAAAAAAGAATCCCCATCTTTCTTTCGATTGAAACTTAATGGTAGCTCTTAAAAATGTTTGATTGGAAACCGAACATGACTTGAAAGCTAGTTAAAACTCCCCTTAATATAAATAGATAACTCTCATTTATTAGTGAGAGGACCGACTGTAGCAAATGCAAAGTTTGCTACAGTTTTTTTTGCGAAATTTTTAAAGAATGTTGACTTTGCCCTAAGGGGAAAGTGTATAACGGATGTAAGCATAGATGAAAAGAAGAGGTGATTGTGTGTTATCTATTGGTGAATTTTCAAAAATTTGTGGTGTATCAACGAAAACGCTTCGTTATTATGATGAAATTGGTTTAATTCATCCTGAAGAGATAAATGAAGAAACTGGCTATCGTTATTATTCCATTAAACAGTTGAAAAAAATGCTCTTCATAAATCGCTTAAAATCCTATCAATTGACGCTTGAGGATATCAAATCACTGGTTGTGATGGAAGAACACCAGCAAGAAGAAACGTTATATGGAGTGCTAATACAAAAGAAACGAGAATTGCAGAAACGAATTAAGGCTTATGACTATACTGTGAAGCAAATCAATCATGATTTACTTCATATAGCGGAGGGTGTATCGATTATGTCTTATCTTGATGATATACCTATAAAACTCGTCGAAACTAAGCAGATGACAGTTCTAACTAATCGGCAGTTGTTGACAGGAGAGGATTATAAAGTGGGATACAGCCATTTTTTTCGAGTGCTTTATGAGAAAGTCGCCAAGGAACAATACACCTTACTAGGCAAGCCGATGACGATCTACCATAGTGCTGAATACGATCCTACTGGTAATGATACAGAGTTTGCTATTCCTATTATGGAATCTGCGAAAGGAACCAGAGTTTTCCCTGGAGGACTTTGCGCAAAATCTGTATTAAGGGGGGCTTATCGTGAGCTATCTTCTGTTTATGCCAATCTAATCGAATGGGTGAAGAAGGAAGGTTATGAGTTGGTTGATTCCCCCTATGAAATTTATTTAACAGACCCCAAACAAGAGCAACAAACGGAGGAGTGGCTGACAGAAGTCTATTTTCCTATCAAGAAAAAATGATGAACTTTAGGAGGTTGAAATAATGGGGATTAATTGGAACATACCTGTATCAGAGAGGTTGAACTCGGATGAACGTCAGTTAGCATCTATTATAAAGGAGGAGTATAGCAATATAACAGGTATCGTGATTGTAAGTAATGGCAAGCTAGCATATGAAAATTATTTTCATCAGAACCACCCAGAGCAAGCACAGCATGTGGCTTCTGTCACCAAAAGTATATTATCTGCACTTATTGGCATTGCAATTGATAAAGGTTATATAAGAAGTGTGGAACAAAATGTTTTGGATTTCTTTCCTGAGTATCGTACAGATGATGATGTTAAACATCAAATTAACATACGACATCTTTTAACAATGACAGTGCCCCATCCGTATAAGGATTGGCATGAGCCGCTCGATATATTATGTCAGCAAGATGATTGGGTGAAGTATATTCTCAATAATATAGGGGAAGGAGGCACAATCGGTTCCTTTAAATATTCCTCAGCAGGAGCACACTTACTTTCTGCCATTCTTACTAGGAGCACAGGCAAGAGTGCTCTTGCATTTGCTAATGAGTATTTATTTCAACCGATAGGAATAAAACAAATCCCGAATTATTCAATGACAAGCTTTGGCTTTGAAGATTTGTTCGGAAAAAACGTAAAAGGGTGGGTGCATGATCCTAGCGGGCTTTCTACAGGCGGCTGGGGATTGACAATGACTACTAGAGATATGGCAAGATTAGGCTCTCTATATGTGAATGAAGGACTGTGGAATAATCAAAGAATTCTGTCTAAAGCTTGGATTCAGGAATCTGTCGCAGCGAACCCTCATGATTACGGCTATTTATGGTGGCTACGAGAGGATGATGGCTTATTTACTTATGCAGCTATAGGGGATGGTGGCAATGTGATTTGTTGTATTCCTACACTGAATACAGTGGTTGCCATTTCTTCATTTTTTATGGCGAATGCTCCAGATAGGTGGCCATTCATCAAAAATCATATTATTTCAGCATTAAAGGGATAACATCACAACCTATATCATAACAAGTCATAGCACTTCTACTATAATCTAAGTAGGGGGGATGAGGATGAACAACTTCGTACAGGAGATGATTGATTGGATTGAGAGTCATCTCATAGAAGGTTTTTCATTAGAACGTTTAGGGAGGCATATGGGCTATTCACCTTATTACTGTTCTTTTAAATTCCATCAGATGACGGGGATAACAATTAAAAAATATATTTCGCTACGTAAGATCTTTCTGGCTTCCGAGGCATTAAAAAGATCGGAAGCAAAAATGATTGATATTGCCTTCCACTATGGCTTTTCAACACAGGAACCCTTTTCTAGAGCTTTTAAAAGGGCCTTTGGTATAAGTCCTACTGATTTCAGAAAGTCCCCACTACCATTGCAAACATTTGTAAAAATGAATTTACAGGATGAAAGAGGCAGGTATACGATGGATATTTCTCAAAAATTAAAAATCGAAGCGTTGCAAGTTAAGATGGAAATGCAATATGATCAAGAGATATTGAATGTATTGAATGGTCAAATGATGTACGAGGAATTTTCGAAACAACTGTTAATGGGGAACAGTGATTATGTACCTTTTAATGAAGCGATGTGTACAAATCCAACAACTTGTCCGATTTTTGGTGAGGATTTTAACAACATTCGCGCTGCTGGACATCAGGTATCGTTACAGGATTATGAGCATGTGACATTGAATCCTTTGAAGTTATTGTGGACAAAAAACTACCAATGTATCGTTTTATGGTTTGGAGATGATATGTTTTGTCAAATGAACTTGTTGACAATCCTTGCTTTTCTGGAACAGCAGAAATTTCAAGGCAAAGTCTATTTTCATATGGTGAAGGAAACGACCTATGATGTAGACGAGATAGAGATAGTGCTAGGGGATTATCTCAAGGTCTATGAAGAGGTTTTTATGCACCATCGTCTTCCAAAGGCTACACTTTTACCTGTAATGTATCAAGGAATCCAACTATATTTTGACTATTTAAAAGAAGAAAATGATATTTCAAAGTATATTAAAAAGCATCTTGATCAGTCTTCTAAGGACTTGTTAACGCAATTATTTCGCCTCTTTCCTCAATATGGGCTCGGAGATACACAGTATTTAAAAATAATAGATAAAGTGAAAAATGAAAAATCTGAATAAAACTACTAAACGGCCCACAATATACAAAATTTTCGAAAATATGATAAACTTATAGCGACAAGGAGGATGAATGCATGACAGTTCAACAATTTACAGACTACGTTAAGAAAATGCAACATTATGAGGAAGCACTCAATGTAATTTATTGGGATATGCGAACGGGTGCACCTAAAAAAGGGCTAGCGCAACGTTCAGAGGTAATCGGTACATTATCAGCCTCCTTATTTGATATGCAAACGAGTGATGAACTAGGAGAGCTTTTAGTAGCTTTAGAGGCACAAAAAGCGGATCTTGATTATGTGACACTTCGTTTAGTAGAAGAGGTAAGAAAGAATTACGATCAAAATAAAAAAATTCCTGCTGAGGATTATAAAGAATTCGTCATTCTACAATCGAAGGCGGAAACGGCATGGGAAGAAGCTAAGGCAACTAATAATTTTGAACTATTCCTACCATATTTAGAAGAAATCATTCAATGGCAGAAAAAATTCATACAGTATTGGGGCATTAAAAATGGATCCCCTTACAACACATTGCTCGATTTATATGAACCTGATATGACGACAGATGTCCTAGATCAAGTATTTGGTGATTTACGAGAATCCATTGTAACGCTTGTACAAAAAATTGCTGATTCACCGCTTCATCCAGACACAAGCATGTTATTTAAGCAATTCCCACGTGAAGCGCAGCGTGAACTATCATTAGAGATGCTAGCTCAACTGGGTTATGATTTTGATGCGGGTCGTTTGGATGAAAGTGTGCATCCATTTATGATTGGTTTAAATTACGGAGATGCTCGTATTACAACTAAATATGATGAAAATGATTTCCGTTCAGCTATTTTTGGCACGATTCATGAGTGTGGTCACGCTATGTATGAGCAAAATATTGATGAAAAGCTAGCTGGTCTTCCATTAGCGACGGGTACATCCATGGGTATTCATGAGTCCCAATCATTATTTTATGAAAACTTTGTCGGCAGAAATGAGAAGTTCTGGCAACATAACTACGAGCGCCTTCAACATTTCTCACCAGCACAATTTGGTCATGTTGCATTAGACGAATTTTTACGTGCCATTAATATGGTCGAACCATCTTTCATTCGTATTGAAGCGGACGAATTAACATATCCACTACATATCATGATTCGCTATGAGATTGAACGTGACTTGTTCAATGGCGATTTACAGGCGAAGGATCTGCCACAAGTATGGAATGATAAATATGAGGAATATTTAGGTATTCGTCCTGAAACAGATGCACAAGGTGTCCTACAAGATATGCATTGGTCAGGTGGTATGTTTGGTTACTTCCCATCTTATGCGTTAGGAATGATTTATGCAGCGCAATGGAAGCATGCGATGGATAAGGATATCCCAAACTTTGATGAGCTATTAGAAAAGGGAGAGCTGCTACCAATTCGAGAATGGTTAACAGACAAAGTCCATCAATATGGGGCATTGAAAAAACCGTTCGAATTGCTTAAAGAAGCAACAGGGGAAGGCTTAAACGCTAAGTATTTAGCAGACTATTTACAAGATAAATATACGAAACTCTATCAATTATAAAATGAAAAAAAGCGATTTCTCATTTTAGAGAAATCGCTTTTTGTGTCCAAATGCTTACCACAATTGATAGCCCTTGGAGCCAGCCGGTGAATTCGAAATAATTTCGAAAATTGGCACGGTGTAAGCGAATAAAATTAAGGCTACTAAAATGACAAGCCAAACTTTAAAGTTTTCTAAAATAGCTGGTGTTGGACCACTAAGCTCATGTACATCACCAATAGGGAACTCCTCTTCACCTTTAGGAGCAAACCAAGCTAATTTCACGACGATATAAATAATTATTAGGATCGCGATAAAGAGAATCGTTCCGCCCACAGCTTGTGCAATTTGATATGGAATCCAATCATATGCCTGTGAAGCACCACCATACTCTGAGTAATCAGAACGACGAGGTGCACCAATAAGTCCTGCAATATGCATGGCAGAAGACATAATTGTCATACCGACTGCCCATAAGATACCAGCGAAATTACTAAGATTATTTAAAGATCTCGTCAAAGTACGTCCTGTTAAATGTGGAATCAACCAGAAGGCCGCACCGAAGTAAGTTAAAACAACGGCTGTTGCAATCGTTAAATGGAAATGCCCTGTAACCCAAATCGTATTATGGATTAATTGGTTCATTTGATAAGAAGCATTGACAATACCACCAGCACCGCCAGGAATGAATGCCACCATACCAATAAATGGAACGAAGAAACGAGCATCTTTCCAAGGTAATTTTTTGAACCATCCGAACAGTCCTTTTCCGCCTAATTCACGACCACGTAACTCAAACATAGCAAACATCGAGAAGGCTGTCATAAGAGATGGAACGATTACAGCGAATGTTAATACAACTTGAATGAACTTCCATGTACTATCAATACCAGGCTCTGTTAACTGATGGTGAATCCCTACAGGAATAGAGAAAAGTAAGAACAGCATAAACGATAGTCTTGATAAAGAATCGGAGAAAATTTTTCCGCCAATGACTTTTGGAATAATTACATACCAAACCATGTAAGCAGGTAATAGCCAGAAGTATACAAGTGCATGACCGAAATACCAGAAGAGGGTACGAGATAATGCAACATCGACACGTTCAATTAAACCTAATGACCATGGTAACAGTTGGATTAATACTGAAGCTGCTACACCCAGTGTTGCCACGAACCACATTAAATTATTAACAACTACCATAAACGATAATAATGGGCTAGGTTGACCGCTACCTTTATTTTCTTTGCGCCATTGAGCATACCGTAAAATTTGGCCTGCGCCGCCAACCCAAGAACCAACCACGACTAATGTAAGGCCTAAATAGAAAATCCAGTGCGCCTTTAGCGGTGCATAGAATGTATAAAGAACAGTTGCTTTATTTAATAAAACCATTGTCGCGGAAGCAGCAGTACCAATGGTCATTAACCAAAAACCAATCCAACCAAGTTTGCGTTGACCATTCGTGAATGTACCTGATGTACGACTTACACTAGCAATTTGGAAGCCGTAAATAAAGAATGTAGTTAAAATAAGACCGAGTAATACGCCATGTACCGTTAAAACTTGATAATAGCCAATGCCTGCTGGTAATGTAAATTGACCAGAACGCACAAATACTTGTAATAAACCTGCAAGACCACCTAATAGCAATGCGATAAATGCCACATAAATATGTGCCATCGCTAGCTTAGCATCGCGACGATCCACTTTTGTCATTGAATTAGTGTGACTCATTTGAATCCACCACCTTTAGCATAGAGTGCATCATCGTATGTCCTGTACCACAATACTCATTACATACGATTAAAAACTCGCCTACTTTGTTTACTTCTGTTACATATTCAGAAATATAACCAGGTTCAAGCATCATGTTGATATTCGTACCTGCAACCTGAAATCCGTGCATAACATCCTCGCTTGTCGCGATGAATTTTACTTTTGCACCCAGTGGCACCTCAATTTGTGGAGGATTATAATTGAATGCAGAAGCTATTACTACCACTTCATAATCCCAATCTTTGCCCTCTACCTTATGGACACCTGGATTATCAAAAGGTGCTGTTTCTTTCACTTTCTCGTAATCTAGTGTTTTTTTACCATTGTTCGGGTGGGAGCCTTGATGAAACGCTCCGATACCGAGAATGATTAGGAATGCGACTAAAGTAGCAACCCCGAACACAAGCCAATACTTCTCATACTTATGTATGTGCATATGTTTCTGTCCCTTCTTCGTAGATTAAAACCGTCCAATGAACAAATCAAAGCAGTACACCCAAAGTAAAATAATGACGATACCTACTCCAAAAACTGCATAGAGTGAACCTTTTAAATTCTCATCTGACTTCTTTTTGTTTGCCATTTTTGCTCCTCCTACGCTTTTATTGTGGTGTTTCTTACTGTCATCATATAAAAATCCAATTCATTTAGATGTGAAAAAAATCACACATCTACGCAAATTATGTGAAGAAAGTGTGAAGAATTGAAGAGAGAAAAAAACAAGCCATCTCAAAAGTCATTGAGATAGCTTGTTTAATTATTGTATTTAGCTTTTTTTTAATAAAAACAATAGATTTGAAGGAAGGCAGAACCTTCTTTATCACTTCTTGTAGGCGAATGGGAAATTCTGTACATAAAAGCAGTATGCTCTTGCATACAATGTCTTATTTGGCATAGTCTTATAAACTAGCTTTCTATTCTACTTCTTCCTCAATCGTTAATAGAACTGTTAGTGCACCAACGTTTGGGACTGAGACAGGGAGAGCAAATGCTTTTTCAAAGCCATATAATTTTGTATTGCCGACCATCACAGTTGGTGGAGTAATGTCAATTTCTAAGCTTTCTTGCCCAACGGCTGTACATAAATTTCCAGCAATCATGTTACCAAATTCTCCTGTAAAGGATTCTAGCATTTCTCCTTCAAGCGGCATACCAAACATGGTACTACCGATCCCACTGAACACTTCGGGAGAGGAATCAATGATGACGCGACCCTTTAAATCTCCGATTAAACCAATCAATACACCCATTTGTTGCTGTTGAAAGGGTTCAGAAATAATACTAGGCGACTTTACTTCTATATCCATAGGAAGAATTGATTTTAAAGCGTGAATTGTCCCGTTTAAAATAGTTTGAAAGTACTTCGAATTACTCATCATTACCGCATCCTTTTTCCGACTTTTCTACATCTTACCATGTAAAAAGGGTAAGATGAAAGTACGTCTTGACGAATTAACGTGAAATTTATAATATATGAATGAGAATGATTTTCAAATTCAATGTAATGGTCAGAAAGTCAAATAGAAAAAGATTAATTTATATGAAAAGGAGCGGTCAGCGATGACATTCGTATTGATTGGAACAGCTGTAGCGATTTATATTGGAGTAGGGAAATACGTCATGAAACAGGCGACTGCACATTTGAAATAAGAAATTGTCCATTAAAGTACTTTAAGCATGGTCCGAGAAGAACTCGGGGCCATGCTTTTTTTGTTTTTTAAAAATTTTTTTCTGGAAGGAAGTAGGGTTAGTTTGCTTATTAACAAACAAATTTGAGACAAATTAATTATTTTCCTGAAATAATTATATTAAATAGAATATTTATTTTTTTCTGAAAACTATTGAAATATGCAAGTAATTTCTGATAAGATTTTAAAAAATGGAATCGCGTTTCATATTTTGGAACGGAGGGGGTAAAAATGGGATTGAATATTTTAGAAGTAAAAGATTTGAAAATAGGTATTCAACAAAATAAAAAAGATATTGCCATTGTCAATGGGGTGTCATTTCAACTTGAAAAAGGAAAAACATTGGGGATTGTAGGGGAATCTGGCTGTGGAAAGAGTATGACATCACTATCTCTTATGGGATTATTGCCTACTGGGGTTGATTGGCAAAGTGGGGAAATTTACATAGATCAAAAACAAATTAATAAAAAATTGAAGAAGGAATGGCGAAAGATTCGTGGGAAAAAAATTTCAATGATATTTCAGGAACCGATGAGCTCTCTTAATCCAGTATATAAAGTTGGCTCACAAATCATTGAAATGATTCATAGCCATGAAAATATTTCAAAAAAAGAGGCACGAGAGCGTGCAGTTGATATGCTCCGTCTCGTTGGTATTCCTCGTCCGGATAAAGTAGTGAATGAATATCCCCACCAATTATCTGGCGGAATGCGGCAACGGGTTATGATCGCTATGGCATTGGCTTGTGGACCAGAAATATTAATCGCAGATGAGCCTACTACAGCCTTAGATGTAACTATTCAAGCACAAATCCTAGATTTAATGAAAGACATTCAAGAAAAACTAGACATGTCCATCATTTTAATTACCCATGATCTTGGTGTTGTTGCTGAAATATGTGAGAAAGTGATTGTGATGTATGCGGGTGAAATAGTTGAAGAAGCAAATGTATTGGATTTATTTGATCATCCTCTTCATCCATATACCAAAGGGTTACTAAACTCATTGCCGGATATTGAGACAGAACAAGAGTATCTGCCGTCTATCGAAGGAGTGGTACCGTCGCCATCCGATATGCCGTCAGGTTGTAGGTTTTTTGACCGATGTGAATTTGCCACTGAAAAATGTAAAAAGAAGCCGGAGCTATTTACAACGTCTATCGGTAGCACAGTAAGATGCTGGTTATATGAAAAAGATGATGTGGGAGGAGGGATTGTCAATGGGCAGTCCACTGTTAGAAGTTAAGCATTTAAAGAAGTATTTCTCAGTAAAAGGATCACGTTCGGGGAATTTAAAAGCAGTAGATGATGTGTCATTTTTTGTAAACGAGGGTGAAGTTTTAGGGATTGTCGGAGAGTCAGGGTGTGGAAAGTCCACAATGGGCAAAACGTTAATTCAACTTCTTACACCTACTGAAGGTGAAATTTTGCTGAATGGAGAAAATATAGCTACTCTTAGCCCAAAAGAGGTACGACAAAAACGTCGTGATATGCAAATAATTTTCCAGGATCCTTTTTCGTCACTTAATCCACGTATGAAGGTTTTTAAAATAATTGAAGAACCTTTAGTGAATTTTGGAATTGGTACAAAGGAAGAACGGAAACAACGTGTTTATGAGGTAGCCAAACAGGTTGGTCTTACACAAAAGCAGCTAGAACGTTTTCCACATGAATTTTCAGGTGGCCAAAGACAGCGAATTGGAATTGCAAGAGCACTAGTGTCGAATCCAAAATTGATTGTTGCAGATGAACCAGTATCTGCACTTGATGTATCCATTCAATCTCAAGTATTGAATATAATGAAAGACTTAAAAAAGGAAATGAACCTAACCTATATTTTTATATCCCATGATTTAAGTGTTGTGCATCATTTTTGTGATCGTATAGGCGTGATGTACTTAGGTAAGTTAGTGGAAATGGCTGACAAACATGAATTATTTAATAATCCTAAACATCCATACACGAAAGCATTGTTATCAGCATTACCCAAATCTCATCCTTCAAAAGTAAAGGAACGAATTGTGCTTAGCGGAGATGTTCCAAATCCAGCAAATCCACCATCAGGTTGCACCTTCCATACACGGTGTCCAAATTGTATGGAAATTTGTAAAGTGACATCTCCAGAATTAAAAAAAATTGGTGACCAACATGAAGTTTCTTGTTTACTTTATGAAGAACAAATGGAGCGATTAACATGAGTAAAACATTGGAAAAAGGTATCAACATTTTAACGTTATTTACTGAAGAAAAACCTTCTTGGCGGTTAGACGAACTAGCAATTGAAACAGATATCCCTAAACCGACCTTACATAGATTTTTGAAAACATTTACGGATTTAGGTGTTTTAAAACGTCCATATGTTCAAAGTGGTGGACAGTTAATTTTAAGTGACCATTATTTACTGGGGAATAAACTAATTGAATTAGGAGCGATAGCGGCTAATTCAATTGAAATTCGTTCTTTGGCAATACCATATATGAAAATGTTACAACAGAAATTTGATTTGGCTGTTCAATTAGTTGTACTGGATGAAACAGATGGCCTTTACATTGAAAAAATAGAAAGTCTAAAACCTGTTCTATTATATACAAGAGTGGGAAGAAGAGCACCACTTTACGCAGGTGCTTGCTCACGTATTCTTTTATCTTTTCAATCTGAAGAAAAAATAGGCGAGGTACTACAAAAACCTCGAAAAAAATATGCGAGTGGAACCCCCCATACGGACGAAGAAATCTCTGAATTAATTGATTTTGGAAAGAAAAATGGTTATGCCTACAGCGTGTCAGAATTGGAAGAAGGAACTGTATCAATAGCGGTGCCGATTTTTAATAGTGATCGAAGAGTAGAATACTCCATTAGTATAGCTGGGATAGAATCTCTATTACCGCAAGAAAAAATTAATACATTTTTAGAAGGACTGTGGGAAACTGCTGCTTTAATATCTACTGAACTAGGTTATTCGATGCCATATCCTTATGGCGTATAAATAGCACAAATACAAAAGGGGATGAACAATTATGAAGAAACAGAAATGGATAGCGCTATTACTTGTATGCATGATGATTATTTTGTCAGCATGTAGTGGCGGCACATCGACAAAAAACGACAGTAAAAATAGTAGCAAATATTCTGGCGAAAACTCTGCCGTAAAACGTGGTAATGAATTAGCTATTCGTGTGGCAGGAGATCCCCAAAACTGGGATCCAATTGATACCTTTTTACTTTCTTGGAGTACGGTAGCAACTTCGGTATTTGAAGGATTAGTAAGCCGTTCTTTAGATTTAGAAATTCAACCAGGGTTAGCGGAATCTTGGGAATATAAAGATGAAAAAACAATTGTATTTCAACTACGACAAGGTGTTACCTTCCATAATGGGGAACCATTTAATGCGGAAGCAGTTAAATTTACTTTTGATCGTTTGCTAGGTGATGAAGGTCAAAAAGGTCCTCAATATTCAAACTATACTTCGATCGACAATGTTGAAGTAACTGGTGAATATGAAGTAACTATGCACTTAAATTCTATAGATCCAGTATTACTAACAAAACTATCAGGATATGGTGCTGTAATCGTACCACCTAAATATATTCAAGAACAGGGAGCAGAGAATTTTGATATGAAACCTGTTGGTACTGGTCCATTTAAAATGACAGATTATCAACGTGATAAACAAGTGGTTATTGAACGCTATGAAGATTATTGGAATAAAGATGCTGTTAAATTAGATAAAGTAACATTTAAAGTTATCCCAGAAACAGCAACAGCACTTGCAGAATTACAAACAGGAAATATTGATATTATGACACGTTTAGAAGTTTCACAAGCTGCAACAGCAGAAGGAACTGACTTTATTGAATTAATGGATGTGTCAACTCCTACAGCTTATTCCATTCGTTTTGATACAGCGCAAGAGCCAGTTGATGATGTACGTGTTCGTCAAGCTATTAACTATGCTATCGATAAAGAAACAATTGTAAAAGAAATTTTAGCTGGCTATGGGAATCTTATTAGCTCTTTCCAAAGTAATTTATCGTTTGGTTATAACAAAGATTTAGAGCCATATCCATATGATCCTGAAAAAGCAAAAAAACTATTGGCTGAAGCGAACATTCCTGAAGGTACAACACTAGAGTTCTTTATTCCAGGTACTGATGGAACATTTAAAGAGATTGCGCAAGCAGTAGCGTTTTACTTAGAAGAAGTTGGATTAAAAGCTTCGATTAATAGTGTGGAAAATACTACATTCCAATCAGAGTTAATACCGCAAGGAAAAGCTGGACATATGTATAAAAATGGCTGGGGTGGATGGACTCTGGACTTTGATAATACAGCTTATTTAATGTATCACGAGGGCGAATTCTGGAACCCATCTTTTAAAAATGAAAAAGTAGAACAATTATTAGCAGCAGAGCGTGCCACTATTGATAATGACGAAAGACAAAAAGTTTTTAAAGAACTAACAGAAGTCTTATATGAAGAGGCTACTGAAGTAAATCTATATTCCGAGGTAGAAATATACGGAGTGAATAAACGAATAAAAGGTTTCCAACCACCACATGATGGCCGCTTTAGATTTGAAGGTGTCACTGTCGAGTAAGTAAAAATTATGAGATAGTATGCTAGCATACTATCTCTTTCATTTCAAATTAGGAGGATGGAATTATGCTTTCCTATATTCTACGACGTTTATCGCATACTGTGTTGGTGATCATTGCAGTTTCGTTAATTATATTTTTCGCAATTCGTTTAACAGGTGACCCTGTAAGTATTATGTTTGGAGCTGGTGAACCATCACAACAAGCAGTAGAAGAACTGACAGCCAAACTAGGTTTGGATAAGCCTGTATGGGAGCAATACATCATATTTATGAAGGATTTAGTAACACTTGATTTCGGTACTTCATATCGTTCAAATAGTCCTGTCTTAGGGATGTTGCTCGAACGAGCGTGGCCGACAATAGCACTTGCTTTGGGTGGAATGGCAGTTGCGTTGTTAATAGCTGTGCCACTAGGTATTCTATCAGCCATTTATAAAGGGAAATCTATTGATGTTTTTAGTCGTATTTTTTCTTTGTTGGGCATTTCTTTTCCTAATTTCTGGTTAGCGTTTATGCTTATATTAATTTTCGCTGTTCAACTAAAATGGTTGCCAGTATCCGGATTTGATGGGTTTAGCTCATTAATTTTACCATCCATTGCATTGGGCCTGATTCTATCAGGTATACTAGTTCGATTAATTCGTACGTCTATGCTTGAGGTACTTAAAATGCAATACGTGACAACTGCACGTGCGAAAGGAATAAGAGAATGGTTAGTGATCATTCGTCATGCGTTCCGCAATGCCCTATTGCCAACTGTAACATTTGTTGGTTTACAGTTTGGGGGGCTATTAGGAGGTGCGGTTATTGTAGAGCAAGTCTTTTCATGGCCTGGAATTGGAAGATTAATTGTTGATTCTATTAATCAACGAGACTATCCAGTCGTACAGGGAGGAGTCATTCTTTTAGCGCTTATTATGATTTTAGTAAATCTGATCGTTGATTTATGCTACTCATTGATTAACCCCAAAATTAGAACTGGAAGAGGTGATAATTAATGACACAGATAATGGAGACAGAAACAATAGAAATAAAAAAAGCCAATCGAATAATAAGCATTTTGAAATTCATAAAGAACAATCCAACAGGGATAATAGGTTTGTTACTAGTTGTAACTACTATAATGTGTGCTATCTTCGCTCCTTATATTGCTCCCTATGATCCAGGAGCAGCTAGCTTAGGACATCGGCTCGATTTACCCAAATGGCTAGACGATTCTGGTAAATCCCAATATTTACTTGGAGGAGATCAGGTTGGGCGTGATTTGCTAAGTAGAATTATCTACGGAGCGCGTATATCTCTATTAGTTGGTATTTGTGGCGTATTCATTTCATTGGTGCTTGGTACGTTTCTGGGAATTGTTTCAGGTTACTTTGGGAAATGGATGGATGATTTAATTATGCGATTAGCTGAAGTTCAAATGGGGCTACCGTTTATATTACTAGCAATCGTGATTATGAGTGTATTTGGAACAGGTATTGAAAAAATTATTATTATCCTAGGACTTACATATTGGGTTAGTTTTGCTCGATTAATTCGAGGAGAAATATTGGCTTTAAAGGAACAAGAGTATATACAAGCTGCAAAGGCTATAGGTGGGACACATTTCAAAATAATCCTTAAGCATATACTGCCAAATGTTGCTTCCTCTATTTTAGTGTTAGCAACGATGTGTATTGCAGAGTTTATTTTATTAGAGGCCTCATTAACATTTTTAGGGTTAGGTGTCGAACCTACAGTACCTTCGTGGGGTGGTATGTTAGCTGATAGTCGAAATTATATGACCTCAGCTTGGTGGATATCTGTTTTTCCAGGTGTTGCAATTATGTTAACAGTTTTAGGATTTAATTTATTGGGAGATTGGTTACGAGATCGCTTAGATCCAAATATGAAAGTTTAGGTGATACGATGAACTCTATGATTTTTTCAAGTTTATTTAAAAAGAACGAAACGAAAAAAAAACCTTCTTTATTTATAGATTTACCTACTGATATTGTTCCACTAGGATTAATTGATTTTTGTTTACGTTTAGGCTTTGAGTCAAATGAAATAGACTTTGATTTATTTCAACCATCAAATCAACAATACACAATGAAGTTTTTGCAACATAATAGCACGTTTATTTCAGAAGATAAGAATATATTTATTTTTTATTATGAGAGTGAATTATCACTTTCTGCCTTGTTAAGTACAATAGCCAGTGAAGGAATTTTAGAAACAACTACGGACAGCCCATTACCCTATTATGAGAATTTAAGTCACCTTTGGACAGCATATGGAACGGGTGAAAAAGATGAAGCGCATCCACAACAACATGTAAGCGTAAGAATGGATGTACAAGAAGAATTAAAGACAAATGCCATTTTAAAAGAGGTTTGTTATCTGGCGTTACGTTTAGGCTTGTATGCCACATCTGTTTCATTACCAGTTATAACGAAAGAAGAACGACATCTATCCATTACGCTCAAGCAAGGAAAAGGAAGCTTTATGGAATTAGTCGCCAAAAACGCTATTCAAATTTGTGGTACAAAAGAAAGCTTACCAGCCGTTATACATTCCATAGCGACAGCGAAGCATGTGTCTGAAGGTGGCTTACTTGGGGTTGGGGAATTAAACGAAAAACAAGTGAATGAAGCGGATATTTTATATGAAGAAATATGGAAAGATGAATCCGAGGCTTCATATATTATAAAGGCACTAGAAAATGAACCAAATACATCGTTAGAGGCAGAAATTTATATTACGGCGAATAAAAAAAATCGTGATCAATACAGACTAGATTTGTTCGGAAAATTTCCAAATTTAAAAACAATTAAAGTTCGCTCCGCATTTAAAACAGGTTTATACTGGATATTAGAGGAAGTACTTCCATCTGTTGAAAGTCCTTTTGAAAAAGTAAAAATAGTTTGTAAAGATGGTGTAAGATTAAACGGCTTAGAACAGCATAATCGCTGGATTATGGAGCTTTATCCAGTGGATGAATTAATTGAAATACAATTCGGCATACCAAAAGAACAAGTGCAATTTGAACTTTCAAGCACCACGCAACATGTTTATAGTGTATTTGTAGATGATCAATTAATTGCTGTACTAAATCCACTTATTAGTGAAATGGATTATGTTGATGGTCAGAAAAAAGTATATCCAACTACCGCTGGATATAGATTATTAAACCAAACGAAATGGGTACAAGAAAAAATAGTATTTTCAGATCGTGAACGTTTTTATAAATCGTATGTTAAAGAATTTTTGCCTCGAGTGGTGAAGAAATTAAAAATAGATACAACTAATGTTAAGCAAGGACAACTTTCTCCTTTATTTGATCGAATTGAAATTGACTTTACGTCATCTGGAATTGAAGAAGAAATCAGTGTTCAACAAGAGGCAAACTCATCGTTTGAGGCATTATACGAGGATTTATACTTTAATACCTTAGACTATTTTCATGAACTAGGTCGCCGGTTAGTGAATCAACCTTACAAAGCGCCAGGTGGTGTGATTCCTTATATTCATATAGAACAAAATATATATATGCCAATCAAAAGTGAAATAAAGGTTTACCAGTGGAATGAAAAATTGAATATAGATCCGGTCACAAAGCGAATCTTGTTTAATCCAGAAGGGCAATTTGAAACTATTGAAATGTATAGAGGGAATGAACTTAAGGTCATTAAGGCACAAATACAATTAAAGCACAAAATTAAAAATGTTTTTCAATTATTAACTCGTTTTAGAAATTACGCTGAGGTCAAATTGAATTATGGAGATGTTTCTTATAAAGGTAATGTCATCCCATTTTTCGAAGTGACTGAACCAATTACAAGTGAATATTATTCAGGGCTTAAAAAAACAGATGAAAAGCATACGATTGTTTTTGAAGCTGGGCATCATCCAAATGAAGTATCCAGTACGCCTGCAATATTAGAGCTAATGGAAAATATTATTTGTGACCATCCAGAAATCTTAAAAAAAATGAATATAATTATTATTCCTTTAGCCAACCCTGATGGTTATGAAATAATGGAGAGTTTGACAAAAGAGCATCCGAAATGGAAGCACCATGCTGCAAGATTTAATGCGGTGGGGTTAGAATTCGCACATGTGAAATTCCAAAAAAGTGTGTTTGGTGAGGCAAATGTTTTACCACTTATCTTAAAAAAATGGGCTCCTGATATTGTCATTGACGACCATGGGATACCCGCTCGTGAGTGGGTTCAACCGTTCGCAGGTTATGCCTGTCCACCGATTTTTCCAGTTTCTTATACACTTCCGAGTGCTAAGATATATGGAATTGGTCGTTATGCAGATGATGATACAAAGGAAGTCCAGGCTAAAAATTTGGAACTAGTAGCTGATCGAGTAAATAATATTTTTGAAGGATCAACTTTTGCCCAAGAAAATGCTTATTGGCGTAATCGATACTATAAATACGGAACAAAGTGGGATCCACAAAAGTACCCAATTGAAGGGATGGGGAATATTAACTTTTATCGTAGTATGGAAGTAACCCCAGCATTTACATCAGTTAGTATTTTGCGTTACCCACAGTGGGTGGCTTTAGATATAATTTCAGAAGTTGCAGATGAAATCGTATATGGTGAAGAATTAGCATCGTGTATGGAAGCACATAAGTTATTTAATCAGGCTATTTTAGAAGCCGCAATAACTACGCCAGTATATAAAAATAAACAATACGGACGTTACATAAAAAAACGTCCGATAGAAATCAGGTGACGAATATGACAAAAATATTATTAACAGGGTTTGAACCATTTCTTGATTATAAGATCAATCCAACTATGCAAATTGTAGAAAATTTAGCTGGAGAAAAGATAGGAGACTATCATATTGTTGGTAGAATCTTATCTGTAGATTTTCAACAATCTGCTGAGCAGCTAAAGCAACATATAGAGGAAATAGAGCCACAAATCATTATTTCTTTAGGATTGGCAGGGGGCCGTTTTAAAATAACGCCTGAGCGAATTGCCATTAATGTTAAAGATGGAGAGCCCGATAATAATGGCTACACACCAGTTGATGAGAGTATTCAGGAGGAGGGGGCAGATGCATATCTCACGAATTTACCGATTCGCAATATGGTAAATCGATTACAAACAGAAGGCTATCCAGTTGAAATCTCCAATACAGCAGGTACTTACTTATGCAATAACATTATGTATGAGGGTCTTGTGTATGCACAGCAACATGAAGGAGTTCGTGCTGGCTTTATTCATATTCCTGCATCCTTTGAATTGGCCATCCAACATGGCAAAATTCCAGGCTGGAATATCCGTGATTTAGTGGCTGCTGTGAAGCTTTGCATTGAGGAGACAATACGTGCCGGCAATCATTGAATTTCCTCATTCGATGTGGATTAGCCAGCATACTATTCGATTTGCTTTTCATGAGGAAATATCCCACACAAACTTTTATGCAGTACAAGCATTTAATCGGTTTCTGAAAAAACAACTACGACACAATCTAGTTGAAAGTGTTGCAAGCTATCATACAGTTACAGCTTATATCAAACAACAAATAAATGTCGATCTGTTAAAAAGACAATGGCTTGAGATACAGGCTGCCACAACAAATAGTGAAAGAACCAATAGACTACTAAAAATACCAGTTTGCTATGATGAGGAATTTGCCTTAGATAGGCAACGAGTGATGGACTATACAGGTCTATCCTTTGAGGACATGAAAATGCTACACATGTCCAAAAGCTATTATGTTTATTTAATTGGCTTTTTACCAGGTTTTCCTTACCTTGGTGAACTTGATTCTAAATTGTTTGTGCCACGTTTAGAGAAACCGAGAACCTCTGTGTCAGCGAGTTCTGTTGGGGTTGGTGGCGGGCAAACAGGAATCTATCCTGTCGATTCGCCTGGTGGCTGGAATATTATCGGCAAAACGCCGTTTGAACTTTTTGATCTGAATGGGAAAGAGCCATTTCTATTTGAACTGGGTGACGAAGTCCAGTTTTATGAAATAACCAAACAACAATTTTGGGAAATGAAAAGCAAAGGAGTGTAGCGATTGAAGCCACTTCTGCTCATAACAAAACAAGGGGTTTATGGTAGCTTACAAGATAAAGGAAGGTATGGCTATCGGGCATTTGGTATTCCGTTATCTGGACCAATGGATAAAGTATCGTTTCAAGCAGCCCAGCTAATTTTGCAGAATCATCATGACCAAACTTCTTTCGAAATGTTCGTGGGTGGTTTTGAATTTGAGGCATTGGCTGATGGTATATATGTTTTAACCGGGGGACAAGGTGTATGCCTTGTCAATAATGCACCAATTGAAATGTGGAAAACATTCCACTTAACAAAGGGTGATAGGTTAATGGTCAAGAGCATGAATCAAGGCTCAATCGTATACTTGACGCCGCTCGGAGGATTTTATTCAAAATGTGAGCTTGGTAGTAGCTCATGCCTACCACTGGGTCATCTAGGTACAGTAATTACAAAAGGGAGTATTTTATATGGACAAGCAGCATCTCCATTAAAATTTAATAGAGGTCTTTATGCACCATATCGCCCGACTTTTGACAGCGCTATTACTATTAGAATTTTCAAGGGTCCTCATTTTCATTTATTTACGGAAGAGAGTCAACAACAGTTTTTGCAAAATCCTTTTCAATTTAGTGGTGGTAATAGAATGGGCTATTATTTAAAAGGCCCTGTCTTACAGCTGCAAGAAATGAAGGAAATTTTGTCAGAAGCGACACAGTTTGGCTCAATCCAAGTGCCTCAAAATGGGAATCCCATCATCTTAATGGCGGATGCTCAAACGGTAGGAGGCTATCCTATTATAGCGACAGTACATGAAGATGATTTACATAAAGTAGCCCAAATGCGTATGTTTAACACAATACATTTTGCACTGGAGGACATGTGAATGGATATTAATTGTGATCTAGGGGAAAGCTATGATGCTTTTATTACAGGAAGAGATGAAGAGATACTAGATTATGTGACATCGATCAATATCGCATGTGGCTACCATGCGGGTGATCATTCAATTATGCACCAAACTGTTCGTAGTGCGATTCGTAAAAATGTTCATATTGGTGCACACCCCGGCTATCCTGATCGTGAGGGGTTCGGACGAAGAAACATGGCATTTAGTCCGGCTGAAATTTACGATATGATCGTCTATCAGGTAGGAGCATTGCAAGCCTATGTCCGTATCGAAGAAGGGACACTACATCATGTTAAGCCACATGGGGCACTTTATAATCAATGTGCAAATGATCAGGAGAAAGCTTCAGCTGTTGTCAATGCGGTGTACGATCTCCATCCACAGCTTATTTTATATTGTTTAGCGGGAAGCCAAATGGCGGGGATTGCAAGGGACAAGGGGCTACAAGTATATGAGGAGGTTTTTTCTGATCGTCGTTATCATCATGATGGCACATTAGTGAGCAGACAGGAACCAAATGCCTTAATACAAACAGAAGAAGGAATGCTTAAGCATGTAACAGGAATTTTGACTGCTAATGAAATTTTTTCTGTACAGTCTACAAAAATAAAAGTGGCAGCGCACACATTATGTATCCATGGAGATGGTCGGCATGCCTTGGACTTTGCTAAAAAAATTGCAGCGCTTAGACAGCAACTACATTAACAATAAACTGGATGCTCTGTTTAGGGCATCCAGTTTATTTGGAGCGTTCAACAGCTTCTAGGACAATTGGGAATAGGCATCACCTAGTATCTATAGGAACGAGTTTTTGACGCTACTATAGTTGTAACACAAAAAAGTTCGCACCAATTGCGAACTTTTTAGATATTAATATTGCTAGGTTATTCTTGTTTTATATATATTTCCTTGTTGTGTATGAAGGATTCAAGAAGACGTTTTAGTAACATCACTATGTAAGTTACCGCTAATCCGATAAATGCACCTGCTAACACATCTAGAGGGTAGTGTACACCGATAAAAATTCTTGAAAGTGCCATGAAGCAGGCCATCAGGATGAGTACAGTTCCAATTTTTCTTCGTTTCCAAAACAAAGCGAATGCCAAGGCAAATGCACCTGCAGCATGATTACTTGGAAATGAAGGATCTAGATTTGATTTTTCGAGTAACAATGTTACGTTATGATTGACAAATGGCCGTGGTCTAAAATACGCCATTTCTATCATCCTATCTATTCCAAGAGTGAGAATAACAATTATTAATGCATATATTACTATTTTTCTATTTTCATGCTGATTTTGGGTTTTTGAAAACCATAGCCATATCAATACCAGTCCAAATAGAATAGGGCCATATTTTGAAAACAAAAGAACAAGATGATCTAAAATCGGGTATTGTCCTGCAAATTGGTTTAGTAGTTTGAAAAGTTGATAATCTATCATCATATTCTCTTTAAGATGAAACTCCTTCTAGTTTAGACATTTGTACATCGTCCTCTATGGATAAAAACTTTTCTAATGCACTTTTGTTCTTTTCCAAATCAATGTCAAGGACTGCGCCTACATGTACATGTTTGTTTTCAAAAGAACTGGCAACAGGAATCCGTAAAGTATCCACACCATTAGATTTCCCCTCCATTAAACCTTTCCCAATGGCAAGAATTGTTTTATTGTCAACATTAGTATCGATATACGCCTCTGCAACACCGAGTATTTTGGGTAAATTCATTAAGCTTTGAAAACTAATTTGTTCTTTGACCTTTGTCAAAATTTCTTGTTGGCGTTCAACTCGTCCGAAATCACTTAAACGATCGTGACGGAATCGTACATATGCTAATAATTGGTCACCATGTAAAGTTTGTTCTCCAGGAAATAATGTCGTTCCAATTCCATATGACATTTCATAAGGGATATCAACATCAATCCCATTTGGTGCTAGAAGATCCGCAATTTTGGGAAATCCTTCAAAATCAACGATAGCGTAGTAATTCACATCAATATCAAAATTTTGCTTAATTGTTTTCCTTACAAGTTCTGGACCTCCAAAAGCAAACGCAGCGTTTATTTTATTCTTCCCGTAATCTGGAATGTCAACATACGTATCTCTCATAATTGAAACGATTTTTACATGATTCGTCGTTTGATTATAATGTGCAATCATTAAAGCATCAGATCTTCCTTCATCGCCTCTAGTGTCACTGCCTATCAATAGCACATTAATCTCACCAAATTGCAGGTCGGCACCTTTGAATGGCTCAAACGTTTCCTCATCTTCTTTTTTGATTTCGTCTTCTGCCATTGCCAATCCACTATTGTACTGATAAAACCAATAAACAATCCCTATTACGATGATCAATGTGAATGCTAAAAACGAATTTTTTAACCATTTACGGCTTGTTTTACTATTTTTCATAAATTAATTAATCCACCTATCAGTAATTTTTCAACAAAGATTTTGCGGTAAGTTGTACAGCTATTGCATCGTCCAAATAACCAATAGGAAAAAGATAATCCGGAATAACATCCACTGGAATAATAAAATACAATAATACACTTCCAATTATTGTTAATTCTAATAGTGTACCCTTATCTGTTGTAAATTTTACATATAACTCTTTCAACTTACTTATAAATGGTCCAACGCTACCTACACTTTGAATCTTTTCGTTAAAACTCTTATGAATTGTATTTTTCCCCTCTTCTGTTTGTGCAAATAATCCATAATCGTCTAATTTTTTTTCAACATCTTGCACTGAAAATTGATTGTCGTACACATTAGAAGCCTTAAGAAAAGTCTGTATTGCATCAACCGAGGTATGAATATCTGACTGCGACTCTTCTTGTCTTTGTTCAATAGGATATCCTGCTGCTTCAAAAAGATTAATGAAAGGAACGCCAAGGCAATCAGCGAATTTTTCTAAATGTTGTGGTGTTGCTTTTCGTTTATTATTGATAATCCGTGAAATCGTAGCTGTATCGATTCCTGTAAGTTCGCTAAACTTCCGCATGGATAATGAACGTTCTTTCAATAGTTCTTTCAACAATAAACCTAGAGTAGTATTTTCTTTCTTATCCGCCATATTGGATTCTCCCTTCTGATAGTTCCCTAACACTCACGTTATTGTTTAATGAAAAATTATCGTTGTACAAAAGTGTATAGTTGTGTTGACAAAATGTCAACATCTATATTGAAAGAATGCTGCAAATGCAAGCAATAACATCAACACACCACTAACTACTGTTCCGTGGGGCCCTATAGTAAATGAATCAATACGAACATCAGCGAATTTCTTTCCTAATTTGACTATTGCACAAATAATCATAAATCTTCTGATAAGAAAGACATTTGGTGAAAGTCCGAGTAGGACAGCGCACGCACCTTTGTAAGTGAGTTTGCTGATAATGCCACACAAAGCATACCTGGAAGAATAGTCGAGCCAAACCATAAACGTAATCCCTTCCATACTCATAAGAAAATTTAAATGTTGACAAAAAAACAACGGTAAAAAAAGCCCTCAATCCAAGCCTAATAGACAATGATTCGGAGCTTTTCTTTTCGTCTATCATTATTACTTACTTTTAAAGAGAAAATACAATCTACGGTGTGTACTTTCCCGAACAGCTTTCCATTTTGTTAGAAGTGCTGGTTCTTAGTCTATTTTCTGAATCCTGTGTAGAAGTACCTGTTCCATTAACATAACTATTGATAATAGGAGGTTCTACTAATTCACAGCCTTTCATAGTCTTTATTTCAAGGTAAAGCCTAGTGATTCAATTATGATAGGCGTTCCTCTAAATAGAGTGCCATTGTAAGGGGCGATTGTTAAGGCAGTGGCCGTTAGTGTATAAATACCGCCCTCTTGCATAACTGCATTAATGTAGAGATTGACGTAGCCATTTGGCGAAAAGACCATAAATTCAGTAACGGGGTCGGTATGATCATTCCAAAAGAGGGTTGCGGGTAGGGTTGCTCCATTTGTTAGATCAAGATCGCTTGTTAAAATATAAAAATATCTATTGATGGTTGGACGTATCGTACCTTCTGGGACTACATCAGTAGGAGGAACGATTGAAGAAGCGTTAGAAGCTTTTATACGGGGCCAAATAAATCGATCCTCATAGCTACAATGACAGCTTTTTTTAATCATTTGACGATGTTTAGGGTTGACCATATGCTATCACACTCCATTCTTGTAAAATTAACCTTTGCCCCGAATTCCTTTACTATAAAATATGAAGGAAATAAAATTCCATCTAGTTGAGCATCTATCATATAAGGAGGATTATTTCGGACAAACATGCTTTTTTAATAAATAATAGTCGAATGAAAGCGTTGGCATACACGCTTTTTACCGTAAATTAGTGTTATACTTTGCTAGTTGAATAAGGTAGAATACTAATTATGAATAATTAACAAAAAAGGGGTTACTGGTTTCATGAAAGATTTTGATCAACAATTGGAGGGGCTATTAAAGCAAGCCGCTTTGCAATACATAATATATCAGCATAATGGTGATACGGAACGCATGGATAAAACATCACTTTTTGCTCGCAAAATTCAGCAAAAAGAGTATGTGATTGGCTTTGCTGGCCATTTCTCTGCCGGGAAGTCAAGTATGATTAATGCGCTTTCTGGCGAAAATTTACTGGCATCTAGCCCGATTCCAACAAGTGCGAATATCGTAAAAGTGCATAAATCTGAGGAAGACTTTGCGATTGTCTATATGCACAATGAAAAGCCTGTTAAATTTGAGGCAGGCTATGATTTTAAAACTGTAAAAGAGCTAAGTAAGAATGGGGATTTAGTCTCTCAAATTGAAATTGGTCATAGTACATCGACATTACCTTTAGGCGTTACAGTGATGGATACACCTGGAGTTGACTCAACAGATGATGCACACCGCATGTCAACGGAATCTGCACTTCATATTGCTGATATTGTATTCTATACAATGGATTACAACCATGTGCAATCAGAGTTGAACTTCCAATTTACAAAGCAATTAATGAAATATAATCCAAATGTATATTTGATCGTTAATATGATTGATAAGCATAAAGAAAATGAATTGAGCTTTGAAGAGTTTAAAGCAACCGTTCATAATTCCTTTGCGGCATGGGGTGTCGTTCCGAAAGGTGTATTTTTCACATCATTGAGAGAGCCTGATCACCCATATAACGATTTTGAAGCCGTAAAGAAAATTGTGATGGATAGTATGAACGATTGGCAGGATCAGCTTGTGCAAACGGCAACGAATACATTGCGTTTATTGCAAAGCGAGCATGACAATTATTTAATGGAAGAAAAAGAGGATCGTCTAGCGATTGATGAAGAGATTTTAAGTGCGGACGACTGGGCAAACCATCAAGATATTTTAGAGCAATACAACAAATTAAATCGTCAAGTTGAATTGTTCTCAGTTGAGGCGTGGAATGAAACATTTGAGGAGCAGCGTAAAGAATTGCTTGCCAATGCTGCTATTATGCCAGCGGATTTACGTGATCGCTTACGTCTTTATTTAGAAAGTATGCAGGAGGGCTTTAAGGTAGGAGGTCTCTTTACTGCGAAGAAAAAAACAGAAGAAGAGCGTAACCGTCGTAAAGAGGATGCTTATAGTGCCTATCAAAATGTTGTTCATGCACAAATTACAGGACATTTAAAAGGCCTCATGAAAAAGGCACTGAAGGACGTGGGTGCCTTAAATGAGGAACGTGCTTCAGCAATTGATACCTATCCATTTGACCTACCTTTTTCATTGATCGAACAGCAGGTTCAAACAGGGGCATTGTTAACAGGTGATGCGGTGTTGAACTTCGCCAACCGTGTGGCAGAGGCAACAAAGCGCTACTTTATTCAGGAAACAGATAGCTGGAAAAATGCACAAGCGACAACACTTGAGGCAGTGGCAACAGAAACTGCGGCTCCTTCTAAGTTAAAAATGGCAGGCATGCAGGAAAAAGTAGATGCTATTAAAGCTGTACTTGAAATAGAGGGCTACCAACAATATAGTGCGAGCATTATGCATCAAGCGAGCAACGAAATACGTAAAATCGCGAATGAACAGCTAACGAATTGGGAAAATTCATTTAAACAGGATTTAGCAGAGATTCGATTGTTTGATGACTCCATGTTACAACCGAAAGAACAAGTCATTCAGCAAGAAGAAGCGCATCAAACTGTTAGTGCAACGAGTCTACCAATCGATGGTGTTATTAATCGTGCAATGCATACCGCGAATGCTGTAAAAGAAGTACAAGGCTTTGCTGAAGTTGCTCAATATCTTGAAAATAAAGTGGAACGCTTACAGAAAAAAGATTTTACCATCGCTTTGTTTGGGGCATTTAGTGCAGGGAAATCATCCTTCTCGAATGCTTTAATGGGCGCGCAGGTGTTACCTGTATCGCCAAACCCAACAACAGCCGCTATCAATAAAATTCGTCCTGTTACACCAGAGCATCCTCATGAAACGGCCGATGTACTGCTTAAAACAGCTGAGCAAATGTTAGAGGATATTCAAGGATCGTATGCAGCGATTGGCTTATCCGTAACTTCATTGGAGGAAGCTTATAATCGTGCTGATGAAGGGCTTGCAGTACAGTTGACGGATGAGCGTTTAAATGTGCACAAGTCATTTATTCGCGCCTATAAGGAAGGTTACCAAACGTTTAAATCAGAGCTTGGTACGATCATTCGTGTAGACCGTGTTGAATTTGAAAAATTTGTTGCGCAAGAAAATAAATCCTGCTTTGTGGACAATATCGACTTCTATTATGATAGTCCATTAACACGCATGGGCGTTACATTGGTGGACACACCAGGAGCAGATTCAATTAATGCTCGTCATACAGGTGTAGCATTTGAATATATTCGTAATGCGGATGCCATCCTATTTATTACGTATTATAATCATGCATTTGCCAAAGCTGACCGTGAGTTTTTAATTCAGCTTGGTCGTGTGAAGGATGCATTTGAGCTTGATAAAATGTTCTTTATAGTGAATGCCATTGATTTAGCGACAACAGATGAAGAGCAGGAAGATGTAAAAGGCTATGTTCGTTCAGAATTACAGCGTTTTGGAATTCGTTTCCCACGACTGTATGGCGTGTCGAGTCTATTAGCGTTAAAAGAAAAAGTAGAAGGTGCGGATTTAACATCAGGTATGCCACCGTTTGAAAACGACTTCCATACATTCTTAAACGATGAATTGAGTGCATTAGCCGTGCAGGCTCTTGCGGAAGAAGTTGATAAAACAGAGCAACGCTTAGCGGATTTAATCACGCAAACGGAAGAAAACTTAAAACGTAAAGATGAACGTTTAGAGGAATTAACAACACTTGAAAAGCATATTCAATCGAAATTTAGCGTGCTCAATACAAGTATGCTTGAAAGCGAGACGAAGCAAGAGCTTGATGAGCTCCTGTATTATGTTCTACAGCGAGTCTATTATCGTTACCCTGAATTCTTTAAGGAAGGTTACAATCCTTCCACTTTTGCGGCCATGCCAGCACAGCAGGCATTGGAGCATGCATTGAAAGAAGTTATGCAAAGCTTACGTTTTGACTTTACGCAGGAAATGCGTGTTACAAACTTCCGTTTATCACAATTTATTAGCAAGAAGATGCAGCACCGCTTTAAAGATGAAGTTCGTGAGCTAAAAGAGCTTAACCGTAGCTTCTCGTTCTTAGCATTTGAATCTTCTGAGCCAAATTTACTTGATTTTGAAGGTCCGTTTGCTAATATTTCGAAATATGCTAGCGTTAAATCTCACTTCCGCAATCAAAAAGCTTTCTTTGAGAAGAATGAAAAAATGAAATTGAGTGAGGCTTTAGAAACGTTAACAAAACCGGATGCACAGGATTATTTAGATGCACAGAAAGTTTCTCTCATGACATGGGCTATTACATTTATTGCAGAGGAAGCAGAAAAATTACGTTTATATATTTATCATCAAGCGCTTGAGCAAATTGAAACAGAAAGATTGGCACTTCAAGAAGAGAGCCGTTTAGCTTCTTGGAAAGCGATTTACGCACAATTACAATACGCATGAGGTGATTTATATGGGAAAAGTATTCAAATCAGTGGATGAAATTCAGTTAGATGGCGTCCGTTTTATCGATGCACGCTTTGATTTACAGAACAAAGAGGCTGGAAAAAAAGCATTTGAAGAAGGCCATGCAACAGGAGCAATCCATATTGATTTAGAGCAACAGCTATCTGATATGGACAGTAAAAACGGTCGTCACCCAATGCCGAACAAAGAAAAATTGACATCTGTATTTCAAGAATTAGGCTTACGTTATGAAGATCAAATCGTGGTCTATGACCAAGGGGCAGCACCATTCGCTCCACGTGCTTGGTGGATGCTGACATACGCTGGTTTCCCAAATGTTGTCATTGTTAATGGGGGCGCACCTGCATTGGAAGCGAAAATGCCATTTACAAAAGATGTCGTTAAATACCCACCAACAATCATTGATTTTGATTGGAAGGATGAGCTTTATGCCCCGCGCGAGGCGGTAAAGGCGATTGTGGACGGAGAAGTTAAAGCGACTTTACTCGACGCTCGTGCAGCTGAGCGTTATCGTGGAGAGGTTGAGCCGTTAGATATAGTAGCTGGCCATATTCCAACAGCCAAAAACTTTGATTGGGAGCAATTGAAGACAGATGGACAATTACAGGCCAACGACACATTGCGCCAGAAAGTAGCACCAGATGAACATGTTGTTGTCTACTGTGGCAGTGGTGTAACGGCATCTCCTCTATATGCGGTATTAGCAGATGAAGGCTATGAAAACATCCAATTATATGTAGGTAGCTTTAGTGATTGGATTACACAATACGATGTTGAAAAAGGGACAAATGAATAGAATTTGATTAAAAACGCTCACTTTGGTGGGCGTTTTTTTGTTGACGGATAGAACGTTGTAAGTGACGGATAGCATGCCTAAACAGACGGTTAGAATCGCCGAATGGAAGGATAGAAATCAAAATGACTCGTCATTCATTTTATGCTACACTCTTTTAAAAGGGGGAAAGTGGATGTTTAAACGTGATACGAGGATAGAAGTTCAACACCATCGCGATGTCCAATGTGCACTGGGGAAGGTAGCGCTTCAAGGGTTTGGGATGAGTGTTTATAGCTTTTTTGTTGATGGATTATTAATCGATACAGGCTCAAATTCGCTGGCACAAGAGTTTCAATCATTTTTCAAAGACTTACCAGTTGAGCAAATTGCACTAACTCATTCGCATGAGGATCATGCGGGTAATGCCGCTTGGCTTCAACAACAAAAGGATGTTCCGATTTATCTGCACCGTGATTCCCTTCAAATTTGTGCTCATGAGGGTGACTATCCTATGTATCGCCAAGCATTATGGGGGGAGCGACCAGCTTTTCTGGCACAACCGATAGGGGCTACATTGCAAACGAAAACAGCCGTATGGGACGTTATTGAAACACCTGGCCATACGACAGATCATCTTGCTTTCTATAATCGTCAAACGGGCGCAATGTTTACAGGAGATTTATATGTTCAAACTAAAACAAAGGTGGTACTCGATGAAGAAAATATAGTACATACCTTAGCATCCTTAAAGAAATTACTAAACTATGATTTTAACGAAGTCTATTGCTGTCATGCAGGTTATTTGGTAGATGGACGAAACAGAATACTAGAGAAAATTGCGTATATTGAAGAAATGGAAGAGAAAGTACGTCACTTATTTCAACAAGGTTATTCCGTAGAGGAGATGACGTCTAGCATCTTCCCACGAGAATATCCAATTATTAAAGTGTCTGGCGAGCAATGGTCCTCTAAACATATCATCAATGCTTTTATCCGTCACTTTACACAAGAGTCCTTTCTGTAGGGCTCTTTTTTTATGGACTGCAATAATAAAAAACTTTGTGAAAAAATGTGAATAAATTGTGACAAACCCAATTAACTCAATGGATGCGCTTACATAAGTTTGTGAAAAATTTCTCATTTACACAAGAAAAATACTATGTGAAAAGTTGAACAGCTTGAATGGCTATAGTTGTACATTTTTTAATGATCACATCATTGTATTAGATATTTTAAAATAATTGATTGTGAAAAACGTAATTTGACAGAAAAATGTATTTGAAGTCATAAAATACGGTGTTTTTGAAAGAAAAAATAAATTGACAGAATATTTATTGACTATATTTTCACAAAGTATTATGATTCTGAAATATAATGAAAAACAAAGGGAAAAGGATGGGATGGAATGGACGTAATGAAAAAAGCTTTAGAAATGCATGCACACTATAGCGGTAAATTAGAGGTGATATCAAAGGTACCTGTACAGGATTCTTATGATCTAAGTCTGGCTTATTCACCTGGTGTGGCTGCGCCATGTGTGGAAATTGAACGAAATCCATCGCTAGTCTATGACTATACAATGAAAGGTAATATGGTGGCAGTTGTGTCAGATGGTACAGCAGTTTTAGGCTTAGGGGATATAGGTCCTAAAGCAGCATTACCAGTCATGGAGGGGAAAGCGATTTTGTTAAAGCGTTTTGCCAATGTTGATGCTTTTCCAATATGTTTAGATACGAAAAATACGGATGAAATCGTCAGCATTGTGAAGGCGCTTGCTCCGACATTTGGGGCTGTGAACTTAGAGGATATCTCAGCGCCAAGATGTTTTGAAATTGAAGATCGTTTGCGTCAGGAATGTGATATTCCAGTGTTCCATGATGATCAGCATGGGACAGCAATTGTAGTAGGAGCAGCTATGATTAATGCCAATCGTATTGTGCAAAAGGATATCGCTACGATGAAGGTAGTCATTAACGGTGCAGGTGCAGCAGGTATTGCTATTTTACGTATCCTTGTACAAATGGGCTATAAAAATATTTTTATGTGCGATACAAAAGGTATTATTTATGAGGGGCGTATGGAAGGCATGAATCCGATTAAAGAGGCGGTTGCTCATTTAACAAACCCTGAGAAACTACATGGTACTTTGAATGACGCGCTTGTTGATGCGGATGTCTTTATCGGAGTTTCGGTTGCGAATCTATTAACAGAGGCACATATAGCATCTATGAATGAAAATCCAGTGGTCTTCGCATTAGCCAACCCTAATCCCGAAATTACGTATGAAAATGCCAAGGCATGGGGGGTACGCGTCATGGGTACGGGTCGTTCAGATTATCCGAATCAAATTAATAATGTCCTTGCCTTCCCTGGCATTTTCCGTGGCACATTAGATGTACGTGCAACGGATATTAATGAAACAATGAAACTAGCAGCAGTGGAGGCAATCGCTTCACTTGTTAGTGATGAGGAGCTAACAGAGGAATATATTGTTCCAAAATCTCTGGATGAGCGTGTCGTTGCCATTGTCTCACGGGCAGTAAGTGGCGCAGCAGTCGAATCGGGGGTATCGGAACTATTCCAACAAAATACAGCTCTAACAGTTTAACAAATAATAGATATTGAAATACGGCAGATGTAGAAAAGCAATGGTATGCTTTTCTACATTTTTTTATCGAATTTTCTCGAAAAATGTTGTTGTTTGGTTTTTGATGTAATAAAATTGATAAGTACAAGGTAATACCTTGTGAGATTAATTTGGAAAGCACAAATACATAATGTTGTTATTTTTTTAGAGAAAAATGGGTCTTAAGTCCATTAAACAAAGAGGAGATAGGAAATATGAAATCATTAGTTCAATTTAGGTCTATTAAAGCCAAGCTGATTGTTTTCTCATTATTACTTTTAATGATCCCCCTAATCATTTTAGGTAATTTAAGCTATCAACAAAGTAAAGCAAATTTAGAAACAGTTGGGAAAGAAAATTTAAGAAATAGTGTCGAAATGACCATTGCCATGATTGAACAGTTTAATCAAGAGGTAGAGTCAGGCGATTTATCTTTAGAAGAAGCACAAGAAAAAGTAAAGGTTGCTATTTTAGGGAAGAAGGATAGTGAAGGAAAGCGCCCTATTAATAAAAATATTAAACTAGGTGATAATGGTTATATATTTGTTGTTGACCAAAAGGGGAACTCCGTTGCGCATCCAAACATTGAGGGGACTAATGTCTGGGATGAACAGGATGATAATGGAGTTAAGTATATACAAGAAATCATTGCCAAAGGAAATGAAGGTGGTGGGTTTGCTTCCTATTCGTGGCCACTACCAAATTCCGATCAACTGGAGAAAAAAGGGGTTTATGCAGAAACTGATCCATATTGGGGTTGGGTCATTGGTGCCAGCACCTATTTAGTGGAGTTTAATAAACCAGCAGAAAGTATTCTAAAATCAACGCTAATTGTGATTGGTATAGCCATAATTGTTGGGATATTTGTTATTTGGCAATACGCAAGTAGTATGGCTAAACCTATTAACCGAGTGGTCCAAGCGATGGAACGATTCGCAGAGGGCGATTTAACGCAAGAAAGCATGACTATTCGTTCAAAAGATGAAATAGGCAAACTAGCAAGCGCCATGAATCAAATGCAATTTAAATTGAAGGACATGATACACAATATTGCTCAAGCATCTGATTTAATCAATACTTCTAGTAAGGAGCTTTCACAATCAGCTAATGAAGTTAATATGGGAGCTGAGCAAGTCGCTATTACGATGCATGAATTAGCATCTGGTGCAGAAGGGCAAGCGAATCATTCCAACGAATTAACCTCTTTAATGGAACGTTTTACAGCGGACTTACGCGAAACAAATCAGCATGGTGAGCATATCCATCAATCTTCTGTTGAAGTGTTAGGGTTAACCAATGAAGGAAGTCAGCTCATGACATCTTCGAATTCTCAAATGAAAAAGATTGATAGCATTGTACAAAATGCAGTAGAGAAAGTAAAAAATTTAGATGCGCAAGCACAGGAAATTTCAAAATTGGTCGTGGTGATTAAAGACATTGCCGATCAAACGAATTTGTTAGCTTTAAATGCTGCAATTGAAGCGGCGAGAGCTGGTGAACATGGAAAAGGATTTGCGGTGGTTGCAGATGAAGTACGCAAGCTTGCAGAACAAGTAGCATTTTCAGTTAATGATATTACAACGATCGTAACAAATATCCAGCAAGATTTTGATGTTGTCACGAGCTCATTAGAGGATGGCTATCAGGAGGTAAAAGAAGGTACTAATCAAATAAAAGCTACGAGTGAAACGTTTACTACGATTAGTGATTCTATTAATGATGTTGTAGAAAGTGTTCAATTGATTTCCAATAATTTATCAAAAGTAACCGAAGATGGTCAAAAAATGAATAGCGCTATTCAAGAAATTGCTGCGGTTGCAGAGGAATCTGCAGCGGGTGTTGAGCAAACGACGGCGACATCTGAACAGACAAGTAGCTCAATGGAGGATATGGCAGGGAAATCTGCTCAATTATCGACATTAGCTTTACAATTGAAGACATTAATTGCCCAATTTAAACTATAAAAAAATCTCCCACTCTCTTAAATGAGAGGGGAGATTTTTTACATCATGCCAACGCCAATAACTCCAATGAGGATAATAAAGAACAGTACAAAAAACACAATGAATAAAATAATTCCAGGAATAAAGAGGGTGAAGAAGGCCATCCAATTAGAGATTTGGTGTGCTTCTGCTACCACACCCACTGAAATCACGAAAGACCAAATACTAACAACCATAGTTACTAACATCGTTGGCCAAAAAATCCATGGCAGTGAGCCCATAAAGTTTGGATCCAGTAAAGACTCTGGGGAAGTTATTAACCAAATAATGTAAAGTGGAATAAGCACTATAAATGGTATAGCTGTAAGACTTAACCCTTTAAATAAGTCTGAATACGTACCAGTCCCTTTAAATAGTTTACCGAATAGCCATGAGATAAGTGCGGAAATAGCTGTCCCAATGATACCAGCGATTGGGGCAAGAATTACACATAGTAAAGCCAATAGCCAAGGAGATAAATTAGATAAGAATTCCGAATCTATCAGCCCTGACATGATTGAACCGATATAACCAATGGACAAAACCAAAATCGCAAAGCCGATTGATTTTTCGTTAATCATAAAGCGGGCGGTTTGCTTTGGATGTAACCAAACAGATACAAACGGATTCACATTTGGCCTTTCTTCTTTCGGTGAGTCATTAAAATTTTCCATCAAACTACCTCCAAAATAAAAGAATAATTGCATGTTACGCATAGTTAGTATACGAGTGATACAATGAAAAGTTTCGTAGAAAGTAAAAATAAGCTATTTTAACGAAAAAAAGAGCCGCACACGGCGACTCTTAAAAGTTAGCTAACATGATTTTTTCAAGCTCTAATGGTTCGATATATTGCTCACCTTTGTAAGCACGCATATTTCCACCAGAAATTTCATCGATTAATAAAATTTCATTCGTTTGGGCATCACGGCCGAATTCCAATTTAATGTCGTAAAGCGTTAAGCCCTTTTTAGCAAGTTCAGTTCCTACAAATTTAGAAATTTCAATTGTACGTTGTTTTAAAATGGCATATTCTTCGTGTGTTAACAGGTCTAACATAGCTAATGCATCTTCTGAGATCGGAGGATCTTGGCGATCGTCATCCTTGATAGTAACTTCCACAAAGGCATCAAGATCTTGACCTTCCTTCACATAAGCACCATAGCGACGTAAGAATGATCCAACTGCCTTGAAGCGGCAAATTACTTCCAAACCGTTCCCGAAAACCGTCGCAGGTTTTACAGTCATTGTGGCATCATCGAAGTTTGCATCTACATAGTGAGTAGGAACACCTTGTTCGTTTAATTTAGAATAGAAATAAGAAGTTAAGCGTAAACCTGCTAAGCCAGCACCATCAATTGTTAAACCAATAGTATTGGCACCCGGGTCGAACACGCCATTTTCTCCAGTTACATCATCTTTAAATTTTAATAAATAATGACCATCTTCTAATTTGAACACATTTTTTGTTTTCCCTGTATATAATAATTCCACAAAAAACCCTCCAATATTCATAGTACTCTAAAATTATAACACGAATGTTTTAAATATTTAATATAAAAAATGTTCGTTTTAAACACTTATTTCTATCATTTATTGCAAATTTGCAACAAAAAAACAAGATGAGAACGAATAATCGTAATCATCTTGTTTTTTTGGAATGTTCCGAAATCTGATAGTGGATTCATGACGGATTGCTAGATCAAGTTATTAGTAGATGCCTTCAGCAAGCATTCCATCTGCTACTTTAATAAAGCCTGCGATGTTTGCACCCATCACTAGGTTGCCAGGGAAGCCGTATTTTTCAGCAGCTGCTTTACTATCTAAATAAATATCTTTCATAATTTGATGAAGTTTCGCATCTACTTCTTCAAATGACCAAAATACGCGGCTTGAATCTTGTGCCATTTCAAGGGCTGATACAGCAACTCCTCCAGCGTTCGCTGCTTTTGCTGGTCCGAACAATACACCTGCATTTAGGAATTCGTTGATTGCTTCAAGATCAGATGGCATGTTTGCACCTTCGCCAATGGCTTTGACACCATTTGAAATTAATGTACGAGCTGACTCACCATTAATTTCATTTTGAGTAGCACATGGTAGAGCGATGTCACAAGGAATCGTCCAAATACCTGTACAGCCATCTGTAAAACTAGCATTTGGTCGGTAACTTACGTAAGTTGAAATGCGGTCACCTTTTACTTCTTTAATTTCTTTAATCACATCTAAATCTAAGCCTTCTGGATCATAAACATAGCCCGAAGAATCAGAGCATGCAACTACTTTTGCGCCATATTGCTGTGCTTTTTCGATGGCATACGTAGAAACATTTCCTGAACCAGAAACGACCACTGTTTTTCCTTCGAATGAATCGTTTGCATCTTTTAACATTTCATTGACGAAATAAACTGTACCGTAACCGGTTGCCTCTTTACGCGCTAAAGAACCGCCATAACCAGGGATTTTCCCAGTTAATACACCTGATTCACTTGCTTTTGTTAAACGTTTATATTGGCCCCATAAATAACCCACTTCACGAGCACCTACACCAATATCACCAGCAGGAACATCGACATCTGGCCCAATATGACGGTATAATTCAGTCATGAATGCTTGGCAGAAACGCATAATTTCCGAATCAGACTTACCCTTCGGATCAAAGTTAGATCCACCTTTACCACCACCGATTGGTTGCCCTGTTAAAGCATTTTTAAAGATTTGTTCGAAGCCTAGGAATTTAATGATGGATTCATTTACGGAAGGGTGGAAGCGCAGACCGCCTTTATAAGGCCCCATGACATTGCTATATTGCACACGGTAGCCACGATTTACTTGCACTTGATTGTTATCGTCTTGCCAAGCAACACGGAAGGAAATAATACGATCTGGCTCAACAATTCGAGATAAAATATTGGCCTTAATATATTCAGGATGTTGGGCGAATACAGGTACTAATGAAATGAAAATTTCCTCAGCTGCTTGTAGAAACTCCGCTTGATGACAGTTCTGTTGTTTCAGTTGCTCGAATACGCCATCTACGTATTCTTTAGCTAATTGTTCATTGCTAACAGTTGTAATTGTCATAGTAAAAACCCCCATTTAGTTGATAGGTGTATCGTATATCTATTTTTCAAACTATTCAATAAAATACTTTTCAAGTTTGTGAAAAATTGAGCAAGTGGGGTCAAATAAATGTTATGCTAAAATAATTTATAGTAGAATGATTCATCTAATTATGAGAAAGGAATGATGCTTTATTGTGAAGGTTCTTATAGACGCTGATGCCTGTCCAGTAGTGGATTTGGCGCTATCTGTATCATCTGAATTTGAGATTGAAACTATCTTGTTTTGCGATACATCCCACCGTGTTGAACGTGATAATGTAATAACAATTATTGTGCCGAAAGGTCCAGATTCGGTTGATTTTACGCTAGTGAACGCGCTTTCAAAACATGATATTGTCATTACACAGGATTATGGGTTAGCGGCAATGGTTTTAGCAAGAGGGGGGTATCCAATGGACCAAAATGGACGAGAAATGTCTAATGAAAATATCGAACGTTTGCTCGAAATGCGCCATGTTGGTCAAAAAATTAGACGGGCAGGTGGACGTACCAGGGGTCCTAAAAAAAGGACACAAGAAAACAATATTTCGTTTGAAATGAAATTTCGACAAATTTGTGAACGAGCGATTTCAGCACAAAAAATGGAGGGATCTACAGATGAAAAATGAACGTAAACACGAACTATTTGAGCAATTTCCACAGTTAAAAGCAATAGCAAATAAAGAAACTGTATTATGGGAAAATACAAATTGGATGAAAAAGGCGAAAACTTCGCTCTTTACTATGGAAGAAGTAGCAGAGGCAGAGGAAACGTTACAACGATTTTCATCCTATTTAAAAGTGGCATTTCCTGAACTTGTGGCAAGTAATGGCCTAATCGAATCAACTATCTTGGAGATCCCTGCTATGAAAAGAGCGCTTGAAAATGAGTATGGACTGTTCATCCCAGGTCAGCTGCTTTTAAAATCTGATCATGCTCTACCTATCTCAGGCTCTATCAAGGCACGTGGAGGAATTTATGAGGTATTAAAGCATGCAGAAAGGTTGGCATTGGCAAGCGGAAAGCTCAAAAAAGTAGATGATTATGCGCGCTTAGCATCAGCGGAATTTCAGTCCTTCTTCCAGCAATACACAATTGCAGTTGGCTCTACAGGGAATTTAGGTTTAAGTATCGGCATTATTGGCAAGAAGCTCGGCTTTAATGTCGTCGTACATATGTCGAGTGACGCCAAGGAATGGAAAAAAGCTTTACTGCGAGAAAAAGGTGCCACAGTGGTTGAATATGAAGCTGATTACAGTGTTGCTGTTGAACAGGGGCGTCAAGAAGCAGAACTAGATCCGATGTGTCATTTCATTGATGATGAAAATTCAAAGGATCTTTTTGCAGGTTATACGGTCGCAGCAATGCGTTTAAAAGGCCAATTAGATAAGACGAATGTTTCCGTCGATGGCACACATCCATTGTTCGTCTATTTACCATGTGGTGTAGGGGGAGGACCGGGTGGAGTTGCATATGGATTACGTGAAATATTCGGTGAGCATGTGCATATTTTCTTCGCAGAACCAGTGGCCTCGCCTTGCATGACACTCGGTTTAATGACCGGGCTACATGACGCTATCTGTGTAGAGGATATTGAGTTAGACAATAAAACTGAAGCAGATGGTCTCGCGGTTGGCCGCGCATCCAAATTTGTAGGAAAAGTGATGGAGACGTATATAAGTGGTTGCTATACGGTGACAGATGAAGAATTGTTTACATCATTAGGTTTAGCAATGGACAGTGAAGAATTATTTTTAGAACCCTCTGCACATGCAGGAATGTTTGGCGCCATTCGCTTACTGCAAAAAGGTGAACATTATATAGCGCAGCACAAACTTGCAAAGCATATGTCGCAAGCAACACATCTCGTGTGGGCAACAGGTGGCAGTATGGTCCCTGACAGCATGCGTGCTACATATTTGGCTAAAAGCAGAGATTTTGTTTAAATTAGAAATAGGGGATTGCGCTTCGCCCAAAAATAGCCCAATCAAAACCACAAAGCCTCATTCATACAAAAACAGGTGAAGAAAAATTCTTCACCTGTTTTCAAATTAACGTTGTAATGTTTTACGTTGAGCCGCTAAATATACTTCTTGTGCAGCAAGGACGCCTACCCCTGGTTGGAAATCGTAAGAGAAATCTTGGAGTGCGGCTTCCAGTAAGGATACGGCTTGTAAAATGTCACTTGGGAAGCAATAGCCCATATGACCGAATCTGAAGATTTTACCTTGTAGATGGCCAAGGCCACCTGCGAAATCTAAATGATAATGCTGCTTAAGGTGTGTTAAAAATTCACCAAGTTCAATCCCTTTTGGTGTTTTAATAGCTGTAATGGTAGGTGAGGCGTATCGATCCTCTGTTAAGAGCTCGATGTGTAATGCTTTCATTGCGCTACGCACCATGTTTTTCATGAGTTCATGACGGGCAACCGTTTGTGTAAAGCCACCTTCCTGCTCAATTAGCTGGCAGACTTCATGCAGTCCATCAATGAGCGTAATAGTAGGGGTATTTGGTGTCATACCTTTTTCGGCCCAACTACGATAGCTTAATAGATTTAAATAATAGGCTGGTGTTTGATTTTCTTCAATAACTTGCCAAGCTCTGTCGCTCACACTGACAAGAGAAAGTCCAGGTGGAAGCATCATCGCTTTTTGAGAGCCTGTCACCAAAATATCAATGCCCCAGGCATCCATTTCTGCAGGAGCGCCACCGATGCAGCTTACGCCATCCACGATGACGAGGGCATCTGTTTCGTCATGAATCACCTGTGCTAATTCAGCGACAGGGTTTAAAATGCCTGTAGATGTTTCGTTGTACGTGACAAAAACGGCTTTGATATTTTGTAATGGCTGTAAAAATGCCCGTAGTTCCTCTGGTGTGCAAGCCTGTCCCCATTCTTTTTCAAGCTTATGTACATGGAAACCATATTGCTCACAAATGGAAACGAAATAGTCACCAAATGCTCCAACGGTAATGACCACAACTTCTTCACCAGCTACGACAGTATTGACTGCTGCGGCTTCAAGTGCAGCTGTCCCACCGGATGGTAACAGTAAGATGTCCTGTGTCGTGCCAAAGACAGGCTTTACTTTTTCAATCGTTTCTCGATATAATTCCACAAATTCTTGGCTGCGATGACTAAAAATATCCCGACTCATCGCAAGCTGAACCTTCTTTGGAATCGGTGTTGGCCCTGGATGTCTTAAAATATTTTCATACACATTCATCAATCCCCTTTACTTGACAGAAATTCAAAATTTTCTAACTATAATAATAACATACTTCTTGTGTTAGCTACCTGCATTTTTGAAAAATGATGAAAGAGATGGTCATTATGAAGGAGGTTAAGTAAATGGAAACAATTATGCACGATCCATTTATATATTTTTTATGTGAACGAAATCAGGTGTTCGTATACAAAATTCAAAATTTCGATTATGTCACACTTACAAATGTGATGGAAAAGGGTGAATGGAAGGGGTATGAGCTTCAGCCATCAGAGCCTTTTACAGCTTTTCGGCATGAAGGAAGAAATCCTAAGGAGGGGTGGTCCTTTTGGGTTGCGCCGGATCAACTCAGTGATATGGTAGACATTATTAATGATTACATTCAGCAACAAAGAAAATGTGTGACTATGACAAATGCACAAAAGGTACATATCGTTTGCTCAGAATCTGCCGCAGGTTCATTACGAGTGGCACTTGCTCCACCAAAATATGTCATTGGCTTTCCGGAGGATTTGTCTATCGGACCGCTGTGGAAACTGGATGAAAGAAGAGGACAGGTATTTCGCCACGAGTGGTTAATAGAAAATATCAATGATGAGATGGATGATTTTGTTGGTCATACTAAATTGATAAATGTGATCAGAGAAATACGCGATATTCCGATGCATTTACCCATCTATATTTGGTACGGAAACAATACAGAAGAGCAATGTGGGCTTCGATTTTTCCTTTTTTTACTACGTGAACATCCTAATGATATTTTTCTCATAGACACTGCTGATCAGCATGCGATCAATCGTCAATGGAACCCAGATCTGTATGAAGTAAAGCAACTGTCAGTCAAGGAACACCAGATGCTACTCCAGCAATGGGAAAGTCTGATGCAATCAAAAGAGATTTTCCGTCAATGGCAGCATCAGCACGTTCAAACGGTACCAGAGAATTATTATGACTCATTCATTGTGACGACACTCGAACAACTACATCGGGAACAAGGAAACATAGATTTTATTCAAACAGGAACATTTCTTTTAGAACTACTTACAAGAATGGAAGCACCACCAAACATCTTTTATTTAGAATATAGAGTTCGATATTTAGTATACAATGGCTTCTTTGCATTAAAAGGAATTCCTAAAACTATGCGACATTATTATGTAAAAATACGCCAAAAAACCTCTTTAGTCTGAAGACATAAAGAGGTTTTTGATGGTGAATTAGGCAACGAATGGTTTGTTCATGCGCATTAAACCGTAAATAGCAAAGAACAATCCGCCTGTAATAATCATTAAAATCGTGTATAGTACTGCTTTACCAGTTTCACCGCACCAGCGATAGAATAGGCGATATGTGAAATACAATGTAAAGCCTGCAGCACCTATAGATGCGAGTAAGCCGATAAATGGAATAATAAGTGAAACGATTAACAAGCCCGCATAAATGAGCGTATTTTTTAAAGCTGTTGCACGAATCGTTTCCCGATTTTCTCCACCAGCAGTCAGCAAGAAAAGACTGTATACATTAATAATAGGAATCCAAGCGATATAGGCTACATCCCCAAAACCATTTGTTTTAGATGTCATAAAATAAATTAGTGCACTAATAATGTAGGCGATTAAACCAATAACCAGAGATGCTAAAATAATTACAATAAATAAGCCGCCTAGGGCTGCATCTAAATCAGAGTAATAATATGAATCATTATAATCCATCAGTAAAACCTCCCTTCTTAAGAAAATACCTCCTAATCATACCAATCCCATTGTGTTTAATCTACAACCATTTATATGTAATTTTTAGTAGAAATCGCACAAATGTACTAGAATAAAAACTTCTCTTAAGTCTTACATGATGATTTTTTGAGTAATGAATGAAAAAAATGCAAAAAATATCCTTGGGAAAATTATTATGCTAGTTTTAGAGAATCATTTTTAGAGTTTTTCTACTTTTGTTGCTCACAAACATTACTATCCTATGTTTGTGATGGCTCCTTACATGCCAAAAAATTCATAAAAAAAGCACCTTACCGTATAGGAAGGTGACAATTTCACATGTATTACATAAACTTGGCGATATGCTCTAGCTCAATACGAGAAGAATTATAGGCTGGAGCTGCTGCTTTACCAATCGCAATTAAAAGAACGGGTACGATATGATCGGCTAAATCAAAGTGTTTAGCGAAGGCTTCTTTATTAAATCCACCCATTGGCACTGTATCATAGCCCATGTCTTTTGCTAAAAGCATGATTTGCATGGAAATTAGACCAGCATCAAATGTAACGATATTTTTTAAAACTTCTTGAGGAAGCTTAGAATATAAGTTGATAGAGTTATTAATCATTAAATCTTTTGTTGCTTCATCGATATAACCAAGATCAAAATTTTTCGTATAGATTGCCTCAGCATTTTCGTACATTTTTGTATCGCCTAGAACAGCAATAATAGCAGAAGAAGTTTCCACTTGTTCTTGATTGTTAGCAATGGCACGTAACTCTTTTTTGATGGCTTCATCTTGAATGACTAAAAAACGCCATGGCTGTAAGTTACTAGAAGATGGCGCAGATGTTGCTTCTTCAAGTAGTTCTTTTAGTTGTGCTTGAGGTATTTTATAATTTTCGTCGTATTTGCGAACAGATTTACGGTCATGCATGACTTTATTTAAATGGTTTTTTGTTACTGTCATTAATTTTGGCTCCTTCATTATAAGATGCGTTTTTACTATACGATAAATGATTTCATATTCCAAGTAAATTGCCTGAATTAAAGATTCTTGAATGAAGACTTTTTCTATCAAGCTATATGAAAAATTACAAAAAAAACATATTTAGGTAGACATCCTCCATTTATACTAGAAAGGGAATAGAGCAAAAATAATAGGTTGGAGTGAAGTTGGATGAAAAGGTTAATGGGTAATTAAAAAATTATGGAAAAAATAGGGATACTTATTCCTGTCATTATTGTCTTTCTAGGTGGTATGTCCATCATGAATTATTTGAGCGCATCCAATGAACTTGAAAGCTCTATTGAAAATGAAATGTCCTTACTAGCGGATGATGTTACAAGCTCTGTAGAGAGTAAATTACATTCGCATATACAACTCATTAATAGTGCAAAAACAACGATAGAATCGGCTGATAGTATGATGACAAGACCGCAATTTACTCGCTTTGTTCAGCAGTTATTGCCGTTGAATAAAGAAACATATGGTATGGGACTCTGGCTAGAGGAAGATGTAGTAAAGGGTGAGCTTTTTGGACCGTATGCTTATAAAGAAGGAGGAAAGGTCGTAACGACTGATATTTATGAGAATCCTGCCTATCATTTTCATGAACAGGAGTGGTATCGCAACAGTATTCATTCCGCCGAAGTTGCCCATACAGCCCCATATTTTGATGAAGCATTGGGAGAAATGTTTATTTCTTTTAGCACTCAAATTGTAAAAGATCAAAAGTCAATTGGTGTGATTACAGGGGATTATGTGTTAGATTCGATCCAATCTATTGTATCCGATGTGAAAATACGTAATAGTGGCTATGCATTTTTAATAGAAGAAAATGGAGGTTTTTTAACGCATCCTGATGCTGAAAAAGTAAATAAAGGGACGATTCAAGAGTTTTTGAATATACCCATTGAACAATTATCAGGGCAGCAAAAGCTAATACATACAACAATTGAAGGTATTGATTTTACGCTCCAATATAAAGAAATACAGAATATGCCTTGGAAACTAGTTTTACTGGTGCCCACGAATGAGCTTTATAGCGAGGTACAAGCAATGCTCCAGCAACAAATAGTGATTAGCTTGATTCTCATTGTATTGATGGCGATGATTATCTATTTTTTAGCTCGCTATATTAGAACGGAAGTAACAACGATGAATACATATTTAGGCTATCTCGCTACAGGTGATTTAACCCAAAAGATGGCTGTCCAGACGAAAGATGAATTTGGTGAAATGGCTCGCTATTATAATGATTCTGTGGAAGCATTAAGTAAGATGATGCAACGGATTGTTACCGAGACAGAGACGGTTGCTTCAACTGCCGAGGAATTAACGGCAAGTGTACAGGAGGTCAATAAAACCGTTACGGAGGTAGCCATTTCTATGCAAGATGTTGCTGAGAATACTAGTGCACAACAACTAGTCAGTGGGCAACTAGTAACTGTCACAACTCAAGTAGGACAGAATATGAAGTCGGCTATGGATGATTTGAATGATGCCGTCCAACAGTCAGTAACGACCTCTGATATAGCAACAGATGGCTCAAAAAAAATTCGCGTTTTTGTGGAAGACTTTGTCCAGCTCCATGCACAGGTCGACAAAAGTGCGAGTTTAGTTAGCAACTTGAAGGAGCAGTCGGCACAAATTGAAAAAATGAGTCAGTTAATATCAGCCATTACAGAGCAAACCAATTTATTATCCCTGAATGCAGCTATTGAGGCAGCTCGAGCAGGTGAGGCTGGAAAAGGTTTTGCCGTCGTGGCAGGAGAAGTCAAAGCACTTGCTGATCAAACAAGCCGCACATCTTCGGACATTGCGAAAGTTGTGTTGACGATACAGGAGCAAATCAATGAAGCAGGGATGATGATGGAGCAAAGTCGAAAGATTGTGCATCAAGGAATTGATGCTGTAAAGCAAGCTGGCAATACTTTCGATACAATTACTTCTGCTATTGAAAGGCTACAAAATACAATGTGTAACACAAAGGAAACGACACAAGATGTTTTTCATAATCTCCAGGAGGTCACAGAGAAAGTGCAGGCGATTAGCCAACAGGCAATGGCAACAAATGATCAAACATTACATGTATCAGCGATCACTGAGCAACAGGCCTCTACCATGAATGAGATGGCTGTAGCAACAGAGCAGCTGGCCCAACTAGCTCAATATTTGCAGGAAGAAACGGCTAAATTTCATGTTTAATAGAAGAGGGTACTAGATGTACCCTCTTTTTATCTGAATATAAATCCCTCCCACTCTATCTTGCTAGTAGGAGCGGACGATTTGAATTGTTTGATCATTTTTTCGGGTCCACATATATAAATACTTGTCTGTTTTGGTATGGTCAAGTGGTCAAAAGAGAGCCTGTCTTCCTGTGTCGTATCGATAAAAGTGACCGTGAAATGATCATTTGTTTGCGCATAATTCTGTAAAAAATCCTTGTATACAATATTATCTAGACCATGAAAGGAATAATATAAATCAATTTTCTTTTCAGGCTTTGTTTGTAAATAGGCAAGAAATGGTGTAATGCCAATGCCAGCAGCAATCCATAGTTGTTGATTGGCACCTTTGTCAAAGTTGAAATGGCCAAATGGACCATCGACGGCAACTGGGGTATTCATTTGAATGTGGTCGTAAACCTGCCTTGTAAAATCTCCAACTGTTTTTATTGTCACTATAATTTTTTCTCCATCGCCACCCGAAATGGAGAAAGGATGTGGTGCTTTTTCAATGCCCTCTTGAAAGATTTTTATAAAGAGAAATTGCCCTGGACGATAATGGAGCTTTTTCGTGAGGGTCAGTTCTAATTCAATGACATGGGAATTCAGTTTTTGAATGTTGGAAATAGATCCGCTGTAAGGAAAGAACATATCTTGATACATCGTCATCATATACAGGGCAGACATAAATCCAATGGTTGTTGTAAGGGCTGTGAAAATTGCTATAGCTGAGGGCTGTAATAAATCATATTGGCTAGAAAAATAAGTATGGTAAATGCCTACTGTATAAGGAAGAAGCAGTAGGCGATGTAACCAGCGCCAATGCTCATACTTTAAAAATTTTGCTAAGAATGCTAGTACAATCAGGATGATAAAGCCATATTGTGCGAGCTCGCCAAGCTCTTTAGCCCATTCATGAAGTGAAGTTTGTGGCAGTTCTTCATCAGGAACCATTTTTTGTAATTGACCATGTATAATGATGAATCCAAGTGAAAAAATGGCCAGTACTTTATGATAAAAATAGAGTCGCGCTAGCCCATTGAACCAACGCTCTAGTAATTTATTTTTTGTAGCGAAAAGAAACACAAGGAATAGTCCTGTAATCGCTAAGCCCCCGATGATATGACCAAGCTTGCTCAGTGGATGAATAGGGGCAATTGGTGTAGCAAAATACCAAAGAAATACGCTACTGCCCATCGTCAAAAAAATTAAAAGTAGTCCTTTATAAGCTTTCATAAATAACCTCCATCCTTATTTTTAGCCATATATTTTATAGCTATACAATTATTGGATGAAAATATTTTCGAGCGTATGTTCGGAATGTATGTTCCCTAATGGGCGGATTTATGTTACATTAAGAAGGTTCACAATAAGCGTAAGAAGGGTGGAAGTAATTTATGCAAGGGAATACCCATATTGTTGGGGGCATCACGGCAAGTCTAGCCTTTGCACAGTTTTCAAATGATAACCCACTTGTCTTAGTAGGTGCAGGTGTTATCGGCGCATTACTTCCAGATATATGTCATAGAGGTAGTAAAATTGGTCGGAAATTTCCTATCGTATCGAAGCTGGTGAATATGGTATTTGGCCATCGTTCCTTTACCCATAGTTTGCTGTTTTTATTGTTCATGTCGTTGGTATTACATACTTTCGTTCCGTACAAGGCAATTTCTATTGGAATAATCATTGGTATGGCTAGTCACATCGTGCTAGATATGTGTACGAAGAAAGGGGTAAAATTATTTTTCCCCGCGACTATATCTATTCGTTTTCCACTAACGACGAAAACAGGGAGTAAGGTGGAAAACGTCGTGCTTATGTTATTGTCAATGCTCTCCATTTATTTGAGCTATGAATTGATTGTTAAACTTATTTATACGTAAATAGGAAAAGCCCCAGTATTGGTTTACTGGGGCTTGATCATTTTTAGTCGGCCTGTACCTCTTCCACAGTTTGTTCAACCTCTGTGCGCGTCATTTTTTCTCGTCCTTCTTGCATAGCCTTCAATGTTTTATGGGCTAAAGCAAGTGGCAAGCGACAGAATAGCAAAATTGTGCGCTTATGAATATCTTTCATATAGAGATCTGCTTTTGCCAAATTTTCCTCAGCATAAGCAAATAAATCCTCACGTGTCCAACCATCAGGAACGAAACTTACGCCACGTTCATCAAGATCTTCATGCTGATTACGTAAGATATTGACCGCTTGAAGTCCACGACCGTAGCCGATTGCTAACTCGCGATCAGTTTGAACGTCTGCACCCCACGCCCAAAGCTCAGACAACATTGTCCCTACAAGCCCTGCTACGTAGTATGTATAATCATCTAAGTCCTCTCGTGTATGCACCTGCCAATTGGCTTTTGCCCACTTTGCCATACCAAATGCCATTTCACTTGTAGAAGCCTGTACTATTTTCCGTGATTCCTCAGGGCAGAATGTTAGCCAATCTGCTAATCGGAGCGACACTTCAGGAAGCTGTTCTGCATAAGGAGCTAACAACGCTTGATAAGCCTCTTCGTTAAATGTGCCCTTTAATAGCTCACTCGTTGCCGATAGTAAATCAAATTTTACATCATTAGAAAGCTGTTCGTGGTCTTCTATTTCATCTATGGCACGCATCGCTAAATAGGCAGCTGCTACCGATACTTTTAAATCATTTTTTAAGAAAGTGATAGGTATATAAAAAGTGCGACTTGTATCTTTTAAAACCTGCATCGCTTCTTTATAAAGTGTTTTTTGATCTTTCACTCGTATTCCTCCGTTCAAATGGTTCCACATCTATAGTATATCGTATCGTAAAAATAGGGAAAGATAAAACAGATTGTTCATGAATAGGGAGATATTCTTTGAAAACGGTTCCTAATAATGATATAGTTTAATAGTAAACTATTTAAACCTATACCTTTTGTGTGGCCAAAAAGTGCGGGTTTATGCTAGTACAACAACACAAATCTCACGAGAGAGGAAGTTTAAAGAAATGGGACGTTTAAATAATAAAATTGCTATGATTACAGGCGGCGCCTCAGGAATGGGAGCAGCAATGGCAAAATTGTTTGCACAAGAAGGTGCTACAGTCATTGCAGCTGATATTAACGAGGAGAACCTAGCAAAAATCTCAGAGCTTGAAAATGTAGAGGGCATGAAATTGGATGTTTCATCTGATGAAAACTGGGCAGAAGTGACAAAAGTAATTGTCGAAAAATATGGCCGAATTGATATTTTGATTAACAATGCAGGTATTTCATCAGAAAAAGGTCCAGATCAAATTACACAAGCTGATTGGACAATCATGCACAATATCAATGCTTTTGGTCCATTCCTTGGCATTAAACATGCGGCTAAATATATGAAGGAAGCAGGAAAGGGCTCAATCGTCAATACAGCCTCTTACACAGCGATTATTGGTGCAGGCTTCAATGCCTACACAGCATCTAAAGGCTCTTTACGCGCGATTGCTCGTGCAGCAGCTACAGAGCTAGGTGCTTTCAATGTCCGTGTCAATACGGTTTTCCCAGGTGTTATTGAAACACCAATGACAGCCAAATTATCTGAAGCAAAAGAAGCCATGGACATGTTGGTAAAAACTACACCAATGGGACGTCTTGGCCAACCTGAGGAAGTAGCCAATGCAATCTTATTTTTAGCATCAGATGAAGCTTCTTATATAACAGGTGCTGAGTTAGTGATTGATGGTGGTTATTCAGCTCAATAATTACAAAATGTAATAGAAAAAGTGGAAATGCCTGTGTTCAAGCAGTGCATTTTCACTTTTTTTGTTTTTTTAGTAGAATGGTGATAAAGTATTATAATTCGTCAAGATTCCGCAGTAGATTAGAAAAATTTTGATATTTTTCGTGATTTTTTCATGAATGTTTATGAAGTTATTGCACAATCATTTCAACAGCGTTAAAGTTTAGAAAGGGCGAAAATATCATTACACGATTTGGGGAACTGTACAGAGCTTCAAGCTCTCGTATAATAACTAGTTAGTCAGGATTTTGGCACACCAAAACTCCTTGCAAAATCCTTGACACCAATGAAGGCATGAAACTTGATGAGTTGCCTGACTACTAGCGTAATGGTCATTAAATAGATGAAGTTACGTAATAAACACAAAGGAGAATTGTATGCCAAAGGCTATAGGTATTGATGCAGGTGGCACATTGACAAAGGTTGCATATTTAGATCAAGACAATGAACTTATTTTAACAACCTTTCCGTCAAATGATTTGTTGTCTGTGAAAAATTGGATTATTGATCATCCAGATATTGAGGATATTGGTGTTACGGGGGGACGTACAGAACAATTACTTGATGTCATTAAAACAATGAAATCGATTCATTATATAGTAGAATTTGAAGCTACATTAAAAGGTGTTCGTTTTTTGTTGAATAAAGAAGGCTACTTATTTGAACGTAGTATGATTACTAATATCGGAACTGGTACTTCCATTCATTATATGGAAGACAATACACATATACGCGTAGGTGGGACAGGCGTTGGTGGCGGGACATTAATAGGATTGTCAGCGCTTACAACAGGCATTACAGATTATAATGAAATTCGCGAGATGGCTGCAAATGGCAATCGAGAAGGTATAGATTTATTAGTCAAAGACATTTATCAAGGAATGGATACACCTATTGACGGTCATTTAACTGCGAGTAATTTTGGTAAAGTTGGCATCACACAATCACTGCAACACCCGGCTGAGGATATTATTGCAACTGTTCAGGGACTCGTTGGTGAAGTAATCACAACACTTAGTATTCAATATGCCGAAGAAAAAAATACACAGCATATCGTTTATATTGGATCGACTCTCAGCAATAATGAACATCTTACCCGAGTGATCGCCAATTATACACGCACGAAAAAGCATACACCTGTCTTTATTAATGATCATGGCTTTTCTGGAGCTGTGGGAGCATTACTAAATATAACGGAATATACGGTTGTCTAGAGACAGATAAGAATGAACATGACTAAGACAAATTATCCAGACTTAGTATAAAAAAAGTGAAATAAAAAGGACATAACATATTATATATGACTAATATGTTATGTCCTTTGTTATTCAATTAACATACCTCATTAGAAAAAGCATTTCTGCTTATAAAAGAAACCTGTTCGATTTTCTTGTGGTACAAATCCCTTTTAGCTGCCAGATTTTCTAATCTCATACATTGGTTATTCAATACTCATTTTTGTAATTATCTGCCATATTTAAATCTCTATATGAAACTTAAAAAGTTTGTTCTGCTACCAATTCTGAAAGAGTTTTAATTCCATAGTCAATTTCATTTAAGGATGCATAAGAATAAGAAATTCTTAAATATTGATCAGAATGAAACTCATACAAATTTCCAGGGTGAACAAGTATTTTCCGACTTAAGGCCTTAGTAAAAAGCTGGTACATAGATATACCTTCATTTAACTTAAGCCAGATGAAATAGCCGCCCCTAGGGATACTCCATGTACCGATGCCGGTAAAATATTTCTTTAATGCTTCAAGAGCAACATCTCTTCGGATCTTAACATTTTTCCTCATTATATCGTTATGCTGATAATAAAGACCACTAGAGAATAGTTCTGTGGTTACATTTTGAGAGAGTGAGCTGGTTCCATAATCAGTTTGCATTTTTATATCTGCCAATCTTTCAATGACTTTTTCTGATCCAACAATCCATCCAATCCTAAGACCAGGACTTAAATTCTTCGATACTCCACCAAGATATAATACAAGTCCATTGTTATCAAATGCCTTTAATGGCTGTGGAGGTTGTTCATCAAACCAAAGCTCCCTATATACATCATCCTCGATAATAGGCAAATGTTCCCTATCACACGCATCAACAAGCGTTTTTCTTCTTTCAAGTGACATGACACTCCCGGTAGGATTTTGAAAAGTAGGTATTGTAAAAAGCATTGCTCCTTTTCTCCGCCTATGTCGATCAACCAATTCTTTTATTTCTATACCTTCTTCATCCAGCTTGATTCCCGAAAGCTGCATTCCGAACGATTGAAAGGTTCTAAGAGAGTATAGGTAGGATGGTTTTTCAACATATACTACTGAGTTCGTGTGCAAAAGGCCAAGGGAAATAAGCTGCAGTGCCTGCGAAACACCAGAGGTAATCAAAACTGAGGATGGATCAGCTCCTATTCCTATTGTTTTAAGGTATGTGCATACCTCTCTTCTTAGATGGATATTTCCTTTTGGTTCTTCATAACCCAGCGACGCCATAGACGTAGACAGTTTTTTTAGTACGCCCTGAATCATTTTGTTAGGTATTAATTCAGGGGAAGGTTCGCAGGACCCCATTCGGATGATATCAGGTTGGAATTCAGCCTGATTGATCTGCTGCATTATATTTTGATTTTTTTGATGTAATCCCGAAGATATATAGGGAAGCCAATTATATGAATGATTAATGGACATTAATGTCCATGTATTGTTTATTACTTTTGTACCTCCACCAGCATTACCGCTAATAAGGCCTTCAGCTGCCAGCTCTTCAAGGGCAGATACTACGGTACTTCTGTTTACACAGAAAATTTCAGAAAGTGTCCGCTGACTTGGCAATTTGAAACCAACTGGCCATTCTCCAGTTGCTATTTTATCTTTTATGAAGTTAACAATCTGTATATTCAATCGATAAGGATTATTTCTATCAGGTCTCCAGTTGATATCCCACATAAAATTCCTCCAAAATCATAGTATTTGTACTTTATCATTTGGTTGGTTAAATAACAACCAAGAATGGTTGGAGACTTTTTGTTGTTGTTCAAATACAATTACATTCACAGAAAGATATTAAAATTTTAAAGGATAATGATAACTATGGTACCAATAAGAATTCTAAGTGATAATGATGTTAAGAACATTCTTGATATCAAGAATACAGTAGCATGTGTAGAAAAAGCCTATGAGCTTAAAGCCAACAATCAGGTGAGACTATTCTCCATGGTATCTGAGGTGATTTTTGAGGGTAGGGCAGAAATGGATATTAAATCAGGGATGCTTAATGAAGAAGATGTGTTTGGATTAAAACTCGTTTCATGGTTTGGTGATAATAAAAATCAAGGGCTTCCAGCTATAACTGGGCTGACTATGTTATTTGATTTGAAGAATGGGTTTCCTAAGGCAATGCTCAACGCAAGTTATTTGACAGGAATGCGTACTGGAGCAGCAGGTTCAATAGGCGTGAAACACTTGTCAAAACAAGATTCAAAAACACTAATGATTGTAGGTACAGGAGTTCAGGCGATTTTTCAAATAGCAGCCACTCTATCTCAAGTTCAGACAATCAACAAGGTATATATATATGACCCCGTAAAATATGAAAATGCATCAAAATTCCAGTATTCAATAAAGACGGAACTAGATAAAATCATAAATGATATCAACGATACTTATAATAAGAGTTGGAAACAAAGAATTGAGTCTGTTCAGTTTGTAGCTGTAGAAAATCCAGTGAAAGCTTTGGAAGAAACCGATGCAGTAATTACGATAACACCTTCGCGAAAACCACTGATTTTTAAGGAGTGGATTAAGCCAGGCATACATTTCAGCTGTGTGGGGGCAGACATGACTGGAAAACAGGAAATAGATGAAAAAATCTTTGAGGTAGCTTCTGTATATGTAGATGATATTACACAAGCATCGACAGTCGGAGAAACACAAAGTGCTATAAGGGCTGGTATATTAGGCAAAAACAATTTGACTGAAATCGGACAATTCATACTTGGAAATGCGAAAGGACGTACAAGTGATGAAGAAATTACGATTTTTGATAGTACTGGCATAGCATTGCAGGATCTTGCAGTTTCAAAATATATTGTATCAAAAGCAGAAGAAATGAATGTTGGAACAATCGTGCAAATATAAAATCGATATACAATTTGGAGGGATCATATAATGAAGTTAAAAGTTTATACATTAAATTCATTTGCAAAAACCATTGAGGGAGGGAACCCTGCCGGAGTGGTACTTAGCGCTGATTATCTATCAGATGAGGACATGAAAAAAATAGCAGGTATCATCGGTTTTAGTGAGACTGCTTTTGTCATGAAGTCAGACCTTGCTGACTTCAAGGTTAGATTCTTTACACCTAATGAAGAGGTTGATCTTTGTGGCCATGCAACGATAGCAGCGTTCTATACACTTTCAAGCCAAGGATATATTAAACCAGGAAAGTATTCTCAAGAAACAAAGGCTGGAATTTTAAATGTAGAAGTAATGGAAGACCGATCAATTATGATGGATCAAAATGTTCCAAGCTATTATGAAATAATAGACAAGGAAGAAATTGCAGATTCCTTAAATATTACTATAGATGAAATGTTGGAGGATCTACCAGTGCAAATTGTATCTACTGGCCTTAGGGATATACTTGTACCGATTAGAAACTTAGATATATTAAATTCTATAAAGCCAGATTTTGAAAAAGTAACAAATATCAGTAGTAAATATAATACCATTGGTTATCATATTTTTACCCTTGAATCACTAAAGGGTTCAAATGCTCACTGTAGAAATTTGGCACCTTTATATGGAATTCCAGAAGAATCTGCAACTGGTACATCCAATGGTGCCCTTTCATGTTATCTATATAAATATGGTGAAATTAAACAGGAAAATGTAATTAATATATCTGTTGAGCAAGGTTACTCTATGAAAAAACCTTCAGAAATAGTTATAGCGTTAACCACTCAAGGGAAAGAAATTATTGAGGTAAAGGTGGGCGGAAAAGCATTGAATTTGTCTGAAACAGAGGTTGAAATATAATTGTAGAATATAAATTTCTAATAAATTGAAATAATAAGATAGCCGGATTAGGTGTTATGTTACATCTAGTATGGCTGTTTTTTTCTTAATTAAATATCCTTTGTAATATGTTGGCTATTATTATAGCCAATTATATTTTTAAGCATAAATTTGGGCTACATACAAAGGCAACCCCTATATCAAAGGGGGCTTAAGAGGTCTAAACCTATTATTTCTGCGTGTTAGTATCATCTTTCTATTACAACACATGAATTCTGCTTATCTTCAGGCTTTGTGCATATGTCGCTAAGGCAGGACACCTACTTCGCTTAAATTAGACAATGAGGAACGTTATATATTTCATTACAGGCAGTATAGGAAATCCATTATTATTGACTAACATGTATCGTTTGGCATTATTCTCTAAAATGACTTCTTGCACACGGACTTTTTCACCCCCATATTCTTAGTCTTCTTTTCAGGATCAACAAGTAACCTTAATAGTTTCTTCGCTTTTTGGCATTCTCTCTGTAACCTCTTTTACTGAAAGTAAATCATTCATTAATCATATTTAATCATATCCACCTTTCTTATCAATTTTCACAACAACAATTAATGGCATTAGAAAAGGTTATTGTTGTAATAGGGGTCAATAAGAGCCTTACAAAGAAGCCTGCCTATGTTGTAAATAATATAACGATGATTCGAAATATATTTAACATTTATATTATGTAATAAAATATGTCCTTATACTGAACGTATTATCCGCTTATTAGTTTAGTCTATCTAACATGAGTTAGTGAATTTCATTCTTTTTTTACATAAATGCCCGAAAAAAATACCTCATATAAACGCTACTACTTGAGCAAATTACATGTAGGAGGTGAAGAACTGTGGGCAATCGAAATAACAAAAACAGCAAAAAAACAATGAATGTCAGAACGCATAATCCTTTTGGCACCTACAAAAGCAAAGACCTCGATAGAAGTAATAGCAATAATAACAACCCGAATGACAACTTGAATGAGGAGTTCGCGGCAGAATTTGATGCGAAGGCCAAAAATAAAAACAATAAAACGAATCATGATAAAAATCAACAGTCCAATAAAAAGAACTAACTATTTGGAGGTGTAAGCAATGGCGAAGAAAAGAAAAACAAGCTTTAAAAAGAAAAAGAAAGAGGATACACATAAAAAGAATGATCGGGAAGAATACTCAGCAGAGTTTAACCAAGTCATTCATAATAATCCTCAACAGCCGAAACAATAACAAATCTTGCTCCTTAAGTAAATACTTTTGGAGCTCTTATTTTTTACTTTAATCACCATTCTATACAGTTTAATTAGGAGGGGTTTAAGTGAAAAACGTTTATGTAACGCTTGGAATTCTGCTTGCTGTGCCATTACATATCCCTGAGATTGTTTTGGCACAGCAAGAAACGCCAGCCTATGCTAAGTGGGGGAAACTAGCGGTAGAAGAGGTACAGGCAAAATATCCTAAAGCAAAGATTATAGATTATTTACATGAAGGGAAAGAAATACATGGGACGTCAACTATTGAAAAATTTAAGCTATGGCTTAAGCAATCCGACAAGGAATTTGGAGTTTATGTAAGAATCAGCTACCTAACCTCCACGCAAGAAGTAGAAAAAATTGAATTACAAGAAAGCCTTTCATAAAAGCAAAAGGGATGCCTAAGTTTAGGCATCCTCACTTTTTAACCCTCTAACTTTTGTATAAACTCACGCATTAAGCCTGGTAGATCGGGCCAAGCATGTCCACTTACTAAGTTGCCATCTGTGTGAAGATTGGCATCAATATAAGTGGCCCCTGCTACTTGAACTTCTGGCTTACAAGCAATATAAGCTGTAAGCTCACGTCCTTTTAGTACTTCGGGGATAGTAGCAAAAATTTGTGCGGCGTGACAAACAGCAGCAATTGGCTTATTGGTTTCAAAGAAATGGCTCACTAGTGTCGGCACATGTTCATTTAAACGGATGTATTCGGGCGCTCTACCACCAGGAATAATTAAACCATCAAATTGTGTGGGATCAACATCTGCAAAAGAGGCATGTGCTTCTAAACCGTATGCAGGACGCTCGATGTATGTATCAACGCCCTCTACAAAATCGTGTAATACAGTTTGTAATTTCTTGACAGATGGTGCTGCAATTGTGACATCATAGCCTGCCTCAAGACAACGATAATAAGGATAAAAAATCTCTAAAGCCTCTACTGCATCTCCAGCAAGTATTAAAACCTTATTCCCCATGACTCCATCTCCTTTTCATTGTGAATCTACTAGCTTTATTCGACACATGCAAAAAATTTCCTGCTTAGGATTGATCCACCTTATCATATTACTTGCTTTACAAAGGAAAAAATGAAGCGTATAGTTTATTTAGCTAGGTAAATAAATTTTCAGGAGGTAGACCATATGAATCCGATATTCCATGCTTTATTCCAAAAAAGTCGTTATTTAACAAACTGCTTAAATGAAGTCTTGAAGCAGCATCATTTATATAGCTCACAATGGACCATTTTATATTGCTTACATAAAAACGGGCCGATGACTTTAACGCAAATATGGAAATATTTAAATGTAGAAGCACCAAGTATTACAAGAGCTATTACACGATTAGAGAACTTGGGCTGGGTCCAACGATTGGACGGGGAGGATAAGCGTGAAAAAATTGTAACCTTAACTGCACAGGCTGAGGAGCGCTTACCAGCCATTACAGAAACTATTTTAGCATTTGAGGAAGAAATGGTAGGATCACTTACTGCTGAGGAACAGCAGCAGTTTATGATATTACTGGAAAAAATGAAAGGTTGATTGACATGCAGCAAGAGGAAAATACACAAATATGGACAAAGCGTTTCATCAGTCTCTTTTTAACAAATATCTCTGTGTTTTTTGTTTTTTATGGACTAGTAACAACTTTGCCGCTTTATGCCATTGGTGAATTACATCAGACAGATAAGGAAGCAGGCTTATTATTGTCAGGCTTTTTATTATCAGCCATTATTGTGCGTCCGTTTTCAGGAAAATTATTAGATGTGTTTGGTAAGAAAAAATTACTAGTGCTATCCATCGCTGGCTATTTTATTTGTACCGTCTTATATTTATTTATTCATCCATTTGGACTTTTACTTGGTCTTCGATTTATTCAAGGGATTTTCTTTAGTATTATTACAACGGCTGCAGGATCATTAGCTGCGGATATCGTTCCAGTAAAGCGAAAAGGGGCAGGTTTAGGTTACTTCACGATGTCTACGAATCTAGCTGTCGTAATTGGACCATTTATCGGTTTATTATTAATTCAATATAGTACTTTTAACGTGTTATTTATTGTCATGAGTATTTGTATTCTAGCTGGAGGCATTTTAGCATTAACGGTTAATACTGACGATTTACCAAAGCCTGCACATGAAGGGAAATTAACATTTAAATTCCACGATTTATTTGAGCGTAAGGCATTGCCCGTTGCAGCGATTGCTAGTTTAGTAGCTTTTTCGTATGCAAGTGTTTTATCATTTTTATCGGTCTATGCACAGCAAAAAGATTTAATGGCTGTTGCTAGTCTCTTTTATGCCGTGTTTGCAGCAGCTATGTTAATTACACGACCATATACAGGTAAACTTTATGATACAAAGGGACCGCAATTTGTCATTATTCCTGGTATTATCTCTTTTGCGATCGGGCTTATCATGCTAGCATTTGTTGAAGGTCCAGTGCTATTTTTAAGTGCAGCCATTTTTGTAGGCTTTGGCTACGGAGCTGTTACGACAAGCTTGCAAGCATTAGCCGTACAATCCACAGCTATCCAACGAAGTGGCTATGCAACAGCAACTTATTTTACAATGTTTGACCTTGGCATTGCCCTAGGTTCTTATATTTTAGGGATGGTGGCCGTACAGGCAGGTTATGCATATGTTTACTTATCAGGAGCAGGTTTACTCGGGGTTGTCTTTATTATTTATCTACTACGACTTGCTAAGATGAAACCGAAAAAAGTGGTAAATATATAGGAAAACAGTTGGGACTGTCCCAACTGTTTTTTTCTTTTACAAACGGCCGTATCCAACGAAATGTTTTTTCCAATAGGAGTTATTGATGTTTGCAATACTAACGCCATCATTACTAGCGTTAATCATTTGATTATTGCCAATGTAAATACCTGCATGAGAAATTCCTGCTTTATATGTATTAGCAAAAAACACTATATCTCCGACTTGAGGTGTACTTACTTTTTTAGCTGAAAGATAAAATCCAGCAGCCGTTTTGCGTGGTGTTGAAATACCAGATTTATTAAAGACATATGTGATATAGCCAGAGCAGTCAAAGCCTGTACTTGGTTTTACTCCACCAAATGTATATTTGACACCTAATTGTTGCTTAGCCACCTGTAGTAACTTGGATGACGTATTCGGTGTGGAAGAAAGTTGTTTATTGATCGTTAATTTTTGCCCAATATAAATATTGGAAGACGATAAATGATTTAAGTTCATTAATGTTTGATAGGATACACCGTGTTGATTGGCAATCTTCCATAAAGAATCACCAGATTGAACGGTATAGGTCGCAGCTGATGCTGATTCTACTGTTGAAAAAAGTACGGATGAGCTTAATGCCAATGCCGCTAATTTCATGCCCCATCTATACTTTTTATTACTCTTCATGCTTTAATTCCTCCTACAATGTTAAAATTTGATACGAAAATGATTTTAGCATTGTAATATTACAGTTAGATGTCAATAAAATAACAATGTGGAGACGTTTTAAGAATGGAATAAAGATGGTTTTTTTCTAATGATCTAGGGCTATATGAAGGTTGATAATGACCTACAGAAATTTGAGAGATCCACTAAAAAAGGTAAAATTAGCGTATATGACAAGATATATCTTTTGGCGGGGAGGCTAAGACACTAGGAAAAATCTAATCCATACTAGCTCTCAGTGACAACACCAGATTGCGTGATGCATGCTACATATTTGGTGGAAGAAGCGATATTTTATAAAGCCATCATTAAATTATGCTGGCTTTGTGAAAAGTATAGAAGGCTAACTTTTTGTGTTTTACTTGGACTATTATTTACCAAAAGGCTCTATAAATATTATATATCATCTAATTAATAACAAAGTTTGAATAATTTTTAATAAAGATTGCTTAAAATCATCTTCCCTCTAAAATTTCTTATGGAGAGATGATTTTTTTATTGGATCTATACTTGTGTCACAACTAAGATTGTGAAGTAATGTACATAAACTAACAAAGCCTAATTGCTTTTTATTAAAGGGTGTGCAGCCAGTAAAAAATTTGAATGGTCTCGAAAGCTATAGATGCTTTCTCTACTCAAAAAATAAAATTTAACTATATTAATTGACCTTCCCCTTACAGGAAACATTATATTTAAAGTAATTTAAAAAAGGAGGTGATTATTATGCTTTCAATTGGTGAGTTTTCGAAAATATCGCATCTCACGTTGAAGACGCTTCGCTACTATGATGAAATTGGGCTTTTGAAGCCTGCTTTTATAGACAGTAAAAATTACTATCGCTACTATAATCTTTCCCAATTAGAAACCGCTTTATTGATTACGCGATTAAAAAACTATTTATTTTCGCTTGAAGAAATCAAGGTTATTCTAGCTAATTGGGAAGATACCGACTTTCTTAACGCTAAAATGCAAGCTAAACAAGAAAAACTAACACAACATATGACATTTTATTGTTCACTTTTAAAAAAACTAAAGCTAGATATTCAACGGTTAGATGAAGCGGAACATATCATGGGTTACTTAGATAAAATTGAGATTAAACTTATGAATCACTTAACCTTTCATATATTATCCCAACGAAAACAAATTAATACCGCTGATTTTCTATTACACTTTAATGAGTTGTTTAGTGAAATTTTGTTTGAAAATTTAGTACCTATTGCAAAGCCACTTGCAATTTTCCATAGCTCAGAATATATACCAGAAAAATATGATGTAGAAATTGCGATACCCCTTGCAGAGGCTACAAATAAAACAAAAGTGTTTTTTCCCGGCCTTTGCGCAATGGCTACGCTTACTGGTTCTTATGATGAATTACCTTCTATTCATACAAAGCTACATATGTGGATTGAAGAAAATAACTATAAACTGAATGGAGCCCCGTTTGAAGTTTATCAAACGAATCCTTATAGCACATCGGAGGAAAATAATATTGTAGAAGTATATTTTCCAATAAAATGAATAAAAGAAGGAGCGTAATACAATGTATGGCATAAACCAGCCAACGATAAAAGAAAAAATCTTGATTTTAGTTGCTGAAATTATCTATTTAGTCATTGCCTATTATTTGCTTTTCATTACTTATGACAAATCAGGCATTTCACTTGGGCTTTTTATTGCTTTAATTATTACAGCTTTACGATTAACAGCTATGATGTTTATATGGTTGCCTAGAGGTATAGCATGGCAAGAAGCCATTATGAATAGTGTAGCTTTTGGGATTTATTATTTAGGTTTCCCTATCTTAATGATTACTAGTAATCAAGATCCAAACTTAACAGTTCTTATTATAGGCTGGATATTGTTTTTAGGGGGGAGTATGTTAAACACAGTTTCGGAGTTGCTAAGAAAACCTTTTAAAGACAATCCAGCTAATAAAGGGAAGCTCTATACAGGTGGTTTGTTTAAATATGCCATCCATATTAATTATCTTGGGGATTGCCTTTGGGTATTGGGTTTAGCGCTAATCTCTAACAATATTTATAGTTTGCTTATCCCTCTAGGTCTATTCTTAGTATTTGTATTTGGATATATTCCAAAATCTGATGATTATCTAATGAACAAGTACGGAGAACAATTTACAGTATATAAACAGAAAACAAAAAAATTAATTCCGTTTATCTGGTAAATCAGTAACAAGCTTTGAAAACGGAGTATACAAGATCACCCATCAAAAGGTGGTCTTTCTTCATTTGTCATAAACCCTTGCGTTGGTTTTGACGAATTGTTTTGAGATTATAAAAAACACCCTACCTCTATTGTTGAAAATGCCGATTTTCAATCGAGCATATCAATATAAAGGAAGGATGTAGAGAGATTTGGGGCTATTTAATATCTTTATTTAGTAACAATAGAGCTTTCAATACCACTACTCATTTTTTTGAATAGCAAGATGGCAAGAAGAAAAGCGATGCTTACTGCAGCCAAAGCGATCCAATTCAAATTCAGGACAGAAGTATGGCTGATGACAAGCCCGCCTAATCCCGATCCCAGCGCAAATCCAAATTGAATGAAGGACGTATTGACGCTAAGGGCAATATCTGGATTGCGAGGTACCAGAGTGACCAAAAATAGTTGCTGGGCAGGGGAAATACTCCATGTCGCTAACATAAAAATCATTAAAACCAAGATTAATACAATGAGATTGACACCAGCTAAAGCGAATAAAGAGAGCGTTGCGCCTTGTAACAGCAATCCGAAACTAATTGTGAATCTTGATCCCTTTGCATCTGCTAATTGCCCGCCTAATCTTGATCCGACAAAGCTACAAATTCCCGCTAGGAATAGAATGCCACTAATTTCGGTTATGGAAAGCGTCGATGTGGCTTGCAGGAAAGGTGTGATATACGTAAATAGTGTAGAGTATCCACCGATATAAAATAAAGTAATAGCTAAGGCAGTTAGAATTTTTGTATCTTTCAAAATGGAGAGCTGCATCCTGAGGGTAACCGCTTCTTCTTCTTTGATTTTTGGAACCTTTTTATAGACGATCCACAGGGGAAGAATGGTTAATAAACCGATCAAAATAAACAAAACTCTCCATCCAAAAATCTCGCTAAAAAATGTGCCAATCGGAACACCCAGCACTAGTGAGCTGCTTAGACCCATCAAAATAATGCCGATAGCACGGCCTCTTCTTTCTTTTTCAACCAGCCGAGTAGCTACTGCCATGGCTACCACTGTAGCGATTCCTCCGCTAACCCCTTGAATAATACGTATCCATAGTGCGGTATCATAAGAGGGGCTTATAAACACCAGTCCGTTGCTGGCAATGAACATACTAAGGGTAACGATGAGCAACTTTTTACGGTCCATATTTATCGTTAGGGCGATTAGAATGGGTGCGATAATGGCTGCTGCGAGGGCAAATACGGTCACCAATAACCCAGCTTCGGAAATAGTTACGCCAAAGTCCGTGGCAATCATTTCAATTACGCCTGTAATAATGTATTCAACCGTGCCGATTAAAAAAACAACAAATGCTAGCACATAGATAATCAGATTATTTTTCAATTCAATCCACTCCGCCTCTTTAGTTATCTATTTATAATGGGAATCTGTATTTCCATTAATTGTGCATCTTGCGTTGTAGATAACGGTAAATAAATTTCCCTACCAGGTTCGTTTTCCTTGATCTGATAGTTATTTTTCGCAATCCATTTAGCTAAATCGACACAGGCCGTACAAGCATAGTTAGAATCGGAACGAAAGGTCATTGTGGCCATCATTGGCTCTGAAGGAAGCGTCCGAAGTTGAAATATATCTGGGAATACTGGAGGTTCACGGGTCAAAAAATAACCGACTTCAAATTCAAACTCATCCTCTTTTCCCTCTATTTCTTTCCATAAAACGACCTGTGGACTTTGAGCCAATTGGCGGGTTTCCTTTGTTAATAATTGATTAAATGTACGAAACAGTTCTGGAATGTCTTCTTCTCTCCCGCGCGCTTTCAAAGAAAGGAACTGCTGAGCGCCTTCAGCTTTGATCCTAATTTCTTGCCCTGATTCTACTTGTCCTTCTCTTTCTATAAGTTGCATGCGCTCCTCAATCCGAGCGAGCTTGGCTTGTTCCGTATCGATGATATGCTGGATTTCACTTTTTTTCAGCTTAAACATCCCTTGAATATCCTTCACTGAAATATCTTCGTGAAGCAAATGTATAATTTGTGGCAAGGTGAACCCCAATTCCTTATAAATAAAGATTCGGTTGAGCTCAAGCAGTTGGTCTGCCGAATAGTAACGGTAACCAGTGTCGTGATCTACCTTTCTTGGTTTTAATAGGCCGATCTGATCATAATAACGCAATGTTTTTAAGGATACTTTGCTTAGCCTGGAAAACACACTGATTTTAAACAAAATATCACCTCCAATCTTTAATCTAATGGAAGTATATAGTTTCCCGTGCAGGGGAAAGTCAAGTGTAAAAAAGTTTTCATTCAAGCAGGAACATTTTTAGGTTTTTATCAATAAATTCAGAATCTAGTTCATGCTGTCCAATTCCAGCACAATGTCCCCATTTCGATTCAATTGGGAGGAAGCGGGCATTTGGCATATGTTGTGCCTCATATTTGTTGTCCTGAGGAGGAAAGAAAAGATCCGTACTTCCTGGCATGATCAATGCCCGTGGGGTAACTTTGCTTAATGCAAGTTCAAAATCGCCATTATATGCTGGGTTTGCGCTAATATTGCCAGTGATTCCAGTACGTAACATAGTGATCAAATCATTGGCGTCAAAGGTCAAAAACACTTGATCCCAATAATCCACAAGGTATTCCTCCAATGTTTGATAGCCGTCTTGTTGATAGAGCTGTTCCAAATAATATGCCTGTGAGAAGCCCCAAGGGGCATAGACTCGACCCATGGCTGCCAGTCCCACTTTTGGTTGCTGCGTGTAAAAACCATTCTTCCAGGCAGAATCAGCCTGAAGGGCAGCAATCATTCCTTCAAATACAACCTTTGCATGTGCTCGGGTCATGGCAGTCCCTCCAAATGGAGCGATTCGTTCGACCATATCGGGATAACTTGCCCCCCATTGAAAGGTCTGTACAGCTCCTAGTGACCAGCCAACAACAAGTGCGATTTTTGTAATACCAAACTTTTGAGTAACCAATTGATGCTGCAGTCGCACGTTATCATAAATCGAAATCAGCGGGAAATTTGCTTGGTGATAGGGCGGTGGCGTATTACTTGGTGAAGAGGATAATCCATTGCCTAGCATATTCGGTATGATGATAAAATACTTTTCTGGATCCAGTGCCTTGCCAGTTCCGATTAACCATTCATTATCGGTATGCAGACCTGCAAACCAAGTGGGATAAACTATCACATTATTTTTTTCTGCATTTAGTGTTCCATAGGTTTTATAGGCGAGAACGGCATTTGGCAGCGTGTCACCAGATTGCAGCAAAATATCTCCCAGTTCATAAAGTTCATAATCTCTCATGTAAAAAACTCCTTTTCATAGTTAAAGATGGATGGCCTTTCTTGTCATTACTCTACGACGATGCTATTGTTAAGTCAAAGAAACGTTTTTGAATAAAACGTTCATTTTTTTTGAATTAAGAGGAGAAATGTATCATGGAATTGCGCCAACTAAAGACTTTTTATACGCTTGCTTCCACACTCAACTTTAGTCGTGCTGCAGCAGTGCAAAACTATGTCCCCTCAACAGTTACGATGCAAATGAAGGCTTTAGAGGAAGAACTGGGTGTTAAGCTGGTGGACAGATTAGGGAAAAAAGTGATCCTGACTGATGCAGGGAGACGTTTTCTAGGCTATGTAGCCAACATTTTGAGTGATCTTGAAGAAGCACAGCATGCCGTCAAGCAATCAGGAGAGGTGACGGGTACAGTGGTCATCAGCGCGGACGAAACGCTATGTGCGTATCGTCTTCCGGCTGTATTGCGTCCGTTTCGCTTACGCTATCCAGGGATTCGGCTTATGTTTCGACCGCTGACTCATTCGAACCTTAAACAGAGTTTGCAAGATGGGGACGTGGACATTATTTTTATGCTGGATGAGGCCAAGCACGAGATAGGATTTTGTGGAGAAAAAATGCTGGATGAGCGCTTTTATATTTTGGTATCACCCGATCACCCGCTGGCTGCACGTACTGAGTTGGTCATTGAAGATTTTAATGGTGAGACCTTCTTGTTGACGGAGAAGGGATGTTCCTATCGCACATTTTTTGAACGAAGTCTTTCACAGAAGGGCATGGGAGGAATTACCGAATTGGAATTTAATAGCGCTGAGGCGATTAAACAATGTGCAAAAATCGGGATGGGCATCGCCATATTGCCTGAAATGGCTGTGACAGCAGAAGTGAATAGGGGAGAACTGATCCCATTACCATGGGATTTGACCGCCACATCGTTTGCAACCCAAATGTTTTGGCATGAAGAGAAGTGGATTTCGCCTGCCATCGAAGCCTTTTTGAATGCGTCCCGAGATACATTTTTGAGTAATGGGACCTAAATAAATATTGACCTTTCCGTTTCTTGTTGCCGAAGGTTAAAAAACTTAACGCCACGCTTTTTCTGGGGCACTAAATTCTTTTATGTAATACAGTTTGCCAAAGTGACAAGCCACAATGGCAACAACTGTGGCATGATTCCAAACAACAGGTGTTGTTTTTATCCCGGTGTGACGCTGTAAATCTATTAAATATATGAGAGTTTGATCAAATTGATATTCATAAACTTGATAAATGAACAGAAAAAGAGCGTGTTTGGATCAAAACACGCTTTTAATAATTTCAAGCATTTCTGTGCTCAAAACTTATTTAACCTTTTTTTTCCTTGAAACATAACTAACGCTACGGATTCTGTGATGAATTTTTTTGATAGGGAGGCTAGCTATATTTCCTGAGAGGAGTAATCCCAAAACCACAAATACGGTTGCAGTAATATCAAACACTGTAATAGATTCATTTAAAAAAATAGCAGCTAATATGTATCCGAAAATGGGCGTCATAAATAACCAATTATTGGCTTTTACCGTATCTAGTTTCAACAGGTAAAACCAAAGCAACATTGTGCCGATTGAAATAAAGAACACCAACCAAATTAACGAACCAAGGAAATAATAATCCAATTTTATAAAAAATTTTTCTTTTTCGAGAAGATAAGTGATAGGGATTAATAGAGCCCCACCAATAGACACTTGCCAAGTGTTAATGACAATACCTGGGAGATCAAGATTGATTTTTTTGAAGTAAACACTTCCAATCGCCATTGATAACATTCCTAATCCCAAAATAATCAAACCATATAAATTAGCCTCACCAGTTGTGATAGATGGCCATATGCCAATTAACAATCCACATGCTGCTACAACCATTCCTATCCATTCTTGTAAATAAACTTTTCGTTTTAACCATATGGAGGACAGGAAAGCAACTACAAAAGGATTTGTTGTAACAAGTAAATTAAATAAGCCTGCTGATACATAATTCAATGCCCAAAAGGTTGCACCCAGATAAATTGTTGTATTCAGTAACCCTAAAAAAATTAATGGGATCCATTCCTGTGACCGAGGCCAAGGGTATTTTTTATTTAACAAATAAACATAAAGAAATAGCAAACCTCCAGCAATCAAAAAGCGAGTGGTAGCCAATACCAAAGGGGTGGTAGAGTGTAAACCGAACTTTGTAGCTATCGCTGCAGATGACCATAAAAGTGTGAAAAATAAACCTAAAACTGTTTCCATCTTTTTGCTCCTTTTAAGTTAAGTAGCTTCTCAAAAAAAGAACCGTGATTATAGAGAGAACCACAGGTATCAAGAAGTAACTTGGCTTTTAACCAAGTCCATATAAAATTTAACAAACATCGGATAACAGTTTTTTACTGAAATTCAGAATTTTTTTATCCAAATTTCATGATTTGCTTAGTTTATTCCTAAAATCTATATTTTTTTCGAAATTGGCTTGGCGTTATTTCCTCATGTTTTTGGAATAATCGCGTTAGGGAAGATTGTTGTTCAAAACCTACTTGAATTGCGATGTGTAAAATAGGTAAATCTGTATTTTGTAGCAATTCTTTCGCTTTGTTCAAACGAACTTCCTGTATATATGCTGAAGGGGATTTCCCCGTTTCTTTTAGAAACCAATCCGAATAATAGGAACGATTGTAATGTTCAAGTGAGGCCAGCTTATTTACTGTGATGTTCTCATTGTAATGTTCATGGATATACCTAATAGAGTTAGGTTGTTGTTCTTGAAGTAAATAATGTGAAATATAGGGATATAGGTCTTTAAGAGCAGAACTATGTAAAGATTGTTTATCGATTTCATTCAGAATAAGGTAGCGTATCCCTTTCCATTGCTTATCTAAATTAAAGGAAAATCCTTTATTATCTAACGTTTTCTTAGTTAGCATAAAATGAGGAATATCTAAAACTAAAAACTCGTTACGTACATCTGAATGAAAAGTATGTTTGCACTCGGGAGGAATAAAAAATAATGTTTGGTGGTCTAGTCGAAGATCCTGTGCCCCTGCATGCATAAAAAGTTCTCCTTGGAGAGGTAAAATTAACTGAGCATAACAATGGGAATGAGTATTTTGGTTTGCCGTATAGGTTCTTCGTTCTGCTGCAATTTCTTCTATCTTTTCCATTTTCCATTCCTCCTACCTTAGCTTTGTCTTAAAATTATTCTATTAAATAGGATCATTAAAGGAACAATTAATTGTCATTTAATCAATCTTTTTAATCATATGTTCTATTCTTTTAAACAAAAAACATCATAAAGCCATCCCTTCAACAATCATATCTAAAGGGATAAAACGGGGCAACTTTTTTATAAACAGCACGATTTTATTGAGCATCTATTGATAGAAAGCATTTTCGATTCATGTATTTTAAATAAATACAATAAAAAAGGAGAGCAGCTTAAGTCTGCTCTCCATTTATTTAGTTTAGGTTCTTTTGTAAAAATGCCTTTGTTCGATCGTTTTGTGGGTTTGTAAAAAAGTTATCGGGATGGTCAGATTCGATAATTTGTCCACCATCCATAAAGACAACCTTGTTTGCTACTTCTCGCGCAAAGCCCATTTCATGTGTAACGACAATCATAGTCATTTGGTCTTCGGCTAAGCTTTTCATGACTTTTAAAACTTCTCCTGTCAGCTCAGGATCTAGGGCAGATGTTGGTTCGTCAAATAATAAAATTTGTGGATTCATCATCAAGGCGCGGGCGATAGCAACCCGTTGTTTTTGACCACCAGACAGGTTGGCAGGGTAGGCGTTTGCTTTTTCGGCAAGTCCAATTTTTTTCAATAAATCTAGACAACGGCTTGAAATGGCTTCAGATGATTCTTTTTTTAATAGGCGAGGTGCCGTTTCAAGGTTTTGTTGGACCGTTAAGTGGGGGAATAGGTTGAAATGTTGAAAGACCATTCCCATTTTAGCTGTCAAGGCTTTAATTTCCTGTGGTTTGGCATACATGCCATCTTGCACAAGATAATCACCATCTACTAAAATACTACCACCATCAATTTCTTCTAAATGAATTAAGCTTCGAAGCATTGTACTTTTACCTGATCCAGAGGGACCGATAACTGCAATGACATCGTTCTTCTCTACCGAAAATGTAATTTGTTTAAGAACCTCTGTCTGATCAAAAGATTTCTTTAAGTTTGTTACTTCCATCAATGCCATATAGGTCACCTCTATTCAAATTTAAAACGTTTTTCCAGCCATTTAAAGAATACAGTCAAGACAAGCGTCATGACTAAATAAATAACACCAGCAATAAAGAACGGTACAATTGTAAAGTCACGATTGACGGCTGTTTGTGCAAAATGCAGTAATTCTGGAACAGCTACAGCATAAAGCAGAGCAGTATCCTTAATCAGCGTAACCGATTCATTTGATAAGGCTGGTAATGCTACGCGAAACATTTGTGGCAAAATGACACGTGTTGTTGTTTGCCATTTTGATAAGCCAAGTACCTGAGCTGCCTCATATTGCCCTTTATCGATGGCTAATAGACCACCTCGGAAAATTTCTGCAAAGTAGGCAGCGTAATTTAGAATAAAGCCAAGACAAGCAGCTACAAAACGATCAAGTACTAAATATTCACCGATTACTGGCAGCATAGGTAAACCAAAGCAAATTAATAATAATTGTAGTAATAGTGGTGTACCACGCATGATATATATATACGTATGTGCAAGCCAAGAAAGTGGTTTAATGCGACTTTTAACTGCAAGTGTTAGTAAAAAGCCAAATGGAATCGATACAAGAATGGCGATAAAAAACAGTATGACTGTCGTTTTCGCACCTTCTAGCATCGGCCATATCATAGTTTGCCAGTAATCCGCCATAACGATGTCCCTCCAAAAAGAGTAAGAGTTTCGCGGAGGAAACTCTTACAAAAATATCCTGTTCCTATTTTAATACTTTATCTTCGCCGAACCATTTTGTGGAGATTTTAGCCGCTGAACCGTCTTCATTCATTTTGTCTAATGCAGCTTGCAGTTTTTCCAATAAAGCTTCGTTGCCTGGTTTCACACCGATACCATACTGTTCAGGTGCAAGTGATTCCTCTAATAATTTAAATGTAGCAGGCTCTTGAGTCATGTAATATTCTGCTACAACAGCATCAATTACAACAGCATCAACTCGACCTGTTTTTAAATCTGATAAAGCTAAAACGTTATCTGCAAATTCTGTAATTGTTTTTACTTCTTTATGAATAGGATTACCATTCAATGCATCTGCGGCAGAAGAGAGTGATTGGATTCCTACCTCTTTGCCAGCTAAATCACTTAGTTTTGAAATTTTAGAATCTGCTTTTGTTACAACAACCTGAGAGTTTTCAAGATAAGGTTTTGTGAATAATACTTTTTCCTTACGCTCATCAGTAATGGTATAACCGTTCCAAATTAAATCAATACGTCCACTGAGTAATTCAGCCTCTTTTGTTTTCCAATCGATTGGTTGAAATTCTGCTTCTACGCCCATATGCTCTGCAGCTGCACGTGCTAAATCAATATCGAAACCAACGATGTCATTTTTATCATCGCGGAAGCCCATTGGTGCAAATTTATCGTCAATACCAATAATAATTTTTTCTTTATCAGAAGATGTTTGGTCTTTCTCTGTTGATTTTTCTTTTGCTGTGCCACACGCTGCTAAAACGATTACAGCTGTTAGCATCATAACTAAAGTCATTATACGTTTCATCGTTTTGTTACCCCCTATACAAATCTATCGCTTTCGTTTGCTAAACTACTAATGTGTTAAAGGATATCACCGTGCCCAATGAATGTCAACATCGTTTTGGATTAATCAGAAAATTTTATGCGCGATATAGCTATTTTATTATGAAGTTTGTAAAAAAATTGATTTCATAAAAATAATGGATCAGGGGATATTAAGTATCTGAATAGAAGGGGAAGGAAAAGGGACTGTTTACACAGTCCCTTGGCATTGTTTCAACTATTTTTGCTTTGTATAGCTTTTCGTGCCAAAGCATCGGCAGCTTTGTTTTGAGAATCAGGCACCCATTTGATAAAAAATAATTCAAAGGTGTTAGCGAGTAATAAAGCTTTTTCCAGAAAAGGTTTAAATTCCTCGTTTTTCACATATTCTTTTTCCATAGAAGCGACAACGATTTTAGAATCAGAGCGCACAGATACAAGCGTAGAGCCTAGCTTTTGTGCTTCTTCAAGTCCTCGTACTAAGGCAGTAAATTCAGCAATATGATTGTTTGTTTGCCCGATATACTCACTAATTTGTATATGTTGCCCTTCACCTTTAATAAATATACCAATACCACTCGGACCAGGGTTTCCTGCACTAGCAGCATCTATATAAACCTCTAACATATCATCCCTACTTTACAATTTGACTTCCATATAATTGTACAACAAGGATGCGCTGTAAAACATCCATGTGCGAGTAGTCAAGGTCTTGAAAAAAATAGCTGAAGTGGATAAACAAAATAGTTGCTTGTTCAAAATGTACGCTTCATAATAGTAGGAAGTGAATTTTGGACGTGAAAGGAGCGAGAGTTCATATGGATAAAGTGACGGTTATGAAGGATATAGATGAACTGCATGATACGTATTGCGCAGATTGCTTAGTCATTCAGCAATTACGTAAGGAACGTGGTAAACCTGGAGCTCATCGCTTCTGTATTGAAGCCTGTTCAGTTGGTGAAAAGCTACAGTTTTTAGGCGAAGAGCTTTTAAAAGTTTACAGTAAATAAAGTACCCAATTAGAAAAGCTACATTTATCAGGCATATGCTAATAAATGTAGCTTTTTTTTAGGATTATTTTGTTTCGACATAGCTACTTAAGTCTTGGTAATACTTTGTAAGTGAAGAAGCAGAAATATCAAATGTCGCGGCGATTTCTTTTACCGTCATGGAAAGAGATTCAAAAAGCTCTTTTTCCTGCCCATAACGAATCGCACCAGCAGCAATGGCCGCTTCTTTGCGCGCAGTAGGTTGTCCTTCTATTAAATAGTCCTCTAATAACTCAAGCATTGGAGCTGTTTCACGATCATTTTGCTCCAAGAAATCTTTTACTTGTGTAAGGACAGTGCTTTCAAAATTAGTGAATTCCTCTCCCTTATAGCCATTGGAGACAAGTAACTCCCAGAAAGTAAGATGTTCTTCTTTTAAGAATGCTCCAACCTTTTTCTCGGATGCTTCAAAGTTTTTCTTAAATTCTTCAAATACTTTTAGATGATCCTCAGGGAAGAAAATCAATGTAGACACAGCTAAATAATGTGTCGATGTCTTCGTTCCATCCGGTAAAATAAAGGCAAAGACATGCATACCTTCAGGAATTGGTTTATCATTTTCTCGTCGAATATAGAGCTCTTCATTGGTAAGTAAATGACTAGCTTTAAAATATTTTTCCTCAACAACAGATACCGTACCAATAAATAATGTTGGCTGAGACCAATCTTCAAGTACTTTCACTGTAGAAGGTCTTACTGCCTTTTTCTTCGTTTTCTTTAAATAACTTTTCCAAATAGATGGCTCTTGATGGAAGAAAAAGTCGTCTAAAGCAATGGCTTCAATCAGCTCACGCTGTAGCACACTCTCTAATTTAGGTTGCCATGTGGCCACATGCTCGATATAAGCACGAACATCTTTACGCTCAGGATATTCTAAGTAAAATGTTTGTAGCACACGCTCTAATTCTTCGATTTGTACTGTTTCCACTGTTACTTGCTGTTTACCTTCACAACATTTTTTATATTTTTTGCCGCTACCGCATGGGCATGGATCATTACGTTTTACCATAATTAGAACACTTCCTTTGACAATTGTTAATCGTATATTGCTAAATAATTTGCGTACTCTTAATAATAACGGTACTTTTGTATGAAGAAAAATGATTGTCTATTTTGAAATATCTAAAAAGTGTGGATGGACGCCCTAATTCTAGTATATGTATACATTTTTTCACTTAGAACTAAAAAAAGAAAACGTTCTGTACTTTACAAGCACAGAACCGTTTTCTAGAACATCTATGATTGTTGGACAGCCTCAATTTCTAATGTAAGGCGCTCAAGCTCATCAACTAAATGACCAATATAGGCAATCGTATCTTTAAGTGGTTGGTCTGTTGTAATATCAACACCTGCCATTTGTGCTAATTCCACTGGAGATTTTGTTCCACCAGCCTGTAGGACTGCTAACCATTCTTCAACTGCTGTATCACCTTCGTTTAATATACGCTGAGATACTTGTGTTGAAATAGTTAGGCCTGCACTATAAGTGTATGGGTATAGGCCCATATAGTAATGAGGCTGACGCATCCATGTAAGTTCAGCACCTTCAGAAATATCTACTGTATCGCCCCAGAATTCTTCTAGCACAGAACGTTTTAACTGATTTAAAATATTCGCATTGACAGATTCACCAGCGTCCACTAATTCATATACTTTGCGTTGGTACGCGGCTTCAAGTAAGTGCGTCACAAAGTTATGATAATACGTTTTCGAGACAATATTTGAAATGACCCAACGTTTAAAACGCACATCATCATTATGAGTTAATAAATAATTCGCTAACAACATTTCGTTCATTGTAGATGGTGCTTCAATAAAGTACAGGGAAGGGCGACTATTAAAATAAGATTGATGGGCATACGTGTTTGCAAAATGACCCGCATGACCAAGCTCATGAACCAGTGTAAAGACTTCATTCATACGTTCATTCCATGACAGTAAAATATACGGATGGCCACCGTATGGACTTGAACAGAATGCACCTGTGGATTTCCCTTTGTTTGGTGCATAGTCAATCCAGCGTTCCTGGAAAGCTCTATCCATTAAGTGATTGTAGTCCTCACCCATAACAGCTAATGATTTATCAACATATTCCTTTGCTTCATCCATCGACAATTTTGGATCATAAGTAGCATCTAAGGCGATTTTTAAATCTGCAAATGTCATATGATCGATGTCATTAGCTTTTTGTATTAATTTTGCATAACGACGCATATGCGGTGCAAGTTCTTTTGTAATCAAATCAATTTGGCGATTATAAAGAGAGCGATCGACATCTTGGTCAAATAGTAAATAATCTATGATTGAGTTAAAGCCCCTTAGATCAGCCATTGTTTTTTCTTGTTGAATATGTGTGTTGTAAACTTGTGCTGTTGTATGCTGATAATCGCGCAGCTTACTTGAAAAAGCCTTAAAGGCAGCACGGCGAACTTCTGTATTGGCTTCAAACTCCCAATCATTTTCGTAAAGGACAAAGCTTAGTGGATGCTTTTCACCATTTACTTCAAATTCGCCAAAGTTCATATCCACTAATTTTGCCGTATTATACGTTTCGTAAGGCGCATCAAATGTAGAACTAAATGCAGCAAGCGCTTTTTCGACTTCTGGATGTAGCTGGTGAGGTTTTTGTTTTAATAGCTCCTCTAAATAAAGTTTGTAAAGAGGGCTTAAGATTGCCGCTTCTTGTAATAGGCCTTCATCCAAAGCGAGTAATTCACTACGCACGAAAGATAAGGCGCTGCTTATTTTTCCGAGGGCTGTACTAAATTTTGCAGCACGTATTTGGGCTACATCATCCGTACGATCTGCTTGCAAGTTTAGGCTAGCATACGTACCAATTGGAACGATACTTTTTTGTAAATTTTCGAAAGCCGTTAATACCTCAATGACTTTTTGCGCATCCGTAATGGTCCCTTGATACGTTTGTTCAAAGCTAAGTGCGTCCTCTACAAGCTGTGCTAAAGTAGGTTCAAAATCAGCATCATTCTTAAGTAATTCTGTTAAATCCCACGTTTCTTCTACTGCAACATCTTTTCGTAATGGTAAAACTTCCATTCCAAAACACCCCTTTACATGTAAGTGATTTCATTATAACGAAACTATTTCGGAAAGTGAAATAATTTAATAGAATAGTTGAAATATTCTTAATGAATATTATTGCACGTGATTAGTCCCTTTGAATAGGAGCATGTTTGAAATATTGTTGGTCGGGAACAATGTGTGTATAGCCAACATCATTTGAAACGCATACTAAGGGCTAGAACAATTGACACATTGGAGGAGAACAGAATTATGACACAAAACTTAAACAAACAATTAAATAAGCTAGTAGCTACATGGTCTGTGCTTTATACAAAGCTGCACAATTATCATTGGTATGTCACAGGGCCAGCATTCTTTACACTGCATGCAAAATTTGAAGAATTGTATAATGAAACTACCTTGAATTTAGATGAAATTGCAGAGCGTATTCTTTCAAAGGATGGCAAGCCGGTGGCAACATTAAAAGAGCATCTAGAGCTATCATATGTGGAAGAAGCAACAGGAAATGAGACGACGGAGGAAATGGTGGCAACGACGATTTCAGATTTCCAAAAGCTCATGAAAGCATTAAATTCAACAATGGGACTAGCAGCAGAGGAAGGGGACGACCGTACAGAGGATTTACTCAATGCGATGTATCAATCCCTCGAAAAGCATACTTGGATGTTAAAAGCATTCCTTGATAAATAAAAATATAAATGCATCCCCATAACATTTGGGGATGCATTTTTAGTAAGCACTTATTCCATTTTGACAAAAAGGAAACAAGCATAAAAGCAAGATGACAATTATTACAGTTTGGTAAAGAAGCGGCAAAAAACGTTTGTTTGCCCATAGTCGGGGTAATTATCTAGTAAGCCATACAAATTAGGAGGAATTGAACATGATGAATGAACAAAATCCAAAAATTGAAGTGGCCCATACAAGGGATGAAATGCTTCATATTTTAGAAAATATGCGATCTGAGGGCTATCATAAAGAGGATATCCATATTATTGCGAAAGATCCCCAACAGTATGAGGATGTGAAATGGGATGCTGATGTCCAAACACATGAGGCTGGTAATTGGGTTGACCAATTCAAATCTTGGTTTACGGGCGACTCAGCTGTAACAGAAGGCTTAAAACGCTTTAATCTTTCCGAAGGGCAAATAGCTTACTATGCTCATCTTGTAGAACAAGGGAGTATCGTATTATTTGCAGAACGTGAGGATGATTATGATTCGCTACAAACACATCCAGAAACAGCTGCCGAGCAAGAGGAGCGTTTAAGAAATCAAGAGCGCATGAATGAGGCTGAGCAATATAGAAGATTTTTGTAAAGATAAAAAAACAGAGTGATCACAATGGATCACTCTGTTTTTTATTGCGTTACTTTTTCTGGGTCATCCTTTTTTATAAAGCGCAATACATGGAAATGCTCTAATTGGGCAAATAAATTACCAATCAGAATAAAGCTACCTCCAATGACTAGTTTCACTGTCAGCCCTTCACCGATGAACATCATCGCAAACATAGCTGCAAATATAGGTTCTAAGGAAAAAATAAGACCTGTATGTGTAGCAGAAGTATACTGTTGTGCAACAGTTTGACCGACAAAACAAAACGCACTACAAATGATACCAAGACCTAAAATGGCGAGCCATGATGTCATTGAATTTGGCAACGTTGGTGTTTCAAATAGTAATGTTAAGATAAGCGCATAAACGCCAGCGAAACCAAGTTGGTATATACCATATGAAATCGATTCCACATTTCTTGTAAACGAGCTGTTTAAAAGTAAATAAATAGAATAACAAAGCGCGGCGATCGCTACTAACAAATCACCTTTATGGAAGGCAAATGAACCCTGTGCTGTTAATACTGTAATCCCAATCATGGTACAAATAATCGCAAAGCTAACTGCTCTGGACGGTAATTTTTTATCAATGAAACTGCTAAATATCGGTACTAATACAACAGTTAGGCTTAAAATAAAGCCTGCATTTGAAACAGAAGTGGATTGTAAACCAAATAAGCTTAACGCGAACACAATGAATAATAAAAATCCTTGGATAGCTGCATATTTTAATGTCTTACCATCTACTTTAATCATCCGTTTATAAAAAATAAGCCCTGCTACTAAAAATGCGATGATACAACGCAGTGCCACCACATTATAAACAGCCAATGTTTCAAGCCCCATGACCATAAAGGTATAAGATAGTCCCCAAAACATTGTGACAATAACCATTAATACATTTGCTTTTCCTTGGATACTCATTATGTTCACCCACCATCTGTGTACTAAAACAGTTTTTATACTAAAAATTACTATATATCTTGTATTGAGATTAGTAAAACGAATGTTTATAATGAATAGGATTAAAAAAATTCATGTATGCAGAGGTAATGCCGATGAGCCTAGTGAAATATGAGATTTTAACAAAAGTAGCAGAGGTAGCAAGCTTTACAAAAGCAGCAGATGCACTGGGATTAACACAGTCCGCTGTGAGTCACGCTGTGTCAAGTTTAGAAAAGGAATTTGGGTTTGCCCTTATACATCGAAGTAGAGTTGGTGTCACGTTGACAAGTGAGGGGCATATCATGCTAAGGGCGATGCGTCAGGTGTTAGACGCACAGGAATTATTGCAGCAGGAGGCAGCTCATATTCATGGAGTGACACGAGGAAACCTGCGTATTGGCGTTATTTCGAGTATATCTTCTAACTGGATGCCAGAAATTATTAGGATTATGGATAACCAGTTTCCCGGAATACAGGTGGAATTATGGGAGGGAGATTATTATGAAATTGAACAATGGCTACTTAGTGGGGAGATAGAAGCAGGATTTTTAAATGGGCAAAAATCAGAGCAATATCAATTTACCGAATTACAGCAGGACCCCTTACTATGTATTGTTTCAGATAAAAGTCCGCTATTTAACAAGTCAGAGATAGATATTGTTGATTTGGAGGATATGCCTTTTATTATGACTTCCTATAGAGGCACAAATGATGTCAAAGTTTTGTTAGAACAGTATCATGTGAAACCAAATATTCGCTTTGAGCTTTCAGAGGAAGTAGGCATTATTTCTATGATTTCCCATCAATTAGGTATTAGTATATTACCTCAATTGGTTATTCAGACTTTGCCACCTACACTAAAAGCAATTCCGCTGAAGCAAGGTGCCTACCGTACAATCGGAATCGCAATGAAACACCATGCGTCACCTGTAACGAAGAAATTTGCGGAAATTTTAAGTGCTTGGTTGATGGAACAAAAAAATGCACGCTGATGGAATCTATTGAAGCCTATCCTCGCATTACGGTAAAATAATATTTGTATATATTTTAGAAAATAGGTGAGTGTATGGGGACATTACAAGGTAAAACCGTACTCATTACAAGTGGGGGAACACTTGAAAAATGGGATCGTGTACGCGGGCACACGAATTTATCAAAAGGAACAATGGGCTGTTATTTAGCGGAGGCGGCACTTGTCGCTGGTGCTAATGTAGTATATATGCATGGTTACTTTGCACAGCTCCCAGTGAATCACGGTCAAATGAGACTGATTAAATTTGAAGGCATAGAGGATTTGGGAGAAAAGGTTCGGCATGCTGTACAACAAGAACAGGTGGATATCGTTATTATGGCTGCTGCTGGCTCTGATTGGGTCATTGATAAAGTGTACGATCAATCAGGAAACTTGATGGAGGAAGCGGGTAAAATGCCTTCTGATGAGCCACCTATTATTCATTTTAAAAAGGCGCCAAAAGTTTTAGGTCAAATAAAAGAGTGGCAACCAAATGTGATGTTAGTAGGGTTTAAGCTAGAAGCGACAAGTGACGAGGAATTTTTACTAGCTCGTGCACGACTGCGAATGGAATCAGCTAATGCTCAATTTATGGTAGCTAATAGCTCTCAATCATTATATGGTGGGGACGAGCCCCATTGGATTGTACCTGCTGATGGACAGCCTATCAAGGTAATGGGCAAGCAAAAAACAGCCGAAGCATTGATGGTGTGTTTACAAAATCAATAAAATGTGATGTGAACTGTGTAGAGAGGTAGACTTCTGCACAGTTTTTTCTTGTCAAAAAGATGGATATCATTTACTATTTACTTAACGGTCGGTAAAAAATAGGAGGGCATTATGGGAAATAAAGAACAAACTTTTCAAAAGATTATAGAAGTTGCCTATGTGATGTTTGCAGAAAAAGGGTTTGACAAAACAAGCTTAGCGATGATTGCCGCAGAGGTCGGTATATCAAAACCAGCCATTTATTATTATTTTCAATCAAAGGATCAATTAATCGCTTATTTGTTTGAGGAACTTTATAAAGAAATACAACGTGATATCGCAGTGGATTATAAAGAGCTTTCTCCTACTAATTTCAAGGGAGAATTACTAGAGCTTGGTTATAAGTCCATTGATGCTCAAGGCAAGGATCCTTATTTCAATAAAATATTTAATCAATATGTACTATTAGCAGCTCGCGATGAAAGCTATATGAAACAGTTAGTAGAGCTAGAAACAAGCTTTTTAACAAGTTTTGTTGAGATCTTACAATATGGGGTGCGACTAAGGGTGATAGTGGATAATCCCAATATGGAAGCAAAGGCACAGATGTTAGCCCTGCTCTATGATAATATCGGTAATTTCATGTTAACAGGTAACCAATTGAACTATAAGGCTATTTGGAAGGAGGCAGTAGATAGTGTCATTCAAGGGGGAGAAGATGAAAAAGAAAAATGATCATCGCCGTATTGAAGGTCTAGATTTTGCAAGAGCACTGGCGATGCTGGGTATGTTCATTGTAAATTTTGGGGTCATTACAGGTTCTACAGCCAATGGTTCAACAGGGCTTATCGCCTTACAAAATCTTTTTGAGGGCAGAGCATCGGCCGTATTTGTCATGTTAGCAGGAATAGGAACAGCTTTCATGACTCGTCAAGCTAGAGACACCAAGGACCCAATGCTTATTCGCCAGAATAGATATACTCTTTGGAAGAGATCACTTTTCTTATTTGCAATAGGGATGGTGTTATATGCGATAGGTTGGACAGGAGACATACTACATTATTATGGTGTTTATATGTTTGTTGCAGCATGTTTGATTGTCATATCCAAGAAAACGATGATTCTCTTAATCACTATCATCCTCATCGTCTCACAATGGCTCCAAATCCAATTTAATTACCTTGCTGGCTGGCATCCAACATATGTATTACTAGAGTATCTTGATTTTTGGACACCAACAGGTTTTACAAGGAATTTAATGTTTAATGGTTACCATCCAGTATTCCCATGGATTTGTTTCTTTCTCATTGGTATGTTGATCGGCAATTTAGATTTAACAAATCGTACCTTAAGGAAGGGATTACTGGCAACAGGTGTCTTGCTAGTCACTATGACGGAAACCTTTTCAACTGTCATCATTAAGGTTACGACAGTGCATTTATTAGATATAGAGAGTGCATTGTACTTGTTTGATACAGGACCGATTCCGCCTAATATGATGTATGTTTTATCTAATTCGGGTTCGGCAATTGTCCTCATTGTGTGCTCCATCTATCTTGTTGAGAAGTGCAAAAATAAGGTGATTGAAGCTTTGGTTATAACGGGTCAAATGTCGTTAACCCATTATGTTGGCCATGTTTTTATAGGCATAGGGATACTCATCATTTGCAATAAGCTGGAGAACCAAACGCTTGCCTTTTCCATGTTGTATGCATGCTGTTATTTTATAGGTTGTGTAGTTGTTTCTGTATGGTGGAGAGCCAATCATAATCGAGGTCCACTTGAATCCATTTTGAGAAAATGGAGTCCGTAATAAATTAATGGATAGTCATCTATTTATCTTTGATTAGGCATAAAATACTTGAGTAAAGGCACTTCTCTCATCTAGATTACATATTACAAAGTATTCAACTAGGTTTTCTAATAATTTATATTGACAATCGTATGACAGAATTATAGAATTATTTTCAAGAAACGCAGTACTCTTATCGAGAGAGGTGGAGGGACTTGGCCCAATGAAGCCTCGGCAACCGAAAAGAAAGGTGCCAAATCCAACAGATGTAACTGAGAGATAGGAGGGGCTATCAAACAGTTTGATGCATTGGCCTCTTTTAAACAACAAGGATGAGAAAGAAGGGGTGTATCGTATGGCTCAGTCGGCAAAGGTAGAGGATAAGAAATTAGAGGCAATTGCAAAGGCCATTCAAAATCTTGAATTTGGTGAAGTGCATATTACGATTCAAGATGGTGTAATTGTTCAAATTAATAGGCTTGAAAAGCAGAGGTTTCCACAGAAAAAATAATGATCATTTCAGTTGAACGATGTCAAAAGGCCACCAATAAGCATGGATTCCTTTGCTTACAAGTGGCCCTTTTTTTATGGATATTAGCTATAAAAGCTTTTTGGAATCTGACCGATATGACGGCGATGATAAAGAAGAGGTTCTTTTTGGAAATTTGTAATGTCTATCACTTGCCCAATGAAAATGGTATGGTCGCCAGCATCTATTTGCTGAAAGGATTTACATTGTAAAATAGCTGCTGTATCATGTAAAATCGGTAGTCCAAAAGTGGAGGTAGACCATTTTGCTTGAGCAAAGCGATCTGGGATTTTACTTGCAAATAATGTACATAAATGTTCTTGATCACTCGCTAAAATATTGACAGCGAATTTTGGCGCAGCCGTAAAGTAAGAATGGAGCTGAGATTTTTTATCAAGTGACCACAAAATAAGGAGTGGGTCAATGGAAACAGATGCAAAAGAATTGACTGTTAAGCCAATTGGATCCGATTCATGACATGCTGTAACAACGGTTACACCTGTAGGATAATTACCCAATGCCAATTTAAAAGCAGCTACTTGATCTGTCATTCAAATCACCTCTTTATAGTTAGTAATAAATTAGTTAACGGAGTTAGTAGGTAAATTGCACTTTTTTTCATACTATACATTAACTCCTTTTCTTGAGTAAATTTTAAATCAATTAAACATCCAGGTAAAGCAAATGGGGGAAAGAAAGGGGAATTGCCATGACTTTATATTTTGATCATCTGGTACATCAAGTAGAATCACCAGAAAATATAAAGGTTTTCTTCAATAAACGAAATGTCCATACAGTGAACGGTGGTCAACACACGATGTGGGGGACGTACAATACGCTAAGTTATTTTGGCTTAAGCTATATTGAACAAATCGCTATTTATGATCGTGATTTATTTGAGCAAGCGGCCCAGTACCCATATTCCCTACATTATACGTTTAAACGTGATCAAGAGCGCCAAGGATTTTCACGAATTGCTTTGCGCACTAAAAATATTGAAGAAGAGGGTCAACGATTGCGTGCACTGGGTTTTGACGTTTATGGCCCCGATGCTTGCAGCCGAACAAGACCAGACGGCACGATAATAGAATGGAAGCTATTGCATTTTGGCAAACATAATCTCTCGATGGATTTTCCATTCTTAATTGAGTGGGCAGATGAAGATGAGGTGCGTTTGGCACAATTAAAAGCAAACGGTGCGATCGATGAAAAGCAAGCTATTACAATGGAATCTGTCCAATTTTATGTCAAGGACGTGCAGTCCACGGTTCAGCTATGGCAGAAGACGTTACAGTTACCCGAACATGAACAACATGAGCAGTTTGCGTCCCTGCAACTACCGAATATGCGCTTAGATTTTTATGAGGAAGAACTAGCAGCAACCATGACGCTAGGGCATTTAAAAGAAGGACCAATAGGTGTCACATTAAAAGATCCACATCGAACAAAGGAAACATTAGTTTGTCCAGGTGCTTTTTATTGGATTAATCGCTAAACTAAAAATCCACTTCAATCATTGAAGTGGATTTTTATGTGTAAACATCTCAAAAACCAGATGGAATAATAACGATATTATTCTATTCGGTTTTTGTTTGTGTAGCTTATAATTTCACAACATTTGATGCTTGAGGACCACGATTGCCTTCCACAACATCAAATGAAACCTTTTGACCTTCTTCAAGTGTACGGAAGCCTTCCTCCTGGATGCCCGTAAAATGAACAAATACATCTTCTCCATCATCACATTCAATAAAGCCATAACCCTTTTCATTATTGAACCACTTTACGATCCCCTGTTGCATAAGCATTCGCCTCCAATGCGCTTGAATGTAAAATAAAGTTAAATAAGTCGTGCTATCAATGAAAAATGTGAAAAAATTGCATTTTCTCTTAGAACATACATGAATTGAACAAAGATGTCAATTGATTGTCGAAATGCTTGCCTATCTGGCTTTCTTTTTTTTCACAATTAAGACTATAATGGAAATGAACAACATAGAAAGTAGGATGCCAAATGACAACGAAAAATCAACCATTAACAGATTTAGAAATCGCTAGTCAAGCAGTGATCAAACCTATTACGGAAATTGCCAATGCTGCGGGTATTCCAGAGGATGCTCTTGAGCAGTATGGACGTTTCAAAGCGAAGATTGACCCATTAAAAATTACAGCTCAAGGTGAGGACGCAAAGGTTGTGCTAGTGACAGCAATTAGTCCAACCCCAGCAGGTGAAGGAAAGTCGACTGTTACTGTAGGACTAGCTGATGCCCTTCATCAATTGAATAAAAAAGTTATGGTAGCATTACGTGAACCATCACTTGGTCCAGTAATGGGCGTAAAAGGTGGAGCAACTGGTGGAGGCTATGCACAGGTTGTGCCGATGGAGGATATTAACTTACACTTCACTGGTGACCTTCATGCGATAACAACAGCCAACAATGCTTTATCTGCATTTATTGATAATCATATCCACCAAGGGAATGTATTAAACATTGATCCACGCCGCATTATTTGGAAACGTGTAATGGACTTAAATGATCGCTCACTACGTAAAGTGATCGTGGGCTTAGGAGGACCTGTTCAAGGCATGCCACGTGAAGACGGCTTTGATATTACAGTTGCCTCCGAAATTATGGCTGTGTTCTGTTTAGCAACGAGCATTGAGGATTTACGCGAACGTATCGCTAGCATAGTGATTGGCTATACATTTGAACGTGAGCCTGTCTTTGTGCGTGATTTACAGGTAGAGGGTGCCTTAACATTATTATTGAAGGATGCCTTTAAGCCAAACTTAGTACAAACATTAGAAGGTACACCAGCTATTATACATGGTGGTCCATTTGCTAATATTGCCCATGGCTGTAATTCTATTATGGCGACACAAACAGCCCGTAAGCTAGCGGATATCGTGGTGACAGAGGCGGGCTTCGGCTCTGATTTAGGTGCTGAAAAGTTCATGAATATTAAAGCACGTAAAGCAGGCTTTAAACCAAGTGCCGTTGTTATCGTAGCAACGATTCGTGCCTTAAAAATGCATGGTGGTGTTCCGAAAACAGCACTTATTGGCGAAAATGTGGAAGCACTGCTACAAGGAATTGAAAATTTAGCGAAACACGTCGACACGGTTCGTACATTTGGTGTTGAACCGGTTATTGCATTAAATCGTTTTATTACAGACACAGAGGCAGAGCTAGAAGCAGTTCTGAACTGGTGCCAAGAAAATCATGTTCGTATTGCTCGTACGAATGTCTGGGAAGAAGGCGGAAAAGGCGGATTAGCCTTAGCTGAACAAGTACTAGCTGTATTGGAAGAAGAAAACAACTTCTCGCCGTTATACGATGTGACAGAGTCCATTGAAGAAAAAGTGCGTACAATTGTGCAAAAGGTATATGGCGGGAAAGATGTACAATTCACTGACCAAGCTAAAAAACAAATGGCCCAAATCGAAAAATTTGGCTGGGATTCTCTGCCGATTTGTATGGCGAAAACACAGTATTCTTTATCCGACCAACCAAGTTTACTCGGTCGTCCAGAAGGCTTTACCATCACAATTCGTGAAGTGATTCCAAAGCTTGGTGCTGGCTTCCTTGTTTGTCTAACAGGGGATATTATGACAATGCCAGGACTACCAAAAGCTCCAGCTGCTTTACGCATGAATGTCGATAATGACGGACATGCAGTAGGATTGTTCTAAAAAATGTTGAAAAGCTGCCCTTTTAAATAGGCGCAGCTTTTTTTAGTTTTTTACTAGCTGGAGCTTCTGTGAGGATACGTCTTTGTTCATCGTTATTAGGAATTTTTAACAATATTCTTTATCTAAATCTCTTTTCCTTTTGAGTAAAAATGATTTGCTCCTCAAGCGACGGTGTCATCACTACATAGATCTAACCAATACTTCCAAACTAAATGAGCATCTTGCGACAATCCAGGGATCTTCTAATCACTGGAATCAATGTGAAATTTTTGTTGGTTTCATCCGCTGATACATCAATAGAAAATTATAATAGCTATTTTTTTAGAAAATTTAAGATCCTAGTTTAAAAACTAGGATCTCAGACTGTAGACAAACTCAAAAAATTTGAGAGTTTGCCTACAGTCTTTTTTCTTTTACAATGAAATAAAGTAAAGCCGTTGATTTCCACTACGGG
>NZ_KQ465114.1 GCF_001308875.1 Lysinibacillus sp. ZYM-1 | reverse complement strand
GCTTTACTTTATTTCATTGTAAAAGAAAAAAGACTGTAGGCAAACTCTCAAATTTTTTGAGTTTGTCTACAGTCTGAGGCTAACTAATAGACTATTAGTTAGCCTTTTATATTGTCTATTACATAAGATATTCTTTCGTTTTTTCTAACGCAATGATGAATGGAGGATCATTTTGCTGATTGAGAAATTCGTATTTTAAGACATGTATATATTTTTGTGGAAGCTGGCTGACATAGTTAATCACAGTATCTCGTTCTTCTTTCCCGCCAGGATGACCGTGATAAATGACAAGAACGATTAAACCCCCAACTTTTAGAAGCTTAAGCAAATCCTCAATAGCTTGAATCGTTGTAGTAGGTTTTGTAATAATATTATGATTGCTACCAGGCAAATAGCCGAGATTAAAGATGGCCGCAGCTACTGGCTTGTGTACAAAATTGGCCACTTCTTCATGCCCTTTATTTAAAATAAGGGCGCGATGCTCTAAACCTTGGTCTAGTAGACGATGAAGTGTTGCATCCACTGCTTCTTTTTGAACATCAAAGGCATAAACTTGTCCTTCATCTCCGACTAGCTGTGCTAAAAACAGCGTATCGTGGCCATTTCCAGCAGTTGCATCAACAACAGTATCGCCTTCTTCCACACTATCTTTTAAGAGCTGCTGTGCATATTGTAAAACACGTTGTAGTTTCATTTAGCAACCTCAGTTTTATAAAATTTCCCTTGCCAACTACCACGGCGCTCCAATTCGGCATCGATGCCATTTAATACTTCCCATTTATTGACACTCCACATTGGACCAATCATTAAATCGATAGGGCCATCACCCGTAATACGATGAATGACCATATCGGGTGGTAAAATTTCTAGCTGATCAGCTACTAGTTTTGTATAAACATCCTGATCTAAAAACTCTAGCATCCCTTTTTCATATTGCTTCACCATTGGTGTCCCCTTTAATAGGTGAAGTAAGTGGATTTTAATACCTTGGATGTCTAGCTTTGCCACTTCTCGCGCTGTTTCCATCATCATGTCGTAGTCTTCAAGCGGTAGACCATTAATAATATGTGAGCAAACACGAATACCATGCTTCCGAAGTTTCTCAACACCTTCCACATATGTTGCATAATCATGTGCGCGATTAATAAGATTGGCTGTTTTTTCATGAACAGTTTGAAGCCCAAGCTCGATCCATAAATACGTACGTTCGTTTAATTCTGCTAAATATTCTACAACATCATCTGGTAAACAATCTGGACGAGTAGCAATGGAAAGACCTACAACACCTTCTTGCGCTAAAGCCGCTTCGAATTTTTCCTTTAAAACTGGTAGCGGGGCATGTGTATTTGTATAGGCTTGAAAATAGGCCATGTACTTGCCATCTTTCCATTTTTGATGCATTTTGTCGCGGATTTCTGCAAATTGAACATCGATCGGATCAACCTTATTGCCTGCGAAATCACCAGAACCGGCAGCGCTGCAAAATGTACAGCCACCAAAGGCAACCGTACCATCACGGTTTGGGCAATCAAAGCCAGCATCTAATGCTACTTTAAATACTTTGTGACCAAATTGATCGCGTAAGTAGCGATTCCATGTATAGTATCTTTTCCCTTCTGAAGGAAAAGGAAAATTCATTTCTGTCATTTATTTCACTCCTCTAACGCCTTATTTTATCATGAGCATCTCATTCCGTCATGGGGTAAGGGTTTATCATGTAAGATGATGCTCTCGTTTTCGTGTTAATCCAGTGAATAATAGCTATCAATAGCATTTAAAACAATTGTAGATAACGTGTAAAAAGGGTAAAATTATTTTCCTTGTACTTTTAAGTGTTTCAGCATAAACTAGCTATTTAGAGACGCGAAATAATGGAGGTCATCGTATGCCAAAACGTGTTTGGTTTTTAATTATCGGAATGCTTGTGAACACAACAGGCAACTCATTTTTATGGCCTTTAAATGCCATATATATGCATGATTATTTAGGGAAATCGTTGGCGATGGCTGGCTTTGTTTTGATGCTAAATTCTGCTGCAGGTGTATTAGGTAATCTATTAGGTGGTTACTTATTTGATAGAATTGGTGGCTATAAAGCAATAATGCTGGGTATCCTTTTGACGATTGCTTCATTAATTGGTTTAACGCTTTGGCACGGTTGGCCACATTATGTATGGTTTTTAACGATACTAGGCTTTAGTGGAGGAATAGTTTTCCCTAGCATGTTCGCATTAGCGGGAGCTTCCTGGCCAGAGGGCGGACGAAAGGCCTTTAATGCAATCTACTTGGCTCAAAACGTTGGCGTTGCTATAGGTCCTGCACTTGCAGGTGTGGTGGCCGATTATCAATTTGACTATGTGTTTAAGGTCAATTTAGGAATGTATATATTATTCTTTTTCATTGCCTTACTTACATTTAAACGTTTAGAGGTTGGTAGTATTGCACCGAAGAATGTAGTCGGTGAAAGTAAACGAATCATTAACAAGGCACCATTCTATGCTTTATTAATTATTAGTTCATCCTCAGTTTTATGCTGGTTAGCTTATTCGCAATGGAGTGCGACAATCTCATCCTATACCCAAGATTTAGGTTTAGGCTTAAAGCAATATAGTTTACTATGGACCATTAATGGTCTACTAATTGTTATAGGGCAGCCACTAATCGCACCACTTGTGAAGCGTTGGGAGCATCAATTAAAACGTCAGTTGGTTTTTGGTGTAATCCTAATTGCCCTATCCTTTGGTATTATCGCCTTTGCGAGTGATTTTAAAATGTTTGGAGCAGCCATGCTTGTCTTAACATTTGGGGAAATGTTTTATACACCAGCATTACCAACTATAGCGAATCAACTTGCTCCAAAAGGTCGACAAGGATTCTATCAAGGGATTATCAATAGTGCTGCGACTGGTGGGCGAATGATCGGCCCTTTATTCGGCGGGATTATGGTGGACCAATTTGGGATGATTCCTCTTGTTTTAACGCTAGTGGTAATTGTGCTGTTTGCAATTATTCCATGTCTTATTTACGATTCTCCTCTAAAAAAGAACAATATAGTAGTAGATTAATAGCGAGACAATAAAAAAGAGCAAAACGAGTGTTAAACACTTGGTTTGCTCTTTTTTTAATAGTAGATATTGAAAAATAATAGATACAGGCTTACAATCATACATATTCAAATATTTGAATATGTAGTTATATGGAGGGGTTATTTATGGAAGAGGGCTTGCAGCAGTTTAAGGCAGATTTTTTTAAAGCGTTAGCACATCCTTTACGCATAAGAATACTTGAACTACTTGTGGATGGTAAGAAAAGTGTCAATGAGATTCAAGATTGTTTAGAAAAAGAGGGCTCCGCAGTTTCTCAGCAACTAAGTGTATTACGCGCCAAAAATATTGTTTATGGAGAGAAAGAAGGAAAGAAAGTTTATTATTCTTTAAGCGATCCAATGATTGGTGAATTACTTGGCGTGGCTAAGGATATTTTTAATAACCATTTAGTTCATACCATTTCGAGATTAGAGGAAATGACGAGTAATGGTAGTGACGAAGAGAATAATTAGCCTCAATAATGTGGAAAAGTTGTGCTGTGCTTATTATTTCGAAGGGAAGAATTATCTATGAAGTCACTGTTTACAGGACGATTTGAAGGGTATTCAGTTCATCATGTTAAGAAGGATTTATTGTCCGGAATTATTGTTGGAATCGTTGCTATCCCACTTGCAATGTCCTTTGCCATTGCATCAGGTGTGAAGCCTGAGTATGGTATTTATACGGCATGTATTGCAGGTATTCTCATTTCCATTTTTGGTGGATCAAAATATCAAATTGGTGGACCTACAGGAGCGTTTGTGCCAATTCTCTTAGGGATTGTCCTAACGTATGGTTATGAAGATTTATTACTGGCTGGTTTAATGGCGGGGATACTGCTTTGTTTAATGGGCATATTTAAGCTAGGTACTTTAATCAAGTTTATTCCTCGTCCTGTAACAATCGGTTTTACAGCAGGTATAGCAGTGATTATTTTTGCAGGTCAAATTGCTAATTTTTTAGGTTTGTCCAATATGACAAGACATGAGTATTTTATAGCCAATATTCAAGAGATTGTTAAGCAGATTGGCACTACAAATGTTTACAGTATTTTAACAGCTGTCCTTTGTTTACTAACAATTATTATGACACCTAAATTTTTCCCAAAAGTTCCTGGGGCATTAGTGGGCATTGTTGTCTCGACTCTTGTAGCGACTATCTTTTTTTCAGGACAAGTCGCTACGATCGCCACAGCTTATGGTCAAATACCTAATACTTTACCCAATTTTGCTATACCGACAATCACATTTGAACGCTTACAGCAACTCATTGGACCTGCATTTGTCATCGCAATGCTTGGAGGCATAGAGTCTCTGTTATCTGCAGTCGTGGCAGATGGAATGACCAATAGCAAGCATAACAGTAATCGAGAGTTAATCGGTCAAGGAATTGCCAATATCGTGACGCCTTTGTTTGGAGGAATTCCAGCAACTGGTGCGATTGCACGTACAGCAACGAATATTAAAACAGGGGCAGTATCCCCAATGTCAGGTATTATTCATGGTGTGTTTGTGTTAATCACATTATTGTTATTAGCGCCATATGCTGCTCACATTCCTCTTGCAAGTATGGCACCAGTATTGATGGTAGTAGCTTGGAATATGAGTGAACGCAAGCATTTTTCTCATATTATAAAATTAAAATCTGGAGATTCACTCGTTTTATTGATTACCTTTTCATTAACCGTATTTACTAGTCTTACATTAGCTGTAGAAGTAGGGCTTGTATTAGCTGTGCTATTATTTGCGAAACGAATGAGTGAGAAGCTTGTTGTCACAAAGGTACTGCCAGACCATTCGAGTAAAAATGAGAAGGTACAGCCCCATGTTGTTCACCAACAGCATGATTGTCCACAAATTAGCATGTATACCATTGAAGGTCCATTGTTCTTTGGGGCTGCACAAATGTTTGAACAAACGATTGAAAACATCTTACATCAGCAACCAAAAGTTTTGATATTACGCATGGGGAAAGTGCCCTTTATGGATTCTACGGGTGAAGCATATTTTAGCAATATCATAGAAAACTTTACAACTCAAGGCGGTACAATTTTGGTAACAGGTGTGCAAGGTGATTTAAAGGTAGCCCTTCAACAAAATGGTCTCTACGATAAAATAGGAGCGCATCATTTTTATCACCATACAGGAGAAGCGATTTCAAGAGCTTTCAGCTATTTGGACACAAACCAATGCATTGGATGTCAGCATTTTGCTTTTCATGAGTGTAAAGATTTATCAAAATCTAAGGAAAAAAAGGAATTAATTATTCAGTAATGGGTAACCTGTAAACAAAGGCTTGTGCTTTTCAATACTTTCCATTAGAATAAATGCAATATCATGTAAAGACTGTGATGAGGAATAGTAGATTTGTGGATCTTTTCAGAGAGCTAGCGGCTGGTGAGAGCTAGTAGGAAAGCAAATCGAACTCGCCTACTGAGTCTGCCCGCGTGAAAATAGCGCGTGTCGTTTCTTCCGCGTTAAGGAAGCTTGAGCCGAGTGTAATCACTAATTTGGGTGGTACCGCGGGAGTACAAATTCTCTCGTCCCTTCTATAAGGAAGGGGCGAGTTTTTTTATTTTTTAAATATTTTGTCAATTCTAATGAAGAGCAACATGATTAATTGAAGGAGGAAATAGAATGAGTTTTAATCATCAACAAATTGAAAAAAAGTGGCAGCGATATTGGGCTGATAACAAAACATTCAAAACGGAAAATGAAACAGAAAAACCTAAATTTTTTGCATTAGATATGTTCCCATATCCATCTGGCGCTGGATTGCATGTAGGCCATCCAGAAGGATATACAGCGACAGATATTCTATCACGCTTTAAACGTATGCAAGGCTACAATGTATTACATCCAATGGGTTGGGATGCTTTTGGTTTACCAGCTGAGCAATATGCACTTGATACAGGGAATGATCCAGCAGAATTTACAGCTAAAAATATTGCGACATTTAAACGCCAAATTCAAGAGCTAGGCTTCAGCTATGATTGGGATCGTGAGATTAACACGACTGATCCAGAGTATTATAAATGGACACAATGGATTTTTATCCAGCTTTATAAAAAGGGCTTAGCATATGTGGATGAAGTAGCTGTGAACTGGTGTCCAGCGCTTGGTACGGTATTAGCTAATGAAGAAGTAATTGATGGAAAATCAGAGCGTGGTGGGCATCCAGTAGAACGTAGACCAATGAAGCAGTGGATGCTTAAAATTACTGCGTATGCTGATCGTTTAATCGACGACTTAGAGGAAGTTGATTGGCCAGAGTCTATTAAAGATATGCAGCGTAACTGGATTGGCCGTTCAGAAGGGGCAGAAGTAACATTTGGTATCGATGGGACAGATCAAAACTTTACAGTGTTTACTACACGTCCTGATACATTATTTGGCGCTACATATTGTGTGCTTGCACCTGAGCATAAATTAGTGGAACAAATAACGACAGCTGATCAACGTCAGGCTGTTGAGACTTATTTAGAAAAAGTTAAAATGAAATCTGACTTAGAACGTACAGATTTAGCGAAAGAAAAAACAGGGGTATTTACAGGTGCCTATGCAGTGAATCCGATTAACGGTAAAAATGTGCCGATTTGGATTGCTGACTATGTGTTAGTGTCTTATGGAACAGGTGCGATTATGGCAGTTCCAGCACATGATGAACGTGATTATGAATTTGCAACAGCATTCAGCTTAGACATCGTTCCTGTACTTGAAGGTGGGGACATCAGCAAAGAAGCGTTTACAGGTGATGGGCAACATATTAATTCTGATTTCCTAAATGGCTTAAATAAAACTGATGGTATTGACAAAGCTATTGAATGGTTAGAGGAAAAAGGCGTTGGGGAGAAGAAAATCTCTTATCGTCTGCGTGACTGGTTATTCTCTCGTCAGCGTTATTGGGGTGAACCAATTCCAATGATTCATTGGGAAGATGGCACGACAACAGCAGTTCCAGAATCGGAATTACCATTAATGTTACCGAAAACAGATAATATCCGTCCTTCGGGTACTGGTGAATCACCATTAGCTAACATTGAAGAATGGGTGAATGTTGTAGATCCAGAGACAGGTAAAAAAGGACGCCGAGAAACAAATACAATGCCACAATGGGCAGGATCTAGCTGGTACTTCTTACGCTATATCGACCCTACAAATACAGAAGCAATTGCAGACCCAGAATTATTAAAACGCTGGTTACCAGTGGATATTTATGTTGGTGGAGCAGAGCATGCTGTATTGCATTTACTATACGCACGCTTCTGGCATAAAGTGCTTTATGATTTAGGGGTTGTTCATACGAAAGAACCATTCCAAAAATTATTTAACCAAGGCATGATTCTTGGTGAAGGTAATGAAAAAATGTCTAAATCTAAGGGCAATGTAGTTAACCCAGATGAAATCATTGAATCACATGGTTCAGATACATTACGTTTATATGAAATGTTCATGGGACCACTTGAGGCTTCTGTAGCATGGTCTACAAATGGCTTAGATGGCGCACGTCGCTTCTTAGATCGTATCTGGCGTCTATTTGTGAATGAAGAGGATGGAAAAATTTCAGCGAAAATTCAAGTGTCTAACGATCAAACACTAGAAAAGTCATACCACCAAACAGTGAAAAAAGTGACAGAGGATTATGAAGGTATCCGCTTTAACACAGCTATTTCACAAATGATGGTATTTATCAACGATTGCTATAAAGCAGAAGTTATCCCAACAGCTTATGGGGAAGGCTTTATTAAAATGTTAGCACCAATTGCTCCACATATTGCAGAAGAACTATGGCAGCTATTAGGTCATGAAGGTACACTTTCTTATGAGCAATGGCCAACATACGATGAAACAAAACTTGTGGATGATGAAGTAGAAATTGCAGTGCAAGTTGCTGGTAAAGTACGTGCGAAGATCGTCGTTGCTAAAGATGCTTCAAAAGAAGACATTGAAAAAGTGGCGCTTGCTGATGAAAAAGTACAAGAATACATGGCAGAGAAAAACTTAGTGAAAGTCATCGTTATTCCAGGCAAACTTGTAAATATTGTTGTTAAATAAGTGATATAAATTATAAAAATGTACATGACTAAAATAAACTTTAGTGATGTACATTTTTTTTTGAGAAAATCCTAGGACATAAAAAACTGCACGCCACAGATGTGGAAGTGCAGTTCAAACAAAATAACATTAAAATTACTTTAAAATTAAATAATCAAACCAACAATTATTGCGGTTAAGATACTTACAAGTGTAGCTCCATATAGCAACTTTAAGCCGAAACGAGCAACGACATTTCCTTGTCTTTCATTCAACCCTTTGACTGCCCCGGAAATAATACCGATGGATGAAAAGTTAGCAAAGGATACGAGGAATACAGAAATAATACCTAGTGTACGTTCGCTCATGGATTTCTCCACTTCTCCAAGATTGATCATGGCAACAAATTCATTCGTTACTAATTTAGTGGCCATTATTCCTCCAGCTGAAACAGCATCTACCCATGGGATCCCCATAAGGAAAGCTATTGGGGCAAAGATATAGCCCAATATTTCTTGGAAAGAGATACCGATAATGATATCAAATAATGAATTGATTAAATCCATTAATGCTACGAAACCAATCAGCATAGCTCCAACAATGATGGCAACTTTAAAGCCATCCATGATGTATTCACCTAGCATTTGAAAGAAAGCTTGCTTTTGCTCATCTTCAATCGTTAAGATATCTTCATCTTCTTTTACAGTATACGGATTAATAATGGAAACAATTATAAAACCACCAAATAAGTTCAAGACAATTGCCGTTACGACATACTTTGGTTCAATCATCGTCATATATGCTCCAACAACTGACATAGAAACGGTCGACATCGCTGATGCACATAATGTATACATGCGCTGAGGCGTAACCTTATCTAATTGTTTCTTGACAGTAATAAATACTTCAGATTGACCTACCATTGCTGAAGCAACAGCATTATAGGATTCTAATTTTCCCATGCCACTTACTTTACTTAAAAGAAAACCTATCCATTTCATGAGGAAAGGAAGGATTTTAAAGTGCTGCAAGATCCCGATCAATACAGATATAAAGACAATTGGTAATAAGACCCCTAGGAAGAATGGGGATTCTCCTTTATTTGCTATACCCCCAAAAACAAATGATATGCCCGTATTTGCGTAAGATAATAAATGATCAAAAACATTTGTTATCCCTTTGATTAGAACATAACCAAACGTTGTATTTAGCAGTAAAGCTGCTAATATAAATTGAATGATTAACATAATTAGTATATTTTTGTATTTTATTTCTTTTTTGTTTTTGCTCATTAACAGAGCTAAACCAAAAACAAGTAGCAATCCACAAAGGGATATTAAGTATTTCATAAATTCCTCCATAAGTATAATTTAGTGCGTTCGAATCGAAGACAACAAGTCCCATTATGTTCCATCTGAGAATTGCAGAACAGTCAAAGATCTTATTAGTCAGACGTCTGACAAACATTCTCACTATAACAGTTTTTTTACTAGCTATTCAAGAGTAAAAAGAAAAAAAGTATGCGGCTTGGCATACGAAATGGATAGTTGCTGTATCTAATCAATCAAATCATCACGTAATAAGATTTTCTTTCAAGAAGATTTCCCTTAATGGATTATCTTAAAACGCCTAATTGAATCTGTTACCATATAAAACAAAGTGAATCACATATTTATTATTATAAGGACAACAAATGTTGAAACACTTTTTATTGTGTGAAGTTTTTGAAATATTATGTCCATCGTTTAAGTGATTATACAAAACAATTGGTTTTGAAAAGGTATTAAAGCTATTTGGTATTTTTTCTTTTTAATGAAACCAACTGGCAGATAACTACGACTATAAAGTGGATGTCATAGGGAGGTGTTTGGGTGAGTGAGCATTTAGTGGCGGTCATGGAGGAACATGGAGAATATTGTTTACGGGTGGCTTATCTATACGTAAAGGATTGGGCGATTGCTGAAGAAATTGTCCAGGATGTATTTTTTGCTTATTATCGTCAACAGGATCGCTTTGAACAAAGATCTTCTCTAAAGACGTATTTAGTTAAAATCACTGTACATAAAAGTCATGACTATCTACGAAGTTGGAAAAATAAGCGACATTTATTAGTAGAAAAATTACATATTGGCTCAAGTAAACGTACACCAGAAACAACATTATTAGCAAAGGATGAGAAAAAAACTTTGACGTTAGCCTTATTTGGATTACCTATACCTTATAGGGAAGTCGTTATTCTTTATTATTACCAGGAATTAAAGGTTCGAGAAATAGCAGACATTCTTTTATGTACAGAAAATACGGTTAAAACCAGGTTGCATCGCGCAAGGAAATTGTTGCAGGATAGATTGGATCCTAGTGAATGGGAGGTAATAATGGATGACAGCTTTTAAAGAGAAGTTGGATAAAGAGCTTGGCACAACGCCAAGATTTTCACAGACTTTACAGAAGAGTATTTCACAACAGGTGAATCAAACAAAGCTTACAACAAGACGCTGGCAATATCCGTTAATCATTATAGCTACAATCGTCATGCTATTTTTTATCATAGCACTTGGCCCAATAGGAAGGGTCGACCAAGCTAAAAACGCTTCAATTGTTCACTTGGCTCAGCAAGAAACAATAAAAAAGTATACAATGATCTACAACCCGGATGAGGGGACCTTTAAGGCAGGGAGACCTGGATGGACTATTGGCCAAAGAGTATTTGAGCTAAGTTCGGAAAAAAGGATATTACAACAACTATTACAGCAGGCAACTGTGACACAAACGTATGAAGATAATCAATTTAAAAGGGCCTTGCGTGATGTTTGGGCAGAGTTTGAAAACGGCCAGGTTGTCAAGATGAAAATGTTCATAGAAGAGGAAATTATCGTAATTGCGGATTATAACAACAAATCATTTTATAAAGTAGAAAATAGAGATTTAGCAAAGGCTTATTTAGACCTTGCTCTGAAAGATGATGTTGAATTTGAAATGACGGGTTTAATTATATTCCCAGTCATTATTATAGCTATTCAAATGCTTGTTGAAAAATTAATGAGAAAAAAGTTCAACATTCCAAAAGATTATGTAAATAATGGTCATCGACGTACCAGTTGGATTATTAAAACCGTAAATATCTTTATGTTATGGTTGTTCATAATGAAAGGGTGGATCATATTTACAATCGGAATAATAGGAATTTTGGCTGTCATGATTTTCAGTACTATTTTAATTGACTATTATTATGGTCGAGAGGAAAAAAGACATTATCTTTCCATTGCTTCAGCCATTGTTGGTCTACTATTACTTATCCTATTCATTTTTTATATCAGTTAAATGAAGATGAATGCCTGAACCGAAGCATCTCGGATTCAGGCATTTTTTTCTGTAGTTTCAGTCTGAAGCATTAATTGATAGATACACGAGATGATAAAGCTAGTCGCTAAGCCATATAACACATTAAAGCTTAGGCCAACACCAATTCCTATGATCATCGATAGTACTATGACCAGATAGCTATGTTTATGAATGCTACGATTCGTAAAAAGAAGGATTAACATAAACGGTAGCATTGTAATATGCAGAAAGGCGAATGAATAAATAACACCTAAAATGGTTAAATCAATGGATAGAAAAATGGCAATTAGTAAGACCATCAGTGCTATTAAATAAAAATAATAGGGTCTTTTCTTGGCAAAAAACCGTTTCGTCGCACGCATATCTACAAGCAAGGTCGATACAACGGCTAATAGAACAATGACAAGAAAAGCAAATGTAAGAAATCCAGGCTGTACTTCATACAAAAAGGTGAAAATCAAAACTTGAAACTCGCCAAAGGAGCCGCTATATAAAGCAATCATTAATATTGCCGTAAAGGACAGTGTTAATAATGCTAAAATCATACCTGATGAAAATAGGCTGCGACGTACTTTTTTTGGTTTTATAAAGGCAATCAGATACCATGTAGATTTATCAAAGAACACCTGTCCTAGGACGGCAAGTTGAATAATGACATAGAACAGGAGGATTTCGCTATTTTTAAAATAAAATAGATAAGGATGATATAAGCGAATCCCTTCATATACTGTACTGGCTCCATTTTGTACAAAATAATAAATAGGGATAAAAATAAGTAAAGAAAAAAGGGCAATGATAAATAAAATCTCTAGCCACAGTATACTTTTCACAGACATGATGCGATCTAAAAGTAACATCCCAATCAAAAATAAAAAAAGCGTAATGGGGACTGGTATATTTAACATAATTTCAGATAATACACTTATACTTATTAATTGAATTAACCAAAGTTCAATGCCTGTCAGAAGGTAAAATAGCCGTATTACTTTTAAATTCATGCCACTTAATTTTTGCTTTATTATATAGAGTAAATAGCTTTGTTTGTGCTGGTTTTGTGTGTAGTCACTCCTATTTAAAAAAAAGCCAAGAACGATAAACGAAATGGCTGTTGCTAATGTGTAGCATATCCCTGCCATAAAGCCATAAGAGATCAGGGCAGAAGGAGAGGACAATAATAAGTTACCATTAATCCATCTAGCTAAAAGAATAATGACACCTGCTGCTGTGCTTAGACTTGCAAATGGTACAAGCAATGAAAATTTCTTTAACATAACATCAATTACCTTTACTCATTTTAGAAGATTTGTATTGACGAGGTGATTGATTATATTTTTTCTTGAAGGCCACACTAAAATAGTGTTGGCTATTAAAACCACAACTTTCAGCAATTGCTGACATACTAGCGTCAAGATTTTCACTTATTTTTTTCACAGCCATTTCTAGACGATAATTATTAATATATTCATTAATCCCGATGGACTGCTCCTCCAAAAATTTGCGACTTAAATAGCTAGAATTCAAGTGAATTTTTTCTGCAATAATATTTAAACTCAACTTTTCATGATAGTTTTCATGAATATAGGAAAGGGCGCTTTGGATCGCATCATGGTTAGAGCTCCATACTTTATATTTCTCCACGATTGCATTTAACTCACTAGCAATAACAGGTTTTGTTAGATAATCTTTCACCCCGATACGTAATGCTTGTTGGGCATATTCGAAGGTCTGATAAGCGGTTACCATAATAATGTCTACATCATAAAGTTCTTTCAACTCTTTACTCAAAGTGATTCCATTTTTCCCAGGCATTTGAATATCCAAAAAGGCGATAGTCATACGGTGTTTTTTAGCTAATTGCAGAGCTTGTGAGGCATCCTGAGCAGTATGAAATGTCCAATTAGGGAAATGTGGCTTTAATAAATAAATCATTTGCTCAAGCTCTAAAGGCTCATCATCTGCGATTAATATATTCATGTTGAGATTCTCCTCTCGCATTCAAATTAGTAGAAAGCCTAAGCGGGAACATGGATCGTTACAGTGTAAAACTTTTTATCGTTTTGAATTGAAAATAAAATATTTTCGAGTCCATAAATGAGCTCAAGACGTTTCCTAGTATTTTCAAGACCATAACCTTGTTGCAATTCATCTTCTACTTGCTCAATAGCAGTTTCTATCTTTTCTGATGGTTGTGTATTTTTAATTTCGATCAATAAAAACTTGTCCATTTTTTTGATATAAATGGAAAGCTCCGCAGGTCCTATATGTTTTTCAAAGCCATGTTTATATGCATTTTCAATAATGGTCTGGAGAATAAAAGGTGGTATTTGTACAGATAGGGCTGCATCATCAATATACTTATGGATCGTCAAACGATGCCCGAAGCGTAGTTGTTGAATATTTAAATAGCTATCGACAAATTGTACCTCGTTTTTTAATGCAATTAAAACCTCATGATTATTATATTTAAATTTAAAAAACGTCGCTAAGGCCTCAATGCCCGCTACCAAATCTTCCTTTCGATTGATGCGGGCTAGGCTCAGTAATGAATTTAATGCGTTAAAAAAGAAATGTGGCTGTATTTGCTGATTTAACTGAAGAATATTCGCTCTTTGTAAATCTTGTTTAAGCTCTAAGTTTCTTTTTTCTTCCTCAAGGCTATCAATTTGTTTTTCGAAAATAAATATAAAAGTAAGCAGAAAAGCTCCAATAATTGGAGCGATTACACATAGGAGAATATATATGTTGAAGGTTTCTAGTTGTAACATAATGACCTCTCCATTTATTTTATAAGTGTAAGTTACATTAAACTAAATTTTCTGCAAAATGGCAAGCTACCTTATGTGTTGCCGTGATTTCTCGTAATGCTGGAACCTCCGCTTTACACTTATCTGTAGCGAATGGGCAACGTGTATGGAAGGTACAGCCAGTAGGAGGATTGAGAGGTGACGGTAGGTCTCCCTTTAAAATAATTCGCTCCTTACGATGCTCCTTATCAATCACTGGAATAGAAGAAAATAATGCTTTTGTATAAGGGTGATGCGGCTGTGTGAAAAGGGAATGCTTATCAGCAATTTCTACGACTTTTCCAAGATACATAACCATTATACGGTCTGATATATGGCGAACTACACTTAAATCGTGTGAGATAAATAAAAAGGTTAAATCTAAATCTCTTTGTAGCTGCTTCAGTAAATTTAAAATCTGCGCCTGGATAGAAACGTCTAAGGCGGAAACCGATTCATCACAAATAATAATTTTGGGATTGACGGCAAGTGCTCTCGCGATACCAATACGCTGACGTTGCCCACCAGAAAATTCATGCGGATAACGCTCTAAGTATTCTGGTCGTAACCCCACAAGTGACATTAATTCAATCATGCGTGCTTCTTGCTGCTCCGGAGGAACTATTTTTTGAATGGACATGGCCTCCGTCAACATTTTACGAATTGTTCGTCGTGGGTTGAGAGAAGCATACGGATCTTGGAAAATAATTTGTATGTCTTTGCGCGCAACTCGCAGTTCTTTTTTACTCATAGTCACTAAATTTTTACCAAACAACAACACTTCTCCAGATGTGGGTTCATCTAATCTTAAAATAGAGCGGCCTGTTGTTGACTTTCCGCAGCCAGATTCTCCAACGATACTGAGTGTTTCACCCGGCATAATCTCGAAGGAAACACCATCCACGGCTTTAACAACCTGCTGTGGACCGAAGAGCTTTTCTTTTTTTAAGAAAAAATGTTGTTTTAAATCATTTACTTGTAATAGTGGTTGTGTTTGTAGCCCTGTTGTCATACTGTCATCTCCTCCATAAGTGTTGCTCCCTGCCATTCCTTACTGTACATCCAGCATCTTACCTTTTTCCCTGGCTCAATCGTAAGCAGTTCAGGCTGTTTTTTACGGCATAACTCTGTAGCAAATGGACAGCGCTCTGCATAACGGCAGCCAATCGGATAATTATAAGGACTTGGAACTGTTCCATGAATAGTAGATAATTCTTCTTGATCTTCATACAGTTTTGGTAATGATTGAATTAAACCATTGGTATAAGGGTGTAACGGTTTTTCAAAAAGGCTATCCGTTGTGCCTTCCTCTACAACCTGTCCTGCATACATAACGGCAATTTTATCGCAAATCTCGGCAACAACACCGAGGTCATGGGTAATGAAGATAATGCTCATCCCCAACTGTTTTTGCAGATTTTGAATAATATCAATAATTTGCGCTTGAATAGTAACATCCAGGGCAGTTGTCGGTTCATCAGCAATTAAAACATCTGGTGTACAAGCTAGTGCCATGGCAATCATAATACGTTGACGCATCCCACCACTGAGCTGATACGGTTCTTGTTTTGCTCTTTTTTCAGGGGCGGGAATTCCAACTAGACGGATCATATCCACAGCCTTCTCCCATGCATCTTTGCGTGATAAACCTTGGTGCAAACGGATGGATTCTGCGATTTGCTCCCCAACAGATAGCACAGGGTTTAAGCTTGTCATGGGCTCTTGGAAAATCATCGATATTTTATTACCTCGAATCTTGCGCAATTCTTCATCAGATAATTTCAAGATGTCTGTATTGTTTAAGAGAATTTCACCATTGATAATTTTACCAGGGGGTGAAGGGACTAATCGAAGCAATGACAGGGAAGTCATTGATTTCCCACAACCAGATTCCCCGACAATACCAAGCGTTTCTCCTTTTTGAAGTGTAAAGGAAACACCATCCACAGCTTTAGCGACTCCCTCACTCGAATAAAAATAAGTTTGTAAATTTTTTACTTCTAACACTGTCTCTTGTTTCATCTGTTTTTCCCCTCCCTAGTTTAAATCCATTCGCTTATTAAAGATTCGATACAAAATATCTACGAAAAGATTTATGAAAACGAATATTAATGAAGCGACCAGCACGCCACCCTGAACGATTGGTATATCTCGTGTACGAATAGCATCTACAATCATTCGACCTAAGCCATTAACTGCGAAAACAGACTCTACTAATACTGTGCCACCAAGTAAACTACCAAACTGTAAGCCTACTACTGTAATAACTGGGATCAAGGCATTACGTAATGCGTGTTTTAAAATGATAATGTATCCTTTTAAGCCTTTTGCTTTAGCTGTTCGAATATAATCTTGGTTCACGACCTCTAACATACTTGAACGAGTCATACGTGCAACGATGGCAGCGCCACCTGCGCCGAGTGTAACAGCAGGAAGAATGATATGTTTGGCACTATCCCAGCCTGCTACAGGTAGCCAGTGTAACTGTACGGAGAATAGATACATCAATAAAATACCTAACCAGAAACTTGGTAGGGAGATTCCTAATAAGGCGACAATCATTAATCCAACATCCATGAAGGAGTAAGGGCGGATTGCTGAGATGATGCCGGCTACAAGCCCGAGCACAATTGTGATTAAAATACTATAAAAGGCTAGCTCAATGGTAATTGGTAAACGTGCTGTAATTTCTTCAAATACAGGCTGGTTATTTTTTAAAGAATGACCCATGTCACCTTGTAAAAGATTTTTAATGTAATCTGTGTATTGAACTGCTAAAGGTTTATTTAGCCCTAAATTTTCACGTAATTCTGCAACCGTTTCTTGTGAAGCCCCTTCACCAGCTAAAATGATCGCTGGATCACCCGGAATCATTTGCATAATTAGAAAAACAACAAGCGTTACACCGAGCGTCACAGGGATAATTTGAGCAAGTCGTTTTAAGATAAATAATGTCATGTATCTTCTCTCCTTTAATTTTTCATTCTTGGATCTAAAGCATCGCGTAAACCATCTCCAAAGAGGTTAAATCCTAGTACAAGGATGGAAATCATAATACCGGGGAATAGTGCCATATAAGGAGCGGTGAAAAGAAAATCACGGCCATTTGATAGCATGGCACCCCATTCAGGAGATGGCGGTTGTGCACCTAATCCTAAGAATGATAGACCCGCTGCAGATAGAATTGCCGTTGCTAAACGCATAGATGCTTGGACAATAATTGGTGATAAGATGTTCGGGAAGATATGCTTGATTAATATGGTCATATCATTCGCTCCGAGCGTTTTAACAGCATCGATATATTCCAACTTTTTCACTTCCATTGTCGATCCACGTACAATACGTGCAAACATTGGAATAGAGAAAAACCCAACTGCAATTGTTACATTAATCAAACTTGGTCCTAACGCACTGACAATCGCTAAAGCTAGTAAGATACCAGGAAAGGCAAGCATGATATCTAAGATACGACTAATTATAGAATCAACCCATTTTCCATAGTAGCCAGAGATGAGCCCTAAGATGGTTCCAATTGTTCCACCAAACAACACAGCCGAAATACCAACACCAAGAGATAATCGCGAGCCATATAATATTCGGCTTAAAATATCTCGTCCTTTGTCATCAGTGCCCATTAAATGATCTAAACTTGGTCCTTGTAATTTTTGATCTAGCTGAACATCGAATGGATCGTAAGGGGCTATAATCGGCCCGATTAGAAACATCAATATATATAGAAGAATGATGATGCCCCCAGCGACAGCTGCCTTATTTTTTTTGATTTTGTTTAGGAAAGAGACAAGATTCTTTTTTCGAGAGGCCTTGCGTGCATTCACTAAAACAGAATGATCGATAGTAGTAGTTACTTTATCCATAACGAATACTCCTTTTCTATTTGATTTGATTTCAATTTAGTGAAAAGCGTAAAGAATGTAAATATTTTAGAGGGTATTAGTCAGAAAATTTAAAAAACACGTAAAGATTTTAAAAAACAAGTGAATTTTATTTCTTTATAATTCGAAATGTAAGGATCAAATCACACAAGGAGGAAATGTTTATGAAGAAAATGAAGTTGTTTCTTTTCATGGCACTAATTACTGTACTTGTTTTACAGGCATGCTCAACTGCTAGTAATAAAAGTTCAGAAGGTTCCAAAGAGGGGTCTAAAAGTGTAGGAGGAGAATTGGTTGTTTTAAGAGCATCAGATGCAACTAGCCTTGATCCTCACTTTATTACAGATATTCCTTCAGCGAATATTATTCATGGCAAGGTATATGAAACACTTGTTGCTTTTGATAGAGATCGCAAAATTGCTCCATTACTTGCAAAAGAGTGGGAGCAGAAAGATGATGTCACTTGGACATTTACATTGAATGAAGGCATTAAATTCCATGATGGAGCAGATTTTAATGCTGAGGCTGTAAAAGCTACATTCGATCGCATTTTAGATCCTGCAACTGGTTCACCACAACGTGATAAATTATCAATGATTAGTGAAGTAGTAGTAGATGATACGTATGTTGTCACATTGAAATTAAAAGAACCATATGCACCGCTTTTATCTATTTTAGCAAGTCAAGAAGGAAGTATGATCAGCCCTAAAGCTATTACAGAAGCGGCTGATGAATTAGCAACACATCCAGTAGGGACAGGTCCATTTGTATTTGAATCTTGGAAATCTGGTCAAGAAATTACATTAAACTCAAACAAAGACTACTGGGGTACTGTACCGAAAGTAGATAAAGTAACATTTAAAGTTGTACCAGAGGATTCTACTCGTTTAGCAATGATTGAGAGTGGTGAAGCGCATATCGCTGAACAGGTACCAGTAACAGAGATTGACCGCATTGAAAATTCTTCAACGATGAATTTATTCCGTGCAGAAGGACTTGCAGTAGAATTTATCGGCTTCAATGTGAAAGACGCTCTATTATCTGATGTCAAAGTACGTCAAGCAATTAGCTATGCAGTTGACCGTGAAGCAATTATTAGTGGTATTTATGATAATGTAGGTACACTTGCAAATTCTGCAATGAGCCCAAAAATTATCGGTTACTCTAGTGAAACGAAGCCTTATGATTATGATGTAGTGAAGGCAAAAGAACTATTAAAAGAAGCTGGTGTCAAAGAAGGAACAAAAATTAAGTTACTAACTAGTGACCGTAAAGAACGTATTAATATGGCCGAGGTTATTCAATCTCAATTAAAGGGCATTGGCTTAGATGTTGAAATTCAAGTAATGGAATATGGCGCATTTATTTCAGAAATTACGAAAGAACAACATCAAATCTTTATTAGCGGCTGGGGTAATGCTACTGGGGATGCTGATTATAACCAATACAATCTATTCCATACGGCATCTATGGGACCTCCTGGTAACCATTTCTACTACTCAAATCCAGAAGTAGACAAACTAATTGAGCAAGGACGTTCTGAATCAAATCAAGACGCACGTAATGAAATCTACAAAAAAGCAATGCAAATGGAGTTAGATGAAGCTGTGTACATTCCAGTTCGTAACTATGAGCATTTAGCAGTCTATAGCAATGCTGTAAAAGGTTTCTGGTTAGACGCATCTAACTACACGATGATCAGTGGCGTTGAAATTGTAGAATAATCGAACTTGGTGTGACCTAAAAATACCAATTAGGAGGAAACTATGAGTAAACTATTGCTGAAAAATGTGAGATTAGAAGAAGCATATGAGCACGAAAATGAACACATTGTTGCAACTCGTACAGGTATTTATGATGTCCTAATCGAAAATGGGCATGTTCAACAAGTGGATAAGAATATAGTGGTTGACGGCGAGGTAGAAGTAGTGGATGCTCAAAAGCAACTACTGGTGCCTTCTTTCAGAGAAATGCATATTCATATTGATAAAACGTATTTTGGTGGAGAATGGCAAGCGCCAAGGCCTATTACAAAAGGGATATTAACGCGTATTGAAGAAGAAAGAACGCTATTACCAAGTCAATTACCGACAGCGGCTTATCGAGCTGAGGAAATGGTTAAATGGTTAATTTCACAAGGACATACACATATACGTTCACATTGTAACGTTGACCCACAAATTGGTACTAAGCATATCGAAATTACGAAGCAAGTTTTAGAAAAATATCAAGATCAAATCACTTATGATATTGTGGCTTTCCCACAACATGGTTTACTGCGCTCTAATGTGGAAGGACTTATTCGTGAGGCGATGGCAATGGGAGCAACGCTCGTTGGAGGCGTTGACCCATCCATTGTAGATCGAAATATTGAGAAATCATTGCAAACAACGATGGCTATTGCTCAAGACTATAATACAGGAATAGATATTCATATTCATACAGCTAATACTTTAGGTGAATTTGAATTTTATAAACTGATCGAATTAACAAAACAGGCGAAAAAAGAAGGACAAGTGACGATTAGTCATGCGATGGCACTTGCTGATTTAGAACAGTCGCGATTAGAGAATTTAGTTCAGGCGATGGCTGCTGTTCAAATGGATGTTACAACAACAGTACCAACAGATATTAATCGTTCGACGATACCAATTCCTTATCTTTATAACAATGGTGTAAAAGTTTCTGTGGGACATGATAGTTTAACGGATCATTGGTCTCCTTATGGTACAGGAAGTACCATTATGAAATTAAATGTGATGGCGGAGAGATTCCGCTTTATTGATGAATATTCATTAAGTCGTGCTTGGAAATATGCTTCTGGTGGCATTACACCATTGAATGATGCAGGAGAACGTGTTTGGCCTCAGGTTGGTGATAAAGCCAATATGCTTTTAGTAGATGGTGTTAGTACTGCTCATGTTGTAGCAAGAAGATGCCCAATTTCTACCGTTATTTCACAAGGTAAGATTATTCACCAACAAGATGTAGGAGAGTTGAAAGGAGAATTCAGATGAAGCACTGGCTTACAAATGTTCTACTTGAAACAGGAGAATATCTAAAAGAAAATGATACAGTCGGTACAAAAGGGGAGCTTTTTCACCTTGAAATCACGGATGGCTTTATTTCGCAGATTGTACCAGCAACACAGCCAATCGATACTCCAAATGAAGTAACAGATATGAAGGGTAAGTTGCTATTACCTGCTTTTAAGGAAATGCATAATCATTTAGATAAGACATACTTATCTTTACCATGGAAAGCATGTGTGCCTGTCAAGAATTTAAAGGAACGACTAGATCGTGAAGCACAAGAATTATCTGTTCTTGCAACTACTGGTAAACAACGAGCAGCAGCTATGATCGAGAAAATCCTTAATCATGGCGCTAATCATATCCGTACACATGTCAATATCGATCCGTACATTGGCTTAAAAAATTTAGAGGGTGTACTAGAGGCATTGGAGGATTATAAAGATGTTGTGACAGCAGAAGTAATTGCTTTTCCACAGCATGGCTTACTAAGAGACGATGTGCCTAAATTATTGCGTGAGGCATTGCGTAATGGGGCAACGATGATTGGTGGCCTAGATCCGGCTGGCATTGATAATTCGATTGAGCCTTCTCTCTATGAAGTAATGAATATAGCGCAAGAATTTAATGTAGATGTTGATATTCACCTACATGATGGTGGACATGTTGGTTATTATACAATCGATAAATGGATAGATATTGTAGAGGATGCAAAATATCAAGGGAGAACGGCTATTAGTCATGCCTTTTCACTTGGAGATGTGTCAGTTTTAGAACAGCATAAAATAGCAGATCGTCTAGCGCAACAGCAAGTAAAAATTATGTCAACGGTGCCATTCGATTTGAGACGATTAATCCCACCAATTGATTTACTAACAGAGCACGGAGTAGATGTCCACTTTGGTTGCGATGGCTTTTATGATTCTTGGAGTCCATATGGCTCGGGAGATATTTTAGAAAAAGCAACTACTTTTGCAGACAATACGCGTAAGCTAGATGAACGTTCTATTCGCCAAACATTAAAATACATTACAAATGGTGTAACGCCATTGGATGCAGATGGTCAAAAGGTTTGGCCAAATGTGAAAGACGAAGCAAGTTTTGTTTTCTTTGACGCAGTTTCTAGCGCTGAGGTCATTGCACGTAAACCATCTAAACGGGTGGTTATGTCAAAAGGTAAGTTTATCAACTAATAATAAATCTAAATCCCCCTTATTTAGATAACATAGCAAACTAGAGATTTTCTAGTTTGCTATACTTATGTTTTAATAGATAGGAAGAAAAAAAGAAAGGGAAGTAGATTTTTAAAAGAGTTGATCACTAACTTATGTAGAAGTCTCTTTATTTGCAGGTGCTAAAATAAATATGAAGCAACTAACAATCTATATGATTTTATTTAGCTGTGTATTTTTTTGGGCCAGTAACTTCATTATTGGCGCAATTTTAATTGACTATTGGGCACCCATAACGGTTGCCATTTTTAGATTAATTGTCATTGTCCTATTTTTAGGATGCATTAGTTGGAAGGCTATTATTCGTACAACGTTTACACGCAATGACCTACTGCTGCTGATCATTGCAGGCATACTGGGTGTTTCCATCAATCACTATAGCTTTTATGCAAGTCTTCAGCATACCTCTCCAATCACCGCGGCTTTAATTTTAGCCTGTGCACCGATTGTCACGTCACTACTTAATAAAATGATTTATCATGAATCTCGAAACGGTATATTTTGGGTTGGGGCTATCATTTCCTTTGTAGGTGTTGCTCTTATTATAACAAAGGGATCCCTCATATCGATTGCAATTGGTAAAGGTGAGATTTTAAGCTTGATTACGATGCTAAGTTTTGCCTTATTCCTAATTATTGTGAATCATCTCAGCCTTAAATTGTCCGCGCAATCGATTACTTTTTATACAAATTTAATTGGTTTACTGGTTCTTGTACCATTTTCCTTTACTATTTTGCCACAAACGAATTGGCATGTTGCCATCCCATATTGGTTACTTCTTGTTCTTTCAGCCATTGTGATTCATGGGCTAAGTAATTTGATTTGGAACCAAAAAATGAAGGAAATTGGCTCAACCAACGCATCACTGCTATTAAATTTTGAGCCAGCTATAGCCATGTTGTTAAGTGCCATTTTTTTAAAACAATTTCCAACAAGTGTCCAAATATACGGCTCCTTATTGATTCTCGTCGGTATTTTGCTGTGCATTTATTATAAAGAAATAAGAATTTTACTTTTTATGAAACGGAAAATAAATTAAAAGGAGCAGTTTATAAGTATGTTAGAAATCATTTCTAGCATACTTTTTATTTTTGTGCAAAAGTAATTTGAATAAAATGGTATCGATGTAATTGAGTATTGATGTCCTGTGAAATTGATTTATTCTAATTAATAGAGTTTTATTAAATAAATGTTTTCAATTTTCATCAATAAAAATTTATATTTGAATAATAAAAATGTGGAGCAATTGAAAGGGTTTTATCAAATATACATTCTATTCATTGTTAATTTCTTTTTAAATTATAAATAAAAGGTAAATTATACTTTCGCTATTCATTTTCCTCTTATTTTAAATGATAAAAATTCTGTCTATTTTATTTATAAATTTCTCTTTTAATCTGAAAATCCCTACATAATTACGGTTTGGTTTCTAGCGTTTATTGAGTGGTGTTCAAAATGAAATGAACAATAAAAACTGCAGTATACATCAAGTGAATGTGAAGATATGCACAAATTTAATTATTTTAATATAATTATATCGAGATGAGATAATAGAGTAGAAAAGTAATAATTGCTAAAAAATGTTGAGGATTTCGTAAGATAAACGTAGTTCTACTTAGAGCCTGTAAGGTTTTAATGAGGAAAATCTTATAAAGAAATGAGAAATACTTTTTGGAGAAATAATATTTTTTCAAAAAACATCTTGCATTTGAATAATTCTAAGTGGTAAATTGTTTTACATGGACGTTCATAGAATTTTCACAGGTAGCAAAAGAGGGGAGAAATGAGAATTTATGAATAAAAATAGATGGTTAATTGCATTATCTGCAATCGCGATTCACCTTTCCATCGGTGGAGCATATGCATACAGTGTATACAAGCTACCAATTGTCACAGAAATGGGATGGAGTGAAACAAAGGTAACGATTGCCTTTACTATTATGATGGGGCTTGCTGGTTTTTCAGCCGCATTATTTGGTAGCTTAGTAGAAAAAATGGGACCACGTAAATCGGCGATGGTAGCAGCTGTCTTATTTGGAGCAGGACAAGCTGGTGCTGGTGTAGCGATTTCAATGGATTCTGTTGTGTTGTATTGGTTAACATATGGTGTTCTTAGTGGATTAGGTATGGGGATTGGTTATATTGCACCGGTATCAACACTCGTAAAATGGTTCCCAGATCGTCGTGGCCTAGCAACAGGTATGGCCGTACTTGGATTCGGATCTGGCGCCCTTATTACAGCACCAGTCGCAGCCAACTTAATGGAGGCAGTTGGCATTTCTACAACATACTTTATTTTAGGGGCAAGTTATTTCACGTTAATGATTTTAGGGGCTTCATATATAGCGCCGCCTAAGCCTGGTTATATGCCGGCTAATATGAAGGCAGCTGCCAATAATGGCAAAGAAGTTGTAAAAAAAGATTTAGCTGTTATGTCAGCACGTGAAGCTGTCAAAACAAAGCATTTCTGGATGCTTTGGTCTATGCATTTAGTAAATGTAACAGCAGGGATTATGATGATATCTGTTGCCTCACCAATGGCGCAGGAAATTGTTGGTCTATCAGTTGCAGGAGCTGCAGCAATGGTAGGAATTATGGGGTTATTTAATGGTGGTGGCCGTTTAATTTGGGCCGCTGTGTCTGATTACATTGGACGTTCAAACGTTTTCGTTATTTTCTTTACAGCACAGTTAATAACATTTATCGTTTTACCACATACAACTAACGTGATTATTTTCCAAGCACTTATTTTCTTAGTTGTTAGTTGCTACGGTGGTGGATTCTCAAATTTACCTGCGTTTGCAAGTGATCTATTTGGTACAAAGCAACTAGGTGTTATTCATGGTTATTTATTAACAACTTGGTCATTGGGTGGAGTTTTCGGACCGTTGTTAGTAAGCGCAATCAAAAATGCTTATGGAAGCTATATTCCTGTATTCTACGTATTTGCAGGGTTAATTGCGGCATCGTTAATCATTTCACTAACACTACGTGCAGATGTACGTAAACAAATGGCTTTAAAAGCGGCACAAAATGTTGGAGACGTCTCCGCTACTCAATAAATTTTTCAGCGACTATATAAGTGTCATTTCGCACATGGCACTTATGTAGTTATTTTTTTTAGTAATTGTTATATAACAATTACAGGATCTTTGTTTAATGTATAACAGCAGCTATCTGATGTCAATAACATTACTGGAAATAAAAAGAATTCGTTATTAAAAGAGAGAATTTATAACGAAAGACGTGATAAGGGATAAACAGCTAAAATTTGAATCTTTTCACAACGGTAATCGTATATAAAGTAATGAGGGAGGGATATACCATGGGGAAATTTTCTTTAGATGAATTTGTTCATAAGACGCAGCAGGATGACCAAGAAAATGATTATTTTGAATTGGAGACTGAGCGCGTATTAGAGGTTAATTTAAACGGTGAAGTATGGTCAAAAATGGGCGCAATGATTTCCTATACAGGAGACATTAAATTTGAACGTGAGCGTGTGCTGGAGCATGGACTTGGCAAGATGTTTAAAAAGGCTTTAACAGGAGAAGGTACCCAATTGATGAAAGCTAGTGGAAAGGGCAGACTTTATTTAGCAGATCAAGGTAAGAAAGTAACCGTCTTTGATTTAAAAAACGACAGTATATGTGTAAACGGTAATGATTTACTTGCCTTTGAGCCTAGCATCAACTGGGATATCCGTTTAATGCGCAAAATGGCAGGTATCATGTCAGGTGGTTTATTCAACGTAACGTTACAAGGAACAGGGAAAGTAGCGATTACAACTCATTTTGAACCATTGACTTTATTAGTGAAGCCGGGTGAAACAGTCTATACTGATCCACACGCTACGGTGGCATGGTCAGGTAATTTAACACCTGAGTTTAAAACAGATATCAGCTTCCGTACATTTATTGGTCGTGGCAGTGGTGAATCAATCCAGATGGCGTTTTCAGGTGAGGGCTTTGTCATTATCCAGCCATTTGAAGAAGTTTATATGTCTAGTGAAAGCTAAAAAAGCGTGTCCGTTTTGTTCGGACACGCTTTTTCTTCTATTATTACAATGCCGCATGCATTCCTGCGATTCTCCCGGTTACAAGGGCAGAGGTGATATTATAACCGCCTGTATAGCCATGAATATCAAGAATTTCCCCACAGAAGAACAAGCCTTCTTTTCTCTTCGAAGCCATTGTTTTTGGCTCAATTTCTTTTACGGAGACACCACCGCCCGTAACAAATGCTTTGTCAAGTGACTGCGTGCTACTTACCGACAATGTGAAATTGACTAGTAAATGTGCTAGTTGACGAATTTTATCTTGGGATAATTCAGCGCCTGTCAACTGTACATCGATATTCGCTCGTTCACATAAAAATAATAGCCAACGTTCGGGTGCAATACCTTTCCAAACATTTTTTACAGCCTTTTTCGGATCCTCTTTGATCAGTCTATTTAAATATTGCAGACATGTTTCTTCATTATAATCAACTAGTGTTTGAATACGCATTGTCACTGGCTCATAGCCTGTTTTCATTAATTCTTTCACAACGAACTGACTACAGCGTAAAATCGCAGGACCACTTAGGCCAAAGTGCGTAAAGAGCATATCCATTTGATGTGTAACGAGTACCTTGCCTTTTTTGTTTAGCACAGAGACAGCAACATCACGTAATGCCAGCCCCTGTAGCTCGCGTGCTTGAATAAAGTCCTCTTTTGAAATGATAGGGACTTCTGTTGGAAATAATGTTGTGATTGTATGGCCAGCCCGTTCTGCCCATGGGTAGCCATCACCTGTCGATCCTGTTTGGGGGACAGCTTTGCCACCAACGGCTACGATGACTGCTTGGCTACGAATTTCAGTGCCATCTGTAAGACGTACACCAAGAATTTTTTCCTCATCCATAACAAGCTTGTTAACAGCTGTGTGTAAACGTACTTCAACGTGTAGACGTTGAAGCTGTCGGATCAGCGCATCGACAACATCTTGTGCACGGTTCGATACCGGGAACATTCTACCATGATCTTCTTCTTTTAGAGCGACACCAAGCCCTTCAAAAAATGTGATAATATCTTCATTATTATAAACGGTAAAAGGACTATAGAGAAAACGACCATTACCAGGTATGTGCTTCACTATTTCTTCAACAGGCAAACGATTGGTAACATTGCAGCGTCCACCACCAGAAATGGCTAATTTTTTGCCAAGCTTTGCTCCTTTTTCTAACAATAAAACTTTCTTATTACGCTCTCCAGCAGCAATCGCCGCCATTAAACCAGATGGGCCACCACCGATCACGATTACATCATACATAGTTAGAAACTCACTTTCTTTTCAAATTAGGAATCTTTCCTATTATACATGAAGTCTATATAGAGAAGGGCTTCTTTAACATTGAAAATAATAGCAAAGTGTTTTATAATTTTTTATCTCTTCCTTCATGTAGAAGAGCATTTTATAGTAGAATGAAACACAATTAATTTTGTTATACAATTATATCGATGAAAGTTTCCTTTATTAGCATTGTCAGCATGAAATGAATGTCTTTTCATGCTATTATGGTAAAGGTTATGCACTAAATTATGAGGTGAAAAATAGAATGTGCGGATTTATAGGTTATATTAATGGAACAAATGTGATTGATCATCATCAAACAATTGAAAATATGATGAATACAATTATTCACCGCGGACCAGATAGTGGTGGTATTCATAGTGACGATAAAGTAACGTTAGGATTCAGACGATTAAGTATTATTGACTTATCAGATGTAGCGAATCAACCATTATACAGTGAAGATGGTAATATTGTACTTGTATTTAATGGAGAAATATTTAACTTCCAAGAGCTGCGTGCAGATCTTATTGAAAAAGGACATTCCTTTAAAACACAGTCAGATAGTGAAGTTATTATTTATGGCTATGTAGAGTACGGTGTAGACTTTGTGAAAAAGTTACGCGGGATGTTTGCCTTCTGTATTTGGGATAAAAAGAATGATTTACAGTTCATCGCTCGTGACGGCTTTGGCATTAAACCATTGTATTACTCTGAACATACAACAGATGGTACATTTATTTTTGGTTCTGAAATTAAATCATTTTTACCACACCCTTCTTTTATTAAAGAATTAAATAAAAAGGCTCTACGCCCTTATTTAACATTCCAATATTCTTCAATGGATGAAACATTCTTTAAAGGGGTCTTTAAATTACCACCAGCACACTATATGCTGATTCAAAATGGCAAAAAGCAAATTGTGCAATATTGGGATAAAAAATTCCATGCCAAAGAAGCGCCAATTGAAAAATACATTGAAGAAATTCGTTCAACTGTTAAAGAATCTGTTGAAGCACATCAAATCAGTGATGTGAAAGTTGGTTCATTCTTATCAGGTGGTATTGACTCAAGTTATATTACGTCCTTATTACGTCCTGATAAATCCTTCTCAGTAGGGTTTGCTGACTATGAAGATATGTTTAATGAAACGAACCTAGCAAAAGATTTATCAGATACGTTAGATATTCAAAATGAGCGTAAATATATTACAGCAGATGAGTGCTTTGAAGCTCTTCCGAAAATTCAATGGCATATGGACGAGCCGCAATCGAATCCTTCTTCAGTACCGCTTTACTTCCTTTCAGAACTTGCTTCTAAAGATGTAACGGTTGTACTTTCAGGTGAAGGTGCGGATGAAATTTTTGGTGGTTACTCTTGGTATCAAAACTCAGGAAGAATGCAAAAATACGAAAAACTTCCATGGGGTGTTCGTAAAACGTTACGAGGAATTGCAGAAGCTCTACCTAAAAGCCAATATACGAACTTCCTAATTAAAGGTGGTCAAACGGTAGAAGAACGTTTTATCGGCGAAGCAGTAGTTTGGGATGAAGTAGATGCCATTAATGTTTTAAAACCGGATTATAAAAATGCGCCATCTGTAAAATCTATTACAAAACGCATTTACGACGAAGTACCAGGCGAAGATGATGTGACTAAAATGCAGTACTTAGATTTAAATCTTTGGATGCCAGGCGATATTTTATTAAAAGCCGACAAGATGAGTATGGCGCATTCGATTGAATTACGTGTACCTTTCTTAGATAAAGAAGTAATGGAATTAGCTAAAAATATTCCATCTCAATATCGCGTCAATGATATTGATACAAAATATGTTCTACGTCAAGCGGCACACCAAGAATTGCCAGAAGAATGGGCAAAACGTCCAAAACTTGGTTTCCCAGTGCCAATTCGTCACTGGTTACGTGAAGAAAAGTACTATAATATGGTAAAAGAAATGTTTACAACTGACTTTGCCAATGAATTCTTTGATACTAAGCAATTGGTTGGTTATCTAGATGAACACTATGAAGGTAAAGCAAACCGTGGCCGTTACATTTGGACAGCCTATGTATTCCTGGTGTGGTATAAAAAGTTCTTTGTGGACATGTAATAAAGAAATGAGCTTTAATCGGTGGGGGTTTTTGTAATCCTCACCGATTATTTTAAGGCCTTTTTTTCAAGTTTACTTTTAAATGAACTTTTTGATGTTTTAATGCGTCTCATTTCCTATAAATATGTTAAGATTACAGTTGGTTTACTTATGGAATTTTTATGTGACAGCGCTTGCATATCGTTACTTCAAAAAAATAAAAAAAGCGTTTTATAAGTATACTTTGGTGTATTACGATAATAATTTTGATTTTACAATGAATGGATGGGTATGATGTCCAATTTAATGAAAGGTACTGCGATATTAACATTGGGGATGTTTTTATCGAAGGTGCTCGGATTAATTTATATTTTTCCGTTTTATGCAATTGTCGGTGAGAAAAATATCGCGCTCTATCAATATGCATACATTCCCTACTCTATTATGCTGGCAATCGCTATTTCAGGTGCGCCAATTGCTGTCTCCAAATTTGTTTCTAAATACAATGCTATAGGAGATTATCAATCAGGTCGCAAGCTGATGAAATCAGGCATACTCATTATGATGATAACGGGTTTTGCAGCATTTATTGCCCTCTTCCTTCTTGCAACGCCTATAGCAGGATTGGTCATTAAGAGTGAAGAACAAGTTTTTACCGTGGATCAGATTGCTTCAGTCATAAGATGGGTTAGTTTTGCCCTAATTGTTGTACCATTTATGAGTCTTTGGCGAGGTTTCTTCCAAGGCTATGACAAAATGGAGCCTACCGCCGTATCACAATTGGTGGAACAAATTGTGCGAATTGTCGTGTTACTTGGTGGTTCCTTCCTTGTGGTTGTTGTGTTCAAAGGAAAACCAGAGACAGCCATCTCTTTTGCAGTATTTGCAGCCTTTATCGGGGCGATTGGTGGCTTAGGTGTTCTTTATTATTACTGGAAAAAATATCAGCCTGAATTTAACTTATTACGCAGCCAAAGTGTGACCTCTACACAGCTGCCGATGTCTAATATTTATAAAGAGGTTATTACCTATTCCATACCAATGGTGTTTGTAGGTGTGGCCAATCCGCTCTTCCAATTAGTCGATATGCTTACCTTTAATGGGGCTATGACATCTATTGGTTTAGCTGAGGTCACAGATACCTATTTATCGATGATTAACTTTATGACGCATAAAGTTGTCATCATTCCTGTCATGCTAGCAACAGGTTTTTCGATGGCACTTGTCCCAACAATTACAAAATATTACACTCAGGGTGAGTATTTATCGCTACGTCATGCGATGGATAAAACCTATCAAATTCTAATCTTTATTACACTGCCTGCGGTGGTTGGTATTTCTCTGTTAGCAAATGAAATTTACTTTATGCTTTATTCTGAAAGTGAAATGGGTGCTATGATTTTAGCTCATTATGCACCTGTTGCGATTTTATTTGCGTTATTCCAAGTCACTGCTGCCTTACTACAAGGAATTGATTTTCAAAAATGGATTGTCTTCAGCTTATTATCAGGAATATTCGTCAAGCTAGCGATAAATATCCCGTTAATCCGATTGCTGGAGGCTGATGGTGCTATTGTAGCAACAGCAATAGGCTATAGTGTATCGATTATTATTAATATTCTTGTGTTACGAAAAACATTAAATTATCGATCAGAAATGGTCGTTCGACGTGTCATGTTAATTGCCTTATTAACAATGGCAATGGCTATCAGTGTGTTGATTGTCCATAAGCTATTGGAATTGCTAATGGGTCCAGTTGATAGTAAATTCTCAGCATTACTATTCTCTATTATTTGTGCTGGTGTTGGTGTAGCTGTATATGGCTTCTTGTCACTACGTTTAGGTTTAGCACAGAAGCTATTAGGGGAACGATTGACTCGCATTATGAGCAAGCTGGGTATGAAATAGGAGTGGTAGGATGCGTTTAGATAAATTACTAGCAAATATGGGGTATGGCTCACGCAAGGAAGTTAAGCAGCTATTAAAACAAAAAGCTGTCACAGTGGATGGCGCATATGTGAAGGATGCAGCATTACACGTAGACCCAGAACAGCAACATGTGTCCGTGTATGGTGAGCGTGTCGTTTATACAGAGTTTGTCTATTTTATGATGAATAAACCACCTGGTGTCATTTCTGCAACAGAAGATTTAAGAGATAAAACGGTTATTGACTTGCTGGAGCCATTAGACCAGCATTTTCAGCCTTTTCCAGTTGGCCGACTAGATAAAGATACAGAAGGCTTGCTGTTATTAACCAATGACGGCACTTTGGCACATAATTTATTGTCTCCAAAAAAACATGTGCCAAAGGTTTATTACGCACAGATTGAAGGCGTTGTAACTGAAGATGACGCTGAAAAATTTGCACATGGCGTAGAGCTAGATGATGGATATATGACAAAACCTGGAAAACTTGTGATTCTCAGATCTGCACCACAATCCGAGATAGAGCTAATGATTCAGGAAGGTAAGTTTCATCAGGTGAAGCGAATGTTCGAGTCTGTAGGTAAACGCGTAACCTATTTAAAGCGCATATCTATGGGTAATCTAAAATTAGATGATCGTCTAGCGTTAGGAGAATATCGTGAGCTAACTGTAGAAGAGCTAGACTGCTTACAAAACAATCTTTAACATGTTCCTCGATGCTAACTTAGCATCGGGGATTTTTATATACAGCCTTATGACAGGAACTGTATAATATGTAATGAGTTATCTTGATATAGTTAAGGTACTTATCAATCTCTAAGATGTTTCCAAAAAATGATGGTGAAAATAAGTAGAGGGTAAATAAATGAAGAACCTGCGAATTAAATTATTACTATCTTTAATAGCTTTTGCAGTCATACTTGTTGCTGTAATTTCATATGTGAATAGGCAAATATTAGTTGATGATATCGAAAAGCAAGTGGCTAGGAACAGAATATTAATAGAAAATCATATTCTTACAGATATGCGAGCTGTAGATAATGCCCATTTTTATTTTGATAAAAACATGTCAGACAAAATGGAGCAGGAACTCAGAACTTTAAAAAACTATTATCGTGAAAACACCAATGTTGCTTCATGGGATTTACAACAAATGAAAAATAAACATGATATGGATATATACATAGTAGATCAGACAAATACAGTGATATACACGACATTTGATAAAGATATTGGTTTAAACTTTTCTAATTGTTGTCAACGTTTTTCTGCATTATTGAATGAACGGCGTGCGAGTGGAGGGTTTTACACAGACGGGATCGATATTTCAACAACGACAGGAGAATATCGAAAATTTGGCTACCTAGCAACAGAGGATAAGAAATATCTTCTGGAACTAAGTATAGACTTATTGAAAGATCCAGTTTTCCAAACTTTTAATTTTGAAAAAACTTCAGAATATTTGGTAGCTAAATACGTTGATTTAGTAGAAGTGCAAACCATTAATGCCGGAGGGGTATTCTTTAATGATTCAAAGTCAAAGAGAATAACAGTTCAAGAACAATCCCAACAATTTCAGAAATACTTTGAGCTGGCAAAGAAAAAGATGAAGCCTATGGAGTATCAAAAAGAACTAGATCATGGTTATATCGAAACGCATCTTTTTTTACCTTATGAAGCGGAGACGGTCAGAGGAGAGTCTTCCAAAAGGATTGTTTATGTGAAATACGGCAATTTCACAAAAATAGAAGCGCTGCAAAAAAACTCAAAACAGTTTTGGATTTTACTAGCCATCGCTCTTGTAACTGCTTTTGTGATGCTGCTAGTCATTAATAAAATTCTCTCCAAAACGATACATCTCGCCACTTTTGACCCGTTAACAGGTGTCTATAACCGTGCGACATATATTCGCAAAGTAGACAGTTTAATAAAGAAACGAAAAGTAAATAGACCCGCATTACTGTTGATTGATTTAGACAACTTTAAACAAGTAAATGATCAATTTGGTCATGCGGAAGGGGATCATATCCTAATTGGGACAGCTAGGATCTTAAAGAAAGTAGTGAAAAAAGATGGTTTTGTCGTTAGATTTGGAGGAGATGAATTTGCCATTGTTCTGTACGACACAACAGAACATCATATGCAACAAATAGCAGAGGCCATCTTGACTCAAATAAGAACGCTTAAATTCGAAGGGCATGCCATTGAGAAATGGTCTGTATTATCCGTGAGTATGGGTGGGGCCATTTATCATCATACCGAAGACACGGAAATGAGCTTATTTGAGCGAGCCGATAAAGCATTATATCAATCAAAAAATGCTGGTAAAGACCAATACTCTAGTTATACAGAAGTAGCTGCTGACGAAGATACCAGAATCTAAAAAGCGCTCCATTCTATAGATAGCAGATTTAGCTATTTTTATAGAAATGGAGCACTTTTTAATGTGTTGGTGTTTTTGATTGATAAAAGATGCAACTACATAATACAAGGATGGCGATAACTGCAAACATGGCATTCATATAATGGGTTAATAGCCAACCTCCTATGATTGGTCCAATAAAGCCCCCTAAATTTTTAAATTGCGCAGCACCAAGGTAGGTTGCTTTTTGAGTGTCAGGCGCAATTTCATCAATCATGACATTCATTGTAGGGAAGGCAAAGATTTCGCCAATCGTAAAAATAATCATGGCGATTATATAGAGTGTATAGTTGTTGGAGAACCCGAACAAAAAAAGTCCCATAGCAAAAAACAGAATACCAACTAACAAGGTTGCGGATGATGAAAATCTTTCAGACACTATACTAATTGGCAATTGTAATAGTAAGACCACCGCTGCATTGAGAGATATTAATAGCGAATAAAGCTTTGTTCCATTCTCAACGGTTAATTCAATGATTTGTGGTAATGTTGAATCAAATTGAGAGTACCCGATATTGATAAGGATAGCTCCAAAAATAAAGCTAAGCAGCACACGATTTGTCAAAAGGATTGTAAAGGTGTGCAAAATTTTTGTTTGTGTGACAGCCTTTTGTTGCTGCATTTGATAACGTTTTAATATGAAAAATAAAAATACGGCGTAAATAATATACATAATACCTGTCAGCATAAAAGGTATACTCGGACTTGCTAGCTGTGAGATATACACGCCAATTATTGGACCTATGACTGCAGCAATATTAATGGCCGTGTAACGTAATGAAAATAGTCTTTTTCGTTTATCAGCAGGTGTAAAATCAATCATTAATGCCTGTGTGGAAGGTTCAAAAAATGAGCGACAAAGGCCATTTAAAGCGTTAAATAGAACAAATAACCAAACAGTATGGACAGTAGCAAAACCAAAGAATACGAGACTCCACACAATAATTGTTAAAAGAATAACACTTTTTCTCCCGAAACGATCAGTCAAATATCCACCAAAAAACCCTCCAACCGTGGAGATGAGCGGTGCAATACCTATCGTCAACCCAATTTGCAAAGGGGAGGCTTCAATTTCATTATGTAAATAAATCGCTAAAAATGGCATTGCCATAAAGCTTGCTATACGTGTGAAAACTGTTCCACCCAAAATAATCCAAACTAAAGGATGAAACAACTTTGACAGTTTCATATAAAATCCTCCTCTCAACAATTTAGAATGTTTCGAGTTTAACGGATTGTTAAGCAACTGTAAATAGTCAAAATAATTTTGAAGGATAAGAGTAGGTGATACTCGGAGTGGGGGAGCTTCAAATTTAGACTTTTTGGCAGGTAATAGTTCGGAACCAGACTGCACCAGATCAAGTCACAGAAGTGGGTTCTTCATCCTGTCTAGTGAACAGGTAAAAATCAATCGCCGCTTTATCCAACAAGATACAAAATATCTAATAATCTCCTAACAACAAAAAAAGAATGACCCCGACGAAAGGTCATTCTTTTCCATACACAATGCTTTACGTATTCTACGTAAAACTAAGACGTCAATTTTACTTTTTTCTTCGTCGTTGTCCATCTGCCTCGACTTGGACTCATCACCAAATCGTTAAAGGCTAACACGTTCAAATCTCTTTGAACGGTGCGAGGAGTGATACTAAACTCTTCGACTAAATCCTGTGTAGACACGGTTCCTTTGTCTAAAATAAACATGTACACGTCTTTAATACGATTAAGCATTCGATCAGTAGTTGGTTTCATTAAATGAACCACTCCTTCATCTTAATTCTCTTGGCAAAGACTAGCGGACGACAATATGTGCGGAGTGCACTTAGGCTATTAAGTAGCTGCCTTAGACATCCCCTTTTCTAATTTTTATAGTCAGAACAATTATTCTGATAACTTCATTATATAGAAAAACTACATGATTTTCTAGTGAATGCAAGAGAAATTTACAATAGAAACATAAAATTTTTACTGTATTTTGTGGAAATAAGTGAAATACATGCTATATGTGGTAGTGTCAGTAGAAATTGCCGAAAAAAGTTGTCAGAAAGAAGATTGTCATATATGTTGTAAGGTGTAGAATAATGTTAATACTTTGAAGGAGGTACATGGTATGAATTGGTTACAAGCTGCAAAAGAAAGGCAAGAAGAATTAGTACAAGAGTTACAGGAGCTTGTGCAAATTAATAGTATTCTTGATGAGGATACGATTACTACTGAAGTACCTTTCGGTGATGGTCCACTTCAAGCGCTTGAATGGTTACTAGCAAAGGGCCAAAAAGAAGGGCTACTAACGAAAAATGTAGATAACTATGCTGGACATATTGAAATGGGTGCAGGAGAAGAATTACTAGGTATTTTATGTCATGTTGATGTTGTTCCGATAGGGGATGAAGCGGATTGGACATACCCACCATTCAGCGGTACTGTAGCAGATGGGAAGCTATATGCACGTGGTGCGATTGATGATAAAGGCCCTACTATTGCGGCATGGATGGCCATGAAACTTGTCAAAGATGCAGGTATTCAATTAGATAAAAGAGTGCGAATGATTATTGGTACGGATGAAGAAACAGGATTCCGCTGTGTCGACCACTATTTCAAACAGGAGGAAATGCCGACAATCGGTTTTGCACCAGATGCAGATTTCCCGCTCATTAATGCTGAGAAAGGCATTGCAGAGCTTGTGTTCTCTCAAAATAAAGTTGGTGATGCAAAGAAAGAACAGCTACTACTATTTAATGCAGGAAAGCGTCCAAATATGGTACCTGATTTTGCTAAAGCAACAGTTCATCATGTTTCAGTGCAATTCGAACAGAATTTTCAAACATTTTTAAGCAAAAATCAGCTAGAAGGCTCTTTATTAATGGAGGACTCTCGCTATATAATAACTATCAAAGGTAAAGCAGCCCATGCAATGGAACCAGAAAAAGGTGTCAATGCAGCTGTTTATCTTGCTGCGTTTTTACAACAAGAGTTGACGACAGAGACAAGTAAACAATTTGTCGACTTTATCGCAGATGCTTTTTATCAGGATCATTATGGCCATCAGCTTGAATTACAATTTGAGGATGCGATGTCTGGTCATACAACATTAAATCCAGGCATCGTTAGCTTTGATGTCAATAATGGAGGCAGTTTAGTGATTAGTATGCGCTATTCTGTGTCCTATCCATTCGATGAAAAAATTACAGAGGCTCAACGCTTAGTTGTAAAAAAAGGATTTTCATTAGATATTCAAGACGACTCCAAGCCCCATTATGTTAGTGAAGATGATCCATTTATACAAACATTAGCAGCTATCTATAGACGTCAATCAGGTGATACAGAAACACCGTTATTATCTACAGGCGGTGGGACATATGCACGTGTGATGAAAAAGGGCGTGGCATTTGGCATGCTATTCCCAGGAGAGCCGGATGTGGCGCATCGTGCAGATGAGTTTGTCGTCGTTGAAAATCTTGTTAAAGCAGCGGCTATTTATGCTGAAGCAATTGTTGAGCTTGCAGGAAAAAAATAACTTAAAGACGAAAAGGATGAACGAAAAATGGCATATTCATTATGGAATGATCAAATTGTTGAAGAAGGATCTATTGCAGTTTCACCTGAAGATAGAGGCTATCAGTTTGGTGATGGCATTTATGAAGTAATCAAAGTTTATAATGGAAATATGTTTACAGCACAAGAGCACATTGATCGTTTCTATGCGAGTGCCGAAAAAATTCGTCTTGTTATTCCTTATACAAAAGACGTTTTACACAAATTATTACATGAACTAATTGAAAAAAATAATTTGGATACAGGACATGTTTATTTCCAAATCACTCGTGGGGCTAATTCGCGAAATCACGTTTTCCCAGATGCAAGTGTTGCAGCTGTATTAACTGGCAATGTAAAAGCGGGTGAACGTGCATATGAAAACTTTGAAAAAGGTGTAAAAGCCACTTTTGTGGAGGATATTCGTTGGTTACGTTGTGATATCAAATCATTAAACTTACTAGGAGCAGTTTTAGCAAAACAAGAGGCTGCTGAAAAAGGCTGCTATGAAGCCATTTTACATCGTGGAGATACCGTGACAGAATGCTCTTCAGCAAATGTTTATGGAATTAAAGACGGGAAACTTTATACACATCCAGCTAATAATTTCATCTTAAATGGTATTACACGTCAGGTGATTTTAAAATGTGCGGAGGAAATTAATTTACCAGTGATCGAAGAGCCGATGACGAAGGCAGATCTACTAACAATGGATGAAATCATTGTATCATCTGTATCTTCTGAAGTTACGCCAGTAATTGATGTTGACGGCAACCAAATTGGTGCTGGGGTTCCTGGTGAATGGACTCGTCAATTACAGCAAGCATTTGAGGCAAAATTACCGATTTCTGTAGATGCCTAACAAATGAATGAATAGACTACCTGGGACTTGCTTTCCATACAAGTTCTAAGGTAGTTTTTTTATGAGAATATTTTTTAACGATGACTCATTGAAAAGGACGTCATCCATTCATTTGTTGTAATGAAATATGGATCGAAAGAGGTTATGTACATCATGAAACAAGGAGTTACTGCCAAGGATGTAGCAAAATTGGCTGGTGTTTCACAATCTTCAGTATCAAGAGTTTATTTTGAAGGTGCGTCTGTATCGGCAAAAACAAGAGAAAAGGTTTTAGCAGCAGCACATGAGCTTGGCTATAGACCAAATGAATTTGCACGAAGTTTGATTACAAACCAAACAAAAATAATTGGCTTAGTAATGAAGGGCGTTCAAAATCCATTTTACCCTCAAGTGTTAAAGCTATTTACGACCTCCTTTAAAAAACATGGCTACAGTGTTTTATTTGTTTATACCAATAATGATGAAATCCAAAAAGAAGATATCGAAATATTATTGAATTATAATGTGGCTGGAGTTGTTATTACCGATGCATCGCTTTCTTTGTCGGTAACAGAAGATTTCATAAATTATCGAATACCGTTAGTATTGTTTAATCGAAAACTAGAGAATAACAAATTTTATTCAGTATGTTGTAACAACCTTGAGGCAAGTAAAAAGATTGCAGAATATCTTTTAAGTTTGGGTTGCACAAAGATGGTCTATATTTCAGGGAATGAAAATACATCTACAAGTAGAGAACGAGAAAAGGGATTTAGTGCTATTTTGCAGGGAAATAAAGTGCTTTATCAGAAATATAGTTCTGATTACACATATGAAGGCGGATATAATATCACTCGGCAAATTATAGCAGAAAAGCAATTACCAGATGCGTTTTTTGTGGCAAATGATATCATGGCGCTAGGGGTAGTAGATGCATTAAAGGAGTACGAAATTGCTATTCCAAATGAGACGAAAGTGATCGGCTTTGATAATATTGAGATGGCAGCTTGGCCAACATACAATTTGACAACATGGGAACAACCGATTACAGAAATGGTTGAAGAGACCGTCAAATATTTGCTAAATGAAATAGAGGAATATTCAGGTGAAGCTAGAAATCTTGAAATTGACGGAGCCCTTATTTTGCGAAGAACAACCTAATGTAGTAGGTAATAAAGATAGAAGGAAGAGCTTTTCAAGCCAACAATATAAGCATCATGCTATATCAAAATAAGATGTATACAGAATTTGTATGTGCATCTTATAAGAAATGGCGTGGTGCTTTAATTATTTTCTAATGAGTTACGGTGAAAAAAATTCTAAATAAATTTATGTTGACAACTTTTTATATTTCGAATAATCTTACTTATATATTTTTTGCATACGTATGCAAAAATAAAAATCTAAACAAAAAGGGGAAATAACAATGGTTAAAGTATTAAAAACTGGAAAATCAAAAGAAGAAGTAAGTGCAAATGATTCCAAGGTTTCTCAAATTGTGTCAGAAGCCATTAAGGATATAGAAACTAGAGGAGATCAAGCAGTTCTGGAACTGTCAGAAAAATTCGATAAGTGGTCTCCAGAATCGTTTCGCTTAACTGAAGAACAAATAAATGAAATCGTATCCAAAGTTCCAAGTGACGTCATTGAGGATATTAAATTCGCACAAAAGAACATTCGTGAATTTGCAGAGGCACAACTAGCTTCGTTACATGATGTGGAAGTAGAAAATATTCCAGGTGTGATTTTGGGTCATAAGAATATTCCTGTGAACAGTGTTGGTTGCTACATACCTGGTGGTCGTTATCCAATGGTGGCATCGGCACATATGAGCGTATTAACAGCTAAAGTGGCGGGTGTAAAACGAGTAATTGCCTGTACACCTCCTATTAACGGAGAGATTCCACATGCCACAATTGCAGCAATGTCATTAGCAGGTGCAGATGAGATTTACCTTCTAGGCGGAATTCAAGCAATGGGAGCAATGGCCATTGGTACAGAAACGATCGAATCTGTAGACATGATTGTGGGACCTGGGAATGCTTTCGTTGCCGAAGCAAAAAGACAATTGTATGGTCGTGTAGGAATTGATTTGTTTGCTGGTCCAACAGAGACTTTAGTAGTTGCAGACCATACGGCAGATGCTGAAATAATCGCTACGGACCTTCTTGGTCAAGGGGAGCACGGACCAACTTCACCTGGAGCGCTTATTACAACATCTGAAAAACTAGCAGAAGAAACAGTCAAAGAAATTGAACGTCAATTGCAAACGTTACCAACGGCTGATGTTGCACGTGTTTCTTGGGAAGAGTATGGTCAGGTTCTTCTAGTAGATTCAATTGAGGAAGCTAGAATCGAAGCAGATCGTCTTGCTTTTGAACATGTAGAGATATTAACGGAAGACCCAAATTATTTCCTTAAGCATATGACGAATTATGGTTGTTTATTTTTAGGGCCTGAGACGAATGTTGCTTATGGTGTCAAAGTAATTGGCACAAATCATACGTTACCAACTAAGGGCGCTGCTCGTTATACAGGTGGATTATGGGTAGGGAAATTCATTAAGACTGTAACTTATCAAAAAGTAACACCAGAGGCAAGTGCTTACATTGGGGAATATGCTGCACGTCTATGTCAGTTAGAAAACTTTGCAGGACATGCAGAGCAAGCCCTTCTACGTGTGAGAAGATACGGAAAAAAGAATGATTAATTCTAAATCTGACTACGGCGAATAAGTGAGAATCATAATTGCACAAAAAGGGGAATTGGGGGGAACAATGTTAGGAATGATTGGGTTATTCGGCGGATTGGCACTATTAATATATTTAACAATGAGAGGTATGAACCTCCTCATTGCTGCACCTATAACAGCATTGCTTGTAGGGCTATTAAATGGGCTTCCGCTTTTCCCGCAGCTTGCAGAAAAGGATGCTGCAAACTTTTTAACAAATTACATGTCAGGTTTCACAGGCTTTATTGCATCCTGGTATTTAATGTTCTTAACAGGGGCTATATTTGGTAAGGTAATGGAAGATAGTGGTGCAGCAGACAGTGTTTCGCAATGGATTGTCAATAAAATTGGGATGAAACAAGCTGCATTAGCGATTGTGGTTGCCTGTGCCGTTTTAACTTATGGCGGCGTGAGCTTGTTTGTTGTAGCATTCTCTGTTTATCCAATGGCACTTAGCCTATTTAAACAGGCAAATTTACCAAGACGTTTTATTCCAGCAGCGCTTGGTTTTGGTTCAACAACCTTTACGATGACTTCTGCAGGTTCTCCTGAAATTCAAAACTGGATTCCAATTGAATTTTTAGGCACATCACCATATGCCGGAGGGGAAGTTAGTTTAATCGTGGCTATATTTATGATTATTTTTGGTTACTGGTGGCTGAAAAAGATGATCAACAAAGCTTTGGCAAATGGAGAACGATTTGTCAGTAGAGAGACAGATGTATTTACATCATCGCGAACAGATTTACCAAACCCAATTTTAAGTATTGTTCCGTTGCTGGTTGTTTTGATTATTTCATTTGTTTTTCATAATTCATTAGGGACCTCAGCATTGATTATTGCGTTAACGGGAGGTATATTAGCAAGTTACCTCATCAACAGAAAGTTCTTCCAAAACTTTGGTGGAGCAGTAGGAGAAGGGGCAATGGGAGCGATTATTGCTATTGCTAATACAGCTGCGGTTGTTGGTTTTGGTGGAGTCGTAAAAGCAACACCTGCATTTGAATCTGCTGTGAAGTTTATGACAGATATTCCAGGAAGTCCATTAGTAGGTGGCGCACTTGCAGTAGCCGTAATTGCTGGATTAACAGGCTCTTCCTCTGGAGGACAAGCTATTGCATTACCACTATTAGCACCGCATTATTTAGATTTAGGTGTCAATCCAGAAGCATTGCATCGAACAGTTGCAATTTCCTCTGGGTCACTGGACTCGCTTCCACAAGGTGGATATGTGGTAACAACCATTCGATCCATCTGTGGAGAAACACATAAAGATGCATACCCTGCATTTGGAGCCTTAACAGTTATAGTACCGGCACTTGGGGTAATATTAGCCGTTATTTTATTCTCGTTTGGTTTAGGCATTTAAAAAATATGAAAAAAGAAACCCAACAAATGATTGAAAAAATTGTTTGTTGGGTTTTTTTGATGACAAAATAAGTAGGAAGCTTATTTGATTGTAGTCCTGCTTTGATATTGATTGGTCATAGTTATTCATCATTGTGCAGTTGATCCGTGGAGAGGATTCTACGACTATTCTCATAAATTCTTATCGAACAGAGGCATATTGACTACATTTATAGGGATAAAAATGGATGTTTTCTTATGATACGTCATGTAAAATAGAAAAGATGACAAGTTTTACATATATGAAAATAGCATGCTCGTAAGATAGGAGTGATAACATTGGCACAATTAGTGAAAATACAAGATTATATTTCACGTTATCAAATTGATTTAGCTAGATATCCTACACAATTTGTGCGCTTGAAGAAAGGCCAATGGGAACGCATTAAGCGTCAATGGGAATTGGGAGAAGATATAAGCGAGTGGCAACATATTCACAATGAGACAGAAGTGGATACTTTAGAGGAAAAAGAACGATTTTCCTTCATTAAAAAAATATTTGCTGGACGACAAAAAGAAACAGTAGAAAATGTTGAAGACATCGAAATATCAAACGAGCTTATAAGTGATGAGGATAGCATCCCAGAAGAAGAAACAACATTAACATTTGAACCTAAGATTGTGTATGCACCTCAATCTATCCATGAGCTGAAACGAATGTTTATTGATCAATTCTTCCACTTTCAAATGAAATGGGCAAGTTCAACATTACGTGAAAAATCATATGTAGATCCTCGCTTCATGCGTGACTCTTTACTACGTACGTTATTACAAACGTTACCAGATAATTACTTATTATTTTATTATCCTATTCTACAAATAAGAAAAGCACCTATTGAGCTTGATGTAGTGTTGATGTCACCAACGGAGTGTATTTGTATTACGGTTTTGGAGGCTGATAATCAAGCTGTATATGTTGGTGGCAGTGATCGCTTTTGGATAAAAAAAGTGGGAACAAAGGACTCTAAAGTTCTGAATCCAACAATAAACTTAGGCCGTATGGAGTCAGTACTGTCACAATTATTTAAACAAGAAAATATAGATATGCCTATTAGCAAGGTTGTATTAACTCGTAATGGTTATTTTGATTATCCTGGTTCACCATATGGAGTTCGTTTTGTTGATCGCCGAAATTACGGAGAATGGATGGAGCATTTGCGAAAGGTTTCCTCTCCAATGAAGCATATGCAAATACGTGCGGCTCAGACGATTTTAAATACTGTGCAAACAACCTCCTTTAATCGAGATATTTGGCAGCCGACTTCACAATCAACAGAGGACTAAGCATGCAGATTCTATTTATTGTCAATGAAGCTGCAGGAAATGGTAAAGGTAAGAAGGTTTGGCGTCAGCTTCAAAAGCAACTAACCATAGACTATCAAGTAGCTTTTACGGAATATGAAGAACATGGACAGGAAATCGCCAAACAATGGGCACAGCAACAGCAGGATAAAAACTTACTTATAGTTGTTGGAGGGGATGGCACCATCCATGAGGTGTTTAGTGGTGTTGTACATAATGAACTCATAATAGTTGGGGTTGTTCGTGCTGGCTCTGGAAACGATTTTGCACGCTATTTTCCCACATTTCATAATGCTCAGCAAATCGAGGACTATGTAATGACTGCTGCAATGGCAAATGCAAAGATAGATGCAGGGAAAGTTCAGCTCGGCAATAGGCGGGATGAAATCTTTGTCAATAATGCGGGCATAGGCTTTGATGCTTATGTAACAAAATCAATTAATACATCTCGCCTTAAATTTTACCTCAATAAAATAGGTCTGGGTAAACTATCATATGCCATTGCTGTCATTAGAGGCTTATTTAGCTTTGATTGTTTTAACGTAACGATACGTTCCGATGAAGAAGAATGGCAATTTCAACGGGCATGGTTTGTAGCGATGTGCAATCAGCCTTATTTTGGCGGAGGCATGAAAATATCACCTGCTGCAAAAGCAGATGATGGCCGAGTAGATATTACGATTGTGCATGATATTTCACGTATAAAATTATTACTTGTTTTTGTTACTGTTTTTTTCGAAAAGCATACGAAATTTAAGGAGATTACTTTTTTACAAGGACAACACTTCGATATTATTGTGAATGATGATAAGATTGATTGTCATATGGATGGAAATTATAGTGGAAGTGTCCAGCAGGGGTCTACTATTCACTGTACAGTGCAACAGAATGCATGGAACATTATGACAAAGAGTTCTAAATAATATCATTGCGCAATAATTTTAAGCGAATTAAAGTGGAATACGATATACTATAAAAAAATCAATAATTTTATAAGAAAGAAATGAGGAACAACAGTGAGATTAAGAAATAAGCCTTGGGCGGAGGAAATGATTACAAATCATCCAGAGATAATCGTTTCCAATCCTGAAGACTTTAAAGGAAATTGGCAAGCTGTATTCGGAAATGACAACCCAGTCCACATTGAGGTAGGAACAGGAAAGGGACAATTTGTAACAGGAATGGCTTTGCAAAATCCAGATATCAATTATATTGGCATTGAGCTTTATGATAGTGTAATTGTTTGTGCATTAGAGAAAGTGCTAGAAGCAAAATCTCCAGCGAATTTACGCTTACTTAAAGTAAATGGCGCAGATTTAAATAAATTTTTTATCAAAAATGATGTAGCACGTGTATACCTGAATTTCTCAGATCCTTGGCCAAAAACACGTCATGCAAAAAGACGTTTGACGCATGGGGATTTTTTGAAATTATATGAGTCGATTTTGGTGGATAATGGGGAAGTCCATTTTAAAACGGATAACCGTGGTTTGTTCGAGTTTTCATTAATCAGTATATCTGAATATGGTATGTTACTAAAGTATGTATCACTCGACCTACATGCAAACATGCCAGAGGATAATGTGATGACTGAATATGAGCAGAAATTTTCTGCGAAAGGGCAGCCGATTTATCGATTAGAGTCGCAATTTATCACTAAATTGTAGGGGGAATATGGATGGATCAGTTACAGTTTCACAATATGTCATTATCATGGCTAAACGGGGGTGTTACGTGCCTAGATGGTGGTGCGATGTTTGGTGTTGTACCGAAACCACTTTGGTCTCGTAAATATCCGGTCAACGAAAAAAATCAAATTGAATTGCCAACAGAACCAACTCTTATTCAATATGAGGGCAAAAATTATCTTATCGATACGGGTGTTGGATTTAACAAACTAAATGAAAAACAGCTACGAAACTTTGGTGTAACAGAGGAATCTTCGTTAGCGGATAGCTTACAAGAGCTAGGGTTAACGACAGCGGATATTGATGCGGTGTTAATGACGCATTTACATTTTGATCATGCTGGTGGTTTAACACAGTGGGAAGATGAAGTGCTTGTGCCTACTTTCCCAAATGCTAAAATTTTCGTCACAAAAATCGAATGGGATGAAATGCGTAACCCGAATATTCGCTCGAAAAATACGTACTGGAAAGAGAATTGGGAGCCTGTACAGCACTTAGTTGAAACTTATGAAGGTACGTTGGAAGTAGCACCAGGAATTGAAATGATTCATACTGGTGGTCATAGTGAGGGACATGCCGTAATCAAACTCACTCAAAATGGTGAAGTATTATTGCATATGGCAGACATAATGCCTACCCATGCCCATCAAAATCCATTATGGGTTTTAGCATATGATGATTATCCAATGACAAGTGTATTTGCCAAAGAGGGTCTTATGAAAGAAGCTCTTACCAACAACTATGGCTTTATTTTCTACCATGATGCTTATTATCGAATGATTAAATGGGATGAAACAGGGAAAGAAATTATTGCTAAGCTTGAACGTAGTAGACAAGCTGTTATTACATTCTAACAATGACGAGGTAATTGACATGTAAAATGTCATTACCTCGCTTTTTTGTTCGTGAAGATGAAGGAAAATATGATACACTAAACACGATACTAAAATATAAAAGAGAGTTGAAATAAACATGGCGACTGAACAACCATTTTTACCAGTTTTACTAGGATCAGATATGAATGCATATGGTATGGCCCGTGCATTTTATGAAGCATATGGTATTAAACCACTTGTCTTAGGACGTTCTCATTTAACAGCAACACAGGATAGTCATATCTTGCATTTTCAAGAAATCGATCGTCTAAATGAACAGGATGTTTTTGCCCCTGCTCTTGCACAGGTTGCAAAAAAGTATGGAGATAAAAAACTATTACTTTTAGCGTGTGGAGACGATTATGCAAAGCTTATAATAAAAAATAAGCCAGCGCTACAAGAGCATTTTACTGTGCCTTACATTGATGAATCATTAATGGATGAGATCTTACTTAAAGAGAATTTCTACAAGATGTGCGATAAATACAATTTTAAATATCCAGGGACAACGACTGTAACAGCAGACAACTATGAAAATTTCACACCCCCATTCGAGTACCCAATTATTTTAAAGGCTTCAAACTCAGTTGAATATTGGGCATGTAAATTCCCGGGGAAGAAAAAAGTTTTTGTTGCTTATGATGATGCAGAAAAAACAGCTATATTAAAAGCAATTTATAGCTCAAGCTATCAGGACACAATGATTATTCAAGAATTTATTCCTGGTGACGATTCTTACATGCGTGTGCTCAATGCTTATGTGGGCAAAGACGGAAAAGTGAAGCTGATGTGTCTAGGGAATCCTATTCTAGAAGAACATTCTCCGGAAGGGATCGGTAGTTATGCAGCAATCGTAACAACCTATGATAAAGAGTTAATGGATCAAGTACGTAACTTTTTAGAGAACATCGGTTATACAGGCTTTGCGAATTTCGATATGAAATACGATATTCGTGATAAGCAGTACAAGCTGTTTGAAATTAATTTACGTAATGGACGATCTAGTTATTATGTAACGGCAAGTGGCCATAATTTAATGAAGTACGTTGCTGATGATCATATGTTAAACATCGAACAAGATGTCACATACGTGGAAGATAAACATTTATGGATGATTATTCCAAAAGGTGTATTGTTCAAATATGCATCTAACGAGAAGCTTAAGTTAGAGGCGAAAAAATTAATTAGTGAGGGCAAATACACAAACTCCCTTTACTTCAATGAAGATATGAATACGAAGCGTTGGGTGAAGCTAACACTTAATAACTTAAATTATTATCGTAAATATAAAAAATACTTTAATAATAAAGGTTTATCAGAATAATAATGAAAAGCCATCTCAATTAAAAATGAGATGGCTTCTTTTGCATTTTTTTAGGGTTAAACCTCTGTTAATTCTACTACAACGCCAGAGCGTGCATCAGCAGCAAATTCAAATGTTTGCATGTCACCCTCATGCATGCGCGAGATTCCTCCACGATAAACAGGAATAGTAATGATACCATTTGTATAATCTTCTGTTTTCATAAAAATCCAGGAACCGTCAATCGGAGCATCCTTTTTAAATTCTTTTTTTATGTTTTCAAGTACTTGTCCTGCAGGTACGAACGGAGAAACTTTTTCACTAGCTTCTTTAATAATGACTGCGGCAGCTAAGCCAGTTGCAACACCAATTAAAAAATCACGTAATTTCATACATCTTCCTCCTTTTTCTGTACCTATATTTTAGCATAGCCTATAGAGTGAATGCACGTTCACACGATAACAGTTTTAGGAAATGTATCAATATTTCGAATTCGGAAATAAATATGTTACAATAGGCGAGGAAGAATATTCTACTTCGTGGGGAGAGAGTCAACATGAATGAGGAAACATTGCAATTATTTAAAACATTAACAGAGTTACCAGGCGCTCCTGGTAATGAGCACGCTGTTCGCGCGTTCATGCGATCTGAGTTGGAAAAGTATTCAGATGAAATCGTTCAAGACAATTTGGGGGGGATTTTTGGTGTAAAGCATAGTGATGTTGCGGATGCTCCAAAAATTTTAGTTGCAGGTCATATGGACGAAGTAGCGTTTATGGTTACTTCTATTACTGATAATGGCATGATCCGTTTTCAGACGTTAGGTGGCTGGTGGAACCAGGTTATGCTTGCACAACGTGTAGAAGTCTATACGAAAAATGGGGCTATCCCTGGTGTTATCGCATCTATCCCACCGCATTTATTAACGGATGCAGAACGCTCTAAGCCTATGGATATAAAAAATATGTTAATCGATATTGGTGCTGACAGCAAGGAAGATGCGGTAGCATTAGGGGTTCGTCCAGGACAATCCATCATTCCTGTTTGTCCATTTACACCAATGGCCAATCCGAAAAAAATTATGGCCAAGGCTTGGGATAACCGCTACGGCTGTGGTTTAGCAATTGAATTAATGAAAGAAGTCAAAAATGATAAGCTTGGATCTCATTTATATTCAGGGGCAAATGTAATGGAAGAGGTTGGTTTACGTGGTGCTCAAGTGTCAGCAAACATGATTAAACCAGATTTATTCTTTGCATTAGATGCATCACCTGCAAATGATACATCAGGTAAAAAAGATCAATTTGGACAGCTTGGTAAAGGAACATTACTTCGTATTCTAGACCCTACAATGGTGACACATCGTGGTATGCGAGAATTCATTTTAGATACAGCTGAATCTAACCATATTCCTTACCAATACTTTGTATCACAGGGTGGAACTGACGCTGGTAGAGTACATACAGCTAACGACGGTGTACCAAGTGCAGTAATTGGTGTTTGCTCACGTTATACTCACACATCTGCGTCTATCATTCACATTGATGATTATGCTGCTGCTAAAGCATTAATTGTTGAATTAGTGAAAAAAGCAGATCGTTCGACTTTAGAGTCTATTCGCGCTAATGTATAAGAAGTTGGAAAGATGCCTGTAAAAAGGCATCTTTTTCTATGGAAAGAAAGTAGGGGTTTGATGAAAATAGCAATTGGAACAACTAATAAAGCGAAAACTGAAGCAGTTGAAGCTGTAGCTCAAAAATATTTTGAGGATACAACCTTTACCTATGTGAAAGCTGCTTCTGAAGTATCAGATCAACCTATGTCGAATGAGGAAACGAGATTAGGTGCCATTAACCGTGCCAAAAATGCCATGATAAAAACGGGTGCATCTTTATCTTTTGGCTTAGAAGGTGGCGTAACTGAAATAGAAGGTGAAATGTATGTGTGTAATTGGGGTGCATTAACAGTATCCGATGGGACAACGTTTGCAGCTGCAGGCGCGCAAATTATTCTACCAAAAGAAATTGCCCAGGAAATTAGATCTGGTGGAGAGCTTGGCCCGCTCATGGAGCAATATACACAGCGTAGAGATATTCGTCAGGGGGCTGGAGCAGTAGGGATTTTTACACAAGGTTTAGTAAGCAGACAGATGATGTTTGAGCATATTGTATCACTCTTGGTTGGTCAATATTTGTTCACATTTTCAGAAAAATAGTTAAATTGAATTAGTGATACGCATGCGGAGAGGTTGCATCTTCCTAATAATTTTTTTAAAATAGAAAAAAGTTAGTAATGAAAGAGAAAGGAAGAGAGACATGTCATATAAATGGCTAAAAGCTATTGGCCTGACGCTGTTACTTCTGATGCTTTCTGGCTGCAATCAATCGATCGATGAGCAAATTGCCAACGGGCTTCAATTCACAGAAACGGTTTTTGCAGAAGAGCCTGAAGAACATACCGAGGAAATTGGAGATATCAATTTATACTTACCTTCAAATTTTAAAATTGAAGATAGTTCAGATGCTTACAATATTGTTATTTCAAAAGGAAAAGAAAGCTTTATCCTTTTCATTAACGATAGAGAAGCGCGAGATAGTAAACTTTATTATAATCTTTTAAAAGAAAATGAAGCTGACAAAATCCTTGAGGAAACAACTTATGATAAGGATGGCCGTTTTGGCTTTACAGCGGTATTAAAGACAGATGAAGAGAATGAAATGGAACTCATTGTGAGTAGTGGTGGTGTGAAAATGACCACAATTTCTCAGGCAAAACATATAGAAGGTAATTTGCATGAGATGACGAAAATTGTTCATTCGGTTAAGATGAAGTAAATAGGTAGGCTTGAACAGAACGGTTCACAAACATGTGAGCCGTTTCATTTTGAAGGCAGGATGTGAGAAAAATGAAGCAATTGAAGTCAGAGCAACTTGTAGAGCTATTAAGAAAGCAATTAAACGAGGAGAAATACGAATTTCATTTCGATAAAAAGCACGATAAATTAAGATTGAATCATAAGACGATTGGAAAAGGAATGGAACTCTCGTTACCAGGGATTTTAGCAAAATACAATGATAAGCAAGAAGCAGCAATTGATGAGGTTGTGTATACCATTTCGCAAACTTTTAATGCAATGGAACAAGAAAAAGAACAGGGTTTCCAGACAACTACACAAATTTATCCTGTTATTCGTGCAACATCATATCCTCAAGCATCGAAAGAAGGACATGCGTTTATTACAACAGACCATACTGCCGAAACACGTATTTTTTATGCGCTTGATTTAGGCAAAACCTATCGTTTTATCGATGAATCTATGCTAGATGCTTTACAATTAAGTGTCGAGCAAATTCGTGAAATGGCACGCTTTTCGGTAAAACAATTACCAACTTCTTATAAAAAAGATGAGGTAGCCGAAAATATCTTTTATTTTGTCAATATGAATGATGGTTATGATGCAAGCCGTATTTTAAATGAGAACTTTTTAAAAGAAATGCGTGCTCAAGTGGAGGGGGATATGACATTGTCTGTGCCCCATCAAGATGTGCTAATTATAGGTGATATTCGGAATGAAACAGGGTATGATGTATTAGCACAGATGACTATGCATTTCTTTGCTGTCGGTACTGTACCGATCACATCGTTATCTTTTATTTATGAAGATGGGGAATTAGAACCGATCTTTATCTTAGCAAAAAACAGAGTGAAAAAGGAGCAAGAAAAACAATGAACGTATTTTACAACAAAGAGCATGTAGGAGATGTATTACTAGTTCAACTAGCAACGGAGTCTATTGTGAAAACCGAAGTAGAACGTGCTGGGGATATTGCTATTTTAAAAGAAGCTCAAACTGGGGAAATTAAAGCCTTTAACTTATTTAACGCAAGCAGTTATGTACAAACAGATGCAAAAGGATTAGTTGAAGTAACACCAGAACTAGTAGCGCAGCTAACAACAGCAATCGAAAAAAATGGTGCTAATATTCGCCTGGATGTTGATTTTTCTCCAAAATTTGTCGTAGGTTATGTAGAAACGAAAGAAAAACATCCTAATGCTGATAAATTAAGTATCTGTTCTGTGAACGTTGGAGATGAAACATTACAAATTGTTTGCGGTGCTCCAAATGTTGAAGCAGGTCAAAAGGTGGTTGTTGCAAAAATTGGCGCAGTTATGCCTTCAGGAATGCTCATAAAAGAAGGAAATTTAAGAGGTGTGGAATCATATGGCATGCTTTGTTCTGCGCGTGAGTTAGCTATTCCGAATGCGCCTTCTGAAAAAGGAATTTTAATTTTACCGGAAGATGCTATTATCGGTAGTGCATTTGAATCATCAAACAAATAAAAACTCTTTTATTTGATAAAAAAATTATTAAAATTCTAAGGTTTTATCACGATATTATCTATTGTATCAAGGTGAAATTCCCTAAATCGTTATGTTACTAATATGCTAGTAACATAACGATTTTTTTGTGTAGAATGAGCCTCTAAATGCAAGTTTCAAGATGGTTTTTATGGTATGCTTTTCGATATAGACATTGAGCTATGGATTTGAAGAAGGCTAGACAATGCTATAAATGAAGTGTAAGAGAAATGAGTGAAACGAAGTGAACTGGTTTAAAAAACAAATTAATAAAATTATAAATAAAGATGAGTATGAGTACGAATATGAAGAGTTTTATGAGGACTATGGAGAGGAACATGCAGAACAACTACATATCCAACAAGAATCTCCGAAGACTAAGCAAAAAACTTTCCGTTTCCCATTGATTGATGATGAGGAAGGTGTGATGTCACATGCGCCCCAAAAAGAAATGTTTGATCAGACCGAAGAGGATGATTATTATGGACAAATTGAGGATTTATCTTTACCCAAACATTTAAACCATCATATTGTTGATTCAAGGGTTTATGATGTCGATATCTCAGGGATACGAGATTTGTTAGCGAATCGTTCAAAACGCACAGGTAGAAAAACAACTATGAAAAGTCAACCTGTTGAACAGGAATATCGTTCGAGAGCAAGTTTAGTTTTTCGCGATGCACAAGATCGAGAAGAGTCAACCATATCTAAGAATACATCTGCACCAAAAGATAAAATACAGGTGAAAGCTCAAAAAGTTCAAAAAGTTGAAAGCGATTTGCCTGAAAATCGTAAACGCTTTATACCAACAGACGTACCTTCACCAGTTTATGGATTTGCGAAACCAAGTCCAATAAATGAGTTATTAGATAAAAGAAAGGAAGAACACGAGAAACAAGAAACAACTAGAATGGCCTCTGAAATGTTGACAATTCATCAACCATTAAAAGAAGCGACAACAAATGAGCCTAATGAAAATATACTAGAAGAAAAAGAACTGACTAACACAAATCAACATGTTGAAGTCGAACGTGAATTCGGTGAACCAACAATCGAGCCTATTACATTTGTTGATGATGTGTTGGATGAAGAAAAAGATTTTCAGGACAGTACGCCAACGGATATAGTGGTACCGCAAACAACACCTTTTGCAATGACATTTGAGGATCAAGTGAAGGAAGCTGCTATGCAAGATAAAGCGGTACAACAGCTTTCAGCAGATCAGTCTGAAATTCATGTAAAAGAATTGATTGTTGAACAAGTCCAAATTGAAAATTCTACCATTCATATCGGAGAGGTAACAGTCGTTCAGCCATCAGCTAATGAAGGGGACAATCAAATACTTGTTGATGATCAATCATCTGATGCGATGCCAAAGGAAGAAAAAAGTCGCATTCCTTTTAATGTTTTAATGTTAAAAACAGATAAAGAAAAATGGCGAATTCAACAGCAATTGAAAATGTCACAACCCATTCGTGTAGAAAGCAATCCAGAAGCAATAGAAAACGCGCTGATGGATGTGATGGAAGCAGAAGAAGAGGAACAATCCTTGACTTCGGAATGCGTTGATTCAGATGCTATACAGTTAGTTGAACCACAGCTTGAGGGAGAGAACGATTCACAATCTACTTTGTTCAGTCAAGTACAAGAAGATATGGAATTACCTCAACAGGAAGAAGACATACAAGATTTCATTACAGAACACAAATCAGAGGATCCTGTAGCTGTTATTACAATGGCTCCTGTAACAACTATGACGAGTGTATCCACGAAAGAAAGAGCAGAAACCGAAAGAATTAGTGCTGATGAAATATCTGCAACAACTGAGCTAGCGTCAGAGATAGTCTCAGCAACTGAAGTTACTTCAGGAATTGTAGAGTCCACGCCAGTAGAAACTGTCGATAATCAACAACAAGTATTGGAATTGGAACCACAAGAGGCAGATAAAGAAATAAAACCTGTTCATGTTTATCAAAAGCCTTCTGACGGATATTTAGAGCCACCAGAGGAAAAAACACAGGATACCGATTGGATGGAACAACAGGGCGATACATTGGTGGAAGCACTTTCTTATTTCCAGGTTTCCGCACAAATTGAATCTATTATGCAGGGACCTGCTGTTACTCAATTTGAAATTACTGTGAGTCACGGTACGAAAGTTAGCAAAATCAGAAATTTAGCAGATGATTTAAAACTTGCCTTAGCAGCAAAGGATATTCGTATTCAAGCACCGATCCCTGGAAAAAGTTCGATAGGTATAGAGATTCCAAACCGAGTATCAAGAGCTGTACGATTGTCAGAAGTGACGAATAGTGCATCCTTCCTTGAATCAGATTCGCCGTTAGAGGCAGCTCTAGGTCTTGATCTAACAGGTAAGCCTGTTACACTAGATTTACGAAAAATGCCTCATGGTTTAATTGCTGGTGCGACAGGGTCAGGTAAATCTGTTTGTATCAATTCCATTTTGGTTAGTTTATTATATAAAGCTGCACCACATGAACTAAAGCTAATGTTGATTGACCCTAAAATGGTAGAGCTGGCACCGTTTAATCATATCCCACACTTAGTGAGCCCTGTGATCACAGATGTGAAGGCTGCAACGGCAGCACTTAAGTGGGCAGTGGAGGAGATGGAGCGTCGTTATCAACTGTTTGCGCATGCAGGTGCACGGGACATTACGCGTTATAATGCAATTGCAGATAAAAATAATGAACATAGTTTGAAATTACCTTATATTTTAATTGTTATTGATGAGTTAGCCGATTTAATGATGATGTCTCCAGCAGATGTAGAGGAGGCCATTTGCCGTATTGCTCAAAAGGCACGTGCGTGTGGAATTCATTTAATTGTAGCAACACAAAGACCATCTGTAGACGTTATTACAGGGTTAATTAAATCCAATATTCCTACACGTATTGCCTTTGCCGTATCTTCACAAATTGATTCTCGTACAATTTTGGATGGACAGGGAGCAGAAAGGTTACTTGGACGAGGCGATATGCTATATTTAGGTAACGGTATGTCTGCACCAGTCCGTCTCCAGGGAACGTTTGTCACGGATGATGAAATTGAAGCAATCATTGAGCATGTTCGTGAACAAGGAGAGCCAGATTATATTTTCGATCAAGAGGAGCTTTTGAAGAAAACAGAGGTATCCGCAGAACAGGATGATCTGTTTGAAGATGTTTGCCGTTTTGTTTATGAACAGGGTGGAGCTTCTACCTCATTGATTCAACGAAAATATCATATTGGCTATAATCGTGCTGCTCGTTTAATTGATATGTTGGAATCACATGGCTTTATTTCAGAGGCAAGAGGCAGTAAGCCGCGTGAAAGTTTTATTACTGAAGAAGATTTAATAACTATGTTTGAATAAGAATTGCATTGTTTTCGTCTAGATTATCTAATTTACGTCGAAATTAGTTTTTTTAGAAAAGTTACACATCTATCCTTATGCATAAAAAGTGCTATAATAGACAAGATGTGTTGAATAGTACGTATTTTTTAACACTTGTGAAGGTATTAATACCTAATCATTCGTGAAATAATACGATACACCTAATAGATGATAGATGGGATATTGAAATTCCCGGGGGGTTTAATTAATGACAGTTTTTCATTTCACAGGCATTAAAGGTTCTGGCATGAGTTCGCTTGCACAAATCTTATTTGATGCTGGTGAACAAGTACAGGGCTCAGATGTCGATAAATATTTCTTTACGGAGCAGCCGTTACGTGAACGCGATATTCCAATTTTTACATTTAATGCAAATAATATTAAAGAAGGCATGACTGTAATTGCAGGTAATGCTTTTCCTGATGATCATCCAGAATTAGTACGTGCTCGAGAAATCGGGGTAGAGATTATTCGTTACCATAAATTTTTAGGTGAATATATTGGTAACTATATATCAATTGCAATAACAGGTGCACACGGTAAAACTTCTACTACAGGGTTAATGTCACATGTGGTAGGTGGTTATAAACCAACATCTTATTTAATTGGGGATGGTACTGGTGCTGGTCATGAAAATGCTGACTTTTTTGTGATGGAAGCATGTGAATACCGTCGTCACTTCTTAGCGTATAATCCTGACTATGCTGTGATGACAAATATTGATTTTGATCATCCAGACTACTTTGCTAATATAGAGGATGTTTATTCTGCTTTTCAATCATTAGCTTTACAAGTAAAGAAAGCTATTATTGCATGTGGTGATGATGAACAACTCCAACGTATTCAAGCGAAAGTACCAGTTGTTTATTATGGATTTGGTGCTGAAAATGATTTCGAAGCTCGTAATGTTGAAAAAACAACAGAAGGTACAAAATTCGATGTCTTTGTTCGTAATGAATTTTACAGTACTTTCTTTATCCCATTATTTGGGGACCATGCAGTTTTAAATACATTAGCGGTTATCACCCTATGTGAATATGAAGGGATTTCACCTGATATAATTCAGGAGCGTCTATACACTTATAAAGGTGTAAAAAGACGTTTTACTGAAACAGATATAGGGGATAATGTTTTAATAGACGACTATGCTCATCATCCAACGGAAATTCGTGCTACAATTCAATCAGCACGACAAAAATTCCCAGATCATGAGCTAGTAGCTATTTTCCAACCACATACATTTACACGTACACAAGCTTTTTTACAAGATTTCGCAGATAGTCTAAGCCTTGCAGATACAGCCTATTTATGTGACATTTTTGGCTCTGCAAGAGAAACGCAAGGCGCACTTTCTATTCAGGATTTAGCGTCACTTATCGAAGGCAGTGCAGTGATTACCACTGAAGGAATTGATATACTAACAAAACATCAAGGCGCAGTATTTTTATTTATGGGTGCTGGAGATGTTCATAAATTCCAAGATGCTTTTGAAGCCGTGCTTAAAAACAATGAAACAGCTTAGTCCGTAGGGGTTAAGCTGTTTTTCTCAAATTTGAGCAGGAATTCCGTTTTTTTTGTCGAAGATAGGGAAAGTAATAGTAAAGAGAATTTACTAGCAGGAGGTCAACTTATGGAAGTGATTTTGTATATTGCAGCCATTATCGCTGCAATCGGTATTTTAATTTTATGTGTGAGCGTAGGTATGACATTATTTTCGCTCAAGTCCATCTTAAACAGCTTAGCTGGGACATTATCAGGTATTGAAGGACAAATGGAAGGGATTACACGAGAAACAACGTCCTTATTAACCAAAACAAATAGCTTAGCAGAAGATATTCAACATAAATCTGAACAATTAAACTCAGTTGTTCAAGCTGTCAAAGGTATTGGTGATTCTGTCAATGGTTTAAATAATTCTGTGCAGCAAATTACTTCTTCTGTTTCTAAAAGTGTAGAACAAAATGAAGAAAAAATTGCACAAGTAGTACAATGGAGTAATGTGGCAATGGGTATTGCTGATAAATGGAAGAAGCGCAAAATTATTGAGCAAGAAACTGTATCTGAAGATATGTATGGCTTTGAAACGGTTCAAGTAGAAAAGCCAAAAAGAAAATGGGGTCGTAAAAAGTGATAATTATTCAGATGAGTACACGATACTGACTGAATAAAAATAAAGTCTTAGACATAAGTTGAACATGCATCTGTAAAAAGTGGATGGACAACCTGTTTAGACAAATTTGATAATATGATGGGGAGGAATTGTTGCATGACAACTCAAAAGCCAAATTTTAATGAAGTAAAGGAAAAACAGCTTGAAAGTTCATTGCCTCAGCTTTATCATCCGCAAGACTCGATTTATGAAGAGGAGCGTGTAAACATGAAAGATTTTGTGATTGGCGCATTAGTTGGAGGAATCGTAGGTGCTGCTGCAGGTCTACTGCTAGCTCCGAAATCAGGAAAAGATTTACTTAGCGATGTGGCTGTACAAGCTGTTCATTTAAAAGATAAGAGTGCAGACTTCTCGACAACTGCAAAAGATAAAACAGCTCAACTTTCTAAACAAATTCAAGAACAATCTACACAATTAGTGGAGAAAGTAAAAACACTAAAAACGGCAAAAGCGCCGACTGTTTTTGATGATGGTACGGTTTCCTTTGAAGGTGAAGAACCATTAGAGGATTTTATTCCAAATGAGGAAGTAAAAGCCGAAGAGTCAAAAGACAAAACAAAAGACTCAAATGAAGAAGTACGTGCATAATGCATAACGAAAAGGGATACGTTACATGATAATCGTGTAACGTATCCCTTTTTTTAAATGATAGGTGTTTCTGCTAAAAGAATTTCAAGTTGATCACCACCGAAAATTTCCATATCAAAACTTGCAGGTTGACCATTTCTTAAAATCGTGAAATTTCCTTTGAATGTACTTGGGAGCTGCCAATTTGAAAAGCGAAATACATCTTGATAAATCCAACGACTGCGATCCTTTTCTGTAAATAAAACAGTTGCTCCATTCGGCACAGTCGATTGAGGAGATACAACGATTTGATTGAGCAGCGCTTCATGCACTGTTTTGGAAAGCTCGACAACTTCATTTTGGAAATGGATGATGATTTTATCCTCCAGCAAGAGGTTCATTTGGTCTGCAATGCGTTGAACAGTTGGGAAAGACTGCTGCTGAAAGCTAATAATATCACCATCTTGCACAGCATAATTCAATTTTGTAGTTTTCCCATTAATCGTTAATTGGGAAGAAAACTCTGGTAAAAATAATGGTTGACCATCTACTTGAATTGTATAAGACTCAAATTGCTTTAATAAATGCCAATTGTTTGTGATTTTAAAAATTTCTTCAATGGTTTCTGCTATATCAAAAACAACACTATCACGATCATTTAAACAGGTGTCAAGGGATGCGGGTGAATTATTGACAGTAATTTTGGGTTCGATCACATATTTCGTATTTTGGATAGTAATTGTCTTGATAGCAGCACTATCAATCAGATCTCTCACAGTAACTGTGGCTGGCTGACCATCTTGCCCCTCAACTAACTGAATTGCATCGCCTGTTTTAATTAGCGTTTTCGTCGATGCCTGTTGTCCGTTCACTAATATTTCGGCCGGCTGTCCATGGCCACCTGGAATGAATATATCTTGTCCATTGACACTGATAGATAAACCATGGCCAGGTTTTCCATACAATTGTTTAGCTCGGATATTAGCTGCTAAGAAAGCATCAGCAACAGTCATTTCCTTTAGCTCAAAAAGACGGACAACCTGATTATTTACCGTTAAACTCATATATTGGATGGGCATTTTTTTAGCGGCAATTGCAATACCAATTGGCGTAACTAATTCTGGTGATGCTTTTATATGCTCTTCCTTTGTGAGGTTTTGGATAGCATCAATACCTCGCACAGCTATTCGGTTTGCTGGTAAATCAAGAACAAGTCCAAGCTCCATTGTTAGGTTTGGAGTTAAGCTACCTCCACCAACAAGCATAACGGCTTTGGGAGCTACTCGATTATTGAGTCTTAAAATTTCTTCCCCAATGGACTTAGCAAGCTGCTTCACGGCAGGTTCAATTGCTAATAAAACTTCATCTTTTGGGTAATACTGATCAAAGCCAAGAATATCTTGAATCAATATCTCCTCTTCCGTTTGAAGCTGACGTTTTGCCCCTTCGGCAACAGGGAAGTCGAGTAAATAATGGTCACTTAAAGCCTCTGTTATTTCATCACCCGCTGTTGGAACCATGCCATAGGCCACAACAGTACTTTTATCCGTAATGGCAATATCAGAAGTACCTGCACCTATATCGACAAGAGCAACGTTTAAACGACGCATGGTTGGAGGGATGAGGACATTAATAGCTGCAATAGGTTCTAATGTCAAAGCTTCCATCTCTAAATCCGCCCGTTTTAGAGCAGCAATAAGTGATTCGACTACAACACGGGGTAGGAAGGTAGCAATTACTTCAATTTGTGCCTCATCACCCTGCTGATCCAACAGACTGCCAATTTCTTCGCCATCCAAGCGATAATAGAGGACAGAATAGCCTACACAATAATAGTGGCTTATTTTTGCATCTTCTTTATGTTGTAAAAGTTGTTGTTGGGCTTGTTGAACAGCTTGAAGCTCTAAGCGACTAATATCTTCTTCTGTGAAAATAGGACGATTACGTATATTAATCGTCACGCTAGCTTGCTCGGTTTTCAAAGATCGGCCTGCTGCTGCAACACTTACCTTTGTAAGCGGGCCGTGTTTCTCTTCAAGTTCGTATTTAATTTCATTAATTAATTCTGCCACATACATGACATTATGTATTTGACCATCAACCATGGCACGTTCTTTATGTTCTTTAACTAATATATCTTCCACATGGAAATGGTCATTTTCTTCTTGAAGAATAATCCCGACCACGGACCGTGTACCAATATCAAGTGCGAATAATTTAGAACTCAATGTAATCGCTTCCTTTCGCGTTATATCTCAATTTAATTTAGCGAGTTGAAGCGCTAAATTAAAAATGCGTGACATTCTGAACAACATTGATTATAATATTGCTATTATCTAAAAATGTAACATACATTTCAGAGTTCTGAAAGTGTCTGTCATGAGGAGAGGAGCAAGAAAGCATGAGCCAAAAAGATTTAGAAAGCTTACGTAGTCAAATCGACGACTTGAACTTAGAAATTCTTCGTCTTATTAACGAACGTGCAGCTGTAGTAGATGAAATCGGTAAAATTAAAGAAAAACAAGGTGTAAATCGCTATGATCCACTGCGTGAAAGACACATGCTTGATCTTATTAAAGAACACAATCAAGGTCCATTAAACCAAATGACGGTAGATTATATATTTAAACAAATCTTTAAAACAGCTTTAAAACAACTTGAAGCTGATAAGAAGAAGGAGTTACTTGTATCTCGTAAGAAGAAATCTGAAGATACGGTAATTAATATCAATGGTGAATTAATTGGACAAGGGAAGCCATCTTTTGTATTCGGTCCTTGTGCAGTTGAATCTTATGAGCAAGTAGCTGCAGTAGCAGCTTCTATTAAAGCAAAAGGTGAAAAGTTAATTCGTGGTGGTGCTTATAAACCACGTACTTCTCCATATGACTTCCAAGGTCTTGGATTAGAAGGTTTAAAAATCTTAAAACGTGTGTCTGAGGAATATGGTTTAGGTGTTATTACTGAGATTGTGACACCAGGTCATTTAGAGGAAGCATTAGATTATATTGATGTGATTCAAATCGGTGCACGAAATATGCAAAACTTTGAATTATTAAAAGCAGCCGGTGCAACTAATAAACCAGTTCTACTAAAACGAGGCTTAGCTGCAACAATTGATGAATTCATCCATGCAGCAGAATACATTATGTCTAAAGGAAATGAAAATATTATCCTTTGTGAACGTGGTATTCGTACTTATGAAAAAGCAACTCGTAATACGTTAGATATTTCTGCTGTACCAATATTAAAACAAGAAACGCATTTGCCTGTATTCGTAGATGTTACACACTCAACAGGGCGTCGTGATTTATTGTTACCATGTGCAAAAGCAGCCATTGCAATCGGTGCTGATGGTGTCATGGCAGAAGTGCATCCAGATCCATCTGTAGCACTTTCTGATTCACAACAACAAATGGACATCCCAACATTCGATGCATTCTATGAAACACTACAAAAATTCATGAAAAATCATGAAATTCATGCTTAATTGTTAACAGCAAACACCGCTTGCTTACCTTGGCAGGCGGTGTTTGTTATATCGTGACAAAATAATGTCTAGAATAGGACTATTAGTACTTGGTTTTTACGTAGTTCTTCTTGAAAATAATATGAAAATTATCGTATGATAAGGCTATAATAGGAAAAAAGGGAGGCACGTACGATGACTGTTACAATTTATGATGTTGCAAGAGAAGCGAATGTTTCCATGGCAACGGTCTCTCGTGTAGTCAATGGTAATCAAAACGTAAAACCAGCAACACGAAAAAAAGTACTAGAAGTAATTGAACGATTAGAATACCGTCCAAACGCAGTAGCGCGAGGTTTAGCAAGTAAGAAAACAACAACAGTTGGCGTGATTATCCCAGATATTGCAAACAATGTTTATGCGGAGCTGGCTCGTGGTGTAGAGGATATAGCTACAATGTACCGTTATAATATTATTTTAGCCAACTCAGATCAACATGAAGATAAAGAGTTACAGTTACTTGATACTATGCTCGGAAAACAAGTAGATGGTATTGTGATGATGAGTGATGAAGTAACAGAAAAAATGCAACAAACAATGGATCATTCACCAGTTCCAATTGTACTTGCGGGTTCTGTAGATGAATCGCAGACAATTGCTACTGTAAATATTGATTATTTCCAAGCGGCTTATGAAGCGATATCTTTACTGATTCAAAACGGCCACACACGCATTGGTTTCGTGACTGGCCCACTTTCGTATACAATTAACGGAAAATTCAAGCTAGCAGCCTATAAGAAAGCATTACAGGATGCTGGTTTGCCAATAGATGAAGCATTAATTGCTGCTGAAGAGTCTAGCTATGACATGGGTTTAGAAGCTTGGGAGATTTTATCTGCGCTTGAACATTCACCGACAGCCTATTTTGCAGGCAGTGATGAATTGGCGATTGGTTTAATTCATGGTGCACAGGACGCTGGTAAGAATGTTCCAGAGGATATCGAAGTGATTAGCTTTGAGAATTCAAAGCTGGCACGAATGGTTCGTCCACAACTAACAAGTGTCGCGTTACCACTTTACGATATTGGTGCAGTTGCTATGCGCTTACTCACTAAATTGATGAGTAAGGAGCCTGTCGAGGATGAGGCAGTAATTTTACCACACCGTATTGAACATCGACAATCTGTCAAAAGTAAATAATGATTGGTAACACGTAAATCTTATAGGAGATTTGCGTGTTTTTTAATGAACAGATTAAAAAGGAGCGGGTAGCACAATAGCAAAGTTTTATCAATGGGAAGGGGTACGATAAAATCATCAAAGTGAAGGATGGGGGGCTGTGTCATCGTTCCAATGAGAAAAACCTCACGTAAATCGTGAGGCAAAGAGTTAATCCCGTTTTTCATTTCGAATAATATGTAGCGCTTTTGCTAACATTTGACCATTTTTTTCTTCTATTTCGGCCTTACGTGGAATGGGCTCATATAAAGGATTCGGGTCCTCCCAAGTTGGAATAAAAGGAACAGGCGCTTCTGATTGCCAACGGTCAAGCCATGCTTGTGGGAGAGGCCCTGTTGGTACTGCTTGATCAGTCATTTCTAACCATAGCATGGACCAAGCGCGAGGAACTACTCGCCATATATCATAGCCACCACCACCTACCGCAATCCACTTACCATCACAATATTCATGGGCTAATCGGTGTGCAAGTTTTGGAATTTCGCGATATATATTCATAGTGCCATGTAAGTGTGTCAATGGGTCAAAATAATGAGCATCAGCACCATTTTGTGTTAAGACAACATCTGGCTTGAAATATTCGAAGACCTCTCGCATTGACTGTTCATAGATCTCTAGGAAACTTTCATCCTCTGTAAAGGCATCCATAGGGAAATTAAAGGAGGTACCGTAACCTTGCCCATTCCCTCGTTCAGTAATATTTCCTGTTCCAGGGAAAAGATAGCGACCTGTTTCATGAATGGACAATGTACAAACATTTGGATCTTCATAAAAGCTCCATTGTACACCATCTCCATGATGTGCATCTGTATCGACATAAAGTACACGGGCATTATATCTTTCCTGCAAGTAACGAATAGCAACTGTACTATCATTGTATATACAAAATCCTGATGCGCGACCACGAAAACCGTGGTGTAGCCCTCCTCCAAGGTTGAGGGCGTGCTCGGCCTTACCTTCCATTACATAATCCACAGCTGTTAACGTCCCGCCGACTAGTTGGGCACTTGCTTCATGCATATTTTCAAAAATGGGTGTGTCTTCTGTGCCGATACCATAGCTTTCACATTGGGCTACCGATAATTCACCATGACCTGCCCTTTTCACGATATCAATATACTTAGGATCATGGGCAAGCAGTAACTCTTCTTCTGTTGCAACACGTGCTGGAATAATATCTACATCATCGAGAGCATCAATATTTTTTAGTAAATCCATAGTTAGCGTCAAGCGTTTATGATTGAAAGGATGTGTGTTTGAAAATTTATATCCGAGTTGTTCTGGCGAGTAAACGAATACGGCCTTTTTCATTATAATGAAACACCTGGTAAATTCGGCCATAGTACATCAAAACCCTCTTTGCGAAGATCTTCAATCATGGCTAAAGGATTCAGTGTTTTTACTCGGACACTTAAAATTTTATTGTGTGTATTTTCAGAGTCGGGATAAACTAAGACGCTTTGGACATTGGCATGATGATGATGAAATATCTTTGTTATTTCAAATAAAACACCTGGTGTGTCAGCTACTCGAATTTCGATTTTTGAGCCAGGCTCCGTAGCACCGGTCAGCTCTATATATGTATAGAGTAAATCCGTTGTGGTAACAATCCCTACTAATTTCCCTCCAGATACAATAGGTAAACAACCTACTTTAGATTCATAAAAGGTAAGAGCAACCTCTTCGACGAAATCGAGTGGATGACCAACAAGCGGGTCCTTCACCATTATTTCTTCCACTTTTGCATGAAAAACAGGAGAATTAGGTTCATCTTGTAAAGAGGAAGGCAAGACTTCTTTAATATCCCGTTCTGTTATCACTCCTAGAACGTGACGTTCCTCATCTACAACTGGTAAATGGCGAACCTTTTTTTCACGCATTAGCTTTAGCGCTTCCAACACTGTATTGGTAGGAGCTAATGTGTAAGGCTTATCATTCATAATTTCTTCTACGATCATATATGCATCCCCTTTGTTTTGGTTTTAATACATGAAACGATTTCTAAAACGAAGCCTATCAAATCTTTCAATTGTCTCAGGAGGAACACGTTTGCCCTCGCGCGCCATTAGACAATTTGCTGGGTGTGATGTAATTTCAGGATCATCCGTAGCGAAATATTCGAACCCGACAGAGCTCATCATTTTCTCCATCATTTTGCGATAGTCCCATACATTTAAGCCAGTCCCCTTTAAATCCCAATGCCAATAATATTCGGTAGTAATCACCAGATAATCTTCCATTTCATCTCCCATAAATGAAACGGCAAGCAATGCCTTTCCTGCACCGGTCCCACGGTAGTCGGGAATGACTTCAATAGCGCCTAATTCAATCATGTCATCAATTCGGTCCTCTGCCCATCGTTCAAGTGGATCAGGATAAAGATAGGTAACATAACCTACGACAATATCCTCATTTCGAATAATAACAATACGCCCTTCTGGAAGCCCTGCAATTTCTATAATGGCTTGTTGTTGCTGTTTTGGAGGTCTAAAGGCAACCAAGCCTTCATGGAAAGAATATGTAGCTAATTTTTCTGGAGGAACAGGTCCTTCCACATACACAGTCCCATGCTTAGTTTCCTTTTTGGCAGAAAAAAAAGTTTTTTTATGTTCCATAATGACACCACCTGAGTTTAATAATTCCATTATAGCTGATTTCTTGCGTAAAAACGCTTATTTTTGCAAAATATACCTGTATTTTTAGAAAAATAAAAATATTAAGACAATCTATTCGAAATCGTGTAAAATATAATTATATTGCTTCTGTTATTTAACAGATAAAAGTAGTGTAAATAAGAATTATAACGTTATAAACGTAGTAAACTGTTATATAACAAAGGCTGCATAATGAAATTGCTTAGAGGGGAAATCTAATATTTCAGCAGAGGGGATTGTTGAAAGTAACAAATTAGTAGTCTGAAGCAAAAGCAAAGAAAGGGGTAGTTTCATGGGGATGAAAATGAAGGAGAAGTTAACGGCTTTACCTGGTCAGCACCATTTAACGAATTATGAGGAAGTGTCAAAGTCTCATAATTGGGCTGATACGGAAAAAGCATTTAGCTGGTATGAAACAGGTTTAGTGAATATGGCGTATGAGGTAATTGATCGCCATACAGAAACGCATCGTAAAAATAAAGTTGCTCTTTATTTTAATGATGGTAAACGTAAAGAGGCGTATTCATTTAATGAAATGAAAAGGTTAACAAATAAGGCAGCCAACGTTTTTAAAACGGCTACTAATCTACAAAAAGGTGATCGATTATTTATTTTTATGCCACGTTCTCCTGAGCTTTATTTTTCATTATTAGGTGCGTTGAAAATGGGTGTTATTGTTGGACCATTGTTTGAAGCGTTTATGGAAGGGGCTGTGTATGATCGATTGGCAGATAGTGAGGCGAAAGTATTAGTTACTACACCAGCGTTACTTGAACGAGTGCCTTTAGCCAAATTACCTAATTTAGAGCATGTTTTTTTAGTAGGTGAAGAAATTGAGGAAACGTCTCAAATTTTAGACTTTAATCAACGATTAAAAGAGGCTTCAGCTCAGTTTGATATAGAATGGGTAGATCGAGAAGATGGAATGATACTTCATTATACCTCTGGATCAACAGGTGCTCCAAAAGGAGTACTACATGTTCATAATGCAATGCTTCAACAATACCAATCTACTCAATGGGTTCTGGATTTACGCGAGGATGATATTTATTGGTGTACTGCTGATCCGGGATGGGTGACAGGAACAGCTTATGGTATTTTTGGACCGTGGTTAAATGGCGTGACAATGGTGATTGTTGGTGGTAGATTCTCTCCGCAAGCATGGTATCAAGCCATTGAGGATTATAGTGTAACTGTTTGGTATAGTGCACCAACAGCGTTCCGTATGCTAATGGGGGCAGGTAGTGGCTTGCTTGAAAGCTATGATTTATCTTCTTTACGACATGTGCTATCTGTCGGAGAACCATTAAACCCTGAAGTTATTCGCTGGGGAGTGGAAGAATTAGGTCATCGTATTCATGATACATGGTGGATGACAGAAACAGGAGCTCACATGATTTGTAACTATCCTTCGATGGATATTAAGCCAGGATCTATGGGAAAACCTCTTCCTGGTATTCACGCGACGATTGTGGATGATTCTGGCAACGAAGTACCTCCATTTACGATGGGAAATCTAGCTATACAACGGGGTTGGCCAGCCATGATGCGTCAAATTTGGGGAAATCCTGAGCGCTATGAATCTTATTTCTTAAAAGGGGAATGGTATGTATCTGGAGATTCTGCTTATATGGACGATGACGGTTACTTCTGGTTCCAAGGCCGAGTGGATGATGTCATTATGACAGCTGGTGAGCGTGTAGGGCCATTCGAAGTGGAAAGCAAGTTATTGGAGCACCCTGATATTATTGAAGCAGGAGTCATTGGGAAGCCAGACCCGGTACGAGGAGAAATCATAAAAGCCTTTGTATCTTTACGAGAAGGCGTTGAACCTTCTGATACATTGATTGAAGAGATAAGAGATTTTGTCAAGAAAGGTTTATCGGCTCATGCAGCACCACGTGAAATTGAATTTAAGGAAAAACTGCCTAAAACACGCAGTGGTAAGATCATGCGTCGTGTGTTGAAGGCCTGGGAGCTAAATTTACCAGCGGGTGACTTATCAACGATGGAAGACTGATCGAATAGTGAATGACATCAATTGATATTTATACAACATATGCATAAAAGGAAGGCAAGGATTCATTCGGTCAACGAAAGGATTCTTGCCTTCTTTTTTCTGATTTTACAATGCTGAAGAGGTGTTTTAAAGGACATATACTATGTATGAAAAAAATATAGCATTAAATAAAAATTCAGTTGACTTAATATTTATGCAGACGTATACTATTTTTAACTTATTTTAGAGGTGAGTGCATTGAAAGTAGGAATTGTTGGAGCAACAGGTTATGGTGGGTTAGAGCTTATTCGGTTTTTACATAATCATCCGGCTGTAGATCAGCTAGTATTATTTACTTCCTCAGAGGAAGGGGTTCTTTTTTCTTCAAAGTTTGGTCATCTTATTACGATTGTTGATAGGCCGTTACAAAAAATAGAGGAAGATACTTTAGAAAAATTCGATGTAGTTTTTACTAGTACACCTTCTGGCGTAACAAGTAAGCTATTACCATCATTGGTTGGTAAGGGGCCAAAATTAATAGATCTATCTGGTGATTTCCGGTTAAAAAACCTAGCAAGCTATGAAGAATGGTATGGCAAAAAAGCAGCACCATTCAATATTGTTCAGCAAAGTGTTTATGGTTTAACTGAATGGAACTCAGAGCATATACGGCAAGGCACACTTATTGCTAATCCAGGTTGTTACCCAACGGCAGTTTTATTATCGTTACTGCCACTAATTAAAGAGAGATTAATTGATCCGAGCTTTTTAGTGATTGATGCTAAAAGTGGCATTTCAGGAGCTGGCAATAAGCCATCACAAACGACTCATTTCAGTGAGACGAATGAGAACTTCTCTATCTATAAAGTAAATACACATCAACATATACCCGAAATAGAACAGGCTTTATCCATGTTTGCTCATGTAGATACAAACATCACTTTCAACACCCATTTAGTACCAATGACACGAGGGATTTTAGCGACATCCTATGCCCCTGTAATGTCAGGTGTAACAGAGGCACAGTTAGTTGCTTGCTTACAGGAGGCCTATGAAAAACATCCATTTGTTCGAATAGTTACCGATGCTACTAGCTTAGGGACAAATCGTGTCAAGGGATCCAATTATTGCGATATTTTGGTAAAAGTAGATTCTCGTACAAATCGTGCCACGATTGTTAGTGTGATTGACAATCTAGTCAAAGGAGCTGCAGGGCAAGCTATCCAAAATATGAATGTGCAATTTGACTTACCACAAACGACAGGACTTGATGTCGTACCGTTCTTTATTTAATAGCTCACCTGTGCTGTTTGATAAATAAATAAGGAGGAATTATAGATGACAGTTACTACTTCAACAAATGTAATGAAAAAATTATCAAGTAAAAATATCGTTTCACCAAAAGGCTTTAAGGCTGCGGGGTTACACTGCGGTTTAAAACATAAGAAGAAAGATTTAGCACTTTTAGTAAGTGAGGTACCGGCAAGTGTTGCTGGTGTTTTTACAACAAATTCTGTTCAAGCGGCGCCATTAAAAGTAACAAAGGAAGTTGTTTACACAACAAAAAAAATGCAGGCGATGATCGTGAATTCGGGCAATGCAAATGCGTGCACAGGAAAGCAAGGTGTCAAGGATGCACAAACAATGCAGGCATTGGCGGCTGAAAAATTGGGGATTGCGCCTAATTTGGTGGGAGTTTGTTCAACGGGTGTCATCGGTGAAATGATGAAATTAGAGCCAATAGTCAATGGTATTCAACAGCTAGAGCCAAAGGACAATTTAGAAAGTGCCATCGACTTTGCACAGGCGATTTTAACAACAGATACAGTTATGAAAAACACAAGCTATAGTACAACGGTAGATGGTAAGGAAATCATTATCGCTGGTGTTGCGAAGGGTTCAGGCATGATTGAACCAAATATGGCAACAATGTTGGGCTTTATTACGACAGATGCCCATATAGAATCTGATGTATTACAAAGTGCATTATCCGAAATTACCAATCTCACGTTTAATGCCATTACAGTAGATGGGGATACTTCAACAAACGACACAGTTGTTGTATTGGCGAATGGTTTCGCAGGAAATAATTCTTTAACGCCTGAGCATCCAGATTGGTCTAATTTTTATCACACATTGAAAACAGTAGCAGAAGACTTAGCGAAAATGATTGCGAAAGATGGAGAGGGCGCAACGAAGCTTATTGAGGTTGAAGTTGAAGGTGCCATTTCGGACGAGGAGGCACGTAAAATTGCTAAAACAGTAGTGGGTTCACCACTTGTGAAGACTGCAGTATTTGGCTGTGATGCGAACTGGGGACGAATTATTGCGGCTGTAGGGTATAGTGGTGCCACTGTAGATCCAGATAAAATTACTATTCAAATTGGTGGCGCTACGATGGTGGAAAATGGAGAACCAATTCCTTTTTCAGAGGATGAATTAATTCAAATTTTAAAAATGCATGAAGTAAAAATCTATGTGTCTCTTGGTATGGGTGAGGGTAAGGGGCATGCCTGGGGATGTGACTTAACGTATGACTACGTACAAATCAATGCATCATACCGCTCATAAACGGATAGTGATAAAGCTTGGGGGCAGTACACTGGAAGGTTTAAATGAAGCTTTTTTTGATAATTTTAAAAAGTTTCAAGAAAGTGGTGCAGAGCTTATTATTACTCATGGCGGTGGTCCAGCTATTAATCGTGCATTAGCTGCTCAAGGAATAGAAACACATACATTAAATGGTATACGCATTACAAATGAAGCAGCTATGGAGGTTGTACAATCAACATTAATTGGGCAAGTGAATCCTGCTTTAGTTCACGAATTAGCAAGTGCTGGTATCCCCGCCATTGGGCTAAATGGCTTTGATGGTCAGTTGATGGTCGGAGATTATTTAGATAAAGAGATTTATGGTTTTGTTGGAGCAGTAAAGGCCATCAATACACCATTACTCGAGGCTTTATTGAAAATAGGTGTTGTACCTGTTATTGCTTGTGTCGGAGCAAGTGAAGCAGGTCAGGCTTTAAATATTAACGGTGATACAGTAGCAAGTGAAATGGCATTAGCTTTAGGGGCAGATAGCTTATTACTCGTAACAGATGTGAGTGGTATTCGAATTCAAGATGAATATCAAACAATGGCAACACCATCTCTTATTAATCAATGGACAGAACAAGGGCATATATACGGGGGAATGATTCCGAAAGTACAAGGGGCTATCAATTGTTTATATGCAGGTATACCTTCTGTGCAAATAGTAGGAGAGACATTGATTGGTACAACGATTGTAGCTTCCAGTAAACTTCATTCTTCCTAGTGTTCTAATAAGATAACGTTAAAAGTATAGATGTTGAAAGAAGACCATTTCAAATGATAGCGGAGATGATTACATGAGTGCTTTATTCGGGAACTACGGTAAACGACGTGCGCAAATTGTCAAAGGACAGGGGACCGTTGTTGAAGATTCTACAGGGAAACAATATTTAGATTTTACTAGTGGTATTGCAGTAGTGAGTCTTGGGCATGCCCATCCAGCCATCGTGCAGGCACTGCAAGAGCAGAGTGAAAAGCTATGGCATATATCGAACCTTTTCGATATTTCTGGTCAGGAGAAGGTTGCACAAAAATTAATTGCTAATACGCATTTTGCACATGCCTTTTTCTGTAATAGTGGAGCCGAGGCAAATGAAGCAGCCATTAAATTAGCACGGAAACATACGGGGAAAAATCACATTATTACTTTCGAAAAATCATTCCATGGTCGCACATTCGGAGCAATGTCTGCAACAGGTCAAGGCAAAATCCATAACGGCTTTGGACCACTCGTTGAAAAATTTACTATTTTGCCTTTCAATAATGTTGCTGCACTAGAAGCTATTATTGATGACTCAGTGGCAGCTATTATGCTGGAGATGATTCAAGGCGAAGGTGGTGTTAATCGTGTATCCTCAGAATTCGCTGCGGCCATAGCGAAAGCATGTGATGACAAAGGGATATTACTAATTATTGATGAGGTGCAAACAGGAATAGGAAGAACAGGAACACGCTATGCCTTTGAACAAACTGTGTTAAAGCCACATATTATGACATTGGCAAAAGGATTAGGCGGTGGCTTCCCTGTGGGGGCGATGCTAGGGACTGCCGAGCTTTATGCAACATTTAGTCCAGGTACACATGGTACAACATTTGGTGGCAATCCTCTTGCAATGAATGTAGCTCGAGCCGTTTTAAGTCATGTTTTTGAGCCGGCATTCTTACAGCAGGTACAAGAATTGTCAGCCTATTTTGTCACACAACTAAAAGTGCATTTACCTTCTACCTATACCATTCAAGGACAGGGCTTATTGCTTGGGATTAGCTGTGGTGAAACCGAAGTAGCAACGTATATCACAGCAGCTGAGGAGAAGGGTCTCTTGTTAGTGAGCGCAGGACCGAATGTAATTCGACTATTGCCACCATTAACTGTAACGAAGGAAGAGATTGACGATGCAGTGGCCATTTTAAAGACAATATTACATTAAACCAAAGACAAAGAATCTGCTGGTCATCTAGCAAATTCTTTGTCTTTCACTTTTATTGAAGTTGTTTTACTAACGTCTCTACTAACTTTGGAAGCCAGTCATGAAGCTGACTAAATGTAAATCCTGCTTTTTCTGCTTTGGCATTCGTCATATACCAGTCGGCAGGTACCCCATATGGTGATTGTGATTCATCATCGCCACCAACAAGTGAAATTTTTGCACGCTTTCCACTTGCTTCTTCAATCAATGCAAAGAGTTCTTTCAATGAAATGGCACCAGATGCTGTAGCATTGTAGGGACCTTCTATAGGAGTAACCCCTGCAAAATATAAAAATGCAGCTGCTTCCTCATCTGTAATATAGCTCATCTGTGCATCAATGTTTGGTAATGTGATTGGCTGATCATGTAAAATACGTTCGACATGAAAATGTAAACGACGTGTATAGTCATGTTCACCCATGACAATTGGAAAACGCACGGCAACAACTGGGAATGAAGCTTCTTTAAATAATACAGCCTCTGCTTGTCGTTTTCCTTCCCCGTAGGAAAATTCAACCTTCTCTCCCATGCGAATTTGATAAAGGTAAGGGTTAAAATCTTCTTCATTTTTCATTTTGCCATCTACTTCATAGGTTGAAAGAGTAGAAGTAAAGACAAGCTTTTTAGTTTTTCCTTGTAAAAGCTCACAAATGACCTGTGCCTCGTTAGGAGAATAGCAAATATTATCATAGACAATATCCCATGTTGTATTTGCTAGAGCAGTTGCTAATGCATCACGATCATCCCGGTCAACAACTAATTGTTTGACACTTGTACCAAAAGGATTGCCACTTTGACCGCGTGTTAAAATCGTTACATCATGTCCATTCTCAATGCAAAGTTCCACTAGCTTTTTTCCGAAAAAACGTGTGCCCCCTAAAACTAATATGTTCATATTTTTCCACTCCTTCAAAATAGTAGTCTTCTTAATAATGACAAAAAAACAGACTTACTACAAATCAAAAGTGAAATGTAGTAAGTCTGTTTGACCCGGAAACGAAATAGATTATCGCCTTGACGTATCAGGAGGAGTGGTGTTGCCATTGTCTCCTCCGTTTGAGCCATCTCCAGGCTGGCCAGAGCCATTGCCATCAGATCCATTACCATTGCTGGAGCCGTCGCCATTGCCATCAGAGCCTTCGCCGTTATTGGAGCCATTGCCATTGTTGCCAGAGCCATTACCGTTACCAGACCCATTGCCATTACCGGACCCATTACCATTGTTCGAACCGTTGCCATTATTACCGGACCCATTACCATTTGTAGGCGGTGTTGTAGGTGGAATTGTCTCTTGACCATTATCCTCAGGGTCAGGTTCATTATCGCTACCACCAGTAGAAGCTACATTAGAATGTGGTGATGTTAAGCCTGTTATATCTACAGCCACTACAACATAGGCTTGTCCACTAGCGACAGTCACACTTTGTGTAGACTCAAGTACGGAAGTCACAAGTGTGTTGCCACCATCTGTAACATTATAAATTCGATAACCAACTACATCGTTTGATGACCCAGTCCAAGATAATGTTGAGCCATTTACGGATGCTGTTACTGCTGCAGGTGCACTTCCATCTGCAGGGAAATCAACCGCTGAAACAGATGAATTCGATAAAGTAGAATTCTGTGGTAATAAACTTGCCGGGTTACCGCCAAGACGGCCTAACATGCGTTTAATAAACGCTTGATTAATACCTGCACCACCTGATTTGACAAATTCTGCAGGTGTACTTGGTAAAGCGTTATATGTTTTTCCTTTAATCGTTACAACACTTGAAGCAGCTAAACTATCATCTGGTTGTGATGGTAAAAATACTTTCGCATTAAATAAGTCTGAACGGACTAGGCCTGCGTCTGCACATGCCGCAGAAGGAGCCATACCAGAAATACCACAGAACGAAGCAGTCACAACATTTTTAGGTGCCTTGAAGCTTGTTGGTGGATCGATAAACTCAGGGGCCACATCGTAAACGGAATTCATTAAAGTACCCCATAGTTTATTGACACGAACGCTTGGCTGTTGGTACGTATTGTTAAATGCGTACAATGTACGAGGTTGATCGTAACCCATCCAAACACCTAGAGATACATTTGGATTATAACCAACTAACCAAACATCCTTATACTCTTGGGAAGTCCCTGTTTTTGCAGCGAAATCAGAAGAGAATTTTAATGTATTACGAGCAAGAGTTCCTGTTCCTTTTGTTAATACGTCACGTAGCATATCCGTCACAATATAGGATGTTTCTGGACTGAATACTTGGACAGGTTCTACTTCGTGTTTGTAAATAATATTTCCTTCTTGATCTTCAATTCGATCAATCATATAAGCATCAACGAATTGACCACCATTTGCAAAAGTAGCAAAGGCATTTGTATTTTCTTCCACTGTAGTTCCTTCACTTAAAGCACCGATACCAGTTGCAAGGTTAGTGAAATCATCTGGATGTAATTTTGTGAATCCCATTTTTACTAATAGATCAGCAGGGCGTTTATTAATAATATCATTATATAAACGTAGTGCTGATATATTTTGAGAGTCTGCTAAAGCCTCACGTGCAGGAATAAGTCCTCGCTCATCACTAGTAATATAGTTACTTGGACTCCATGAACCAATCGAGAATTTTACGTCAACGAGTGGGCTACCTGCACCGATTACACCATATTCAATAGCAGGTGCATAAACAAGTAATGGTTTCATTGTAGAACCATTTGAACGAAAAGCTTGTGTTGCATGGTTAACTTGTGTTGTATTAAAGTCACGACCACCTACAAAGCTTAAAATTCGACCAGTAGTATTTTCCATTAAAATACTACCCACTTGTACCGGCATTTCGACATCAATTTCTTCACCAGTTACAGGGTCTTTTCCTTTTCCAGTATACGTATGGCCGTAATATTGGAAGTTCTGAGCTGCTTTTTGCATGGCATCATACATATCTTTGTTGATTGTTGAATAAATACGATAACCTTTTGAGCGAACATCACGATCGGCTAAGATTTTATATTTATCTTTTAATTTTTTTTCTGTTTTTAATCGCTCTGGATCAATACCATCATCTTCTGCTAGTTTTTCTGCAATAATATCTTTTGCGCGACTCTCAAGCTCATATGTAAGCCATGGATAACGATCCTCTGCGCGCATTTCTGGTCCACGGAAGTCAGCAGCAATATCATAGCCAAGTGCTTCTTTGTATTGCGCACCGTCAATGTAACCAGCTTCTTTCATACGATAAAGAACCGTTTTCATACGATCAATACCTGGTTTTAAAGCTTCCTCACTTTTTAGTTCACCTGTATTTGTAAAAGGTGTATAAGCAAATGGCGCCTGAGGAATACCAGCTAAATACGCTGCTTGCGGAAGTGATAAATCTTTAGCTTTCACACCAAAAATCCCTTCAGCAGCTGTTTCTACACCTGCGATATTTCGCCCTGAAGAGTTTCGACCGTATGGAATAATATTTAAATAAGCCTCTAATATTTCTTCCTTTGTCATAAAATGCTCTAAGCGCATCGCAAGTAAAATTTCCTTTGCTTTACGTTCGTAGGATACTTCGTTGGTTAATACTTGGTTTTTAATAAGTTGTTGCGTAAGAGTAGAACCACCAGTCTGTGTAGCAGAGTTCGTGACATCTTGTAATAACCCTCGTACAACCGCTTTTGGTACAATTCCGTTATGCTCACGGAAATATTCATCTTCTGTTGCAAGCACAGCATTCAGAACATCTGGTGCAACATTTTTAAGTGAAGTTTCACGGCGATCTAAATCTGTCCGTAATTTCCCAATGTAAATATCGTTGGCGAAATAAATTTCACTTGTTTCTTCATAGCTAAAAATTTGATCTCGCAACTCTTCTTTTGAGCGTAAAGGCTCTTCTTTTACAAGAGAAGCGAAATAACCAGCTCCTACTGAACCGACAAATACAGTGCCAACCAATGCAAAGACTAAAAATAGTAAAAATAAGTTCCAGGTAACGCTACCTGAAATACGTAATTTCTTCATCCATTTTTGTTCAAGTAATTCATCGATCTTTGCATTGATTTTTTCAATCCAATCTTTCAATGTATCGACCTCCTAAAATCTTGTTTATTATAGCACATATTGTTTTAGCTCGAACATAGTTATTGACTTTGAAATAGATTCGTATAGAATAATGTTTATAGTTTTCTAGTGATGAAGAGTTTGAAGTAGTTTCTATATTCCCTGTTTAGAGAGCCAGTGGTTGGTGAAAACTGGTCATAATGTAGAGACGAATTACGTGCTTGGAGCTTAGACGTGCGCGCCTGCGATAAAGGCGATTGAATGAAGTGGAAGGTGGATGACATCTTCAAGCCGGGTGGTACCGCGTTAATTTACAATTTAACGTCCCTGCATGCAATTGTTTGCGTGTAGGGGCTTTTTTTATCCAATTAATTTGTCCATACACGTAACGAACTTCAACCATTTTAGGAGGAATCAACATGACAAACGAATTATTACAAGATTTAGAGTGGCGTGGGTTGCTATACCAACAAACTGATGCTGATGGCATGGCGAAACAATTAGAAGAACAATCTGTATCATTATACTGTGGTGTCGATCCAACAGCAGATTCTATGCATATTGGGCATATTGTTCCACTTTTAACACTACGTCGCTTCCAAAAAGCTGGTCATCGTCCAATTTTGCTTGTGGGTGGGGCGACAGGCATGATTGGAGATCCGTCAGGTCGTTCAGAAGAGCGTCAATTACAAACAGTGGAGCAAATCGATAAAAACGTCCAAGGCATTCGTGGTCAACTAGAACGCATTTTTGACTTTGCAGAAGATGGCAATGGTGCTCAGCTTGTGAACAATCGTGATTGGATTGGCAACATAAATACAATTGAATTTTTACGTGATTATGGGAAACTAATTAATGTTAACTACATGTTAGCGAAAGATACAATTGCTTCTCGTCTTGACACAGGGATATCTTTTACAGAGTTTGCTTATACATTAATTCAAGGGATTGATTACAATCATTTATACAATCACTACAATTGCCGTATTCAAGTAGGTGGCTCTGACCAGTGGGGGAATATTACAACGGGTTTAGAGGTTATTCGTAAGACGCATGAAGAAGAGACAAAAGCCTTTGGAATTACAATTCCATTAGTAACGAAAGCAGATGGTACAAAATTTGGTAAAACAGCTGGTGGTGCTGTCTGGTTAGATGGTCAGAAAACATCTCCATATGAGTTCTACCAATTCTGGATCAATGCTGCTGATGCAGATGTCATCAAATACTTAAAAATCTTTACATTCCTTTCTCGTGAAGAAATTGAAGCATTAGCTGTCTCTGTAGAGGAAGAGCCACATTTACGTAAGGCTCAAAAAGCACTTGCTGAGGAAATGACACGATTAATTCATGGCCAAGAGGCATTAGAGCAAGCTATCCGTATCACGGGAGCTTTATTCTCAGGTGATTTAAAAGCACTTTCTGCAGAAGAAATGAAGGATGCTTTTAAAGATGTTCCTTCTATTGAAATGGCTAAAGAAGATAAAAATATTGTCGATCTTCTAGTGGAAGCAGGCATTTCATCATCGAAACGTCAGGCACGTGAGGACGTATCAAATGGTGCTATTAGTGTTAATGGTGAAAAGGTGACGGATTTAGAATATGTATTTAACTCAAAGGATCGTCTAGAGGATGCATTTAGCATTGTTCGTCGTGGTAAGAAAAAATATCATATGGTGAAGTTCGTGTAATTTCTATAATAAAAAAACAACATCCCCACAAATAGAGGGGATGTTGTTTTTTTATTATAGAAAACTCGGGTATTTTAAATGTTCATATTGTTGTGGGTGCAATATTTTTGCAAGCTTTATAGCCCCTTCAATAAGACGAGGAGAAGGGCGACAATAAAGCCATTCCTCCATTACATGCAACTGTTCCATTTTCACGGCATGTAGTTCACTAGCATGGGGACGCTTTAATAAGTTGGCAGGCTGTATACGCTCAAAAGCTACGCCAACCCAAGCCATCATGATATAATCTGGTTTTCGTTTTACAACATCTGCCCAATCTGTTTGAACACTGGCTAATTCTACATCCTGAAATAAATTAATTCCACCTGCAATAGCACTAATTTCTGTTAGCCAATTTATTTTTCCGGGTGTAAAAATTGGGTTGGGCCACCATTCCCAATATAGGGTAGGTTTCGTCGCGATAGAGTGTGCAACAGATCGCATTTTTTCAATTGCTTGCAAATATTCTTTTGCGATTTCCTTGGCTCGTGCTTCTACATGACACGCTCTACCAAGTATGAGGAGATCTTGAGCAATTTCCTCTAACGAGTTGGCATTAAAAACAATATGAGGTATATTTCTTCTTTGTAATTCCTCGATGTTTTTTTCCATTCCAGGCACACTTAAAGAAGCAAGGACAAGGTCGGGCTGTAATGCTTCTAAAGCGTCGATATTAATAGATAAATCCGGGCCAAGCTGTGGCAAATCTTTAACGTTTGAGGGCCAATCGGAGAAATCATCCACTCCAACAAGCTGGTCTGTCAGTCCTAAATAGGCGACAAGCTCCGTATTGCTTGGACAAATTGAGATTAAGCGCATATTGTTATCTCCTATTCTTTTTAAGAAAAGTATAGCGAGAGTTTCCATTATAAACAATGTGTGTACGTCTTTTCGTCATCTTTGAGCACATGAAAAAGTGGAGAAAACGCTTAGTTATCTCCACCTTTTGTTTTCAAATATTAATTATGAAAGGGCAACAGCTTCAAGTGATTCTTCTTTTTTCGTAATAGGTCCCATTGCATTTGTAATAATTTGTTTAATCTCTTCTAGCGTTGCTTTACGAGGGTTTGTCTCAGCGCAAACATCTAACATCGCATTTTTTGCTAAGATTTCAATATCCTCGTCTTTTGCACCTAGTTCACGGAAGCCACTAGGAATATTTAAATCTTTTGATAGCTTTTCAATCGCTGTAATTGCTTTTTCAGCGGCATCACGCTTACTTAATCCTTCCACATTTTCACCTAATAATTCAGCAATGCGGGCAAAGCGCTCAGTACGTGCTGTTACATTGAAGCGGCAAACGTGTGGTAATAAAATAGCATTACATACTCCATGAGGTAGGTTATAGTAGCCACCTAACTGATGAGCAATTGCATGGACATAGCCTAGCGAAGCATTATTAAAGGCCATACCTGCTAAAAATTGTGCATATACCATTTGCTCACGAGCCTCTAAATCAGCTCCATTTGCATAGGCACGTGGTAGGAATTCAGGAATCAGTTGAAGAACCTTTTCAGCACATGCATCAGTAATTGGTGTTGCATTTGTCGAAACAAATGATTCGATCGCATGTGTCAATGCATCAACACCAGTAGCTGCAGTTAGAGCAGGAGGTAAACCAATCATGAGCTCAGGGTCATTAATGGATAGTAACGGAGTCACATGTTTATCAACAATGGCCATTTTCACTTTACGTGCTGTATCTGTAATAATTGTGAAACGAGTCATTTCACTTGCAGTACCAGCAGTTGTATTAATCGCAATTAATGGCACCAGTGGATTTTGTGATTTGTCAACGCCTTCATAATCATGAATGCGTCCACCATTCGAAGCAATAAGTCCGATACCTTTTGCTGCATCGTGTGCACTGCCTCCTCCAAGAGAAACAATGGAATCGCAGCTTTCAGCATGATATACTGCAACACCATCTTCAATATTTTGATCTGTTGGATTTGGTTCTGCTTTCGGGAAAATTGCTACATCAATTCCAGCAGCTGTAATGATGTTTGCAATTTGTTCTGAGAGACCTAATTTGTGTAAGCCCTCATCTGTTACGATTAATGTCTTTTTCACTTCTAAATCATTTAAGCGTTTACCAACTTCTTGAATTGCTCCAGGTCCAAATAAGTTTGTTTTCGGCATAACAAATTGCTTTAGAACGTCTGACATATTTCCAACCCCTTTTAAAAAATTATTATTGCTTGAATGATGGTGAACCACCTTTCGGAATTCATCGTATTCTATTTTTTGTAAAAGTTCAACTCGTATTTTTATTAAAATTGTTAATTTTGTTCGTGTTATTATTTTACAAAAAAGTTAAGTTGATAAAGGGGAGTATAGAAAGTAGTTTTGTATAGGAATATTGAATTTAATATGGTTTATAAAATATTTTACTATGAAAGTAAAATATATTTTTTGGAAAATGGTTCTATTTTAAGGAGTGGCTGAATAGTAAATAACTGATATTTTATTTTTAATATAATGGCAGTGATTATGTTATTTTGAAACGGTACAATTACTATTTCAAAGTACATAAAATTGTCACAATATGAAAGAGGAATAATTATTGTTGGTTATAGTTATTGAGGCAAAGCGTCTGTGCTAAAAGAGTAGTGGTTTTATTTTGAAGAAATTTATGGAAATAAAAGTTCTTGCATTAGGGTGAGATTATAGTTAGAATAATTTATAGTTAGATAATCTAATTAAAAGGTGATTCAATGACAAAACTTAAGAAAACGTACACGAATGAAGATGATTTACCCATGTTAGGGATAGAGCCGTATATTGAACTGATTCAGACGTCCTCTTCGAGCGATACAAATCAAGAAGATGCGAAATTGGGATTGATGTTGTTATGGTTAAGTGATTATGTTTTAGATGTAACAGACAATGAGTTAGCACCTTTTGGAATTACAGAAAGTAAATTAGACTTATTACTATTGCTGACACTACATGGAGAGAGACGTGCGACTCCGTCGGCTTTAGCTCAACGGCTAGGAATTACGAGAGCATCAGCGACGTCAATGCTTGATTGGCTAGAAAAGAGAAATCTTGTTGTACGGAATCATAGTAAAGAAGATCGGAGGAAGATCTATGTTAGTTTAACAGATGAGGGGCGTACTTTAATAGCTGAAGTTTTACCGACTTATTGGTCGTCATGTGCTTCTAATTTAATTGATTTGGAACCTGATGAACGAAAAATATTTGAGAAGTTATTGAGTAAACTTTTAATATCTATACAAAGAAAACTAAAAGTGGAACGTTAAACTGTAGCTATATTGATACAGTTTAATTTTCAGCCATTTAATTAGATTATCTAACTATAAGATAACCAAACTAAAAAAGGGTGATTTATTTAATGAACATTGTAATTTCAGGAAATCGTACAAATTATTCTTTAATGACAACTATTTTATCCTGGACAGGTATGGTGGTGATGTCGAGTCTTTATTTAACAATACCTCTTATTAGTCTATTCAGTGATTATTTTAATATTTCATTGTCTAAAGCTGGCTTTACATCTAGTGTTTTTTCACTTGGATTTGCGCTAGGGTGCTTTTTCTATGGTGCGATATCAGAAAAATATGGGCGCAAAAATGTCATTGTATTTGGGCTTTTTTCATTAAGCATGATAACGTTACTTCTAGGCTTAGTTAATGATTTTTCTTTTATTCTTCTATTGAGAGGATTACAAGGGCTTGCAGCAGCTACATTTTCACCAGTAGCCCTAGCTTATACTCTTGAGGTTTTTCCAAATGATCGAAAAATTGGAGCAGTTGGTTTTATCAGTACAGGATTTCTTGTTGCAGGTATAGTTGGTCAGGTATTCAGTGGGTATGTTAGTGAACACAGTCATTGGCATGTCATCTTTTATGTGCTTTCTGTCGTGTATGTCACTACTGCTTTGCTAGTATTATGGATTTTACCAAAGGGAGCGGTACAGAACAAAACCGGTAATATATGGGCACCTATGAAGAAAATAGGTATTATTTTCACTAATAGAAATTTAATATTTAGTTATATCATTGCATTTGTTTTATTAATGTCATTTGTCAGTATGTATATTATTTTGGGTGCATATTTAACGAGTGATTCCATTGGTATGAGAAGTCAGAACCTCATTTACATTCGTTCCTTTGGGATACTAGGAATGGTTATGTCACCATTTGCAGGGAAATTAGCAAAACGATTTAATGTGCTGTTTGTACTGAAAATAGCTTTGTCTCTTTCCATTATCGCACTAATCATGATGAGCTTTATTTCAACCATAGCTGGTTTAACGATTATAAGTATTTTATTTGTTGGTGGGATTGCTCTTGCGGTTCCTTCATTAGTGACACTTGTTAGTCAGTTAGGTTGGAATATGGGAGGGATTGCAGTCTCTATGTATACAGTAATTTTATTTGCTGGAACAAGTGTTGCACCGTTCCTATCTGCTTTATTGATACAATCTGGTAGTTTTACCGTAGCCTTCATTCTTCTTGCTACAACACTTAGTATTGGATTAATTTCAGCACTAATGATTAAAGCTGGAAAAAACGAAAGTTCGAATTGATTATTTACGTGGATTAGGATTCAGCACCAAATAAAAGGTGATTTTATGATTAAATAGTGACGAAAATAAAAAAGCCCTGAAACCTTGATAAACAAGGGATTTCAGGGCTTTTGTTGTCATCATTTGCAGAGCAAATTGATTAACGAGAGTAGTACTCTACGATGAATGCTTCGTTGATTTCAGCTGATAATTCAGAACGCTCTGGAAGGCGAGTGAATGTACCTTCTTTTTTGTCAGCGTCAAATGCTAAGTAATCAGGTACGAAGTTGTTTACTTCGATTGCTTCTCCTACAACAGCAAGGTTTTGAGATTTTTCACGAAGAGAAATCGTTTGACCTGGTTTTACGCTGTATGATGGGATATCAACGCGTTTGCCATCTACTAAGATGTGACCGTGGTTAACTAATTGACGAGCTCCACGACGAGTACGAGATAAACCTAAACGGTAAACTAAGTTGTCAAGGCGAGTTTCAAGAAGGATCATGAAGTTTTCACCGTGTACACCTTTCATTTTACCAGCGCGGTTAAATAGCGTACGGAATTGACGTTCAGTCATGCCGTACATGTGACGAAGTTTTTGCTTCTCTTGAAGCTGTAAACCGTATTCTGATAATTTTTTACGTTGGTTTGGACCGTGTTGTCCTGGTGCGTAAGGACGTTTTTCGATTTCTTTACCTGTACCGCTTAGTGAGATACCAAGACGACGTGATAATTTCCAAGATGGACCTGTATAACGAGACATATTGTTGTCTCCTCCTTTAAATTTGGTTTTTTTGTTGTAAAACAAAAACCAGTAGTACCCATTCTTACACGCATTTTATTTTCATGTATTTTCGCCTATGCAGCCGTTAGGTTACACAATACACCATCTATTTTTAAATAGTTGACTATCTAAGTAGTTGTACAGAAGAAAATAGAGGAATAAAATACAATATAAGCTTATACCACTGCTGCGTTTATTTTACACAACCTCCATTGTAACTGCTTAGAACATGGACGTCAATTATTAGTATTTATAATTCTGTAAAAGATGTATAGTAGAAAATTCCCCACTGCCCATTTTTGATGTGTCAGAAATAGTTAAAGATACGCTGTAAAATCTAAAATGTAAAAGTAAGGGAGAATTTACATAGTCAAAATGACACAAATTATGTATAATATATTATAAGTTAATAGTAATTGATTTGGACGTTATATAGAAAAGGTGATTTCATGACAGACCATTTACAAACGCTAAAATATATAAAATCAGATGTTTTGAGCTTTTGGGTGAGTTCTAATGAAGAACAAGCTAGTTTTAATGGGTATTTTTATTCATTAAAACAGTGTCTTAAGAAGCACTTGAAAATTGATAATGCAGCTTTTCTTAGTTTTGAAGGTAATTCTTTAATACCTATTGAGGAGATGGCTTCATTAACAATTGAAACAAAGCTAAATGCTGTGTCATGGCTGATGATCGAAGCTAGTTTTTATCAACAAAAAGTAGTGAAAATTCCTTATATATTAAAGGCAAGACAGGCCTATTCAATGATGACAGATATGGTGCTTTTCCAAGCAGAGGGCAAAAATCCCATTGGTGTATTACTTGTGGAGGCAACAGAGTCTTGGACAGACTTTATGACCTCAGATTACGGCGAAGAATGTATAGAAATACTTTCTAAAGTTCTTCAAATGATGAAAGATAATTTAGATGTAAAAATAAATGAAGATCAATATAGAAAACTATATAACATGACTGATTTATTTCATTCAACAATGGATATTGATTTAATTTTAGAAAATGTATTGAGAAATATAAGGGATAATTTCCCGGAATTTAATGTAGAGCTTATATTATCGAATGATCAAGACCGACACACGACCATCGATATTAAGCTTTTTGATTATTTATCCGAAAGACCTACTACCATTGAGGCTTTTGTATCAGGAGAGTTGACTACAGAACTTGCGAGTGATTTAAATTGCCGTTTATTGAATGCGCCTATTAAAGGAAGGCAAGCTATTTATGGCATATTGCAAGTAAGTGCTCCAACTACTTATCTTTTTTCAACGACTGAAAAAGATTTTGTACGAATGCTCGCGCAGGCGTCAGGAAATGCACTAGAAAATGCAAAGTTATATCATCAGTCGCATCGCCTCGTCAGTGACTTACAACTTATCAATGAAACATCACATCGTTTAAATATGCGGATTGACATTCATGAGATGTTACTTTTCCTGCAAAAGCAGTTACTGAAATCTTTTCAACCAATGGAAGTTTGTTTTGCCTTTAAAAAAAATGACACCTATGAAGTGACGGGGGCAAGTACTTCGTTGTTTAGTTCCGAAGAGGGTCAAACCTATATAAAGCATGTTGAACAACATTTTACTCAAACTAACGATCCACTGTTTATTGCTGATTTTAGCCGATTAACCCCTAAACAAATTGATTATCGTTCGATAATGGCCATTCCTATTCTAATGGAAGAAAAGATTAATGGCTTTAGTATAGTTTTACATAAAGAGCCGTATTTCTTCTCATTCGATAGCTTTAAATTAATGCAGTCGTTAATTCACCACTCATCTTTAGCAATTGCAAACTCTATTTTACGAACACAGCTACAGGAAATGGTCGATTTGGATCATTTAACGAAACTATATGCACGTAGTTATCTAGATCAATTTGTAGAAAAGTCGCTTGAATATGATCAATCTGGTATGTTCTTGTTAATGGATATTGATAATTTTAAACGCATCAATGACACGTATGGTCACCAAGTAGGTGATAAAATTCTTGTGCAGATTGCCGTTCAGTTGAGAGAAACGATAGGTAGTCGTGGAATATGTGCAAGATGGGGCGGGGAAGAGATGTCTGTATATGTACCTAATATCAGTGAAAAAGAAGCTTTAGAATTAGCATCAGCTATCGTAGAAATTATCCCAAGTGCCACGGATCCTCAAGTGACAATTTCAGCAGGTCTCATTACGTGGGATGAACAAGACCGACCTGCATTCCAATCTGTTTTCTTACATGCTGATACAGCCCTATATGAAGCAAAAAATAGTGGTAAAAATCGTTTTTGCATTCATGATGGTTCTTATCAAACAAATCAATAAGATTGATGAAGTCAATGTAAATGGTAAATAGTTCGCCCTGAAATGATATGAAAAAGCATTTCAGGGCAATTTTTTAACATTTTATAAATGAAGAAGTAACGTTTGAACAAATTGCTCTAAACCATCTTGATCTTCTTTGGAGAAGCGGTTCACAATAGGACTATCGATATCGAGTACACCAATAATCTCACCTTGTTTAAACAAGGGTATGACAATTTCAGATTGTGAAGCAGCATCGCAGGCAATATGACCTGGGAAATCGTGAACATCTTTGACAACAATCGTTTCTTTTGTTGCTACTGCTGTTCCACAAACTCCACGACCATTTGGGATTCTAACACAGGCGGGGAGACCTTGAAATGGTCCAAGTACAAGCTCGTTTTCTTGTAAGAGGTAGAAGCCAACCCAGTTAATATTGGTTAAAAATTGATTTAAGAGTGCAGAAGCATTACTTAAATTAGCAATCTGATCTGTTTCACCAGTTAGTAGTGCGTCTAATTGTTTAGATAGTGTAAGATATTGGTCAGCAATGGACCCTTCGTAATTAATTTGTGTAAACATACAAGCACCTCGTTTAGAAATTATTTAGATAGGTAATATAACATTATAATGTTGATGTAAATCACCCACACTATGTGCATCTGAACCAAATACATAGGGTAGTTCAATTGCATGACAATATTTAATAAAGGCAAATGGTGGATAAGGCTCCTGACAATATTGTTTACTTAAACCAGCACTATTTACATCTAGTTCATAGCCATCTTGCTTCATGACGTTTAAAACTTCTTGAAGTCGAATGTCGTCATTGATTTTTTCAGTATGTGCCAGCTGAAATTTATGAACAAGTGATGGGTGCCCAATCCGTTTAGGTTTATATGGACCAAGGTCTGCCTTTATTGATTGTAGGACTGTATCATAATATAAATGATAAACCTGTTCAACAGAGCCAACTTGTTTTGAGAAATCAATAAAGCATTCAGGAGAAAAGTCGATACATACAAAGGTATCTTGCCACTGTAGAAAATGGACTGACAAAATGGCATCATCTAAAAAATGTCCATAAGTATCAAGGAATTGACGAGTTTCTTGTTCATAACCTTTGATATAATCAACTTCTAACCCAATCCGAATGCGAATGTCTTCTGCATATTGTTTTTGCAGACGTTTTAGTTCTTCCAAGTAAGGCATGAGATACTCTGGTTTCATTCCACTATCTTGCTGTGGGGTAGGATCAATAAAATTATTAGGTAATGGAGCGTGTTCTGTAAACGTTATATCTGTGAAATTATAAGAAATTGCTTTTTCAATATATTGAATGAAAGTGTCCGAACTGCCATGTGGACAATAAGGACTATGTATATGCCCATCACGTTTCAAAATGTACCACTCCTTTAGCTCTATAGACCGTTATTTAAATATTTCACAATAGCGAAAATACAGTTTTCTGAAAATCACTTAAATTTTAGTACAAAAGGCGAAAACATAGTATATAATAAATACAACTAGCCAATTCGTTTATTTTAGAATAGGAGGCTTACGATGGAGTATATCATCATTCCGATTATCCTACTATTAATTTTAGCCATAGTGGGATTTATGATGCGAAGAAAACATGTTGCAATTATTGCAAAACTTGAAAATGAAAAATTACAAATTCAGCATAAACCTATAAATGAAGAAATTTCAAAAGTAAAATCTTTAAACATGAACGGTGAAACGGAAGAAATGTTTGAACGATGGCGCAATGTTTGGGATGAAGTCATCGATGTACATATGACTAAAATTGATTCACTTTTATTTGATGCGGAAGATCAAATTAATCGACTTCGTTTTAAAAAAGCGACGTTAATAGAACGTGAAATCGAAGACTATATCCAAAAATGTGACCAAGATAAAGATAAAATATTAGAAGAATTAAATGAATTAATTGGCAGCGAAGAAAAAAATCGAATTGAAATTGAACAACTAAAGGAATATTACCGCTCGGCGAGAAAGACATTGCTGGCTCACCAACATTCCTTTGGTGTAGCATTACCTGCTCTTGAGAAAAAGCTAGAGGAGTTTGTGCAAAAGTTTGAAGAGTTTGATGTACTGACAAATGAAGGTAATTACTTGCAAGCGAGAGAAATTGTTATTAGTTTAAATCAAGAATCGCAGCAGACTTTTGAATATATTAATGACGTTCCAACAATTTTGACGGAATTACAGGTTAAGCTCCCAGGAGCAGTCCAAGAATTGCGCAATGGTCAACGTGAAATGGAAGACCAATCCTACTATCTGCAGCATTTAGAATTAGCAGAGGCATTAAACAATTATGAAAAAGAATTTGCCTCGTTGAAAAATGACCTAGCAGAGCTAAATTTAATGGTCGTTAAACCCCGTGTAACCGAAATAAATGAAGAAATCGATCATTTTTATGATTTACTTGAAAAAGAGGTTATTGCCAAAAATTATGTTGATCAAAATTGTGATCGTTTATTAAGTTCTATCACAAATGTCATCACTTCCACAAAATCAGTGAGTGATGAGGCAACATTTGTACAACAAAGCTATCACTTAAACGAAAAGGATGCTGAAATTCCAAAAGTGGCATTAAAGCAATTGGAAGCACTGCAACGTCGTTATGATTTATTAGCAATGCGTGTCAAAGAAGAAAAATCTGCCTATTCAAGCTTGCAGGAAGAATTAATAGAAATCAGTGAAGAGCTTGAACGAATTCATGAAGAACAAGGACATCTGTCTAATACAATGAAGAAGCTTCGCATTGATGAGAATAAGGCCCGTGCTCAAGTCGAAAACTTAAAGAAAATCTTACAAGATACGGATCGCCTCTTAAATAAGGCAAATATTCCAGGAGTACCTGAAGAGATGGACGTACGCCTTGATGAAGCTGCAGAGCATATTTACGTAGTAATGCAAAGTCTGCAAGAAGTACCGCTTAATATGGGGACGGTTCATAATAATTTAAATGCTGCGACACTTTGTGTTGAGGATGTTAAAACGAAAGCATATGAGTTAATCGAGAATGTCATGCTCATTGAACGCATTATTCAGTATGGTAATCGCCATCGCGTATCCAATCCGAAATTGAATGCACGTTTAAAAGAAGCAGAGGAAGCGTTCCATCAATTCCGTTATGCCAAAGCATTAGAGGAAGCCGGGACAGCAGTGGAAGAAATGGAGCCAGGAGCTTTAAAACGCATTCAAGAGATGGTAGCAGAACAGTCTATGACGAAAAATTAAAACTACATTTGTGCTGTCTAAAAAGTATAGCAATTACTTTTTAGACAGCTTTCTTTTTAAAATTATAAAAGGGTGTGATTCGGTTGGAACTATTAATTCGGGATATGAATGAAATGTATGCTCGAGAAATTATATGTTGGCGTTACGAAGAGCCATATGATTTTTATAATAATGAATTATCCGATGAAAATATGAGAGAATTTATGGAAAACCCTTACTTCGCCATTATAAATACGCATAAGGAATTAATCGGTTTTTATTGCACGGGATCAGCTGCTAAAGTGCCCAAAGGACGTGATGATAATGCTTATTCAGATGGTTATATAGATATTGGTATTGGTATGAACCCAACTCTTACAGGACAAGGTTTTGGCACAATGTTTTTCTCGTTTATCATAAAGAACATTCAACAAGAATACTCTATGCCACTCCGTTTAACAGTTGCCCAATTCAATAAACGAGCTATATACCTTTATGAAAAATTAGGATTTGTCAAAGATCTTGAATTTAGTACCCCAACAGAATTTATCACGATGCTGAAAAAAGTGTAAGTGCGATCACTCCTTAAGAAGAAAGATTAAGAAGATTAAAATTTGAATTATCGTTAAAGTTAGTGGTCAATCTCTAAAGATTGCGTTATGATAAATACCGTTACATCAACGTTTTGAAAGTGTGTGAAAAATAATGAATAATACAATTTATTTGGATAATAGTGCCACAACAAAACCGCTAAAAGAAGTTCTACAGGCGTTTATGATTGTGAATGAGCAGTATTATGCCAACCCTGCATCCATCCATGCAATGGGTGTTGAAGCAAATGATTTATTAATACGTGCGCGTGAGCAAGTAGCAGATATTTTGCAGACAGAAGCAAAAAATGTGCTATTTACTTCAGGTGGTACGGAATCGAATAATGCTGCTATCTTTGGAATAGCACGTAGCAATACACATATAGGAAAGCATATTTTAACGACTGAAATTGAACATCCTTCTGTTTTAGAGACCGTTAAACAGCTCGCAAAAGAGGGCTTTGAAGTGGAATACCTTAATGTTGATCAGCATGGTGTTATTTCATTGGATGAACTTCGTGCAAAAATACGCAAAGATACAATATTAGTAAGTATGATGCATGTAAACAATGAGATGGGGGCTATCCAACCTATATATGAAGCAGCAAAATTGATCCATGAAATGAGTCGAGCAGCCTTACATGTGGATGCTGTACAAAGCTTTGGGAAATTAGCTGTATCCTTTAGAGGAGAAGATGGACCAGATTGTATTTCAATATCTGGCCATAAAATTCATGGCTTTAAAGGCTCTGGAGTATTAGCATTTCGTAAAGCGATCAGATGGCAGCCATATGCACTTGGTGGAGGCCAGGAATTTGGATTGCGTAGTGGAACTGTAGCTGTACCGCAAGCTGTTGCTTTATCTAAGGCAGCTCGTATTGCAGTTGAATCATTGAATGAACATGCAAAAAAATACCGTCAATGGCATGATGAAATACTTGCTCAGCTTCACGAATATGGAGAGGCAGTGCAGATTTTATCGACACCACGAGGTGCATCACATATATTATCATTCAGTGTTCGTGATTTAAAAGGAGAAGTCATTATTAATGCCATGCAAAAACGTGGCGTCATTGTCTCAACATCTAGTGCATGCTCATCGAAGCAAACAAAAACAAGTCATGTTGTCGAAGCACTTCACCTAGATGAGCATTATAAAAAAGGTGTTATCCGTGTTAGTTTTGGTGCACATAACACAGCTGAAGATATTGAAAAGTTTAAACAAGTATTAGCAGAAGTAATGTTGGAGCTAAAAGGAGAAATAAAGTAATGATTTGGAAAGAAATATTAATTCGATATGGCGAACTTTCTACAAAAGGTCGCAACAAGATGGATTTTATCCGCCGTTTGCGTGAGAATATTCGTCATGCTTTTGCAGATTTAGGACATCTTCATATTCGTACAGAACGTGACCGTATGTTTATTGCGATAGAAAATGAGGCCCAAATGCAAACACTCGTAGCAGGTCTGCCTAAAATTTTCGGTATTCAATCATTTAGTCCTGTTGCTGCATGTGAAAAGGATATTGAAAGTATGAAGAAACTTGCGATCACGATAATGGAGACATTTAAAGAAGAACAACATACATTTAAAGTGGAAGTTAAACGAACTGATAAAACCTTTCCATTAGAATCGCATGCAATTCAGCGCGAGATTGGTGGTTATGTGTTACCTCATTTTAAAAATTTGTCTGTTAAAGTGAAGAAACCTGATATCGAGTTGCGTGTAGAAGTCCGCCATGATGCAACTTACATGATGGCGCAAGTCATTTCAGGTGCAGGTGGAATGCCTGTAGGATCGAATGGTAAGTCATTGTTAATGCTATCTGGTGGTATTGATAGCCCTGTCGCAGGTTATTTAATGATGAAACGTGGTGTACGTTTAGAAGCTATTCACTTCTTTAGTCCACCCTATACGAGCCAAAATTCATTGGAAAAAGTAAAAGTGCTTGCGAATGAGTTAACGAAATTTGGGGCTAATATACGTTTACATGTCATTCCTTTTACTGAAATACAAGTATTGATTAAAGAAAAAGTACCATCTAATGTATCTATGACAACAACACGTCGTATGATGTTGAAGGTAGCCGATCAAGTACGAGAGGAAATTGGAGCTCTTGCGATTGTCACAGGGGAAAGTCTTGGACAAGTAGCAAGTCAAACACTCGAAAGTTTAACGGCTATAAATGCTGTAACGAACACACCTATTTTACGACCATTGATTTCAACAGATAAATTAGAAATTATTAATTTAGCTGAAAAAATCGGCACATACGAAACATCTATTCAGCCTTTTGAGGATTGCTGTACAATCTTTACGCCTGCTAGTCCAAAAACAAAGCCAAAGCTTGAAAAAGTCGAGCATTATGAAAGCTTCTCTGATTTTGATGAACTTATAGAACGCGCAGTCAAAAATCGTGAGGTCTATATTTTCCCTAAGAAAGAAGAAGAGCAAAAGCAAGATAAGTTTGCTGACCTTTTATAAATCAAAATTTCAAAAGCCGTCTCAAATAGCCTATTTGAGACGGCTTTTTTGTATAGTTCGCTGTATCCCAATAGAGGTACAATTTACCTTTAAAATTTTCGTATTAAAATTCTAATAACGCACATTCTATATTCACAAGGAGGTGAGAGACATGGCTTCAAACAACAACCGCAGTTCAAACCAGCTTGCAGTACCTGGAGTACAACAAGCACTTGATCAAATGAAATACGAAATTGCACAAGAATTTGGTGTTCAATTAGGAGCTGAAGCTTCAGCTCGTGCCAACGGTTCCGTTGGTGGTGAAATCACTAAACGTCTTGTACAAATGGCAGAATCCCAATTAAAAGGTATGCCAAACAACAACCAATAAATGCTGACTAAGCATTTATAAACTTAAAACCAGTGACCGTAAAAGGCACTGGTTTTAGTTTGTTTATAGATCATCTTTTTATGCGAGATGAAGACTTAAACATTGACACAGTTTGTTTAATATCCTCACTTTCACAGATGGCAGAAATAACAGCAACTCCATCAGCACCAGCTTGAAAAACGATATCGGCATTTGTGCAGTTTATCCCGCCGATGGCTACGATGGGTAAGTGGGGTTGGAGCTTATGAGCCTGCTGTAAAAAATTAGTGCCACAGGGTGCATGGGCATCACTTTTAGATGTCGTCGCAAAAATAGGTCCTATCCCTACATAATCAGCATGATGGTCCATAGCCGTTTGTAATTCTTCCAGTGAATGTACTGAAACTCCAAGGATCATATTTGCAATTTTTTTTCGTGCTATGGCAACATGTACATCCTCTTGTCCAATATGGACGCCGTCAGCACCAAGGCGCACAGCAAGATCAATATCATCGTTAATGATGAAAGGCACATGATAATGTTGACATAGTTTTTGGCATTGGCGGGCAAATTGCTCATAGGCTAATCCTGTTAATGCATGAGGTCCTTTTTCACGAAATTGAAACATGGTTATGCCAGCCTGTAACGCTTTTTCAAGTACAGTTAACGGTTCTTGATGGCAAACATTGCTGGTACCCATAATAAAATAAAGTTGTAAATCCTCACGATTCATGTATCTTCACCTCGCAGGAATCTTTATGCAGTTGATAAGCAAAATGATTTGTGGGTCCATGACCATTACCAATGGCTAAATCATGTGTAATGGCTAATTGTATAAATTTCTTAGCTTCAATAATGGCTTTTTCAAAAGCAAATCCTTGACCTAGAAAAGCAGTGAGTGCTGCTGAAAATGTACACCCCGTACCGTGTGTGTTTTTCGTTTGAATACGAGGAGACTGCATGGAAAAAGATCTGCCATTTTTGAAAAATACATAATCAATCGCATATCGAGGATTTGTTAGATGTCCCCCTTTAATGATGACACATTGAACACCAAGTCGTAAAAAGTATTGAGCAACTTCCTTCATATCCGAGAAATGATTTATTTTTTTTCCTGTAAGAGCCTCTGCTTCTGGTATATTTGGCGTCACAATTGTAGTAAGCGGTAGTAAAGAAGTACACATGGCTTCTATAGCTTCTTGCTGTAATAAGCTTTCTCCACCTTTGGCAATCATAACTGGATCAACAATGAGTGGAATTTTTAAATCGTCAATAATGTGTGCGATTGCTTTGATAATATCCGAGGAATAAAGCATCCCAGTTTTAACCGCATCAATCGAAAAATCTTCTAGTAAGGCATATAATTGTTTTTCAACAAAGTCAACTTCGATTGGGAAAACGCCCGTAACACCCAATGTGTTTTGTGCAGTTAAAGCTGTAATAACTGAGGTGCCAAAAACCCCTAATTCTTGGAATGTTTTTAAATCAGCCTGAATACCTGCGCCACCACCACTATCAGAACCTGCAATCGTCGTTACAATATGCATGAAGCTTCACCATCCTTTGAGAGACGATGTAAGGCATTCAGCAAAGCAATTTGAATATCCCCGATATCCGCTGTAAATGCGGACGCTAGCTCAGCTGCTTTTTTATAGTAAGTTAGGGTTTCTGCCAATTGGTTGTATGGATCATCCCCTGAAGAATAAGCAGCTCCACATATAGCACTAAGTAAACAGCCTGTACCAGTTACTTCGGTCATTTGTGGCCTTCCACCAGTTATCCATTGGCTTTGCACAACGTTTGTCAAAAAATCTTTTTCACCAGTAACAATGACAAGGCATTTATAGCGTTGAGCCAATAATGTTGCTTCGGTCTCTATGGCAATAGATCCATTCCCACTATCTACACCTTTTTGTTGCCAGTCAACATTGGCTAGCGCTGCAAGCTCACCGATATTACAACGTATGACTGCAAATTGTATGTCTGCAAGCAATAGATGTACGGTTTCCTTACGATACACTGTGGCGCCTGCCCCGACAGGATCTAAAATAACTGGAATGCCAAGGGTGTTGGCTTTTTTTCCTGCTAACAACATTGATTTTTTTGTGCGATCATTAAGCGTACCAATATTAATTAAAAGAGCATCTGCAATGGCTACCATTTCCTCTACTTCATGGCTATCATCTGCCATGACTGGAGAGGCACCTATTGCCAATAAGCCATTGGCTTGAAAATTGGCTACGACATAATTAGTAATACAGTGAATAAGTGGTTGTTGTTGACGAATTGTTTGAAAAATCATTTTAGTCCTCCTTTGTGGGTGGACGTAAGCATGCAAAAAAGGCACTTTTTGCGTAAAAATGCACGAAAAAGAGCCTTTCATCTGAAAAAATCGATGTTCATTGCTCCCTACGTCAGTATTAACTAACAGGTTCAAAGGGTCAGGTTTTACCTTCTCAACTCTTTACGAGTCCCCCTGCAATCTTGCTTTTAGTTGACCAAAATGTACCATACTTTTCATATGTATTCAATAGCAAGTTTTCCTATCAACAAAACGTGACTGATGCCATATAGCTAAGCATGATAGTTGTCATGACTTTACTTAAATTGAGTTCAAACCATTGAAAATACTGAAAAAGGAGTTTTATAATGTGTCATAGCAAAAGGGGGCATTTGCCATGAAAAGACAAGAATTAGTTGCACCGGAATGGTATAATATAACAGAAGAATTTGAAAAATACGCTCAGGATGCAACCAAAAATGCATTAATTATTTATGAAGAAAATAGCGATGTACAATTTATTACCTACGCTCATTTGCTTGAAAAAGCGAATCAGGCGGCTCATGTTTTTACGAAGAATGGCTTAACTAAAGGTGATGTGATTTTAGTGATGGTACCACGTTCAGTAGAAGCATACATTGTATATATTGCTGCATTGAAAGCAGGTTTAACCATTATTCCAAGCTCAGAAATGCTAAGAGCAAAAGATATTGAGTACCGTATTCATCATGCTGATGCTAAAGCGGTCGTTTCCTATGAGCCTTATATTGAACAATTTGATCAAGTGGGAAATTTACAAGGAATACAGCAGTTTGTTATAGGAAATGCACATGAACCTTGGCAACCACTATTAGAGAAAATGCGAAATCAACCTACAACCTACATAAATTCTACACCTACAAAAAGTACAGACAATGCATTTTTAGCCTATACAAGTGGCACAACAGGGAATCCGAAAGCAGCAGTGCATACGCATAGCTGGGGCTATGCACATTTACGAACTACAGCGCCACATTGGTTAGGGGTGCAAGAAAATGATATTGTATGGGCAACAGCAGCACCAGGATGGCAAAAATGGATTTGGAGCCCGTTTCTCGCCACTTTAGGTAGCGGTGCAACTGCATTTGTCTACAAAGGTAAATTTGATGCTGCAACCTATTTAACATTGCTAGAAAAATTTAAGATGAACGTATTATGTTGCACACCAACTGAATATCGTTTTATGGCAGCACTTGAAAATTTACAAAAGTTTGATATCAGTACAATTCGCCAAGCTGTTTCGGCAGGCGAACCTTTGAACAGTGAGGTAATTAAAATATTTTCAGATACTTTCCATCTACAAGTCCGAGATGGCTACGGTCAAACTGAAAACACATTACTTGTAGGAACTATGGTAGGGATGGAAGCTAGAGTTGGTTCAATGGGAAAACCTACTCCAGGTAATACAGTTGAAATCATTAACGATTTTGGAGAGCCAGTTGCTACAGGAGAAGTAGGTGATATTGCCGTCCATCGAGAGACTCCTGCACTCTTTAAAAAATATTTAAAAGATCCTGAAAGAACAAAATTACAATTCCGTGGTGATTGGTATATTACAGGTGATCGTGCCTATAAGGATGCGGATGGCTATTTTTGGTTTGAAGGCCGAGGCGATGATGTCATTATTTCCTCAGGCTATACAATCGGACCATTTGAAGTAGAAGATGCATTGATGAAGCATCCGACTGTGAAAGAGGCTGCTGTCATTGCAAGCCCTGATAAAGTACGCGGGAATATCGTTAAAGCATTTGTTGTCCTTCATAGTGATGTAAGTGGTGATCAAGACCTTATTCAAACCCTTCAAAATCATGTAAAATCATTAACAGCGCCTTATAAATATCCACGTTCCATTGAATTTGTTAATGGTCTACCAAAAACAAGCTCAGGTAAAATTCGTCGTGTCGAATTAAGACAACAAGAATTCAAACTCCTTGTACAATAATCATTTCCTAGGAAATAATGTCGAAAATCAAAGTTCATGCAAAGAAATGGACTTTGATTTTTTTTATGTTTTTAGGTAAGGTATTATGAGGAAATAAATAGAATAAAATTTTTTGCATATTATTGCAAAAAAATGAAACAAAGGAGCAAGTCATTCGTATTACGTGTTAAGGAGGCGGAAAGACATGAATGTTAAAAGGTGGGTTGCTTTAATAGTGGCAGGTGTTCTTTTGTTATTCTCATTAGGGATTAATACCATTTTTGCCCTATTTAAAGCAGATTTTCTAGGTAATTTTGATAGTTTAATGGCAGGAAATAACCTAGATGTATATGAAAATGTAATTGAAGGCGATAATTTTGATAAAAGGATTGCCTATTTAAAGGTAGATGGAACGATTCAAGATATTGGCACAAGTACACTTTGGCAACCAGTTGCTTATGATCATAAATTTTTCTTAGAACAATTGGATAATATTTTGTACGATGATACGATACAAGGAATTGTTTTAAGCGTCAACTCACCAGGTGGTGGTGTGAAAGAATCTGCCGAAATTTATAAAAAGCTTTTAAAAATTAAAGAGGAACGACAAATTCCAATTTATGTATCAATGGATTCGATGGCGGCCTCTGGCGGTTATTATATTTCAGCCCCAGCGGATAAAATATTTGCCCATCGTGATACGATAACGGGCTCGATTGGCGTTATCATGCAATCGATTAACTATCAAGCGTTGGCTGAAAAAGTAGGTGTCAAATTCGAAACGTTTAAATCTGGAGAGCATAAGGATATGCTAAGTCCAATGCGTGAAGTGACACCAGAGGAACGTACAATGATGCAAGATATGATCAATGAAACATACGAAGAATTTGTGGATATCGTTGAACAAGGACGTAATATGTCTGAAGCCGATGTGAAGAAAGTGGCTGATGGCCGAATATTAGGCGGTACAAAAGCACTTGAAGCAGGTTTAGTTGATGAAATTGGCGATGAAGAAGCGGCCATTGCAGCATTACGCGCAGATTATGGACTAGAAGAAGCTGCATTATTTGAATATGCATATGATATGGGTGGTTGGCAATCTTATGTTGGTATGAAAATTGGCTCCATGTTTGGTCCTTCTGCGGAGGAAAAAATGCTAATGAAAATTATGACGGATTACAATGCACCTAAAATGATGTATTTATACGGGGAATACTAAGGGGGGAGTTCAATGACAAACAATGAAGTTGTTATGCAAGGTTCACCCTCAATGGAAAATGACTTTTTCAACAATGGCTCTGAAGATTCAGTAAAACCAAAAAACTATACATTAAAAACAGCAGGCTTTTGGATTCGATTGTGGGCATTTTTATTAGATGGATTCATAGTGTCAGCAGTAGTCGGAATACTCATTAACCCTATCTTTTATTTAATGGATTGGTCCTTATCAGAATCAGTTTGGTATGCACCAATTTCCATCATCTCAGCGATTCTCTATTATAGCTATTTTGTCCTTATGACAAGATACTTTGGTCAAACGCTAGGGAAAATGGTATTTGGATTACGTGTAATTTCATTAAAGCATGATAATCTAACTTGGTCAGATGTGCTATTCCGCGAATGGATTGGTCGTATCATTAATAATATTGTGATGCCGCTCTATATTTTGGTAGTTATTTTACCTGAAAATCAAGGGTTACATGATTATTTCGCTGATACAACTGTAGTGCATGAAAAAGTCTATATTGAAAAGGATTTGGCGCCACCTTCTTTAGATAAAAAGGAAGAGACTATAGCATCTATTGAACAAGAGGAAAAACCTGAACTAGCAAAAATAGAGGAAAAAAATGAACACTAAACAAGAGGCTGTCTCAAACTAAGAGACAGTCTTTTCTATAGCTTGCTAAACACTTTCTAATAAAGTAAGTTCTCTTAGTTGCAATTAATTCCCTTCATTTAGTAATATTATGTACATATGATGATTAGGAGGCGGTTATATGGCACAAGTAACATTTAAAAATGGTCCAGTGACACTAGTAGGTAATGAAGTAAAGGTGGGCGATTCAGCACCAGATTTTACAGTATTAGCGAATGACCTTTCACCTGTAACATTAAAAGATTCAGAGGGTAAAATTCGTTTATTTAGTGTTGTACCATCATTAGATACTGGTGTATGTGATGCGCAAACACGTCGTTTCAATGAAGAAGCAGCTAACTTAGGTGATAATGTAGTTATTTACACAGTATCTGTGGATCTTCCATTCGCTCAAAAGCGTTGGTGTGGGGCAGCAGGTATTGATGCCGTTCAAACTGTTTCGGATCATCGCGACCTTTCATTTGGTGAAGCTTATGGCGTGTACATTCAAGAATTACGTCTTCTGACACGTGCAGTATTTGTTGTGGATGCAAACAATAAAGTTACATATGTTGAATATGTACCTGAGGCAACAGATCATCCAAACTATGAAGCGGCTATTGCAGCTGTCAAAGCACTAGCATAATGGCCTGCTTTTAGGCTAAGATAATACTAGACAAAGGGGCTGTGACGACGAGTGTTTGTCACGGCTCTTTTCTGCGTGAAAGGAAGTTATCTATGGAAAACATCGAGAAATTATTTGGTATGTTAAATGAGCATGCTGAAAAAATTGAAAAAGAACACGATACAACATTGTTAGAGGGGTTACTAGATGGGCTAGAGGCATGGCTTGATGGCGAAGTTGATTTCTCACAAAAAGATGCAACGAAAGAGGATATTCGCAAGGCTATTCAAATTGCCATTCTAAAAGGGATGCGTAAAAGTTCTCAACCAAACCATCAAATGACACCTGATACGTTAGGGTTATTAGTGGGCTATTTCGTAGAGCAAATATTTGCTGAACGTCTTGAACATGACAAGATTTCGATTATGGATCCAGCAGTAGGTACAGGAAATTTGCTACTAACAGTTATGAATTTATTAGATGGCAAAGTGGAGGCAACAGGTGTAGAAGTAGATGAACTACTCATACGTCTAGCCGCAGCTACAGCTGATTTAACAGAGCAACCAATCTCTTTATATCGTCAAGATGCTTTACAAGATTTATTGGCAAATCCAGTTGATGCAGTTATATGTGATTTACCTGTTGGCTATTATCCAAATGAAGAAATTGCACTTGATTATGAGTTGTGCGCGCAAGAGGGGATGAGTTATGCTCACCATTTATTTATTGAGCAGTCTATGAATTATACAAAGGAAGGTGGCTATTTATTTTTCCTTGCGCCATCTCATCTATTTGATTCAGAGCAGTCTAAGCAACTTCACAAGTACATTCAAAAGCATGCCTGGATTCAAGCCATTATTCAACTACCGGATTCCATGTTTGCCAATAAATCATTAGAAAAGAGCATTGTCATTTTGCAAAAGCAATCGCTGGAATATAAATCACCTAAAGAAGTGCTTTTAGCAAAAGTACCGAATATGCAAAATAAACAAGCACTTGCCTTATTCTTTGAAAAAGTGAAAATGTGGAAAGAGGGCAAATGATTGCTCATAATGCTAATAGAATTCAAAAAGGTATCCTACAGTAGGATACCTTTTTATGTATTGCTGATTAATTTTCAGGTGTGCGGATTACAAGAACGTCACAATTAGCTGAACGTACAATTGCTTCAGACACCGAACCGATTAGGAAGCGTTCAACTGCATTTAGACCTGTTGCACCACAAATAATTAGATCTGCGTCTACGATTTTAGAAAGTTCTTTAGTAATGATATTTTTTGGAGAACCATATTCGATAATTAGGTTAACGTTTGTTAAGCCTTCTTCTTCAGCTTGTTTTTTGTAACCATTTAATAGTTCTTCAGAAAATGCTTGAGCACGTTCTGCAATGGAACGGTCATATGCTTCAATTGCAGCGAATGAACGTGTATCAATAACATTCACTAAATTTAATACAGAACCCTCATTACGTTTTGCCACGTCGATTGATTTACGAAAAGCATATTCAGCTTCCTTTGAACCGTCTACTGCAACCACAATGCTTTTATAATGATTAGCCATTTGAAAAACCTCCCTGATTTGTATATGTTGATTATACCAAATGATTTTCTAAAGGAAATACTTTCCGGAAGAAAAATTATGAAAAAGTGAAGACGCATCATTAAGAAAATATAATTACTTAATTCCCACTATTTACAGCGTGTAAACGTATTTTTGCTTTTGTAATTGTCTCGTTCACAATGTTGTAGGTTTCATTTTTACTTTTTAAATATAGTAAATTATTATCTGATTTCACTGTTTAAATATTTTGTATTTTGTAAATGTTAGAAATTTTATTTGTATTTACTTTAATTAAAGCTTTTTTGGAGTTTGTTTGGTAATATGGAGTTGCAAGGGGTGCATCAATTTTTAATTACATAAATGATGCTGATTTCTTATGTTATGGAAGGGGATAGGAAACTATGAAGATTGGTATTCCAAAGGAAATTAAAAACAATGAAAATCGTGTAGCAATGACACCAGCAGGCGTTGTCACTTTAACACACGCAGGTCACGAGGTGTACATTGAAACTGGAGCAGGCTTAGGATCAAGCTTTGCGGATGCTGATTATATTGCAGCTGGTGCTCATATTGTACAAACTGCAAAAGAAGCTTGGTCACAAGAGATGATTATGAAGGTAAAAGAGCCTGTAGCTTCCGAGTATGATTACTTCTATGAAGGTCAGATCTTATTCACTTACTTGCACTTAGCGCCAGAAGTTGAGTTGACTCAGGCACTTTTAAATAAAAAAGTTGTAGGGATTGCCTACGAAACAGTTCAATTAGCAAATGGTTCACTACCTTTATTAACACCAATGAGTGAAGTAGCAGGTAAAATGGCTACACAAATTGGTGCACAGTTCTTAGAGCGAAATCATGCTGGTAAAGGTATTTTACTTGGCGGTGTATCAGGTGTACAACGTGGTAAAGTGACAGTCATCGGTGGTGGTATCGCGGGAACTAACGCTGCTAAAATCGCTGTTGGTATGGGAGCAGACGTGACAGTTATCGATTTAAGTCCTGAACGTTTACGCCAATTAGAAGATATGTTTGGTCGTGATGTTCAAACATTAATCTCTAATCCTTATAATATTGCTGAATCTGTGAAAACTTCTGATTTAGTTATTGGTGCTGTTTTAATTCCAGGCGCAAAAGCACCGAAACTTGTGTCTGAAGAAATGATTCAGTCGATGCAAGCTGGCTCTGTAGTAGTGGATATCGCTATTGACCAAGGTGGTATTTTTGCTTCTTCAGATCGTGTAACAACACATGATGATCCAACATACGTAAAACATGGTGTAGTACACTATGCAGTAGCGAATATGCCAGGAGCAGTACCACGTACATCAACAATTGCTTTAACAAATAATACAATCCCTTACGCACTACAAATTGCGAACAAAGGCTACAAACAAGCTTGTCTAGACAATGCTGCACTGAAAAAAGGTGTAAATACATTAGATGGACAACTAGTTTATAAAGCTGTTGCAGATTCACAAGGACTTCCATATGTTAATGTGGATGAGCTTATTCAATAATTAAATGTAAAAAGGAAGCATTTAAATGCTTCCTTTTTTGTATTATAGGATTATCAAATCTTTCGGGAACTTTGTTAGTACTTCCACACCATCTTTTGTTACAACAACATCATCCTCGATGCGTACACCTGTTACATCTGATTTATAAATACCAGGCTCGATAGTAAAGACCATGCCCTCTTCCATCGTCATATCGTTTGTTCCTGTAACAGATGGAAATTCATGCACAGAGATGCCAAGTCCATGACCAAGACGATGTGTGAAATATTCTCCAAAACCTGCTTCTGTAATTGTATCGCGTGCAATTTTATCTAAGTCCATAGCACGAACACCAGGCTTCACAGCTGCAACTGCATTTTGGTTGGCTGCTAAAACCGCATGATAAATTTCTTTTTGTGCCTCACTTGGCTCACCAAAGGCAACTGTACGCGTAATATCAGAGCAATAGCCATCGTAAATGACACCAAGGTCAAATAGCACCATATCACCTTTTTCTATTTTGCGTGCACCTGGTTTACCATGAGGAGAGGCCGTTTTTGGTCCGCTCAATACCATTGTTTCAAAGGACATTTTACAGCCTTTATCTTGAATAGCACTTTCAATGGCTGTTAAAATTTCCATCTCTGTTTTACCTTCAGCAATTTCCTTGCAACCGATTTCAATGGCATAATCAGCTAACTCCGCAGCCTTGCGTAATTTAGCTAATTCATTTTCATCTTTGATTACGCGCATCGCGTTAATTTTTTCGTCAAGACGCACAAAGTTTGCTTGTGGGAAGGATTGTTGTAGGGCTTCTAGGCGTTCCACAATTAGCTGTGCCTTTTCAATGGCAAACGTAGTCGGTTGCACCTCTCGTGATGTAATAGCTTGTCCAAGAACGTCCATCGAATTGTCGGTATCTTGGTGGCCGATAACCTCATAAGACCATCCTGCAGCTTTTGCATCTGGAATCTCCATTTGTGGACAAATTAGAAAAGGTTCAGCATCTTTAAAAATCATAACACCTAGTAATCTTTCATGTGGATTACTTTTAAAGCCTGAAACGTAAAAAACATTGTCAGGTGTAGTGACAAATGCTGCATCAATGTGATTTTGCTGCAAATAATTTTGGATTTCTTCAACCTTTGACATAAATATGTCCTCCTTTTATTACATGGGAAATTTTAATGAGGAACCTTCGACTTCCTAAAGAAAATGGCTGTTCCTTACTATCACTGAATAATTGTGATCTAACAGGGTATAAAACTGTTAAAGATGATACGATTATTCTCTGTACAAGCATATCAAAAAAAGGGAAAAAGCGCATGGGTAGCGAATTAAAATGATGGATTGTAATTTATAAATCGAGGAGGAAATTAAGATGGAAATAAGCTATCATGGACATTCCGTTGTCAAAGTTCAAACAAATGGGAAAACAATTTTAATTGATCCTTTTATTAATGGGAATGGTCAAACAGATTTAAATGTTGCTGAAGAAGCACCGGATATTATTTTATTAACACATGGACATAATGATCATGTTGGGGACACAGTGGAACTAGCGAAGAAAAAAGATGCGCTAGTCATTGCTCCAAACGAATTGGCCAATTGGATTTCTTGGCAAGGAGTAAAAACACATCCAATGCATATTGGAGGTGCTAAGGAATTTGATTTTGGGAAGGTAAAGTTTACACAAGCTTTCCATGGTTCTTCCTATGTTACAAATACTAATGAAATTATTTATATGGGTATGCCAGCTGGGATATTACTATTTGTAGAGGGATTAACGATTTATCATGCAGGCGATACGGCACTATTTAGTGATATGAAATTAATCGGTGAACGACATCCAATAGATATTGCATTTTTACCAATTGGTGATAATTTTACAATGGGTCCAGAAGACGCTGCCTGTGCAGTTTCGTTCTTAAAGCCGAAAATTGTCGTACCTATTCATTACAATACATTCCCACCTATTGAGCAAGATCCACAAGTTTTTGCTGATTTAGTGCAAAACTCAGAGGTTCAAATTTTGAAAGCTGGTGAGAAAGTAAACTGTTTCTAATCGTTGGTAATGCTGTACTATATGAATTGACACCACGCTGGTAGTTGAAATGATGGGGGTTTTTAAACAATTTCATCACTTTATATTAAATAATTTCATAAAAAATATGGTACACTAAGAGCAGAATTGAAGCTTAGGAAATAGGTGATATTTTGTCTACAAAACATGAGAAAATTTTACAATACATCGAATCACTACCTGTGGGCGATAAAATTTCAGTACGTCAAATTGCCAAGGAAATGCAAGTGAGTGAAGGAACTGCATATCGTGCTATAAAGGAAGCAGAAAACCGTCGCTTAGTAAGTTCAATTGAACGTGTTGGAACAATTCGTATTGAAAAGAAAAAGAAAGAAAATATTGAACGCTTAACTTTTGCAGAAATCGTAAATATCGTAGATGGTCAAGTTTTAGGTGGAAAATCAGGTCTACATAAAACGTTAACGAAATTTGTCATTGGGGCAATGCAATTAGAAGACATGATGCGTTATACAGATGCAGGTAGCTTATTGATTGTAGGGAATCGTTTTAAAGCCCATGAAAATGCACTTCGGGCAGGTGCTGCTGTTTTAATAACAGGTGGTTTTGATACAACGGATGATAATAAGCAACTTGCTGATTCATTAGATTTACCGATTATTTCAACAAGCTATGATACGTTTACAGTAGCAACGATGATTAACCGAGCAATCTATGACCAACTCATCAAAAAAGATATTTTATTTATTGAAGATATTTATGTTCCAATGACTGACACAGCAGCGTTAAAAAATGATGAAACAATCCATCATTTCCAGAAGTTGAATGAACGCACAACACATGGTGCATTTCCAGTTGTCACACATCAAAATAAACTTGTTGGAATGATTACTGTCAAAGACGTTATTGGTCGAGAAGAAAATGAGCTAATTGAAAAGGTTATGACGAAGAATCCGATTGCTGGTTCCATGAAAATGAGTGTCGCTTCTGCCGGGCACCGTATGATTTGGGAAGGGATTGATCTGTTGCCGATTGTAAATGATGATAACATTTTACAGGGTGTTATTAGTCGTCAGGACGTCCTTAAAGCGCTACAGTTAGCCCAAAGACAGCCACAACATGGTGAAACTATTGATGATTTAGTGAAAAATGAGATGAAGGTACTAGGTGATGAAGAGCTCATCGTGGAATTTAAAGTTACACCACAAATGACTAATCAATATGGGGCAATCTCTTATGGTGCTTTTACGACTCTACTAGCTGAAGTGGGATCATTTGCGTTAAAACGCCGAAAACGTGGGGATGCAGTGGCAGAGAACATGACCATTTATTTTATTAAGCCAGTGCAAATGGAAAGTACACTTACAGTCAAGCCACGGATTTTAGACATGAGTCGTAAGTTTGTGAAAATGGACTTTGAAGTGTATAATCAACAAATACTTGTCGGGAAAGCAATGATGATGTTCCAGCTTTTAGAACGTTAAGGATTGAAAAGGGATGGCCCAGAGCAATTGCTTGGTCATCCCTTTGTTACATATTATCGATTAATGCGGAATTCTTCCTCAACAAACTGACCATAATGACGCGCTTTTTTCGTATTATCTATCAAGACAAGGATGCCTAGCACGACAAGAATTGCTACAATAATAAATGTATATAAGCTCGGGAATAAATAAGCTTGGTTGAATCCGAAAAACAGTAGGAAAGAACCGAAGCCGATATTCGCCTTACTTTTATACCAATTTTTGGCGATAGGTAATGAAGAACGAAACTGTTTTGTTTTAAAATAAAAATAAAAGACAAAAGATATAATTATCGCAAACACAAATATTAAATTGAGCATAGTAAACCTCCTAGCATAACTAGACATTATTGTAACGATTATTCTGGAAAAATGCTAACGGTTCTTACTATCATTTTGGAGGAATTTATTGTGAAAAGACAAATCATCGACACAATTGCTGCCTATGAAACAATCATTATTCATCGTCATGTACGACCAGATCCAGATGCCTATGGCTCACAACAAGGTTTAAAAGAGTTGATTTTAGCAAATTATCCGGAGAAAAAGGTTTTTGCTGTAGGGGAGCATGATGCTTCCTTAACATTTATGGCACAGCCTGATCAAGTAGCGGATGATGTTTATGACAATGCTTTAGTGATTGTGACAGACACTGCGAATACAGAACGTGTTGACGATCAACGCTATACAAATGGGAAAATGATCATTAAAATTGATCATCATCCAAATGATGATGCATATGGCGATCTTCTATGGGTAGACACGACTGCTAGCTCTTGCAGTGAAATGATTTATGAACTGTATGAAGAGGGTAAGGAAGTGGCTAACTGGCAACTGTCAGATACTGCTGCACGATTATTATTTGCAGGAATTGTAGGGGATACAGGTAGATTCCAATTCCCAAGTACAACGACTAAAACATTTAGAGTTGCTGCAGATCTGATTACATATGATTTTGATCGAAATCAAATTTTTGATGGCATGTATGAAATGGAGCAAAAATTACTAAATTTACAAGGCTATATTTATCAGAATTTTAAAATGGATGAGTATGGAGCAGCTCATGTGAAGCTGACAAAAGATTTGTTAGCAGAATATGAGATTGTACCATCAGAGGCATCACTGCTAGTAGGTTGTTTAGGCAGTGTCAAAGGGATCTGTTCTTGGGTTGTGTTCATTGAAGAAGAAGATCAAATCCGTGTGCGTCTACGTTCGAAGGGCCCGGTTATCAATACATTAGCAAAGGAATTTAACGGAGGCGGACACCCGCTTGCTTCTGGAGCTACAGCTTATTCTTGGGAAGAAGCAGAGCGCGTTATCGCAAGATTACAAGAGATTTGTAAAGCGTATCATTAACAAAGAAAAGGAAGGGATTCATTTGACACATGTATACACGAAGATGCATACGAGCGCGGATTTATTGAAAAGCACAATTCGGCTTGAGCAATTGATTCCTTTTTTACAAGAACAAAAGACACAGGCCTGTGCAATCGTAAATACGAAATTGTACGGGCTTTTGCCTTTTTGTAAAGCAATGCAGCAAGCCAATATTCATGCTGTCATTGGGCTTTCTGTAAATGTGCAATGGCATGATAAAACGGTTCCTCTTGTGCTCTATGCGCAGTCTCAGGAGGGTTATCAACATTTATTGAAAATTAGTAGTGCGGTTTCTATTAGAGAAGACGAAGTGCTACCTTGGAAATGGCTAGAGGGTTATGCAGCAGGATGCTTGGCACTGCTGTCCTCAGATGATTTAACGGATTTAGAAGATTGGCACGCATTTGTCGATGCTTTAGCTCATCTTTTTCAGCGTCATCTTTATATGGGAATCGCCAGACCTGGAGGGGTCAAGGTAGCTAATGAGAAAGAACTTGTAGAGTGGTGTGAAGAGCATACGATTTCGCTTGTAGCCATTCAAAGCTGTTATTTTTTACGTCCAGAAGATCATTTTGCTTATGAAGTAGCAAGGGCTATAGATACTGGAGAAAAGCTTGGAGACACGATGCTAACAGCTAATCTGCAAAATTATTTTGCACCAACAACACAGGAGTGGCAAAGTTGGTTTGCTGATCGCCAAGAGTGGCTTGAGTCTTGTAGTGAAATGCTTGCTAGCTGTCACGCTGTAATACCAGAAATGTCTGTACAAATGCCTAAGTTTCCTGTACCAGTTGGTGAAACGGCTGAGAGATTGCTTGTTAAAGAAGCATTTTCTGGATTAGAGGAACGCTTCAACGAGAGGGACATTCCGAATGGTTATCGAGAAAGATTACAATATGAGCTTGAAATTATATGTTCAATGGGCTTTGCCGATTATTTTTTAGTTGTGGCGGATTTTATGCGCTTTGCGAAAGAAAATCGTATTTTGACTGGACCAGGTCGTGGGTCATCTGCCGGGTCGCTGGTTGCCTATAGCCTAGCTATTACGCAAGTAGATCCTCTCGCATATGGTTTATTATTTGAACGATTTTTAAATCCTGAACGGATAACTTTACCTGATATAGATATTGATTTTGTCGATAGTAAACGACATCAAGTGATTCAGTACGTTGCACAGAAATATGGTAAGGCAAATGTTGCCCAAATCATTACATTTGGTACATTGTCTGCCAAAGCAGTTGCTAGAGATGTCGCGAGAGTTTTTGGATTTGGTGCTGAGACGTTAGAAAAAATTTCAAAAATGATTCCGAATAAACCAGGGATTACATTGCAAAAAGCATTGAAAGAATCATATGACTTACAGGGCTGGCTCTCAGAGGATGACCAACATCAGCGGTGGTTCGAAGTAGCGCTAAAATTAGAGGGTCTACCGAGAAATTCCTCCACCCATGCAGCAGGCGTTGTTATTGCACCTACTCCATTAGTAAATACAGTGCCTATTGAAGAGGGACATGAGGGTATATATTGCACACAATGGCCGATGGGTGATATAGAGGCAAGTGGTCTCGTTAAAATGGATTTTTTAGGTTTGCGTAATCTTACTATTTTAGAGCAAATGCGTTGGTCCATTTATAAAGCGGGGGGACCATGGATTGATTTTGAACGAATTCCTATGCATGATGAAAAGACTTTTCAATTATTGCAAAGTGGTGATACATTAGGTATTTTCCAATTAGAATCAGAAGGAATGAAACAAGCGTTACGAGACATTCATCCCACACACTTTTTAGATATTGTGGCTGTGAACGCACTCTATCGTCCAGGTCCAATGGAATTTATACCTGTCTATGCTAGACGAAAAGCTGGAAAAGAACTGGTTGTCATGCCTCATCCCGTGTTGGAACCTATTTTACAGGAGACATTTGGTGTTATTGTCTATCAAGAGCAAATTATCAAAATTGCCTCTGTTCTTGCAGGGTTTTCAATGGGACAGGCAGATTTACTACGCCGAGCAGTTAGTAAAAAAAATCGCCAAGTCTTAGAGGAGCAACAGGCTACCTTTGTACAAGGGGCGTTAAAGCAAGGCTACGATCAACATGTGGCGAAAGAAGTGTACGAATTAATTGTCCGCTTTGCTGATTATGGATTCCCAAAAAGTCATGCAGTAGCCTATAGTATTATCTCTTATCGAATGGCGTATTTAAAGGCTCATTTCCCTCAAAGCTTTTACGCGGCATTGTTATCGAATGCAACGGGAAATATAGATAAAATTCAACAGCTTGTTCAAGAAGCCAAAAACAAGGGCATTCCGTTTTATCCACCTTCTTTAAGGGACAGTACAAAATATTTTACTGTAGAGCAGGAAGGAATCCGTTATAGCTTATCAGGGATTAAAGGCGTTCCTCATACATTTATAGAGAAAATCAATGATTTGCGCCAAACGAACCTTGAGGCATTGCATAACCTTTTTGATTTAGCTGTAGCCTTAAGTGCACAGCATTTTAAACCGAAAGTAATGGAATCATTAATTTTTGCTGGAGCGCTTGATTATCTAGAAAAAGATCGTGCTGTCCTGATCATGACAATAGATGCTGCTTTGAAACACGCTGAGTTGCTACGGCCAACTGAGGATATAGATTTGTCAGCGGCTATGACATTTAGCTTTGGTAAGCCAAAATATATGCAGGTAGATGAAATGCCGCAAAAAGAAAAATTGATACATGAGAAAGAGAGTTTAGGATTTTACATTTCTGCCCATCCAGTAACACAAGAAAGAACTTACTGGGCTGATGTTAATAGTACGTGTCGTGAGTTAAAGCAGATGCGAGAAGGTGCGTTTGTGAAAATGATTGGTGTCATTGAAGAAGTGAAAAAAATTCGTACCAAAAAAGGTGAGCAGATGGCTTTCGTTCAGCTACAGGATGAACATGGATCTGTTTCTATTACTTTATTTCCGCAAGTATTTCAACTTGTTCAAGATCTGTTACTAGAAGATGAAATCCTGTTTGTTGAAGGGGTTTTAGAAAGACGTTTTGGGAAGTCGCAGATAAAAGTAAAACATGCGCAAGCGACGAAAAAGATATAAAATGAAACAAGAATTTAGAAACTGCATTAAATTTCATGCAGTTTTTTCTTTACTTTTGGGCAGTTATTTTGTAAGCTAGAGTCAACGTTAAAAAGTGGTCTGACCACTTTTTTTGATAAGGGGAGTTAGTCGTATGGATAAAAAAACCGAACAAAAAAAAGTGTTTTTAGAAATCGTCCAACAACTACGTCAACTCATTAAAATGGAAAAAATTCAAGCAGGAGAAAAGCTACCCTCCGAACGAGTCTTATCTGAGCGTCTAGGTGTCGGGCGATCCTCTGTCAGAGAGGCATTGCGAAGTTTAGAATTGCTAGGGCTTATTGAAACGAGACATGGTGGTGGTACTTTCCTTGCTTCCACACATAAGCATCAGCTTGTAGAAATACTGTCGATGTTTATATTAGAAGATGAAAAATCGAAAAAGGATGTCGAATTCACGCGACAAATTCATGAAAAGGAAGCTATTCGCGTAATAAGTTGTACAGAGATTCTTCGCACACTACCTGTGTGGGATAGTTTTTTTGTGAAACTAGAATTAGAAGGTATGATTAATTGTCGTGATATTTTGCGAGAACTTTTAATCACAACAGGGAATCGTTTATCACTAAAAATCTGGTTTCAATTGGCAGCTTATGATGGCGACCGTTTAAATCGAAACTCAACAGAAGATGAAAAATTAATCATTCAAACAATGTTGAAATCGATGCAGCTAGGCTACGAAAAAGAAGCACTAATAGCTTATGAGCAGTGGATGAATACTGTACAAAGCACTTAGACAACAACAAAGGGGGAATCGAACATGGCAATACGCAGCTTATTTAGTGGTAATCGAAAAAAGAAAGAGGATGGACAAGAAAAAGCATTTCCAGAGGGATTAATGACAAAATGTCCTGAATGCCGCCATATTCAATTAACGAAGGAATTAGAAAAAAATCATAAAGTCTGTACAAAATGTAGTCACCATTTCAAAATGACTGCACAAGAGCGTGTGGATTATTTCTTGGATGAAGGTTCGTTCGTTTCAATGGATGATCATTTACAAACAAGCAATCCACTTAACTTCCCAGCATATGTGGAGAAAATTTCCGCTGACCAAGAAAAAACAGGCTTGAATGAGGCGGTGCTAACGGGTGTCGGTACATTAGATGGAGAAGAAATTGTAGTCGCGATCATGGATTCACACTTCCGTATGGGTTCAATGGGCTCAGTTGTGGGCGAAAAAATTACCCGTGCAGTAGAGAAAGCAACTGAATTAGGTGTGCCGTTTATCATCTTTACAGCTAGTGGTGGTGCACGTATGCAAGAAGGTGTACTGTCTTTAATGCAAATGGCAAAAACTAGTGTAGCGTTAAAGCGTCATAGCGATCAAGGTTTATTGTTTATTTCCATTTTAACACATCCTACAACTGGCGGAGTTTCAGCAAGCTTTGCCTCTGTTGGTGATATAAATATTGCAGAGCCACAAGCATTAATTGGCTTTGCTGGTCGTCGTGTCATTGAAGAAACAGTAAGAGAGAAACTACCAAGTGATTTCCAAACAGCAGAATTTTTATTAGAGCATGGCCAGCTTGATGCCATCTTCCCTCGCAACGATTTACGTAAACAAGTTTCATTACTTGTAAAAATGCATACGAAAGGCGGCGTACAACATGTCTAAAAATTTAGCGTTTGAAGAACCAGTTATCCAATTACGAGAAAAAATTGATGAATTAAAAACCATTGCGACTGAAGCAGAAGTAGATATGTCAGGTGAAATCGAGAAGTTAGAAACACGTTTATCACAATTAGAACAATCGATTTATGCGAACATGAAGCCTTGGGATCGTGTGCAAGTAGCAAGACATCCTGAAAGACCTACCACTTTACAATATATTGAAGCGATATGTGAAAACTTTATTGAATTGCACGGGGATCGTACTTTTGGTGATGATGCTGCGATTCTTGGCGGAATTGGCATCTTTGAAGGGCAACCAGTAACAATTATTGGACACCAACGTGGTAAATCAACAAAAGAGAATATACGTCGTAATTTTGGTATGCCTCACCCTGAAGGTTATCGTAAAGCCTTACGTTTGATGAAACAGGCAGAAAAATTCAAACGACCAATAATCTGTTTTATTGATACAAAAGGTGCCTACCCGGGTAAAGCGGCTGAAGAACGAGGTCAAAGTGAAGCAATTGCTAGAAATCTTGTTGAAATGGCAGGTTTAACAGTACCGGTCATTAGTATTGTGATTGGAGAAGGGGGAAGTGGTGGTGCACTAGCGTTAGGTGTTGCAAACCGTGTCTTTATGCTAGAGAACTCAACATACTCTGTTATTTCTCCAGAAGGAGCAGCGTCGATTTTATGGCGAGATGGTAGCCTGGCTAAACAGGCGGCTGAAGCAATGCGTATAACAGCTCCGGATCTAAAAGAGCTTGGTGTTATTGATGGTATCATTTCTGAGATTATTGGTGGTGCGCATCGCAATGTAGCAAAACAAGCACTTTATATTAAAGAATGCATCAGCGATACACTTCATGCATTAAATTCTCTAAATGGAGAACAATTAATTGAAGATCGCTATGAGAAGTTCAAAAAAATTGGACAATATACAGAAGTGTAAAACCGTTTGTAGAAGGCTATCTTTTGATAGCGTCAAAAATATGGAGATATAAATTTGCTCGTTAAGAGACAAAATTTGTATCTCAGCATATTAAAAAGCTATAAAAATTAAAGAAGATAGCTGCGCAATCCGAACGTCAGACTTCTTGAAAAAATGTTAGATTTAGGATGTTCTTGGATGGAAAGAGTGTGTGAAAGCGCATTCTTTTTATTTTTTATGTAAAAGTTATGTTTTTGTATCATCAGAACCCTTACATAGTTTGTTTTTTCATGTTAATGTGAATAATAATAGTAACTGCAGGAGGTTCGACAATGAAAAAAATTGCTGTATTAACTAGTGGTGGAGATGCGCCTGGAATGAACGCAGCTATTCGAGCAGTCGTTCGTAAGGCAGCATTCCATGGAATTGATGTTGTCGGAATTAAGCATGGATATGAAGGCTTAGTAAAAGGTTATTTGGAAGAGCTTGATTTAGGTTCAGTCGGTGGTATTATTCAGCGTGGTGGTACACATTTAAATTCTGCAAGATGTCCAGAATTTAAAGAAGATGCTGTTCAACAACAAGGCATTGAAAATTTACGAGCTGCGGGAATTGAAGGGCTTGTTGTTATTGGTGGTGATGGATCTTATCGAGGGGCTATGGATTTAGTGAAAAAAGGCTTCCCAGTTGTAGGTGTACCTGGGACAATCGATAATGATGTTCCGGGTACGGAATATACGATAGGCTTTGATACGGCACTTAATACGGTAGTAGAGTCCATCGATAAAATCCGAGATACAGCTACATCTCATGAAAATTCTTTCATTGTTGAGGTCATGGGGCGTGATGCAGGGGATATTGCTTTATGGGCAGGACTTGCTGCAGGTGCTGAAACAGTCTTAATTCCAGAAGAGGATTATGACTTAGATGATATTGTAGCACGCTTAGATCGTGGTGCAGCACGTGGAAAGAAGCATAGTATCATTATTGTTGCTGAAGGTGTTATGTCTGGAAATGAATTAGCAAAGCTGATAAAAGAAAAGACTGGCAAAGAAACACGAGTTTCTGTGTTAGGTCATATTCAGCGTGGTGGTTCACCAACTGCACGTGATCGTGTATTGGCGAGTCAATTTGGCGCACATGCAGTGGAGTTACTAATGGAAGGCAAGTCTGGCCGTGCAGTAGGTATTCGCAATCATCAAGTTATTGATTATGATATGCCTGAGGCTTTTGAAAAGAATCATGAAGCAGATGTAAGTCTATACACACTAATGAAAGAACTATCAATATAATTTGTTATAAACGGAGTGGGCAAAAATGAGAAAAACAAAAATCGTATGTACAATCGGACCTGCAAGTGAGTCACCAGAAACATTAGAAAAATTAATGGAAGCAGGTATGAATGTAGCCCGCTTGAATTTTTCACATGGTTCTCATGAAGAGCATGCGGGGCGTATTCATTTAATTCGTGAAGTTGCACAAAAGTTAAATAAACCAGTAGGGATTTTATTAGACACGAAAGGTCCTGAAATTCGTACGCATAACATGAAAAATGGTGAGCTTCATTTAACAGCTGGCCAAGTGATTGATATTTCAATGACTGAAGTGGAAGGTACTGAGACAAGCTTTTCTGTCACTTATGAGCAATTAGTAGAAGATGTTGAGCAAAACTCAATTATATTACTTGATGATGGCCTTATCCAATTACGTGTTTTAGCCACAGATATTGAAAAAGGTTTAATCCATACGATTGTTGAAAATGCTGGCGTATTGAAAAATAAAAAAGGTGTCAACGTACCAGGTGTTTCTGTACAGCTACCAGGTATTACAGAAAAAGATGCACAGGATATTTTATTTGGTATTGAGCAAGGCGTTGATTTTATTGCTGCTTCATTCGTTCGTCGAGCAAAAGATGTGCTTGAAATTCGTGAATTGCTTGAGCAAAATGGCGGTGGGCATATCCAAATCATCCCGAAAATTGAAAACCAAGAAGGTGTCGATAATATCGATGAAATTATCCTTGTGTCTGATGGATTAATGGTAGCACGTGGAGATCTTGGTGTAGAAATTCCTGCAGAAGAAGTACCACTTGTACAAAAAAAATTAATTTTAAAATGTAATCAAGTGGGGAAACCAGTTATTACTGCCACACAAATGTTGGATTCTATGCAACGTAACCCACGTCCAACACGTGCAGAAGCAAGTGATGTAGCGAACGCCATTATTGATGGAACAGATGCCATCATGTTGTCAGGAGAAACGGCTGCGGGTCTTTATCCAGTAGAGTCCGTACAAACAATGAATAAAATTGCTCAACGTACTGAAAATTCTTTAGACTATAAATCAATTGTTTCTACACGTAGTCGTGAAAAAGAAGCCAATATGACAGAGGCTATTTCACAAGCAGTAGCTTATACATCCATCAATTTAGGTGTCAAAGCCGTATTAGCACCAACGGAAAGTGGTAATACAGCTAGAATGATTGCCAAATACCGACCTGGTGTACCGATTGTAGCTGTAACAGGTTCCGAAAATACGGCTCATACATTAACTTTAGTATGGGGTGTACACCCAATTGTTTGTCAACGTGTTACGACAACTGATGAGATTTTAGAATTAGCTGTGGATGAAAGCTTGAAGTATGGTTTCGTCACACATGGAGATGCTGTTGTGATTACAGCAGGTGTACCAGTAGGAGAAGCAGGTACAACAAACCTAATGAAAGTACACATTATTGGCGATTTACTAGCTCGTGGTCAAGGGATTGGAAAAGCATCCGTTGTAGGTAAAACGGTTATTGCTAAAAATGCGGCGGAAGCACTTGCTTATGATACAGAAGGATGCATCCTTGTAACAGTTGGTTCAGACCGTGAAATGATGCCAGCAATTGAAAATTGTATTGGTCTGATTACTGAAGAAGGTGGATTAACGAGTCATGCAGCAGTTGTTGGATTAAGCCTTGGTATTCCAGTAATTGTTGGCGTAAAAGAAGCAACAACATTAATACGCCATGGTCAAGAAATTACAATGGACGCTGAAACAGGTGTTATCTATAAAGGACATGCAAGCGTTCTTTAATAATTAACAAAAAGCTCTAGTGCGATTTGTTGTACTAGAGCTTTTTAATAAGGGTTGTACAAATTAAACTATTTTTAGTGCTATATGGAATGCCACTTTTTATATCTCAATCATCGATAGGTAAGAGATTTGGTATTATTTGATTGGAGACATTCATTTTTTTATGAAACTAAATGGGCTATAATAACGTATAAAAGGTATACCTTTTCAAGTAGAGAGGAGAAAAATATGCGAAAGATTTTTCTTGGTTTTGTTGTCTACGCATTAGCCGAATTGGCGTTATTAATAGTCATTGGACAAAATATTGGTGTTTTAAGTACATTATTACTCATTATTGCCACTAGCGTAATTGGGATTTATGTAATGAAAAATAAAGGTATGAATTCTGTTCAAAATGTAAAAAATACATTAGCACGTGGAGAAGCACCGGGATCTGCCTTGGTTGATACATTATTAACTTTTAGTGGTGGTTTGCTTTTAGCATTACCAGGATTTTTAACAGATCTTGTTGGTTTATTACTTCTCATGCCTTTTTCACGAAAAATGTTCCAGCCCGTTGTCTATTACTGGATGCGTAAAAAAATGAAAAAAGGTCAATTTATCATCGTTCAAAGATAGAGTTTTCTTTTAACTTGACCGCTAAAAATAAAAAGATTGGGCTAAGTAATATTCCATAAAAGCCAAACAATAGAATAGAGGCGGCGCTGATGAAAAATGTATGGAATGTTCGTAATTGAAGCGTATTGGACCAAAGCATTGAGTCAGCTAGCTGCCTTGTTAATTGTACAAATAAATACAACAATAAAATGGCTACACATAAAAATGTATTACCATTAAAATAAAAATAAATGCTCATCGGTACAAGAAATACACCAATGCCGAAAAATGGCAGGACATCTGCAAATGCTACAATAAAAGCTTTTATAATAGCTTGTTCAAACTGAAGGATCATAAAACCTCCACAAAGAATAAGCAAGGTAATCGTGAACAATTGAAATTCCACGAATAAAAAATAATGAAAAAGCTGCATGATTTTCGCGAAATGTGATTGCCATTCATGACGATATTTCTTTGGCACATATTGAAAAAACCAGTAACGTGATTTACGTGTCTCTAGTAGAGCGAAATAATAAGCAACCAGAAAAATGAATACCTCAATAACATGTTTCATTAATAATTGGAAAAGATCTGCTGTATATATAATGATCGAATCAAAAATTGATAATGATTTCTCCTTTAAAACTTGTACAAACATGGATTCATATTCACTGAAAAGTGGGAAGTTTTGTAACGTATCTCGAATCTCCGGAAATATTACAATAACACTATTGATGGATATGACGACAAGCAAAAAAATACAAGTTAAAATGAATACCTCCACAATAATTGCTGCTATCCAATTGGCGATCCTACAATATTTATGTAAAAAATTTATGATAGGATACGTCGAAAATGATAAAAAAATTGCAAGTGATACTGGTAACACAAACCATAGTATGACTAAATAAAAAATAAAAAGCAAAATACTTGTAGTTCTTTCGTATGAAAAATACTTAAAATTCCTCATTTTTACAAATTCACCTCAAATCATAATGTCAAAATATACAAAAAAACCTCTTTGGAACAAATATATAGTCGTTCGGACGTCTTTTTCTTTATTTGGAGGATTTTCATTCACAAAGCTGTCAAAAATGATTATAATAGCAATGTAAGCGATTTACTTAATGGTTCATATGAGCAAAAACCGTAAATGTAGCAAAAAAACACATTTACAACAAAAATATAAATATGAGGGAGCGATAATTTATGTCAGCAACTAAAGGTTTAGAAGGTATCGTAGCAGCGGAATCTAAAATCAGTTCAATTATCGATGACACACTTACATATGTTGGTTACAACATTGATGATTTAGCAGAAAATGCGTCATTCGAAGAGGTAATTTACTTGTTATGGCATACTCGTTTACCAAAAGAGGACGAGCTAGCTGAGTTAAAACAACAATTGGCAGACAACATGTCAATTCCGCAAGCGATTGTCGACCAATTCAAAGCATACCCACTTTCAACTGTACATCCAATGGCTGCACTACGTACTGCAGTATCTCTACTTGGTGTATTCGATGAAGAAGCGGATGTTATGGATCCAGAAGCAAACTATCGTAAAGCAATTCGTCTTCAAGCTAAAATTGCTACAGTAGTAACAGCATTTGCGCGTGTTCGTAAAGGTTTAGAACCAGTTTCACCAAAACCTGAACTAGGATATGCTGCAAACTTCTTATACATGCTAAAAGGCGAAGAGCCAGCAGATATTGAAATTGAAGCATTCGACAAAGCATTAGTATTACATGCTGACCATGAGTTAAATGCATCTACATTTACAGCACGTGTATGTGTAGCTACATTATCAGATGTTTATTCTGGTGTAACTGCAGCAATTGGTGCATTAAAAGGGCCACTTCATGGTGGAGCAAACGAGCAAGTTATGAAGATGTTATCTGAAATCGGCTCACTTGAAAATGTTGAATCTTACATTCAAAATAAATTAGACAACAAAGAAAAAATCATGGGCTTTGGTCACCGCGTATATCGCAAAGGCGACCCTCGTGCACCACATTTACGTGTAATGTCTAAAAAATTAACTGAACTAACTGGTAAACCAGAGCTTTATGAAATGTCAGTTAAAATTCATGACATGATCGTAGAACAAAAGAAATTACCTGCTAACGTAGATTTCTTCTCTGCGTCAGTGTATGATTCTTTAGGTATTGATCATGACCTGTTCACACCAATTTTCGCAGTATCACGTACTTCAGGTTGGGTGGCACACATCCTTGAGCAATATGCAAATAACCGCCTAATCCGTCCACGTGCTGAGTATGTTGGACCAGGTATGCAAAAATATGTTCCAATCAGCGAGCGCTAATTTGGAAAATATGCTAGAATGTTTGGGACTGTGTTATCACTAACACAGTCCTATGATTATGAATTTAGGAGGCAACAGAATGTCAAACAAAATTGTAGTTGAAAATGGCGTACTTAATGTACCAAATAATCCAGTAATTCCTTTCATCGAAGGTGATGGAATTGGTCCAGATATCTGGGCAGCAGCATCACGCGTAATCGACGCAGCAGTAGAAAAAGCTTATAACGGTGAAAAGAAAATTGAATGGTTAGAAGTTTTAGCTGGTGAAAAAGCATTTAACCAAACTGGTGAATGGTTACCACAAGAAACTTTAGACAAAATTAACGAATACTTAATTGCAATCAAAGGTCCTCTTACTACACCAATCGGTGGTGGTATCCGCTCTCTTAACGTAGCACTACGTCAACAACTTGACTTATATGTATGCTTACGTCCAGTACGTCACTTTGATGGAGTGCCTTCTCCAGTAAAACGCCCAGAAGACGTTGATATGGTTATCTTCCGTGAAAACACAGAAGACATCTACGCTGGTATTGAATTCGAATCTGGTTCAGAACAAGCTCAAAAAATCATCAACTTCCTACAATCTGAATTTGGTGTAAATCAAATCCGCTTCCCAGAAACATCTGGTATCGGTGTAAAACCTGTATCTAAAGAAGGTACTGAGCGTTTAGTACGTTCTGCTATCGAATATGCAATTAAACATAAACGCCCATCTGTTACTTTAGTTCATAAAGGTAACATCATGAAATTCACTGAAGGTGGATTCAAAAAATGGGGTTATGAATTAGCAGAAAAAGAATTTGCTGATCAAACTTTCACTTGGAACCAATACGATGCAATCAAAGCTGAACAAGGTGAAGAAGCAGCAAACAAAGCACAAACTGATGCTTTAGCAGCAGGTAAAATCTTGGTGAAAGATTCTATCGCTGATATCTTCTTACAACAAATCTTAACTCGTCCAACTGAGTTCGATGTAGTAGCTACAATGAACTTAAATGGTGACTATATTTCTGATGCACTAGCTGCACAAGTTGGTGGTATCGGTATCGCTCCAGGTGCGAACATTAACTATGTAACTGGACATGCGATCTTCGAAGCTACTCACGGTACAGCTCCAAAATATGCTGGTTTAGATAAAGTAAACCCATCTTCAGTATTACTTTCAGGTGTATTAATGCTTGAACACTTAGGATGGCAAGAAGCTGCTGATATGATCACTAAATCTGTTGAGAATACAATTTCTTCTAAAGTTGTAACTTATGACTTCGCTCGTTTAATGGATGGCGCTACAGAAGTGAAATGTTCAGAATTCGCAAATGAGTTAATCAAAAACTTATAATTCTCTATTCTAATATAGGGATTTTTACGAAAACGGATGCTTTATTATGCCGATATAATTAGGGTAAAAGTAAATTTTCGTTAAATAAAATATTTACGATGAACTTGTTTAATCGAGGGAGTGAGATGTATTTCTCCTCCCTCTTTTAAAATATATAACCCAATTTTAAAGGAGCGTATTCAAATGACTCTGAAACGTAAAAAATATCAGTAATCGGTGGCGGATTCACAGGTGCTACCGCAGCATTTTTAGCAGCTCAGAAAGAACTTGGTGACGTCGTATTAGTGGATATCCCACAAGCAGAAAATCCTACAAAGGGAAAAGCCCTAGATATGTGGGAAGCAGCACCTATTCAAGGTTATGATGCTTATGTAAAAGGTACTTCAAATTATGCAGATACAGCTGATTCTGACGTAGTCATTATTACGGCTGGAGTTGCACGTAAACCAGGTATGAGTCGTGATGATCTTGTTCAAATCAATCAAGGTGTCATGAAAACTGTTTCCAAAGAGATTGCCACACATTCACCAAATGCCACAATTATCGTACTTACAAATCCTGTTGATGCCATGACATACACTGTTTATAAAGAAACTGGTTTCCCTAAAAATCGTGTTATCGGTCAATCTGGTGTTCTTGATACTGCTCGTTTCTGTGCATTTGTCGCAGAAGAACTGAATGTTTCAGTGAAAGATATTACTGGTTTTGTATTAGGTGGTCATGGTGATACGATGGTGCCTCTAACACGTTATTCATTTGCAGGTGGTATTCCATTAGAATCGTTAATCCCTGCTGAGCGCCTAGAAGCAATAGTAGATCGTACACGTAATGGTGGTGCTGAAATCGTTAACTTACTTGGCAACGGTTCAGCATACTATGCACCTGCTGCAGCATTGATTGAAATGGCTGAAGCCATTATAAAAGATCAAAAGCGTATTCTGCCATCTATCGCTTATTTAGAAGGAGAATATGGCTATAGCGATTTATATCTAGGTGTTCCTACCTTACTTGGCGAAAATGGTATTGAAAAAATCTTTGAGCTTGAGTTAACAGACAAAGAAAAAGCAGCTTTAGACCAATCGGCAGATGCAGTCCGCAATGTGATGAAAATTTTAGTGTAAACCAATTATGTCCCGATAAAATGACGTCTAGATTTTTTAGAGTTTGACCGAAAAGCTACTTAAAAATCTGTGACATTTCTGGGGGGCTTTGGTACAACATGACGGTGTTCCTCTATTGCAGTGTACATTTGAACACTGCTGAAAAAACTAAATAGGCAGCGTCATTCTATATCGGACGTATCAGATTCGGTACAATAACATTTGTTAGATTAAGAAAAAACGAGTAGGTAACCCCTGCTCGTTTTTTTTTATGTATAAGTGCTGGGTGGCATAAGGTTCTTCGGCTTTTCGTTGTACTTTTGGCATAAAATTGATACTATGAATGTAGTATGATAGAAAAGGGGTTGGCGTATCTTTGCTTCAAAAAAATAGTAAACTTGGTCTTACAATCAATGAAATTACTATTGGCGAAAAGATCCATATAACTGAAAAGATTGAGGATAGGGATCTATTGCTGTATTTAGGGCTAACAAACGATAGTAATCCGCTTTATATTCAACATGATTATGCGGCGATGACACCTTTCCAAAAACCTATTGTCCCGACAATTATGTTAAATGGTATTATTACATCAGCTGTGTCAAAGTATATTCCTGGACCAGGTGCACGAATTATTGAGCAACATTTAAAGTATTTAGGGCCTCTCTATCATTATGAACTGTTTGATACACTTTTAGAGGTAACAGCAGTCAATAAATACGAAAATACGATTACTGTGTCTGTACACTCTTATAATGAGCAAAAGCAGCTTGTGATTGAAGGTATGTTGTTGGTGACACCACCACTTGCATTATAGACGTCTTGAGATTTGAAATGGGGGTTTCAAATCACTAACGGAGGCATTAAATTTATGACAAAAACAATTTTAGTTATTGAAGATGAATTTTCAATTGCAACATTATTGAAATATAATTTAGAACAGGCAGGCTATTTAGTAGAAACGGCTGCAGATGGTCAAGAAGGACTTGAAAAAGCAATTGACATACAGCCCAATTTAATACTATTAGATTTAATGCTACCAAAGCTAGATGGTATGGAAGTATGTAAACAAATTCGTCAGCAGCGTATGAATACGCCAATTATTATGTTAACAGCAAAAGATGATGAATTTGATAAAGTACTTGGTCTGGAATTAGGGGCAGATGATTATATGACAAAACCCTTTAGTCCACGGGAAGTATTGGCGCGTGTAAAGGCAGTTTTAAGACGCTTTACACAAAATGTTGTGTCAGATGAGAAAGATGAGCCTCAAGAGAAAATGTTTGAGTTTGGACAATTGCGAGTGTTTCCAGAACGCTTTGAAGTATTTTTACAAGATGAGGCACTGGAGTTTACGCCAAAAGAATTTGAGTTACTCATTTATTTACTTGAAAATAAAAATCGTGTATTAACACGTGATCAGCTATTAAGTGCTGTATGGAAATATGATTTTGCTGGCGATACTCGAATTGTGGATGTTCATATTAGCCACCTTCGCGATAAAATTGAAGAAAATAGCCGTAAGCCGATGTTCATCAAAACAATTAGAGGCCTTGGCTATAAATTTGAGGAGCCGAAAACGTCATGAAATCAATGAGCAACCGCTTATTCTTGACATTCATGCTTTTACTTGGAACGATATTAGCTGTCCTAATGATTGTTATAGGTCAGCTTTTTCCTGTTTATATCAAGCAATACAATGAGCAAGCAAACACTCACATACAAGCATCTATGAGCCAAGTAATGGATGAGCGCAAGATCGAACTTTCCCAGGAAGATCAAGAAGCATTGTTTGCAGCACAGAGCATGGAGCAAGAGGATTCCTTGTTGACCTTTGTGCGGGCACGACTCTATATCATATTGGCAATTCTCTTTACCATCACACTGATATTAATTGGTATTATAAGTCGCTATATGATTCGGAATTTTACAGCACCAATCGATAATGTTACCGAAACGGCTCTTGAACTTGCAAAGGGGAACTACCGTGCACGTGCCCATGAAAATGAATATGAACGCATGATACCACTAAGCCATTCTATTAATATTTTAGCCCGTAATTTGCAGGATATTACGACTATCCGTGAAGTAGAGGAAGAGAGACTAAAAACCTTAATCGAAAATATGGGCAGCTCTCTAATGATGATTGGTCGCGAAGGAAATATTTCGATAGTGAATCGCGTATTTTTAGAACGTTTTGGGATGCAGATTGATGAAGTTCAGGGCAAGGTATTTCGGACAATTGGCTTACCAAAATCATTAGAGCAGTTTATCGATCATGTATTTCTTACAGAGATGCCTTATCGACAACAAATTAAGATGGAAATAAAGCAGGAGCTTTATAATAAAGAAGTATATGGAGCACCTGTTATAGGAGACCATGGAAGATGGCTAGGCGTTGTCATTGTTATGCATGATATAACGGAGCTTGTTCGTTTAGAGCAAATTCGCAAAGACTTTGTTGCCAATGTATCCCATGAATTAAGAACACCTATTACCTCTATAAAAGGCTTTTCTGAAACTTTATTAGATGGAGCCTATAAAGACGAAAAAATGCTGATATCCTTCTTAGAAATTATTTATAAAGAAAGTAATCGTCTTCAAATGCTCATTCAAGATTTGTTAGAGCTATCTAAGATTGAACAGCATGGCTTCACTGTCAACATTATGCCAATGGGCTTACAAGATGTGCTGATTCGTGGAGCAGAGCTAACAGCTCCACGATTAGATGAAAAAAATATGAGCTTTCATGTGGATATTGAGCGTGACGTACAGGTAATGGGAGATGCCAATCGTATTATTCAGATTGTGACGAATTTAATTACCAATGCCATCACCTATTCGCCTGAAAATACAACTGTGTCTATTCGTTTAAAGGAAAATGAAACACATGGCATTATTGAAATAGAAGATCAGGGAATCGGTATTGAAAAGCATGAAATTGCCCGAGTTTTTGAGCGTTTTTATCGTGTTGATCGTGCACGAAGTCGAAATTCAGGTGGAACAGGCTTAGGCTTAGCCATTGTCAAGCATCTTGTAGATGCCCATCATGGACGCATTCAAGTAGAAAGTGAAGTGGGAGTAGGAACTAAAATGATTGTCACGATTCCGAAAAATTAACAAATCCTTTACATGAACAAAATGTTACATTCATATTTGGGAACTATACTTGTAACTAGAAACCCCCTATATGATTGTTAAGACTATAACCATAAAAAATCTCTAACCATCTTTATGTTTGGAGATTTTTTAATAACTGCTATATTTTTCGCCCCACAAAGAATCTACTGTCTAATAATTAGGCACTAGATTCTTTTTCTGTTTTACAGAGAGGATAAATAGGTGTAAAGTATAGTAGCATAAAAGTTTAACATCAATCTTTAGTAGATTGTTCGTCAAATTAAAGCTTGAACAGTCAGTGAAATCATAACTTCTTTTCATTTGAAATGTGTTTTTCTGACTGTTAAGGCAGAGAAAAAAATGAAAGAAGGATGACCATGAAAATCGTCAAAAGTATCGTGCAAATTGGCTTTCTTTATATCCTATTATTTATCGGGAATAATATTGCACGCCTACTTCACTTGCCGATTCCAGGGAGCATAATAGGACTCGTCCTATTATTTTTACTTTTACAGTTTCATATTATCAAGCTTAAATGGATTGAGCTAGGGGCAGCAGTATTACTAAGTGAACTCTTACTTTTCTTCATTCCATCTGCCATCGGCGTCATCGATTATCATGCATTATTCGGTGTACAAGGCATGAAGGTTGTGCTTGTCATAGTTGGAAGCGCGATTATTGTGATGTTTGTAACGGGCTATACGGCACAATGGCTAGAGCAACGAAAGAAGGGTGATGCGGTATGAGCTTATGGATAGCTGGTATTAGCTTATTAGGGACAATTGTTATTTTTTATAGTTGTAAAATGATCTATAAGAAATATAAAAAAGAATGGCTGACACCAATGTTGGTGACGCCGTTAGTAATTATCATCCTATTATTACTAACAGGTATACCCTATAAAACTTATAATGCTGGAGCTAGCGTTCTAACGAATTTACTCGGACCAGCAACGGTTGCTTTTGCGGTTCCTATCTATAAAAATGTCAATTTATTAAAAAAGCATGCCTTCGAAATTTTCGTAAGTATTGCGGTTGGTTCAACAGTTGCTATTATTTCATCCTTTATAATGGCCATAGTTGTAGGGTTAAACAATGAGCTTGTGCATAGTCTAGTGCCACGTTCGGTGACAACACCCATTGCAATGGACATTTCAAATATGATTGGAGGTTCACCTACGCTTACAGCTGTTTTCGTTATGACAACAGGTATTTTAGGAAGCCTATTAGCACCGATCGTTATTAAAGTATGTCGATTCCATAATCCATCATCTAGAGGATTAATGTTAGGGATGGGTGCACATGGTGCAGGTACATCTAGAGCATTTGAATTTGGTGAACTAGAAGGTACCTTTGCAAGTTTAGCAATGATTGTTGCTGCTTTAATTAGTATTGTATTATCCACAACCATTTTCCCAGTTATTGAACATCTAGTTATTAATATCCTGTTACCATAAAAGGTAGCAGGGTTTTTTTATGCTAAATTAATTATATGAAAATATTTTGAAACTTTTTATAAAGATCTCCCGTAAACAATAGTAATCAATAAAAGGGAGGAACAGACATGAGTGTGAAAAGGACACTAATGATGGTTGGACTTGGAATTTTTGGAGTTATTGCACTTATTACAGTATTTACATCATGGTACACAGTCGATGAATCAGAACAAGCAGTTGTCATTACATTTGGTCGTGCCGATGAAATGGTCACAAACCCAGGTCTTCATTTTAAATTACCTTGGCCAGTTCAATCAGTTGAAATTTTGTCAAAAGAAACTTTTAGTTTACAGTTTGGCTATAAGCAAAATAAATCAGGTGAATTAGAAGCGTATGATGCTGAAACAAAAATGATTACAGGGGACGAAAATATTGTGTTAACAGACCTTGTAGTGCAATGGAAAATTACTGAGCCTAATAAGTTTCTATTTAATTCACAGGACCCGGAAAGAATATTACATAGTGCCACATCGAGTGCCATTCGTTCTATTATCGGAAGTTCTTCGATCGATGCAGCGTTAACAGAAGGTAAAGCTGACATCGAAGCAAAAACGCGTGAATTATTAGTTTCTCTTATAGAAAATTACGATATTGGGATTAGTGTTTTAGGTGTAAAATTGCAAGATGTAGAATTGCCAAATAAGGAAGTGCGTGCAGCATTCACTGCTGTCACAGATGCACGTGAAATGAAAAATACGAAAATTAATGAAGCTGAAAAATATGAAAATCAACGCCTTAATGAAGCTCAAGGTGAACGTGATGCGATTATGTCAAAGGCAAAAGGTGCCAAAACAGCCCGTATTGAGCAAGCGCAAGGTGATGTAGCAGTCTTTAATAAAACGTATGAACAGTATAAAGGCAATCAACAAATTACGCGAGAGCGTTTAATTTTAGAGACGCTTGAAAACGTTTTACCAAAAGCACAAATTTACATTATGAATGATGATGGTAATACGATGAAGTACTTGCCACTACAGCCGCTACAACCTCAGCAGACACCAACAGAGAAAAAAGAAGGGAGTGGTAACTAATGGACCAAAAAAATAAGGATCTTGATAAATTCCTCCATTTTTTATCGGGCAAAAGTAAAAAAACTACTCCATCAGAAGGTGATTCAGGGGACAATGTAGTAAAAATATCGAAAAAAGGACCTAAAAATCCAAAGAAATATATAACATTAGGTGTAACGATAACAGCTATCTTTGCACTAGTGATTATTTTATTAACAAATATTTATATAGTGAAGGAATCCGAATATGCTGTTGTTCGACAATTTGGAGAGGTTGTAAAGTTTGAACGCGAACCTGGATTAAATATGAAAATTCCATTTATCCAAAGTGTCACAAAATTACCGAAAAATCAAATGACATATGAAATTTCAGAAGAGGAAATTAATACAAAAGATAAGAAGCGAATTATTATCGATAATTATGCTGTGTGGCGTATTACAGATCCCAAATTATTAATTTCTAATGCGGGTACGATTGAAAAAGTGGAATCGCGAATGGAAGAGTTTATTTATTCTGTTATTCGATCTGAGCTTGGACGTATTGATTATAATCAGATTATTAATGATGAGGATTCTTCGAGAGGGAGCATTAATGATACGGTAACAGAACGTGTTAATGAACTACTTTCAAACGATAAATATGGCATTGAAGTAGTAGATGTACGTATTCGTCGCATTGATTTGCCAACTGAAAATGAGCAATCTGTTTTTACGAACATGATCTCAGATCGTGAATCCATTGCCCAAAAGTATCTTTCAGAAGGTGATGCTGAGAAACGTCGTATTGAAGCCAAAACCGATCAACAAGTACAAGAAATGTTAGCTACTGCGAATAAGGAAGCATCCATTATTCAAGCTGAAGGAGAAGCAGAAGCCGCAAAAATTTACAATAAATCATTCTCCCAAGATCCTGAATTTTACTCTTTATACCGCACGCTAGAATCTTATAAGAAAACGGTTGGAGAGGATACGGTTATTATTTTGCCAGCGTCTTCACCTTATGCAAAGGTTTTATCTGGTTATATAAAATAATTGATAGCAAAGTCGTCTCTCATATCAAAGAGACGACTTTTTTTGTTGAAATAAAATTATAAAAATCCCTTAATTTGAATTTCTATATTGTGAAAATAATAGAAACTTATAAATTTCTATTCCCCAACCGCCTACAATTTGATAGAATGATAATGTTTAAAAAAGAATTGTTGGGGGTAATAGCTGTGAAATTACGAATTAGCACATGGCTCCAAAATTTAGGGATTGCTTGTAGTATTGCATCGTTATTGACTCTTTTCTTCCGCCTATCTGATTTTGAGTGGATGACAAAGAGTGTTTATCATATACCAGTATTTTTTGTAAGTATCTTTTTAGTTAGTATTATTATTGCAAATGATGTAAGAAATCTGTTTAAAAAGTTGTTTTGGTATGAAAAACGAAAGGTCAAGCGTCCTATTTGGCAAATCGGTATTGGCTTTATTTTCTTTCTAGCACAAATTAGCGCTGTTATGGTATTTAGTAAAGAGTTAACACAGCCACAATTAGGGGGAATGCCCTTATTTTTAGTGTTTGCCTTTATGAATGCGTTTATCTTAACGGTTATATATGAAGAGATTTTTTATCGCACAGCCAATCAATAACATCAATTATAGAACTTTCATTCATAGGAGTTACCTCCCAGAATGAAAGTTTTTTTATGTTTCTTGTACCGAATGCCAAGAGTCAAATGCCATGTTAATACGAAAATTATTAACATTCATCAGTATCGCCTTTATTTTATCCATAGTACATTTAAGAAGTATGAGGGAAAGTCAATGACTGAACGTCACAAGAAGGTACTCTACATACAAGAATGGATAATTATTTTTATCCAAATTTTAATCTTCAGTATGTATGATTAGAAAAATTTCACTTTAATAGGAGGAGGAATCAAGATGAAAAAAGTAGTCTTTGGAAGTGCATTAGCAGTAGGTTTATTATTTAGTGGGGCAGGGCATTCCTCTGCAAATAACCATTTGCAAGGGGAAAGTGGAATTCAGCCCTTGGATATTCAAGGTATGGATCTGGAAACAGCTTTAATGGCAGTTCAATCACAACGAACACAGTTATTAGAAAACCAATTAAAGGACCAACTAGGAGCTGTTCAACAAAAAAATCAGGAAATAGCTGATTTGAATTCACAGCTAGCAGGATTAAATCAGGAAAAAACGGCTACACCTGTAGAAGATCAGGACAAACAAATAGCACTTGATCAGCAAATCCAAAGCCTAAAAGGTCAGATAGATAGTCTAGGTAATTCACAGCAAATGGATATGCTCCGCTTACAAAGCATGAATAATAAACGTAACGAGGCCTTTGATACCATGACGAACTTTATTAAAAAAATGCAGGATAGTCGTTCTTCGATAATCAATAATATGCGTTAATCAGAAATCAAGATGATCTATTAAAAAGTCAATCGCTGTGTGCGGTTGGCTTTTTTGTAATGGTGGTAAGGACGGATAGATCCTCCAAAGTGGCGGATAAAATGCTGAAAGTGATGGATAGATCCTCCAAAGTGGCGGATAAAATGCTGAAAGTGATGGATAGATCCTCCAAAGTGACGGATAAAATACTGAAAGTGATGGATAGAGCCCCCAAGGTGACGGATAGCATTGCGTTGTCGCAGGCTTTTTTATTTAAAATGCATCGTTATTGTTGGCAAAATGGCTGTTTTCTCGATAAAGTAGAGTGAAGAAGCATTTTCAAACATACGTTTTCGTTTTACAATTAAGTAGAAGACAACGCAGGAGGATAAAATCATGACAAAGGAAAAATTACTATTATTGGACGGTAATAGTTTAGCGTATCGCGCATTTTTTGCGTTGCCATTGTTGACGAATGATAGTGGCATTCATACTAATGCTGTGTACGGCTTTACAACAATGCTACAAAGAATATTAGAGGAAGAACAACCAACGAAAATTTTAGTGGCTTTTGATGCTGGAAAAACAACATTCCGCCATGAAACTTTTACGGAATATAAAGGTGGGAGACAAAAGACTCCACCAGAATTATCTGAGCAATTCCCTTATTTACGTAAGCTTATTGACGCTTATGGAATTAAGCAATACGAACAAGATTTATATGAAGCGGATGATATTATCGGGACGCTTGCTAAAGAGGCTTCATCACAGGATATGGATGTTATCATCGTATCTGGAGACCGAGATTTAACACAGCTTGCGACAGAGCAAGTAACTGTTTATATTACGAAAAAAGGGATTACGGAAATTGAGAGAAACACACCGGCCTTTATTGCAGAAAAGTACGGTTTAACGCCCCTACAGATTATTGATATGAAAGGCTTAATGGGCGATTCTTCAGACAACATTCCAGGTGTGCCAGGTGTTGGTGAAAAGACTGCTGTGAAACTATTAAAAGAGCATGGCTCCGTTGAGGCACTTTATGAGGCAATGGATACATTGAAAGCTTCTAAAATGAAAGAAAAGTTGGTAGCCAATGAAGAGCAGGCCATAATGAGTAAGAAGTTGGCAACGATTTTTACAGATGCCCCAATATCTATTTCACTAACTGATCTCGTTTACCATGGTCCAAATGAAGAAGAATTAATCAATGTGTGGCGTGAACTTGGCTTTAAATCACTGCTCGATAAAAGTGATTTTACTGTGCAAGAGCAAGAGCAAACACCTTTTGATTTTGAACATGTTCAAGAAGTTCGACAAGAAGACTTACAAGATGTGATGGCTGTGCATGTTGAGCTAGAGAATGAACATTACCACACTTGTGCGCTACTAGGAATGGCCTTATCTGATGGAACAAAGACTCAATACATTCCTTTTGACATTGCGGCAAAATCAGATATACTTCGCCGCTGGTTAGAGGACTCCTCAAAAATCAAATATATGTCTGATTCCAAGGCAGCTCAAGCGGCATTAAAACGAGCAGGTATTCAATTAGCTGGCGTTGATTTTGATTTAGTGCTTGCTTCGTATATTAATAATCCTGGACTTAGTGGGGATGATGTTGCCACACTGGCGAAGGAACTTGGGTATTATGATGTACAAGCTGATGAAACGGTCTATGGCAAGGGAGCCAAACGTGCTATACCTGAAATAGATAAACTTGCACAGCATGTTAGCCGAAAAGCTTATGCTGTCTGGTCATTACAGCCGAAGCTAGAGGCATTATTAAAGGAAAATGAACAATTTGATCTTTATAAAGACTTGGAATTGCCACTGGCAGCCATTTTAGGTGAGATGGAAAGTGAAGGCGTTACCGTTAACCGTGCTACGCTAGAAAAAATGGGCCAAGAGCTTAATGAAAAGCTTGTCGTGCTTGAACAAGAAATTTATGCGGAGGCAGGAGAAACGTTTAATATTAATTCACCAAAACAATTAGGTGTTATTTTATTCGATAAATTAGGTTTACCTGTTATTAAAAAAACGAAGACGGGCTATTCAACGGCTGCTGATGTATTAGAGAAGTTAAAATCCGAGCATGCCATTATTGAATATATTCTGTTATATCGTCAGCTTGGTAAATTACAGTCTACTTATATTGAAGGGTTGCTGAAGGAAATCCATGAAAAGGATAGCAAAGTGCATACTCGCTTCCAACAAGCTTTAACTGCTACAGGACGACTAAGCTCGACGGATCCGAATCTACAAAACATCCCTATCCGATTAGAGGAGGGACGTAAAATCCGTCAAGCATTTGTCCCTGCGAAAGAGGATTGGATACTGTTTTCTGCGGACTATTCGCAAATCGAATTACGCGTGCTTGCACATATGTCCGAAGATAAAAACCTTGTAGAGGCCTTCCGTGAAGGAATGGACGTCCATACGCGTACAGCTATGGATGTATTCCATGTATCAGAAGATGAAGTTGATAGTAATATGCGTCGTGCAGCGAAAGCTGTTAATTTTGGAATTGTTTATGGCATCAGTGATTATGGCTTATCACAAAATTTAGATATTACTCGTAAGGAAGCAGCAACTTTTATTGAGAAATATTTCGCAAGTTTCCCAGGGGTTAAACAGTATATGGATGATATTGTGCAAAATGCGAAATTCAATGGTTATGTCACAACTATTTTAAATAGACGTCGCTATTTACCGGATATTACGAGCTCAAACTTTAATTTAAGAAGTTTTGCTGAGCGCACGGCAATGAACACCCCTATTCAGGGAAGCGCTGCTGATATTATTAAAAAAGCAATGATTGATATGGACGCTCGTCTGAAAAAGGAAAATATGCAGGCAAAGCTTCTTTTACAAGTGCATGATGAATTAATCTTTGAAGCACCTAAGGAAGAGATTGCGCTGCTAGAAAAAATTGTACCTGAAGTAATGGAAAACGCCATAGAGCTGTCCGTACCACTTAAAGTAGATTTTAACCATGGTTCAACATGGTATGAAGCAAAATAAGGAGGGGTTCAAATGCCTGAATTACCAGAGGTGGAAGGTGTCGTCCAGGCATTGAAGCCAAAGATTGAAGGACGTACAATTCAACACGTTCAGCTATCTGAAAGGGTACATTTCTCTTTTAGTGAGGGGAAACAATGTATCGTTAAACAAGCAGAGCCTGATGCATTTGAATTGACGTTGTCCCAAATGACGATTACGAAGATTGAACGACGTGCGAAATATATTTTCTTTCATTTGCTGAAAGAAGATGTCCCATATGTTCTTGTCAGTCACTTGGGGATGACAGGTGCATGGTTTGTAGTGAATTCACCAGAAGAAATCAATGAAGCTAAATTCCAAAAGCATATTCATGCAACTTTTAAAATGGCTGATGGTGGTTACTTAATTTATTCAGATATTCGCCGCTTTGGTGAACTTCGTTTTCTGACAAAAATTGAAGATCACGCCCCTTTGACAAAAATGGCACCGGAGCCATTTGATGAGTTAGCGTGTGATTTTTTTATGACAAAATCCAAACTACCGAAATATGCGAATAAGGCTGTAAAAGAAGTGATTATGGATGGGCAAGTCATTTCGGGCTGTGGCAATATTTATGCAACGGAGGCACTGTTTGCTCAGAAAATTCATCCTGCTCGAAAATTGAATCGCATAAGCGAGAAACGAAAGCGGGCATTATTTGAAGAGATTGTTGCTGTTTTACGTCAAAGTATTGAAGCAGGTGGTTCAACGATTTCTGATTATCGAAACATCAATGGGGAAGCTGGAAGCATGCAGAATCGTTTGAAAATGTATGGGAAAAAGATATGTCCAGCATGTGGAACGGCAACAAGTCAAATGACAGTTGGTGGTCGTACATCGGTTTTTTGCCCAAATTGTCAACATTAAAGGGGATTTAACAATGATTATCGGACTTACAGGAAGTATTGCAAGCGGAAAAAGTACAGTAGCAAAAATGATGCTCGAACTGGGATTACCGATTGTCGATGCAGATATTGTAGCGCGAGATGTCGTCGAACCAGGAACGGAAACATTAGCACTCATTGCTGAAAGCTTCGGGCAAGATATATTGCTAGAGGACGGAAATTTAAATCGAACAATGCTTGGAGATATTATTTTTCATGAGCCTGCCAAGCGTAAAATTTTAAATGATATCATGCATCCGGCCATTAGAAAGGAAATGTTACGTCAACGTGATGCCTATTTAGAAGGAGGGTATGAGCACGTTGTCATGGATATTCCCTTGTTATTTGAAAGTAAGCTTCAGCATTTTGTGGAGCGTATCATTGTCGTTTCAGTAAGTGAAGTGGTTCAACTCCGACGTTTAATGGAACGCAATCATTTATCAAAAGAGGATGCCTTAGCACGTATGCACTCGCAGCTACCTATGACTGTCAAAGAAAAAGGAGCACATGCGGTCATTTATAATAATGAGAATATAGAAAATACAGAGGAACAATTAAAGAAAATCCTAACTTATTGGGATGTCGTTTAAGTTATTTCAGGCTAAATGCGTAGCAAATTAAACCTTGCTACGCATTTTTTTATGGGCGAAAAGCCATAATAAAAAATAATTTTTCAGAAAATAAGAACTTTAATATTATGAGTATATAATGTTCATCTTTTTTAAAATTGTGTTATACTAATCACCATAAAGTATATAATTAATCTGAGTATGTACTCACAGGAGGATTTTTAAATGACAGTATCAATTGCTATAAATGGTTTCGGACGTATCGGACGTATGGTTTTCCGCCAAGCGATCGTACAACAAGGTTTAAATATTGTTGCAATTAACGCTAGCTATCCAGCAGAAACGTTAGCACATTTGATTAAGTATGACACAAATCACGGAACATTTGAGGGTACGGTAGAACCAGCAGGCGATGCTTTAATTGTAAATGGTAAACGTGTTCAAATTATTAGTGAACGAGATCCATTAAAATTACCTTGGACTGCAATGGGTGTTGATATTGTTATTGAAGCTACTGGTAAATTTAACGAACGTGACAAAGCAGCAATGCACTTAGAAGCGGGCGCGAAAAAAGTTATCTTAACAGCACCAGGTAAAAACGAGGACGTAACAATTGTTTTAGGTGTTAATGATGACAAACTTGATATTGCTAAACATGATGTAATTTCGAATGCTTCTTGTACAACTAACTGCTTAGCACCAGTAGCAAAAGTATTAAATGATACATTTGGTATTGAAAATGGATTAATGACAACTGTTCATGCTTATACAAACGATCAAAAGAACTTAGACAATCCACATAAAGATTTACGTCGTGCACGTGGATGCGCACAATCCATTATTCCAACATCTACAGGAGCGGCAAAAGCATTAAAATTAGTTTTACCTGAATTAGAAGGTAAAATTCATGGTATGGCACTTCGTGTTCCAACACCAAATGTATCTTTAGTTGACCTCGTAGTAGATTTAAATAAAGATGTGACAGTTGATTCTGTCAATGCAGCATTCGTAAAAGCTGCAACAGAAGGTCCGATGAAAGGAATTTTAAACTTCTCAGTTGAACCACTAGTATCTTCTGATTACAATACAACGACATACTCATCAACAGTTGATGGACTTTCTACAATGGTATTAGGTAACCGTAAAGTGAAAGTGCTTGCTTGGTATGACAATGAGTGGGGTTACTCTGCACGTGTTGTTGATCTAGTGAAAAAAGTGGCTAATGCATTAGAAACAGTAAACGCATAATATTTTAATTTTGAGCACATTGAAATCTAACTGGTTTCAATGTGCTTTTTTAAAAAACTTTCCTTGTACTTTAGGTCCTTTAGGTTTATCATGAGCTCACTAACGTGAATGCACTTTTCTTACATGTAGGAAATTTGTTATAATAGAAATATTAAATTGTTGTAAACCAGGAGAGTAATTATATGAGATGTCCATCTTGCCAATTTAACGGAACGCGTGTTGTGGATTCGAGGCCAGTAGATGATAATAAAGAAATTCGTAGACGTCGTGAATGTGAGTCATGTGGCTTCCGATTTACAACGTTTGAAAAAATTGAAGAGACCCCATTAGTTGTAGTGAAAAAAGAAGGTTCACGAGAGGAATTTAGCCGTGAAAAGGTACTTCGTGGGCTTATTCGTGCCTGTGAGAAACGCCCAGTTGCGCTTGATATACTGGAGCAACTTGTCCTATCAATTGAAAAAGATCTTCGTCGTATTGGTAATTCAGAGGTACGCTCAGAAGATGTCGGTGAAATGGTAATGGACCGCTTAGCTAAAATTGATGAGGTGGCCTATGTGCGTTTTGCGTCGGTTTACCGTCAGTTTAAAGATATCAATGTCTTTATCGAGGAGATTAAAGATATTATTCAACGTCAAACGGAGCAAAAATCATAGAAAATAGAGAGGATGAATGACGTTGATTCATTTGTATAAGGAATTGCAGCCTGGCGATCCTTTTGACATTCGTCTACCTCAAGCATTTTCTACACAGGAGCGTCAATTAGTAACGTTATTCTATCAACCTTTAACGGGCTCAGACCCCATTAGCCTTTATTTGACTTTATGGGCAGAAGCAGAGCAACTGCCAAGACAGCAAATGACTCATTATTATTTAATAAATGTGCTTGGTCTGCCTATTGGTAAAGTGTTTGAGGCACGTATAGCCCTTGAAGCAATTGGTTTACTACGTACATGGAAAAAAGAAAATGCTGATGAGCGAAGTTTTTTATATGAGCTACAGCGTCCTTTAGATGCAGAAAGCTTTATGAAAGACCCACTGTTGTCGATGTTTTTGTTTAGCAAAATTGGAGAGCAGGCATATCGTAATTTACGTCAACGTTTTATGTCACCTGTGAGGGACGCAGATTTTAAGGACGTATCACGCGCTTTTATAGATGTCTATAAGCCTGTTCATTCAAATATTCCATCAGATTTACAAGTAGATACGAATCATAAGGATAAACAACAAAGGGTATATCCTTTTTATTTGGAGCAATTTGACTTTGACTTGTTACAAGCAGGTTTATCCGAGCAATTGGTACCGTCTAGTTTACTGACATTAGAAGTTCGTGAGTCGATTGCAAAACTGGCATTTTTATACCATTTAACAGCCCTCGATATGCAAAAAGTAGTGATACTAGCTTTAGATGATGATATAGGGATTTCACAAGAACGCTTACGCAAGGCAGCTGCCGATTTCTATAAGTTGACCGTATCTAAAGAGCCACCAAAAATAGCGAGAGTAAGCGAGCCCCTGCCATTAGAAGAAACAGGTCAAAAAACGAAGGATCAGGAGTTACAACACTATTTAGAGACTACGGCTCCTATTCAAGTGTTACGTGATATAAATAATGGTAAAGAACCTTTGCAAACCTCTGTACAACTAGCAGAAAGCTTGATTGTTCAGCATGGTATGCCGATTGGGGTGGTCAATGCTTTGCTTGAGTATGTTATGTTAACAACGGATATGAAGTTGCCTAAAAAATATGTGGAAACGATCGCGGATCATTGGGTTCGTAAAAATATTCAAACTGCTAAAGAAGCAATGGAGCTCGCACGCCAAGAGCATGATAAATATACAACTTGGAAAAACAAACCTCAAACGACAAATAAAACGAATCAACGTGTTAAGGGACGTTCAGGACATCAACGAGAAGAAAAAGTCCCTGAATGGTTTTATAAACGTGATGAGAAGCAAGAGGAAAGTACTTCTAGCACGATAGATTTTGAAAAAGAACGTCAAAAAATATTAGAAATGCTAGGAAAAAGTGAATAGTAAAGAAGGTGAGCAACAATCGAACCTATAAATGGACCATTAAAACGAGCTATTAATGTACCCTCGTTCAAAGAACGTTATGAGGCCATGCGCCGTGAAATTTTAGAAAATCCCCGAGTGCAAGAATTTCTAGCACGACATGCAGATGAATTAAACTATGACAATATCGAACGAAATTTACCTAAGCTCCATGAATTTATTAGTCAATCTACGGAGTGCTGCGGCTGTGATAACACGGAACATTGTACAAACTATTTAAAAGGCTTCCTACCTACTTTAAGGGTAGTTCGGAACACAGTTGAAATTGATTATGTACGTTGTGAGCAAAAGATCAGGGAAGAAGAGCGTCGGGATGTCGCGAATATGATTGCAAGTATGCATATGCCAAAAGATGTGCTTCAAGCAACTATTCAAGATTTAAGTATTGATGATGAATCACGAGTAATGATTGCCCAAAAAGCAGCACAATTTGTAAAAGCGACAAAAGAATCAGGTCATTTACCATCAAAAGGTTTTTACTTATACGGTAAATTTGGAGTAGGGAAGTCTTTTGTGCTTGGCGCACTCGCGAATGAATTAGCGTCTATAAAAATACGTTCTGTTGTTGTGTTTGTGCCAGAATTTTTACGGGAAATGAAAAATGCTATTGGCGATAATACATTGAATGAAAAAATAGACTATATAAAAAAGGCACCTGTCTTAATGCTCGATGATTTAGGAGCAGAAACAATGACCGCCTGGACACGAGATGAAATTTTAGGAACCATTTTCCATTATCGTATGGCTGAACAATTGCCAACGTTTATTACATCTAATTTTAATTATGGAGAATTAGAGCACCATTTAGCCCAATCGCAAAAAGGTGATATTGAGGTTGTCAAGGCGGGGCGTATTATGGAGCGTATCAAAGCCTTGACAGAGCCAATTGAAATGCGTGGCAATAACCGTAGGATGTAACATTGGTAGTTGCATTTTTCGACAATCGAGCGTATACTGACTCATATACTAAATATCAATATGCATTGATGAGGACATGAATTTTGTGTATCAGCTTCTAGAGAGGGAAGTCATCGGCTGAAAGCTTCCTAGTATGAACGCATCATTTACTACCTACTGAGCAGCGAAAGGGATAATCTTTCGCCGGTCCCTAGCCCGTTAGCTAGCCTTGAGCTTCGTCTGACTTTGTAAGTCGGAAGGAAGAAGGGTGGAACCACGAGCATACGCTTCGTCCCTTTTGTGAGGGACGGAGCTTTTTTGTTTTTTTAGATGTGGAGATCTCGCTCAATCCGAGTTGGAGTGCGCTCAAATAAGAAGCCTAATCATTTAATTCATTAGTCAAACGCTCATCAATCATTATGTATTCAACAAAAACAAAGGAGTGCAAAGAATATGTCAGAAATGATTAAATTAACTTTCCCAGATGGCGCTGTAAAGGAATTTGTAAAAGGTACATCAACAGATGACGTAGCATTATCAATCAGCCCTGGCTTACGAAAAAAAGCCTATGCAGGTAAAATTAATGGTGAGTTAGTGGATTTAAAAACACCAATCGAAGAAGATGCAACAATTGCTATTATCACACAAGATGATGAAGAAGCACTTGAGATTTTACGCCACTCAACAGCACACTTAACAGCACAGGCAATTAAACGTTTATTTCCAGATGTGAAGCTTGGTATAGGTCCTGTCATTGAAGGTGGTTTCTACTACGATATTGACTCACCAACACCAATCACTGCTGAAGAGTTACCAGCAATTGAAAAAGAAATGAAAAAAATTATTGCTGAAAATTTAGAGGTGGAACGCAAAAATGTAAGTCGTGCAGAAGCACAAGCAATTTTTGAAGAAATTGGCGATGAATATAAATTAGAATTACTAGAAGCGATTCCTGCAGATGAGCAAGTTTCAATTTATTATCAAGGAGAGTTTTTCGACCTTTGCCGTGGTATTCACGTACCATCTACTGGTAAACTTCGTGAATTCAAGTTGTTATCATTAGCAGGTGCTTATTGGAGAGGCAACTCTGATAACAAAATGCTACAACGGATTTACGGTACAGCATTCTTCAAAAAAGAAGAATTAAAACATCACCTACAAATGTTAGAAGAAGCAAAAGAACGTGATCACCGTAAAATCGGGAAAGAATTAGAGTTATTTACAACTTCTCAAAAAGTCGGTCAAGGTTTACCACTTTGGTTACCAAATGGTGCAACAATTCGTCGTGTCATTGAGCGTTATATTGTAGATAAAGAATTATCGCTTGGTTATAAGCATGTTTATACACCAGTATTAGGTTCGAAAGAGCTTTATCAAACTTCAGGTCACTGGGATCATTACCAAGATTCTATTTTCCCACCAATGGAAATGGACAACGAGACATTAATTATGCGTCCAATGAACTGTCCTCACCATATGATGGTTTACAAAAATAGTATGCATTCTTATCGTAATCTTCCTTTACGTATTGCAGAGCTTGGTACAATGCACCGCTATGAAATGTCAGGAGCAGTTTCAGGCCTACAACGCGTACGTGGAATGACTTTAAACGATGCACATATTTTTGTTCGTCCAGACCAAATTAAAGTGGAATTCCAAAAAGTTGTTCAATTAATCTTAGAGGTTTATAAAGATTTCGATTTAAAAGATTATTCATTCCGTTTATCATATCGCGACCCAGCAGATACTGAAAAATACTTCGATGATGATGCAATGTGGGAAAAAGCACAAAGCATGTTAAAAGAGGCAATGGATGAGCTTGGTTTAGACTACTTCGAGGCAGAAGGTGAAGCTGCATTCTATGGTCCTAAACTTGACGTTCAAGTAAAAACAGCGATTGGTAAAGAAGAAACTTTATCAACAGTTCAACTAGACTTCTTATTACCAGAACGTTTTGACCTAACTTATGTGGGAGAAGATGGAAAACCACATCGTCCAGTCGTTATTCACCGTGGTGTTGTATCAACAATGGAACGTTTCGTTGCTTTCTTAATTGAAGAATATAAAGGTGCTTTCCCAACTTGGTTAGCTCCGGTACAAGTAGAAGTCATCCCAGTATCGAATGAAGCACACTTCGACTATGCAAAACAAATTGAAGAGCAATTAATAGCGGCGGGCTTACGTGTGGAAATGGATGATCGTGAAGAAAAATTAGGCTATAAAATCCGTGAAGCACAAATGAAAAAGATTCCGTATATGCTTGTGATTGGTGATAAAGAAGTTGAAGCAAATGGCGTAAATGTTCGTCGTTATGGCTCAAAAGATTCCGAAACAATTAGTTTTGAGGATTTCCTAACAGCTATAAAAGCAGAAATTACAAAATAATATTTTCATAAGAAACCTCGCTTGCAAAAGTGAGGTTTTTTGTATAAAATGAATCTTGCTTTTGTATAAATCATTTAATGTTAGATCAATCTAGTAATGATAAGAAAAAAAGATATTTGACAGCTTATCATATACATGCTAATATAATTAAGGTTAATGAATACAAAGTTTGTGGTTGAAGTAGAGGCTGCCCGCTTCTCACCTGATACAACGCTTTAAAGGCTGTGAACAGGTATGACACGTTGAATTGTTTTGCGTACACATACGCATGCACATATAGCGGGCGGACATCTTCAAAATGTCCGTCCTTTTTTTATGGACATGACAAGAGGATGTACCGTTCAACCGGGCAAGACTTTGCCCAAACCATGTATTCGCGACAACTACTTGGAGGTGGATTACTATTAGCAAAGACATGTATGTAAACGAAGGCATTCGCGCACGTGAACTTCGATTAATCGATCACAATGGTGACCAGCTTGGTGTAAAGACACGTAACGAAGCGCTAGAAATCGCCACTCGTGTAAACTTGGATCTTGTCCTTGTGGCCCCTCAAGCCAAGCCGCCAGTCGCTCGTATCATGGACTATGGTAAATTTAAGTTTGAACAGCAAAAGAAAGACCGTGAAATTCGTAAAAATCAAAAGGTCATCGTAATGAAAGAGGTTCGTCTGAGCCCAACAATCGATGAGCATGATTTCCAAACGAAGTTACGTAATGCGATTAAATTCCTTGAAAAAGGCGATAAAGTAAAATGTAGCCTACGTTTCAAAGGTCGTGCGATTACACACAAAGATATTGGTCAACGTGTGTTAGATCGTTTTGCTGAAGCTTGTGCTGAAGTATCAACGGTTGAACAAAAACCGAAGATGGAAGGCCGAAGCATGTTCTTAGTTCTTCAACCAAAGAACGAGAAATAATATTAGACGAACAGTTTAGGAGGAATTCGACATGCCAAAAATGAAAACTCACCGTGGAGCTGCGAAACGTTTCAAAAAAACGGGTTCAGGTAAATTAAAATACGACCGTGCTTATGGAAGCCACTTATTCGCAAACAAATCTACGAAACAAAAACGTCACCTACGTAAAGCAAACATCGTTTCATCTGGTGACTTTAAACGTATCAAATCTTTACTTGTTTACATGAAATAATTGACTACAAAAAAATACTAACATTCATTTTTTAATGAAAAGCAGGAGGTAATTCATATGCCACGCGTAAAAGGCGGAACAGTGACGCGCAAACGTCGTAAAAAAGTATTAAAATTAGCTAAAGGTTACTATGGTTCAAAACATACATTATACAAAGTTGCTAACCAAGCAGTAATGAAATCAGGTCAGTATGCTTACCGTGACCGTCGTCAGAAAAAACGTGATTTCCGTAAATTATGGATCACTCGTATCAACGCAGCTGCTCGCATGAACGGTCTTTCATACAGCCGTTTAATGCACGGTTTAAAAGTTGCTGGTATCGAAGTTAACCGTAAAATGTTAGCTGACCTAGCGGTAACTGATGCTGCAGCATTCACTCAATTAGCAGACTCTGCTAAAAAAGCAGTAGCTAAATAATAATTGACAAAGTCAACTATTATTTCTGCACCGAAAGCGTAGCGACAGGTGAAAAAAAGACTGATGGATTTTTCCATCAGTCTTTTTTGTGTTAGATTAATAATATAACGTTTCTGGATAAAGGAGTAGGGAATGGGACAAGCATTATTAGCTTATATGAGTATTATATCGATTGTGTTGCTCATTTTAATGGGTATGGATAAATCGCGTGCAAAAAAGCATGAATGGCGTATTGCAGAACGCACTTTGTTTACGCTAGCCATCGTAGGAGGGGCAATTGGTGGGGTGCTTGGCATGTATTTATTCCGACACAAAACACGCCACAATAGTTTTGCATTTGGTTTTCCTCTACTTGCAGCCATTCAAATTTTTATCATCGTACAATTGTGGATATAAGTGAAAACAATTAAAACACATCCTCATCAAGAGGATGTGTTACGCATAAGCTGTTCAATGGGCTGCTTCCAATTGATTTTCGCACTTGGATAATTTAATAGAATTTCTTGCTGTAAATATTCAAAGTCACTTTTTGAAAAGCCCTGCAAAGTTGCAGTATCACGTGCACCAACAAAAATGGTGACAACCTCAAAGGCATCCTCTGTCGTACCTAGATACTTCTCGCCTTCAAAAAGAGCACCCTTATAGGAAATAAAGAAATTTTTCCGGACATTCTTAACGTCATCATAAAAGTAATATTGGCCTTTTTCATAGGCTTCATCAAGTTTTCGTTTAGGATCAGTTATATAACGAATCGCTTTATAAAATACATAAATAATAAGCGCTATTACAGCAAGTCGAATTAATAAAGGCAACATTTTCAAATTTCCCCCTTGAAGAAAGGTTATTCTTTCCTATACGATTAGGGAGGTCAAATAGTTTCATTTTTATTTAAATATTTTTTAGAAATTTAGGAGAAAAAAATGAATTTACAACAATTGTTTACCATGCAAAAAGAGCTTGATGATTTCATTGAGCAAACGCAAAATATTCAGCAAGATGTGTTTCAAGAAAAAGGGCTAGCATTAATGGTGGAGCTAGCTGAGCTTGCCAATGAAACGCGCTGCTTTAAATTTTGGAGCACAAAGGGGCCATCAGCACGTGAAGTCATTTTAGAAGAATATGTGGATTCTATTCATTTTATCTTATCCCTGGGCTTATTAAAGGGCTATACAGCAATCGAAAAATGGCCAGTGGTAGAAGAGAGTAGAAATTTAACGGCAACATTTTTAGCGACTCAAAATGTTATTTTGTCATTTATTCAACAACCTACAGAGGATCGTTATTTAGCGATTTGGCAATGCTATGGAATACTTGCACACAATCTTGATTTTACATTCGAAGATGTAGTTCGTGCCTATATAGAAAAAAACCAAGAAAATTATAATCGTCAGCGTTCCGGATATTAAATAATTAAGAAATACACCAATTTTCAGACGATTAAGCTAGGAATATTTCGGTAAACGAAGTATAATAAAGTAGATACAAGAAGTAGGAGGCAAAAGGATGACACAACTAGATCCAACATTACAAATGTTTAAAGATTTAACAGATGCAAATGGTATCGCAGGTAATGAACGTGCACCGCGCGAGGTCATGAAAAAATACATTGCACCATATGCAGATACTGTAGAAACAGATAACTTAGGTAGTGTAATTGCTAAAAAAGTAGGCGATGAAAACGGGCCTAAAATCGTCGTAGCAGGACATTTAGATGAAGTAGGTTTCATGGTTACGCAAATCGATGACAAAGGCTTTATCAAATTCCAAACAGTAGGTGGCTGGTGGAGCCAAGTTATGCTTGCACAGCGCGTTACAATTACGACACGTAAGGGCGATGAAGTGATTGGGGTTATTGGTTCAAAACCACCTCATATTTTACCTGCTGATGTGCGCAATAAAGTAGTAGACATTAAAGATATGTTTATCGATATTGGTGCTGCTTCTAAAGATGAAGTGCTTGAGTGGGGCGTACGCCCTGGCGATATGGTAACACCATATTTTGAATTCAATGTTATGAAAAATGAAAAATATCTGTTAGCAAAAGCTTGGGATAACCGTATCGGTTGTGCCATTGCTATCGATGTTATGAAAGCTTTACAAAATGAAAAACATCCTAACATTCTTTATTCAGTAGGGAATGTACAAGAAGAAGTTGGACTTCGTGGTGCTAAAACAGCGACACATAAAATTCAACCAGATATTGGATTTGCTGTTGATGTAGGCGTAGCAGGAGATACTCCAGGAGTTACAGCTAAAGAATCAACTAGTAAAATGGGTGCGGGTCCTCAAATTGTTGTGTATGATGCATCTATGGTATCACACCGTGGCTTACGTGAATTCGTATTAGACGTAGCAGACGAGAACAATATCCCATACCAATTTGAAGCAATGGCTGGCGGTGGTACAGATGCTGGCTCAATCCACGTAACGGCAAATGGCGTACCAGCACTATCAATCGGTATTGCGACACGCTACATCCATTCACATGCAGGTATCCTACATCGTGATGATTATGATAATGCTGTTAAATTAATGGTAGAAGTTATTAAAAAATTAGACCGTGAAGCAGTGAATAAAATTACTTTCGATTAATTAAACAAAAAGAACTAAATATTAATGGCCTTCTAATTAAAATGTTAGAAGGCTTTTTATATTGGGTTGGTTAAACCAAAAAAGTATATATCAAAGTAGATTTTAATTATGAAAAGTTATATAGCTCTAGAAGGATGGTGGAATTACTTGAAAATGAAACCAAAATACTATATTTGAAAATTATTTTTATATGGTATAATTTCCTATAAAAGGAGTGGTTTTCTTTGAGAATTCAAAAAGTAATAAAGATTCTAGTATGTTTATCTATTAGTCTATGCATCATAAATTATCCTAGTATTTCTTTTGCTGAAACACTTAATAGTTCTAGTGAAAAAAGCAAATCGAATGACATTGATACTGGTATAGCAAATTTGAACTACAATAACAAAGAAGTATTAGCAGTGAATGGTGACAAGGTTGATAGCTTTGTTCCGAGAGAAGGTATTAATGCAAATGATAAATTTATAGTGGTTGAACGTAATAAAAAATCACTGACAACTTCACCGGTGGATATTTCAATTATTGATTCAATGGCGAATCGTACATATCCAGGAGTATTACAACTTGCAAACCAAGCTTTTGCAGACAATCAACCAAATTTATTGGTGGCCAAAAGAAAACCGCTAAATATAAGCATTGATTTACCTGGCATGAAAAGAGAAAATACTACGACCGTTGATAATCCAACATATGGTAATGTGTCAGGAGCAGTAGATGAATTAGTATCTACATGGAGTGAGAAATATTCCACAACACATACTTTGCCTGCAAGACTACAATATTCAGAATCAATGGTTTATAGCAAATCTCAAATAGCAAGCGCTCTGAATGTAAACGCCCAAGTTCTCGACAATTCACTGGGAATTGACTTTAATGCGATTGCGAATGGAGAGAAAAAAGTGATGGTTGCGGCATATAAACAAATTTTTTATACCGTAAGTGCTGAACTGCCTAACAATCCATCAGACCTTTTCGATGATAGTGTTGATTTTACAGAGTTAACTCGTAAAGGAGTAAGTAACGATGCCCCTCCCGTTATGGTGTCAAATGTAGCTTATGGTAGAACAATTTATGTGAAATTAGAGACAAGCTCTAAAAGCAAGGATGTCCAAGCTGCTTTTAAAGCCTTATTGAAGAATGTTAATACTAATGTAGAAACTAGTGCACAATACAAGGATATTTTTGAAGAAAGTTCCTTTACGGCTGTAGTATTAGGCGGAGATTCACAAAAGCATAATCAAATTGTCTCAAAGGACTTTAATGATATTCGAGAAATAATTAAAGATAATGGAGAATTTAGTCTTAAAAATCCAGCATATCCAATTTCATATACAAGTGTTTTCTTAAAGGATCATTCAATTGCTGCTGTTCATAACAATACAGATTATATCGAGACGACAGCTACAGAATATTCTAAAGGAAAGATCATCCTTGATCATTATGGTGCATACGTTGCTCAATTTGAAGTAGCCTGGGACGAATTTTCCTATGATGAAAATGGAAATGAAGTATTAACCCATAAAACTTGGGATGGAAATTGGAAAGACAAAACAGCTCATTTCTCTACAGTAATACCACTTCCACCTAATTCAAAAAATATAAGAATCTATGCAAGAGAATGTACAGGCCTTGCATGGGAATGGTGGAGAACGGTTATTGATGAATATAATGTTCCATTGTCTAATGAAATAAAAGTCTCCATTGGAGGAACTACATTATACCCAACAGGTAGTATTGATTAGGTATTAGTTATGAGTATGGGAAGGCATAGGATGTTCAATCTATGGAACAGCAAATGGCGTACAAGCACTAAGTGAATATCCTACATCGTAATGATTATGAATAGTGCTGCTAAATTAATGTTGGAAGTCATTAAAAAATGACCATGAAGTAGTTAAAAGAATGAAATACCTTCGATTAATTATAGAAATAATATGATTTTACCTCCTATCAAATATTTGGTAGGAGTTTTTTTATGATAGTTCTAAAAAGCCAACTGTAAGGTATTAAAGAATTGTTCATTATTTCTTCCGTTGTTAATAGAAATAATTTTTCTAGTTCATCTTATTCATTAATAATGAGCTTACCTGAGTCATACTCACAAAGGAAAATGGTATTCACGACATTTTCACCTTTGTCACTAACAAACTCCGCCCAAGTGATAGCTGCCCACCTGCGTGTTCTTCTTTTACTGCTTCCAACTAGGATCCATTTTTCCACTTTTTTAGATAGCTCCTTATACTTCACCGTAAACAAATAAACACCCTCTCTAACCGAAGTACTGATAAGGATTTAAGCATACTAGAATACTTCATAGAGGTTTTGTGATTTTTGAAAATTGCTTAATATGCATAAGTATTCATAATGATGAATTTTAGACACATTTAATAACAAATGAATAGTGATTCGAATTAATTATAAAAATTCAGTTGATTTTATATTTATGCATGTTATACTAATTTCAACAGCAACGATATAAGGAGCGAAAGCCATGAAATTACTCGAGGAAGTACAGCTGAAGTTAGTGTCTAGTTTAAAAGGAAAAGACCTGCTAACTTTGCTAGACTATACAAGTCAAGAAGTTGAAGAACTGATTGAGTTAGCAACACAGCTTAAAATGATCACCAAAGAAGGGAAATGCCCAAGATTACTTGAAGGTAAAACACTGGGTATGATTTTCGAAAAACATTCAACGCGTACTCGTATTTCATTTGAAGTTGGCATGAATCAACTAGGTGGGAAAAGTATGTTTATGCATGCGCGTGATTTACAAATTGGTCGCGGCGAATCCATTTACGATACAGCACACGTATTATCAGGTTATTTAGATGGTATTATGATCCGAGCAAATTCCCATGCGATGGTCAAGGAGCTTGCAGAGCATGCGGCAATTCCTGTCATCAATGGATTAACGGATATCTATCATCCATGCCAAGCTTTAGCGGATTTAGAAACAATTGCAGAAAACAAAGGTATTTTAAAAGGACTTAAAATTGCCTATGTGGGAGATGGCAACAATGTAGCACATTCTTTAGTAGTTGCTTCAGCACATGTTGGTATGAATGTAGCCGTGGCAACACCTGTTGGTTATGAATGTGATGCGGAAGTAATCGCGAAAGCACAGGCTATTGCAGCGGCAAATGGCAGCACAGTTATGATCACAAATGACCCTGTGGAGGCTGTATTAAATGCAGATGTTGTCTATGCGGATGTTTGGACATCAATGGGCCAAGAGGAAGAAGCAGCAAAACGTTTGCAAGACTTTGCAGATTATCAAATTAATGATGAGCTAGTTGCCTATGCGAAACCAAATTATATGTTCCTGCATTGCTTGCCAGCACATCGTGAGGAAGAAGTGGCAACATCTGTTATTGATGGCTCTAATTCATATATCTTTGAGCAAGCTGAGAACAGACTTCATGCACAGAAAGCAGTTCTAGCATCGATTCTAGCATAATATCTGACATATACTTCTCGGGTTGAGAAGTACGATAGATAGAGTTTACATGGGCAACAGAGGGTGCCCATGTGAATAACATACAAGTGGTTGGCAGACAGAGGGATGTTCACCATGCGCGATGTTTGTTGTCAAGATGGATGGCTACATCGCTACATAGTCAAGTAACCTGGGAGACGCTGGGTTACTTTTTTCTTTTGTGTCGGTATAGAAATAAAACATACTTTTCCTATAAAATATGGAGAATATAATGAATTATTTATATAATGAAATAAAAAAGGAATGAAGGGGTGGAATTTACATGAATATAGACCATATTGAGGCTTTTTTATATGTTGTACATTATAAGAGTACCCATAAGGCAGCCAATGCCTTGTTTCTATCGCAGCCAACTGTGACTGCACGAATCAAATCATTAGAGCGAGAGCTAAGTGTTGAATTATTTTATCGAGATGGACGAAGTGTGACCTTATCAGATAAAGGCAAAGACTTCTTACCTTTTGCTACTCAAATTGTGCAAACATTTCAGCAAGGAAAAAAGCAATTAGAAGAGACACAGGAAACAGATGACGTATGTATTGGTGCAAATGGAGTAACAGCTCAATATTTTTTAGCAGATGCATTGCCCAAATGGAAAGAAAAATTCCCAAATTTGCGGTTTCAATTGATGACTGGATCAACAGCCATGCTATTAGAAAAATTGGAAAGTCATCAAATTCACTTAGCTTTCATTCAGTATGTGCATAGGGATGGAGTTTGCAATGAGTTATTATTAAATAATGCAGTGAAACTTGTGAAGCATCGCGATCATCCTTTACAACTACAAGAATCCATACAAGTGAAAGAATTGGCACAACAGAAAATGGTGTTTTTTGAATGTGGAGCGTTTGATTGGAATTATGTGCATAAAATGTTCGAGGTAGAGGGGGTAGCAGCGAATATTGAGGTTCGAACAGATCATTTAGAAGTCGCTAAAGCGTTTATTCGCACAAAAGATTATATAAGCTTTTTACCCCAACTTTGTGTCAAAAATGAACTTGAAAGCGGCGAGTTTGTGGAGATAGATGTCAAACATTTACTGGATATGAATCAACATATATTTTTAACTTATAAAAATAAAGATACATTGACATCAGCTTTTTGGCAGACAATCTGTGATACAGCTAAGGAATTTGAAAGCGTACAAATCAAGTATTGATAAAATATTTTATTAGACCATAAATTTTTTCTATTACTTAACCTATTGCATATTGCTTCAATGAACTGTAATATCATTCTCAATCCAAATTTATTTATGAAATATTGTAAATAAATATTTTTTTAACACAAAAGCATACTTAACCACTATGTTTAGTAAAAAATAAAATTGAGGAGGAATTGATTTGGCTAGACAGGACAAAATTCGTTTTGGTGCAATTATTCACGGAGTAGGTGGCAATATTTCAAGTTGGCGTCATCCAAAGGTAGCGAGCAATCAAAGTGTCAACTTGCCTTTTTATATTCAGCAGGCTCAAAAGGCGGAGCAAGGAAAATTTGATGTTGCATTTATTGCGGATGGTTTATTTATTAATGAAAAATCCATTCCTCATTTTTTAAATCGTTTTGAGCCTATTACGATATTATCGGCATTAGCTGTAGCGACCAAAAACATTGGATTAGTTGGGACCGTATCGACTTCCTATAGCGAACCATTCACAATAGCACGCCAATTTGCTTCTTTAGATCATATTAGTGCAGGGCGTGCAGGTTGGAATGTAGTGACTACTCCTTTAGAGAATACAGCTTTAAACTACAATAAAACAATTGACCAACATCCAAGCCATGCAGACCGTTATCAACTTGCCGAAGAATATTTAGAGGTCGTCAAAGGATTATGGGATTCATGGGAAGATGATGCGTTTATTGCAGATGTCGAAAATGACCAATTTTTTGATCCAGAGAAATTACACACGTTAAATCATAAAGGGCAGTATTTTTCAGTCCAAGGTCCACTTAATATTGGACGAACAAAGCAAGGTCAGCCCGTTATTTTTCAAGCTGGGTCATCTGATGCTGGGATTCGATTGGCTGCGAAGGATGCAGATGCCATTTTTACACACGGAGCAACCATAGAAGAGTCGCAAAAATTTTACAAAAGAGTAAAAACAGAGATTGCAGCATTTGGGCGCAATCCAGATGAAGTGAAAATTTTCCCAGGAATTTCCCCTATCATTGGTGAAACAGATGAGGAAGCAGAGGCAAAATACCAAGAAATCGTTGAACTCGTTTCTATTGATCGTGCTTTGGCTTATTTGGGGCGTTACTTCGATCATCATGATTTTACACAGTATGATGTGGATGCGCCGTTTCCTGAGCTAGGTGATATTGGGGCAAATAGCTTTAGAAGTACGACAGATTATATTAAACAATATGCTAAGAATGAAGGACTTACTTTACGTCAAGTTGCTTTACGTGAGGCCACTCCAAAAACAGCATTTTTTGGGACAGCTGAGCACGTGGCAGATCTTGTACAGGAATGGTTTGAAAAGGAGGCAGCAGATGGCTTCATAATTGGTGTGACGGTACCAGGTGCCCTCGAAGATTTTGTTGATAAAGTGGTGCCAATATTACAAGCGAGAGGGCTTTATCGGAAAGACTATGAAGCAGACACATTGCGTGGTAATTTGGGTTTACCGTTCAAGGAAAGTCGCTATGTCAAACAGTCTGTCTAAAAACCAAGTAAATTTATTTGAATAAATGAAATTAAGGAGGAGGCAGTGTATGAGTTATACATTAGGCATATTAGATCAAAGTCCAATTATTGATGGAGCAACAAATGAGCAAACGTTACAAAAAACTGTAGCATTGGCACAGAAAGCGGAGCAGTTGGGCTACTCCCGATTTTGGGTATCGGAGCATCATCATACTGATACACTAGCAGGGTCATCCCCGGAAGTATTAGTTTCCTATTTACTTGCAAAAACCAATTCCATTCGTATTGGGTCAGGTGGAGTCATGCTCCAGCATTACAGTCCATACAAAGTAGCGGAAAATTTTCATGTACTTGCATCATTGGAACCTGGCCGGGTTGATTTAGGCATTGGGAAGGCGCCAGGTGGTTTGCCTCTTTCCACGAAGGCTTTACAATATGGCACTCTCAATCAAGGCGAGGATTTTGAAGAGAGACTAACATTTTTACAACAATTAATTGAACAAACTTTACCAACGAATCATGACCTGCATGGTGTGCAGGCAACACCAATTCCAAATGTAAAGCCGGCTTTGTTTTTATTAGGGGCAAGTCCACAAAGTGCAGAACTTGCAGGAAGGCTCGGTATTGCCTTCGTCTTTGCACGATTCATTAATAGCGACAATGAGTTACTAGCGCAGGCGGCTAGCATCTATCGTGAACATCATCCTAAAGGTCACTTTGCTGTCTCCATCGCAGCCATTGCAGCTCCTACAAAAAACGAAGCAATAGAGCTGATAGAAGGCCAAAAGATTACAAAGGTGCATTTAGCAAGCGGCAGGACGCTGACTTTACAATCAGTAGAATTAGCAGAAAAATTTGGGCAGGAATCTGGAGAAGGGTATACGGTCAAACAGTATGATGCAGATATTGTCCATGGGTCACCAGAAGAAATTAAAGCCCTATTAGATAATTTTCACGTGCAATATCAAGTAGATGAATTCATTTTGCACACACCAGTGTTGAAGGAATTTGAACGACAACGCTCCTTTGAACTTTTAAGTCCCATTAATTTACATTTGGAGAAAATAGAAGCGGTAAGCTAAGGAGGAAAAATGATGACAAAGACTAGAGATATAATTGTTTGGTCGAAGCAAGGGTGTAGCTATTGTGATGACATAAAAGCTTATTTAGAAGAACAGCGCATTCCCTATAAAACAGTTGATGTGACAAATAATGATACGTTTAGAGACATTCTTGACTTAAAATATGGCATTCGGTACGTGCCTGTTGTAGAGATTGGTTCAAGGGAAAGTGGCGTCTATAGAGCCGTAACAGAAATCGGATTAGAGCACGTCAAGGATGCACTTGCCGTGGGCTTACCCTCACATGCATAGAAGAAGGAGAGGGAATTATATGAAAAAAATATTGTTTTATTTGCTACTTTTGCTAATTGCTCTATTAACAGCATGTGCGAGTTCAGAGAAATCGGACGAAGATTCGAGTGAACAAAAGACGGCACAAGGAGGGAAAGATGTACAAAAAATTATTGTCGGTACAGGTACACAGTTTCCAAATATCTGTTTTTTAGATGATAAGGGAAATCTAACTGGCTATGATGTAGAGCTAGTTAGAGCCATCGATGAAAAGTTACCTGAGTATGAATTTGAATTTAAAACAATGGAATTTTCAAATCTATTACTAAGTTTAGAGACAAGAAAAATTGATTTTATTGCCCATCAAATGGAAGTGAATAGTGAGCGAGAAGAGAAATTTTTATTCAATAAAGAACCGTATAATGTTTTCCCATTAAAGGTGACAGTGAACGAAAAAAATAAAGAGATTCAATCTATTGATGATTTGAAAGGGAAAAACGTGAGCGTTTCTCCGACAAGTAACTCCGCTGTCTTTATTGAAAAATATAACAAGGAACATAATTTAGGAGCGAATATCGTGTATTCTTCTGGTTCAGTCGATGTGAATAATCAACTTGCAAGTGGTCGTATTGATGCTATTATTACGACACCATTTGCCGTGAAATACTATAACGAAAGTAATGAGGCACAGCAAAAAGTCGTCGGGGATGCATTATTAAATTCGAAAGTTTACTTCTTATTAAATAAGGATGAGGTGAAGTTACAAGAGCGTTTAGATGAGGCTATTGTTGAGCTAAAGAAAGAGGGTGTTATAAGCGAACTAAGTCAAAAATGGTTAGGAGATGACTATTCAGTAGACTTTTAACAAACAAGAGAGGAAGAAAAAAGTATGGAAAATAACTTTGATTTCGTACTCATTGCGAAATTACTCCCTACATTGCTTCAGTATTTACCAGTAACTTTTGAAATCCTAGTATTCTCCATACTTTTTGGTATGGTGATAGGGATTATGCTAGCTATACCGAAGCTTCTGCACATACCGGTATTGAAGCAAATTATCACAATTTATATATCATTTATTCGTGGCACACCCATTTTAGTGCAGTTGTTCTTAGTATTTTATGGCGTACCTGCAATCCTAAAGCTCATTCATATTGATGTTACTCGAATGGATGCCATGTATTTTGTCATTATTACGTATACACTGAGCAATGCGGCAGCCTTTGCTGAAATATTTCGTGCAGCCATATTAACTGTTGACAATGGGCAAATGGAGGCAGCCTATTCCGTAGGCTTAAATGGTCCACAAGCTTTTATGCGAATTGTTTTCCCACAAGCAATACGTGTTGCTTTCCCAAATATCGCGAACACGATGATTAGTTCACTAAAAGATACATCACTAGCCTTTTCAATTGGTGTGATGGATATGGTTGGGCGTGGAGAAACTTTGATTGCTTCCACAACACGAGCGCTAGAAATATATGTGGCATTGTCTATTGTTTACTTTGTGATAGTGATGGTTCTTGAAAAAATATTCAAATTCAATGAACGTTATTTTAATCGCTATATGCCAAAAGAAATTGCCACTCATTAGGGGGATGTGCTATGACCATTGATATCGCATTTGTGTTGGAGGCTTTACGAGAAATTAGTAAAGTAATACCGTTAACCTTATTCATGACATTTACACCTGTTTTTTTAGGCATTGTTATAGGAATAATCGTAGCCTTTGTGCGGATGAAGCAAATAAAATTTGTCACACCATTATTAAATTTATATGTATCCTTTTTCAGAGGCACACCTATTATTATGCATATCATGCTCGTTTATTTTGGGTTACCCCTTATAGTGGATGGTGTGGCAAATACTTTCCATTTAGCAATTCAATCAAGCTCAATTCCTATATTATTTTTTGTGATACTCGCGCTTACATTTAGTGCTGGGGCCTATGCCTCAGAAATTATTCGCTCAGGTATATTAAGTGTACCCAAAGGACAATTAGAAGCGGCGTATGCAATAGGTTTAACATTTACTCAAGCTATGCGACGTTATATCCTGCCGCAAGCATTTGGTAAGTCTATACCTAACTTTACAAATGTCTTTATTGGTTTTTTACATGCCACCTCATTAGCTTTTTTTCTTTCCATCAAAGAATTGACAGGAGTGGCGAACATCGTTGCTTCTGTAAACTTGAAGTTTTTAGAGGCTTTCATTGCTGTTGGTATCATTTATTGGAGTATTTCGATCATGACAGAATGGATCTCACACCTCATTGAAAAAAGAGTAACGGCCTATAGTAAGAGTGGCCTTTAGTAGAAAGGGGAAATATATATGACAGTAGCGGAAATTGTTATTGAACATTTACAAGAGGAAGATTATGCACGTTATCTTGAGGTTTTAGTAGAGAGCTATGGACAATATGAAAAAGATTATAAGGATCCAGAGCGATGGGCGTCGTATTTAAGTGATATCCGTGCCTCTGTCGGCAATCCGAACGCAGAAACTATTTTAGTCGCAAAGCGTGGCGATGAGATTTTAGGAGGATTACAATTATTTACGGATGCTGAGAAAGCTTATGGACTGCCAGAGCTTAATATTCAATCGACAATCGTTCGCTTATTGGGTGTCCATCCAAATGGAAGAGGGCAGGGGGTTGCCAAGAAATTATTGCATGAAAGTTTTGCCTTTGCCAGAAAGAGACAGGATCAGGCACTATACTTGCATTCAGGTGATATCATGCAGGCTGCTATTAATCTTTATTTATCTTTGGGCTTTGTAAGAGACGAGTCAAAGGAGTTTTATAAAGGAGATATATTAGTTAAGAGCTTTCGTTATGATCTATAAATATAAACCCGCTGACGTGGTAGACATCGGCGGGTTTCTAATGGTTATAGGGAGAAAATTTTTCCTGGATTCATAATGTTATGTGGATCAAGTGCTACCTTTATACTTTTCATGACTGTAAGGGAGGTACCGTGTTCAGTAGCTTGATATTTCATCTTACCAATCCCAACACCATGTTCACCCGTACATGTACCTCCTCGAAGTAGAGCATATTGAACAATGTGCTCGTTGAAGCGATCGGCTTTTGTTCGCTCCTCCGTATCATTCGGATTTAACATTAACAGTGCATGAAAATTACCGTCTCCTACATGACCGACAATTCCACCTGCTAGTCCAACATTATCGAGTTGTTCCCGTGCATATAAGATGGTTTCTGCAAGCATAGAGATTGGTACACAGACATCTGTTGACATAAGCTTCTTTCCAGGGTAAGAGTGGATATAGGCATATGCCAATGAATGGCGCGCTTCCCATAGTTTATTACGTCCAGCATTATCATGTTCAAATTCAACAGATAGACAATGAAAGTCTTCAAAAATTTCGCTAGCAAATGCTATATCTGCATGCATACCCGCTTCATTTCCATGGAACTCTAAAAATAGAGTCGGTTTTTCGTTAAAGGATGTGTCGTTATAAATATTGGCTTGTTTAATGGAGGCTTCATCGACCAATTCCACTCGACCAACCGAAATTCCTGCCTGTAATAATGTCGTGACGGAACTGACAGCATCGCCCACCGTATCAAATACCGCTCGCCCTGCAGTCACGAATTCAGGTATTCCGTATACTTTCAATGTAAGCTCAGTAAAGCAGCCAAGTGTACCTTCTGAGCCAACGAATAGACCGTTTAAATGATAGCCAGAAGAGGACTTCGCTGCTAAATTTCCTGTATGGATAACAGAGCCGTCTGCAAGTACTACTTCTAAATCACGAACTTGATCACGCATAACACCATAACGAACCGCAGTAGTGCCACTAGCATTTGTAGCTGCCATACCACCTAGCGTTGCATCAGCACCAGGATCCACTGTAAATTGTAATCCATGTTTTTTTAATTCTTTATTCAATTGTGAACGTGTGACGCCTGGTTGTACTTTTACAAGGAGGTCGTCAGGTCGAACTTCTAAAATAGCATTCATTTCAGAGAAATCGATTGAAATACCATGTGCAATAGGAATTGCATTTCCTTCTAAGCTTGAGCCAACACCGAATGGTACAACTGGTACACGTTGTGCATGCGCGACTTTTAAAATGCCACTGACATCAGCGGTGGAGCGGGGAAAAACAACGATATCTGGTAAGATCATCGCATGATGGGATTCATCCTTTCCGTGTAGCTGTCGTACCGTTTCGTTTGTTGACACTTGTTCTTCTGATAAAACCTGTTTGAGTTGATTGACAATTAATTCTACTGCAACAGTCATTCCAATCCCTCCAAATTTTCTGATAAGTAAAACTTTATCATGCATTTATTGGAAATGGAATGTGCTACTTATAAAAAATCAGTTTGCAAATGCTTTTTCTAATTTTTGAACGAATGCATCTTGTTCAGTGGAGCTTGATTGATTCCACCATTTTTCAAAAAATACCCCAAGCCCTGGCAGTAAATGCTCTTCACCACGGCTAATGGCATCTTCAACAATATCTTTAATTTCTGCCGCAGATTGTCCGTGTACATTGGCTGTAATCGCATCTCTAATTTGAAAATTCATCTATTTCGCCTCCTTAGTAGTAATTTGTCCAAGCTTCGTTTAAATATGTATGAAATCCCAAAGAAAATAGATCAATTTTACAAAAACATGCTGTCATTATGACTAAATACCAATAGGGATTTGATCCATTTTGCACAATGAATTGATCAAAAAGAGCATTCGCCTCAAGAAATAGTCAGTAATAAGATAATATCACCTAGGAATATCGGACTGTGCATAGTCGACAGGAAGAGACAAATGACCATTCATAACAATCGAAAGCTCTTATCTACACAATCATTCGAGGAAATATTGGAAGGTGTACAACCAATGATTACTTCAATCCTTACAAAGCTGCGAATTTATAAAGATCATGATTACTATCGTCAAGTAGCGTCCATTGCTGTTTGGAGAGCATGGCTAAAAGCGGATCCGTCAAAAGGACAGTTGTCTGCTTATATTTATTCATCAATAAAAGGAGAAATTTTAAATGAATTATTAAAGGAAAAAAACTATACAAAGCAAATTACAACAGTTGATGATGAAACACTCGATCATCTGCGAAGTGAGTTCGAGATGGAGGAAAATAATTATCCACAAAGTTCTAACTTTCTAGAATGCTTGATGTCCCAGTTGAAACAGGTAGAAAGGAGCATATTGCTTCTTTATTATGTAGAAGATTTCAGTGATCAAGAAATAGCTAATGTATTGGGTTGTTCTATTGTAGCCAGTAAAAAAAGGCGGGAGAGAATCATCAAAAAATTAAGAAATCTGGTTTTAAAGTGGAAATAAAGCTCTGAAATATCAAAAGTATGCTAATATTGAAATAAAATGAATATTAGCATACTACACTCGAATGCATACAAATTAAGATAAAAGTGTTATGATTTGTAAGTAGTCAAAGAAATGTACAATTTTACATAGATTATTCTATTTGGATAGTTTAAAATACCTAGCAATTTTTTTTACATAGTAGTATGGAGGGTTTGTTTTGGGGAAATGGTTTAATCAGATCGAAAAAAAAGAGGTTTGGTACATGGTATTACCATTATTACTGGTCATACCATTATTAATTTTTAGTAATCAAATATATGGTGTTTTTCAAGGTGAAATTTATACAAATTTAAAATTGATTATACAAGTTTTAATTATTGTGTTTACAATGGCAATTGCCATACAATCCTATTTAGTATTTTCACACTTACTTTCAAATCAAACTTTATACATAGGAAATTTGTTTTTTATTCTTGCATTACTCGAATTAGTAAGTTTATTTTATAGTCAAAACAATTCCATTGAATGGAGATTTATGGATGGTCATTTACATATATTAATACGTTTTTATTTATCACTGGGATTTTTATTTATTATTTTACACCCTAGAAAACAATTAACGATGAAACATCGGGTCCTTACTTATGGTAGCTCTCTACTTTTTGTTGTAACAAGCATTCTACTAGTGTATATTTCTCCAATATTTTTACCAGAACAATGGATAGATCATATTGATAATATGGTACACCTATTTTCTAGTGTGCTTCAACTAATTACGATTGTTATTATTAGTAGATTTTTTAAAAAAATGCCGAAGCGTTCCATGTGGCTAATCAGTGCAGCTATCTCGCTCATCGTAAGTGATACCTTTTTTATTATAAGCCAAGATACAAATGCTATTTGGGATTTCTCTGCACTAATTTATCAATTTTTAGCATTTTACTTTTTTTTAAAGGCGATTTATTATACATCTGTTGAAAAACCATTTCAACAACTGTTGAAAATTAAAAAGGATCTTGAACAATCACAACAGGAGCTTCTATTCCAAGCCTATCATGATGATATTACACTACTGCCAAATGAACATTTATTACTAAAAACATTAAAAGAAAAATTACATGAAAATAAACTGCAAAAGGCGATCATTGCCATAGAGATCGATCGTTTTGCAGCCATTCGTTCTTCTATAGGAATCAGCCATTCTAATAAAATGATGAAGCTAGTGGCAGAACGTATTCAAGCGATTTTACCACCGCATTATTTTGCCACTAAACTACGTGAGGGCCAATTTGTCATTTATATTAATCATGTTAAGACCGTTGAAGAGTTATTACAATTTTGCTTAAACCTAAAAAGTGCCATGAAAAGTCCTTTACAGGTACAATTATTTTCGCTAAATGGCAATTTAAATATGGGGATTGCTCTACATGAGGAGAAGTGGACAGGTGAAGAGCTATTGATGCATGCCCAGTTAGCGATGCGAGAGGCTAGACAAATACCTCAAAGATTTCTTTTCTATAAGTCGTACATGTCTAAAGGGATTGCAGATAGAATTCTTCTAGAGCAAGATTTACATAATGCGTTAGCTAATAACGAATTTTATTTAGATTATCAACCACAGGTGAATTTAAAAACTGGCACTATCGAATCGGTTGAAGCATTAGTGCGCTGGCGACATCCCAATCGCGGATTTGTGTCACCTGAATTATTTATTCCGATTGCTGAAGAATGTGGTCTCATTATTCCGCTTGGTAAATGGATATTAGAAACGGCCTGTCATCAAGCGAAACTATGGGAGGAACAAGGTTTACCTCCAATCAAAGTGGCGGTTAACTTATCACTTGGACAATTATTCCAACGGGATTTAGTTGAAATGGTGGATGAAATATTACAACGTACAAAATTGGATGCAAAATATCTGCAATTAGAAATTACAGAAAGTATGACAATGAATATCGATCAAATGACACAGCTACTGCATGAATTAAAGGCGCTCGGCATTCAAATAGCGGTAGATGATTTTGGAACCGGTTATTCATCTTTATCCTATTTAAAAGATTTTCCTATCGATTGTCTAAAAATTGACCGTACCTTTGTAAGAAATGTGCCACATAATCCAAATGATGAGGCACTTGTATCAATGATTATTTCGATGGCGAAGCATTTACGTTTGAAGGTTGTGGCAGAGGGCATCGAAGAGGTTGAACAGCTTTCATTTCTAATGGATGGTGGATGCGATTATATTCAAGGATATTTATTTAGTAGGCCGATCTCGCCTCAGCAAATTTCGGAAACCTTTCAAGATTTGCACCACCATGTAGACGACGTTTTAATGCAGCTTCACTATATTGAAGATTATAGTATTTAAAGCAATACAAAGAACCTGCTTAAGTAGTAATGAAGCAGGTTCTTTCTTTTTAGTGAACGAGATATTCTTCCTTTAGTTCGGATATATCCACTTCAGAACGCTCTTCTAAAGAGCGGCGTAGGTGAACGGTCGCTGTTTTCTCATCATCATGGAGTTTATCAATCCAAACGGAAACACCATTATAGCTCACTTCAAATTCTAACGGTGAGGCAACAATTTCATGTGCACGCTGAAAATCCAACTGAGGCCCCCCTTATTTTTTCTTCTTATTATTCTGATTTTGCGATACGGAATTAATCAGCTCCATGAATTCTTGAGAAAATTCCTCGCTAACCTTATTAGGTGCGATCTTCTGGTTTTTTGGTGTTTGTGGTAATGAGCCTTTATTGCTACTTTGACCTTGTTTATTGTCTCTTCCCATGTGAGTTGCTCCTTTCATATTGATATATCTTAATATGGCTTTGAAACGGATTTTTTATCATGGGAAAAAATCGGGAAAATGTAGCATATCTTTCATAATTGCGTGCACAATAAGGAAGAGCTAAGGTTTCTTAATAGAAAAATTTTCATTTAAAAGTACCCAATTTTGTGGGAATGGGAATCCTAATGCCCAGTAGCTAATTCCTCGAAGGTTGTATTGTTTGACCATGTCAAATTTAGCTTGTGCACTTCTTGCATCTTCAAACCAAACTTCATGATTTCTCCCTTGTTCATCGACATAACGATAAAATGGAGATTGTGCTGTCTGATCAAATTGGATCGTTGCGCCATACTTAATTGCTCGATTGAGCGCCTCCTGTGGACTAAATGTTTCTGCTTCTTGCCCCTTGACATGTGGTAGTAGCCAATCACGGGCATACAGCTCAAAGCCTAATAAAATTTTATCTGCAGGTATTTCTGTTAAGGCATATTCTACAACTCTTTTCATCTCGTTAATAGGAGAAATGGCTTGAGGGGGACCAAAACGATAGCCCCATTCGTATGTCATCAAAACCACAAAATCTGCTAAGCGACCGTGTGCCTCATAATCATGTGCTTCATATAATGTTCCAACTTGTGTAGCACTTGTTTTAGGTGCAAGGGCTGTTGATACGAGGTAGCCCATTGGATGAAGCATATCCGCAGCTAATTCAATAAACGCATTGTAATTTTCTCGATCAGCAGGTAAAACATTTTCGAAATCAATATTCAATACTTGATAGCCCTTCTCTTGCATCACCTGTAAAACATTATTCATTACCTTTACACGTAAGTCTTCGTTGGACAAAACAACATGTGCTAAATTAGAACCCTCTTCTGTGGAAGTAAAATTAGTGAGCGTTAACATAGGAATGATGTTTTTAGCCTGTGCAGCTGCTATCATTTTTTCATCACTTATGGGCTGCAATGTACCATCTTCCTTCATCATATAAGCAAAAGGACTAAAATAAGTAAGTAGATGACCAACAGCATTTATTGAATCAATCGCTTCTTCGGATGGTTGGTAAGAATAAGCATTTACTTCGATAATCGGTAACTTCCTAGGGATGATTAAATGGCTACCTACATAAATCATATTGGGGTTGTTGATATGATTTGCTGCCACAATAGCTTGAATGGATGTTTCATAGTATTGAGCTATCTGCCATAATGTTTCACCAGGCTGCACAATATGAATGACTGGAGGAATGACTAATTTAGTGCCTGGTGTTAACATATCGGGGTTTGTTAGATGATTGTCTGCAATGATCGCTTCTATGGGAACGCCAAATTGTTGGGCAATCGCCCATAACGTATCCCCGCTTTTCACGGTATAAGTGGTATACGGTGAAGGGATAACAAGTGATTGTCCGATCGCTAATTGATCAGGAGTAGCTAACGCATTTAATAAGGTAATAGATTGAACAGGTACCCCATAATGATTGGCAATTTGCCATAGCGTTTCTCCAGCACTTACTACATGAATAATCATAGAACACCTCCTAAAATTATATTTTATTAGTGCATCATATGATTCAAATGATGAAATAAGTATTTTTATAAGAGATATGTAAAATGCTTGAAACTTCAAATTCTTTCTAACTGTGTAGCATAGGATAAGACGTATGCTAGGTATCATGGAGAAAGGGGTTTGATGTTGAAAAAAGCGAAACTTACAGGTAGAATCGTTACTCCTGAAGATCCGAATTATGAACAAGCGAGGACAAATAATAATTTAAATAATCCAAAATATCCGAGTTTAATTGTGTTCTGTCAAAGAACGAAGGATGTGGTCAATGCTTTAAAATGGGCTAGAGAAAACAATGAACCTTTCAGAATTCGCAGTGGTCGTCATAGCTATGAAAATTTTTCGTTATTAAATAAAGGACTAGTTATTGATATAAGTGACATAAATAAGATGGCTGTTAATCTCCAAGATATGTCGGTGAGAATTGATGCTGGGGCCAATTTAGGAAAGGTATACCGGGAATTATGGGAGAATGGTGTAACGATACCTGCTGGCACAGAAAGTAGCGTTGGCGTAGTTGGCTTAACCCTTGGTGGGGGGATTGGTATGCTGTCACGACCTTTTGGGCTAACTTGTGACAATCTCCTGGAAATAGAGATGGTAATAGCAAGTGGACAGGAAGGAGCTCAAATCATTCAATCAAATAGGCAAAAGAATAATGATCTCTTTTGGGCAAGCTGTGGTGGAGGCGGAGGCAATTTCGGCATTGTCACTTCACTAACGTTCAAACTACATGCTATCAGTGATGTATCACTCTTTTCCATTACTTGGGGCTGGAACGATTTTGAGCTTGCTTTCGATACTTGGCAAAAATGGGCTCCCTATACAGATGTGCGTTTGACATCACAAATTGAGTTAAAGTCCAAAGAAGTTGGAGAAATTGTAGCACAAGGGGAATTTGTGGGATCAGTAGCCGACTTAAAGAAACTTCTACGTCCACTAAGAAAAGCCGGTTCACCAACGAATATTTGGATAAAAGAGGTGCCCTATATAAAGGCTGTAGAATTTTTTGATCAACCCAGTGGTAATCGGCCAGCCCTCCGTAAAAGTTCGGGTTCCTTTATTGAGAAACCACTGCCTTTTGAGGCAATTAAGAAAATGAAAGAATTTTTGACCAATGCACCCAATCTAAATTCGACAATTTGGCAACAATCTTTAAGAGGGGCAGTCAGTGAAGTTGCACCAAATCGCACTGCCTATTACTACCGAAATGCATTAATGGCTCAAGAATACAATACTTCTTGGAAAAAGCCAGACGAGGAAGAGGAAAATATTGAGTGGGTGGAGCACTTACGGAGAGCTTTATCACCATACACTGCTGGAGATTATGTGAATTTTCCGGATCGGTTTATTCAGGATTGGCCAACAGCCTATTATGGTCGTAATTTTAGAAGGCTGAGGGAAGTAAAAACAAAGTATGATCCATTTAATGTATTTCAATTTCCGCAAAGTATTCCACCTGTTAGAAAATGGATATAGCCCAAAAGCTGAGCAGGATGCAGAGGCATTGCTGCTCTTTCTTTTTTTGGAAAAGTAAAGTAAGTCCAACCGACAAGTTGAAATTAATCTTGATAATTACAGTGTCAGAGGTCACAATAAAACTATTACATAAATTTCTAAAAGGAGTAAGTGGGATGGAAAATATTGTTGTTCGTAATCATGTAAAAGTAATCGGACAAGGGAATCAACCGATTATTTTTGGACATGGATTTGGCTGTGATCAAAACATGTGGCGTTTTATTACGCCTGCATTTATGGACAAATATCAAATTATATTATTCGATTATGTCGGCTCCGGGAGCTCGGATAAAGGTGCCTATACATCTGAAAAATACCAAACTTTGCAGGGCTATGTGCAAGATTTATTGGATATTATTGAATCATTAAATTTACAGCAAAGTATTTTTGTAGGGCATTCTATTAGTGCCATGATTGGCATGCTTGCATCCATAAAACAACCTGAATACTTTCAAAAATTAATTATGATTGGTCCTTCTCCGTGTTATTTAAATGATGGTGAATATCAAGGTGGATTTGAGCGTAACGATATATCAGAATTATTAGACATGATGGAAATGAACTTTGCAGGTTGGGCAAGTTATATGGCCCCTATCGCGATGAGTAACCCTGAAAATCCATCATTAACGCAAGAACTCAAACAAACGTTTAAATCTGCAGATCCTGTCATTGCGAGAGAATTTGCTGAGGCAACATTTTTAACCGATCATCGAAATGATTTATCGAAGGTAACTGTCCCTACTTTAATTATACAATGCTCCGAAGACAGTATTGTACCCATTGGTGTAGGAGATTATTTACATAGACATGTTAAAGACAGTACCTTGATATTAATGGAAGCGAAAGGACATTACCCGCACATTAGTCACCCAAATGAAACCATTCAGTGCATTACGGGTTTTTTGTAGGGAAAAATGAAAGGATTATCGAAAATGGAACAACGACTTAATTATGCGCCATGTGGTTTTCTTTCCATCACACACGAAGGAGTTATTGCAGAAATCAATCAAACCTTGCTGAATTGGATAGGCTTTGAGCAGACTGATTTGCTACACAGACACCTAGAGATACTTCTATCTACACCTAACAAATTGATTTTTCATTCGTATTTTTATCCGACGATTAATTTAGAACAGCACGTAGAGGAATTATTTATTCATCTAAAACATAAAGATGGGATGTCTATACCATTTCTAATGAATGCTAGATTGTATACGGAGGATATGGTAGAACGAATTGATTGTATTTTAGTCAAGATGAAAAAGCGTATCGATTATGAACAAGAATTGCGATCGGCAAAAAAGCTATTGGAGGCAGCTTATCAAGAAAAAGACCAGGCATTAGCCAATTTGAAGCAAATTCATGTAGAAATCGAACAGCAACAAGCAAAATTGTTAGAAATGAATGCTACTTTAGTTGAATTGTCTGAGACAGATAAACTGACAGGTTTAAAAAATAGAAGATTTTTCCAAGAGAAACTTGAACAACAGTTTAACAGTTTTTATGAAACAGCTAAACCTTTTTCTTTATGTATTCTTGATATTGATCATTTTAAAAAGGTCAATGATACATTTGGTCATCAAGCGGGTGACGCTGTTCTTGTTCAATTGGCACAGCTACTAACACAACGAGCGGGTAATGAAGATATCGTCGCACGTTATGGTGGCGAAGAATTTGTCATAATCTTACCAGAAACCGAGATAGTCGCAGCAAAAGAATTAGGGGAGCAAATAAGACAAACGGTTGCGTTGGATAATTGGCCAACTGGTCAGGTGACAATAAGTATTGGAATGGCCACAGTTACATTAGAAGATACTGGGACGACATTGATAAAAAATGCTGATGATGCTTTGTATGCATCGAAAGAAAATGGTCGTAACCAAGTAACTCATTTTTGTGATATGAAATGACTGGATTCTATTGTTCAGCTAATAATTTTTGAATGGAAGGAAGATCTGCTGGAGCAAACGGAAGCTGAAGCAATTGATGACGAGACACCCACTTTGCTTCAGCATGTTCCAGTATTTCTGGCGTACCTTTGACAATAGTTGCTTGATAGGTTTCTAAGTGAACAAAAAATTGTTCGTATTCATAAAGAGTTTCGGCTACTTGATCACCCACTTGAATGATGCAGTTAAATTCCTCAAGGATTTCTCGATAAAGTGCTTGTTGGGGTGATTCGCCATGTTCAATTTTACCACCAGGGAATTCCCAATAATTAGCGAGGACCATATGGGCACTTCTTAGAGCACAAAATACTTCTTGCCGATCATTTTCAATTATTGCTCCAACTACACGTATTGTTTTTTTCATCCATGTCACCTTCTTCGTCGGAATATTTTAAAATATATATCATTATATCATGTTGGATTTGTTATTCACGCAATCAAAATTATACTTGCCCTAAGAAAATAACAGTTTTCTCACATAGCTATGTAATTTAGTATTTCCTAAGGTATAATAGTGGTCAATATATAGGAAAAAGGCGGTCAGAGGTAGCAATGAAGAGAATTGAATCTACGCAAAACGCATTGGTGAAATTTTGGAAAAAATTAGCGACAACAAGAAAAGAGCGGGAACGAACAGGTGAATTCATAGTCGAAGGTTTTCATCTTGTAGAAGAAGCATTAAAAAACAAAGATCAAGTTCTGCAAATTATTGTACGTGAAGGTATAGATTTACCAATGCTATGGCCGATTGATGGAATTGATATAGTAGAGGTAACGGCAACTGTTGCGAAGGAATTTGCGGAAACAGAAACGTCACAAGGTGTTTTTGCCATCTGTAAACAGCCTGTCTTAGAGGATGAAGTGAAGGCATCCTGGCGTAAAGTGTTATTGGTAGATGCTGTCCAAGATCCAGGAAACATCGGGACAATGATTCGTACAGCCGATGCAGCAGGATTAGACGCCGTTATTTTAGGGAAAGGTTGTGCCGATGTCTACAATCCTAAAACGTTACGAGCTGCACAAGGCTCACATTTCCATATCCCTGTGATACGTGAAGAGTTAACAGAATGTGTAGATTTTTTACAGGATCAAGGAGTTCCTGTATTTGGGACTGCATTGGATGAAGATGCTGTGCCATATAACGACATTCATCATACAGGTGCATTTGCTATTATTATGGGGAATGAAGGTAGTGGCATTCAGCCGCAGCTTTTAGCGATGACAGATCAAAATATAATCATTCCTATTTTGGGTCAGGCAGAATCTCTTAATGTTGCTGTAGCAACTGGCATTGTTTTATATGGTTTTGTGAGATAATTGACAAATAAAAGCAGGTTTCAGACAGTTACCACTTGATTTGCAAGCGTCTATTACTGTATGATTAATTCTAAAATGTAAGTTTAAATAGGAAATGCTATGACCGGGAAGTAGTAAAGATTGTGAATGGACGACAGGGAGCGTAAGGCCGGAGATTGAGAGCCAACGCCGTACCGATGCAGTTTTGAATTCAGCCCGCGAGCAGCTACCGGGACCAGCTTGATGCTGTAAAGGTAAGCCGGCTTCATCAAGTCGTTATGTCAATGAAGTGATTGTAAGGATATTTGACCTTGCAATAACTAGGGTGGTACCGCGATTATGTCCTCGTCCCTTTTTTAGGGGCGAGTTTTTTTATGCCTAAAAACAGGCGTTTACTTTCTAAGGAGGTTTTATCATGGAAGAGCAATTAAAACAATTAGAGCAAGAAGCACTTGCTAAAATTGAAGCAGCAGCAAATCTAAAAGAATTGAATGAAGTACGTGTTGCATATTTAGGGAAAAAAGGACCCATCACTGATTTATTAAAAGGGATGGGAAAATTATCAGCTGAAGAACGACCAAAAATGGGTGCTTTAGTAAATACTGTTCGTGAAAATGTAACAGCAGTATTAGAGTCAAAGGTAGCTGTTCTTGAAGCAACAGCTATTGCTGAAAAATTAGCAAGTGAGTCGATTGATGTTACATTACCTGGACGTGAAATTAAAGTTGGAAATCGTCATCCTTTGACACGTGTAATTGAAGAAATAGAAGATTTATTTATTGGAATGGGCTATGAAATTGCAGAAGGCCCTGAAGTAGAGAAGGACTACTATAACTTTGAAGCATTGAATTTACCAAAAGGACATCCTGCTCGTGACATGCAAGACTCGTTCTATATTTCCGAGGAAATATTATTACGTACCCATACTTCACCCGTACAGGCTCGCACAATGGAAGCTAAGAAAGGTGAATCCATTCGTATCATTTGTCCAGGAAAAGTATTCCGTCGTGATAATGATGATGCCACTCACTCACATCAATTTATGCAAATTGAAGGTTTAGTGATTGGCGAAAATATTCGTATGAGTGATCTAAAAGGAACTTTAGATACTTTAGCGAAAAAAATGTTTGGTGCTGAACGTGAAATTCGACTTCGTCCGAGCTTCTTCCCATTCACAGAACCATCTGTTGAAATGGATATCTCTTGCTTTAAATGTGGTGGTGCAGGATGTAACGTATGTAAGAGCACTGGTTGGATTGAAATTCTAGGCGCAGGTATGGTTCATCCAAATGTCTTAGAAATGGCTGGTTATGATCCGAAGAAAGTTTCTGGCTTCGCATTTGGTATTGGTGCAGAGCGTATTGCCATGTTGAAATATGGTGTAGACGATATTCGACATTTCTATACAAGCGACACTCGTTTCTTATCACAATTCGAGCGAACAGAGGCGTAAGGGGGATAAAACATGTTAGTATCATTAGAATGGTTAAAAGATTATGTCAATACACAGGACTTAGCACCTGAGCTATTAGCAGAAAAAATTACGCGTTCAGGTATTGAAGTAGACGCAGTAATTGATCGTGCTAACGCTATGGATAAAATTGTAGTTGGTTATGTTGTAGCGAAGGAAAAACATCCAGAAGCCGATAAATTGAATATTTGCCAAGTTGACGTTGGAGAAGAAGAGCCACAACAAATTATTTGTGGTGCTCCCAATGTAGATGCTGGTCAAAAAGTTATTGTGGCTCGCCCAGGCGCCCATTTACCAGGCGGTATTAAAATTAAAAAGGCAAAACTTCGTGGACATGAATCAAATGGTATGATTTGTTCACTACAAGAACTTGGTATTGAGGGGAAACTTGTTCCTAAAGCTTATTCTGAAGGTATCTATGTGCTTCCAGAAGATGCAGAAGTAGGAACGGACGCACTGGCTATTTTAGGCTTACGTGATACGGTGCTAGAGCTTGGCTTAACACCAAATCGATCAGATGCACTTTCTATGCTGGGTGTAGCGTATGAGGTGGGTGCCATCCTTTCAGAGGAAGTAAAGTATCCAGAAATCGCTTATCATGCTGCGAATGAAAAAGCAGAGGATTTACTAAAACTTCGAGTGGAAGATTTACAAGGGAATCCAATGTATGTAGCAAAAGTTGTGAAAAACGTAAAAATTGGTGAGTCTCCAATGTGGCTCCAAAATCGTTTAATGGCAGCAGGCGTACGCCCACACAATAACGTAGTGGACGTGACAAACTATGTGTTAATGGAATATGGTCAACCACTTCATGCGTTTGACTATGATAGCCTAGCAACTGGTGAAATCGTTGTCCGTAAAGCAACAGAGGGTGAGAAAATCACAACATTGGATGACCAAGAAAGAACATTAAAAGCATCAGACTTAGTCATCACGAATGGCAAAGAACCAGTTGCTATTGCTGGTGTAATGGGTGGTGCCAATTCTGAGGTAACAGATTCTACTACGACTGTTGTCATTGAGTCCGCTTATTTCGATGGCTTAACAGTACGTCAAACGTCTCGTCATCTAGGTCTACGATCAGATGCATCTGCCCGTTTTGAAAAAGGTGTTGATCCAAACCGTGTTTTACCTGCCGCTGAACGTGCTGCATCTTTACTTGCTGAATTAGCTGGTGGAGAAGTATTGGAAGGCACATGTCTAGTAGATGAGTTAGAAAAAACACCATCACGTGTTGTCGTTTCTCCAGATTTTATTAACGAACGTTTAGGCATGAAGATCGCATTGGAAGATATGTTATCTATTTTAGAACGCCTAAAATTCGGCGTAGAAGCTGCCAACGGTTTATTAATTATTGATGCACCAACACGTCGTCAGGATATTAAAATCGAGGAAGATATTGTGGAGGAGATTGCACGTCTTTATAGCTACGATGAAATCCCAATGACATTACCAGAAGGTGCTACACAAGTAGGTAGTTTGACACCTTACCAAGCTAATCGACGTATTGTTCGCAATTTCATGGAAGGTGCTGGTCTATATCAAGCAGTGACATATTCTTTAACATCTGATGCATTGTCACAACAATTTGCCTTGAAAGCTGAACCAGTGACTCGATTACTAATGCCGATGAGTGAGGAGCGCTCTACATTACGACAAAGCCTAATTCCACACTTAATCGAAGCGGCTGCATACAATGTTGCCCGTCAAGCTGACAGTGTAGCACTGTATGAGATTGGCTCAGTATTCCTTGGTCAATCGGATGAAGGGCAACCATTCGAGGAAGAGCATATAGCAGCAGTCCTTACAGGAAAATGGCTAGACCATACATGGCAAGGCGAGAAAAAAGCAGTAGATTTCTTTGTCTTAAAAGGCATTGTAGAAGGAGTCATTGGCAAACTTGGCCTAGGAAATCGTATTTCATTTGTAAAAACACAAGTGGATGGATTACATCCAGGCCGTACAGCCAGCATTTTATTGGATGGCGAGCAAGTTGGGATTATAGGTGGTCTACACCCAGCAGAGGAAAAAACATGGGGTGTAAAAGACACATATGTCATGGAGATGAATCTCGTTACTCTACTAATGGCAAATGCACAAGAAGCGCCACTTGCATACACACCAGTACCTCGTTTCCCAGCAATGTCTCGTGATATTGCGCTTATTATGGACCGCACAACAACTGCAGGTGAAGTGGTTAAAGCTATTGATGCAGCAGGCGTGAAATTATTGAAAGACATCCGTGTATTTGACGTTTACGAAGGAGAGAAAATGGAGCTAGGTAAAAAATCTGTTGCCTTCTCGCTCACATACTTCGACCCAGAACGTACTTTAACAGATGAAGAAGTAGTAGCTGCACACAATAAAGTACTAAAAGCAATTGCTACAATTGAAGGTACAGAAGTGCGCTAAAATTTAAGAAAAAAGACTGTCTAACTAGACAGTCTCAGACTGTAGACAAACTCAAAAAATTTGAGAGTTTGCCTACAGTCTTTTTTCTTTTACAATGAAATAAAGTAAAGCCGTTGATTTCCACTACGGGC
>NZ_KQ465113.1 GCF_001308875.1 Lysinibacillus sp. ZYM-1 | reverse complement strand
CCCGTTAAATACCGACAATTGGCTGTTTAAAAGGTGTTTTCTTACTGTCTCAAAAACGACAGTCAGTGCCATAGTTGGTGGGCTTTTTGCTTTTGGGTGGGGTGCGGGGTGCGGCGGATAGAATCGCGGAAGTGAGGGATAGAAGTTGAAATGTGGTGGATAGAGCAGCGAAAGTGACGGATAAAAAACTCAAAGTGACGGATAGCATGTGTACCTAAGCCAATTTTTTCTACTATGGCAGGACACTTGAACTATCGCTGGTTTTGTTTTATAATAAGTATTACTGATTGCCAGATTTCATGGAAGCGTACTTTTAAGCTCCCACCGTACTAGAAGCAATTCTAGCTCTTTGTTTGAACGAGGCCTAACCGCTTCGGATCATCTATCAAGGGGACGTTACGGATTCGACAGGGATGGTTCAAGCTTTAGTCGCGCGTCGGAGGGCTCGGCTCCGTCAACAACGACAGTTATATAATAACTGGCAAACAACAAAACTTAGCTTTCGCAGCGTAAGCTCGTAAGCGCTCTGCCTCTCTATCGCCCATGTAGAGAACGTGGGGCCCAACTTTAGTGGGATACGGTCGATGGTGCCACCTGAGTCACCGACAAGAGATTTCCAGGTTAGCGTACAGGACGCCTGTTTGTCGGCATAATGTTACGCGAATCGTAAATAGGCAAACTACACGCGTAGAAGCTGAAGTATTGGAGTCTTTGGACGCGGGTTCGACTCCCGCCGTCTCCATAATAAACAATCGTTATTTGTAGCGTTATATCAACGTTCAAATGGCGTACATAGCGTCTGACACTGTACAATCGTACAGTCAAGCGGACAACAATCGACCTTCTAATCTTAACGGATTAGGAGGTTTTTTTGCGTGGTTAAACGTACCAGAAAGCATGGCGCATTTGCCGTCGATGAGACATTCGATATTGATATTAAGCGCGTTGAGAGTAGACGCGACTCATTGACGGTTCTCCAAGCGCTAAAAACGGTATATCGTCAAATGGAAATCAGCGGTAATAGACCGCGGACAATCGAAAGCTATGCGTTTGCATGGAACGAATTTATCAAGGTGACGAGCGTTCGATACGTCGAGGATATTGATGCGGATATGATTTACGATTACTTGAACGAAATCGACGTATCAAAAGCAACGAAGCTAGTTCGCTTGAAATCGTTGAAGGCGATACTAAATCGTTTCTTCGATAACCGTTGGATTGAGATTCGTTTTTGGTCGAAGATTCAAATTAAAGTTGATAAGACGATTAAAGGCGCATCAAAAGAGAGCGACGTTGAATTATTGCTATCGCTTATTGACCGCAGCACTTACGTTGGTTTCCGTGATTCAGTTGCGATTTTACTAATGTATAAAACGGGGCTACGTATTACAACGATTGGAGAATTGCGTGAACGTCATATCAACTTTACCTCTAATACGATTGATATGGACGGTGCTGTCCTTAAAAATCGCGATACGTTAAAGCTACCGATAGACGATCAGTTGGCGGAAATGTTGAAAGTATTAATCGAGAAAAACAAGCAGATTCGCCGTAAATACAATACGCGTAACACTTACGTTTTCTTATCCGCTAATGGACAAGGCATTAATAATAGCCAGTCATCCAGTAACGCCATTTCGAAGTCATTAACGAAGTATGCAAGAGAGTTCGGCTTAAAGAACGTCAATGCTCACGCGTTAAGACGAGCATTTGCGACTAACTTATTAAATCAAGGCGCTAATGTCGCTTTAATATCGAAAGCTCTCGGACACAAAAGTTTGGAGACAACAACCGTCTATCTCGATTTAGAGAAAGAATTTGTTGCAGAGTCTTTACGTGATTATTTATAAACAGAAAAAGCCGCTAGTGTTGACGCACTAACGACTCCTAACTTAATATCTACGCTAAAAATTGCCTGGCAGCAATAGCGTTTCTTAGGGTTCATTATATCGAAATTTTTTCGATGGTGCAACTTCTATTAAGTGCATCTTTTTTTAGCAGTAGCGACGAGGTTGCCCATAATTCGTCGTTAAAATAACCTGGAAAGGTTGCCGAACCGTTGCAAAAAATCGGATATATCGCAGGTCAAGCCGTTTCCTGTTACGGTTGCGACGAATTGGTGAGCGCCACCATTAAGGGCGCGGCATGGTTTATCGGCTAGTTACGGCTAGGGTAAGCATGTACATGCGGACAATCAGCGTACAAATACGCTCAATTAAGGACTACCGCACGTCTAGGACGATAATTAGACGAGTACATACGGATAGAAATATCCCATTCTAACAGGAGCATACGAGCCACCCAGGACGTCACTATGACGCTGAAATATGCGATTGTTACTTATTGTTTCTATTCACGTATTTCTACGAGTCTAGCGATAATAGGTAACCTCTCTGCGCCGATTTCCCGGAGCGAGCAGCTATTCTGCTGAAAATGGATGCGGTAGTCAAGTGTCAAACTATTAAAAGCCTTATGCTCATTGGGTTAGATATCAGTCTGTTTGACACGCATTGGATGCGCACATTACAATGAAAAAAGAAAGACGCAAACAGGGAGGAAGCCGAATGGGAGCATGGGGAATCAAAGCATTGGAAAGCGATGAAGGGTTGGATCTACTGACAGCGATCGAGGACTTGCTTCCTCGTGACACGTTGGATTTGGGCGAATTGATGGCGAAGTTTCGAGAAGGCGATTTCCTTTATGACGAAACAGTACTTGCCCTCGCAGAGCTGTATATAGAGTTCCAGGAGAATGGAAGCCTGGACTACGATCATGAGGAGGAGCGCTCCTTGACACAAGTACGGGCGTTCACAGCCAGTCGAGCCGCGCTTGGGTCTTTGCTGAAGCATTTGAATGTGATTTGGGCTGATATTGAGGGAGACTGCGAGGGGGATCTGGCGGAGCTGTGGCGAGAATCATCGAGCTGGGACGAATGGCGGGCACATGTGCAGCAGCTAATTGCCAAGTTGGAGGCACTGCTTCACAGCCTTGGATAGCATAAAAACTCCTCCAACCCCTATAACATTTCTCTCTATCCCTGAACAAAATATAAAGAGCGCAGCCAATTATTAGTCGGCATGCGCTCTTTCTTCGTCCACGATTTCGATTAGATCGCTAATTTCGCAATTCAAAGCTTTGCAAACCTTCTCCAATGTATCGAACTTTATTCCATCAGTTTCCTCGTTATATAAACGTGATAGTCCATTTCTATGTAATCCAGTTTCTTTTGCTAACTCTGAAATCTTCATTCTTTTCTCACCTAATAAACGAGATAAATGTACTTTAATCATATGTAGTCACAATCCTTTTTTTAATTTCATTTTACACTGTGGTGTATATAACTTCAATTTATTGTTGACAATGCACACTGTAGTGTATATTATATTAACTATAAAGCATACTGTAGTGTGCAAAAATGACACTAAGAGAGGCGGAATGTGAAATGTTTACGACGTTAGACGAGGGCAAATGGTTAACAGACAATGAAGTTTGGTCAGTGGAGTATCAAATTGTATCGTTTGAAAAAGAAGGCGTATTCTCAACGTCTTATCAGGTGTTTGTGAAGCGACGTAACTGTAGATGGGATTACACAGTTCCTACAATTCCAGTTCCGTTATACGTACAGGAAATGATTGACGACACTATTCGTAAGTGCAAGCGTTTAATAGCAGAGTATACGAAAAAAGTAGCCGACCAAGCAACGGAGATTGTTATCGCAGATAGTAGTGACTATTTAAATAACTACGAGGCTGTTTCCACAGAGAAAGGTGCTTGGCGAACTATTGTAATGCGTTTATCAAATAAAGCACTTAAAACAATTCCGATTTTCGATCATATGCATGTAGTTTGTTCAGATTTCTATCGCGCCTTGATAGTTGATGGTCAGGAGTTAGTAATTGGGGGGATTCCAGCATGAAACAAGGAGTTGCGCGTGAAGCGTCAGCGCAGTCGTTTGAGCGTGAATATAAGAAGGCATACATTAAGTTACTAACGAAAGCAGCCGCCAATACAGCAAAGCAAGTAGACGCATATTTTTTCGGTGAAGAAGGAGAGGACGGTGAACTTAGAGTGTGGTACTACGGTACAACAGCGTTTTCTATCGCAATAGCTTTGTTTATATATGTAATGATGTAATTAACGACATTCCGAATTAGACATCCATCTTAATATATGAAAAGTTAAATCCTCACTCGCGCAAACGAGTTGAGCCGTCCGTTTTGCGCCAACATTACGGACAATAAACACGCTAGGTCAGCGCCAACTGGCTTTGGCAATGAACACGAAGGATCGTTGCGCCAACAATGGTCGTTGAAAGCTAGGTGCGCCAACGCCTAGCTTTTCTAATCTTATAACCAGAGCATCCGTTAATGGGATAGAAAAATCCGTCAGAAATATTGCAGAATTAACTGATATATTGCTATGGAAAGACCTAGAATACAGGCTTTCATTTTAGCTGGATGATTTCTATCGCTACGAAACAAGTAAAAGAATACTACTATAAATCCTAAAGGAATCCAAAGCTGAAAGATACCATCTTTTGTACTGCGAGAAAAGATTGGAGCAATGTAAGTACTAATTAGAAAGTAAAAGTAAATAGTAAAACGTCTTGTTTCTAATTGCTTGCTCCATCTTATTAAAAGGAAAATAATGGTTATTGCTATAATCGTAATGTGTAAAGGGGGTAGAAAAAGAGAACCGTCCCCAAATTTAAATTCCACTTTGTATTCCCTCCTTTATTATAGTATAACACCATTTATAGTAAGAATTGTGTTTTAGCGGAAATCAAATCTGAAAATGCGTTTGAGTTCTTAGGAAGCTTAGCGTCTTCATTTCACCTTTATAAACGTGGCTATATCCGGCTTTAAATCGCAAGTTGACGTATTTATCATGCGAAGGCTGGAACGTCTAAAACGAAAGGAGAATTAACGGAGATGGGAAACGAATTATCAACGCTGTCTACTGATATAAACGTAATCACAGCAGAAATCAACGCTTATCAACGTGTAGCTGGCGAAGCTATTTTCGAGATTGGTAAACGGTTGAAGCACGTTAAGGAGAATGACTTAGCACACGGCGAGTTCGGAAATTGGGCGGAATCAATCGGATTTAAACGCGACCACGTACACAAGTTCATACAAGCGTATGAGCAATTCGGAAATCCGCAGACATCGGCGAATTTGACAGCGAGTAAGATATTCGAAATGCTATCGCTACCAAGCGAAGTCGACCGCCAACAATTCGTAGACTCTCCGCACACAATACCGTCTACTGGCGAAACTAAGTCGGTTGACGAAATGACTGTACGGGAACTGCGTGAGGTAAAGGCGGAATTGAAACGTAAAGATGCTATTATTGCAGAAAAGAAACGAAGCGAAGAAATCCTTACACGTCAAAACGAACGGCTATCGGACGAGTTAGCGTCTGTAACAAAGCCAAAAGAAATCGTAGTTGAGAAGGAAGTTGTCCCTAAATAGGACGTGTTTGTATGCAGTATTATAGTAGGAAGCGAGTTTATTAGATGTATGTCCGAAACTGAGTTTTGGTTCGGGTATATGTAATAGAAGGTAAAAAAAATGCAAAAAAGCACTTTACATTCCGCAAGTGCTGACGATATAATAAAAGTTGGTATTTCTGTTTTTTTGCAGACTTAACCTATATTATCAAATATCAATTTATAATGTCATTATACAGGAGGATGAACAGCAATGCAAGCGAAAATCGAAAAATTTATCGTAATCCATTCTCGCCAAGTAGCGCAGGAAATCATCGATGCAGGACAGGCCTTAATCAAAATGGAGCCGAGTCGACATAGGCGGGGCAAGCTTGTCTTTATATTTGAACGATCACATCTTATCGATGAAGTTCTTGCTAAAAGTTCTCCACGGCAACAACCGCAGTAATCGGCATCTAGTTTTGTCATCTATTCTATCGTAATTATTTGATAGATTGATAGCTGCGGAGGCTTTAGCCGACGCAAAGGGTTTTAATCATTTAATAACGACATCAAAAGTAAGTTAAAACACTTAAGCCAGCTGACGCTGTCTTGCATAGCAATACTAATATATCGTCTATTATCTTTAAGGGACATACGCTATAAACCTTGATATATCAACGTTTCTACGAAATTCTGCGACGGAGATGTTGCAAAAACAATATTAATCGGAGGTATTATGATGACGAATATTACAGTAATTGATTCAGTGATGGGCAGTGGTAAGACGAATTATGCAATTCAGTACATGAACGAAGCAAGTCTGTTAGATAGATTTATATTTGTTACGCCTTTTAAATCAGAAATTACGCGTATTCGCGAAAATGTAAAAGACCGAAATTTCTTAGAGCCTTTACATATCGGTGGTGGTCCTAAGATGACGCATCTAAAACAGTTAATCGCGATTGGTGCAGATATTGCTACTACGCACGAATTGTTCTCGCGAGCTGATGATGAATTAATCGAGTTGCTAGAGCAAAGTGGTTATACGTTAATCTTGGACGAAGTAATGGATATTGTGTCAGACGTACCAATCAAAAAAGCTGATATTCGCCGATTAATCCAGAATGGAGACGTTGTATTAAACAATGAAACTAGGCAAGTAGAATGGACGGGTGATCCTAACGATGATTCACGATACCGAGATATTAGAGAACTAGCTCAAGCAGGTAATCTTTATTTATTTCGTGATACGTTTATGGTTTGGGCGTTTCCTCCAGCGGTATTTAAGGCGTTTCCAAAAGCGTTTATTTTAACGTATCTCTTCAAGTGTCAGATGCAGAGGTATTACTTCAATATTTACGGATTTGAGTACGATTTCAAGGCGGTTGAAAAAGTCGGAGATAGATACGAATTAGTTGAGTATGATGTACGACGTGAAAATAGGGAGCAGTTACGGGCGCTAATTACTGTCTATGAAGGAAAATTAAACGACGTTGGTAATGAGAAAGGTGCGCTTAGTCAGACCAAGCTACGTAATTATGACGCTGATACATTGAAGAGGATTCGTGATAACACTTCTAACTTTTTTAGACGATATGCAGATAATGCTAAAGCTTCAGACGTTTACATCTCGACATTAAAGGAAGTTGAGCCTTCGTTATCACCGAGGGGATATAAAGGTTGTTTTATCGCACATAACGCTCGCGCTACGAATGAATACGCAGACAGACGCGCAGTTGCTTACTTACTAAATCGCTATATGAATAGAAATAAGCTAACGTTCTTCCAAGAAAACGGCGAAAAAGTAGAGGAAGAATTATACGCAGTCAGTGAGTTAGTCCAATGGATTTTCCGCAGTCGTATACGTAAAGGTGAGCCGATTCATGCTTATATTCCTGCAAGCCGAATGCGTGAAGCGCTTGAAAAGTGGGCGAATTACGAGATTTAAAAGTTAATTTCTTCAAAAAAATTCTACTAAAGGGGAAATGGATATGACGAAAACAGTTGCAACTAAATTACGACGAGCGGGTCGCGCATTAATTGAAATCGCAGAAGCAGAAGGCATTACGATAACATATGAAAACGTTTATCCGGGTTCTATTTATACTGAAAAAATTATCAAAGCTTACCACAACGTCAAGTATAGCGATGATATCCCTAAAGTTAAAAGACCATCAATACTAGAATGCTACGCAAATGCGGATGACATAGCACTAAAAACTGCGAAGGTTACAACGTTGGAAGGGATGGCTAGAGAACTTGCTAAATATTCGGAGCATATTGATCGTGAGAGTCTTAGAACACAACCGCCTGTTAATGATCGGGCATACGTTGAGCGTTCCGAATTTACAATTACAGATTTATATAACGATTTAATGTCGATAATCGAATGGTCGCTATTTCGGTATATGGCGTTGATTTACACGTTTGGATTCGAGGCGCTACCGTATTATTCTACCGTACTAGATTACTCGTATTACGTCCAACAACGTAAGAAGTTTCGAAGATGTAAGTATATGTTTTGTCTGAACATGTTCGCTATGGAAGGTGATAATTTCCGTAATGCGAAACCAAAGCGAGTAGATAGTCGATTTTGTTGTGATGCATGCCGCAAAGCCTCGTACGATGTAACAAAACGATATAAAAGCACAGGCTCGTATTTGCCGGTTGAATATTATGCGCCTATTTATGGGGAGTCGGTAGATGATCGATATAGACTTCATGAGCAAGTTTACCTAGAAAATGATATCGAAACGGAGATTGCGAAGAAAAAGCCAGTATTTAAAGTGAAGTCGAAAAAGGTAAGTTATGAACATGGAAAAGTTGTAACGTATAGCTCGCTAGATGAAGCAGAGAAGGCTCGTAAAAATGCAGAAAAAGTTGATATTATCAGTGTTTACAGGCAGATTATACGTCGGACAAATCCCTATATAAGTAGAGGGCGATAGCCCATTTTATTTTATACACTTAGTGTCAAAATTGAACAATTATATACAAAGGAGGACAAGTGATGAAACCACACACGATTAAGGCACTACGTTCGTATCATGGTTTGACGCAAGAAAAGTTCGCTTCAAAAATCGGCTTCGCTCGAACAACAATTAGTGAAGTGGAGAACATGCGGAAATGTCCGTCTGTTGCGTTGTTAGCAGCGATTACTCGACAGTTTGAAATAACAGATGAGTTTATTGCTTTTTTGCGCAGTTTTGAAAAATTAAATGGAATTATCCATGATTACACAATATCACAAATTTAATCAAAAGTAAAGCATTTTAGGGAGATGAGAGCCAGTGATTAATGAAATGACACGCAAATGTCGCACTTGCAAAGAGGTTAAAAATCTAACCGAATTTACTCGACGCCCAAAAGCTCCACAAGGACGAGAGTACCAATGCAAGGCATGTCGTAGTAAAGCTCGCTATGAAAATGGAGCCTACTTACGAGAGCGATTCCGTAAACACCAATATCGTCATAATAGCACTATGTTTTATACAGATGTGACTATTAACGCTGTATTAACTGCAGATAAATGCTGTTACTGTGGTGACGAACTTACACGGGTAAAGGAACATGCGAAACAAGCGACGCTCGACCATGTATATCTCGGTCACAATATCGATGATAACGTGGTTGTTTGCTGTCGTAGCTGTAATACTTCAAAAGGACAATTACACATCTATGACTATTACCAACGATCAGCTAGTTTCACAGACGAGTTGTGGAACGAATTTGTTAAACAATTTGCAAGTCGATTATTGAGGCGTGAGCCAAACGAACAAGAAATCGAAGCCTGGAAACAAGGTTTTAAAGAAGAAAGCGAGGAAATGAAACGATATGGAGCATAAAAAGTATTCATCTAATTATCATGGCGAAGGTAAGCGAGCAAAGCCGAAGCGAAGAAAGAAACAATTCAATCGAAACGGTATCGAAATCCACGGACAGCGACCGCCAAGGCCGCGAGTAATTAATGGGATGGTGTTTTATTAATGCAGATTTACTACAGTAATGACAACGGAGAACATTGCGTTTACATCGACGAGGGAGAACGCCAGCATCGGATATTCTTGCCGGAAGATGTTGCAACGCTGGATGCTCGATATTTTGCACAATCAGAGGCAGCAACGTATGTAATTGAGCAACTGTTAAAAGGCGGTGATTAAATGCGCTTTGCCTTACTTTCAATCGTCAATTTGCGAGATGTTCCGTTCATTTCACTTTTAATCTACCAAACGGATGAACGAGGCATATCCAATTTAATTGGCGAAATCTCAAAGCCTTATGACGATGTTATCGACTTGCTAGACGATTTATATTCGTTTGAAATTAGCGAGTTGCAGACGGATAGCCAAGAGTTGTATCGAGAATTAATGAGCGCTCATTACCCGGTGATTTATCGCAGAGAGGTCGAAGGTACAAGCGAGCAGATTACTCGTAACGAGGAAATGTTAGTCGAATTATTCGAGTTGGACAAGCAAGACGAACAGCCAACGCCTGTTATTCCGACATGGCGAATGTGGTGTATCGCCAAGTTTGAAAAGATTATTCAAATACTAAAAACAAAGGGGATCAAAACACATGGCAATTAAAGTACAGGAATATCAACTATTACGAGAATTCAAAAGAGAAGGTGCTGAACGAGCAGCTAAACTCTTACAGTACCAAAAAGATGCAGAAAGTGCACGCTCACGTTTAAGAGAATTACAGACACAGTATGAGCAAACGTTTACGGAAAGCGTTAAGCATGGGACGGATGCAACTGCTCAACTTGTTAAGATTGACGATGATATTGCGCTACAAAAAGAGGTTGTTACACGACGCGAGCGTGATTTAACGTTAGTTCATCAAGCAATGCCTGAAACTATAATTTCGTCTGTTGAAGTCGTTGAAAAATACAAGCCTGAATATGCTGACGGAATTCGAGCGGAGTTCGAGGACAAAGTTAACCCGAAATTACAACTTGCTCGGGACCTTATTCTTTCATGTATCGATGACCATAAGGAGTACAGTAGCGCATATAACGATATTTACCGTGAAATAACTGACTTAGTGACTGCTAATCATCAAGCAGGAAAAACACGCTATATCATGACGCAAATTCATCCGACAGACAGCGCTCAGGTTTTTGGTGCAACTGGAACTATAAGCGGAGTTCGTAAACTACTAGAGCAAGTGTCACAATACACATTTGGCAATAAGCCAAGAGATTACAAATATATTGACGTAGCACCGACAACTACGGAGAAGGTGGGTAAATAATAATGAGTAAATATAACGAACATGTAGAAGCTTTGTTAGCACAACAAGCGAAGGGAAAAGGTGTTAATTTCCGCATAGTAGAATCTGGATTAAAACAGAAATTGCAAGAAGGCACAATCGAGCAGCAGGACGTAGCAATCGCAATGCAAGTCGCAAGAGCACTCGGTTCAATAGAATCGAAAGTTTTATACGCAAATGTTAAAAGAGCTTCCCAACAAGAGCAAACTGAATAACGCAATATTAACGCAAGGCATGACGTTTTTTTTAACTAACGTTGTGCCTTTTTTATATGCAAAAACAAAGGAGGACATAGGGGATGAAACTAATCAAACGTAAGCAGGAAATAACGCAATTACTAGATGATAACGAAATAATACTTGCTGCAGCTAAGTTTGTTGTAGAAGTAGAACGCCTTCACGGTAAAGTGCCGCAAATCAAGGTTAAACATGCGACCGAATTAAAAGTACCGTTACTAGCCATTGCAATGAGTGGCCGTATACAAGCCGACCATGCTCGTAAACGATTAGAGGCGTTGAATGGAGCCGTCGAATATGCCAACGGAGATAGAAGCGCACGCAAACGATACATTACAGCAAGCCAACAAGCTGATCGATTGGCTGACGTAGTAGCAAAGAGAGTTGAGCGAATCTAATGGCCGTAAATCTAACCGCAATATTTCGCGTCAGAGATAGCAATGGAACAAGCCGTCTTAGACGTATCACGCAGATGATGGACCGTATGAACCGGACAAGCAGAGCGACAAGTGAGTCGGTAAGTCAATCTCAAACAGCGTTAAATAGGTTTGGTAGCGCTGTATCTTCAACGTCAAATCGTATGGGTAACTTTTCTACTCGGATGACAGGCTTACGTGCGGGAACTAATGGGCTTAGTGCAAGTTTTAGTGGTATGCAAAGTTCTTTAATTGGTCTAATGGGGGCATACGCTGGTGTGAATGGGGCGGCCAAGTTGTTTAACGCAACAATAGGCGCTGCAGCAAACTACGAACAAAATGCGATGGCTATTAGCGGAATGTTTGGTGATGATAAACAAGCTAAAAAGTATCTTCAAATGATTGAAAAGGCTGCTATTGATAGTCCAGTATTGAATAGTACAGATATGATGACAAACTCAAAAGCATTCATAGGAATCAGTAAGAACCTTAATGAGTTAAAACAAGTTTGGGGTTTAGTTGAACGTATACAGGCACTTTCTGGCGTAGACACTCAACAGGCAGCTTTCTCAACAAAAGAGCTTATGCAAGGTGACTACGTTTCAATGTATGAAGCAGTTGGACTAGATAAAAAGGAATTGCAAAAAATCACTAAAATGGACGGCATGTCTGCTAAGATGGCTGGTTTAGATAAATTATTAACCAAAATGGGTGTAACTGACGAAATGGTTAATAAGATGGGAAATACGACAAAAGGATTGTGGTCGCAACTCGAGGAGAAGTCGCAGACATTTTTTAGAAATATGGGAATGGAAAGTAATACAAAGTTAGGTGACTTTTTACGGCGACTAAACAAGATGTTTGATGGCATTGATACCGACGCACTTAGTAATAAACTAGGCGGAATGCTTGGAAGAGTAACGGATAAAGCAATCGCTTTATACGATATATTCGTGAAATGGCGAACGCAAATAGCATACGTAGCTGGAGCGATTGGCACATTTGTAGCTGCGTTAGCTGTAGTAGGTGTAATCGCCGCATTAGCGAATCCAGTATCGTTAATCGCCGCAGGAATAGCCGCAGCAGTAGTCGGACTCAAAGCGCTTTACGACAATAGCGAAACGTTCCGCGGTGCTATCGAAAAAGTAGTTACCGTAGTAAAAGACTTGTGGTCCGTGTTCCAAAAAGGCGGTGTAGAAGGTTTAATAAGCGTCCTATTTCCACCGGATGTGGCTGAAAAAATCAACGGAATTATTACCGGGATTAAATCGAAAATATCCGAGTTGATGATGGCTTTTAACGAAGGTGGTGTAGGTGGAGTATTCGATAAGATTTTCGGTGAAGGCTCTTTTGATTCGCTTAAAACAAAATTTGAAGAAGTCAAGTCGTACATTACTGAAAAAATAGCACAATTTCAGCCTATATTTGAACAACTAGTAGACGCTTTCTCTACAGCATGGGACACAGTATCAGACATCTTAACAAGCGCATGGGACATTATCGAGCCTATCTTAAGTGGACTATGGGATTGGATTCAAATAGTCGGGGACATTGCAATGATGGTCTTTGATAATGTAATCTCTCCAGCCATCTCGTTTTTAGCGCAGCTCTTCTCTACGTTATGGTCGATTGCAAAACCTATTTTACTGGCTTTATCAATAGCGTGGGAGGCGCTATCTGCTGTTATAAAGTGGGTATGGGACAACGTATTAGCTCCCCTTGTCGACTTTATCTTAACTGGCGTTAAAAATGCGTTCGATAATTTTTCTGGCGCACTAGCTATCGTCCAGGGATGGTTTGAAACACTTAGCGGATGGGTTTCGACTGCATACGGACATGTTAAGGACTTTATCGGCTTCATCGGCAAAGCTAAGATGCCGAGCTGGATTACGAACGGTATTAGCGCTGGCGTAAACTTTGTTGGTGATTTAATCGGTGCTGGCGAGGGGAAAAAAGGCGGCAAGAAATCGCATTACAGCGGATTAGACTCCGTACCATATGACGGGTATTCAGCGCGTTTACACAAAAACGAAAAAATTCTTACGGCACAAGAAGCGAAGGCTTATGACGAAGGTCAAGGCGGTACAGGCGGAGGAGTCGTTATTACCGGCAACAACTTTACTGTGCGGGAAGATGCGGACATCGAAAAGATTGCGTATGGGCTAGCGAAACTAATCGAAGAGGCAAGATTTCAAAGAGGTTATTAATACGAATTACAAAAGCCAGAGAAGAATTTAACGTAGGCCTAGTGAAATTAATTGAAATGGAGAGGATACAACGTGGTTAAATATACACCAAATTATAATTTAGGAAAGCCGGAAGGTACGGATATGTATAGTGTGCTTCCGCAAAACGCGAATATGGATATCATAGATACAACATTAAAGGGATTAGATACTAAAGTTACTGGCCTTTTGGCTGATGTAGTTTGGCAAGAAGCTGAATTACTAAACGGTTGGGAATCTTATGGTGTAGGATATGAACCGAAATTTGCCGTAGATAACCACAATAATCTAATTATGAAAGGCGCTATTAAAAATGGTGTAACGACTAAAGGAACAGTTCTTTTTATATTGCCAGAAAATATGCGTCCCATAGTGTATCGTATCTTCTTAACATCTTGTAATAATCAATCAACTAATCCATACGAGTATAAAGCTATTGAATTAGCAATTGCACCTAATGGAACTGTGACTTTAGGTAGCACGATACTATATCATCAATTCTTAGGGTTGGAAAACATATCTATAAAACTATAGCAACAACTATATGTATTATCGTTATCAGATGAATAACAAACGGGCAGGCATTGGCTTTTATAGCGATGCTTGCTCGTCTTTTTTTTATGCCTAATTGCGTAAGGACTCCGATTTCAAATAATCGCAATCGGACATAACGCAAAACTGACGCATTATATAGAAGAAACTCGAAATTTGCATTTCCGAATATGTCCGATTTCAAATAATAGCGATGGGAAGTAACGCAAAATCAACGCTAGATTATCGGGCAGATGACGGAAATGCACGCGCCCTTAAAACACTTTGATTCTCGACGTTTATCACCGTTTGGCAATCGGCATAATCCGTCATTTACTAAACCTTCCGAAATTGACGACATTATATAGAAGAAAGTCGAAAAGGCAACTTTAGTAGAGTATAGTTCTGACACATAATTGACGGGTAGAGGCTCCGAGTGGACGCGCACCTTAAACACTTTACATTACCTTACATAATACGAAGGATTCAGCGGTACATATAATAGAAGGAAACGTAATTATTACGGTTTATGTAAAGTTAGATAACGTAATGTTAACGCAGATTACAGGGGGCAGGAAGTCGGATTGGGTGGGGCGGTCTGAAACTCGAGGGGTTTACATATGACGCTATTTCATTATCATAACTTAACAGTATTGACAACGTTTTATCGATGCGATATTATAGCCTTATAAACGTTATCAAAACTTATTATCAAAAGTCAGGGGCGATATAATGGCTAAATACGGGTATGCTCGGGTATCGACGGTAGCGCAAGATTTAGAATCGCAAATTCAGTCGTTAGAGTCAGAAGGTTGTTCGGAAATCTATAAAGAGAAGTTTACGGGTACTAAGACGGATCGACCTGTATTTAATGAAATTATGGAGTTGCTAACGGAAGGTGATACGTTAGTGGTAACGAAACTTGATCGATTAGCACGTAACACTAAAGAGGGTATCGATGTTGTCGAAGCGTTATTCGAGCGCGGTGTACGTGTGCATGTGCTTAACGTGGGATTGTTAGAGAATACAACTATGGGGCGATTCTTCCTTACTACGTTATTAGCTGTAGCTGAAATGGAACGCAATTTAATCATTGAGCGAACGCAAGAAGGCAAAGCAATCGCAAAACAACGTGATGATTTCCGAGAAGGCAGACCGAAGAAATTTGATAAGAAACGATTAGACACTGCAATGCAGCTATTGGAATCGAATAGTTATAAAGAAGTTGAAGCAAAGACTGGAATTTCAGTCGCAACTTTAGCGAGAGAAAAGAGAAAACGAAAAGAAAACGAATTAATTAACGATTGAGCGAACGTCGCTTGATCGTTCTTTTTTGCGTTGAAAGTGCGTGACCCCCAAAGGCCTCGATTCTGACAGGCGTCATCTGGTGTTCGCTATTTACACGCAACTTTTTTTTCATTTGGGGGTTAGGAAAGAGAAAATGATGTAAACTTTATCGGTTTTAATATTAAGAGTCAGTTAATAAAATGCTAAAATAAAACTAGTTTGAAGCACGAAGGAAAAGAGGGGTTTAATTGGATTTTATTAACTATTTAACAGTTGACCAAAGAATTGCTGTTTTAACAACATTAGCGACTTTCACAATCTCTGTAATATCAGTTGTAATTGCTGTTAGATCATTAAAGGTTACCAAAAGATCGATAGATGAAGCAAATCGACCTTATGTAGTAGCATCCGTGATGGGAAATGTTGGATACCGTACCGAAAAGTTGCTTATGATAAAAAACTACGGCAACACAGGGGCAACAATTGAATCTATTAAATTTTCGGAAGATATCACAGAAGAAGAATTATTGATAGAATTTTTAAATTCTTTAAGTGGAGTTTTCATCGCTCCAGGACAGTCGTTCATGTTTACTTTAAATAAACCTAGAGAATATGAAAATATAACGCTAGTGGGTGAGATGGTTGTCATTTATAAGGATTTCAAAAATAAGTTTACTGAAAAATGTAAATTAAATTCAAAAATTATTAATACAAACCTTCAAATCTCATCTGATTCATTATCTGAATTTGAAAATAAGTTATTAAATACGTTGCATAATAATAATCGTCAAAAGTAGTACTTGCAATATTTGGATTTTTATATGTCGATGTTCGTTTATTGCGTCAGTTTTGCGTCAAAAAAATAAGCGCAGGAATCCCCTACGCTCGTAACTCGTTTTTTCAAATGTTACATAAATAATAGCCCAAAATAAAAGTGAAGTAAATACCATTTTACATTAACGTATAAAAAGTCGAGAAAGCCTATTCTCATGCTATTTTAAGGGCGTTATACTCGGTACGTAAGGAGAGTGATTGACGATGTTTGAACGTACAATAAGACCAACAGATTTAGCGACTATGCTTGGAGTATCTTTGAAAAACAAACGTCCTAAAGCGTTAGCAGATGCGATGGCGAAAGTAGTACCAGGTTTCGGAGGATTAGGGACCTTTAAGAAATATAATCGGAAAGAATATGAAGTTATTTCATACATAATGCGGAGGATTGACGAAGAAAGAGCAACGTTAGAGCAGGCGATCAATGATGCAGTAGATTTATATTATCGTAATACCGTTTTAATTTTTGGATGAAATCGGCTTTACTTCCGATGTAAAGTAACGTAAGATGATTCGTAAGAAGGTCGACTATGCAGTGTACGACCATTGAACGGATATTTGTCCGCCAGTACGTTTATATCACCGTTTCAAATGACGGTACAGTCAACGATACAACAATGCGGATGTTATAGCGATGCAATAACGAATAAGGGACGCGGGTTCGACTCCCGCCGTCTCCATACATTGGAAACAATATAGTTTCAAAAAGTGTCAAATTCCTTGATATATCAAGGGTTTGGCGCTTTTTTTATTTCAAAAACTTTCAACTAATATCAAACGCTTTTGGGTCATTTTTTGGGTCAAACTAGGTCAAAATTGGGTCAAAGAATTAGCGTGAATTGATGTATGCATCAAATTTTTCAATGGTGCTAGCTTTGGTTTTCTTGGTCACATGCGTATAAATGTCCATTGTTGTTTTTACATCTGTATGTCCTAGCCTCTCCTGTACTTCTTTAATACTTGCACCCGCTTCAAATAATAATGAGCAATGGGTATGTCGTAAACCATGTGTAGTAATAGGCTGAAGCTTGTATTTATCAATTACCTTATGGAGCCACTTTTGCGTTTGAACAGGTTGGATGAAGCGGTTATGTTTATTGCTAAATACGAGTTGTTTTTTATTAGATGTATTAATGCCTTTTTCTAAATAGATCTTACTTTGTTGTAACTTCCATTTTGATAGTAAAGACATTGACGTTTCATCCATTTTAATTGTTCGTACTACACCATTTTTAGTTGTCTTCAGGTACAATTGACAATCCTTACCGCGTGAAATCGCTTTGTTAATACGAATTTCACTTCGTTCAAAGTTGATATCATTCCACGTCAGTGCTAATACCTCGCCTTTACGCATACCTGAATAGCTCAATACATGAAATATTGTATAAACCATTAGATTATTTTGCTGTTCAAAGCTCTGAAGTAGTTTTATTAATTGTTCTCGTTCGTAAAAGTTTTCAAATTCTGCGTCATCTAAAACGATTTGCTTTCGCTTCTTAGGCATCTCAACCAATGTAAAAGGATTTTTATCAATGTAGCCATGTTTAATCGCATAATCGAGAACTTTGGCAGCATAGGACTTAACCATGCGAAACCGCTTTAGCTTCTTAGCCCACTGATTTACATGCTTTTGGCAAGTTGCAATATCAATCTTGTCCACTTTATAAGTACCCATAGCAGGTAAAATGTGATTTTTAAAGATACCGATAGTTTTTACAAATGTACTTTCCTCAACGCTGTTTTCGTACTGCTCAACCCACATGTTATAAATATCTTGATACGTTTCATATTGTTGTTTTTTATATGTGCCACTGTATACCTCGAGCTGTAACTGATTCATAGCATCTTGAGCTTCTTTACGTGATTTGAAACCACGTCGAGTAGTAGTTAAAGGCTTTCCAGTTAATGAATCTGTACCAAGGTAAAACTTAAACATAAAACGCTTTTCGCCATCTTTTAATGTGTACTCTTTAATTTGGGGATTTCTCGCCAAAATAATTCCTCCTCTGTACTGCTTACGGAGACAGAGTGTAAAGTAAGTAGTACCTTACATATTTATCATATTATTTATAGCGTTTAAAGACAAATTAGAGTTTATAGAAAAGAAAAATAAAAGAACAAGCTAAAAAACTTGTTCTAATAGTTCATATATTGAATAAAATTTTTAAATGCATTAGTCTTGATTTCATCCGTTTCGATAATATAAACATCTGAAGTAATATCTTTAAAGCTATGACCTAACCTTTTCTTTATTTCATATGGTGTTGCACCACTTATATAGTATATTGTTGCATGTGTACGTCTTAAATCATGGGGAGAAATCTTTTTGAGTTTATATTTTTCTTGGATATTATTGCACCAGTCCCAAGCCTTAGATGGATAAGTAATATTATTTTTCTTATCAGAAAATACAAGGCTATAGGTACTTAAATTATAATGCAAAACGGATTGAATTGTTTTCCACTCATTTAAAATTTCAAGTGTGCGATCATCAATCTTTAATAGTCTATGATCAGATGTTTTAGTGGAAGAAATTATTAGTTTCCCATTTTCATCATAGGTAACAGCTTTGTTTATTGTAATTTCCTTTTTATCAAAATTGATGTCACTCCATTGTAAGGAAAAACCTTCTCCACGCCTAATACCTGTATAGCATAGTAGCCGTAAATATGCATATTTTTTTATATCTTCATTTTTAGTAGCTTCTAAAAACTCTATTAGTTCTTCACGGCTATAGTAGTCTTTGGTGGATTCTTTTTGCTTTTTAATGGGTGTCGTAACTGCCTTCATGGGATTTCGTTCAATAACATCTAATTTCATCGCATAATCAAATACTTTGGCTGCATAATGTTCGACTGTTTTGTGTTTTTTTAATTGATCATACCAAATGTATGCTGCATTTTCGCAATGTTTGTAAGTAATAGATTGAATTTTAATGTGACCTAAACAAGGCAGGGTATGATCATGAAAAAGTTGTTTTGTTTTATGATAGGTCGAAGGTTTAACGGATTTTCGATAAATTGATAACCATTCATTATAAATATCACTAAATGTCTTTTTTTCAGGGCGATAGCCTTCTTTAAATTTTATTTTAAGTCGTAAATATTCATTTGTTGCAGCTGTTATTGTTTTAAAACCACGTCGAGTAGTTTCAATTCGTTTACCGGTAGAAGTGGTTCCTAGATAAATCTTGAATTTATATCTTGTTTCCCCTGATACTAACTTATATGATTTAATTGCTTTTATTTTTGCCATAATAACTCCTCCGTTTGCTAGTAGCTATTTTTTTCTATAAATTTATCTAATTCGTGTTTATAGATTCGTTTAGTACCATCGATTTCAAATACTTTTAACCCTTCACATTTAAATTTTTGAAAGGTGTTATACGAAACTCCTAAATATTCAGCCGCTTCTCTAATAGTTAGTAACTGTTTCTCAGGTTTGGATATTTGCTTAGTAATAGCTGTAATAATTTCATTTTTCAACTCTTCTAGATATTGTTTAAATTCTTGTTCTGTCATTTTGTTGGCTCCTTTGCTTTTTGTCTAAACAATATACCCGCCAGATTTTATTTTTTTAAGAGTAATTTTTATTTATTTCTTCTTTTATTTCTTTTGATAGAAGTTGAAAAATTAAAGACAGTATGCTAAGATTTACAAAACCTAGTTTTAACAGAACTGAATATTTATCAAATGACCTCCTATTGCGCAAAAAGTTTGAATTAGGGGGTCATATTTATGAAATGCTTTTTCATTTTTATTTTAAAAATGGAACAGCACATCACTGTGATGAAATATAAATAGTCCTAATATTTTATAAGAGGTGGTGTTTTCAATGGAAAAAAATGTAGAAAATATTGAGAACGAGGTAGTTGAATTTGTTAGTGAAATAGACAAGAAAATTATGTCTGTTATTTACCGATTATACGATAAGACTTTGAAAAATTGAGTAAATAGATGAAGTACAAAGTAGTACTGAATTTAAATTCATCTATCAGTTTTAATACAAAAACCTTAGTTTACTGTTAAATTTGAACTGCTCCCTAATTGTTAGACATATCTAACAATTGGAGGTGCAGTTTATTTTTATGGTCAAATATACTGCCGAAGATAAATTACAAGCTGTTGAGCGCTACTTAAGTGGAACGGAAAGCTCCTATAAAATAGCTAAATCTATGGGGACTGATAATAAAGCAATCCTTAAATTGGTTAAGAATATGAATACAATGGAGTTGTGATCTGCACCCCAAATGTTAAACACGACTCTAACATTTGGAAGTGCCTTTTTTATGGCAGGGCAGGAATTACTCTTGAACAGAAAATAGATGCGATTAGTCGTTTTGAAAACTGTGATGAAAGCTTTACTTCAATTGCTAAATTACTCAATTTAACTACTACTGAAATGCTTAATTTTTGGATTGACAAATATTATTTCCATGAAACAGAATCTCTTAAAAAGAGCTATACACGTTATACTTTTGAAAATAAACTATACATACTCAATTATATGAACGAGAATGGGTTGTCTTCTTTCGAGGCTGCACTACATTTTAATTTACCTACTCCAGGTACAATTAGAAAATGGCGAATTAGTCTTGGAACTGAAAGTATAGACTCCCTAATTCTTAAGAAAAAGGAGCATACAAAGTTGAAGAAGGACAAAGCTAAGAATCGAATCTTCGAAGAAGGTTCTTTAGAGGCGTTACAAGCAGAGAATGAGCGTTTACGTATGAAGAATTCCATTCTAAAAAAGTTGAATGCCTTAGTTCAAGAATAGGAAACATTAAAAGCGAAAGTAGTCTATGAACTAAGGAATCAATTTAGCGAAAAGAGTTAATAAACTTAGCTGGCATAAAACGTAGTACTTATTATTACTGGACAAGTCGCTTTGACCAACCTAATAAATATGCCGAAATGAAATCGATGATTTCTACTATCTTTCACGACCATAAGGGAAGATATGGTTATCGCCGAATAACGTTAGAATTGCGTAATCAAGGCTTCCTGATCAATCATAAAACCGTTCAACGGCTAATGAAAGAATTGGGTTTAAAATCGCTTGTACTTATGAAAAAATACCGTTCTTATAAAGGCAAAGTAGGTAAAATTGTGCCAAACATTCTTAAACTTGATTTCGGTGCCACAAAACCAAATGAAAAGTGGGTAACGGACGTAACTGAATTTCATTTATTTGGCGAGAAGTTATATCTTTCCCCTGTACTAGACTTATTTATAGGTGAAATTATCGCCTATAATATACAAAGCCGCCCTACATATGAACTTGTTTCGAAAATGTTAGACAAAGCTTTTAAATGCTTATCCGAAGGAGATGCCCCTGTCTTACATTCGGATTAAGGTTGACATTATCAAATGAAACATTACTCTTACGCCTTAAAACAGCAGGGTATTAGCCAAAGCATGTCTCGTAAAGGCAACTGTTTAGATAATGCAGTAATTGAGAACTTTTTTGGTTTATTAAAATCTGAGTTATTATATATACAAGAATTTGAGAGTATGGTTCAGTTCAAGCGTGAGCTTGAAGTGTATATCGAATACTACAATCACAAACGTGTCAAAGGAAAATTAAAAGGATTGAGTCCGATACAGTACCGAATCCAATCCGCAGCTTAACCTAATATAATGTCTAACTTTTTGAGGTCACTTTAATTTAAGAAAAGCACCCGATTGTTGCATAACAGCAAAGTTATTATTAGCTGGTTTTGTTGGAGTTCTTTATTCTCATCTGATTCAAAAAGCCCAATTGTTAAAGAAGCTACTACGGTTTAATCCTCTGAAAAATAAACATCTGTTGTTATTAATTCTTCTTCACCTATATAAAAGCAAATTCCTTTGCAAAGTAAAAACTCCATAATACCACCATTTCTACTGGGCCATGTAGATAAGAAAACAGAGGAAATATATTTTAGAATCCATAATTTCTAAAGAAAAAATGCCCTTCATCTATAGAAAGATGATATATTATTAGAATATATAGAGAAAAATAATATTTGGTGGTGTAAGAAATGAAACTGAAAAATGTGTTTCTAGATACTTCAATTTATATAAAAAACAATTTCGAGTTTGGAGGCTCTAAATTCAATAAGTTAAACGATTTAATTTCAGCAGGACGTATTCAATTATACTCAACAACAATTATTGATAATGAAGTAATTTCGAATATCGATAAAACTATTGAAGAAACAAGACAGTTTGTAAATAGTGTTATTAAAGAAGCATATGTACTTAAAAACACTTCACCATTTAAATCGATTTTTGCTGAAAGAAAACCAGTCAATATAGCTTTAAATGAAGTAAAAAATCAGTATGACGAATTTAAACAAAGTACCAATATAGAAAATATCCCGATAAATAATGTAGATGTAGATGATATTTTTAAAAGATATTTTGAAGAATTACCACCGTTTAGTTCTAAGAAAAAAGAAGAAATTCCGGATGCATTTACATTAAGTGCATTAAAGCAATGGTTTCAGAAAAAGGAAGATGCTTGCTATATTCTTAGTACTGATAGTGATATGAAAAATTATTGCGAGGAAAATAAAGAACTAATTTATTTAGATTCACTAGATAGCTTATTTAATCTTATTGCGAGTGAAGACGCAAGATATGAATTTGTTATACAGGTATTTAACGAACACGAAGATGAAATTTTGGAAAACATAAAGGATGACCTCTTTGATTCCTTTATACTTGATGATATCGATGGAGAGGTTAATGAAGTAGATGTTAGCGACTTATCCTTTGTAAATAAGCCTTTGATTACAGAAATCGGTGACAATTATGCAAAATTAAGTTTAGTACTTCAATTTGACTACACTGCATATTGTTCAGTATTAGATGTCGAAAGTTCCCCGTATGACAGTGAAACAAAAGGTTTTTTATGGAAGGATTACAAAGATGAAATATATCACGGTTCAGAAGAAATCCCGGTGGAGATTTTTATAGATAATATTAAATTAGGAGAAGAAGCTCCTGAAAATGCTGATATTACCGCTAAGTTCAATAATGATGAAATGATATTTATATCAAGTCCCTACGATTATTATTAATTAGGCTCTCCGGAATATTGGTTGTATTTTATAATAAAGAAGAAACAATACTCAACTTTGTCTATTATTTTTAAGTTGGGCGGCTATAAGCACAATTCATTTTTGATTTTCCAAACCCTTTGGGGGCGGAAAAACATTTGAACATAGAAAACTGAAATTAAATGCTGACATATGATAACTTTTTGTTACGAATTTAGTTTGTCGACACTCTGACACTACTCAACTTTGAGTAGTGTTTTTTTATACTAATTGTAGTCTCCTCCTATTACAAGAGAATAAATTAAAATTTCATCGATATCCGAAGTATCTCCATCATCACTAATCCCGGATACCATTGAAAAATTACCGTAAATAGAGCGCGTCAACTGCAATAACAATCCCAGTAAAGCTTATTGACCTGCACATAATAGCTCTAACATAAACTACAAACTTATAAAGGTAATAATACAATTAATTAAGTAAAGTTCTTAAAGAGGTGTCTTTATAAGTATTAAAAATCAGGACCTTAGTGAGCTTAGATTACATGATATGCTCATGCTTTCGCTCCTTATATTGAAAATGATTCACTATCCGAAGATTATCAACATAATTAAGATGAATTGCTAGTAAACCTTTATAGGACGAACAAGATGGCTCTTGTGAAAATCTCGATATACTTCCTTATAAATGTTCAAAATAACTTCTAAATAAATATTATTTCTGAATTAAAAAAATTCCTTACCTATTTAGAATTGGTAAGGAATAATTTATTTTATTTGTCTCGTACCAAATAAAAATTTTCTTTTGCTTGGTTGTAGGCAGCTTCATTTTTCTTAATTAGTTTTTTGTTAGGTTGAACGGTCTTTGAAAAATTCAGATTAAGCTCTGGTTCTTTCATACGGGCTTCTAACGTTTTTAAAAATCTTGTCATAAAAATCCCTCCGTTTGCCTTTCTTTACTAGTATTATATCTTTTTTATAGGAAATAAACAGCAAATGATTTATCCATCAAATTATAAGTATTTTTTATTAACAAATCGTAAAACACGGAAATTAACTTAATTCCCCATCAAATGGTTTTTTGCAGGTTTTACACATAAATAAAAAAGTGTGATAGGTGATGTATTCCCACCATTGAGATTTGCAGTTATTAAACATTTCAACACCATTATAGAGGGTTCTAGTAACTGAAGGTAATACCTGAAGGATTTAAAAGCAGCAGATAGAGAATAGGGTGTTTATGTACCTGTAAGGTACGCTAAGTTAACCCCTAGTAGTAATTGGTGATAAAATATTAGCTTCTATTTGATCAGAAGTCTATTACAAGTAAAAAGGGATAATTATGATAAAATAGTAACATAAATTATGACTAGTTAAATTATATATACGTAGTATTGTGATAAGGAGAAAAGAAATGACAGCTATCGAAATACTATCATGGCCTTTTATACAAGAAAGCATCAATCAAATCAACAACAAAGAGCAGTATTTAAATTATCCAGTTATTTATGTTTTGAATGGCAATAAAGAAGCTTATATTGGTGAAACGGTTTATTTTAAAAATCGTATGAAAGCTCATTTAAAAGCACGTAAAAATATTCAACAAGTAAATTTGATTAAGCACGAACACTTTAATCGATCAGCAACCTTTCATCTAGAGACAAAACTGATTAACTATTTCCTTGGTGATGAAAAATATACGCTTCAAAATAAAAGTAAGACGGCTAACGATTTTACTCATAACTACTACAATAAAACTTATTACGATCAACAACTATTTAAAGAACTTTGGCAAAAACTATATGAACAAAAGCTTGTTGACAATGTGTTACATGTAATTGAAAACAAAGATATTTTTAAATTATCTCCTTTCAAAGATTTATCTTTAGAACAACTTGAATTAAAAGATAAAGTACTCGAGTTTTGCGAGAAACGGGTTACTCAAAACACAAGCGAATATGGAAGTCTATTAATCATTGAAGGTGAAGCGGGCGTTGGAAAAAGCGTTGTGTTAAGTTCTATTTTCAATACGATTCAAGAAAGAGTAGAAGAAGCATCTTCAAATTTATATCGTACAGAAAATTATTTAGCTGTGAACCATGAGGAAATGTTTAAAACATATAAAAACATAGCAAAACAAGTGAAACATTTAAAAGGAAAAAACTTTGCAAAACCTACATCTCTTATTAATATATTGCAAAAAGAGGGAAAAAAGGCTGATATCATTTTCGTAGATGAAGCACATTTATTGCTAACAAAGCCAGATACTTATAATGGATTCCACGGCAATAATCATTTAGAGGAGTTTTTGAAGCTAGCAAAGGTAGTTGTCATTATTTATGATCAAGATCAAGTATTAAAACTGAAGAGTCTATGGGGAGCAGCAACACTAGAAGGACTTAAGAAATTAAGTACTTTTCACGAAGAATACCAGTTAACAAATCAATTTCGCATGCAAGCAAATGATGACGTAATCAATTGGATAAACGAATTCAAGCGTAAAAAATTATTGCCGCTTCCTAAAGATAAAAACTATGAATTTAAAGTATTTGAATCTTTGAAGGACATGCATGATGAAATTAAATCCCAAAATACTCAGCACGGTTTAAGTCGTGTTGTATCAACGTTTGATTACATACATAAAAAAGATGGTGGGACCTACTACGTGAAAGAATCCAATGGTGAATACCAACTGCCATGGAATACAACAAGTACGAAATATACATGGGCAGAAAAAGCAGAAACCGTTCACGAGGCTGGATCAATTTATACAATACAGGGCTTTGATTTAAATTATGTTGGTGTCGTGCTTGGGCCATCTGTTCAATATGACGCTGTTAAAGATGAAATCAGCATTGATACGAGTAAGTATATGGATAAAGGTGCATATACAGGTATGGACGGAATTGAAAATGTAAATGAAGCAAAGGAAAAAATCGTCCTAAACTCAATCAATATCTTGATGAAGCGTGGAATTAAAGGTCTGTACATTTATTCAAGTGATGAAGCGTTGCGCAATAAACTTCTAGAATATCAAAAAGTAGGTGAATAGTATGAGTGAGTTAGAACAACTACGTAAAAGTATTTTGCAATTCCGAGACCAACGTAACTGGCAGCAATTCCATAATCCTAAGGATCTAGCACTCTCCTTATCATTAGAAGCAAGTGAATTATTAGAGCTATTTCAATGGAAAACGAGTGAGGAAGCAGTTGAAAAGAATTTAGATAAGATGGAGGAGGAGCTAGCGGATGTTTTGATTTATGCGATATTATTTGCGAATGAAACGGATTTGGACTTAGTAAAAATAATAAATAATAAACTTCAAAAAAATAATGAAAAATATCCAATTGAAAAGTTTGCTGGAAAAAATACTAAATACAATGAGATATAAATTTATAAAACATTTAAAAGGCAATTTAAAAACCTTAGTTTTCGTTTGAATACGAGAAACTAAGGTTTTTCTTATGGAAATTTATTTGATATAGGGAAGTAATAGTACATACAATCCCTTTTTTTGTTCCTCTGATAAATTTTTAATGATACTAAATAATTCATCATCTATATTCTCACTTTGTAGAAATTTATCTTGTGGAATCTTAATAGTTGTATCAACTTTGTTTTCCAGTAACAAAAAGAATGAGCTAAGCGTTAGTCCAAATTGCTCGCAAATTTCACCTAACAGTGTATAATTCGCTTCCTGAATGCCGCTTTCTATCCGTGAAATAGATGCTTGAGAAATATCTAATTTATGAGCAAAATCACTCATACTTAAATTACTTTCTTTGCGTAATGAACGTATTAACTGTCCTATTTGCAAGTTATTCATATATGTTATTTCAACTCCACTTTTATCGTTTAATTAATCGTACAGTTATTGTATTTTACAATCAATAGAAAATAAATTATACTTAAAATGCAAATATACATAATAAGTAATGAATGGGGTTGAACGTTATCGGAAACTTTGAATCGGCACTTATTTTATTAATAGATGAAAGGATTGATGTGCTTTATCATAATAAAGTTTTTAGGAATCACCAAAATGAAATGGTTAAAGATGTTAAACAGAAATTATCCAAAACTCTTTCAGGTATAAGTGAAATAGAAGTTAAAGAGATTTCTGAGTCGATACAGATATCAATTCTTAATTATCAACACTTATTATTTCAAGATATATACAAGCAAGGCTTTTTAGATGGGATTGTACTCAGAGAAAAAATACTAGGGAGGTCGTTAAACGATGAAAGTACTCTTTAAAGGTCAACTCACGATGGATGTATACAAAATTGTAGAGAGTTTAGAGGATGAAGCGGCTACACGAAATTTAGCACATGAAGATATTACATCTGAATTGTTTAAAGAACTAGGTACGTTAGTAGAAGCAAAAGGCTATCGTGTTCCTTACGTGGGGATAAATTTAGAATATGAGGGTGTACCTACTAAACAATATGAATCACTAGTAAATAAAGCTATTAAAGAAGCTAAGAATAGTGAATTATATATTCGTGGAAAAGGGACTATAACAAATATAACCTTTTAAATAGCATTTAATTGTGCAGTTTTTTTGTAAGTAAAATTTTCTAAAAAACTGCTTTTGTTATAATTGTATTTCAATATTGGGGGTGAAAATCAACTTATTGAAGGTTAAATACTCTAAAACACAAAGAGAGGTAGAAATCTCCTTTCTTTGTGTTTTATATAATTCACTTCTGGAAAAAACGAATTTTTTAATTTTGACTATAGTATTTCATTAAAAGTTCTGTTTCTAGTTGCATTTGTTTATTTAATGTTCTTTCTACTTCCATTAACCAACCTTTATAGCGGCGTGAAAAATCAACCTTTCTAAAAGTAAAAGGATATAAGTCTTCTAACATTTCATTTTTAATAATATCCAATACAAACTCAATCTCTAAATTCCCCGGTAAATCTAAGACAAATACTTTATAATGTGTCCCTCTTTCAGCATTATAGCCCTCTCTTATAGAGTCCTTGCGTAAACCTCTTCCCTCAAATTTACGTCTCCAAGCTCCAACGGCTTCTCTAAGCCTTTTCGTTTCAGATTGAAGCTTTTTCTCGAGTAACAATACTTTTTGTTCTAATTCTAAAACCTCTGCTGATTTCAATTCATCCTGCATGGAATCATCTCCTATTAATATTTTAAATATTGTAGCGGTAAGAAAGTATATTTCTAGATACGAGTTTCTGCTAAATAAATTTTCGTGACATCATCTCGATTGTGTCCAATTAGTTGTGCAACTTTTAAACGAGCAGCATCTTCTGAATGTCCTAGAAAGATAAATGAGTCATACTGCTCTTTTGCATAAGCGTGCCTGAAGCTGTGCATAGTTATTTCAATCCCTTTTGGTCGAGAATTTAATGGATCAATGACTTTTTGCCGGTTATTTTTAATGAAGTCTTGAACACGTTGAATTACTTGATGTGCATTTTGACTAGGTGGGACAAAGATTTTTTGACCACGCGAAATGTTTTGTATAGCAGCTTCTAATGTTGTGATGGCTACGTCATTAAGTGGCACTTGGCGAATAAGTCCCCCTTTTCCCTTAACCGTTAAAAAGCTCTCTCTGAAAGCTCTTTCTACATCTGAACGGCTCAATCTAACCGCTTCATGGATACGTAAACCCAATTCCTTACCTAAAATAATTATAAAGGCTATTTTAGGGTTTCTAGTTTGCCTAGCAAGGCTAATAAATGCTTGATATTCTAAATTTGTAGGGCGACGATCAATCCCACCGAAACGTCTTCTCTCTAGATTAAAATTGATATATTTTTCGCTCAATACTTGGTTACTACTTAGTAAATACCGAGTTTGAGGGATTTGGTCATGAAAATAACGTATAGCAGCTAAATCATTTTTAACTGTAGCAGCTGATTTTCCTTCACTTTGACGTTCAATAACGTATTCTATGAGATGCTTGTTTTGTATGTTAGCAAGTGTTTTTAAATTATAGTTATCTGCCAAGAAGCGGCAAAATAGATCCATATGGCTATAATACTGTGGTAAGGATTTATTTACACTTATCCCTTTTGCATGTCGCGCTACTTTATTTAACTGTAACATTAAATTTAAGTACGCACCTTTATTACTTAAATCATCATTTTTTTCTGCTGCATTCCGCAGTTCTACTTCTGTTTTAATCCATCCTCTATTTCCGATGATAACCAATCCTTTCTAGTATATTTTATTACGATTTTAAAAAAGAGCAGACTTCGCCTATATAAAATTTTTAAGATCTTTATGAGATTTATATAAAAGGTACTTACGAAAGGTCTTTATCATAAGACTTTCTAACTCTTATAACGTTCTGTCTATATGGAGCTATATAAACATACTTATTGTTGGTATCCTCATAAAATATTGTTAAGTACTATTTTTCACAACTTTAAGCACGAATGCTTAACGCTTATAAAGCGGGTGAAGCTTGCTTATACTAGCAATTCTGCTAGCTTCTAATAGTTTAAGAAAAGCAAGGTCAATGTCCGCAGACATAAAGTTTTCAAGATCATAGTTAACGTTAAACATACTTGATTTATGCAGTCACATTTTTACTTGGCGTTAATTTATTCACTCTTGCCCTTGGAGTGTTAGCCTCTTGTATTTTTAGGTGTATTATCACCGCTTATTGGGTCCCCGAGCTAATTAGAGACGGTGAGATTAACTGGTATCTAGCAACAGCTATGCGATACAGACCAGTTCAAAGTTTGGCAACAGTATGATTTGAAACTGGATTTCTCTTTCTATATAAAACGTTGTTATGAGTACGAAGCAAAAAATCAACGTGTCTTTTTTGCTTCACGACCAATGAATGCTGTGGGTCTAGCCAATTAGAAATGTAATGGATTATTCGATATATGTGAAATAAGTTAAATACTTATGAGATTGTTAAACGATTTTTGAAGATTAGTAGTTAGGAATGTTATTTGCTTTGTTGGATTTAATGTCGAAATGAAATTAGTGGTCTATCTAAATTTAGATAGAGCTAGGTTAATGGCTTTATTTGCATTCATGGTCAAATAAAGATTTTTTGAATAAGATGTCACAGAAGTGAGCGGAATAGATTGTTGAAAGCGAGATATAAGATAAAAAGAAAAATATTTATATATTTATGATAGCAGTAGATATTCTGAATTTTAATAAAGACGAGATAAAAACCTGAAAAAATATTGTTAGTACTGATTTGTGGTTTTATATATAACAAGCATAATTATTTTAATTTTGGGGATAACTACTAATAAAAGTTTTTATTTTAGCGGGAGGTTATATGTATAAAACGTACAAAGTAATGCTTGTCCCCAATAATAAACAAATTACACGTTTTTTTAGAATGGCTGGTGCAGCAAGGTATATATATAATTGGGTCTTGGCTGAACAACGGGATAATTACAAAAATGGTAAGAAGTTTATTAGACCGTTTGAGATGATGAAAAGACTTACAAAGCTTAAAGAATTACAAGAATATAGTTGGTTAAATGAATTTAGTAGAGATTTATTAAACCAAGCAATAACGGATGCTTGTAACGCATTTATTAGGTTCTTTGAGCGCATTAATCATTATCCCAAGTTCAAATCAAAAAGAAAATCAAAGCCCTCATTTGCTAATAAGTATAATAAGATTAAAATTAGTGCTACGCATGTGACATTAGAAAAAATCTCATTATCTGCAAGGCAAAATAAAAAAATTAAAAACCGAATCCGATTAGCTGAAAAAGGACGTATACCAACAGGTGAAAAGATTGAATATTATAATCCGCGAATATACTTTGATGGTCTAAATTGGTGGTTATCTGTAAGTGTCAAAGTTGAAACGAACAAAATGGACCTTACTGAAGAAGGAATAGGAATAGATTTAGGTGTAGTAGATTTGGCAGTTACTAGTGAGAATAAACGGTATGCCAATATTAATCGAACTGATATTGTAATAAGACTTGAAAAGAAATTAAAAAGATTACAACGACAATTGTCTAAGAAATTTGAAATGAATAAAGTTGAAGGGAGAATGGTAATAACCAAAAATATAAATAAACTTAAGTTACAAATACTTAAGTTGCATAAGCGATTAAGAAATATTCGTTTAAATCATATACGTAAAGTAATAAACGAAATAATAAATCGAAAACCAAGATTTATTGCTATGGAAGATTTAAATGTTAAGTTAATGATGAAAAATAAACACAGAGCTAAACAAATTCAACGACAGTGCTTTTTTGAATTTAGAAATTTGATGGAATTTAAATGTAAGTTATTTGGCATTAAATTTATTTTAGTGAATCGTTATTTTCCGTCTTCAAAGAAATGTAGTCAATGTAAAGTAATTAAAAAGGATTTAAAAGGCTGGATGAGAACATTTAAATGTATATGTGGCAATACTATAAATAGAGATTACCATGCAGCTATAAATTTAAAAGAATGGGCTATAAATAAATTTAATAGCACATATTAACTCTATAAACTAATAACATACCGATTTAATCGTCGGGAATTTAAGCCTTTGGAGCCTCAAACAAATGTTAGTAGCAGATTATATGCAAAAACAGGTGCTATGAAGAAGGAATGGCGTATAGTTAAAGCTAATAAATCGCCAAGTGTTTTATTATATAAAGCAGTATTAGTTCCGACGCTTCGCCTATATATGTTTAAGCGTCAAATCGATTGAAATATTTTGATTTAATTGTGGGAAGTATTAGCCTTTGGAGTATATAAACTGTAGCCTATAAGATGGACACTTTGAAAGAAGTCCGTCTTATAGGCTACATTCGTTTATTAAAGATGTCGAAGCGGATTGAAATGATGAAAAGATTACTTACTAAAAAAGGACCAATGTAAAAGCCTGAGTGAAAAATCGGTTACTAAAATAAAATCTGACAGTTAAGTATTTTTGAACTTCTTTTTAATGTAAAAAAACAACCCTGGTTTTCTATCCTGCTAGTTCGAAATTTCTAATTTTTTAATAAGTAATATATACTATATGTAACAAAAAAAGTGAGGTCACCAATTTTTTAAAGAAATAATTTGCGGAATAATTAGATGATTCATTGTGAAGGCAGTTTAATATTAAAATTCCACATAAAGAATTAATATAGCAACCAAAATAGTAATTATTGTAGAAAACTAAAAATGATTGCGGACCGAGGCTGACTAATTGCGTGTTAGACCCGCCTCAGGTTCAATAGGTAAGTTTGTATGGATACACAGACATCGCAAATCCAATGAATTCATAATGTGCTATGTAGATAGATATCATTTGTATCAGCCAATCCACTTTGATCTATCCACTGTTTTAAAGCTATATTTATATGCGACTTATAGCAGAGGCTAATGCAAGTTCACAAAATGTAGGATTGGGTTTATTTTGATTTAAAATTGCTGTTTCTGTAATAAGTTGGATGAAAATTTTTAGCATTAATTTCTATTAAAAAAAAATTGAGTAAAATATAGTAAATAAATCAATTGTAAGGGTGAAAAAGTTGAAAATTAATCGTCAAAATTTAAATTCTTTTATTACACCGTCAACTGTGAAATATGAATCTGAAAATTTTGATTTGATAGAAGATTATGGTGCTACTTTTATTGAAAACGAAGTATTTAATTTTGAAGAAAGAATAGCTTGTAATCCAGAAGATTATTATAATCGGAAAATCGAAATTAATAATTTGGATAAATTTATATTGAATAGCGTAATAGAAAATATGAAAAGGAAATGCAATGAATTTGGTGGGGTTACCTACTTGTCGTTACCGCAGTTAGCATCCTCATTTTCTATATTAGTTACGTATAACATAGTATTTAATGATATTGCATCAAAGTTATTAAAATTAATTGGAAATAACATTAATAAGGGGCGTGAGTTTATAGCCTTTAGTCCAAATGAAGGAGTTTTATTAGTTTCTCACAATATAGATTTATTACAACATGTTTGGAACTCTACCTTTTTTGGAAAATATTTAAGAGATTATGTACCTACATATATTGTAAAAAATGGACAATTTAAGGTATTCAATTTTAATACAAATTCTCAAAATAGAAATTTTAACGATGATGGTACACTACCGTGGATTGGTTTTTACCGCGCACATAGGAAAGAATTGGTCGATGAATTGGATAAAAAAGTGAAGTTTATTATTGTCGATCTAATTCCAACATATCATAGAAAAAGAGCTAAGCAGTTAATAGACTGGGCTAAGAAAAAAGCGCAGCATGTTATAGTGATACTCCCTTCAAACGATATACGCCTATCATATTTAGTTGATAACAATTCCTTTAAATTTCCAGTTACTCAATCGACTCATAGTATTTTAAACAGTCTATTACCATATGAATTAAATAATGAGTTACTCCATACCTGGGGTACAAATAATAGTTTAGCTGTAGTTAAATCAAGTAATATTAGTTTTAATATCAATGAGTATTCATCAATTGATAAAAATTTAATTGAAGCTTTAATAAATTATGAAAATGAACTAGTATTATGCAGAAAATCTAACGGATTATACCCCGAGAAAATTCAAAATATTGATAGATTAAAGGTCCAAATGTTAAATATAATAACTCCTTTAAGTCAATATGAAACAACTAAGAGGATATATAAACAATTAAATATTTACGATATTTATAATAAGTTCAAACAAATTCCACCTTCAGATGAAGAAGAAAAAAGTATAGATACTTACTTAAGCCATCATTTTTATAGAGCTTTTGAAGAATTATATAAACTTTTATATGAATTAAATACAAGTTTAAGAGGAGAAATTTTATATTCAAAACTTAAAAAGAGCGCATCTACGAAAATTATTATATTAATTATTGATAATTTTGAACGCCAATTAATTTCAGCGAATTTGGACGAAAATAATGTGAGTGCTGTAGAAATATTAACATATAAAGAGTTTCATGAAATGCAATTGAAAAATCAATTTCCAGTTGCAGATACATTTTTTTTAACAACACCATTTCCAACCAAGTATTTATCTTCATTCAATTTTTATGATGTGAATATTGAATTAATAAGTGTGTTAAATGACAAAACTAGATATTTTAAACATATTGATATGATTTATAAAAATGTTAGTGATTGTAGAACCCTTCTCAAATCACTGGAAAGTATTGGTATAACATGTACAAATGATGATAATTTAAGGCAACCACTAAAAATTACGGTAGAAAACAATTATAAATTTAAATTAACTCAAGTATCAGAAGTATTAAATACAGAAAATATAAATATTACGATATTTGATGATGTTAAATTGATAGAGTTATTAAAATCAAATAATAAATATGAATTAACTGTAAATGATTATATAAAAAATTCAAGTCTATTTAACTATTCAAATACTACTGAGGCTCAATTAGTAGAGGTTGAAGACTTCGAAGGGACCAAAGAATGGCTTTTTATACCTATGGAAGACTCTTTAAAAATTCAAAGGGCTAATAAAGAACTAATCAAAAGTATAGAAGTTAGTAAATTGAAGTTAGACGATTTATGGATAAGAATAAACCATGATATGAAATCAGATTTATTTAATGAAATATTAAAATTAGCTGCTACTACACCATTGATGAAATGGATAAATCATGGCGTTGGTATCTGGAATCAGATTTTAGAAAGTGTTTGGACAAATTATTATAATGGTCAGAGATTTAAAAAGACTATTTATGAAGAAATCTTAAAAGATATAAATTTACAGGGTGGAAATATTAAAAATTATGCAACTATAGCAAATTGGTTTAAACACACAAACATTGTTAGAAATCAGACTAATTTACAGGCTTTAATAAAGATTTCTGGTAAAACGGAATTTGAGGAAAGTATGCGAATTGTATTAAGCTCGGTTTCTAAACTAAGAAGTATTCACATTCAACTAGGTAAAACTATTTCCAGTCTAATTAATTCTTATTCGAAGCAATTACTTCAATATGAATTTGTTGAGGAATGGATTAGGATTGGTGATGATATTACCATCCCTACGGAAGATATTATTTCTTTAATCACGTTTTCAACTGTGAAAGATATAGATCCTAAAAATAGAGTAAACGTACCTAACGAATTATTATACAAAAATCTAGAGAAAGAATTAGCCTTTGTAATTTTAAGTGAAAATTCATTACAGGAGGAAAAATTATGAGTTCAATTATTATGAGTTCAATTGAAGAGAAAGAAAAGACACAGATTAAAATTACTGAATATATGGAAAAAGTACTTAGAGATGGATTGTTAGGGAAAGGCATTGACTACGTGGTTAATAAAAAGCCTAGATCAATTATTTTTGGAGGAGTGACATTCCCTAATAGCATTTTTAAAAATGAAAATGAGTTAGAAGTTGAGAATGAAATGGATCCAGATGTAAGATTCAGCAGTATTTCTAAAAATGTAAGTATAGGAATGGAGTTTTTAGTAAATAAAAAATTACCTATTTCCTTTAAGATTTCAGGGGAATTTTCATTTTTCACAAGAGTGAAGCCTTCATTTGAAGAACAAATGGAGTCATTGAATTATTTAAACCTAGATAAAAAAGATGGACAAGAGTCGGATAGACAAGAAGTTCAAAAGTCTAAGGGGCTATTATTAGTTGAAAAATATAAGAAACATACATTTACTTTTAATGATGTAGTAGTTAATTATAAAAATGATGGATTAATATTTGAGCAACGATCGTATGAAAGGATATTTGAAGATTTTGAAATGTTGATTCAAACTGTTAAATCAGATCCTGAGCTATTTAAACCGAAGAACGGAATAGTGAGTAAAAAAGGGATAATAGATATTCCAAAAATTTTCGAATCAGAAGTAGAATATAATGCATTTATAAATGAAATAAGCGATATAGATGTTTTATTACCTAACTATAGTTTTGAAATGAAAGTTGATTTGTTAGATTATTTACATAATCTTGATAATAAAAAAGTAATAGTTACATTAATAAATTCATCGTCAGATCCTAGTGAATATGAGTTCCATCCTATAGAATTATACGATAGTAAAATAGAAATACTAATTAGCGAAAATTTACATGAATCGTTCATATTTGATGGTGTTAGAAATAATTACATTTTAGATAATAAATTTGATGTGAAAGGGTTGAATTGTACTGCTATTGCTAAAAAGTTAGTAGACTCTGAGGATTTAAAATTAGTAACTGAGTTCATGCCTAGATTTTTTCAACAGTTATATCGAACAAGAGATGATATTCCGGTAGATTTTAAAGACTTGATAGACCCAAGAGGTGCGTTAAGTAAACTAAATGAGATTACTTACAAGATGAAAGAATATGCAAGTGATTGGAAAGTTTTCATTGATAATAAAGGCGATGAGGATATTTCACTTATAAATCAAGCTGAAATTGATCAATGTAGCAACTTATTAAATCAATTCGAAGAAGAAATTAAATCCTTTGAATTAGGTATCTATGCATTAACAAAAGATTCAAATTTAATGAAAGGATTTAATTTAACTAATCAAGTTTTTGAAGAGGTTAGTAAATATACTGGTTGGCGTCTATTTCAAATCATATTTATAGTTAGAATGTTTCCCACACTTTACAATCGCGAAATGCTTTCAAATGATCCAAAAGCAGAAGAAATTGTTGAATCATCACTTTATGCAGATGTTTTATGGTTTCCTACTGGTGGGGGTAAAACTGAAGCGTATTTAGGGACAATTTTAACTACATTATTTTATGACCGTTTAAGGGGAAAAGATAGAGGAGTGTCAGCTTGGCTGAGATTTCCTTTAAGGATGCTATCAAAGAATCAATTAGACCGTATAGCGAAAATATTAATTGTAGCAGAGAAATTCAGATTAACTGATATGAGTTTAAATGGAAAAGGAATGCCGTTTTCAATTGGATTTTTTGCAGGCGGTGGTAATACTGACAACTTTGTTAGAAAAAAAACTAAAGATGAAGCATTTGCTAATGAAAAATCTAAAATTAATAAAATGTTGATTCATAAATGTCCAAGTTGTAATGGACAAGTCAATTTTCTGTTTAACGAATCACAATGGAGATACGTTCATAAATGTAACAATGATAGTTGTTTTGTAAAACAAAATATGAATGGAAATATTCCAATATTTATAACGGATTCTGAAGTATACAGGTTTGTTCCGAGTGTTATATGTGGAACGGTTGATAAAACCGCAATAGCAGGCAGATACCGAGAGTTTTCTCAATTATTTGGACAAGCACAAGGTAGATGTGAAAAGCATGGATATTTTTCTGATAGATGCATAGTAGGAAGATATGACGTTTATGATTCTTGTGATTCTAAAGCATCCAAAAGTAATAAAGAAATAATGAAAACTAGAAATAATTTTTATGATCCAGTGCCTACGCTTTTCATACAGGATGAACTACATTTGCTTAAAGATGAGTTAGGTTCACTATCTTCACATAATGAAGGTTATTTAATGGAATTAGCAAAGACTTACGGAAAGTCACCTAATCATATTCCTAAAATTATTGCAGCTACTGCGACAATTGAGGCATATGAAAAGCATATAAAACACTTGTATATGCGAAAACCTAGAAAATATCCTTCGATGGGATATAAGCCTGGCGAGTCATTTTATGCAACATCTATACCAAAGAGAGATAGAAGGTTATATATAGGTCTACTCCCTCATTCCAAATCTCAAGAAGAAGTAATAGCAAGGGCTGTTTATTTGTACCAAAAAGAAATTTTTAAAATGTATAATAACCCAGGCGATTATTTAAAAGAATTTGATTTAAAAGATCCAACTGAATTAATTGATATACTGGGGGATTATGATTTATCTACAGTGTACGTGAATAATAAAGCTATGGGATACGATATAGATAGAAGATTGAATGAATTTGAAGATATGAAATTGAACACGGACTTTTTAACTGGTGAAAACGATATGGAAAAAATCATTAAAGTTATAGATCGTATCGAATCAGAAAAAACTGTTTCATGCGATGAGAAGTTAAATGTATTGAATGCAACCAGTTTAATAAGTCATGGTGTTGATTTAGATAGGGTTAACAGTTTCTTTATGGCAGGAATGCCTTCTAAACAATCCGAATATATTCAAGCTTCAAGTCGTTCTGCAAGATCGAATGTAGGTTTAGTGTTTGTTTCATTTAAATCTACAAATTTAAAAGAAAGATCCCAATATCAATATTTTATTGAAAACCATAAATTTTTAGATCAATTAGTAGATCCTGTCCCGATAAATCGAATGGCAACAAAAGCTGTTGAAAAATCATTTTCTAGTATTTTATGCAGTTTATTATTAGGAATTCATTCTGCCTATAATAAAGAGGTACTTGATAAATGCGGAAAAGTGGATAAGTATATATCTGATAGAAATGCTGCTGGTAATTCAGCTCATACAGAATTATTAGAACAACTTTATAATATTTATGGATGTAAATCAGAATTCTTCCCGCTAGCTACTAGAGAAAAATTAAAAGTGTTTATTAAAAATCTATATAAAGAAAAAATGGAGCTTATAAGAATTAGTCCAACAGCAACGAATATTAAAGATAAAGAAGTATTAAACCCTATGAATAGCTTTAGAGAGATAGAAGAAGGTATTCCAATTCAAGTTGGAAGAGATACAGGAACAGTGTTGCATAATAGTAAATCTTCAGATGCAAGAGGAGGTAAATAAATGTACGATTTTACGAGAGGACGTAGCCAGGTAATGTTTAAATACTTACCTGGTGCAGTGTTCCTTCATAATGGTAGATATTTCAAAGTGAATAATTTACATTTAAGTAAAGTAGCGTTTGATACTTCAAGAATTAAAGATGAACTAATTAAATTTATCTCGAAATGGCCATTAAATGAGAAGTTATCACAGGAATCTGAAGAATCTGGGGGAATGTCGGTATCATTATTTCCTAAAGATCCTAAGAAATATTATTTCGGAGATATACAAGAAGTTGAATACGAGTTATTTCCGTTAGTGTTTAGATGCAGCGCTTGTGATAATGTACATGAGTATTACCAAATAGAGTCCCTAAAGAATGATAATCCCACATTAAATTGTGTTTTTTGTAATGCTAAATCAAGTTTAAAACAATTTCCATATGTGATGATTCATGAAAATGGAGATTTAAAGGGTTTAAAAGTTTCTCATAATGGGGGGAGCAGCTTTAAACAGAAATATGATGGCATTGCAATGAATGATACGAGAAGCTTTTTAACTGCCACATGGTATAACAAAAAGAAGAATATTACTTTAGGATCTCTGGGTGCAAATATCACTACATTACCGAAAACAGGAGAGATGAAACGTTTTATGAGCGGTAAACATGCATCAGACGGTGATGTATTTAAACCAGCAATAATAAGTATAGTAAATTTAAACAACGAAGAATTAATTGAAAGGAAAAATAATAATGACTTCCCATTTGTACAATTAGCAGCGTTACTAGAGTTGGAGAAAATAAACAGAGTGAATTTTAAAGAGAACTTTAAATTTCAAGAATCTAATAATTTTGCGCGTAATCTATTAGATTTAACACAAAATGAAGCAGAAAAAGAATTAGTATTGAAATTAATTTCTGAAAGAATGAATCAGCCTCAGTTATTAGAAAATAAGTCATTAAAAGTAGATATTGAAAATATACTTAACTCAATAAATACACATTTAGATGAAGATTTAATAAATAATGATAGGTTACTTCATGAATATCTTTTTAGCATTTACGAAAGTGATGGTAAAACTGTTAATGATAAAATTGAAGAAGCGATTGATTCAGAGGATTACTTGCAAAAAGATATTTTAGAGAATGTAAAATCAAAATTTAAAATCTTAGGTATAGAAAAAGCAACTTTATTAGATAAATTTCCTGTATTAACAGTATCTCCAGGCTTTACAAGGAAAAGTCCGAATAGAAATGAAGTAATTCTAAATCCGTACAAACAGAAAATTCAGGGATCAGTACAGACCGTTGTTCCTGTATTGTTAAGTGAAAACGAGGCTATTATTTTTAAAATTAGTCCACAACGTATACTTAAGTGGTTAGAAATCAATGGTTTTATCGATAAAACGGAAAAAGAATTAAATAAGGATGAATCAGAGTTATTCTTATACTTTAAAACTAGATTAGGGATGTATGATCCATCTGAATTAGCAGAAGTTAATTTGAAATTAAATGAAGCCTTAGATGAAAAAATGATTTCTGCTCTAGTATTCCAATTATTACATACTTTAAGTCATATGATGCTGAATGCAGGAAAATCAATAATTGGATTAGATGTTGATAGTATCTCCGAATATATTTTCCCATCTAGTTTCTCGTATGCAATTTATGTATCAAAAATACAAGGAGGTGGAATGGGGAATTTAATTGCGGCATTTGAAAATGATTTGGAAAGATGGATTAATGCTTCTTTTGATCACACACAACTATGTTTATATGACCCTGTTTGTAAAGATCATAAAGCAGCTTGCCATGCATGCTCTTATTTAAAATTTTCATGTCAACATTTTAATAGAGGATTGAGTAGGACTTTATTGATCGGTGGAATAGTTGGAGAGAAAGAAATTATAGGGTTTTTTGATAGTAAAGTAAATATATGATTAATGTAGGTGGAAAAATCGTAGATATATATAAATTTCTAACAAAATATAATCTTACAGATAAACTTGAATTATTAAGAACTTCATTGTTATTTATAAATTCCACAGAAAAAACCTTTAGTAAAGAAGATTGGACTTTACTGGTAAGACCACATTTACCTGAATCAAACGAAATTGTGTCTGTTTTATTTAGTATTTTAAAATCCGAATCTTTAATTGAAGAATTAAGCAGTGGAGAATATTGTCTGAGTAACAAAGAATTATTGGATGAAAGTTTCAAAATGATGTGTTTTTATAGAGATTTCAATGTAAAACTCAATTTAAAATCTCCGAGCAGATTATTATGGAATATGCAATTCAAAATAAAAGAGCAATTACCTCAGAATCTACGTATGGAGTTTGAGGAACTTACAGCGTATTTAAAAGATATTTTGTCTATTGCACAAAACCAGATAATTTTTTGTGCGCCATATTTTTCGATTTCAGGAATAAGAATCTTAATCAATTCTATTCAATCGGCATTAGCCATTCACCAACATTTAAAAATATGGTTTATAGTTGATGCAATAGAACTTGAATACACTCAAACTTTTATTAATAATATTACTAAAATCCTTCCTAAGGATAATTTGAGAATTTTAGTGCCTAGAATAAATATTAATGATGAACTATTGTTTCACTCAAAGTTTTTAATTGTTGATAATAGATATGGATATTTGGGTTCTGCAAATTTTAGTGAAAGAGCATTGAGCCAACAATTTGAAATTGGAATAAAATTATTTGAAGAAGATTGTTCAAAGATATCATTATTAGTGAAAAGCTGGATAGATTTATCACACTTTAGGGAAATTTAGTGATTCAAAAGTAGTTTTGCTGCATACCCTACTTTTATATATAATTAAGGTAGTTATATTTAGAAAGTAGGATATTAATGTCGATATTTAATTCAATTCCAAATAAACCATATTTTGAAACAAATTTAGGGAAAGCTTATTTAGCTGATACAATTGAATTTATCAAAATGATTCCAGATGAAAGTATAGATTTAATTATGACATCACCTCCATTTGCTTTAGTAAGAAAAAAAAGCTACGGGAATGAAGATGAGAAAGAATATATAAATTGGTTTATAAATAATTTTGCTTTTGAATTTAAGCGTATTCTTAAACCAAATGGCAGTCTAGTAATTGATATTGGTGGAGCTTATAAACCTAAAAGGCCTGTACGCTCTTTATATCATTTCGAATTGTTAGCAGAATTGTGTAATGGCCCATCAAGTTTCAATTTGGCTCAAGAGTTTTACTGGTATAATCCAGCGAAGTTGCCAAGTCCTATTCAATGGGTAAATATTGAAAAAATAAGGGTCAAGGATTCAGTTAATCCGGTGTGGTGGTTATCTAAGACTGACAATCCGAAAGCTAATAATAAAAATGTATTAGTCCCTTATAAAGCGAGTATGAAAAGGCTTTTAAAGAACGGTTATAACAGTGGTAAACGTCCATCTCAACATGTAGTTTCTGAAACTTCTTGGCAAAAAGATAATGGTGGAGCTATATCACAGAATTTAATTGGTTACAATACAGAATTAGATTTTGCAAAGTATATTGATGATGTATATAAGGAATACTTAGAGGGCTTTGAAAGTTATTTAGAGAAGAAATTTATTGAAGATTTTTCTGATAACGTTTTAGAAATTGCTAATACTTCTTCTTCTGACCGTTATCTAAAAGCATGTAAAGAAATAGGACTAAAAACACATCCAGCTAGATTTCCACATGAACTACCAGAATTTTTTATCAAGTTTTTAACCGATGAAAACGATGTAGTATTTGATCCTTTTGGTGGTAGTTGCGTTACAGCTGAGGTAGCAGAAAAATTAAACAGAAGATGGATAGTATCCGAAATAACTGAAGAATATCTAGAAGGTGCAAAATATCGTTTTTTTAATCTTGAAAACGATATTTCAAGTAGTTGAAGAATGATTGTTATTAACACAATTAATTAAATTCTAATAAAAAAAAAGCCGTCTAATAATTATATTAGGCGGTTTATTTTAAAGGTATTAACTTATTATGAAATACATATTTGCCTCCGTAAGCAAAATAAAGTTTTTTCTCATTTTGGGTCAAACTGTGGGTCAGGCTTTAAAATAGGTGCTGAAAAACTATTGAAAACACTGGTATTTCAGCACTTTTTATATTTTCCGTTTCAAGACCCGCCGTCTCCATACTTAGGAATCATGTGATTTCAAAAAAGTCTGAACCCTTTAATAACAAGGATTTTGGGCTTTTTGTGTTTTTAGGTGATTTTTTGCTGTGGCATTTAATTTGGGAGTCAAATATGTGTAAATAACTTTAAATAAGGTTAAATTAAAGAAAAGTAAGATAAACTAATTATATTTTTTGAAATATTTGCTATTATAAATGTGAGGAGTGAGGAGTGAGGAGTGAGGTGTAATGAAAGATCAAGCAAGTATATATTATTTAATTTCAGGCTTGATGATAGGTTTTGGGATATTATTTAATATACAATTGTATTCTTTTTCAGATGCTCAGTTAAATTTAATTAATATTGGGGCAGCATTAATTACACTTTCAACTACTTTTGTGAGAATATTGTCTTTTAAAAAAATTGATAATTTCTTTTATAAATTTTCTAAGTTCAATTTCTTAATAGGATTGGTAATAATTTTTTTAGGGATAGGTTTTCAAGGGTTCGATCAAAATAGTAAATTTGTTCAATTCTTTGTTGATGTAGATTCCAATCCATTAGTGCTGATATGTTTGGGTATTACAGTTGGTTCTATAGCAAATATAACAAAGTACAGCAATGACAAAGTTGAAGAAGAGAATGCTGAATTGAGGAAAGACTTAGAAAAAATCAAAGCAGAAAGAGATTTTTTAAAAAAAGAGATTAAAGATGCTGCAGATTTTATTAATAAACTAAAAAGGAGAGAAAATGATGAGTAGATTTAATTTAAAAATTAAACAAAGTTCAAACAAATATTTAAGTCCGTGGAAGATATCTTATATTCTAGATAACTTAACGAGTGAATATTATAAAAAATATGTTTTAGATCAACTTACTGAGAAGCTTGAAGACTTACCCGAAACTCAAATCCCTATAATTTTTAATGGAAGCTTCGATTTATACAATCAATATTCTAAACTGAAAAACTTTAATATAAATAATAGGACAGATACCGAAAATTTTTATTATCTAGGTGATTTGGTTTCTTTAAAACCGAATATAAAAATAAAAAAAATTGAATTAATATTTAAGCTTCATAGAGATTTATATTCTTCTCTTAAGAAAATTGATATTAAAATGGATAGAAGTAAAATTTTAGATTATATTTGGCCAAATTTTAATATAAATGAAGAGATAAACCTTGAGAATTTGTTAGAGTATATAATTCTTTTGTTAGGTAAGGATAACGATAAGCTAAAGACTGAAATACATAAAAAAATTGATAAAACAAAAAAAGAGTTTGATATTTTTCTTGATAACTTAATCAATTTTAAGCTAATTGATGAAATGAATGAAAAAGAGTTCGATGAATTTTTAAAAAATCCTGCTAATAAAAATTTTGTTAATAAGTATTATAATGCATTTTTTGATACGTATATTCGTTATTCACGGCCGATAATTGCAATTTTCGATACAGAAAAAGGAACTCTAAATATACTTGCTATAGAGTTTATAAAAGAGTCATTATTGGAAGGTAATTCTGAAAAAATAGAAATTAAAGAGATAAGTAAAAATAGTCCTACTTTGATGGATATAATGGTTGGATATATAGCAATAGGATTTTTAGCAAATACGATTCTTTTAGGCTTAGGACTTAGAAAAAATAGGTTAGAGAAACAATCCCAAAAGAATGATGGTAGTGACAAAGAAGTAATTGCTCAAGAAGTAATAAATTTAAGAGAAGCAATGAGTGGTATAGAGAAATTCACACATGAAAATAAATTTAATAAGTATATAGTTAATATAGAGGATTATAAGATTAAACGAAATTTAAAAAAAGTAAATAATAATATCAATGATAAAATAATAGAGACCCTAGATAAGAATGAATTTTTAAACCCGAATGTAAAGATTACTACAGTAGAAAATCCTAGTGGAGAACAACCAGATAGTGAATAATAGCGAGTTTAATTATGTGGTAAAAGAGAATAATTTTGAGTAAAGATTAGGTTTCTGATTTATACATAATTTGTAGTATTTTAAATATCTTTATAAAACGAACTAAAATTGAATATGATTGATAATTAATTTTAGTTCGTTTATTAAATTAAATATTAAGAAAAATGGTCCGATAATCCAAGTATTTAATTAATATAATCCCATTTGTTTCCCTCCTGCATTATGAGCATAATGCTCATGTCGTTTGTATATTGTATATCCCAGTCACTCCGTACTTTCATTAGATAAATTTCATAAAAACTTACTTTATATAGTTTCCATAAGTGATTCATTTATCAATTTGTAGTAATAATGCAACTGGTACTAAAAGAATAAACCCAGGGATGATGATGAAATTTACGATTAATTATAATCGCGAAATAGACACAGAGTTTGTAAGTTTGATTGATGCATATAATACAAATTTTCTCTTTGAATAAAGAAAATAGTGAAATAATCCAAACTAGAGATTTTTTATTATCTTTATTAAATGATTAATCAAGTTATTAATAAACCATTTATTTAAAATTAAATTATTAGTCAGTCAAACTAGCATTTAGTAAATCAATTTTCATGTTCAAACCACCCACACCTCCAGCAACACCCAGGACGGCAGAGCTGTATACTTAATTTGATTTTAGACTATTGATACTTAAGTAAGAATAAGAATGCTGATATCAGTATGGGACTTGCCATTATTAAACGATTGAATCGATTCATCATAAAGGTCGGCAAAGGACCACTTTCATTTCCACTTTGCCTATTGCATCCCCGAAAGAATAACTACATCCAAATTATAGTAACAACCCCACAATGTAACGGCCCCATATGTAAAACTTTCTCACATATGACGCCGTAACATTTTTTATTTGTTCATACTCCGTTCATATTGTTGTCATAGGGAGTACATCTTCATTTTATAAGCTATCCTAAACGGTTTAAGAAAGTGACCGGAATACTCAGATGTGAGTGAAGATGCGAAGTTGATAACGAAAAGGAGGAGTGGCACGAGACCAAAGTAGAAAACGGCTTCACTTGCCGTTCTAAACCTTCGTGCAAACAGAATGAAAAAAACGATAATCATTATAAGTAAAATCATAGCAGGTTTAGTTATCGCCATATTACTTTTTTTAGCGATTGTTTTCCTAGTCAATATTGTCTATAGCAAAATGGAGCAAGGGAAAATAGAAACGTATGGTCAGTCTGTAACAGTAGATGGGAAAAATATGAATGTCTTTATTCAAGGGGAAGGCGAGGAAACTGTCGTGCTTCTACCTGGCTATGGAACACCGGCACCAGGACTTGATTTTCAACCATTAGTAGATGAATTGTCTCCATTTTACAAGGTTGTTGTCGTTGAGCCATTTGGTTATGGGTTAAGTGATTTTACTGAGAAGGAACGGAGTACAGAGAATATTGTTAGTGAAGTGCATGAAGCTTTACAGCAGCTTCATATTGAGCGGTATATTCTAATGGGTCACTCAATTTCGGGTCTTTATGGACTGGATTATGTGAATACATATTCAAATGAAGTGAGTGCATTTGTTGGGCTCGATAGCAGTGTCCCGTCGATCAGTGAGAAAAAGATTGGTTCTTCCATCATCAGAACTATTAAATTTCTTAAACAATCGGGTTTAGCTAGATTGCAAGTGAAGCTAGGTGATGACCCGTACGCCGAACTATCATATGATGAAAAAACAAAGGAACAATTGAGAATGCTTAAGCACAAAAACATGTATAACTCCACTCAGTTAAATGAAGCTGAAGTTATGTATGAAAATTTTAAAGCGGCTGAAAAACTATCATTCCCAAAAAATCTTCCTGTTATTTTCTTTATACAAGCGAATCATCCAGTCACTGATAGATGGGTGCCAGAGCATGAAAAACAGATAAAAGATTCTGTATATGGGCAAGTGATGACATTTGATGGGGATCATTATTTATATCGTACGAAAGCAAAAGAAATCGTTGAAAACTTCAGAGAATTTATGAAAGAGGTAAACTGAATGTACTGAGAAAGGACCTTCATTCAATAACGGTCAGGAAGATGTCCGCCTAAATTTGGAAGGTGAGAACGAGTCAACAACTGAACGTAAAGCCTCAGTGAAGTTAATTTTTATGCATATGTCAAAGTGAACTAAATTTATGCATATGTCAAAGTGAACTAAAACCGCCTTTTAAGACGGTTTTTTCACTTTTTATTGATACTTAAATTATTGCATACTATAAATCAAATATTTTTACAGCAGAACTAGTGCCTATTCTCGATGCACCTGCATCTATCATTAATTTGATATCATCAATGTTACTGACACCGCCTGAAGCTTTTACTCCAACATTTGGTCCAACTGCTTGTCTCATTATCGCAACATCTTCAACAGTTGCTCCGTGCAGAGAAAAACCTGTGGAGGTTTTAAGATAATCGGCGCCCGCTTTTACAGATATTTCGCATGCACGTACTTTTTCTTCATTTGTTAATAGACATGCTTCTATAATCACTTTTACAAGCGCTTTTTCTTTTGCAGCGTTTACAATCATTGAAATTTCTTTTTCGACTAGCATATTGTTTTTGTTATTTTTTAATTCTGCAATATTCATTACGACATCTATTTCTGTAGCCCCGTTACCAATTGCATTTATAGTCTCAAAGACTTTCGTTTCGGTCGTGTTTGCACCTAAAGGAAAGCCTATTACTGTGCATACATTCACATCCGATTTACGTAATAGTTCTGCAGATAAGCTTACCCATGCAGGATTCACGCATACAGATGCGAAGCCATATTGGATTGCTTCTTGGCATAATTGAATGATTTCCTTTTCGGTCGTATTAGGTGAAAGTAATGTGTGGTCTACTAGTTTTGCATAGTCCATAAATATATCATCTCCGGCTTCAAGATATGTTTCTGAAAATAGGTGATATGACATTGTCACTTTTTAAAACTTGAAAGCTATGTTTCTATTCTAAATAGCTCTGTGAGGAAATTAAGTTACCCACATGTCTAATAATAAAGGGTTTATCATTTTTATGACCATCCAGTTTACTTGTTTTTTAACCATCCATTAACAAATAATTCTAAGTTAAAAAGTACATAGGCAAAAAAAGACCGAAACCAATAGGAGTATAGGGTTTCGGTCCTTTCGTATTTTTAGATAGTGTATTAGTTAAAAAACTTCAGATTCCAATTATTAAACATGGTCAATATATTTCAAACATTTAGCTAGCAACTGGGTACGATTCGTTACTTGAAATTTTCGATAGAGGTTTTGAAGATGTTTTTTGATTGTATTTTCACTGACGATTAATTGCTGAGCAATCTCCACATTTTTCATGCCTTTGGAAACAAAATTCAAAACTTCTTTTTCTCGTGCTGTCATTTCAAACCGTATAGAAGGCTGTGAATATAAATGTAAGGCGTATATATTTTCTATATTTCTTTTTAAATACACTAACATTAAAATATCCTTTTCATTAAATAACTTTTCGCCAATTTTTCTTAAAAAGCCGATTACAGCTACATGTTTATCGTCTATTTTCAAATACATCGCCATTTCATCTTCATAACAATTTTCTCTCAAAAATACTTCTTTATAATGCGTTTGTTTTTGTAGGCACATGGCTTTATTGTTATTTAGCAACTGAATGGCATGTTGTGTATCTATATTTTGAGGATGTAGTGGATCAAAATTTTTATAAAGGTGTAAATATTCATTAATCGTATGAACCTCGATATTAAAAAGTACAGGTGCATTTAATTCGTTATTGGCCATTTCCCAAAATAACATATGATGATAACCGAGATGTTGATTTAACGTATGCAGTAGTTCATGTTTAAAACGCTCATTACTCTGTTTCACATTCATATTGGAAATATGATAACTAGCTTTAAGAATTTTTTCTACATCACTTCCATAAAACATGAAAACACCTCATTTCTCTATTAAGCACTTATATTCTACTCTGAGAACAATTATCCTTTTGGGTAATATAAAAATATGAGAATATTCAGTACATTATAGTTGTAAGATAATTCTACATGAGGTGATGATATGAATTTACAAGAGTATGCTTCATATGACGCAATTGGGTTAGCAGAACTAGTAAAATCAAAAGAGGTAACACCACAAGAGCTCAAGAAGCTAGCGTTAGAAGGAATAGAAAAAGTAAACCCATCTCTTAATGCGGTAGTCAGTGTATTAGAAGAGCAAGCTGACAAAGCGATTGAGAAAGTTGATAAAAATGCCCCGTTTGCAGGTGTTCCATTTTTAATTAAAGAGCTTGTATTACATGCAGAAGGTGTCCCGCATAGTATGGGGAGCCGTATAGGCGAAAATACGGTTATACCAGTTGATAGTGAATTAATGACGCGTTTTAGAAAAGCTGGTTTAATTTTGGCAGGGACTACGACCACACCTGAGTTTGGTTATAATGCAGCGACTGAAGCAGTTATTTATGGTGCCACACGTAATCCGTGGAACTTAAATCATAGTCCAGGTGGTTCGAGTGGTGGATCAGCAGCAGCTGTGGCAAGTGGTATTGTACCAATTGCTCATGCAAATGATGGGGGTGGCTCTATTCGTATTCCCGCATCTTGCAGTGGGTTAGTTGGATTAAAGCCAACAAGGGGAAGAGTTCCTACTGGTCCATTTAATAGCGAGCCTTTAAATGGTATTGCGATTGAATTTGCGGTTACCCGGACAATTCGCGATACAGCCGTTTTACTGGATCAAGTAGCAGGACCTGATTTAGGGAGTTATTCAAAATTAGAAGTAACACATGCACCGTATGGACAACTAATTAATGAAAAAGTACGTCCTTTAAAAATCGCATGGACAACGGAAGCAAATTCTGGCGCATTTGTAGACCCGGAATGCATTGAGGCTGTTCATAAAACAGTTCATGTTTTAAAGGACCTAGGGCACGAAGTAGTGGAAGCGCGTCCGAAATATGAACAAGCGACATTTACAAAGGCGACGGTCGATATATGGACAGCCAATATTTATAAAATGATTAAGGGTGCCGCAGAAGGGACTGGAAAAGCAGTTTCCCCAGACAATATTGAAGCGGCCATTTGGAAATGCTATGAATATGGCGGTAATTTAAAAGCATCTGAATTATTGGAAGCAATAAATATAAATGCACTTGTTTCGCGTCAAGTAGCAGGCTTCTTTGAAGATTACGACATTTTATTGAGCCCAACAATCGGCACACTTCCTGCTAAAATTGGCGAATTAAATGCGAATAATCCTAATATTTCAGCTGTTGAATGGACGGAGCAAATTTTCACATATGCGCCGTTTACAAATTTATTCAATGCTACTGGTCAGCCTTCATTATCCTTGCCGTTAGCAGAAAGTAAATCAGGCTTACCCATTGGTCTACAAATGACAGGTAAATTTGCAGATGAATTGACATTATTACAACTTGGTAGACAGTTAGAAGAAGCGATCCCTTGGAAAGATCGTAAGCCACCAGTACATGTGAGCGAAGCACAGCCTCAGCCAGTAGTATAATTTAGTATGAACGCACCCAGTCATTCCATAAGATAGACTTGGTGCGTTTTCTTTTAATGGTGACTATACAAGATTTGTCATTTACCTAGTACACTTCTTCAAAAACAGGTCTTCACCCCAACCCAAGATTCATATACATAAAATAAAAGCTAATAGGAGTAGTGATTATTGGACAAACAACGTCACAGGTACAGATGGATTGTATTTGTTGCTGTATTGTTTACTTATTTGTTAATGGCAAGTCAACGAACCGCTCCAGGGTTAATTACAGACCAATTGATGACGGATTTTGGTGTGACGGCATCGACGATCGGGCTATTAACGAGTATCCAATTTTTTGTGTACACAAGTTTGCAAATTCCGATGGGGATTTTAGCTGATCGGTTTGGGCCGAACTTTTTTCTTATCATTGGTGCCACACTTACGGGGCTAGGGACAATTCTTTATAGTCTAGGTACACATGAATTCGTCCTATTTTTTTCTAGAATACTTACGGGAGTAGGAGATGCGACCATATGGGTGAATATGGTGCTCATTTTGGCGCAATGGTTTCAGAAAAAGGAGTTTGTTCGTTTAATTGGCTTTGTTGGTATGACAGGGAGTCTGGGCTTCTTATTGGCGACAGTTCCTTTTGCCACTTTGATCCTTTTATTTGGTTGGAGAATTTCTTTTTTTTCAACAGGACTCTTATTATGTTTATGTGGTGTGCTTCTTTATTTTGTGCTTGTTAAAAATACGAAACGTATCTTTCCAGCTAAACCGGTAGTTGAAGCTGAGGTGATACAACGTGAAAAAACGGCCGTTTTATTACGGAGAATATTTTCGAATCGACAAGCTTGGGCTTTATTTTTTTGTCATTTTGGGGTTGTCGGGGGCTATGTTGGCTTTATTAGTTCGTGGGCTGTGCCCTATGGAATTAATATGTATGAGATGACACGTTCAGAGGCAAGCCAGCTGATTATGATAGGACTTATTGGGGCGCTTTTAGGAGCTCCTTTAATGAGTTGGATAGCAGGGTGGTTAGGATCGATTAAAAGGCCCTATATTGTTGTTCATATGGCTGTTTTATTGAGCTGGTTTTCATTTCTTTTATGGAAAGGGCATCCGTCAATCTTCTGGCTTATTGTACTATTCTTTTTTATTGGCTTTGGCTATGGCGCAAGTGCTTTGACCTTTGCGGCTGTACGTCAAACTTTCCCTATCACTGAATCTGGCATTGTTTCTGGGTTTGCCAATACAGGAGGCTTTCTAAGTGCTGCATTGCTTCCGATTATTTTCGGCTATATTTTAGATCATTTTCAAGCTGCTACTGGCAATTTAAGTGATGGTTACTATTATGGTTTCATTTCACCAGTCATATTCTCCGTCATCGGTTTGATAGGAGTGCTGTTTTTAAAGGAAAAGCACATGAAAGCAGATCTACAATGACTAGGTGAATCCTAAAAATAATTGTCATGTAAATCTTAATAATCAGATATTATCTATGTCATAACATGATTACATTTCTAAATTAGGGGTATTGAACGGGCGTTAAACGCTTGTTGAATATCCCTTTACTATAGCTTTTTTCCCCTTAATCACACTGAAATTTGTTAAAACTATGCAATATTATTACTTTTATGATTAATTTTACCTGGATGACCATCACCATAAATGCTAAACTGGGTAGGAATCTTAAAATTCAGAATTAAAGGGAGAAAACTAGGAAATGAGTAAATTTAAAAAAGTTATATCTATACTAAGTATGGTGGCCTTAATACTGGCAACAGGGATTTTCTTTACGCAAACCCCTGCAAATGCACAAGAGGAAGATAAAGATATTCATATTACACTCCTCGCTACATCCGATATTCATGGCCGTTCTATGCCTTGGGATTATGCGGTGGATGGCCCAAATCTCACAGGAAGTTTAACGCAATTATATACAATTATCAAAGATATTCGTAACGATAATCCAAATACAATCTTGTTGGAAAATGGAGATTTAATACAGGATAATTCTGCAGAACTATTCAATGATCAGCCACAATCACCAATGATGGTTGCTGCTAATGAAATGGGCTATGAGGCTTGGACATATGGAAACCATGAGTTCAACTTCGGTTTAGATATCCTTGATAAAGTTTCTAGCCAATTTAATGGTACAAGACTAGCTGGTAATGTTTATAAAGAAAATGGAGAGCGTTATTTACCTGCATATACAATTATTGAACGTGAAGGGGTAAAAATCGGCGTTATCGGGATGGTAACGCCACTGATTACAGAGTATGAAAAGGGCACGGATCATCTAGATGGATTAGTTGTCAAAAATCCAATTGAAGAGACTAAAAAAGCCGTCAAAGAATTAGAGGGTAAAGTAGATGTCATGATTGGCCTCATGCATATGGGTCTGGAAAATGAAAATGGTATTCCAGGGACTGGCGTAAAGGAGATGGCTAATGCCATTCCAGAGCTAACAGCTATTTTTGCAGGTCATAATCATGTTTTGATTAATAAAGAAGATGTGAATGGCGTTTTTATAACAGAGCCTAATAAATATGGAACACATATTTCACGAATTGATTTAACATTTACTCGCCAAGGCGAACAATTAGTGCTAAAAGAAAAAGATGCTTCGGCTATTCCGGTAAAGAACGAAGATGGCACATTTGTTGAATCTGATAAAGAACTAGAAGAAATATTGAAGCCATACCATGAGTTTGCCCGTGAAGATGCTAATATCGAAGTGGCACAGCTGAAAGGAACAAATCTTGTCCCGAAAAATGAAATTAAGGGAATTCCTACAGTACACATCCAAGAAACGCCTTTATCAGACTTCTTCCATGAGGTAATGCTGCATTATAGTAAGGCTGATGTAGTAGCGCATCAGATTGATAATGACAAAGCTTCTTTGGATATAGGTCCTATTAAGAAAAAGGATATTGCCTATAATTATCAATTTGCTGGCGGAGAAGTATCTGTTTATGAAGTAACAGGAAAAGATTTAAAAGATTATATGGAATGGGCTGTTGGCTATTTTAATAGCTCACGAGATGGAGATGTAACGATTAGTTTTGATAAAACAAGACGTTCATCGAAATATAGTACAAATGACTATTTTGGTCATGTAAAGTATGATATTGATTTAACTGAGCAGCCAGGCAACAGAATCAAAAATCTTCGCAAATTGGATGGAACGCCAATTAAAATGGAAGATCATTTAAAGCTTGGTATGAACGCATATAGAATGGATTTTCTCGTATCAAAAGGTCAGGCGCTTGAAGGGCGTAAGTTCAATATGACTTGGTCCTCTAAAGATGAAAGTGCTTATGGGGAAACAGGTGGGACAATTCGTAATCTAGCAATTCGATACCTGAAAGAAGAGATGAACGGTGTTTATGAGCCAGTAATCCAAAATAACTGGAAAATTATCGGTGTCGATACAAAATCACCAACTCGTGCTGCTGTTGTGGAATTAATCAACAAAGACATTTTAGCAATTCCTACTACGGAAGATGGAAAATATACAAATATTGCATCTATTAATGTCAAGGATGCCATAACAAAAGAAGAAATAGCAGAGCTAGCAGCAAAAGCCAACGTTAAAGAAAGCCAATTTAATGGAGTAAAAACGACAGGTGAATTTTATCAAAAGCTAGTAAAGGCAATCAATAACTCTAAAGCTGAGCAAGATAAAGAAACAGATAAGCCAGTAGAAAAACCAGCAAATCCAGGCAAACCAGCACCAGATAAATCAAAGCCTCCTGTCACTAAACCACAACCAACTAAAGGCATTGTGACAGCACATCACTTAAATGTTCGTTCGAAACCATCGAACGTAGGAAAAGTATATGGCACAATTTCAAAAAATACTGAAATAACGATTTTAGGGGAAGAACAAGGCTGGTACAAAATTTCTTATAAAGAGAAAACGGGTTATGTTTATAGCAGTTATGTAAAAGTTAAAAAGTAAATAATGAAAAAGGGCTGAAGAGAGGTAGTTTTATAGCTACTGTCTTCAGCCTTTATTATAGGGTGATTTTAATGATTTGCGTAGGACTAAAAAATAATGTCAATCTTTTGGGTTATCGGTATTTGGTAATCAAATTTAGTATTGAAGTGAAGTCGTATGAATCTTCAATAGAGATCAGCTCACCCCATCTTGCAAATATGGTGTGATAATTTCTAATAATCGTTGCTCAATTTTTGACCATTCTTCATTTAGATTAACAGTATAGGCAGAAATGGTATGGTTCATAATTTGATAGGATACATTGATATGTTTCTCAACCATTGGATAAATTAAAATACCTGATTTCTTACCAGTAAATCTACTATTCATTACATAAGCGAAGAGCTGATATAAGTTAACACTATGTAGACGCTCTTCACCGAATTGAGTTTTGGTTAAAGTTTCTTGATAAAATTTGGCATCCATTATTACTTGATTTTTATTATCTTCAATTACTATGTCTGTATGCATTTTAGGTAGATATGGTAATGCATTTTTACTTTCGCTCCCACTTAATTGCCAATCAATAATAGGACGATGGACTTTATAAGTAGGTAAATGCTTTTGATAAAATCTCAATAAAAATTTTTCAAATAAGGCATGTAACTGCATATCATTTAAAAATGTTTGAAAAGTTATACTCCCATCGTGTTCTTGTGTAATCTTCCTTTCATATAGGAGCTGGGCAATATGAATTAAAATAGAGTAATGCAGGTTATGTCGTTTAAGTTTAATTTGGTCAAAACTGTTTTTTTGCCAATTAAGTAGTTGAATATGCTGTAAATAAGGGCGTAAGCGTATTAAACGATTTAAAATTTCAGGTGAAAGTGTTGGTATTTTCATAAATTCGTATAGTGTTGTTTTAACAAGCTGATTTATAACAATATCATCTGTTAACTCATCATACTGACACATAAATTTTTTATGCTGCATAGTTCGTTCTTTTATAGAATCTGCCATTAATAATTTACCTTTTAATAACTGCTCAGGTTGTCGAATTTCAATATATTCCTTTACTAAGCCACGCTTAATTAGGAGAGATAAATGAAATTCGAAGAGCGATGCTAGTAAATTTTCTATTCGATTAAAGGATTCAGATTCGAGCTTCTTTTGTTGCATGGAAAGTGGCATATCCCAAACATAGGCTAACATATAATATAAGTTTTTTATTGGAATTTTTCGACTTACTGATTCAGTCATTTATAAGGAGCTCCTTAACAGCCTTTTGTGCCATGTCTATTTGATCAAACCAATATTCTTTTAACAAAGGCTCAATTTCATATTCAATAATTTCCTGGAACCATTCCTCGCTGTTGTCGTAGTGACAAAAATAACTATGGCCAATGCAAAAACCATCACCTAATTGGGGATCAGCCTTTACTTTCTTATTTAACTCTTGGAATTTAGAAATAATATGGTCAACTAATTGATCATCCACTTTTTGGTTTAGTAAATGTTGTTTAAACGATTGGAGATGAAATGCAGGTTTTACATGATAAAAGGCGAAGCGGCGACGTAATGCATAATCAAGCATCGCTAAACTACGGTCAGCTGTATTCATCATACCTATAATAAAAACATTATCTGGGACTGAAAATGGTGTTTCTCCATAAACTAATTGCAGTGATTCTCCTCGTTTATCTGTTTCAATAAGCATCATGAGCTCACCAAAAATTTTGCTTAAATTTCCACGATTGATTTCATCGATAATAAAAATATATCTATGTTGTGGATCTGCTGCAGCTTTTTGGCAAAAGCGTATAAAAGGACCCTCTACTAATTCAAAGCCTTCATCAGAAGGACGATAACCTTGTATAAAATCTTCATAGGAGTAGCTTTGATGGAATTGTACCATTTCAATATTGTCTATAGCTTTCTTGCCTATTAACAAATAGGCCAATCGTTTAGCCATAAATGTTTTTCCTACGCCTGGAGCACCTTGTAAAATTACATTTTTTTTTCGCTCTAATAGTCGAACTAGTTTACTAGCTTCTAGTTTATTTAGAAATACTTCACGTAAAAAATCGTCAGTTGTATATTCATCTTCTGTAAGGGGTGTCACATTGATTGAATGACTAGTAACAGTAGCGTTAATGTCAAACTTGGAACTATATTTAGGATCACTTAAAAAACGGTTAAAGTCTTGGGATTGATTGTCAAACGTGAACTGTAAGAGACTTTCATAAATCCAGTCCTTGTCCGCTTCAATTTTTTGAATGGTATTCCAAAGTGAAAAAATATACCATTCTCGTACATGGTTAAATTGTTGCCACTCCACATCTATTGTTTTGCCATCGAGATAATTTTTGGTTACTGTACCAATTGCTTTTATTCCAAGAACGGATACAACTTTCCCGTTGTTATTGAATGGTAAATTATTTTTTCTTGTGTATGTAGATTTTATGGCAATCAAGTCTCCCACTTTCACTTCATTGACAATATCTAAATATTTATCATCATAGCCATTCATCCAGTAACCATTTTCAATAAAATCATCAACCAAATCTTGTCCGGCATGCTGTGCGCCCACAAACCAGGCATATTTAATTTTTTTCATATATATAACCACCTTTGGGAAAATTTATTTCATTATAATACATTTTAAGAGTATTTAGATTATTTAAATGAGATGAGTAAGGGAATTTTACTGCTACTTAATGATTAACTTATTAATTTAAAGTGAGAAGAGTGTTAGAGGATTTAATCAATATAGGTAATGAGAAGAAGTAGAGCGACAATGATAGCCATATAAAAGACACATATGATGAATGTTCTTTACCAGTACACTGTTTAGAAGTGGAGAGTATAATTGTTCTATTAAGTGCTAATATGGTGCTGAGCTACACAATCGTCCGTAAAATAACTTTAAAAGTATTCATGTTAAAATAATGATAATATGTATTAAAAAATATTGGAGGCAACTATGGCAGAAATTAAATTTGAAATGATCGAACATATCGGCGTCCTTTCAGAATCAGCAAAGGGCTGGAAAAAGGAGCTCAATCTTATTAGCTGGAACGGTAATGCTCCAAAATACGACATTCGCGAGTGGGCACCAAACCACGAAAAAATGGGTAAGGGTATAACGCTTTCAGCGGATGAGTTACAAGGTTTAAAAGAGTTGTTGAAATAGATATGAACATAAAAAAGGGAACTGCTATTAAGACAGTTCCCTCTAAAAATTTGCTAATAAAAATAAAATCCCACGCTATCCCATATAAACACTTGCACAAGTATCTGGGGCTGGTTCATAGAAACAATGGTTTTTGAATTGCCCAGTAAACGGTTGGCCGTACCATGTTGGGGGACATGGCGCATATGGATTGAAGTACCAAAGTGCGTATTTGGCTGGGTGTTGACGCCAGAAGTCTAAGTTCTGTTTGGCTAATCTTTTTTCCGTTTCTCTTGCTCGTTGGTAAAACATATTGCCTTTTTGAACGGCTTCAAACGAATAGTTTCCTCCTTGTACCTGGTAAATGACTTGCTCAATGGTTCTAACATCGTTGAAGTCTAAACAAGATGCAACAGCTCGATTGACAATTACATTGCCTACGTATAACATTCCTTGCTGACCTTCACCTTCAGCTTCAGCTCTCATCATCCTTGCCATTAAGGCAACGTCTGCATCGCGGTATTTTACTCTTGGTATGTTTACCACCTCCACCATATAGTATGAAAATGAACGAGGCTAATTTCACCTTATCTTGAAAATTGCCTGTTTTTCTATTTACAAATAAAGAAAAATGCCATCCATGCTGCAATAAAAATCAGCAAGATGGCGTATTTCCATTAGAAATTCTTTTTGAAGTATGGTGTTTTTTTCAGCACAACACAAACTGGAATGGCGATGATTAAGCCAACAATGTTTTGAATAATGTCTCCAGGAATGGATGCTAATGGTGCGATCCAGCTATTAAACATGATTGCTTGCCCGACATAGTAAATGGCAATCATCACAGGCATTGATACGATGGCTCCTAAAATGTTCAATCCGATATTGTCACCTTTATGTCCTTTTGACCAGGCGATTTTACCAACGATATAGCCTTGTAATGCGCGTGAAATAATTGTAGTTGGAGCCCAAATTAACCAGCCCCCTACGATATCGAATAAGCCCATCCCGATTGCTCCAGCAAGCGCCCCTTTTTTAGGTCCGAATAAAACGGCAGAGATGAAAAGCATAGATGTCCCTAAATGAATAAGACCACCTTGACCAAATGGTAGCTTTAGATTAATAAACATTGTAGCAACGAAAACAAGTGCTGCTAAAATGGCTGTAATCACTAAATCAAATGTTTTCGTGCGTGGTCTTGTATAGGATGATCGTTGTATATTTTGCATCTTTTATCTTCCTCACTATGATGAATATTTTGATGATTTTTACTTTAGCAAAGGACTGACTGTTGTAAAAGTGCCAATTTCATAAAAAAGTTAGGGGTCAGATTGATGATATTTTCGCATCTACCTAATTGTGATACGATGAGATGAGTACAAGCAGGATGAGTTAGGTGGAATGAATGATGAAAAAAGTGGCTGTAATTCAGGATATGTCGTCCTTTGGGAAGTGCTCTTTAACGGCTGCAATGCCTGTATTAGCTGTAATGGGCGTGCAGGCGGTACCATTGCCAACTGCTATTTTAACGGCGCAAACAGGGTATTCAAGCTTTTATTGTGAGGATTTAACGTCAAAGATGGACTATTTTGTGGATGAGTGGAGCAAGCTTGGGGCGACCTTTGATGGTATTCATACAGGATTTGTTACAGGTAAAGATCAAATCGATAATATTTTTCGATTTTTAGAGGTGTTTCACACAAACGATACAGCCTTATTGGTCGATCCGGTGATGGGCGATCATGGTGAGGTATATAAAATGTATACAGGTGACTTGCTTGATCGGATGAGAGAGCTAGTGCAGTGTGCTGACATTATTACACCAAATGTGACGGAATGTTGTTTACTAACAGGTTTGTCGTATGAGAAGTTACAAAGCTATCAACATGAAATAAATTATATGCAGGCACTTGAGGAAGCTGGCCTTCAATTACAACAGGCAACTGGCGCAAATGTGATTATTACCGGTATGAACCCACCTGCAGATGCGGGCAAGCGCTATGTCGGGAATATGTATATCGATGCGAGTCGCTCGTTTCATAGTATCCGTGACTATAATGGTGAGAGCTACTCGGGCACGGGTGATTTATTTGCATCCATTATTATGGGCGGCATGATGCGTGGGCAAGATTTAGTAGAGTCAATGAAGCTAGCAGAAACGTTTTTAGCCGCTGCCATTGAAGCGACATCCAAGGAGCAAGTTCCTCGCGAGGCAGGTGTCCATTTTGAAAAGTTTTTACGCATGCTACTTTAGAAAAGAATCTTTAGCGATCTAAAAACATTGTAACAACATCAAGTACAACAAATGTCATTCACCTTGGCCGATAAATAGGAAAAGTATTAGGAGGAGAAGGGATGGAAATTAGGTTATTAACAGCAAAAGATGCTGAGCTATATCGAACTTTAAGGTTAGAGGGATTACAAACGAATCCTGAGGCATTTGGTTCAAGTTTTGAAGAGGAAAAAGATATGGTGCTTGAGTTGTTTGCAAGTAGACTTGAAGCACAAGGTTCTTATACCTTCGGTGCATTTGATCAAGGTGAATTGCTAGGGGTTGCCACATTGGTGCAAGAAAGCAAAATCAAAATAAAGCATAAAGCGAGTATTTTTGCCGTTTATGTATCGCCAAAAAAGCGAGGGCTGAGCTTAGGTAAACGTTTAATGCTAGAAGTAATAAACCAAGGAAGCAAATTAGCGGATGTTGAGCAGATCAATTTAACAGTAGTGTCTTCGAATGATTCTGCAAAAGGACTTTACACATCATTAGGTTTCCAGGTGTTTGGGACAGAGAAAAGGGCGTTAAAAATTGACCAACAATACTTTGATGAAGATTATATGGTTTTATATGTAAAGCCTTTGAAGTAAGCAATCCTTCAAAGGCTTTCGGCATTTATGGCGAACTCCAATAAAACAATGAAAATAATACAATAAATAAAGTAATCCCCGCAATAACAAGTGCAAGTAAAGAGCTGACAATGCCCATTTTCTTTTTAAGTAACCATATGCTTAGCGCGATAATGATGACTGATAATGGGAGTGTCAGCCAAAATACAAGATTACCCAAGTATTCAATTTGAATGGGGAATAAATCATAAAAGAAATTATAGGAAATGCCTAGCATAAGAAATACCGTCATTACTATATAGGTTGATCCCACTGTATTGTGATTAATCATAATCCCCTCCCATCTAAGACATATTTACTTTTACATTTATTGTATGCAGATGGGCAGTGAAATCTCACGGCAACATTCTTTAAAAGAATGTTGCCGTTTATTTTTTTACTTTAATCTTTATTTTTATTTAATTCTCGCATGATGTTAGCTTCTAAATGGTCAATTTTCTTCTCAAATCGAACTAAGAGATAGACGGTGATGGCAATTGGAAACCCAGAATTACCAATTAGGTTCATCCACATTTGAATAGTTTCGGGTGTTATCATAACATCTTCCTCCTTCACCAAAGTTGTGTCTTACATACCTTAAAGTGATTTCATTTTAAATAAAATCAATATAATTTTGTATTTAGGGAACGTTTGTTCTTGTTTTGGTTTATAATAGATATATGATATTCACTTTATTTAGCAAGCAGACGGATAGATAGGAGTGATGATAATGAATAACGGTAACCACAAGATCGAAGAATTTTTTTGCAGGAATATGGAACAGATAAAAAATCCGATTATCAAAAGTTTTTTGGCTAATGCTAAAAATCTTTATTTGGTTGAAAAAGCAATCTTATATCCAACCGATTGTAATATGAAAATGGTGGATGAAACATTTCAATCCCACTATATAAAAGTTCAAAAAATTAAATATGTCAGTAATTTAATTTATTTCTATAGCTTGGATTTTGATAAAAAAAGGAGAAGATTGCACGACCGTTTCTTATTAATTGTAGACGATGGCCTAACTAGAACTGGCATTGCTAGAAATGACGAAAGGATTGAAGAAGGATTATTAGATACGGTTGAAGATGAACAACTTTTTCAATCTTTACAAAACTTAACGGACAAGCAGCTCCAAATTTTAGAAATGATTTATGTCAAAGACTGTTCGATAAAAACTATTGCTGAAACATTACAAACAACACCTCAAAATATATCCAATCTTCATCGCAAGGCATTGAAAAAACTACATCAGATGCTAAAAAAAGAGGAGGATTAAGTATGGAAAGGGAAAATAACTACAATGAGGAGTCACTACTATTTATCGAGAACTTCTCTCCAAAAATTAAACAATGTCTCCATCAAACAAGCTATCAGGAAAGAGAAGATTTGGAACAGGAGATTAAATTAAAAATTATTGAAAAACTTGCAACGCAGGAATTTATAAATACCCCTAGTTTTTGGGATTTCTTCACATGAGCCTAAAAAAGAGCAATTGTCCTTGATTGTGGACAATTGCTCTCTCTGATCAGCCTTTTAAGAAATCTGGTTTTGCAAAGTTTGGATTTGGGTATGTGTAGAAGCCTTCACCTGTTGCACGACCGAGTTTACCTTTTTCGATGTACTCTGTTTTCAATAGGTTGGCTAGTTTTTTCATGTTTTCATCACCAGTAGCCGTTGCTTTTGCTTCAACAATGTTATAGGCAGTGTTGATGCCAACGATGTCTAAGATGGCGAATGGACCAAGTGGAGCGCCAGTACCAATCATCCATGTTTTATCGATTGTTTCCGGATCAGCCACTTCTTTTACTAATAATGATTCGGCTGCATCTAAGAATGGTACTAGTAATGAATTTAAAATATAGCCAGGTTGTTCTTTATATAATGGTAGTGGTACCATGCCGATTGCTCGTGCAAATTCAACAACCTCATCAAATACTTTCATATCTGTGCCAGGGTGCTTCATAATTTCTGCTGTGTTGTTTTTCCAAATTGTATTCGCAAAGTGTAGCGCTAAAAACTTCTCAGGACGGCCAGTTGCTTCTGCGAATTGGCTTGGCAATAAAGTAGATGAGTTCGTCGCAAAGATTGTTTTTGCAGGAGCTACTTTGCCAAGGTTCGTATAAAATTCTGTTTTAATTTGGACAACTTCAGGGATTGCTTCAATTACAAGATCAGCATTGGCAACAGCTTGTGCTAAGTCACTTTTAAATGTTAGTCGAGCATAGGCAGCATCCACTTCTTCTTGTGTAGCTCCTAAGTCTTGTTGGTAAAGTGGTTTCAATTTTGTGATACGATCCTGTGCATTTTTCAACGCCTCGTCATTAATGTCGTAAATCGTTACTTGGAAACCTTTAAAAGCAGATTGATAAGCAATTTGACTTCCTAGGACACCGCTACCTGCGACCGTAATGTTTTGATAATTCATTGAAATTCCTCCTTTGAAATTGTTACATTGAAATAATAGTGTGGATATGTAAAAAATCCTTCGTTACAATTACATACTACTTCTTTCGCTGAATGAAAATCAAATGATAGCCTCTATCATTATAACGATATAAAGTTTTATGTGTTACTCCTCTTCATTTATGTACCGAATATCCAATATAACAAAACCTCTGAAATAAAAAAGAATAGCAACTAGTCTGTCCTTGTTTTACCTTGTTTCTTCTTTAATTTCGATTCAAGTAAAAAATGGAAGTAGTTATATTCTAATGTGATAAAAATAGGTCTTTTATATAATTATTGTATAATTTACATTTTTTAATAGATTTATAAACTATTGATTTAGTACACTGATTCTATGAATCAAAGGAGGAAGAAAAATGAAGAAAATTCTATTAACAAGTGCACTAAGTATTGCATGTTTTACAGGAGGATTTGGTGGGCAGGCACATGCACAGGAAGCGGTAGATGTTGCAAGTATTATGCATCCAAATCAGGCTGTTGCAGCTACTAGTCAATTACAAGGAATGACCTATCAAGATATCTATAAAATGTTATTGCTATCTAAAATAGGCTTTGAAGATAGTGAGGTTACAATTGTTACTACGAATAATAGTATAACAGTAAAAGTTTCATTAGAGGCGATCCTCCAATCCTACACAGATGATACGAACCTTTATCCGGAGGGAGAAAAAGAGTTTAAGGAAAGCTATGAAGAACTAAAGAAGTTATTCGGTAATGCTTTTCAAATTAAAATTACGCAAACTGGCAATACCTTTAAGTGTGAAATCTATACGGCTGGCAAATGGGAAGTTGTTAGTGCGGAAGATTTAAATGGTATGTTACTAGTATTTGCTCGTGCAGATGTGGCGTTAAAACCAGGTGGGTACTTCAAAGATGTAATTGGACATTGGGCTGAAAGCTATATTCAATTGTTATATCAAACAGATATTATTAATGGCACATCTGCCACTACTTTTAATCCAAATGGGCAAGTTACTCGTGGAGAATTGGCAGCTATTATTTTCAGAGCATCAGGCTTAGATGTAAATGAAGATTTTGAAGGACCAGCTACTTATACGGACCTCAATGGTTTCTGGGGTGCAAAGGAAGTAGCTATTTTAGAAGGGTATGGCTTGATTGATATTTTTGATGGAAAAAAATTTGAGCCCAAAAAACCTGTTACACGTGAAGAAATGGCATACGTGACGGCAATGTATTTACAAGCTATGGAAGTGGATGTCTCTCAAGTAAGCAAAAACAACACATTTACAGATAAAAATCAGATGCGCAAGGAAACAGTAGAAGCTATTGGTTTATTGCAGCAGTTTGGCATTTTAAATGGTACGAATGGGAAGTTTAATCCAAAAGGAAATCTTACTCGTGCAGAGGTTTCTAAAATTCTCACACTTACTTTAATGAAATTAAGTGAGGAAGAATAAACATAAAAGGCAATCCACTTGATGATGGTGGATTGCCTTTTTTATCATCTACTCAATTAATCTATGGAAGATATAGCTTAGCATATAGCCCAAAAAGAGAAACATAAAAAATGTTCTAAAGGAGACTGTTCGCACGTGATGCAAAATGAATTCAGAAATGCTGGCTGTGGCAATTAACCCTATTGAAATTCCCATTAGGATGCCTTGTGCCTTTTCTGTTAATGTCCAATATTGACCAACCCAGATAAAAATACTAAAGAAAATGGAAAAAATAAAGAAGTAAAAGAAAACTCTCCATAACCTTTCACCTTGGGAAATGAGTGCGGTAGATAAAGCAAAGCCTTCTGGAACATGATGAAGAATAATGGAGGCTGTGAGAGAAATACTTAATGCTGCATTTCCTAGTAAATTTCCGACAGTGAGACTAATAGGTATTGTGTGGATAATCATGGCAAGGGTCAGTAAAGAGACAGAGGGATTTTGTGCATGAGAAGCATGAAATAAACTGTCTAATAGTTGAAAAATGAAGTAGCCAATAAATATACCAAGTAAAATACCAAATGATTGATAGATTTGAAAGGAAGAGGGGATGATATCTAACACCAGTAAGCCTAACAAAAAACCCCCGCATAATAATGATAACCCCTGAGTAGTATGTTGAAATAGCTTAGAGAAAACCCAGGCAATAGCGCCCCCCATACTCACACTGAAAAATAGAAATCCACCAAGTATCATTGCACTCACCTGTAAAATTCCCCCGCCTCATCATAAACTTAAAGTCATTTTTCCAAATATATGCTAAGTAAAGTTGAATATGCTTGTAGCAGACTTTCTTGAAAGAGGAGAACTCCTTCATAATGTAGGAAAATGGCGAACTTATTAAATTGACTGAATATTAGTTTAATTCTATACTTTTTAATAGTAAGATCATATTCATCGATTTAGCTCATAAGGGAGGAATAGTTGAATGAAGTGGGATGCAAGTTTTGATGTGGTTGTAGTAGGCTCTGGAGCAGCGGGATTGACAGCAGGTTTAACAGCAAAATTACAAGGTTTGAAATCATTAGTGATTGAAAAAACAGATCGTTACGGTGGTGCTTCTGCAATTTCTGGTGGTGCCTTATGGATTCCCAATAATCATGTTATTAAAGGTGCAGGTGTACCAGATACACATGAACTTGCACGCCAATATTTAGATTCTACAATTGGTGATCGTGTGCCAGAAGCTTTAAAGGAAGCTTATATTACGAGAGGACCAGAAATGTTACGTTTTTTATACAATAAAACGAACCATATGCGCTTCCAATATGCGAAAGGCTATTCCGATTATTATCCTGAAAAATTAGGTGGCTTGTCGCAGGGACGTTCCATTGAACCACTTATTTTCGATTTAACGAAAATGGGCTCATTAGCGAATAACATGCGTCGTTCTACTCTATCAACAAAAGGCTTTACGATGAATAGTTACGAGTTTCATAAGGTCAATATGATTACAAGGACGTTAAAAGGAAAAACGACCGCGCTGAAATTAGGGATGCGTTTAGTAAAATCAAAGGTAACAAAGAGCGAGCCAGTAGCGTTAGGTGAGGCATTAGTAGCACGTTTACGATTATCACTTGCCGAAGCAAATGGAGAGCTTTGGTTATCGACGACTTTTAAAGATTTCATTATGGACAATGAAAGAGTGGTAGGGGTTGTGATAGAACGTGATGGACAAGAGCTACGGATAGGTGCAAAGAGGGGCGTTGTACTGTCATCAGGTGGGTTTTCACATAATCAGGCACTGCGTGAAAAATATCTGCCAGCGCCAACTAATGTTGCATGGACTTCTTCTCCTGAGGGGCAAACGGGGGACATCATTGAACCCGGTGTGAAAATTGGTGCTACGCTCGATTTAATGGATAAGGTGTGGGGAGCACCTTCTGTTATTGATCCACAAGGACAACCATTCTTCCTTGTAGCAGATCGGGGCGTTCCCAATATGATTGTTGTAGACAGTGCAGGGCAACGTTTTGTCAATGAAGCGGCACCTTATCATGAGTTTGTAGATACCATGTACAAGCATCAAGCGGCGACAAAGCATGCTGTTCCTTCCTGGATACTTATTGATGCATCTGCTAAAAGCCGTTATATTTTTACGGGGCTGTTCCCGGGACAAGCGTTTCCGAAAAGCTGGTATGATCATGGAATCGTGAAAAGTGCCGAGACGATTGACGAGCTTGCGAGACTAATGGATGTGCTACCTGAAAGCTTAGAGGAGACGGTAAATCGATTTAACACCTTTGCACAGAATGGTCATGATGATGATTTTTATCGGGGCGATAGTGCTTACGATAATTACTACGGGGACCCGACACTACCAAATCCAAATTTAGCAGAATTAAAGAAAGCTCCATTCTATGCATTGCGTCTTTATCCTGGCGATATCGGCACAAAGGGTGGTTTAGTGGTGGATGAATTTGCTCGTGTTATGAAAGAGGATGGCCAACCAATAGAAGGATTGTATGCATCAGGTAATTGCTCAGCGTCTATTATGGGGGAAACATATCCTGGCCCAGGCGCAACCATTGGACCTGGAATGACACTTAGCTATGTGGCGGCTACACATATGGCCAATGCAGTGACAATAGTAGAGGCACCACTTATAAAGGTATAAGGTTGACTAAACCCTCCCTATTTAATTTGAATGAGGAGGGTTTTACGTTGCTTGTTCTAATACTTTTTTGCTAGGAATATAGTGGCTACTAAATGTAGGGTGACGATAACGGAAAAGGGAGCGATTAAGTGCGTTGTTAGCTTACAAAATAATCACTACAATGGAAGCGTTAGAGCCCTATCGAAGTACTTGGTCAGGCATACTTGAACGAGAAATGAATAATAATCCTTTTATTGAATACGAATGGGTAATGACATGGTGGACAACGCTTGGTATACATGACAATGTAGAAATATATGTAGTCGAACATCAAGGTATGGCAGTGGCTTTTTTTCCGTTGGTTCATTCAGTGCGATTTGGTAAGGTCCATCACTTTGGTTTTTTAGGACAAGGATATGCTACTTATATGGAAGTTATAGCAGAGAAGCAATGGCTAGATCGCGCTGTGGATTATATATTGAAGGTATTCACACAAAAATATAAGCGTTATTTGATAGTGCTTCATGGGTTATTAGAAAGTAAAGCTACTTCTCAAGAGCTTGAAAAATATGCGATAGAATACCAGATGCCTTATTCTATATTTCGAACTGTAACGTCATATATAGATTTTCAATCGATTACACTTGAAGATTTTTTGAAACAGCATCGCAAGAAATTTAAAAGTATAAAACGTCTTGAAAAAAAATTAAAATTACTTGGTCGCGTAGACTTTCAGGGCGTTGATGTTAGTCATTTCCATGAAATGTTTACGTTATTTACACGAAGATGGCGCAAGAAAATTGATAAAAGTGGTTTTACAGAAACTCAGACTCGCTTGTTTTATGAACGTTTGGCCAATGCCTCAAATAAGGCATTTAGAGTAGAGGTTGATAGCTTGCAATTTGAAGGGTATTGGATTGGTTTTACGATTGATCTATGCTGTAGAGATCGTAATTTTTGTCAGGCAATGGGACATGAGCCTGATTTCAATAGGTTTGGCCCAGGCCGTTTGATAGAGAAGGAAAATATGTTAAAAGCACATGATTTAGGCTATCGTTACTATGATTTTGGGAGTGGCTATGAGCCGTATAAGTTTGAATGGTATACCCATATTGATTTTACACGAAAATTTGTCATGAGTACGAAAGGTACCACAGAGCGCTTTATTCGATCATGGCTGGTATTACGAGATCGGATAAAAGGTAAATTAACAAACAATCACCAGCTCGTGAAATTGAAGCGGGACAGATTAGGAGAATTGCTTTATTTTTTAAAGCATGCCCGTACAAGAGGATGGTTACGAGCAATAAAAAGAGTTCCTCAACGAATACTAACTTTTCATAGTATAGACATTTATATCGCGGAGCAAAAACAGGCTAAAGGACAAGTGAACTTTCAAGAGTTACAAATGAAGAATATCATGACGATGAATGAGCGAACTAGTTATATATCTCATTTTTATAAGGGATATCGACTCTTTGGAGATGGCAATCAAATCGTATATAGGAGGCACGATCAAGTAGCGTATGAAGAAGAGAGTGGCTATACGTATGACCTATCTGCCAATATGTCATTTATCAGGGAATATGACAGCCAACTACTTAAGGAAATTGTTGTAGATGTGCAGCGTGAAGGGAGAACCGTTTGTACGTTAGTTCCATGGTATGAGGGGCAAAGAAGACGAAAACTCGTGCATGCAGGTTTTCATAAAGTGGCCCAAATTAACATAGTAAAGTTGTTCAATTGGCGAAAAGTATATCAATTATAAACAGCAAACCCTCAGCATTTCCAACTGAGGGTTTGTTATTTAAAAATCGAAGCTTTTCGAGACTTCAGGTTATGGTAGATTAAAAATGGATACCAGGTTTATCGATTAGCTTACAGCCTGTCCCATATTTTGCTTTTAAAGCACCCTTGAATTGAGTTTGCTCAAGCTCAGGGAATGTTTGCGTCCAAAGCTCAAAGACATTGTGACTAGAAGCTTTTCCGTCTTTTGTAAGTCGTGCAATATGGAAGCCATATTCATCATTACAACGAGCTAATGGACGATTTTCACGTACAGTAATAATGCGACCACTTTTTGTCATTTCATATAGATCTTCATAGCCTGCAATAGCACGGCTTTCTTCTGCTCCTTCAACTACTACATCTTCTTTTTCTGCCGATGGAGCAGCTTTTTCTTCTACTGCTGCTTCACTTTCAGATGCTTGAGTTTCAGCAATGTTATTTTGTGATGGTAACTGTTCTACAATAACAAAATCCTTATTAGATGCTTTATCGCTCATTGTTGCCATAACGTTCATAATTGAACCTACATAACGTAATGGTTTCTCTTTTCCTTCTTCAAAGACAAAAATATTATAATCGGTTTTATTCATCTTTTTCATAATAATATTGCCAGTAGTGATAGTAAAACCGATAAACTTATTCTTTTTAAGTGCTTGTATTGCTTCTTGCTTTGTTAAAGTCATTTTAAAAATCTCCTAAAGAATTATTTATTCTATTCTACCATAAAATTTGTCACATTGTTTTTCGTAAAATAATGGTTGATTTTGTTCGATAAAGGAAAACATCCCTATTTTATCAAAATTAATAATGGTACTATTAAGAATGTTTGAGGAATAAAACGCCTTGGAAATAGAGTTATTCATAAAAGAATTATATCTAGTAGGGAGTTGATAGGTTGATAAATGTGCTAGGGGGCATTGGATTATTTTTACTTGGTATGACGATGCTAACGAACGGTTTAAAGGAATTGGCTGGAGATGCCTTGAAAAAATGGCTGAATCGTTTTACAGGCGGAACCATTAGCTCTGTATTATCGGGTACATTCATGACAATGCTTGTCCAATCCTCCACTGCCACCACGTTGATAACAATTGGTTTTGTCAGTGCCGGACTACTTACATTTGTACAATCGATTGGAGTTATTATTGGTGCGAATATCGGAAGTACAAGTACTGGTTGGATTATCTCACTAATCGGCTTCAAGATTAATATGCAAACAATGTCACTACCTTTTATTGCACTTGGCGTTTTTGTGCAATTGCTTGCACCTCGTGATTACAAAGCGGTGGGAGGACTTGTTACTGGCTTTGGTTTATTATTTTTAGGCATTAATATCCTTCAGGGTGGAATGGCAGCTGTGCAAGATAAAATACCATTTGACTCATTCGATGCCGGTTCAATTAGTGGTAAATTAATTTTAATTGTTTTAGGCCTTATTATGACGGTAATTATGCAGGCTTCTAGTGCAGCTATAGCTGCCACTTTAACCGCTTTATATGCAGGTGCAATTGATTTTGAGCAGGCTGCCTATTTAGTGATCGGGCAAAATATTGGTACTACAGCTACGGCATTATTTGCCGCAATCGGCGCCTCAACAGCTGCAAAACGAACAGCTGTGACACATGTTCTGTTTAATGTAGTGACTGCTATTATTGTGACGCTAGGTGCATCGTTTATATTTAAGGTAACAGAAATTGTCACAAAGTCCCTCAACGGTAGCTTTGATGAGACACTTGGCATCGCCGTTTTTCATACATTATTTAGTGTAATTGGTGCGATTTTCTTTGTGCCATTTGTTCGTCCTTTTGCAAGGGCCATTGAAAAGATGATTCCTGAAAAGGGTAATCATTTAACACGTAATTTGGATGTTAGTGTAACCAAGTTACCTGGTGTAGCTGTTGAGGTATCCTTTAATACCTTACAGGATATTACAAAGGAAGTAACGACTGTTCTTATATCCCTTGTTCAAGGAAAAAAACGAACAACTGAAATAGACAGTAAATTGGCTCAAATTGATGACGCTATTGAAAAAACACGTTTATTTATGGATGCCATACAATCCTCTTCACAAAAGGAACGGTATAAGCATATAGCACTTTTGCATGCTATTGATCATTTATATCGTTTGACAAAGGCCTTACGTGAGCAACATCCTAATGCCTTTCAATTACAGGCAACATTAACGCAAAAGTGGCTGGAAGTATTGCAAGAGGTTCTATTGATCATTGATGAGGATGAGCGGCTTCCTGAGATCGCAACCTTGCTTGAGGTTACTTCTTCTGAGATGGCGGCGGTACGACGTGATAAACGAAACGCTTATTTCGAGCATACAGTTGAAAATGTGGTAGAGTTAGAGACAGCAGTATCGAAAGTTGAGGCTCTATTATGGATTGACCGACTCGTCTACCATTATTGGCGTACAACGGCTCGTCTAGCTGAATACCAAAACGTGACAAAAAAAGGCCGCCATATAGAGGCAGAAAAAAGCACAGTGACAATAGAATAGTAGAAATGCTCGTCTCCATAGGAGAACGGGCATTTTTCTTAGCTCTCAAACTTAAAGGAGGATATATAATGGTTCAGCATAAATTTACAATGGACTTAACTTGGTCAGATGGAAGAAATGGTACGGGGAATATAATGGCAAGCAATCTGCAAACTCAAATTTCTATTCCTCGGGAGATGGATGGGCCTGGCATTGGTACGAATCCGGATGAAATGTTATTAGGTGCAGCAGCCACCTGCTATTTAATTACATTAGCCGCCCTTCTCGAAAGATCGGGGGTGTCCGTGCTCGATTTATCCCTACAGTCAGAGGGGTTTGTCAGTGTAGAGAACGGTGTTTTTACTTATGAAAAAATTGTCCACAAGCCAAAAATAGTTGTCCCAGAACTAACAGAACATCTTGAATCAAGAATTGCTCGCTTCGCACAAAAAGCGGAACAAACATGTATGATTAGCAAAGCATTAAAAGGCAATGTGGCAATCGAATGTGATGCTCAAATTTTGGATGGATGCATATAATAAGGAAAATGGAGTTATTCAGCATGTGTCGCTGTAATAACTCTTTTTTTTCATAATGGAGCACTTTTCTTAAAATAGTTCTAGAAATGTTCAAAATGAATATATAGTGTTAAGTGCTAAAAAAATGCAAAGGATGATGAATTGCACGTTCAGACAACTCAGAATCTCACATTCTATGGTCAGTACGGCAAAAGAATATTCGATATTATCGGGGCATTATTTTTACTTTTTATGACAATCCCTCTAATGCTAACTGTATTCCTCATTTTACTCATCACAACAGGTCGCCCCATTTTTTTTAAACAAATACGAACTGGCCTCGATCATCACCGCTTTGTTATTTGGAAGCTACGTACAATGTGTATACAGGCAGTGCCAGTCAATATGCCTGCTATGTGTATCGATGGTATCCCTGATGACTATTATTTTAAAGCAGAGCATGATACACGGATCACCAAAGTAGGTGCCGTCCTTCGAAAGCTAAGTATTGATGAAATTCCTCAACTTTTAAATGTATTGAAGGGGGAAATGAGCATTGTGGGGCCGCGTCCAGAGGTTCCAACAATTACGAATGCTTATAACGAATTACAAGCTAGACGACTAGAGGTAAAACCAGGTTTAACGGGTCTTGCTCAGATTAACGGTCGATCTAATATTTCCCATGGGCAAAAAATTTCATATGACATTGAATATGTTGATCATTACTCCTTTTGGATGGACATCCAAATTGTGTTGAAGACTCTTTATGTTGTAGTAGCAAGAACTGGTGCCTATTAAATTACGAGGAGTGGCAGTACTGAAAATTGTTCAGCTTATTACACGAATGGATAAAATTGGGGGAGCGCAGAAGCATGTCGAGGCATTAGCGATCCAGCTAAAACGAGATGGTCATGAAGTGACAGTTGTGACAGGCTCCTATCAGCCAACCCTTTGGCGCTTACAAGAAGAAAAAATTACGGTCGTCCGTATTCCTGTTATGCAACGAGCTATTCATTTAACAAAAGATTTCCAAACATTTTGGCAATTAAGAGCTGTCTTCAAAAACATTCAACCTGATGTAGTAGCCACGCATTCATCCAAGGCAGGAGTGATAGGTCGTGTGGTAGGAAGCTTGCTACACATCCCAACTGTATTTACTGCACATAGTTGGAGCTTTACAGAAGGTGTTCCTCAAAAGAAACAGGCACTTTATTATCGAATGGAAAAATCAGTTCAGCGATTCACCACAAAAATTATAACGGTATCTGATTATGATCGGGAGCTTGCACTCATGAAAAAAGTTGCACCAGCTCATAAACTATTAACTATTCATAATGGTATTGACCCAATAGAAAACAGTCATTTAACAACAGAAAAGACCTATATGGAGCAGCCAGTCATTGTGATGGTTGCTCGTTTTGAAGTGCCAAAAAGACATGATTTATTGCTGGAGGCATTAGCAGAGCTTACGGATGTTCCATGGCAGCTTCAATTGATAGGTGATGGTTCTTTAAGACCAGCCCTCGAAGAATTTGTTGAACAGCATGATTTAACAGATCGCATATCATTTTTGGGTGATCAATTAGACGTTCACACCTATCTGGAGAAAAGTCACTTATTTGTTCTATTGTCAGATTGGGAGGGTCTGCCAATCTCTATTATTGAAGCGATGCGTGTAGGACTCCCTATAGTTGCCACAAATGTAGGTGGCGTTAAAGAGCTAGTTGTTGATCATGACAATGGTTTTTTACTGGAGCGAGAGGATAAAGAATTATTGAAGAAGAGGCTTCGTCATTTATTAATGGATGCTACCTTATGCCAACAAATGGGCAATGCAAGCGAACACCGTTATTTACAGTATTTCACGTTTTCCCCCATGTATCAAAAAACGTTAACGGTCTATCAACAAGCTGTTTCAGAATTCGTAAAGAAAGGGGATTAAATTGCAATTAATTCGCATTAGAACAGATGATGAGCTCATGTGGTATAAGGAGATTTGGGATGGCATTTTAGAGTACGAGGACAATGATAATCCATTTATTGAATTTGCTTGGTTTTATAATTGGTGGCAGATAGTGGGGCGAAAAGAACGAGTAGAGCTTTTCGCTGTTGAACATGAAGGAGTCATCAAAGCTTTTTTCCCCTTTACGGTCTCATTTCGATGGGGGATTAGAGTGTATGCCTTTGCAGGTGAAAATATTGCCAATTACACCGGAGTTGTTGCCAAAAAAGAATGGTTAATGGAGGCAACGATCTTTGTATTCGATGAACTTATTAAAAAGCATCGGCACGTTATCTTTTCACTGCATGGTTTATTGGAAAGTAAAGAGTCTACTAAAATCATCGAACAATACTTCGTGGAAAGACAGCTAAGAACAAGCATTTTCCGTGTTGTCACTCCTTATCTCGCTTTTTCTGAAGTAGACTTTCCGCATCATTTCCAGCAACGTCGAAAAATGCATGGTGTCGATCGCCGGGAAAGAAAGCTACGAAAATTAGGCTCATTAACAAGGCGTGTCCCCGCACAAGACGAGCTATGGCAAATGTTTCGATTATTTGATCGACGATGGGCAAAAAAACTGGATACGAGTGATTTTACAAAGGGGAAAAAAAGAGATTTTTTTGAGCGGTTAACAATGCTGAACGGAGAGGCCTTACAGGTAGAGGTGGATGCACTTGTCTTTGAAAATCAGTGGATTGCTTTCACATATGGTCTTTGTTGTCGTGGACGCTACGTAACCTATGCTCTTGCCCATGAGCCGACATTTAATTTATTTGGTGCTGGCCGTATAGTCAATCAAGAATCCATCCAGCGAACGTATGCCGCCAACTATCGCCTATTTGATATGAGTATTGGCTATGAGCCTTACAAATTCGATTGGCGTACTAGTATCGATTTTACTAGACGCATGTTGGCCAGCAGTGGCACGAAACGTGCAAGGTTAGTGACAAGTTTGTTAATGGTTAAGGAGCGGCTCAAGGAATATGTAAAAAGTAATCAGCGAGTTGTAGATTGGAAACGTAACACCCTTGGACGTATCCGCTTTTTAGTAAAGTATGGAAAGCTCAAAGATTGGCTAGAATATGGACAACAATTCGTGGAAAGGTTTATTCGTTTGAAACAAGTGGAGCTATATGAATTATCTCCATCAGAGGATGTATCACCACAGCAGCCTGTGGGTAACTTATTTGAAGAAATGCCGATTCAGGAAGCGATGCAACTTGATCAGGAAGAAGTCATTGCTCTCTATTATAAGGGGTATACGGTTTATAAGGACTCCTTTGCAGAGACGAATAAACCAGCGTTTGCATTACATGCCACAAATTGGCGTGTGGATTCATTGCAAATGGTAGAAGCGTTACCGAAGCAAACCTATTTTTTAGCCTATGATATTTTCAAGCAGATCGATGTTATAACTGCATATTTTAGAAAAATCAAACCAGGACAAACATTGTGGGTGGCGGCAAGCTTTTGGCAATGGCGAAAACGGAAGCGCTTAGTACAACTAGGCTATAAACCTATTTCTCGAATGAAACATTATAAAGTGGCTCGTTTTGAGCGACATCGTGTAGAAAAATATACGGAGAGTGGGGGCGATGTTCATTCTGTCCATTAAAAGTAAGCGATGGAATATCGCAATGCAGCATTTTTATTTTCTTGAAAAGCCAGCGAATGTTCGAAAATCCATGAAAGTAATAGGCTATACAAATTCACTTGTACCAAGTCGAAAGCTTGTTAAAAGTGAAACGATTCATATTGATCTACAAGAGCATGAACTTTCATTGTACTTAGCCCTTTCTGAAGGGAATCGCAAAATTTTACGACGCGCACATAAAGAATATTATCAGGTTATTTTGTATAAAGAGCCTTCCATAGAGAACTTACGAGCCTTTCAACAATTTTATAATCATTTTGCGAAACGAAAAAAGCTTGAAGGTATTGGTAAAACTCAAATGGAAACGATCATGCTTCTAAACGAACAGGGAGCATTATTATTATCTGAGATCCAAAGCATTTGTGGACAAACACTGTGCTATCGACTGGATATTGTACATGAGAATAAAGCGATGTCTTATTATGAAGCGACTTCTGATGCAACAACTATGTCGGCACATTTAAAGAGACCTTATCGCTATGCTAATCGCTTTTTAATCTGGCATAACTTACTCCATTTTAAAGGGCAAGGTTTTGTTTTATATGATATGGGTGAATTAACCGACAATCGAAATGTGCGTGCCTTCAAACTGAGCTTTGGTGGACAGGTTGTCAATGTTTACTCAGGCTACGTCACTCAATCAAAAATACGTGCACTGTTACTAGGTGTGCAAAAATGGAGGAAGTAGCAATATGAATGGTGGGGGTCTCGTTATTTCATTAGATTTTGAGCTTAATTGGGGCGTCCATGATGTATTTCGATATGGACAATACAATAAAAACCTATATGGTGTACGGAAAGCCTTGCCCAGAATACTAGCATTATTTGAGCAGTATGAAATTCATGCAACTTGGGCTACAGTCGGACTGTTGTTTGCAGAATCCAAGGCAGAAATGGCTCATTATTTACGAGGTATCCCTGTGAAATATGATAATATGCGCTATGCAGCACATACGCAGCTAGCAAAAGTAGGCGAAAACGAACAAGAGGACCTCTTACATTTTGGTAAATCTTTAATAGAAGATATTAAACGTACACCACATCAGGAAATAGGCAGCCATACCTTTTCCCATTATTATTGCTTGGAAAAAGGTCAAACAGAAGCTGCCTTTTGTGCAGATTTAGATGCGTCAAAGACCATATGCGAGGGCTATATTTCGCCTATGAAATCAATTGTTTTTCCAAGAAATCAAGTAAATAAAGACTATTTTAAAGCATGTGTAGAAGCAGGCTATATTTGTTATAGAGGAACTGAAAATCATCCATTGTATGATGCTCAAAAGTTTACGAAAAAAGGGAGACTTTTGGGAGCAAAAAAATGGCTTGATAGCTATATCAATTTAACTGGCCATCATATGGCGACTTTGGAGGAAATGCGAGGCGAGCAACTGATTAATATTCCTTCAAGTGCCTTTTTAAGGCCTTATTTTCGTCCACTACATGTATTCGAAGGTTCAAAGGTTAAACGCATAAAAGAAAGCATGCTCGAGGCTGCAAAGGCACAAGCATTTTATCATTTATGGTGGCATCCTCATAACTTTGGCAAGAATACGGATAAAAATTTAGCGATTCTAGAGGAACTATTACGTTATTTTCAAGAATTGCGCAGTCAATACAATTTTCAAAGCTATTCCATGTTTGAGGTGGCTGAACTTTGCGAAAACCTCTCCAAACAACAAAAGTAACATACTAAGATCATCGTAAAAAAGATAGGCAATGTTCTAACTCTCAGTGAAAAAATAGATGCATGATTTTTGAAGCAAACTGGTTTCTAGTTTGCTTTTTTGTGTTATCAGAGAAAATTTAACAGAAAAGAGGAAAAAAGAAAAACAATGCCGAAGAGAAGGTACGAATGGTACTATTAAATAAAGAAAAAATTGGTTGGGACATTATAAGGGAAATGGAAATTTGTGTAGGCTAATTTAACTTGAATAGAAAAGATATGAAGGTGGTAGATGTATATGTTTATAGAACCAGAATGCCAATGGAAGCAAGAAAATGGATCGGCCATGCATCAATGGATTAAGCAGCAAACAAATCCAAACCCAAACGATGTGGATATTGTCGTGTATGGAGCTCTATTATCGTATGCTGGGGGAGCATCCGCAAAAGCGCAATACCCAACTGCGTTTCGTAAAGTTTGGCCAAGCTTCCAATCATATAACTTAGATGAGCAAATAAACTTACGTGCACTGTCGGTCGTTGATATTGGAGATGTAGCGATTCATGAACAAGATAGAATGCTTTCGGAATCTGCCATTGAAGCGGCAGCAGAAAATTTAAGTATAGCTTTTCAAAAAAGCTTTACTTGTTTGATTGGAGGAGACCATGCGATTACCGCATGTTCATTAAGAGGAATAAAGAATGCTTTTCCGCAGGATCGTATTGGCATTATTCAGATCGACACACATTTAGATGCAAGAAACCAGGAGGAAGTTGGACTAGCTCAAGATTCTCCGATCCATCAATTGATTGCCGCGGGAATTGTAGAAGGGAGACATATATATAATGTTGGATTGCACGGTTTTTTCAACTCACCTGAAATGATTCATTATGCAAGAGAACAGGGCATTCATATGATTACATTAAAGCAAATGCGACGGGATGGTATTCAGCTGACAATACGTGAAATGTTACGTCAGCTTATGTATGAGGTTGATCGAATTTATGTCTCAGTTGATTTAGATGCACTTGATATTATGTTTGCTCGGGATGTACCTGCTGCAACACCAGGTGGTCTAACAGCCTATGAATTATTTGATATTCTCAAACTTATTGGTGAAAATGAAGGGGTTCGCCACATTGATTTTGTTTATGCAGATCCTAAGGAAGGAATGCTACGTCCAGAAACTGTTAAGATTGGTGTGACGGCATTTTTACAATGGTTAACAGGCATTCAACTCGATCATCGCAATCGCATATCCAAAAAAGGGAAAGTTACGTTGTAAAGTAAGCATATTGCCGTGTATTGACAATGCTGATTGTTGAAAGTTTGCTATAATGTTGGATAGGAATCAAAAATTTATACAAACTTTGTATGGTTATAGAGAGGACATTCATCATGACAACAAAACCAAAACTACTGATTATTGACGGTATGGCATTGTTATTCCGTTCATTTTTCGCTTCGGCTGCCATGGGGCATTTTATTCGCTTGGCAGATGGCACACCAACTAATGGAGCACAAGGGTTTGTACGACATGTACTAACTGCACAATCACTTATGAAACCAACACATATGGCAGTTTGCTGGGATATGGGGGCACATACATTCCGCAATGATTTATTTGATGGCTATAAAGCAAATCGCCCAGCACCACCAGAGGAAATGTTGCCTCAATTTGATATGGCGAAAAAATTATCGCTACAAATTGGCTGGCAAAATTTTGGTGTGAGAGGCATGGAAGCTGATGATTTAATTGGCTCCATGATTACCAAATGGCAGGATGAAGCGGACATTACTGTAATTAGTGGTGATAAAGATTTGCTCCAGCTTTTGAGACCATCTACAGAGATTGCTTTTATGAAAAAGGGCTACACAGAATATGATACTTATACACATGCACGTTTTAAAGAGGAATATAGTATTGAACCAGCACAGTTTGCGCAGGTGAAAGCGTTTATGGGCGATACAAGTGATGGCTATCCAGGTGTTAAAGGCATTGGTCCTAAGCAAGCCCTCACATTAATTCAAACATATGGGTCGATTGACAAGGTTTTAGCGTCGCTCGAAGAATTAAAGCCAGGTCAACGATCAAAAATTCAAGACAATTTAGATATGTTGAAATTATCGCATGAGCTTGCAACTATTCAAACCGATGTACCAATTGACGCAGATTTTTCAAGCCTTTTGTTACCAAATTATGAACCGCACATTATTAAAGAGATCGAAGAGAGTGGCTACACGCTCATAGCAAAGCATGCCCGTTCTTTGTATTCCTTTATTTAATATTTATCGCAGAGTATCGTCATATACTCTGCTTTTTTATTGCAGTTTTGTAGGAAGGAGACGCGTAGGGAGGGAGCAAATAATAGGCTATTCACTATTTGTTCTAGTGAGGGGTTATTTTAACAAAGGATAATACCTTTTCATTGTCTTGATAGAGTGCCTGACGAATGATACTGTCATGGTTTGGTTTGCCATTATCATGAAAAATTAACCAAAGTTTATTATCTCTAATGTCATAGCCAATAAGCGGTACCCAATGATAGGCGAAGGTAGATTTTTTATCTCGCCAACGAAGACTAAAATAGCGATCAAAACGTATAGCAACAGGGCGACCTGCGTCAATTTCTTGTAAGGCCTCTTTTAACGAACAAGTGCGAACATCCCAGGATGGATGTAGTCGACGTAGATTACGAATCAATCGCCATTTGAATAAACCAATTTTAGTGCTACCAAGCTGTTTATAGAGCTCATTTATCGACGGAGCCGAGTCATTCAAATAATTTAAAATAACGTGCATGGTAGTAGGTCCACAGGCAGAATGACGGTAGTTTGGTGCAATCGATGAATCATATTGTGATGTTCCGAGTAGAACCAATTGTTTACGCATAACAATCTCCTTTTAAAAAGAGCTGCATTTCATGAAGAAATGCAGCTCTTTATTTATTACTGTTGAGCAGATAAAAATTCTGTTACTTGCTGAGGTGTTTTTGCATTGGCACTGTGTAAGTGAGCAAGCTTTTCACCATTTTTGAAAATTAATAAACTTGGGATGCCCATAACATCATATTTGTCTGCAATTTCTGGAAGCTCGTCGCGGTTTAGTTCATACCAATCATATTGGTTATATTCTTCAATGATTGGGTCGATGAACATGTTCATGCGTGTGCAATCAGGGCACCAGCCAGCGTAAAATTTCACTAGTACTTTTTGATCGCCAGTGATTAATTCATTAAATTGTTCTGCAGTAGTAATTGTTTTCATTTGGTATTCACTCTCCTTGCTTACCATTCTACACATTTTTTCCGCAACCTGAAAGTTTTCTGTTTGGCTATATCGATAGCTACTTATTGTTTGCTTTTAGCTCGTAAACAACAAAAAAAGATGTATATTGCTGAAATAATTCTTGAAAAAAGATTGCTAAATTAGACAAAATAATCTACACTAAAAACAGAAAAGTAGTTTTATCTTCATTCAATGGAAATGTTTTGGAACGGAGATAAACCTTAGTTGCACTTGGTTGAATGCAGTAAATTTCATTTAATAGAGGGGCAAAAATCAACTAAGGTGCACTAGATATTTTTTTGACCAAAAAATGAATGGCTATTCATTCAATGGAAGAATAAGGGGGAAATGCTTGTGACTTATAACATTAAAAAAGCAGCTGTTCTAGGTTCTGGGGTGATGGGCTCTGGAATTGCAGCACATTTAGCTAATATCGGTATACCAACATTACTATTAGATATTGCACCGAAGGAACTAACGCATGAGGAAGAAGCAAAAGGTCTTTCTTTAGAGCACCCAGCTGTAAGAAATCGTATTGTAAACGGAGCTTTGCAAAAGTTATTAAAGCAAAAGCCAGCACCACTTACTTCTAAGAAAAATTTATCACTACTAACGGTTGGCAACTTTGAGGATGATCTAGGGAAACTAAAAGACGTAGATTGGATTATCGAAGTTGTCGTAGAAAATTTACCAATAAAACAAAAACTTTATGAAAAAATCGATGCGGTTCGTAAGCCTGGAACAATTATTAGTTCAAACACATCTGGGATTAGTATTAATGCTATGGCAGAAGGACGTTCAGAAGATTTTAAAAAGCATTTCCTAGGAACACATTTTTTCAACCCTCCTCGTTATTTAAAATTACTAGAGGTGATTCCAGCCCATACAACTGCACCTGAAGTGGTTAACTTTATGAAGACATTTGGGGAAGATGTGCTTGGTAAGGGTGTCGTGCTTGCAAAGGATACACCAAACTTTATCGCTAATCGCATTGGTACTTATGGGTTACTGATAACTTTACAGGAGATGTTAAAAGGTGGTTATTCAGTTGGTGAAGTAGATTCTGTGACGGGTCCACTTATTGGGCGTCCTAAATCGGCAACTTTCCGTACGCTAGATGTTGTTGGTTTAGATACATTTATTCATGTCGCAAAAAATGTCTACGATCAAACAACTGGTGAGGAGCAGCAGGTGTTTGCTGTCCCAGAATTTTTGCAAAAGATGGTCGCGAACGGTTGGTTAGGTGCAAAATCAGGCCAAGGCTTCTTCCTAAAGCAAGGAAAAGAGATCCATGAAATTGATCCAACAACTTTGGCATATAGTCCTGTGAAAAAATTAAAGACACCTTCTATTGAAATGGCGAAACAAACTCGTGGGTTGGCAAATAAAGTGAAGGCTTTGACATATGCAAAAGATCGTACAGGAGAGTTGTTATGGGGAATTTTTGCTCCAACATTAATTTATTCTGCTCAGCTATACGGTAAAATTGCAGATGATATTGTGGCTATTGATAATGCGATGAAATGGGGCTTCGGCTGGCAACAAGGACCATTTGAAATTTGGGATGCTCTTGGTGTGAAAGAAGCTGTAGCAAAAATGGAGGCAGAGGGTCGAGAAGTACCTGCCTTTGTAAAAGAGATGTTAGCAAATGGCTTTGAAACATTCTATTCAGACATAGATGGTGATTTGGCTTACTTTAATGGTTCACAATATGTGAAAGTGCCAATTAATGACAAAGAAATTGATTTAAAACGATATAAGAAAAAGCACGGTGTGATTAAGTCAAACACAGGTGCTAGTTTAATAGATTTAGGTGATGGTATTGCATTATTAGAATTCCATTCGCAGTCGAATGCTATTGGCTTAGATATTATTCAAATGATTAACTTTGCAATCGACGAGGTAGAGACTAATTATAAGGGCTTAGTTATAGGGAACCAGGGGAAAAACTTCTGTGTTGGCGCAAATCTAGGAATGATTTTAGTAGAAGCACAGGATGATAATATCTTTGAGCTAGATTTCGTGATTAAGGCTTTCCAAGATGCGATGCAAAAAATTAAATATTCACGTAAACCAGTTGTGGCAGCACCGTTTGCAATGACATTAGGTGGCGGTGCAGAGGTTTGCTTACCTGCAGCGCATATCCAAGCAACGATGGAAACATATATGGGCTTAGTGGAAGTAGGCGTTGGGTTAATTCCAGGCGGTGGGGGTAATAAAGCGCTTTATCAAAAATTCCTAAAGGGTCTACCAAATGGTGTAGAGGTAGACTATCAACATATTGCTAATAAAGTATTTGAAACAATTGCGATGGCGAAGGTTTCAACATCTGGTGAGGAAGCTCATGAAAACAACTTCTTAAACTTCGCAGATGGTGTCTCTGTTAACCCAGATCATCAATTGTATGACGCGAAGCAAGCGGCATTAGCGCTTTACGAAGCAGGCTATCAACCACCTGTGCCAACAAAAGTTCCTGTGGTTGGTGCATCAGGCTACGGTACATTACTCATTGGTGCGCAAGGTATGTATGAGTCAGGCTTTATCAGTAAGCATGATTTGAAAATTGCTAAAAAGCTAGCTTATGTTATTGCGGGTGGTAAGGTTCCGTACGGCACATTAGTCGATGAACAGTATCTATTAAACTTAGAGCGTGAGGCATTCCTTAGCCTTGTTGCTGACCCACTTTCACAGCAAAGAATGCAACATATGCTGTTAAAAGGGAAACCACTTCGTAACTAATGGACGAAATAGACAAAACTTGCACATGAAACAAAGGGGGATTATACGATGCGTGAAGCCGTTATTGTAGCAGGAGCACGAACTCCAATTGGAAAAGCAAAAAAAGGTTCTTTAGCAACAGTAAGACCAGATGATTTTGGTGCTGCCGTTGTGAAAGAAACGTTAAAAAGAGCGGGCTATGAGGGACCGATTGATGATTTAATCTTAGGCTGTGCTATGCCAGAAGCGGAACAAGGGATGAATGTAGCACGCAGTATTGGCGCACTTGCTGGATTACCAGACACGACTCCTGCTCTAACGATTAATAGATTTTGTTCTTCAGGTTTACAGGCGATTGCCTATGCAGCTGAGCGAATCATGCTAGGACATTCAAAGGCCATACTTGCTGGTGGTGTAGAGTCAATGAGTATGGTGCCAATGGTGGGGAACACACCTCGCTTAAATCCAACGTTAGCTGAAACAGCTCCACAATATTATATGGGTATGGGACATACAGCTGAGGAAGTGGCTCGCCAGTATACTGTTAGTCGAGAAGATCAAGATGCTTTTGCAGTTCGTTCACATGCGCTTGCTGAAAAGGCAATTAAAGAAGGTAAATTCAATGATGAGATTGTACCAATCGAAGTGGAACAACATTACGTTGATGATAACAATAAGCCGCAGGTTAAACAATTCACGTTCAGTATGGATGAAGGTGTCCGCCCAGGTACATCTGTGGAAGGTTTAGCAAAGCTTCGTCCAGCTTTCCATGTGAAGGGGAGTGTAACAGCGGGTAACTCTTCTCAAACTTCTGATGGTGCAGCAGCTGTACTAGTGATGGATCGTGAGGAGGCTGTCAAGCAAGGGTTGACACCAATGGCAAAATTCCTAGGCTTTGCAGTAGGTGGTGTACCGCCTGAAGTAATGGGGATTGGTCCGATTGTGGCGGTACCCAAAGCGCTAGAAATTGCAGGTTTATCAATAGATGATATTGATCTATGGGAAATCAATGAAGCATTTGCTTCACAATCCTTACAGGTGGTTCGTCATTTAGGCATCAATCAAGATAAAGTCAATGTGAATGGTGGAGCTATTGCATTAGGACATCCACTTGGTGCAACGGGTGCAATTTTAACATTAAAGCTTATTCATGAATTAAAGCGTCAAGGTAAGAAATATGGCGTAGTAACAATGTGTATTGGCGGCGGCATGGGGGCTGCTGGAGTATTTGAAATTCTATAATTTTTCGCTAGATCAGCTTGAGGTGTACTGTTTACGGTTGCCTCCGAACATTGTATACTTCAGGCTTTTCTATATATGTTTGTTGTAGTTCACAACTGTTTTGTGTACCAAAATTGGCGCGTTAAGAACCTTCTCTATAGAGAAGAAGAACATGCTGAATCAAGATAAAGCCTCCGGCCAGGAAGAGGCTTTATTGATGAGGGGATTAAACTATCAAAATAGATATATTGGGAGGAATTAATATGACTGAAAAAACAACGGATTTCATTAAAGGCGGCGGATTTCTAATTGAAGATGTGGAATTAGATCGTGTGTTTACACCTGAAGATTTCACTGACGAGCACAAAATGATTGCTAAAACAACAGAAGAATATGTAGCGAATGAAGTGTTACCTGTAGTTGAAAATTTAGAACATCATGAATTTGAGCATTCAGTACGTCTCCTTAAAAGTGCTGGTGAATTAGGTTTACTTGGAGCAGATGTGCCGGAAGAATACGAAGGACTTGGCTTAGACAAAGTTTCTTCAGCGTTAATTGCTGAAAAAATGTCTGTAGCAGGTGGTTTCTCCATCACTCATGGTGCGCATGTAGGTATTGGCTCTTTACCAATCGTACTATTCGGTAACGAAGATCAAAAGAAAAAATATTTACCTAAGCTTGCTTCAGGCGAATTAATTGCTGCTTATGCATTAACAGAACCAGGTTCAGGCTCAGATGCTTTAGGGGCAAAAACAACTGCGAAACTAAATGATGCAGGTACACATTATATATTAAATGGTGAAAAGCAATGGATTACAAATGCAGGCTTTGCAGATGTGTTTGTCGTTTACGCTAAAATTGATGGCGATAAATTCTCTGCATTTATTGTGGAGCGTGCATTCAATGGTGTCTCAGTTGGGCCTGAAGAAAAGAAAATGGGAATTAAATCTTCGTCCACTCGTACACTAGTGTTAGAAGATGCGGAAGTACCTGTAGAAAATCTATTAGGTGAAATCGGTCGTGGGCATGTTATTGCCTTCAATATTTTAAATATTGGTCGTTATAAACTTGGGGTTGGTACAATTGGTGGATCAAAACGTGCATTAGAGTTAGCGATACAATATACAAACCAACGTCAGCAATTTAAAACAAAGCTTTCTGATTTCAACCTTACAAAAGAAAAATTATCAACGATGGCTTCTCAATTGTATGCATCAGAATCATTAAATTATCGTACGGTTGGTCTATTTGAAGATCGTTTAAGTCAACTGAGTCTTGAGGAGCAAAAGCAAGGAAAAGTAATTGCAGGTGCTATCGCTGAGTATGCAATTGAGTGCTCAATTGCTAAAGTATTTGGATCAGAAACATTAGATTATATTGCAGATGAAGCGGTACAATTACACGGCGGCTATGGCTTCATGGCTGAATATGAGGTTGAGCGTATTTACCGCGATTCTCGTATTAATCGAATTTTTGAAGGCACAAATGAAATTAACCGTTTGATTGTACCAGGTACATTTATGAAGAAGGCACTAAAAGGAGAGCTGCCATTATTACAAGTGGCGCAAAATTTACAGCAAGAGCTTCTTATGTTAATGCCAGAGGATATCGGTACAGAGCCACTAGCTCAGGAAAAATACTTGGTGAAAAATGCGAAGAAGATTGCTGTATTAGCTGCAGGCTTAGCAGCCCAACGCTTTGGTGAGAAGCTTGATCAAGAGCAAGAAGTATTAGTGAATATTGCGAATATCGCTAACCAATTATTTGCATTGGAATCAGCTGTATTACGTACAGAAAAAGCAATTGCTCGTGATGGTGTTGAAAAAGCGCATCAAAAATTGCTATATACTCAAATCTTCTGCCAAGAAGCATTTGCTGAAATTGAGAAAGAAGCAAAAGATACAATTCTTGCATCAGCAGATGGTGATGCAGCACGTATGACTTTATCTGCATTACGTAAATTAACACGTAATAATCCATACAACCTAATTACGAAGAAACGTGAGGCATCTGTGAAATTAATTGAAGCAGAAAAATATATCGTTTAATCGTATGAAAAAGGCTAGCATCCGTGAGAGGGTAGCTAGTCTTTTTGTTGTTCCAGATAAAGTTTGAAAGTGACGGATAAAAATACGAAACGGATGGATAGACTTACGAAAATGAGCGAAGTTCCACCATTCCAAAGGATTATGATGGTATACTACAGAAAAAGACAGCAGAGGAGTATTTTAATGACGATTCAGTTTATCCATTATCCCAAATGTACAACATGTAAAAAAGCACAAAAGTGGTTAAATGATCATGATGTTTCCTATGAAGAGGTACACATCGTAGAGCAACCGCCCACAAAGGATGAAATAACAGCTTTATGGCAAGCAAGTGGACTGCCTTTGAAGAAGTTTTTTAACACGTCCGGCATGAAATATCGTGACCTTGGTTTGAAGGACAAGCTAGCGGATATGTCAGAGGAAGAACAGCTTGAGCTACTTGCTTCGGATGGTATGTTAATGAAACGTCCAATTGTAACGGATGGAAAAAAAGTAACTTTAGGGTTTAAAGAATCCGATTTTGAACAAGCTTGGATATAGCCGTTTTTATTCTTGTTTTTATAGGAGAAGTATGGCACACTGAAAGTGAATATATTACATAATTATGGAGGGGTTTTTTGCATGAGCACACCGAAAGACTTACGTTACTCTGAAGAGCATGAATGGGTAAAAGTAGAAGATGGAAAAGTACGTATTGGTATTACGCACTTCGCACAATCTGAATTAGGAGATATCGTTTTCGTTGAGCTTCCACAAGTTGGCGATGAAATCAAAACAGATGATCCATTCGGTAGCGTAGAATCAGTAAAAACTGTTTCTGAATTATATGCACCAATCTCAGGTACTGTAGTTGAAGTAAATGCAGATTTAGAAGATAGCCCAGAATTCGTTAATGAATCACCATATGAAAAAGCATGGATGATCGTCGTAGAACCTGCTGATGCATCAGAAATTGACAAACTGATGACAGCAGAACAATACGAAGAGATGACTGCGGAATAAGACAAGCCATAATCAAAAAACGTCGGAAACTACCGGCGTTTTTTATTATATAATGACTTATAAGTGGGTATGTCTAAATGGAGGTGGCGTAATGTTCGAGGGGAAATGCTTGATAGTAGAAGGACGCTCAGATAAGCTACAAATTGAGCCAATTTTAAGTGAGAATGTTACAATACTATGTACGAATGGTACAATTGGTGTGCATCAATTAGAAGAGTTACTCGATCCCTATGAGGGCTGCGAGCTGTTCACTTTTTTCGATGCCGATACTTCAGGCGATAAGCTACGTGCATTAATGGACAGATATTATCCTGAAGCAGAGCATTTACGTACAATGCCAACCTATAAGGAAGTAGAAACAACACCGAGAAAAGTGTTAGCGACGATTTTACTGCGTGCACATTTCTCAATCCATAATGAATATATTTTGTAAGGTTGCGTGAAATAAATGGAAGAATGGTCAAAAGAGCAGTGGGAAACGGCATTACAGTCGGGAGAAAAAGCTGCATTTTATTTATATACACCTATGTGTGGCACGTGTGCAATAGCATCGAAAATGATGTCAATTGTAGAACAATTACTGCCTCAATTAAAATTGGGTAAAGCAAATATCAATTTTTTAGAACAAATTGCTTATGAGTATCAAATTGAAAGTGTCCCATGCTTACTTGTCTGTGATGACGGAAAAGTGACAGAAAAGATATATGCTTTTCAATCCGTACCTTTTTTGTACGAATTGTTAAAAAAATCAATTGACTGAACTTTATTAGCATGGTAAAGTAACAAATATATTACTAAAACATTAAATATATCGAACTCTTATGAAGAGCGGCGGAGGGAAGTGCCCTATGAAGCCCGGCAACCATCACATAGTGAAAAGGTGCCAAATCACCCAAAGATTTTTCTTTGAAAGATGAGAGAACGGTTTAACGTATGATACGTGACCCCTTCTACTTGTCTATAAGTGAAGGGGTTTTTTTATATAAGGAAAAGGAGTATTCGCTATGATACAGCTTCAAAATATAACGAAAAAATACAAAACAGCAAATGGCGAATTAACGGCAGTCAAAGACGTTAACCTTACTATTAATAAAGGTGAAATTTTTGGCATTATCGGCTATAGTGGCGCTGGTAAAAGTACGATGATTCGTTTACTGAATGGTTTAGAGAAACCGACAACAGGAACAGTGACGGTGAACAATCAAGAATTTTCATCGATAAAAGGGCAAAAACTTCGAGCAGCCAGACAAAGAGTTAGTATGATTTTCCAACATTTCAACTTACTTTGGTCACGAACAGTTGCAGAAAATATTGCTTTCCCTTTAGAAATTGCAGGAGTATCAAAAACACAACGTGAGGCACGGGTAAAAGAATTGATAGCACTTGTTGGCTTAGAAGGGCGCGATAAAGCATACCCATCACAGCTGTCTGGTGGACAAAAGCAACGTGTAGGGATTGCGCGTGCATTAGCAAATAATCCAGAGGTTCTACTATGTGATGAGGCAACATCTGCACTGGATCCTGAAACGACGGATGCCATTCTCGATTTATTGGTTGATATTAACGAACGTTTAGGGTTAACGATTGTACTCATTACTCATGAAATGCATGTAATTCGCAAAATTTGTCATCGTGTAGCCGTGATGGAGGCTGGTGAAATTGTCGAGCGTGGAGAGGTATTGCAAGTTTTCCAAGCTCCACAAGCGGCCATTACCAAAAAATTTGTAGCTCAAATTACAAATACAAAGGAAACACAGGATACAGTAGAACAAATCAAAGCAAATTACCCAACTGGACAACTTGTCAAATTGATTTTTGTTGGTGAAAAAACAGAACAGCCAGTTATTTCACATCTAGTGAAGCAATTCGATGTGGAAGTAAGCATTGTACACGGAAATATTTCACAAACGAAAAATGGTGCATATGGTACCCTCATTGTGCAAATTGACGGGTCGAAAGCAAACGTGACTGAAGCCCTAAGCTATTTAAATACTGTTGAAGTACAAACGGAGGTGATTGCAGATGCTAACTAATCTCTTTCCGAATGTAGACTGGGACAAGATGTTGCAAGCTACGTATGAAACATTGTATATGACGGCTATTTCTACGGTTGTCACATTTATTCTTGGGTTAGTTATTGGGATCGTATTATTTTTAACAAGTCCGAATCAGTTATGGGCTAATAAACTTATCAATTTTTTAACGGGATCAATTGTTAATATATTCCGTTCTATCCCGTTTATCGTGTTAATTATTTTATTAATTCCATTTACTAAATTTTTACTCGATACAATCCGTGGGGCCAATGCTGCTTTACCTGCTTTAATTATCGGTGCGGCTCCATTCTATGCACGTATGGTATTAATTGCGTTACGTGAGATTGATAAAGGTGTCATTGAAGCAGCTCGCTCAATGGGGGCAAAAACATCCACAATTATCTGGAAAGTTCTAATCCCTGAATCATTACCAGCATTGATTTCTGGTATTACGGTTACGGCTGTAGCCCTTGTTGGTTATACAGCAATGGCTGGAATTATCGGTGCAGGTGGTCTTGGAAACTTAGCTTTCCTAGACGGTTTCCAACGAAATCGCCAAGATGTGACATTAATGGCAACTATTTTGATCTTAGTAGTCGTCTTTATCATTCAATGGATTGGTGATTTCATTACAGTGAAAATCGATAAACGCTAGCAATAATGAGGTTATTCCGGTTCTTACCGCTAACATATTTTCATCAAAATAAAGGGAGTGTCATAAATGAAGAAGTTATTAGCAGGGTTATTTTTATCAATACTTGTACTAGCTCTAGCAGCTTGCGGTACTGATAAAAAAGAGGATTCAAATTCAGCATCTGGTGATAAAACAGATAGTAAAGAAAATGTTACATTAAAAGTGGGGGCTTCTAATACACCACATGCAGTTATTCTGGAACAAGCAAAACCGATCTTAGCTAAGAAAGGTATTGATCTTAAAATCGAACCATATACAGACTATGTGCTACCAAACCAAGATTTAGAATCAAAAGAGTTGGATGCAAACTACTTCCAACATATTCCTTACCTAGAGTTACAAATTAAAGACAATGGCTATGATTTTGTTAATGCTGGTGGTGTTCACATCGAACCAATCGGTATTTACTCTAAAAAATATAAATCTTTAGAAGAACTTCCTGAAGGTGCAACAATCTTACTTTCTAACTCAGTATCAGATCACGGTCGTATGCTGTCATTATTAGAAGCTAAGGGCTTAATTAAATTAAAAGATGGCATTGATAAAACAGCTGCAGAATTAAAGGATATTGAAGAAAACCCTAAAAACTTTAAATTCGATGCCAATACTGCTCCAGAAATGCTTGTACAAATGTACGAAAACGATGAAGGGGACGCAGTACTTATCAACTCTAACTTTGCTATTGATAATGGCTTAAATCCAATTGAAGATGCTATTTCACTTGAAGACAAAGAATCTCCATATGTAAACATTATCGCAGTACGTGCTGGAGAAGAATCAAGACCAGAAATTAAAACATTATTAGAAGTACTAACATCTGAAGAAATCCAAGACTTCATCTTAGAAGAATGGAAAGGTGCAGTAGTACCAGTTAACTAATCCAAATAAAAGGGTACGTAAGTATTAAATACTTACGTACCCTTTTTCTTTTGACGTCGTTTATCAGAATTATTTTTCTTTATCACATAGTATGAATTTTGGATTACACTATAATAGTTTTTTCGTGACATTATTCTCTTCCAATAATTAAGTCTAGAAATTCAATAGTTATTTTTATTACTATTGTTATGTTGTTTATCTATTAAATGAATGATAGAAAATATTTAGATAGAGATACTTTCAACAATATGGAGTGAACCTAATGAGTGATTTAATAATCGAACAGGACGTTATGCAGGAGCATGAAGTACGACGTTATTTTGAAATATGGCGTGAAAGTGTTATTCGTTCCCGCCATACTATCACAGCAGTCTTTTTAAAAGAAGCTGATTCTACGCAATCAAAGCCAAATGAAAATAATCATCAAATTACTGCATTTTTACAATCTAAAATACGTAAGACAGACTTACTTTTTCAATTGTCAGATGGAAATCATTGGGGAATATTCTTTTTGCAAAGTAGTGATGTAGAGGCTAGAGCATTTCTAAAACGGATTTTTGCTATCTTAAAAGCTGAAAGGAAATTTCAACAGATAGCTTTGAAAGCCTCTATAACTGAAATAAGAAATAATACTGTCACCTTTGAAGATTTATTAGAGAAGAATAAGCAAGTCCTTACAGAGAATGGGCAAATATCATGGTCCGTAGTCGAAGTGCACGATTATGGTGTTCAGCCAATAGAATTGGTGAAAGTCAGTATTATTGAACAGAACGCCATTTTTAGACAAGTATTAGAGTCAACGCTTAACCAAATAGTCATTCCTCATTTTACTTTAGAGGTAAAAGTTTATGAGGACGGCTATAGCTTTTTACAATCGGACGGTTATAAAACAGGACATATGCATTTAATTGTGATGAATGATATTTTACCTCGTAAAAATGGTTTAGAGATTTTGCATATTTTGCGCCATATGCCAAATGAAAAGAAATTTATAATATATATGATGTCAGAACGGAATTCTGAAGGAGCGGCTCTTAATGCATATGAAGGCGGCGTTGATGAATATATCGTTAAGCCATTTAATTTACGTTTGCTAGAAGCAAAAATAAAAAGGACTTTTGCGAGGTTTTGGCTATGATCAAGCTGTCTATCACTTTTCTTTTTACAGTAATAGCCCTCTTACTAGTTGTACTTTTTACCTTTTTAATATATTTATTTGTTCAACGACAGCGTGAAAGTCGCTTTGAACAAGTCAGGGATCGATATTTACTAAACTATTCTCAGCTCTGGTACGATTACTTATTTAACAATGCTCTATTTAGTATGGTCCTGGTACCTCGAGGCGCGGCTCAAGTGGAAGCCATTGAAAGAATTTTTTCATCCTATTTAAAAAATATAATAAGTGAAAATGTGGAACAGAAAATTAAACAATTTGCCAATCAATACTTAAAAAAATTCTATGAAAAGGATTTATCAAGTAGACGATGGAGTATTCGAATGAATGCCCTCTATCGAATTGCAGACTTACAAATAGAGGAATTGCTACTTTCTTGTCAGGAATTTGAAAAAAACAAAATTTCAGATGAAGAACATTTCCAATTGTTAAAGATATACTCCCTTTTCCAACCAGATTTATTTATGGAAAAGATAAAAAATCCCAATATCAATTATTCAGAAAGTGAATATAGGAGACTGTTTGTCTTATTAGAGGAAGACGTTTTTATTAGATTTTTTGATGATTTTAATTGCTGGCCAACCAATATTCAATTTGCAGTTATAGATACTGCTGCTGTAAAACGAAATATGCAGTACCTAGACGAATTAAAAAAATTATTAAGTCATGATGTGATGGAGATCAACATCAGAGCATTAAAAGGTCTTTACGAAATTGGTATTATTGATGAAATCGATCCCTTTATACCATTTGTAACTTCAGATATGTGGGAAGCAAGGTTGATGGTAGCCAAAATTTTTAAGCATGTACCACTTGCTTACACTTATAGTTACTTAGAGCAACTTCTTCAGGATGAGAATTGGTGGGTACGTTCCCAAGCCGCGAAGACGATTGTAGAAGATCGACATGGAATAGCTAAGTTACAGCAATTCATCGAATCCTCAAATGATCCATATGCAATTGAAATGGCACAGGAGATTGCAGCTAGAAAAGAGGGAAGTAAATGAAAATAATCGATTATTGCATGATGTTTTTTGGAGGCATCATTCTATTTTATATGCTTTTCGTTATTGTTTCATATTGTACAATGTTCATCATCGCCATGCTTGATTTAAGAAAACGTTATCGTTTAGATCCATCAGAGTATGATGATGCTCATATCGATGCTTTTTATTCAAAACCAGTGTCATTACTTGTCCCTGCTTACAATGAAGAAGTAGGGGTGGTAGATACAGTTTACTCATTACTGAATTTACGATATCCCCAAACAGAAATTATTATTATTAACGACGGCTCCACAGATCAAACACTTCAAACGGTTATTAAACATTTTCGAATGAAGCCAATCAATAAAATTGTCCAAACAAATATCCCTACAAAACAAATAAAGCAAATATACGAATCTGAAATCTATAAAAATTGTATTTTAGTTGATAAAGAAAACGGCGGTAAGGCAGATGCATTAAATGTAGGGATTAATGTATCTCAATATCCGTATTTTTGCTCCATAGATGGGGATTCCATTTTAGATGAGAAATCATTGCTTCGTGTGATGAAGCCGATTATTTTATCTGATGGTGAAGTCATTGCAGCTGGTGGTAATATTCGTATTGCAAATGGTGCAAAGATGCAATTTGGTTCTATTTATGAGACGCAATTACCAAGTAATTACTTAGTGATCATGCAAGTAATAGAGTACCTGCGGGCATTTTTGATGGGGAGAATAGCCTTAAGCAAATTTAATTTAGTTCTTATTATTTCAGGAGCATTTAGCGTCTTTTCTAAAAAGTGGGCTGTTGAAGCAGGGGGATATTCAACGAATATTATTGGTGAAGATATGGAACTTGTTGTAAATATTCACCGGCTTATTAAGGAGAAAAAAGAAAATAAGCGTATCGAATTTGTACCTGACCCGGTTTGCTGGACTGAGGCACCTCAAACATTGGGAGTGCTCCGAAATCAACGAAGAAGGTGGCATCAAGGTTTATTTGAAAGCTTATGGAAGCATAAAAAAATGACCTTGAATCCTAGGTTTGGCTTGATTGGATTTATTTCATTCCCGTATTTTTGGCTAGTAGAATGTCTAGGCCCTGTTGTTGAGCTAGGCGGGTATATTTATATTGTCGTAGCATTTTTCTTAGGAAAAATTTATTATGAAGTTGCTCTCATATTGCTATTACTATTCGTAATTTACGGCGTTATTTTTTCAATAGCGGCGATCTTGTTCGAATCTTGGAGTATGAATACCTATCCGAAAAAAAGAGAAATATTACGCATGATTCTTTTAGCGTTTACAGAAATTTTTTGGTATCGCCCGCTTACATTATTTTGGCGCTGTGAAGGATTAGTTCGTTTTTTACGAAGAAAAAGTGATTGGGGAAATATGAAACGTGTCGGCATTGCTGAAAAGGAGAAAAATATATGAAACGAATCTATGTAGGGGTTATAGTCATATTGATTCTTATTCTTATCCCAATTGCATGGTGGTACTTGAAAGATGAAAAACAGCTAAATGTGGCGATTGTCGATAAAACGGTTCCGAATGAATCCTATCGAGAGCATTTGGGAGTGAATTGGTTTTTAAATCATTATAAATATAGGTTAAATGATCATCCATACGATGTAAAAAATGATTATTATGGCACCATCCCAAACGATACAACCAAAAGTGTCACTGAAAAGGACTTACCAAAGGAATATAGTGATATGGATGTCATTTATTTGGCAGATACGTATGGTGTTTACAAAGATGATTTAGAAAAAGAAAAGCGTTTAGGTGAACGTTCGGAAAAAATCGTTGGTGGACTTGACGCAAAAGAATGGCAGGCAATTGTAGAACGTTTAGCTAGTAAAAAGAAGAGTATGTTAATTGCGGAGTTCAATACTTTTGCATCGCCAACCTCAGAAGCTGTACGAAAAGAGGTACAGGATTATTTAGGCATCACTTGGTCAGGTTGGATTGGGCGTTATTTTGATGAACTTGATTATCATAAAAATTTAGAAATTCCGCAATGGGTTATAGATGAGTACGGCGATGATTGGTCCTATAAAGGTGGCGGCTTTTTATTATTTAATGAAATAACTAACAAGCTCCTTGTTTTAGAATTGGACAAGCATGTTCAAACAAAAGGTATTCAAGTGCAATTTACTGAAAAAGGGGAAAAATTCTTTCATTCCTCTGCAAGTGCTAAATACGATTATTGGTTTGATATTATTACGCCTAAATATGCCAATGATGCGCTTGCAAATTATAAATGGAATTTGACAAAAGAAGGTACAGATCTTTTACAAAAAAATGATATTCCTGAGCAATTTGCAGCAATTGTTGCACAAGATAAACGCTATACATCTAGTTATTATTTTGCAGGAGACTTCAATGATGTAGCTCGTGTTCCTACATTATATAAAATAAAAGGGTTACCAACTATCTATAAATACGCTGAGAAATATGCAGACAGTTCCTTTTATTGGTCCATTTACATACCAGTGATGGATAGAATATTTGAGACTTTTGAACACAAAAAGGTTCAAGAAACTGTCAACCATGAAAAATTGAACTATAATGCCCGTATTCAGGGGCAATCTTTTGAAGTGTTAAGAGATGGCAAATGGGAATCAATAGTCTTTAAGGGTGTCAATATTGGGATGGGGAAACCTGGTGCTTTCCCTGGGGAGGCCGCAATTACCGAAGAGGAATATTATCGGTGGTTCAATCAAATTGCGGATATGAATGCCAACACAATACGTGTTTATACTTTACACCCGCCAGGTTTTTACAGGGCCCTTGCTAAATATAATGAAGAAAATCCAACTAAACCACTTTATGTTTTACACGGTGTTTGGATTAATGAAGAAGGGTTAGCTAATTCATTGGATGCCTATGATAAAGAGACCTTAGAAGATTTTCAAGCTGAAATGAAACGTATGGTAGATGTTATTCATGGAGATGTTTATGTGGCACCTCGACCAGGACATGCATCTGGCTTGTATGATGTCGATGTATCTAAATACGTGATAGGTTGGGTACTAGGAATCGAATGGTATCCACATATGGTTGTTGGGACCAATGAAAAACATGCTAATATCGGTCAATATAACGGTACATTTTTTGAAACGAAGGGCGCTACACCATTTGAGTACTGGTTAGCCGAGCAAATGGATTTGATTACAGTCTATGAAAAGAATAAATATAATTGGATGCGCCCAATGAGTTTTACGAACTGGGTGACAACGGATATACTTGAACATCCATCAGAACCATCTGAGGAAGAGGATTTAGTCGGTGTCAATCCAAATGTTATTTATACAAAGAGAGAGATGAAAGTACCTGGTCAATTTGCCTCCTATCATGTGTATCCCTATTACCCTGATTTCTTTAATTTCGATAAGGACTATTTAAATTACGTCGATTTCCGAGGAAATAAAAATAGTTATGCAGGGTATTTGAAAGAGCTTCATGCAGCTCATAAGATGCCTGTTCTTATTGCAGAATTTGGCATCCCGGCATCACGTGGTAAAACCCATGATAATGTTTATGGCTGGAATCAAGGGCAAATGTCAGAACAGGCACAAGGGGAGACACTTCAACATTTATTTGAGGATATTATGCATGAAGGATTATTAGGAGGGCTTGTTTTTACATGGCAAGATGAATGGTTTAAACGAACATGGAACACGATGGACTATGATGATCCGAATCGTAGACCATTTTGGTCCAACGCACAAACAAATGAGCAACAGTTTGGTTTACTTAGCTTTGATAGACTTAAAGTGAAAGTAGATGGCAGTACAGATGAATGGGAAGGACAGCAGTTATACGATACTTCACCAAATGATTCAACAGATTTTGCTGTAGATTATGATGAACGATATTTATACATGAAATTAAAAAGTGAGGCGTTAGAAAATACTTCTCCTCGCATTTTATTAGATGTTGTACCAGATCAAGGGAGTTCTTCAGCTACATCCATTAAAGATATGACGTTTTCAAATGGCGTTGATTTTATAGTGGAACTCAATAAAAATGGAGATTCTAGAGTTTTAATTGATGAATACTACGACTTCCATGATTATTTTTACGGTCATCGTTTAAACTTAATCTCTCCAAGGATGTCTATTGTTGCTAAAAATAGTGGGAGGTTTGCACCGATATATTATGTGTTAAACAAGCGACTATTTTTACCTGAACAAAATACCACTACGGATTTTAGTTATTATGAAACAGGGAAATTACTTCAAGGAAATGCTAATCCAAAAGGAAAAGATTATAACTTTCTTGTTGATTATACATGGACTGATGACAATGTCATCGAGCTTCGTATCCCTTGGTTATTAATTCAAGCCAAGGATCCTAGTCAGCGTGAGTTTATAGGTGACCTTTATAAAGATGGTGATACAGCTTCTATTAAAGTAGATAATATTTATGTTGGAGCATTATTTGTAGATAAGGAGAATAACGTTATTCAATCCTTACCAGTAGCTAATCATCATGTTCTACCACCGCTTTCGGCGTATACTTGGGAGACATGGCAAAGCCCAAAATATGAGGAGCGTTTAAAACAGTCCTATTACATGTTACAAGATCTCTTTAAAGCCTATTAAAAAAGAAATTAAGGTAGTTTTTCTACCTTAATTTTTTTTATTCTCATCCCCTCAAGTATTGATGAAAGTCGAAGCTTGAGGGGTTTTTTTAGGGGATTTTCGGAAAATGAAAAATGTTAATTTTCTAATTATTAACATTCATCAGTATTGCTTTTTATTTTTTTCATTTACAGTTAATAAGTGACTCTGGATTTATTTGCTAAATACTACTACATTTATTGCACTATTTTTATTAGAAATTTTTTAAAATAGGTGTTTTATAGTGATTGCAGAGATTGTTTAGAAATTGTTTAGTTGCAATTAGTACTATATAAATGTTGGGAAAGTTTTTTTATGGAATTTGAATCTTTTTGATCTACTTTGACTAAAAAAATCATACGTATGTATGTGGAGATGAAAGGGGTATGTATAGAATGGTGATGAGAAGTGACCAATTGCTTTGCAGTATGCTCGCCATAAATAAGTATTGCGAATGAGAAGGTACTGAAAAAAATGGCGATGAAAATAAAATGAAAGTTTAGCTAAAGGAGTTATTTTTATGACGATAAAAACGAAATCATTGAGCTCAGCTTTATTAAATAAAATTCAAACAAAAAAAGCGACAATAGGGGTAATTGGTCTCGGCTATGTAGGGTTACCATTTGCTGTCGAAATTGTCCAGAGAGGTTTTCATGTTTTAGGCTTTGATAAAAATCAAGAAAAAATTGCACTGTTGCAAAACGGTGAAAGCTATATAGCTGACATCTCAAAAGAAAAAATACAGCAACTATTAGCGCATCATCAATTTGAAGCGACCTATGATTTTTCCAAACTTTCATTTGTAGATGTTGTCATCATTTGTGTTCCAACGCCTACAACTGTGGATGGCACTCCTAATATTTCTTATATAGAAGATGCAGCAAATGACATCGGGCAATATATAAAAGCAAATGCATTAGTCATTCTTGAAAGTACCACTTATCCTGGGACAACAGAGGAAATTGTTCAACCTATTTTGCAAAAACATGGCTTTGTCATAGGTCAAGATTTATTTTTAGCTTATTCACCAGAGCGAGTGGATCCTGGTAATAGTAATTTTTCTGTTTCCAATACACCGAAAGTCGTTGGAGGTGTCACTTCAGCATGTTTGGAAGTGTCAAAGGCTTTTTATGAAACAGTCATTCATACCAATGTATGTACTGTAACAAGTCCGAAAGTTGCTGAAATGGAGAAACTGTTGGAAAATACGTTTCGCCAAATCAATATCGCCCTTGTGAATGAGTTAAGTCAGATTTGCTATAAAATGAACATTGATATATGGGAAGTCATAGATGCCGCATCGACAAAGCCTTATGGATTTATGCCATTTACACCAGGTCCAGGTGTGGGAGGACATTGTATCCCTGTCGACCCTAAGTATTTACTGTGGGCTGGTCAACAGCATGGTATCTCAGCATCATTAATTGAAGCGGCAGATAAAATTAATGATTCAATGCCCAATTTTGTTGTGGAGAGACTTGAACATTACTTACGTACGCAAAATATAAAACTGAGCCAGGCAAAAATAGTTGTCATTGGTGTCACTTATAAGCCAGATATAAATGATTCACGAGAATCTCCCGCACTTCGTGTTATTCAACAACTATTAGATAGTCAGTGCGCACTACAGATTATCGATCCTTTTATTCAAACATTCCCTATAGAACAATCCCTTTTCAATACAGTTCCATTAACAGAAGAAATTATCCAAAATGCTGATGCGGTATTAATTTTAACAAATCATTCAAAAATTGATTATTCATTAATTGATCAACAAGCTTCGCTAATTTTTGATACACGCAATACCCATTTTCTGTTTAAAAATAAAAATTATTACAAATTATAAGGGGAGTTCGTGGGACATGAAACAGCTAAAAATATGTGGGCTTCTAATCCTGATGTTCTTAGCAGGATGCCAATCCGCTCCACAAAAGACCATTCAACCTGTTGATTCTTCTATAGAGATTAAGGAATCCGATGGTACGATGAGTGATTCAATCAGCCATGCCGATATTATCGTGCCAAAAGTTGCACTAACATTTAATGGTTTTGCGGATAATAAAACAATGGAGCTACTACTGGCAAAATTAGATGAATCTAATATGAAAGCAACCTTTTTCTTAGAGGGTCTACGTGTGGCACAGGAGCCGGAGCTTGTTCAAGACATTATAAATAGAGGTCATGAGGTACAAAACGGTACATTGACATTCCCAGATGTATCAACTTTGAACTATGACCAAACCTATGAGGAGATTCTTTTAACGAATCAAATATTTGAGGAACATTTAGGATATACACCAAAATTTGTTCGAAGTCGTTCGGGTGATATTACAGATAATATGCGCTTAGCAGCTGCTGCGTTGGATATGAAAGCAGTAGTCGGGTTATCTATTAATCCACTTGATAGAAAAATGCAAAATGCCGAAGAACTGATTGACTATATTGGCAAATATATTGATAGAGGCTCTATTATTCATCTCAACACTTACATTAATCCTGCCATTATAGATACCGTTCCTTTACTAGCTCAATTAGCAGAAGAACATGGGTATAGTATTACTACTTTAAGCGATGTGTTAGATGAACGTTATTTAACAAAGTCTGTAGAAGAAATTGCTGGTCATGATGCAATCAGCCCTAATTTAAATTATGAAGATGTCAAACCAAATTTATATTATCGAAAAGAGACATCAAAAAAGGAAATTGCTATCACTTTTGATGATTGGGCACATGAAAAGCAAGTGAAGGATGTTTTGGATGTTTTACAAAAATATAATATTAAAAGTACGTTTTTCTTAATCGGCAGTGGGGTGGAAAAGAATCCACAATTAGCAAAGTTGATTTTAGAGGAAGGGCATGAGGTAGCCAGTCACTCTTATTACCATTTAGATGTTACTAAGATGACGCCGGAGGAAATACAAGATGATTTGGTAAAGGCCCATAAGGCTCTTACCTATGCTTTACAGGAACCACCACTACTTTATTTTAGACCAGCACAAGGAATCATGGATGAGCGAACTGCCAAGGTCGTTACCGCTGCAGGAATTAAAACCATTGCCATGTATGACATTGCTTCTTTTGATTGGAATTTAGATTACAGTGCACAAGACATTTATGAAAGGGTTGTATCTAGAGCTGCGCCTGGAAAAGTGATTGTTATGCACATCTTAGATGGTACTAAAACAGTAGAAGCACTGCCATTAATTATTGAAAAGCTACAACAAGATGGATATAGCTTTAGTAAAATGTCAACTTGGATTGAAGAAGATACAAATGGGGATGTGAATAAATGATGAAAACGAAAAAAGAGGTTTTAACTGTACCACGTTCAGATCGCCGGATTCTATCAAATATTCCTGATCCCGAAAATGTCCGAAACCTTGTAAATCGGCGAGGTGCTTCTTATCAGAAAGAGGAAATTGATCCGACTGATGTCAATGAAATTTATCGTCTCCAACAGTTAAGCTTACGCTATGAAACTCATTTTGAGGTCCAGATTAAGAGAGCAAGACGTAGAATAAGTTCAGACAAATACTATGCGGAAGATATTTCAGTAACCGGAATCCTTGTTTATTCTCTACATCCTCAACAATTATTAATGGATGAAATTTTAGCAATGAATTTTACGATTCCTGGTGGTGCAATGCCCGAGGGATATGAGGCAAAAGTAAAATTAAAGGCAAAAATAGTGCGGCATTTTACTAAAGAAGTAGATGGACAAATACGGTATTACTTTGCTTGTGAATTTCTTCAACCCTTAAATGACTATATGATAAAAAAACGGTGGGGCATGTCTATTTTTGTGGCCAGTTTATTCTTATTGGTCGTTTCTCTAATTGTTATGCTGATGAGAGCAGAAAGTGTTATTTATTTTAGGTTCAATAAATTTTTATATCTTTATAGCATTATCGCCGCAACGTTTCTATTAAGTAGATATATATTTGGTATTTTCTATAAAAATGTACCCATCAACCCTAATTATGAGCCTGGCGTATCCATTATTATCCCTGTGTTTAATGAGGAAGAATGGATACATCGCACGATTTCAAGCTGTATTAATCAATACTATCCTGTTGATAAATTAGAAGTGATTGTTGTGGATGATTGCTCTACAGATGAGACGGAGGAGAAAGCAAGGGGAATGATTGACCTTATTCATTATGAGGGAGAACGTTTTAAAACGACCGATCGCTTAAAATTTTCTAAGCTGCCTCAAAACGGTGGAAAACGGGAAGCGCTTGTAGCGGGCGTTCATCAAGCAAAACATGACTTAGTGGTTTTTGTGGATTCAGATAGTTTTTTAGAGCCCCATGCTATCCGCAATTTAGTACAGCCTTTCCAAGATCCCAAAATGGGTGGTGTGGCTGGTCGGACAGAGGTAGAAAATAAATTTACAAATGCCCTGACAAAATTACAAACAGTCCGTTATTATATTGCCTTTCGTATTATGAAAGCAGCTGAATCGTGGTTTGATACGGTTACTTGCTTATCGGGACCATTAGCTTGTTATCGAAAAGAGCTTATTTTAAAAAATGAAACAGCTTGGCTCAATCAAAAATTCCTCGGGCAGCCTGCTACATTTGGTGATGATCGTAGTATGACAAACTACATTTTGAAAACTCATCGAACAGGCTATCAGGATAATGCTATATGCTCTACAATTGTTCCTTCTAACACAAAAGTTTTTTTATCACAGCAAATGCGATGGAAACGTTCTTGGCTTCGAGAATCTTTACGAGCGTTTTTATTTATGTGGAAAAAAGAACCCTTCATGTTTCTTTTCTTCATCATAGGTTTAATCGTGCCCATTGCTGCGCCAATTGTCGTTGTATACAACTTAATTTATGTGCCGATGATGTATGGCATTTTTCCGACAACTTTTTTAATAGGTTTACTCTTAATGGCCATGCTGATGAGTTTGGCTCATTTATTCTTTAGAAAAAGTAAATTGTGGTTATTCGGGTTTATCTTCGTTCTTTATTATGAATTTATTTTGCTTTGGCAAATGCCAGTTGCCTGGGTTACATTTTGGAAATCAACATGGGGGACAAGGGAAACACCTCAAGATATTCTGGCAAAAGAAAAGAAAATGGAAAAGCAAAAATTACGAAAATCCCGATTTTCGATGTTGAAAATTAGAAAAATGGGTGAGAAGGAATGAATGAAAAAAATGTAATCTTTCAGCCGGCTAAAAAAAATCGACGGAAATTTATACGCTCGATAGCTCAATTAATTATTGTTGTCTTGTTAGCTATAATTTTAATAAAAGCCGTTTTTCTGACAGACAAGAGATTTGCCGAGGCGGTACCTTTAAACAATAAAGAGGGTTTTATTGCACTTTCCTATTTTGGTGTGAGTAGAAATGACTCCCCTAAATATGTGTCAAAAAAGAATTTAGAAGAACAATTAACGCTGCTTGAAAAACAGGGTTATCAAACCATTACACAAAAGGATATTTTAGATTTTTACCAAAAGAATAAACCTTTACCAGAAAAAGCGTTGTATTTATCATTTGAGGATGGACGCACAGATTCTAGTATTTTTGCTCAAAACATTATGGAAAAATTAAATTATAAGGCTACGATGTTTACGTATGCCAATAAAATGGATACCCACGATCAGAAATTTTTAAAACCAAAAGATTTAAAGTTAATGGAGAGAAGTGGTTATTGGGAATTAGGTTCTAATGGATATCGGCTAACTTATATTAATATTTTTAATGATAAAGGGCAGTCCTTAGGTGTCATTGATGAAAATAATATACCGAATAAAACAACGATCGAATACTATAACCACTATTTAATGGATTTTATTCGTAATCAATATATGATTCCAAGTGAAACTCGACAAGAGATGGACATTCGTATTAAGAAAGATTACAAGCTTATGCAGGATATCTATCAACAAGAGTTTGGTGAAGTACCAAAAGCCTATGCGATTATGCATGCAAACTCACTGTATAACAATATGGATCCACTGGTACAGAGTGTCAATGACAAGGAAATTAAAGATAAGTTTCTAATGCATTTTAATTTAGAATTGGGTGCTTATAATGATAAAGATAGCGATCTTTATAACTTAAATCGATTACAGGTTTCTCCCTATTGGTCAACCAATCATGTGATGATGAAAATCAGACAGGCTAGTAAACAAAACGTAGAATTTAAAGTAGGGGATCCTGAATTAGCACAAAAATGGCGTACGATTAACGGGGCGGCAGAATTTGAAAATAATGAGATCACGTTAACATCAGCTCCATCTAGTGAAGGTAGAATTCTCTTAAAGGAGTCATTACCAGAAGAATATAATGTCAACTTTACATTTAAAGGGAATGTTGTTGGTCAGCAGGCGTTCTACGTAAATTATGATGATAAAACGAATAGCTATCTGCGGGTTGCCTTAATTGATAATGAGCTTGTAGTGAGTGAAAAATTACCTGCATCAGGCATAGTGGAGAAGGCGCGTTTTCCATTAAATGAGATTAAGTGGAATGAAGAGGAGTATGCATTTAATAAAGCAACAGTATATACGTATCAAGATACACAAAAGGGATCACGGATTGCTGAAGAAGAGTATCCAAGAAACTTATCGGAAAATAGAGTATTTAACATTTTTGTAAATAAGGATAAAATAGAAATAGATGTAGATAATGTATTATCTGAGACTATTCAAATGAATCCAAACCTTCAAGGATCACAAATAGGATTTGGGGCATTGTTTAGTCATAAAGATACGTCACATGAACAGTATGCAGATGATATTTACGATACATTAATTGAAGATATTTTAATTACAGATAGAAATGATCAAACCATTTTTACGAACCAATATACGAATTTCGAGAAGGTTAAGTATAAAAGTACAACATTGTTTAATCATGTTGTAGATTTCTTTATTGAAACCTTCTAAATCGGGGTGAAATTTGAAACAAGTGAAAAACTTTGTGTTGTTTATCTGTATAGCTTTACTATTTATCACTGCTTGCAGTAATAGTAAAGAACCACCAGCTATAGCAAAGGAAGAATTAAAGGATAAGGCCAAGCTCCGTTTGTCCATTTGGTTACCCGAATGGCAAAATAAATCCGCACTGGAAGATGTTCAAAGTTCTCAACATGGATTACAAGATATACGCGTTTTCGGTGCCTATTTTAATAGTAAAGATGAATTATTGTTAACAGATAATGCAATCGATATGTTGCAACAAACACAGCAGCAATTTAATGAATCACATCATGTGATACTAACGCTTATTAATGATTATGTTACGGAAAATGCGCCATCTGTTCAAAAAGATAGTACGCTTTTGCATAGACTATTACAAGATTCTTCAGCGAGGCAAAAGCATATCAGTAATATTTTACAGGTAGTTGAACAATACCAACCGAATGGCATTGAGATTGATTATGAAAAGATAGCTAAAGAAGATCTTCCTAAATATGTTCAATTTTTAAGTGAGCTTTACCGGGAACTTGCTAAAAAGGATGTTACGCTGCATGTAGTGCTAGAGCCACGTTTTCCGTTTGATGTGAAATTACCAGATGGGCCTAACTATACCGTAATGGCCTATAATGTACATGGTTATCATAGTGGTCCAGGTGCGAAAGCTACTTTTACGTTTCTCAATGATTTATTAAAAAAAATAAAGAAATCTAATCAAGATTTAGCCATTGCCTTTGCTACTGGTGGTTTCGATTGGGTAGCACAAGGTAAAACAGTTGCCTTAACGGAGCTTGAGGCTGAGAAAGTACTCGCTGAAACGAACGCAGACAAACAACGCGATAAGGCGAGTGGAGCTGTTTATTTTACGTATATAGATACTAACAATATTAGTCATGAGGTTTGGTATGCTGATCAAGAAACACTTGAAAAGTGGGTCAAACATGTACAAAAGAAAAGCTATCATGATGTGGTATTGTGGCGAGCAGGTGGATTAGGGGTAAAAACATTACAATGGATTCGTGAGCAGGCAACTGAAGAGCGCTCGTCTCAATAAAAAAATCGCCTTTATTGGCGATTTTTTTATTGAAATTGGGACAAACGAGAAAAGAAGTTTTTTACGAAATTTAAAAAAATGGTTTCTGATGGGGCGATTTCCCGATTTACAGGAGAAATAATACCAACTGTTCTTGGAATTGTGGGCGATTCAATGGGCACCTTTACAGTAAAGCGAGCAGCTGAATCATAAAGTGAACTTTCTGGTAACAGGCTAACGCCTATTCCAGCTGCCACTAAGCCTTTAAGCGCATCCAAATCTTCCCCTTCTGAAATAATATTAGGTGAAAAACCAGCAGCACGGCAAGCATCCATTGCTACTTTATGTAAAATGTAGCCCTCCGGAAATAACACAAATAGATCATTTCTCAACTCTGCAAGCTGAATACACTCTCTTTTCGCTAATGGATGATTGGCTGGTAGAAGAGCTGCAATATTTTCAGTAAACAAAATAGTCGACTCAATTGTTTCATCCTTTGGAGGAAGCGGTCCTAAAAAGGCAAGGTTTAACTCCCGATTTTTGACAGCGTCAATTAAAAATCGATAAGATCCTTGTCGTAGCTGAAATTGTAAATTAGGATATTCTCGTTTAAAGGCCGAGATAACGGTTGGCAGTACATAGCTAGCCAAACTTGTTGGAAAACCAATTTTAATAGATCCCTTAGCAGGATCGAGATATTCTTCTACTTGCTTGGCAGCAAAATCAATGGCCTTTAATGCTGTAATGGTATGTTCAAGAAAGGTCTTCCCAATAGGAGTCAATTTCACATTTCTTCCCACTCGTTCGAATAACGGAGTGCCTAACTCATCTTCAAGATTTGCGATCTGCCGACTAATGGCTGATTGAGCTACATGGAGATGCTCAGCGGCTTCTGAAATATGCTCACGTTCAGCAACCTCCACAAAATAGCGTAATTGACGTAACTCCACTAACAATTCACCTCTATTAATCTAAAAATAAGATTGATTATAGCTTAATTATATAGTATTGAAGTTGAAAAGTGACTGTAATTGCTTAAAAAAGTTAAAGTATTCTGTAATCTCGTAGGGAAGAATTTGCTTTTGAGTATAAAAGAGATCGCATAGAAAATATCTTCTTTTTAATTGATTCCATTTTAATGAAATAGGTTATAGTATAGTTATGGTTGTTTATGCAAATTTGTCACAAAACCGCTACAATTAGCACTTTTCACGAGGTTTTCACTATGTAGCTAGATGAAATCGATTCTCATTTAAAGATAATTCATTGAAAATGAAGAAAGTCCATTCTCATTGTCTATTTGAAATAGTAATAATCTGAAAATGCTTACAAAGCCTTTATTTTTCAAGAATTTATTTGAGGAGTAGGAAAGTAATTGAAATGGTTTGCATAGAGAACGATTTTCAGTTAAGATTAGAATGATGATAATTAAGGAATGGTTGACCCATTCACTGAACACTATGGAGGTATTTTCATGTCAACTTTAGTTATTAAAGATCTTCACGTTGCAATCGACGGGAAAGAGATTTTAAAAGGCGTAAATCTTACTATTAATACAAATGAAATTCATGCAATCATGGGACCAAACGGAACTGGTAAATCGACACTAGCTTCTGCTATTATGGGTCATCCTAAATATGAAGTAACTTCAGGTACTGTTGAGCTTGACGGCGAAGATGTACTTGAAATGGAAGTAGACGAGCGTGCTCAAGCTGGTTTATTCCTAGCTATGCAATATCCATCAGAAATTGCTGGAGTAACAAATGCTGATTTCTTACGTTCAGCTATTAATGCTCGTCGTGAAGAAGGCGATGAAATTTCATTAATGAAATTTATCCGTGAACTGGATAAAAACATGGAATTCCTAGAAATGAACGAAGATATGGCTCAACGTTATTTAAATGAAGGTTTCTCTGGCGGTGAGAAAAAACGTAATGAAATTCTTCAATTAATGATGATTAAACCAACGATCGCAATTTTAGACGAAATTGACTCTGGTCTTGATATTGATGCGCTTAAAGTAGTATCAAAAGGAATCAACGCAATGCGCGGCGAAGGCTTTGGCTGCTTAATGATTACGCACTATCAACGTCTTCTTAACTACATTACACCTGATCATGTACACGTAATGATGCAAGGACGTGTTGTGAAATCAGGTGGTGCAGAGCTTGCACAACGCTTAGAAGCAGAAGGTTATGACTGGATCAAAAAAGAATTAGGTATTGAAGAAGAAACAGAAGAACAAGAAGCATAAGAGGGAGGACGAACTAGCATGACAGTGGAACTTAACTTGCCTGTAACATTACAGGACGTGCGCTCGTTCTCAGAAGCAAATGGTGAACCAACTTGGTTTACAGAGCTTCGCGCGGCAGCACTAGACAAAGTAACTGGTTTAGATTTGCCAAAACCAGATAGAACTAATATTACAAAATGGGATTTCATGAACTTCCCAGCATTTACAGTTCATAGTGAGGCATTTCCATCATTGGATGCTCTACCTGAAGAAGCAAAAGGGTTAATTGACCTTGAAGCACAAGAAAATCTTTATATTCAACGCAATAATACACCAGCATACATTAAAACAACTCAAGAACTTGTTGATAAAGGTGTTATTTTTACGGATATTTTCACAGCAGTTCGTGAACATGGTGAGCTTGTTCAAAAATACTTTATGACAGAAGCTGTAAAAGTGGATGAGCATAAGCTAACGGCGCTTCATACAGCACTTGTCAATGGTGGCGTATTTGTCTACGTGCCAAAAAATGTGATCATCGAACAACCACTTCAAGTTGTTTTCTTAAATGATAATGCAGAAGCCTCATTATACAACCACGTTTTAGTAGTGGCTGAAGCAAATTCTGCTGTAACATATGTGGAAACATATATTTCAACAGTTGAAGAAGCAAAAGGTCAAGCAAATATTATTGCGGAAGTAGTTGTCCAAGATAATGCACAAGTAACATACGGTGCAGTGGATGTACTTGCAAAAGGCTTTACAACATATGTAAATCGTCGTGCACGTTTAGCACGTGACGCAAAAGTAGATTGGGCTCTTGGTTTAATGAATGACTCAGACACAATTTCCGAAAACATTACTCATTTAATTGGTGACGGTTCTCATGCAGATACAAAAACAGTAGTTGTTGGTCGAGGAGAACAAAAACTTAACTTCACTACAGAGGTTCGTCACTGGGGTAAAAACTCTAACGGGCATATCTTAAAACATGGTGTGATGAAAGATGCAGCTCAATCCATCTTTAATGGTATTGGCTATATCGAACATGGTGCAACGAAAGCAGATGCACAGCAAGAATCACGTGTATTAATGCTTTCAGAAAAAGCTCGTGGGGATGCAAACCCAATTTTATTAATTGATGAAGATGATGTAACAGCAGGACACGCAGCATCTGTTGGTCGAGTAGATCCATTACAGCTTTACTATTTAATGAGCCGTGGTATCTCGAAAACAGAGGCAGAGCGCCTTGTTATCCATGGATTCCTTGCGCCAGTTGTTACGCAATTACCAATTGAGGGCGTTCAAAAGCAACTGACGGAGGTTATTGAAAGGAAAGTTCGCTAATGATGAATAAAGACATTAAAAGCTATTTCCCAATTTTAAATCAGGATGTAAATGGTCATAGACTTGTGTATCTTGATAGTGCAGCGACGTCACAAAAACCTGTTCAAGTGATTGAAGCAATCAAGGCTTATTATGAATATGATAATTCCAATGTTCACCGTGGCGTGCATACATTAGGAAACCGTGCTACAGATAAATATGAAGGTGCACGTGAAAAGGTTCGTAAGTTTATTAATGCTCAATCAACACAAGAGATTATTTTTACGCGTGGAACAACGACAGCTTTAAATACAGTAGCTGCAAGTTATGGACGTGCAAATGTTGTTGAGGGTGATGAAATTGTGATTACTCACATGGAGCATCACTCCAATATTATTCCTTGGCAACAGTTAGCTAAAGAGAAAAAGGCGACATTAAAATACATTGATCTAGAAGCAGATGGCACTATTAGCCTGGATAAAGTACGTGCGACGATTACACCTCGAACAAAAATCGTTTCGGTGTCAATGGCATCAAACGTACTTGGAACGATAAATCCAATTAAAGAAATTGCGCAAATTGCACATGCTAACGGTGCTGTCATGGTAGCCGATGGTGCACAAGCTGCCCCGCATATGAAAATTGATGTGCAAGATTTGGATGTAGATTTCTTAGGTTTCTCTGGGCATAAAATGTGCGGACCAACTGGAATAGGTGTACTATATGGTAAAAAGGAACACCTTGAAAAGATGGAGCCAATTGAGTTTGGTGGCGAAATGATCGATTTTGTTGGGTTATATGATTCAACGTGGAAGGAATTACCGTGGAAATTTGAAGGTGGAACGCCTATTATTGCAGGTGCAATAGGTTTAGGAGCCGCTATTGATTTCTTAACTGAGATCGGGCTAGATAACATTGCAGAGCATGAGCATAAGCTTGCTGGCTACGCAATGGATCAGCTTGAGACAATTGACGGTTTGAAGATTTTTGGCCCACGTGACCCAATGAAACGTTGTGGACTTGTGACATTTAACTTAGATGATGTACATCCACATGATGTGGCAACGGTGCTAGACATGAATGGTATTGCTGTTCGTGCTGGCCATCATTGTGCACAGCCACTAATGAAATGTCTTCAGCAAGTAGCGACAGCGCGTGCAAGCTTCTATCTGTACAATACAGAGGAGGATATTGACCGTCTTGTTGCAGGGTTACGTTCTGCGAAGGAGTATTTTGGCGATGTCTTTTAATAATTTAGATCAACTATATCGTTCAGTCATTATGGATCATTATAAAAATCCGCGTAATAAAGGATCTTTAGAAGAGGATGCTGTAACGATTGATATGAACAATCCAACGTGTGGCGACCGTATTCACTTAACATTAAAGGTGACTGATGGTATTGTAGAGGATGCAAAATTTGACGGTGAAGGCTGTTCTATTTCTATGTCCTCTGCATCGATGATGACACAGCTCATCAAAGGGAAAAAAGTTGAAGAAGCTATAGAGCTTTCAGATATTTTTTCTAAAATGATGATGGGTGAGGATTATAGCGATAAATATGACCTTGAGGATGTTGAAGCATTACAAGGTGTTTCACAATTTCCTGCACGAATTAAATGTGCGACATTAGCTTGGAAAGCAATGGAAAAAGGTGTGAAATAAATCTTTCATCCTTGTTGCTTGGGTGAAAACGGCTTAGCTTTCATTCAAGCAAGGGGTGGATACCCGAATAATACATCTCAACGAACGGAGGAGAAAAGATGGCTAAAAAAATGCCTGATATCGGCGATTACAAATACGGATTCCATGACAAGGACGTATCAATTTTCCGTTCAAAACGTGGTTTAACTGAAGAAATCGTTCGTGAAATTTCAAATATGAAACAAGAGCCAGAGTGGATGCTTGAGTACCGCTTAAAAGCACTTGAAACATTTTATACAAAACCAATGCCACAATGGGGTGGCGATCTTGGAGATTTAGATTTTGATGAAATTACGTACTATGTAAAACCATCAGAAGCTACACAAAAATCATGGGATGAAGTACCTGATGAGATTAAAGCTACTTTTGACAAATTAGGTATTCCAGAAGCAGAACAAAAATATCTTGCAGGTGTATCAGCACAATATGAATCTGAGGTAGTTTATCACAACATGAAAAAAGACCTTGAAGATCTTGGTATTGTGTTTAAAGATACTGACTCTGCATTACGTGAAAACGAAGATATTTTCAAAAAATATTGGGGCAAAGTGATTCCTTACACGGACAATAAATTTGCTGCTTTAAACTCAGCTGTATGGTCAGGTGGATCATTTATCTATGTACCACCAGGTGTAAAAGTAGAAACACCGTTACAAGCTTACTTCCGCATTAACTCTGAAAATATGGGCCAATTCGAACGTACGCTAATTATTGTGGATGAAGGCGCGCACGTACACTATGTTGAAGGTTGTACAGCTCCTGTTTACACAACAAACTCTTTACACTCAGCAGTTGTAGAAATTATTGTCGGTAAAGATGCTTATTGCCGTTATACAACGATTCAAAACTGGGCAAACAACGTATACAATCTTGTAACGAAACGAACAGTTGTTGAAGAAAATGGTACAATGGAATGGATTGATGGTAACATTGGTTCTAAATTAACAATGAAATACCCAGCATGTATCTTAAAAGGTGAAGGTGCTCGTGGTATGACATTATCCATTGCATTAGCAGGTAAAGGTCAACATCAACATGCTGGCGCAAAAATGATTCATATGGCACCAAACACATCTTCTACAATCGTTTCTAAATCGATTGCTAAACAAGGTGGTAAAGTTACGTATATGGGACAAGTTCGTTTCGGTCCGAAAGCTAGCGGTGCACGTGCCAACATTGAATGTGATACGTTGATTATGGATAACCAATCGACTTCTGATACAATTCCATACAACGAAATCCTTAATGATAATGTTTCTTTAGAGCATGAAGCGAAAGTTTCAAAAGTGTCTGAAGAACAATTATTCTATTTAATGTCTCGTGGAATCTCTGAAGAAGAAGCGACAGAAATGATCGTAATGGGCTTCATCGAGCCATTCACAAAAGAATTACCAATGGAATACGCAGTAGAAATGAACCGTCTCATTAAATTCGAGATGGAAGGTAGTATTGGATAAGCGTAGTTGTTGATATATCAATGTTTTAAAGTGGTATCTATAATAGTGTGATACCATTTTGATACCACTTTAATCATCGAAAACATGCATAGCTTCATGTTTACGTTCAACATATAAATGGCCGTAGGTATTTGAGGTTTGCTTAATATCATCGTGACGCATTAATTCTTTTACTAAATAAATATCTACTTTCTTGTTGATTAAATGTGCAGCGTAACTATGCCGTAAGTCATGTATACGCAACTCAGGAAAAGCTTGTTTATATTTTTTATGGTAATGACTATAGTGGTATGGAGCTAGCCCTCCAAACACAAAATACTCATTGTTATTTTCTTTGAATCCGTAGATTTTTTCTTCGGATTCTTTTTTCATTTGAACTAATAATTTTGTTATGAATTTTGGTAAAGGAACAAATGCTTCGCTTGCCTCTGTTTTAGGTCGTCCTAATTTTTTCTTATTAAAATCCCAAGTGTGCTTTATATAAATCTGATTCTTTTCTAAGTCAACAAACTGCCATTGAAGCGCTAAAGCTTCACCTACTCTAAGACCTGTAAAAAAGATTAGCATTGTCATTTGTCGATAATAGTGTAAATCTAATGCTTCATGATTCACTCTTTCTTTAAACTCAGCAAGTTTTATTATCTCTATTTCAGGCTTGATTCGCTTAATAGGATCAATAGAAATACTGGGATCAACTCGAAGACCAAAAAATTTTATGGCGTGATTTACAATTACTTTTAAATTGCTGTAAACGGTTCTTGCACTATTCAGTGAAGTGAAGTGTTTCTCTAGATAAGTTTTAAATTCTAAAAAGTGATTCGTGTTTAGGTCTTTAATTTTAATATGTCCGAAAAATGGTTTAATGTGTAAATTATATTCGTTTGTTCGTCTTGTAATAGTTTTCTCTTTAAGAGCTTTATGTTTGATGTTGTGTTCGAAAACTTCTTGGATGGTAACTTGGTCCGAAAACATGTTGTCTATACTTGTTATAAATTCAGCTTCGGCTTTTTTTGCTTCTCTACTTGTTTTAAAACCTCGTTGCATTTTCTGTTTATTACGGCCATACATATCTTTATACCGTAATTTGAAATACCAAGTTTTCCTTGCCTCGTCTTTAAACAGGGCATAGGCAATATTGGTACACAGATAGAAAATAAAGATGCTGGGAAAGTTATGAAAACTAAAGTTTTCACCACAAACGGAACTTTCGTTGTTCCTGCAGGCGTAACCGAGGTTTATTTAACAGGTGGTGGCGCAGGTGGTGGCGGTGGTGGCTATAGTAATGTTGGCGGTACTGCTACTTACCATACAGGCGCGACAGGTGGCGCAACAAGCTTCGGCACGCTGTTAACGCTACCTGGCGGTGCTGGTGGTGCTACGGGTAACGCGTCTATTACTGGCATCAGCCAGTTCTAAGATAACACAGGTGGTTGGGGTGGCAGTAGTGGCTACTATAGCGGTGGTGGTGGCGGTGGCGGTAAAGGTGCTTACTGTTCTGGTGGCGGTGGTGCTAACCCAATCTACCACGGTGGCGGTGGTGGTCATTTTGTTATTGACCAACCTGTCACGGTAACACCTGGTACCGTAGTCAACGTTACAATTGGTATCGGCGGCAAAGGGGCTGGCGGTGTGGGTGACATCCGGGGGCTTGGTGGTGACGGTGGTAACGGCATACTAACTGTGAAATGGTGGGAGTGATTAAATGAAATTTGCACTGATACTTTACAACAAAGCACATTGGATTTTTGAAGCTAATGAAAAACCTGATTTTGCACCAAATATTAAATTGGTTGATATTACTGGGAAAAATCATATTCAAGAAGGATGGTACTACAACAGTAAAACAGGTGAATTTACACCGCCAGCTGAATACAATCCACCGCCAGTTGAGCCACCACCAACAGCCGAAGAAATGCAAGCTCAAACGCTTATCAATACAGAATACTTAATTACCATGAATGAAATGGGCATCGAGGGAGGAAAATTATAATGAAGGTATATGACTTATGTAAATTTTTAATTGATCGTAACCGATACAGCTATGACGACATGTTAAAGAAGGTAAATGTCTTCTACGCCAATAATCAGTTGGAAGATGAAGAATATACGCAATTATTAACAAATATGGACTCACAGCAAACGCAAGCATAAGCAAGCGTTATTTTTATTGTCTAAAATTAATTGTTAATAATTTTGTCCGTTATTATAATAATGTTTTTCAAAGAGAGGTGAAAAACATGAGCGACCAAATAAAAGACACAATTTTAAAAGGTGTAACAGCACACGAACTTATTTCAGATGGAAATGAACAACAAGAAACGGTTTTCAGTGAATTTTTTAAGAAGATCGTCAAAGAAGATGTAGAATAACTATTTTATAGGCCTTCCACAATCATCTGTGGAGGGCTTTTATTATGCAGAAAAGGAAGGTGTCAAATGAAAACAGATACATTATACACGTCACTAGTAGGTGGCTCAATGGCATGGTTAGCATACCTTGTCGGTGGCATTGACCATCTAATCAAAGCTTTTATCATCTTCATGGTAATTGATTATATTCTTGGCATCATGGTTGGATTCATCCATAAAAACGTTGAAAGTAAAAAGGCATTTAAAGGTTTGATTAAAAAAACAGCAATGGTTTTAATGGTTATTGCAGCAGTGCAATTGGACTTAGCAACAGAGAGTGGCAACTTCATGCGTAACGCTATGATATTGTTTTTAATCGGCATGGAAGGTATTTCGATGATTGAGAATCTAGGTAAACTCGGAATCAAAGTACCTAAATTTTTAACCAATGCATTAACGCAATTGCAAATGGACAACGATGATAAAAAGGACGGTGGTAATAAATGATTACAGTTTCCCCAGGACATCGAGGAAAGAATACTGGAGCTATGGGATTAATCGACGAAGGAACCGAAGCAATCAACGTAGCAAAGCGTGTAACGTCTATTTTACGTGCAGCAGGTATTATTACAAATTACATTGAGGATAACGTGAGTAAATCGCAGGCAGCAAACATCAAATGGTTGATTGCACAACATAATAAATCGAGCCGAGAAATTGATGTGTCTATTCACTTTAATTCAGTTCCAGGCACACACAACAAAGGCATCGGCACAGAGACACTTATTTATAGTGGGAAAAATATTGATACAGCTACAGCTATTACAGATGCGATTAGTAATGCGAGTGGATTGCAGAATCGTGGGGTGAAAATTCGTACTGATTTAGGATTGCTAAAAGGTACGAATAAACCTTGTTACTTGATTGAAGTATGCTTTGTAAATGATAGCGTAGATGTTGCAATGTACAAGCGAGACTTTGAGAAGATATGCCAAGCGATTGCAGGACAACTAGCAAAAGCGGTCGGTAAAATGCTGAAGCCTTCCACATCATCAACTGTGGAGGACAAAGGGCGTAATTTAATTCGTAAAGCAGTAGCGGATGGTACATTTACATCGCCACATACTGATGTTGATAATTATTCAACAGAGAAAATATTGGAGTATGCATTGATTTATATTGAACGTAAAGTTAAATGAAAATCAAAGCCCGTCATTAATGTTCAAATCACAGTGATGACGGGCTTTTTGCGTTTACATATTTAATTACTGAAGTTAGCTTAAAGGTTCATCATAAAAAGTATCAAAAATACCTTTATAATTCATTTTTAGGTTTTTAATATTTATAGGATCTGTAGAAAGTATATTAATTACGTCCCCACTCGCTCCGAAATGAACTAAATACTTACTCGTGACAATAAAAAATACAGCATTAGAGGCACACTTATTTTTGTTGAGAAGCGCATCTATTGTATATAAAATGGTGTCATTTACTGCTACATCTTTTATTAATGCAATCTTACCAAAGCCTTCATAAAGATCAAACTCTTCACTTGTAAGTTTATATTCTTTCCAATTAACTAAGCGTATACGCTTGGATAAGTTATTAGAGATGTATTTCTTTTTATTATCGTATTCTAAAGAAATGAATAGATCAACAGTGGGATCATCCAGTGTGAGGTCATTAATAAACTTTCGAATCCCATCCACTCGAACTTCTTTAAAATAATCCGTTAAGAATCGAACACGGTTTTCCATTGACGCATTAAAATACATTGAAGAACTCCACGGTTCAGTAATGGGAACCCCAGACTTAGTATGAATAGATTTAGTCGCCAATCCTTGTGAGGTTTTTATCATATGTACCACTCCTAGTGTCTTTTGAACAGATAGTACTAGGTGAAGAGCCACCTTTCCAAGCTCCACCAATATGACCATCTATATCACGAGATATATATTCAGGTTTTCCTTTTTTGTTTCTGAAAATTGCAGCTTTACCACATGTCTCTGATATTTTAGTATAACCGAGTTTCTTTGCAGCTGTAGTTGCTTCTTTATCTGTCTTGTAAACAGGTTCAGATTTAGATGGATCCTTTTTGGGTGGCTTTTTACCCTTTTTTAAAATTATAGCTTTCTCAACTTCTTCATCTATCTTATATTCTTCTGCTTGATATTCTTCTACTATAACACCTTCATCTGATGTTTCTAATTCTTCTGCTTGATATTCTTCTACTATAACACCTTCATCTGATGTTTCTAATTCTTTTATTATCTCGAGCGCTTTCAAATCATACTCACTTTGTGTGTCTACTTCCATTTGGCTAGCATTGGTAGAGTGCAGAAACTCTTCTTCATTTGCACTAGCAAAAGGAACTGAAATAGTAGTGCTGAATAAAACTAAAAGACTTAATAAAGTAAAAATTTTTTTCATTCTTAATTACCTCCGAAATTATATTTTTGTAGAATAGGATTCTATTATTACATATATATCAAGGTAAATATAGGTATTTTTGTAATTTAATACTAAATATCTATTAGATTAAGTTCCGAAGTCATTTTTAAGTAGACTGAAAAAAGTAATAAATGTTTGTTGCATTTTGTCGGCAATAGGACCAAAAAGAAATTTTGCCACCTTTTATAGATTTGTCTACCAATTTACTGTAAGTTGTTGGTAAGGAGGTGAGATGATGCACAAATACGAATTTACTTTACATGATGGCGCTATAATCAAAATTGACAGTGAACGGAACGTTTTTACCACAGAAGCCGTTAAGATCAATGATGCTAACATGGTAGTTTTTGATGATATTGACATGGCGATTAATTTGCAACACGTTAAAGAGGTAGAGATGGATGGACTTTTATATGCAGTTGAAAAATAAAAAATAAGCCGTCCACAATTCAAATCTGTGGAGGGCTTATTTTTACTCTATAATTGTTGCAGTAATCGTAGGAAATCCTACATCATCTTTCCCTTTGTATACACCGTAAACCGTTACTTTAGACCCTTCTTGAATTTCTGCTAATGCATAATTTTCAACCGTGTACATGCCGAATCCATCTTTCTCTGTAGTCGTAACAGTGAAAGTTCCTCCAACACCTTCAGATGAAATGCCCGTTACCTCACCGCTAATAGTAACCTTTGTATTTACCTCAACCTCATCACCATTTGCTGCAACAAAATCAATTGCCGTGGCATCCTTTTTTAATTGGGTATCCAATTCAGCTTGTGTAGGTTCTGTTTTTTCTACCTGTTCCGATACATCTTTATCTGGCTCGACTTCCTCGCCGTCACTACATGCAGCTAATAATAAGGCTGATAATGCCCCAATATAAAATAACTTCTTCATACAAAGCACTTCCTTTCAATTACCATTTTAGGAAAGTATGGGTGAAAAGTATACATAAAAAAACAGATAACTTTTATTTGTCATCTGTTTTCAACAAGTTCGATTATATCCTCAATACGATTAATATCGAGTGCTTCACAGATTTTTGTGATGTGCTCTTTTTTTAAGCTCATTCTTTGGTTATGAACTAATTCACTTACAACAGCTTGTCGTAGCCCTGTCATTTTAACGAGTTCACCTTGAGTCATGTTTCGTTCTTCTAACACTTCTTTTAATTTTACTCGCATCTCCATTATTCTAATCACCTACCTTTAGAAATATTCCTATAGTCATTATAAAACATTTCCGTTTAAACGTATATATGATAATAATCAATAAAACGTTTATACGGAAAAACGGATGATTTATAGAAAAGAGGTGAAATACAAAATGGCATTCGAATACCTAGCACAATACATAACATTTAACTCAGTAACAGATATGGATAAGAGTGTGGAAAACCACATGGCCGTTCATTATTATGATTTAACAGAATCAGAGCGAGTAATCGTATTTGCTTTAGCTAGTCGTTCATTAGCTTATCCTGGCACTTGTCACTTAAAAGCTGAAACAATAGCCGAGCAAACTGGAACATCCAGAAGCACAGTAATGCGTGCAATAAAGAAATTAGTTAGCTTAAACATCATCGAAAAAGTGAAGCAAACAAAGTTGAATGGCATCAAAGGAGCTAGCATCTATCGCATTTTACCTTATGATGATACATCGAGTTTGAAACATCGAGAGACAGTCGATGAAGCTAGTAATGACGTGGCTTGCCGTCCACAATCTCAGAATCAAGCATCTAAATCTTTTAATCTTTTAAGTTCTAAACAAGCAAATAATATTATGAGTCTTGGCAATGAATTAGCTTTGCAAGCTGAAAAGAAAAAGGAATACATGAACGAGTACCAGGTAATGCTATTCGACTTCATGAATAGTTTGCTGTTAGCTGATAACTTGAAAGATGAACTACACAAGATTGTATTAGCTGCACAAGTAAATTCTGTGGATGAATTTATAAAAGCAAAGAACGTGCTATTTAAAATTGCTATGGATATTAAAGAAGGAACTTTAACTGTAACAAATACATTAAGAGCCGTGTTTGTAGGGGCGTATAACAAGGTTTTAGAGCGTTCAAAAGTTACGCCTAATAAATCTTCATCTATAGAAAAAACAGCAGATAGAGAGCGTCCAGTACCTTTCTATAACTGGCTGAATGAGCGTGATAGTCGTTCGGAGATATGTAGGAGACCAAATTTAGAAAACTGGCTTGAATGGTAATCGCTATGAACTGTAAAAATGGAGTAAAGAGATTAAGGGTTTAGGACACATTGTTGTTCATAGCGATCCCCCTTACACAGATTAGTATTTACTTATTTTATAAATCTTAAACTATTGATTATAAAGAGAGAGGTTTTATTTATGAATAAACAAATGAGTATGTTTGATATTTTGGAACAACCAAGGAAAAATGCATCCACAAATGTTAATAAACCTGTTGATAAAAAAATTGTTATTGTACCTAGCAAGATTGGATATATCGTATGTAGGTAAAGAAAAAAAGACCGCCATTTCAGGGCGGTCAGTGATACCATTTTTGATACCGTTTTGAATGAAAACGATGAAATTAAGTGAAAAATAAACTGCATTTTTATTGATTTAACTGTAGTTCCTTCTATTATATACGTTTATTTCGCTTATACTTAGTCGAGATGGAAGGTTCTATCGGCTAATATATGGACTAACTCTTGTCACAACTATGTTTGTGACAAGGGTTTTTTGTTTTTCATGGAAAATGACTTTCACAATATATTGAAATAATACTGGATTTTTTGAAGGAGACATACTAAAATGATAATGAGAATCAATATCAATTAAAAAGGAGAGTATTGTCCATGAAAAACAAGTTGCTATTTATTAGTCTCATAGCCGTATTTATGATTATCCTCGCTGGGTGTGGAGAGAAGAAGACAGCAGAGGAAAATTCGTCCACAAATACAAACGAAGAAGCAGCACAAGTACACGAAGAATCTACCAATGAAAATGGGACGAGAACAATTGAATATCTTGGAGAAAGCTATGAAGTGCCAGAAAAGGTCGAAAGAATTGTTGTCACAGGTGCAATGGAGGCCATGGAAGATATGGTCGTACTTGACGTTCATCCAGTAGGAGCAATTGCGGTTGGTGGCAAGTTCCCTGAGTTGTACGCTGCTGTTACAGACAAAGCAGAATCAATTGGTGAGAAAATCAAACCAAACTTTGAAAAAATATTAGAATTAGATCCAGATGTGATTTTAGGCTCAACGAAGTTTCCGGAGGAAGTACAAAGTAAATTAGAAAAAATCGCTCCAACAATATTAGTCTCACACATTTCAACGAATTGGGAATCTAATTTAAATTTATTAGCTGAGTTAACTGGCAAGCAAGCGGAGGCAGAAAAAATATTATCTACATATAAGGCGGATATTGAAGATGCTAAATCTACCTTAACGGCAAAACTAGAAGGTAAAAAAGTGGCGGCCATTCGAATTCGTGGTGGACAAGCTTATGTATATCCAAAAGAAGTATTTTTAAATCCTGTTCTATATGGTGAGCTAGGTTTAGAAGTACCCGGTGAGATTGCTAAGGCAAAATCACAAGAAGCTATTTCTATTGAACAACTTGCTGATATGAATCCGGATTATTTATTTGTACAATTCTCAACAGATGAAAATGCGGATGCTCCAAATGCGTTAGAAGATTTTAAAAAGAATCCAATTATCCAAAATATAAATGCCTTTAAAAATGAACAAGTATTTGTTAATGTTGTGGACCCACTAATGGAAGGTGGCCCGGCGTTTAGTCGTATTACGTTTTTAGAGGCAATCCAACAAAATCTTGATAAATAACTTATTCGGCATGAGTTCAATTGTATAGGGACTCATGCTTTTTTTTTTTGAAGGCTACATTTTTTACATGATGTTTAATTGTAGTGGAAGACTGTGTGCTATGATTATGTACATAGAGGAGGATGTCACATGATTGTAGTTGGATTAACTGGTTGGGGCGATCACCCTTCACTTTATAGTGGAGTGACTACCTCAAAGGATAAATTATTTGATTATACAGGTCATTTTTTAGTGGTGGAAGTAGATACTTCTTTTTATGCCATACCATCTAAAGAACATGTTCGCAAATGGTGTGAGGATACACCAGAGCATTTTCGTTTTGTCGTGAAGGCCTATCAAGGTATGACGGGACATTTAAGGGGAGATATTCCTTTCGAATCAAAAAATGATATGTTCAACGCTTTTATTGAATGTGCCAATGAATTTAAACGTTATGGAAAGCTAGGAATGGTTTTAGCTCAGTTTCCACCATGGTTTGATTGCCAGGCGAAAAATGTGCAATACCTATTGTATATCCGTCAACAACTAAAGGATTTCGAAGTGGCTATCGAATTTCGAAATCAAACATGGTATGCAGAAGATGTAGTACAACAGACGGTTGACTTTTTAAGGGAGCACCAATTTATTCATACGATTTGTGATGAGCCGCAGGCTGGTGTAGGGTCAGTCCCATTCTATCCTGTAGTGACAGCCGATAAAGCGCTTGTGCGTATACATGGACGAAATATACATGGTTGGCGCAACACTGGGAATGCAGAAAATTGGCGTAAAGTTCGCTTTTTATATGACTATAATAAAGAAGAATTACAGCAGCTTGCTCAGCATATTTTAAAGCTTGAGACAGAGGTCCAGGAACTTTTTATATTATTTAATAACAATTCAGGTAATCACGCAGCGAAAAACGCAAAGGAACTACAAGCTAATTTGAATATTAAAGATGTTGGGTTAGCGCCTAAACAATTAAACATGTTTGAAGGGGAATTATAATGGCGTTTATTTTATTAGTGATTATTGCATTGTTTTCTGGTCTAATAGGTTCATTAGTGGGGCTAGGTGGTGGCGTTGTACTAGTGCCAGCAACTTTATATATCGGTTTAAACCTTGGTTTGATTCCAGATATGACCCCACAAAAAGTAGTTGGTTTATCTGTCGTGATGATGATTTTCACTGGACTTGCCTCCACTTTAAGTTATATGAAATCAAAAACGGTGGATTACAAAAGTGGCTATATATTTTTTATTGGGAGTATTCCAGGCTCGATCCTCGGTGCTTGGGTTAATAAAGGATTAGATTTACCATCCTTCAATTTATACTTTGGCATCCTGCTTATTATTTTAGCGATTATTTTACTTGTACGCGACAAATTGAAGCCTGTAAAATGGTTTGTGAAAAATGGTCTGCAACAAGAATTTACTGATGTTCAAGGTACTACCTTTGTTTATGGCTATCCGATTTGGTTTGCGATTATCTTTACATTTGGGGTTGGCTTTGCCTCGGGGCTGTTTGGTATAGGTGGAGGCTCGATGATTGTGCCGGCCATGATTATTTTGTTTTTATTTCCACCGCATGTGGCAGTGGCAACATCGATGTTTTTGGTGTTTTTAACGTCTATTGTCAATTCTGCCAGCCATATATATTTTGGGCATGTTCCATGGCTTTATACAATTCCAGTGATACCAGGGGCCTATATTGGAGCAAAGCTAGGTGCTGCATTAAATAAAAGAATTAAATCAGATACGCTTGTACTCGTCCTTCGTATTATTTTATTATTATTAGGAATTCGTTCCATCGTTGAAGGGATACTGGCTTAATCTGCTATAGTAGCTAATGAAAATGAGGTGGCTTTAATGCTTGAAAAAATCCATATTTTTCACACAAATGATTTGCATAGTCATTTTAAGTATTGGCCACGAATGCAAAGCTATGTGAAAGAGATGCGTAACACTCTAGCGGGAATTGGGGAAACGAGTTATTTTTTTGATGTGGGGGATCATTTAGATCGCTCAAATATTTATACTGAAGCGACAATCGGTAAGGGGAATGTACAATTACTGAACGAGGCAGAATATGATGTAGTGACAATTGGGAACAATGAGGGCATTACATTGTCTCATAATGAGCTTTTTCATTTATATGATGATGCAAATTTTGATGTAGTCGTAGGTAATATTGATGCATATAACGGGAGAAATCCAGCCTGGCTTAAGCCCTATGTGGTGCTTACAACAGAGAAGGGAACGAAGCTAGGGATAATTGCTGCAACGGCTATGTTTGAAGTGTATTATCAGGAGTTAAATTGGCAGATGGTTGAAGCACGTAGTACACTTCTTCGTCTAGCTCATCAACTACGCAAAGAAGTTGATATTATTCTATGCTTATCACATTTAGGTATAACTGAAGATGAACTATTAGCAGAAGAGTGTCCAGAAATTGATGTCATATTCGGTTCCCATACACATCATGTCTTGCCAAATGGGAAACTTGTCAATGGTGTTTTATTGACAGGTGGAGGGAAATTTGGACAATATACAGGACATCTTGTCATCGAATATGATGAAAATATGAGGAAAATTGTTGAAAAAAAGGATACTTTAATTCATAATAAGGACTTGCCAAATATCCATAACGAGCAGCAAATTGTACAATCCTTAGAGGATGAAGGAATTAGAATATTGGATACGCCAGTATTTACGACGAAGAAATCTTATAATAAGGAATGGTTCCACTACTCACAGCTATCTGATTTATTTGCACATGCTATTTTAGAAAAAAGTGGTGCTGATTGTGCCTTATTTAATGCAGGGATTTTTTTAGATGGCCTTCCTAAAGGGACTGTGACTGCATTAGATTTGCATCGGATTTTTCCACATCCTATTAATTTATGTACAATTGAATTATCAGTTACGGAAATGAAGGAAATCTATATACAATCCGAAAATGAGGAATGGCCCTATATTGAATTAAAGGGATTAGGGTTTAGAGGCGTAATTTTTGGAAAAATATTGACGTATGGTTTCTCCATGAATGACAATCGTCAGTTATTAATTAATGGAAAGTTGGCAGATAATGATCACGTTTATAAACTCGTGACATTAGATTTGTTTACATTTGGTTATTTTTATCCAAGTTTCAAATATGCAAAGAAACAATATATATTACCGGAATTTTTACGAAACATTATGATAGATTATGGTCAGAGTTTCTTTAAGCAATAGAGATAGCTTAAAGAATAGATTGGGGAAGAAATCATGCGATTAATTTCAATCGATGTATTAAAAGAAGGAATGGTATTAGGAAGAACCATTTGGAATGAGGCAGGGCATCCGCTTTTAAAGAAGGATGTTATCATTAATGACCGTATTATTCAACGACTTCAACAGTTAAATACACATTACCTATACATTGACGATGATATTTCTGAGGGCATAGAAGTAGAAGAAACCGTGCCACCTGCGATGCGAAATAAGGTCATTACAACAATTAAAGATTCATTTCAATCCATCGATGGTTTAAATCCAGTAAATGCCTCTTATATATTAGATCAACAATCAAAGACAATTGTCTCCATTGTAGATGAACTACTTTCTGCTGTTACTGGAAATGATGAGATTTTAACCATATTAACAGATGCTTATTTATTTGATGAGTATTTATATCAACACTCGTTCCAAGTGACACTTTACTCGATAGCCATTGCCAAAGAACTTGGCTACTCCTCTGAGGATTTACGGTTAATAGGTATCGGAGCATTACTCCACGATGTAGGTAAACTAATGGTACCGAAAGATATCCTAACAAAACCAGGTCGCTTAACCAATGAAGAATTTGAAGCGATGAAAATGCACGCTCGACATGGCTTTGATTTATTACGCAACTTACATTCTATTTCACTGCTTGTGGCCCATTGTGCTTTTCAACATCATGAACGTATTGATGGAAGTGGATACCCAAGAGGGTTAGTTGACTTTGAAATTCACCCATTCGCCAAGATTATTGGTGTAGCCGATGTCTTTGACGCGGTTACCACTAATCGAGTGTATCGTGAAAAGATGCTCCCTTCGCAAGGACTAGCTATTGTAGAGGCGGGCTCTGGAACGCTATATGATGCTCGTATCGTAAAAGCGCTAAAAAGAGCTGTTGTTCATTATCCAAATGGTGTTATTCTTAAACTATCGGATGGACGACGTGGCATTGTATCGAGACAAAATCCATTGGATGCAGCATTGCCTTGGATTCGTATATTTGAGGAGCAAAATCAATTGCTCACGGCTACATATGAAATCAATTTAGTGGACTATCCAAATGTTTTGATTGAAAATGTTGAGACGGACTATGTGGTTCCTGCGAAAGTAGAATAAATTACTCCTCCTGTTCATACGTTATGGAACAGGAGGAGATTTTTTTGTTTTTCCCTCGAAAAAGGATGAAATTGCGCTCTTATAATAAACGGGGAATACGTCTTAATCGATTAACCATTTTAATTGTTAGTATGGTTGTTTGCCTTATATTATTTATTTATTATTTAAATGAACGGCTCATGCCCACATATTTGCAATATGCAGAAGTACAAACTACAAAAATTGCATCATATGTAGTAAGTAAAGCCATCAACTCACGTACGTCCAATGTATTAGATGTAAATGATATCATTGAAGATATTCCTCCAGGTAGTTCTGATATGATGACGACAAAATTTAATACGGAAATTATTAATCGTGTTCGAGCTGAGACATTAGAGCTTGTAAAAATGTATTTAGAACAGGCTGAACAAGGAGAACTATCCCATTTGCCTGAATTAGATAATGTTGAATATGATATTAACAGGATTCAGCAAGGGGATGGCATTGTCTTTTTTGTGCCACTCGGGCAAGCAGCGAATATTCCTTTGCTCGGAAATTTAGGACCGAAAATTCCTATACGATTCCATGTGATTGGAAATGTCCATAGCAATGTGACCTCATCCATTCAAGAATTTGGGATCAATAGTGCATATGTAGAGGTGGGCATTCATTTAGAAGTAAACGTCCAGATTATTGTTCCATTCGCAAGTAAATCTTCAACCGTTGCACAGGATATCCCTGTAGCGATGGGTTTAACAAGAGGTCCAGTACCGAACATCTATACCAATAGCAGTGATGCGCCTCAACCTTCCATTGAAATACCTGTCCCTTATAAATAGAAATGTTTACGGTGATAGTTGTTGGAGTTCATTTAATATGTTACATTGACAACAGTGAAGATAGTAAATATAAAAAATGCATATTTTTGATAGGGGCGATATCCGTATGACATCTTGTAAACCTACAAGCAAAGAAGAACATTTAAGAAAACCAGACTGGCTAAAAATAAAACTAAACACGAATGATGAATATAAAGGTCTTAAAAAGCTAATGCGTGAGAAAAATCTTCATACTGTTTGTGAAGAGGCTCGCTGTCCAAATATTCATGAATGCTGGGGAGAAAGACGTACTGCTACAATGATGATTCTCGGTTCGGTTTGTACACGTGCTTGTCGATTCTGTGCAGTAAAAACAGGTTTACCAAATGAATTAGATTTAGCAGAACCAGAACGCGTTGCAGATTCAGTAGCTATTATGAACCTAAAGCACGTGGTGATTACAATGGTAGCGCGTGACGATTTAAAAGATGGCGGAGCGGAAGTTTTAGCAGAAACAGTACGTGCAATTCGCCGTAAAAGTCCTTTCACATCTGTTGAGGTACTACCTTCCGATTTAGGTGGTATGAAGGAGAACCTTCAAATGTTAATGGATGCGAAGCCAGATATTTTAAATCATAACATTGAAACTGTACGCCGTTTAACACCAAGAGTACGTGCTCGTGCTAAATACGAGCGCTCTTTGGAGTTTCTTCGTCTGGCTAAAGAAATGCAACCAACTATTCCAACGAAATCATCTTTAATGATTGGTTTAGGAGAAACACACGAAGAAATTTTAGAAGTAATGGATGATTTACGAGCAAATAATGTGGATATCATGACGATTGGTCAATATTTACAGCCAACGAAAAAGCATTTAACAGTTAAAAAATATTATTCCCCAATAGAATTTGGGAAACTGCGAAAAATTGCTATGGAAAAAGGCTTTAAACATTGTGAAGCTGGCCCACTTGTACGTAGTAGTTACCATGCTGACGAACAAGTAAATGCTGCAACAAAAGAACGTCAGTTACAAGCTGAGCTCTAAGCGTCAAGGATGAACAAAAGGGTGGTGTCACTTTGATCATAGTTGAAGGATTAGAATATGAACTAATAGAAGATTTTCGTGAAGCCTTTCAGGAGGAAGCTTTTCAGGAAAGGTATTCCGATATATTAGCTAGATATGATTATATAGTAGGTGATTGGGGCTATAACCAATTACGATTAAAGGGCTTTTTTGATGATAAAAATCAAAAATCAACTTTTGATACGAAAATAAGTACGCTTCAAGATTATCTATATGAGTATTGCAATTTTGGCTGTGCTTATTTTGTTTTACGTAAAACGGGTAAAGTAACGAAACAGCCAGAAGTGTTGGATGTGAATGAGATAACAATACCAACAGACCAAGAACCTTTAGCAGAATAAAACAGAGAAACCTGATGTGTTGTCATCAGGTTTTTTTCTTTGTTATTGTTAGCTTTTGAATTATTGGGGAACAATAAGGCACAAAACAGCTTGTTAAAGGTGTGTTACGAATGAAAAGAGCCGTCTTTTTAGATCGCGATGGTGTTATTAATGAAGTATTAACGAAACGTGTGAAATTTGTCAATAAACCTAGGGATTTATACTTTTTACCACATGTTCCTGAAGCCATACGGAAATTAAATAAGCATTTTGACTATATTTTTGTTGTAACAAATCAAGGTGGCGTTGGTTTGGGCTTCATGAAGGAAAGCGATTTGCAGAAAATACATGAGCACATGGTGAAGGAGCTAAAGAAAAAAGGAGCCATTATCCATGAAGTTGTTTATTGTCCCCATAAGCCTAAGTCTGGCTGTGCCTGTAGAAAACCTAATAGTAAACTTATTGTTGATTTAGGAAAGAAATACAACGTTGATTTATCTAAATCCTATATGGTGGGCGATACGGACACAGATATTATGGCGGGAAAACAAGCAGGTACAAAGGGCGTGTTTTTAGGCGAGCAGGACCCGTTAGCAGATGCAGTATTTCCTGATTTAATGAGTGCTGCACGATGGATAATAAAGGATGCAACATCTTGAAAAATTGAGACAAAAGAAGTATAAAATTTTGAAAAAAGGATAATTTATGAGTGGAGGTGATGAGGTTGACGAAGGAGAAACGCAATAAAAAACCCCTAGACCGTGAAGAATATGGGTATGGTTTTGATATTAGTGTAGATGATTTAGGTGTTATTGGTCAAAATCAACAAGCTAAAAAGCAAAATGATAATGAAAATAAAGACAAGCCGCATAATAAAGATAATCCATCCACTTTAAATAAATAATCTACCTCAAAAGATTTCGCAGACGCCTACTGGCCAGCGGAATTTTTTTATCTTGATTTAGCAAATGTTTTCTAAATCAACTAAAGTGATCCGTCAGATGTTAGAGGAGTTTTTGGAGCATTGCCCCCTGAAGCATTATAGATGATATATAAAAAACACCCAGTAAAAAGGGTGTTAGTTCAATAATTCACGTAAATATTCTCGAAGTTCTTCTGTTTCATCCTCTGTTCGATTGTATACATGTTCTAAGTAGCCAGGCTCTTCTACATCATCAGGGCCAATAATAGCAAAGCGACCAAATTGAATATCCATGACAAGCACTTTCCCAAAGAAGCGGCCAGACTGTAATATCGCTAAATCATAACGTAACTTTTTCCCAGCAAAACTAACAAAGCGTGTTTTTGTATCTTCTACATCATCATATAAAAAAAAGCGTTCCATCTTTTAATCTCCTTCCAGTCCTATAGTTATGGTACTATAGAAGAGAAAAGACTATCAACTTTTAAAGATTTGAATGGGGGCTTTCCTTGTGTATTTTGTAGATCGTAATAAAATCACAAAAAATTTACAGTACTTAGATGGGCTATTAGCAATTTTGGAGACAGAGAATAACTGGTCTCAAAATGATATAAAGAAATTAGCTATCGAGCGAATTGGTCACAACATTATGGAGTCAATGATGGATGTAGGAAATTTAATGATAGACGGTTTCATTATGCGCGACCCAGGAAGCTACGAGGATATTATTGATATATTAGTCGATGAAAAAGTCGTAGTTGCTGAAATGGAGGCACCATATAAAGCAGTTGTTGGCTTGCGTAAAATGCTTGTACGTGAGTTTATAGAAGTAGATATCGCTGAAGTTATCCACGTCCTTACAGCGAATTTGCCAGCATTAAAGCAATTCTCGCCAGCAGTCCATAGTTATTTAACAAATGAGCTAGGTCCAGTTTCTGCATTTTTACCAGAGGATCATCAATGAGAAATTATAAGGCCTATTGCTTTGATTTAGACGGCACTGTCTACCGTGGGAAGGAAGGAATTCCTTCTGCGGTTGCTTTTATTCATCGCTTACAACAAGCAGGGATCGAGCCATTTTATGTCACAAATAATTCCTCTAAAACGCGAGAGCAACTGCAGGAAGCTTTAATGTCTATTGGTGTTAGTGCGCCACTAGAACATATTTATTCAAGTGCGTTAGTCACAGCGAAGTATATTGCACTAAATTTCGCAGGTAAAAAAGTAGCTATGATGGGCTCTGATGGTATTCGTCAGGCATTACTCAGTGAAAATATTGAGCCTGTTGAAGATGAGCCGGATGTATTTGTCATGGGAATTGATCGTACACTCGATTATATGGCACTTGCTAGAGCGACCATCTTTGTCCAAAGAGGGGCAACCTTTATTGCCACAAATCAGGATATTAAATTCCCTACAGAATATGGTTTCTTACCTGGGAATGGTTCTTTTGCTCGTTTAGTAGGAGAGGTAGCAGACGTTGATCCAATCTATATAGGGAAGCCATCACCCGCCATGCTGGAAGTGATTGCGACAGAACACAATTTTGCTAAAGAAGACATGGTTATGATTGGTGATAATTATGATACTGACATTATGTGCGGTATTAATTTTGGCTGTGATACAATTCATGTGAATACAGGCGTTACACCTACAAAGGTTGTACAAGAGAAAGAACTTCAACCTACATATGTAGTGGATGCGTTACAATAAAAAAAAGGATGTTAAGCTGATTTTTTAGCATAACATCCTTTTTATTTGTTCAAATTTATTCATATAGGCGTTTTAGGAAAACTACCATAAAGGATTTTCTTCAATAAATTGATAAATGGCTTTCGTTAACGCTTCTGGAGAATCAGCTTCTACTAATTCACCATTTACAATAGCATAAAAAGATTCTGAGCACTTTGTACAATAACTGAGGCAGCCATATTCCAAAACGTCGATATTCGGATCGCGTTCGAGTACTTCATAAGTTGCTTGAGAGCCATTTGCTAAATTACTAATACAAAATTCAACCATTGGATTCATCCATGTCACCTCACCAAAGTAATGCTACTCGGTTTTATGATTTTCGTCAATTATTTAAATTGAAGGTAAAGAATGTTTTTTTATAAAAAATAAAGGGAAAATCGTTATTAATTGCGTTAAAATCTTTCGAAATGAACATGTTTCCATTTATTTTGTGAAATCTTTCACAAATTTTCATTCTGATATTGTGAAACTTCTCACAATCGGTTATACTCGTTTGTGGATACTTTGTGAACAATTATTATAAGAGATATAAAAGGAGACTATTATGGGAAAATTAGTACTTTTAGGTGGCGGCTATGGCAATATGCGTGTCATGCTTCGTCTATTAAATAATCTGCCATTAGACAGAGAGGTAATAATAGTAGATAGAGCCCCTTTCCATAGTTTGAAAACAGAATTTTATGCACTAGCAGCAGGTACTGCAACAGATAAAGAAATTCGTGTAAGCTTCCCAGAGCATGAACGTTTAACGCCTGTATATGGAGAAATATCTGAAATTAATCGTGCGGAAAAAGTAGTTGTACTAGGAGATGGGCAACGTATTGAGTATGATGATTTAGTCGTTGGTCTTGGATGTGAAGATAAATATCATGGTGTACCAGGTGCAGAGGAGTACACATATAGCATCCAAACAATGGGGCAATCACGTGCTACACTTCAAGCGCTATGTGGTTTACCAGCTGGGTCTACAGTCGGAATTGTAGGGGCTGGCTTAAGTGGTATTGAACTTGCAAGTGAGCTACGTGAAAGTCGATCAGATTTAAAAATAAAGCTATTTGACCGTGGTCCACGTATTCTAAAGGATTTCCCTGAAAAACTAAGTAAGTATGTAAAGGATTGGTTTGTGAAGAATAACGTTGATGTCATTGCCAATTCCAACATTACGAAAGTGGAGCCAGGTAAAATTTTTAATCATGAAGAAGAAATTTTACTCGATAAGGTTGTATGGACTGCGGGTGTACAGCCTGTAAAAATCGTACGTGATTTGGATGTTGAAAAGGATAAACAAGATCGCCCATTAGTAACACAGTACTTTAATGTGCTTGACGATGAACATGTATATGTTGTTGGAGATTGTGCTTCTTCAGATTTACCTCCAACTGCGCAGTTAGCAGAGGAACAGGCGGAGCTAATTGTAAAAGTGCTTCGTATGCGCTGGAAGGGTGAACATTTACCTGAAAAAATGCCAGATATTAAATTAAAAGGTTTCATGGGAGCTCTTGGTAAAAAACAAGGCTTTGTGTATTTGGCAGATACAACAGTAACAGGACGTATCGCTCGTTTAATGAAATCAGGATTATTATGGTATTATAAACGTCAAAATGATTAATTAGTAAAAGGGATTGTTTCAATTTGAAACAATCCCTTGGCTTTGATTATACCGTCTCGTCTGGGACAAAACCTAAATTTTCAAGTGCTGTGAAGACAGGTTTTAACTGTACATAGCCTTCACCAACGACTTCATTATTGATGAGGACAAGTGGGTAGAAAAATTCATCCTCTTGGATACGAGCCGCATAGTCTTGGTCACGTTCATTCTCAATTGGACCTTCGATATCGATATAACGAATATCATATTGTTGATCTGGGTATTTTCGGTCAATGGCTGCTTGTAGCCACTCATATGTATCTTTGGAAGATGGAGCATTGACACAGCTAGCGCAAATAACAGCTGTTCCATAAATTTCAATCATAGGTTTAGTTGGTTGCATCGTATTTTCTCTCCTTGTGATTCAATATTGGATTTTTTCTGTTGCTAACATTATAATCATTATAAGGAAAGGAGTCGAGATAAAATGACAGAAGCAACAATTAACGACCAAGTACAAGAGGTATTAGATAAATTACGTCCATTCTTACTACGTGACGGTGGAGACTGTGAATTAGTAGATGTTGAGGATGGCGTTGTAAAATTACGTTTATTAGGTGCTTGTGGCAGTTGCCCAAGTTCTACAATAACATTAAAAGCTGGTATTGAACGCGCATTATTAGAGGAAGTACCTGGTATTGTGGAAGTAGAGCAAGTATTCTAAGTCATTATAAAAAGTTCTAGCTGAATTTCAGACTAGAACTTTTTTCTTTATTCTATATATGACGCGCATGTTCTTTTTCTTCTCGGATAATAGCCCATTGTTCTTTCGCCATATCCACAATCTTTGCCTCGCCACCGCTACTTTGTTTTTCAATAACTCTAGAAAAGAAGCGTGTTGCATTTTCAATGTCCCCGATTCTTCTTGATAATTCTGCAATCATATACATGATCCGTACAGCAGACATTTGTGTGGAGCTGTAATCCTCTGTTGAATACGATTCCATATAATGATCCCGCGCTAATTTCATAAAGCGCTCCTCTTGCCCACCATTTTTTAGCGAGCGGTAGAGCCAAGCAAGACGCAAAGCTAAACCAGCAATAGCGACATTTTTTTCTTTTTTAATCGTACCGCAGAGAAAAGCTAGTTTATAAGCTTGTATGGCCTGAAAAACAGTACGTTCTCCTTTAAAATCATGATGCACCCATTTTTTCGTAATTTGAGTGTGAATTTCATCTTGTATACCTGGAGCAAAATATTTAGTAAAGTCTTCCGTAAAGGAAAAGCCACAATGCTCACAAACGTAGACATTGTAATAAAGGGCATTCACATCATCTGCGTAAATAGGGTGGAAATCGGTTTCTGTATGGTCTACTTTAATAAATTTGGAACGAACTTTTAACGTTGGAAAATCTTTTTTACAATTCAAACAATGAATTTGTTTTTCATAATATGGTGAAATATCCATATATATTACCCCCTAGATAGAAGTCGTTGTAACTATTATACCAATAGGACGTTTAGAAACATGAATAAAAAATACTAAAAATGTGAAAAATATTAGAATTATCCCTAAAAATCGACTTGAAGCTGAATGTTTGTCATACATTGGTCAAAATTGATATGATAATACGTAAGAAGGAAGGTGATTGGGATGACAAGTACAAAGCAAGTTATTGAAATTACACAAGCTGCTGGCTTTCATATTAATGAAATGATGGAGCATAATGAAGAGAAAGGCTCTTTTTTACGTGTAGTAGTAAACGGTGGTGGCTGTAGTGGGCTATCCTATGGCATGCACTTTGATCAAGAGAAAAAAGAGGACGACTTTGAAGATGTGCAGCATGGTTTAACAATTCTTGTTTCCCGTGAAGATGCGCCGATTTTGATGGGAACAAAAATTGACTATAAACAATCGCTAATGGGCGGTGGCTTCACAATCGATAATCCAAATGCCATTGCATCATGTGGTTGCGGTACGTCTTTCAAAACAGCAAAACGTGAAGGTTCGCCTGAGGTTTGTGAATAAAATAAATTTTATGTAGGGGTGTAAATAACAGCAGTTTACACAACCCTAAAAAGATGGTATTTAGGATTGTAGATACCAAGCCTTTTTGATTTGTATGTTGCAAAAACATAACAAATTGAGGAGGCTTTTTTGTTTGGTCTTTAAAAGAAGTATTTGATACGATGAGATTAAAATCGTTTCACCCATTAGTTAGCTGACAATATGACAGCAATCTCTTAGAAATATTTAGCGAGAATGTGAGGTTTGGAAATGGGATAGAGGAATCAATCACACAGGATATTTAATCATTGCTATATGAAGCTAAAGGAGTGTTCTTATGAAAGTGTGGAGTATAATAAAAGGGCTTATGTTTTTATGCACTAGCCCCTAAATAACGTATGATGGTATGGTTTTGATTGTAGAAAAGGAGATAATGCCCCAAATGTTTATTTATTCATCTCTTTTTTCTGTTTCTTATCAAGAATTTTAAATAAGAAGAACAGTAGACTACAAGAAAAAACTATCGACATTACACTTTTAATCGCACGCATTACAAAGGTATCAGTAGGGAAACCGAATAAAATATATCCCAAACAATACATCCACGATACAACTATAAATACTTTGAAAAAATTATTTTTCATGATATAGTCTCCCTTAAAAGAATTACCCTATTCCTGACTAGCTGAAATTTAATTACAGAGAGTCGCAATTTAGTAAAGTCTAAGCTCAATCGTTTCAACTTTGAGTTAGCTAATCAATTGTAGCAACCCCTAAAAGCTTTTAACGAGCATGTTGTGTGGGCTTTGATGGGCGAAATGTAAAGCAACAGGAGCGGTTCTGAAGGCGTAACAAAAGGACTTGAATGTCATATTACTCACAAGCCCTATCTTAAAAAGTTAAGGTATATCGTTTCGATTCTTTGATTAGGAATAGTAGTCCCCGATTAAATATTAAATAAGCCGAAAAAACCAGTTACTATCGTTAAAAATACTACGCTAATCATAAACAGCATTTCTGCGAGAGTGGCAACAAAGTCTTTTTTATTTTCTGCGTATTTCCACTCCATAATTGCACGTAACGATTCAGATGTTATGACAAAGGCAATTAAGATAAACCATGTTTCAAAATACCAATAAACTCCCAAAATATCGTTGTAATTTGTATGAAACGTACTTATGAATAGTAGACCTGTAAAAGTTAATCGTACTGACCAATCTAGTTTTTTATGTTTTTCGTTTAAGTGATTATAAGAAAACCATTTCTTTCTTCCGACACCTAACAATTTTCGAATTACAATTCCAAAAATACTAATTATTAAAATTAGCACAATTAGAAAAAGTAATAGTGTTCCTAGTTCACTTTTATTCAATTTCATTCACCTCTCAAATCCAGCCACTTCTTACCTACTTAAAATTCTATTTATAGAAAATCATAACATACAGAAGATGTATTTGGTAATATAATGGTAAATACAAGAATGGTGAAAATGACAGTTACAGGAATCTACACAATAAGGGTTAATTTTTTTCCGTAATAAAGAGGCGATAAAGGAGAAAAGAGAATGGATCTAATAGTTAGAGAAGCATTAGTTTCTGATTCAGAACAAATGTTAAAAATTCAACTGCAAGCTTTAGCAGAGCAGAAATATTTATTAACTACACTTGAGGAGTTTAATCAAACTATTGAAGAGCAAGAGAAATGGATTGAACAAAAACAAGAAAATGAACGTGATGTGATTTTCGTTGCTGAATTAGAAGGAGAAATAGTGGGATGGTTAATGTTCCAATCACCACCCCAAAAACGAATTTCCCATACAGGAACATTTGGAATGGTGGTCGCTTCCAACATAAGAGGTCAAGGAGTAGGCACTTTATTGTTAACTAAGTTAATTGATTGGGCAACTGTTAATCCATTTATTGAGAAAGTTTGTTTAGGTGTTTTTTCAACAAATGAAAAGCTATTAAACTATATCAGAAAATGGGCTTTCTTGAAGAAGGTCGTAAAGTTCGAGAAGTTAAATTAGATAATGGTGAATACATCGACGACATATTGATGTATAGATTTGTTAAATAACTACTGGAAACTTGTTAAGCACTATGAAGTTGAAATAAATATTGTATAGTTCCTACTGTCTTTTACTTTTTTTAGTGTTAGACAGTAGGTATAAACTCTCCGTTAACTCCTGTCAGTGTAACTATTCAGTTATCAACAAAATCGTTACTTCTGGAGTCTAGGTGAAAACACACTTTTTATCGCACTTATTATGCCGGACACGAGCAATACAATACCAAAAAAGACAGTAAATAAATTTAAATGTGGTGTTTCATAAAAAGTAAACCACTCTTTGAAAATAAAAGCCTCAATAATTTTTCAAAATAACATCCCATCATATCTCTAGTAGTAGGTATCCAGGAGATTAAGAGTAAAGGTTTTGTATAAAGAGTTGTTGTAAGATAAGCCCGTAACAGATGTTTGTTGGCTAGTATGATAAAGTTTTAAATAGAATAATCATCGTTATATACCTGTTACATTATCAATCGTTGTAGATGCCCCATTGATTTGAATATCAATCGTATCGTAGTTAGGGTCTAATGTTAACTTAAAGACATGCTGTTCCATCGGGTTATCTTGTTGATTCGTAACATCTAACTTGACTATTAATGTGTCATCTTGTGTTTCAAGGTTTGCTGAAACGGTTCCTTTTGAGCGAAAAACGATATAAGAAATACCCTTACCATTATTGATCATTTGAAGTGTACTATTTTCTTCAATGACCGCTTGCACTTTTTTTGGAACTCTCTCTATTTTACTTATACTTAACGACGATGAATGGCATGCTGTTAAAATTAATACGACCAATATAAATAATAACTTTTTCAATGTATATCCCTCCTTGCAATTGACGTTCCTTGGTTTTATTGACTGAAAATTGCATCTATACGTTAATTGTAACAAGAATTGGATTATAAATGGAAGTTTTATTGTTTAGTCAACAGTAGCACCTAGTGCGTTAGGCGTTTTAGCGGAGCTGAGGAACAATACACACAGGGTCTTAAATTATGGCTACGACGAGTAAAAAAACAAAAGGACGTGCATATCTGGAAGTCTTTCAAATACGCATGTCCATTTCTATTTAAAATCTCATTACATTTCTGTTTGTTCATCTTGTCATATCACTGGGGAAATTAACTTACCTGTTACTACATCGTGAATACCTAAAATTTATAATACCAAAAGATAGCAATCTCATTGGCACATGGAAAGTTTGAATAAAGCATTGTATCAACTGCACCTATTACAAAGTGATTTTTGGCATAAAAATAACAAGCTGAAACGTTAATATCTTGTGTTTCAAGCATAAGACCACAAAAGTTGTTTTCCTTTGCCCACTCAATTGCTTTGTTTAGTAATGCAGTGCCAACACCATTTTTTCTATAAGCTTTGGCAACAGCAATGTCCTCAATAAGTGCATATCCATTCCAATTCGAGCAAATCTTAATCTGGCCAACGCAGTTGTATTCAATGTAGTAAAAAAATACAACTTTCCCCTCTTCTGTAACATAACTAATATCAATTTCATCATCTTCATATTTCTTGAAGTAAGGGTCAGAAAATATCTCCTCTGTATAAGTCCAAACCTTATTTTTATATGTCGGTATAATCCTTCCAGAAACAATAAAACCTTCATTGGATTTATTGAAATCTTTCATATTTAATGGGGTCATTTTAATGATCATCTTAATCTCCTTCACCTGTAGGTAATACTAATACCTTTAAAATGAAAACTTCCCTTTCTAAAGACTTTTATAATCCTAACTGCACATCCGATCTCTTCATTCCTATGTAGATAAATAATAATAACTGAATATTAGATCTATTTTAAAGTGTAACAGGTTATAATCGATTGTGGTAGGAGTATGGTAAATGCTTATTGGTAGTGGGGCGTTGCTAATTAATTAAGGAGATGATCATAATACAAACATTTAAAGTTATTTGTGGTGCAGGGAGTCCCAATTGGTGGTACCTTTCAAACAAGTTGTGAAAGTTTAGAAGTTGGTTTTTTCGATGTAGAGACAGCATAAAACTGATCAATAATGAAGATTTAAAAACGGAACTCTTAAACTGTTTAATGAATAATAGAGGCCCTTTTTGTATGGATATGAAATGATGTTAAATAGCGCTTGTTTCATCGACGTTGGTTAAAAGCAGTGTTTTCTTATGAAGATTAGCCTTAACATTCTGAATAAAAGTTTCATTCCTTTGAAAGCAAGCAGGTATAATAGCCATATAGAGGTGAAAGTTATGAAAAAAGACCGTGGTAAAATTTTGTTAGGTGTGTCGGGAGTGACAGTTAATGCGCACGGACAATGGTTGGTTGTAAAAAAAGCTTATAGTGGTTTAAAAGGACGATGGTCATTGCCAGCGGGCTTCGTAAATGCTGGAGAAACAGTGGATGAGGCAGTGATTCGTGAAATAAAAGAAGAAACAGGAATCGACTGCAAAGTATCTGGCTTAATCGGATTTCGTACAGGTGTCATCCGTGGTGACATCAGCGATAATATGGCCATTTTTTATTGTCGTGTGCTAGATGAGCAACAGCAGGTAAGCATTCAGGAGAAAGAAATTCTGGAAGCGAAATGGTTGTATCCTGAGGAGCTTGCTCAAGATGAAACGACGTCTGTTATGTTAAAGGAAATGGCATCTAATCAATTTGAAAGGCATCAATTAGAAGCAATAGAAGGGATTAATCCCGGTGATATTTTTGGCTATACCTCTTATCGATTATTTTTTAAAAAGTGATGTGAGAGTAGGGGGGAACCTATGATGGAGCTATTTTTATTTATGTTAGAACGAGTTGGGCTGATCATTGTGTTTGCCTTTTTAATGTCAAGGTGGCGACTCTTTCGAGAAAAACTATTTCAGGAGCAAGGGACAAAAGAGAAAATATGGCTCATTATTATTTTCAGTGGCCTTTGTATTATCAGTAGTTATACAGGGATTAAAATTGAAAGTGGAACGATTCATCCGTTAAATCAGATGATACATAGTACGATCAATGCAGAGGAGGCCATTGCCAATACGAGGTTAATCGGTGTAGCCATTGCAGGTATTTTTGGTGGACCTTTAGTTGGTGTTTGTGTGGGTATTATTGCAGGCATTCATCGTATTACACTAGGTGGCTTTACTGCCATTGCTTGTGGGGTTTCGACAATTCTAGCGGGCTTTATTACTGGTGGATTAAGTAAACGCTTTAAGATTCGCCAAACCTTTTCCTATAAAAAGGCTGTAGTGATTGGAATCTGTGCGGAAACCATACAGATGATCGTGATATTAGTAGTGGCTAAGCCATTTGAGCAAGCGCTGCAATTAGTTTCGTTAATCGCCATGCCTATGATTTTGATGAATGCCTTTGGGATTTTTTTATTTTTCATGATTATTAAAACGTTTATTGATGAAGAAGAACGAACGAAGGCCTTACAAACGCATCAGGCTTTTTCAATCGCCCAACAAACGATTGAGCATTTCCGCAAGGGTTTGAATGAGGAATCTTGTCAAACAGTTGCTGAAATTATTAAAAGAGAAATAATGGTAGATGCGGTCGCGATAACCGATAAAAATGGAGTGTTAGCTCATGTTGGAGTTGGTGAAGACCACCATTTAATTCACCGTCAAATCATGACCGCTTTGACAAAAAGAGTATTAGAGGAAGGCAAAATTTTAATGGCCACTTCTTCCAAAGAGATTCATTGCCCACAAGATGGTTGTCCATTAAGTGCGGCCATTGTCTTGCCTTTAAAAGTGCAACATCGAACAGTTGGAAGCTTAAAGCTTTATTTCACGAATGAGGATTCTTTAACCGGAGTTAAGAAAGAGCTTGCAGAGGGCTTAAGTAGACTATTCTCGTCACAGCTTGAGTATGCTGAAATTGAACAGCAGAGAAAATTGCTAAAGGATGCTGAAATTAAAGCATTACAGGCACAAGTCCATCCCCATTTTTTCTTTAATAGTCTTAATACCGTTTCTAGCTTGATTCGGACGGATGCAGATGAGGCGAGAGCTTTATTGATCAAACTCAGTACATTTTTTAGAAGTAATTTGCAGGGAGCGCGGCAAATGCTGATTCCATTAAAAAATGAAATTGATCATGTTGCAGCCTATTTATCCATTGAGCAAACAAGATTTCCTAATCGCTATGAAGTTGAATTTATGATGGATGAATCGCTTTTTGATGTACAGATCCCACCATTTACATTACAGCCTCTTGTTGAGAATGCTATTTATCATGCCTTTAAAAATCGTAAGGAAGGCAAAATTTATGTCAAAGTACAACGCGTGAACGATAAGCTATTGCTGTTGACAGAGGATAATGGTTGTGGCATGAGGAAAGAACAGGTGAAACAACTGGGCAAACGCATTATGGAATCGGAACAAGGCACAGGCACAGCTTTGTGGAATATTTATCAACGAATTCATGAAATTTATGGTTCTGAGGCTGATTTTCATATAACAAGTACATTGGATGTAGGAACAAAAATTATGATTCAACTGCCGTTAAAGGCGAGTAGATGGGAGTAGACAAAATTGAATGTATATATTGTTGATGATGAACCTTTAGCGCGAGCTGAGTTGCGTTACTTATTAGAGCAAACAGCGCTAGTGAACGTTTGTGGGGAATCAGAGAACTTAGAAGAATTTTGTGAAAAGTCGCTGTTTGAAGAAGTAGATTGTGTATTTTTAGATATTGAGTTAGGAATGAACAATGGACTTGATCTAGCCAAGCAACTTATGCTAAATGAGCAACGGCCAGAAATTATTTTTGCTACAGCTTATGATGAATATGCACTGCAAGCATTTGAAGTGAATGCATTTGATTATATTTTGAAACCATTTGAGGCGCAGCGAGTACAAAATGCGGTGGAAAAACTAATAGCAAAAAAAAGAGCAGCACAGGTAAAAACAATGGAAGAATTAAAAGTGTCACAATTTGACAAGCTTGAGAAATTAACCGTTTATATGAATGATCGAATTTTATTAATGAAAATTCAAGATATTTTGTATTGTACATCTGAAGAAAGTAAAACGATTGTCGTAACAGAGCAAGGCCGATTTTTCGCTTCGGAATCTTTAGCTGCATTAGAAAAGAGGCTTGTTTTAAAAGGTTTTGCGCGCGTCCATCGAGCGTATATTGTCAATATAGAGTATATAGTTGAGCTAGAACCTTGGAGTAGTTCTAAATATAATTTAATATTGCACAACAGGCATTCGATTCCTGTTAGTCGACTATACATGAAGGATGTAAGAAAAATATTTGATCTATCTAAGTAATTGCATTTCACCAGTAGAATACTACCTCTCAACATAAATTTCTGACATTTCAGTTAATTATGTGAATAATGAGGACATTCCTTTGCTATGATGTGGAAAAAAGTAAAAGGGGTGTTTAGATGAATGCAATTACAATTGTAATAGGTTCCATTTGTGTTTTAGTGATTAGCTATCGTTTGTATGGCATTTTCTTTACAAAAAAAGTGCTGAAAATAAAAGATGATACGCCCACACCCGCCCACGCTTTGGAAGATGGTAAAGACTATGTTCCGACGAATAAATGGGTAACCTTTGGACATCATTTTGCAGCAATTGCAGCAGCGGGACCTTTAGTAGGGCCGATTTTAGCTGCACAGTTTGGTTATTTACCTGGCCTTCTATGGTTATTAATAGGAGCGGTCATTGGAGGGGCTGTCCATGATGCAGTGGTATTATTTGCTTCTATGCGTCATGGTGGTAAGTCATTATCTGAAGTGATGAAGGAAGAGCTCGGTCCGATTGCTGGCTTCTGTACAGGCCTTGCGATGCTGTTTATTATTACAATTACAATGGCAGGCCTTTCAATGGTGGTCTTAGGTGCTTTAGAACGCAATCCATGGGGGACATTTGCGGTAGGAATCACCATTCCAATTGCCATGCTTGTAGGTATTGCTTATCGTAAAACGGGCAATTTACTTGTCACATCAACAGTTGGGTTTGTTTTGTTAATGATTGGCGTATTTATTGGACCGCTCATTCAAGGCACAGCATTTGGTGATTTTTTAACGTTTGATCGTGATACTTTAGCTATTATATTACCTATCTATGCATTTTTCGCCGCAGCATTACCTGTGTGGTTATTATTGGCTCCACGGGATTATTTAAGTAGTTTCATGAAAATTGGGGTATTCATTGCCTTAATTATTGGCGTCTTTTTCGTTAATCCAGCTATTCAATTCCCAGCATTTACGGAATTTATTCATGGTGGTGGTCCAGTTATTGCTGGTCCTGTCTGGCCATTTGTGTCCATTACGATTGCTTGTGGGGCCATTTCAGGCTTCCATGCTTTTGTGGGCTCAGGAACTACGCCTAAAATGATTGATCGTTGGGAAGACATCCGTATCGTAGGGTTTGGCGCTATGCTTGTAGAGTCTTTAGTAGGTGTGATGGCTTTAATTGCTGCTACGGCCCTTCATCCAGCAGACTACTTTGCCATTAACTCAGCGCCAGCAGTTTTTGCTACATTAGGGATGGAGCCTGTTCATTTACAAGCATTATCACAAAGTATTGGCATGGATTTAGAAGGACGGACAGGAGGAGCCGTGACATTAGCTGTCGGGATGACTGATATCTTTACAGGTATTCCTTGGTTTGCGGAGTTATCTTCCTATTTCTATCAATTTGTCATTATGTTTGAAGCTGTGTTCATTCTAACAGCCATTGATGCAGGCACACGAGTAGCCCGTTATTTAATTCAAGACTTTGGTGGTAATGTTTATAAGCCATTGAAGCGTACTAATTGGATACCAGGCACAATTTTTGCCAGTGCCCTTGCTTGCCTTATGTGGGGCTATTTATTGTATTCGGGGGATATAAGCTCTATTTGGGTACTATTCGGTGTATCCAATCAGCTAATGGCAGCAATTGGTTTAGTATGTGGGGTTACGATGGTATTGAAGGTAGCAGATAAGCGAATCTATGCTTTAACATGCTTTATTCCATTGGTTTATTTATACGTCACTGTTAATGTTGCAGGCTATTGGATGATTAAAAATGTTTATTGGAATCCAGCGGCCGCAGGTTTCAATATGTTAAATGGTATATTATCCGTAATCATGCTGATGCTAGGTTTACTAATCGTTATTACAGCCTTTAAAAAATGGGCACAGCTGTGGAAATCTCCAAAGTTTGTATTATCGCAATCAACATCATAATGTAATAGTAGAAACTATTGAAGATAAGGAACTGTCTTCAATAGTTTTTTTGAGGATAAAAGTATGCTATTCGCGTGTATAGAATACCCGCGATAATAGAAAGAACAATTGCAATAAACGAAAATGATTTCCTAAATATGTCGAACAAGCGAAAACAAGGATATGTTCATTGAAAGCGTTGTCGTAATCATGTAAACTAATGAGAGGAAAACGGAGGTTATACATACATGGATGGTCCAGTTTCATTAGTACAGTTAATCATTTCTATTTTGTTGTTTTTTGTCATGTTCTTTGGTATCGGATTCTTATTAAATATGCTGTTACGTATGACATGGTTAATGGCGATTGTATATCCAATTGTTGTGATCTTTATCGTGGACGAAGTAAGCTTTTTAGATTATATTTTTAAGCCAGGTTCTGCATTTCCAGCGTTAATCGATAAATTACAAGCCCTTCACTTGGTAGATATCGCTATTTTATCAGGTGGCTTTGCAGGCTCCATCGTGGCAGGCATTGTGATGATTTTTTTACGAAAAAGTGGATATCGAATGTTCTAATTTGCCCAGTATTCTTCTTTCAATTTGTTGACAGAAGAATACTTTTTTATTCTTTAAAAAACACATCCTCCTGAATAGAGGATGTGTTTTTGCTACTGTATGAAAAATTCATAGGTTATGATGGCGATAAAAATACCTGTGAGAGCTCCGAAAAATACCTCGCTTCGTTTGTGGCCTAATAATGTTTTTAATTCCTCCATTTTCTCTTGCCCATCCATCTGAGGCCATTTTTTCAAATCATGGAGCAGTGTTTGGAAATCCTTGCGCAATTGATTTAATATAGCGGCATGCTGCCCAGCTTGGTAACGTACACCACTTGCATCGTACATAACAATAATGGAAAACATAGCGGCTACTGCAAAAATTGGAGATTCTAAACCTGTCTCATAAGCAATAGAGGTTGCCAGTCCAGTGACAGAAGCGGAGTGAGAGCTAGGCATCCCGCCGGTCGAAGTAAAGAGGCTCCATTTCAATTGTCTGGTCATTAGAAAATGGATGGGGATCTTGACAAACTGAGCAAAGAGAACCGAAAAGAGGGCAATAAGTAATGGGGTATTTTGAAGTAAACTCAAATTCATCACAACCTTCGCAAATAATTGCTTTTATTATAACATTCATTATTTTCTAAAAGAAGATATAGGCAAATATTACGCGCTTTTCAGAAATATCGTTATAATAGTAGAAGGAATGGAGGAATTTACATGCATATTGTAAAAGAAGCAAAGACATTTGAAACGATTTCTACCGAATTATTAGTGGTGGGAGTCACAAAACATCGTGAACAAATGCAGGACTGGGCAAGCTTTTCATCTTTTTATGGTGAATCTCTTGATATGTGGGTTAGCGCAGGGGACGTATCGACTGAACTAAAGAAGCTAACGAAATTGCCATTTGTGAAAGAGCATGCCAATCTTAAACGTATTTTATTTGTAGGGTTGGATGAGCGTAAAAACCTAACAGAAGGTGATGTACGAGCAGCCTTTGGTTTGGTAGGAAAAGAATTAAGAGCTTTAAAAGTGAAAGAGTATTCCATCTGGCTTGAATCATTTACAACCGAAACCATCTCAGTGACGGACGTAGCATTCATAGCGGGTGAAGGAATTGGCCTTGGCTATTATTCTATTCCTCATTACAAAACAACTTCAAACGAAGTGGATAAACGAATTGACGCTGTGCATCTTGTGACAACAGCAGAGGATTTAGATGAAGTTGTAGCAGGCTTTGAAGTCGGCGTCATTTATGCGGACGCAGTAAATGAAGCACGTAGCCTAATTAATTTACCACCGAATTTACTAACAGCAACTGATTTAGCAAACTATGCTGAATCACTTGCAAATGAATATGATTTTGAAGTAGAGATTTTAGGTAAAACGCAATTAGAAGAACTAGGTATGGGCGGTATTTTAAGTGTCAACCAAGGCTCCTATGAAGAACCTCGATTGATCACATTAAAATATAAAGCGACTGATGATTTTGAAAATCCAATTGGCCTTGTTGGTAAAGGTGTAACTTATGATACAGGTGGCTATTCATTAAAACCAAAAGATTCGATGGTTGGTATGAAAGGCGACATGGGCGGTGCAGCAGCAGTACTTGGTGCTATGAAAATTATCGGTGAATTACGTCCGAATAAAAATGTAGTAGCCGTTATTGGATCTACTGATAACATGGTATCTGACACAGCATTTAAACCAGATGATGTAATTACGACGTATAGTGGGAAAACAGTCGAAGTGTTAAATACAGATGCAGAAGGGCGTTTAGTTCTGGCAGATGCAACTACATATGCTAAGCAGCAGGGAGCTGTGTCACTTATTGATGTCGCTACCCTAACAGGAGGCGTAATTACTGCGCTTGGTATGGATAAAACAGGTGCTCTTTCTAATGATGATGAATTTTTTGCAGCGTTTATGGAAGCAGCAAAAGAAACGGATGAATTTGTTTGGCGTATGCCTTTAACAGAGAATGATAAAAAGAGAATTCGTAAATCAGATGTAGCTGATTTAAACAACTCACCTGGTCGTGACGGTCACATGATTTTTGGTGGAGGCTTTGTTGGCGAATTTGTTGGTGAAACACCTTGGATTCACCTGGATATTGCCGGAACATCCGATGCGGTAGCTGTACATGATTTAGGTCCCAAAGGTGGTACAGGCGTGATGGTACGTACACTCGCTAATTTTGTCCAACGTTTAGGAGAAGAAAAATAATAGAGCATTTTAGTCAGCGGGAGTTTATTCTCGCTGATTTTTTGCGTTTTAAGCACTAATCCCGATAGATTAGGCATTGTACATATGATAGATGTATCTTCTTTCATACGATAGAGTAAAAAGGGGAGGTAGCATATGCGTAATTTCGGAGGTTACCCAGGAGGAGGATTTGGAGGGTTTATTTGGCCATTCGGTGCACCGTTTTTTGGTGGATTTTTAGGAAGTTTACTAGGGTCTCAATTTAATCGATATCCTTACTATCCATATTATCCAAACTATCGGCCATATCCGCCATATCCGCGAGGTCCATTTTACCGACCAGGGTATCGTAGACCTTGGTAAGGACATAAAATGCATGAACCAGTAGCCATGTCAAAATTGGTCACTGGTTTTTTTGTTGTGCTTTGGCAAGTAGCAAATTTTGTGTTGACAGAATATACTAAATTATTTATTATTCTTATTATATTACTAAGAATTAAATAAGTAGCTGACTAGGCAAACTAGAGGCTTTTATTGTTCATAGGCATTTTTGTGCTTAGGGATAATATTAGCCTTTTTTCGTTATCTTGATTTAGAAAGGTGCCAGGTACAGAAGACCCCTTCCTCAATAGGGGAGATGAATGAAATTTGTCCTTTGTAGTTGGTATTCGAACGTCCGCCTAATCAAAATTGAGCATCTGGCGGATATCACATGGTGTGAGGATTTTAGATGAACTTTTACTCGTCAGGTTGAGAAAGTTTGGACACCATGACGCTGAGGCGCAATTGATATAAGGAGTGAAATGGAATGGGGAAAGTTTATATCGTAGGTGCTGGTCCCGGAGACGCTGACCTCATTACGGTCAAGGGATTACGTTGTATTGAATGTGCAGATATCATTTTATACGACAGACTCATTAATAAAGAGCTATTAACCTACGCCAAGCAAGACGCTAAATTGATATTTTGCGGGAAAATGCCACAACAACATGCCATGATTCAGGAGCATATTAATCAAACACTTGTCAGTTATGCACAGCAAGGGTTAGTCGTTACAAGATTAAAGGGGGGTGACCCATTTGTTTTTGGAAGAGGAGCAGAAGAGGCCGAGGTACTAGTGAAACATCATATTCCATTTGAAATTGTACCAGGGATTACTTCAGGTATAGCAGCGCCAGCTTATGCAGGGATTCCTGTGACACATCGGGACTTGGGCTCAAGTTTTGCTATGGTCACTGGACATATGCAGGAAGGCAAAGATGACGAGATTCGTTGGGAGAGTCTTGCGAAAGGGATCGATACGATTGCGATTTATATGGGGGTAGGTAATCTGCCGTACATCCGTCAGCAACTCCTTAAATATGGACGTGAGGAACAAACGCCTGTAGCTGTTATCCATTGGGGAACATTTTCTGCTAAGCAAAAAACGGTTACGGGTACTTTAGCAACGATTGAAGAAATTGCTCGAACAGAAAATATTCAAAACCCGAGCATCATTTTAGTTGGGAAGGTTGTGACATTAAGAGAAACTATTCAATGGTTTGAGCATAACAATCCACAACCAATCCAAATTGTGAGGTAAGGATGTGAGTTCATGCAGGCTATTTTATATATTGCCCATGGTAGTCGTGTCAAAGCAGGTGTAGAGCAAGCCGTAGCATTTCTTCAAAGAGTACAACAAGAAGTTCATGTACCCATTCAGGAAATATGCTTTTTGGAGCTTGCAACACCAACAATTGCAGACGGGATCGCAACCTGTGTTAGACAAGGGGCTACCACGATTGCTGTTATGCCCATTTTACTACTTGCCGCACAACATGCAAAACAGGATATTCCTACCGAAATGGCCAAGGCCCAAAAGCTCTATCCATATGTCCAGTTTACCTATGGTGAACCATTAGGCATTCATGAACGAATCATTGACACGTTGCAGGCTAGGATTCTCGAGAAACAACAACCTAACAGTGAAGCAAATGTTTTATTAATAGGACGTGGCAGTAGTGATCCAACCGTTAAGAGAGATTTAGCTAAAATTGCAACTAGGTTGCGTATGAAATACAACTATCAAACAGTAGATATTTGCTTCTTATATGGAATGGGTCCAAGTTTTGATGACTGGCTTCAGCAAGAAAATGAGAGGCAGCATCAAGTTTTTATTGTACCTTATCTCTTATTTACAGGTATTTTACGGCAAAGCATTACAAAGCGATTACAAGGGTTAGAAAACCACAACATGATACTGTGTGAAAGCTTAGGTTATGACGACAATGTAAAAAAAGTATTAGTGGAGCGTGTTGATGAATTACTACATTTTAAAGAGGAAGGTGTTTCGTAATGGTAGATAAAAGGACTGAAAATGTAAATCTAGCATTAGATAATGTCCGCCAAATGCTAAATACTGTGAACCATGGATCGATTACATTGATTGTTCAAAACTCTTATGTGGTTCAAATAGAAAAAAAGGAAAAAATAAGACTCCGATAATTCTTTTTAGAGAATGAAATGATGACGATTCGCGAGGTGGCAAAGATTGAGATTGCAAGTAGTAAACAGTCCATTTAATGAAGAGCAGGTAAAGTTATTAAACGAACTTTTGCCTAAATTAACACTTGAACAAAAAATTTGGTTAAACGGTTATTTAAGTGCACCACAAGCTACTCAGGAAGCCATAGTTGAAACTATTCCAGAAGCAAACCAACCTATTACGAAAACAATGACGATTTTATATGGTTCACAAACGGGCAATAGTCAAGGATTAGCTGAAAAATATGCGTCCGCATTAAAGACTCAAAACGTAGACGTTACTGTCTCATCATTAGGAAAATTTAAAGCAAGTAACTTAAAGAAAATCACTAATCTATTACTCATTGTGAGTACACATGGTGAGGGTGATCCACCAGATCAGGCGATCCAGTTCTATGAATTTTTGCATAGTAAACGAGCACCAAAACTAGAGCATCTTCAGTATTCGGTTCTTGCTTTAGGGGATAGCTCCTATGAATTTTTCTGCAAAACAGGCAAGGACCTAGATGAACAATTTGCCAAGTTAGGTGCAACAAGGATTGTTCCTCGTATTGATTGTGATGTGGATTATGACGACGCGGCTGCACAATGGTTCTCAACCGTTCAACAGGAATTTCTCAAACAGGCTACAGCAATATCAGTAACTTCAACACAGAGCGATGAAAAACTAGGAGCTACTACATATTCAAGAAAAAATCCATTTTACGCTGAAGTGTTAGAAAATATTAATCTAAACGGTCGAGGCTCTAACAAAGAGACACGTCATCTAGAATTATCCATTGAAGGAGCGAATTTTCTATTTGAACCGGGAGACAGCATAGGTATTCAACCGGAGAATAGTGAGCAATTAGTCCATGCATTACTGGTAGCCCTGAAATTTGATCCAGTTACTGAGGTGACTGTTTTTGATGAAATCATGTCCTTAAAGAATGCCTTACAAAAAAAATTGGAAATTACAGTGTTATCGAAGCCAGTGCTCGAAAAAATTAATGTTTACACAAACCATAATCAGTTTTCAAAGCTTTTTGAAGAACCTAATGCATGGAAGGATTATGCCAAGGGAAGGGATTTACTTGATGTAGTAGAAGAATTTGCTCCTTTCACATGGAGTGCGCAGCAATTCGTGGAGATTCTACGAAAAATTCCATCACGATTGTATTCCATTGCAAGTAGCCAATTGGCCAATAATGATGAGGTTCATTTAACGATTAGCAAGGTAAGCTATGAGACGAACGGCCGACAACGTTTTGGAGTTTGTTCAGGTAGTGTTGCGGAACTTCAAATTGGCGATACATTACCAATCTATGTTCATAAAAACCCAAATTTCAGATTACCAGAACAGAAGGAAACGCCAATAATTATGATTGGCGCTGGCACAGGTATCGCACCATATCGAGCTTTTCTAGAGGAAAGAGAAGAGTTAGGGGTTGAGGGGAAAGCTTGGCTCATTTTTGGCGATCAGCATTTTGTCACGGACTTCCTATATCAAACAGATTGGCAACGCTGGCTAGCTTCTGGCACATTAAGTCAAATGCATATAGCCTTTTCACGTGATACCGATAAAAAAATCTATGTTCAACACAAATTGGAAGAGAATGCAGCTAGTTTTTATGAATGGCTTGAGCAAGGCGCTACCATTTATGTATGTGGTGATAAAAAATCAATGGCAGCTGATGTGGATGTAACCATTCATCGTATCATTGAACGGCAGGGGCAGAAAACAACTGAGCAAGCAAAAGCCTTTGTACAAGAACTAAAGCAACAAAAACGATACCAGCGTGATGTTTATTAACTGTATTCGGAACAAAAACCTTCCTCGTAGGAAGATTACTATTTGCTAGCAAGCGAATCCTCTGGAGAGGTGTAATGGATTAAAGGAGCGATAAAGAATGACAGAGAAAATTGTTTTGCCTCCACAGTCTGGGAAACCAAGTGATGTAGAGCGTATTAAGACCGAAAGTAATTATCTTCGTGGGACACTTGAACGGACTATGAACGACCCATTAAGTTCAGGTATTCCCGAAGATGACAATCGTTTAATGAAATTCCATGGTAGTTACCTACAGGATGACCGAGATCTTCGCAATGAACGACAACGCCAAAAACTAGAGCCTGCCTATCAATTCATGGTACGCGTACGAACACCTGGAGGAGCGGCTACCCCAGCGCAATGGCTTGTAATGGATGAAATGGCTAGAAAGTATGGCAATGGCTCCTTAAAACTAACAACACGTCAAGCATTTCAAGTACATGGCATTTTAAAATGGAATGTTAAAAAATATATGCAAGAAATGAATGAAGTGTTATTGGATTCTCTTGCTGCCTGCGGGGATGTAAACCGTAATGTCATGTGTAATGTAAATCCAAATCAGTCAGCATTACATGAAGAAGTTTATAACTGGTCTGCTAAACTAAGTGAGCATTTACTACCGCGTACACGTGCATACCATGAATTATGGTTAGATGGAGAAAAGGTAATAGACAGTCAGGATGAAGAAATTGAACCGATTTATGGAGCACAATATTTGCCACGTAAATTTAAAATTGCCATTGCGATTCCTCCAAGTAATGATGTCGATGTTTTTTCGCAAGATATCGGATTTATCGCTATCGTAGAAGATCAACAGCTTATTGGTTTTAATGTAGCTGTTGGTGGAGGAATGGGCATGACGCATGGTGATCATACTACCTATCCACAGCTTGCACGTGAAATTGGCTTTATTACGCCGGATAGACTATTGGAAACAGCGGAAAAGATTATTACCATTCAGAGAGATTATGGGAATCGCTCTGTCCGTAAAAATGCACGTTTCAAATATACGATTGATGTTAAAGGACTAGAATGGTTTAACGAAGAACTAACGCGACGTTTGGGTTGGAGCATTCAAGAAGCACGTCCTTATACGTTTGAACGTACAGGGGATGAGTTCGGTTGGATTAAAGGGGCAGAGGGTAAATGGCATTATACGTTATTTATTCAAAATGGCCGTATTAAAGATTTTGAAGATTATCAGCTGTTAACAGGGTTACGTGAAATAGCTAAGGTGCATACAGGTGATTTCCGTTTAACGCCTAACCAGAATTTAATGATTGGAAATGTAACACCACAGAAGAGGAAAAAGATTGAGGCTATTATAGATCAATATAAGTTGACGGATGGTGCACATTATTCTGCATTGCGCCGAAATTCCATTGCCTGTGTATCCTTACCTACTTGTGGTTTAGCGATGGCGGAAGCAGAGCGTTATTTGCCTTCTCTTATTACTAAAATTGAAACAATCATCGATGAAACAGGGTTAAATGATACAGAAATTGTAATTCGTATGTCGGGCTGTCCAAATGGCTGTTCACGCGCAGCGATGGCTGAAATAGGCTTTATCGGTAAAGGTCCTGGGAAATACAATTTATATCTAGGGGCAAGTTTTACTGGTAATCGATTGAATAAAATCTATCGTGAAAATATTGGTGAAGAAGAGATACTAGCGGAACTTCGACCAATTCTTATACATTATGCGAAGGAACGTTTAGAGGATGAGCATTTTGGCGATTTTGTGATTCGTGCTGGATATGTGACAGCCGTTTATGATGGTAGAGAATTTCATATATAAATAAAAACCATGTAGCAAAATTTTTTTGCTACATGGTTTTTTAGATGGAGTAATCTTCAGGTATGAAGACTTTTAATTGTTTGGGCCTAACAAATACATGATCACCAACTTTAAGGTGAAGATGAAGGAACTGTTCTTTTGATAATTCAGCCTCTAAAAATTCATCAAGATCTTCACGGCGTAGCTCAATTTGGACAATAGGTCCTAGCAAATGGATATGATTTATTTGGACAGGAACCGTACCTGGAACACTCACTTTTTCTATCTGTATATCATGAGGGCGAACATAAGCAATCACATTATCTTCTGTATGTGTTTGCACATCAGGCACATCAAGTGCAACTTCTCCGTGCATCAGCTTACCGTTATGTAAGCGTCCTTTAAAAAGATTGACATTGCCTAAAAAATCATAGACAAATGGACTTTTGGGATTTGTATAGACTTCATCAGGACTCCCGATTTGCTCTATTTTACCATTGTTCATGACAACAATACGATCTGCTACATCCAATGCTTCCTCTTGATCATGCGTAACAAAAATACTTGTAATATGAAAATCATCGTGTAACTTTCGCAGCCATCGACGCAACTCCTTACGTACTTTTGCATCGAGTGCCCCGAATGGCTCATCTAGTAAAAGAACTTTAGGCTCTACAGCAAGTGCTCTCGCTAAAGCTACACGTTGTCTCTGTCCACCTGAGAGCTGTGTGGGATAACGATCGGAGAAATTTTCGAGTTTAACTAATTGTAGTAATTCCATCACTTTGTCATGTATCTCCTGCTTAGAAGGCCTAGTTTTTCGGGGGCGAACCTTCAGCCCATAAGCGACATTATCAAAGACAGTCATATGGCGAAATAGGGCATAATGTTGAAATACAAAGCCTACATTACGTTCCTTTGGATGCCGATCCGTCATGGAATATCCATCAAAAAAGATATCACCTGTATCGGCGGTTTCCAGCCCTGCAATGACACGTAATAAAGAGGTTTTTCCTGATCCAGAAGGACCGAGCAATGCGACAAGTTCACCTGACTGAATATGAATAGAAATGTCCTCTAATGCTTGAAAAGATCCATACTTTTTTGATACATTTTGAATTTGAATACTCATTTTGACCATCTCCTTTTAACTTGATTTTGACTTCCATGCAATAATGTCTTTTAAAATTAATGTAAAGATGGCCATGACACTCATTAAAGATGCAACAGCAAATGCAGCTGAAAATTGATATTCATTATAGAGAATTTCAATATGGAGTGGCATTGTATTGGTCATGCCTCGTATATGACCTGATACTACTGATACAGCACCAAATTCTCCTATGGCGCGTGCATTACATAATATCAAACCATAAAATAAACCCCATTTAATGTTCGGTAATGTGACATACCAAAATGTCTTAAAGCCACTTCCACCAAGTGAAATGGACGCCTCCTCCTCAGAAGTACCCTGTGCTTGCATCAGCGGTATTAATTCACGAGCAACAAATGGCAATGTGACAAATATAGTTGCAAGGACAATACCTGGTAGAGCAAAAACAATTTTAATATCATTAGCGAATAACCAATCACCAAATAATCCCTGTGACCCAAATAATAAAATAAACACCAAACCCGCGATAACAGGGGAGACTGCAAAAGGTAAATCAACAATGGTTAGTAAAAGATTTTTCCCCTTAAAATTAAATTTTGTAAGTGTCCAAGCAGCCATCACACCAAAGATCGCATTTAGCGGTACGGCAATAGCTACGACCATTAAAGTGAGTTTAATAGCAGCTAATGCATCTGGATGTGTAATAGCTGCCAAGTAAACATCCACACCTTTTTGAAAGGCTGTGATAAAAATTGAAGCTAATGGTAGTACGATAAAAAAAGCTAAAAAGGCTAAAGCAATAAATGTGAGTGTATAGCGAATAAAACGAGGCTCTTGTAAGGCGGCAGACTTAGTAACTTTATTTTTTTCAGTACTAGCCTGTTGAATAAATGTTGATTGTTCCATATAGCTCCTCCTAATGTACAAAGCGACGATTGGCTAGCCATTGTATGATGTTGATTGTAAATAATAAAATAAATGACGTAACAAGCATTACTACTGCAATTGCAGTGGCGCCAGCATAATCATATTGCTCAAGCTTAGTCATAATAATTAAAGGTGTAATTTCTGTTTTCATAGGCATATTTCCAGCAATGAAAACAACAGAGCCATACTCGCCTAGTGCTCGAGCAAAGGCTAATGAAAAGCCCGTTAATATCGCTGGTAGCAACTCGGGTAGAATGACCTTTCGAAAAGTTTGTAAACGATTCGCTCCAAGGCTAGCAGAAGCCTCCTCGACTTCAGCACTAATATTTTGCAATACTGGCTGTACTGTCCGTACAACAAAAGGTAACCCAATAAACGTTAAGGCAATAATGATGCCAAGGGGTGTAAAGGCAATTTTAAAATCAAAAAATTGGCCAATCCAACCATTGGGCGCATAAAGCGATGTTAAGGCAATCCCAGCTACAGCAGTAGGCAAAGCAAAGGGTAAATCTACTAATCCATCTATGATTCTTTTAAAGGGGAACTGGTAGCGCACCAGAACCCAAGCAATAATTGTGCCGAAAAGAACATTCAATAGACCTGCAATTAGAGCTGTGCTGAAGCTTACTTTATAGGAAGCAACAGCACGAGGATCCGTGATTATATCGACAAACGCTGTCCAGCTTAAGGACATAGTGTGGATGAATATCATGGAAAGTGGTAACAATACTAGTAAGCTTACATATAGCATCGTATAACCAAGAGACAGGTGAAATCCTGGGATAATTCGACGTGATTTCTTCGTCAGGGTTAGACTACTCATTAGAACACTCCTTATTGTGGTACATAGATTTCATCAAAGGTACCACCATCTTTAAAGTGCGTGGCTTGTGCTTGTGTCCAGCCACCAAAATCATCAATAGAGACAAGTTCAAGCTGAGGGAATTGATCTTTATATTTGGCTAGAACAGTTTCGCTGCGAGGGCGATAGTAATTTTTCGCAGCAATTTCTTGCCCGTTATCGCTATATAAATGCTGTAAGTAAGCCTCAGCCACTTCACGTGTCCGTTTTTTATCCACGATTTTATCAACAACTGCAACTGGTGGCTCCGCTAAAATACTTAATGAAGGTGTTATAATTTCGAACTCATCCTTACCTAATTCATGAAGTGATAAGTAGGCTTCATTTTCCCATGCAATTAAGACATCCCCAATTTTTCGTTCAACAAATGTTGTTGTAGCTCCTCGTGCGCCCGAATCTAGTACTTCAACATTGCTATAAAGTGATTTCATAAATTCTTTTATTTTTGATTCATCATTGTTATATAACTTCCCAGCATAAGCCCAAGCAGCTAAGTAGTTCCACCTTGCACCACCAGATGTTTTTGGATTAGGTGTAATGACAGATACGTCTTTTTTTATGAGATCATCCCAATCTAGAATATTTTTGGGGTTGCCCTTACGTACTAAAAAGACAATGGTTGATGTATAAGGGGTAGAGTTATGGTCAAATTCCGTTTGCCAATCTTTATTCAACAGTTCACGAGATTGGGCAATTTCATCAATATCATAGGCGAGAGCAAGCGTGACAACGTCCGCTTCAAGACCATCAATCACAGCTCTACCTTGTTTGCCAGAGCCCCCATGAGATTGTTTGATCGTAACATCTTGCCCTGTTTCATCCTTCCACTTTTTTATAAAATCTTTATTGAACTCATCGTAAAGCTCACGTGTTGGATCATAGGATACATTTAGTAGCTCTACTGATTTTCCACTTGCATTTTCATTTGAGTCAGCGCTACCACATCCTGTTAAGGTTAACGTTATTACAGTTAGTAGTACTATTAATTGCAGAACATATCTCCTTTTTTTCATTCCATTTCACTCCCTTTCTGGCCAAAGAATGCAAAAGGCCATCCCCCATAATGACAAAACATCATGGGTAGACGGCCTTCAGATCCTCTGATCAGCATTTTTAGTATTTGTGTCAAAGCTTTAGGTAATACATTAAACATATATTTCCTATTAGTCAACAAGGAATTATAAAATTTTGAAAGTAACTGTGATTGTCTATATATCATTCATCTTATGCACCTAAGAGTGTCAAAAGTGGGTTCATTGCATAAGATATTTCAAAAACCTAGTTGACTGCTTGGTGTACTTTAGTATATATTTGGTAATAAGAAGAACGATTATAGAACGAGGTAGCAATTACTAGTGAACAATCGTTGAATAATGAGCTGGCTAGTCAAACTAGAGGCGTTTTAACAAAGACATGTTTTTTTGTGTCGTTTGTTAGAACGCCTTTTTTCGCTATGAGGGGGATTCAATGTTAACACATGCAAATTGGCAAGAACCAAACATTAATTTTCAAGTGGATGATACGTATAAGGGAGCATTAGAGGTTCTACAGTGGAGCTATCAAGAGTATGGAGATGAAATAGTTTATGCCTGTAGTTTTGGGGTTGAGGGCATAGTCTTAATTGATCTCATTTCTAAGGTGAGGCCAGATGCAACCATTGTCTTTTTAGATACAGATGTCCATTTTAAAGAAACTTATGAAACGATCAATCAAGTAAAAGAAAAATATCCACAATTAAACATTGTTATGAAGAAGCCTGCACTTACACTAGAACAACAAGCGGTTCAATATGGTCATGAACTATGGAAGTCAAATCCAAATCAATGTTGTGATATTCGCAAGATTAAGCCTTTACATGAAGCTCTGTCAGGTACAAAGGCTTGGATATCTGGTTTACGTCGTGAACAATCGCCAACACGTCAACAGACAAATTTTCTTAATCGTGATGATAAATTTAAGTCGATTAAAGTTTGTCCACTTATCCATTGGACTTGGAAGGATGTCTGGCGATATGTCTCAAAGCACAATTTGCCATACAATCCCTTGCATGATCAAGGTTATCCAAGTATCGGTTGTGAGCATTGTACAAAACCGGCGTTTACGATGGATGATTTACGTTCTGGTCGATGGCAAGGTTCTGGTAAAACGGAATGTGGGCTACATGAATAGAGGAGTTATGTCATGCTTGAATATTTTGCCATAGCGATTAGTTTATTTTTTGCAATGAATATAGGTGCAAGTGGAGCAGCAGCTTCAATGGGAGTTGCTTACGGGGCAGGTGCTATAAAAAAGGCATGGCAAGCATTACTGTTATGCGCAATAGGCGTTTATAGTGGAGCAGTTTTAGGCGGAGGAGAAGTTGTCAAAACGATTAGCTCAGGCATTATGCCTCAGGAGTATATTACAGTGAAGATTGTCATCATTATTTTGATTTCTGCAACAAGTAGTTTATTTTTTGCCAATCTTTTAGGCATTCCCTTATCTACGAGTGAAGTTACTGTTGGGGCAGTCGTTGGTGTGGGAATGGCATATAAAGTGTTATACGTCAATTCTTTGCTTGTCATCATAACCTTTTGGGTCATTGTACCACTTATAGCCTTTGTTATTGCCCTTATATTTGGGAAGCTATTATATAAATTACAACACAGGGGATTACTAAAAGATCGTCCAATTTTAACTTTACTACTAGTATTAGCAGGATTTTTTGAAGCTTTTTCGGCAGGTATGAATAACGTTGCCAATGCAGTTGGACCGCTAGTTGGTGCGGGGATGATGGACGTTTCTATGGGCATTATGCTGGGTGGTGCATTTGTGGCGTTAGGGGCCATCCTACTTGGAAAACGAGTTCTTGAAACAAACGGTAAAAAGATTATTCGTTTTCAAAAGGCAGAAGGGATTTTAATTTCAAGTACGGGTGCGCTTCTTGTTGGTATAAGCTCAATTTTTGGACTTCCAGTACCGTTAACACAAGTAACATCTTCTTCTATTATTGGGATAGGGATGGCGAAGAATGGAAAACAAATTTTCCACAAGCATATCGTGAAAAAAATTATTCGTATTTGGGTTGTATCACCAATTTTTTCGTTAGCTATTTCTTATTTTTTAGTGCAGTTGTTTTTAGAAAAAGATCTTTATGCGATTATTTTGAATGGCAGCATTATTGTTGGAACGCTTGGTGTTATTAGTTTAATGCGTACAATGCGAGAAGAAGAGCAATCCATATATGATGCAGGAGAGGGTATTTAATTTTACTAGTGTTACAACATCATTGATTTTGATCTTTCATACATTTCAACTATTAAACTTAGTATTTAACTAGAATTAGGAGGAGATTATATGAGTTTACAACCACATGGAGGGTTTCTTGTGCAAGCTTTTCATCCCGAAAAGGATATGACATCTATTCATAAGGAGATAGAGCTGGATGCCATTTCTTTGAGTGATTTAGAGTTAATTGCCATAGGTGGTTATAGTCCCATCGAAGGCTTTTTAACACAAGCAGATTATGAATCAGTGGTGGAAAAAAGTCGATTAGCATCAGGCATAGTATGGAGTATTCCAATTACCCTCCCTGTGACGGAAGAGAAAGCAGCGACATTACAACCTGATGAAGAGGTAAAATTAGTCTATCAAGGTGAAACTTATGGTGTCATTCAGGTGGCTGATATTTTTGAGCCGAATAAGCGAAAAGAGGCATTACTTGTATATGGTACTGAGGATCTAGCACATCCTGGGGTTCACAAATTACATGAACGTCCTGCTATTTATGTCGGAGGAAAAATCACCTTAATCAAACGTCTTGCACAAAAGTTTCCTACGTATTCATTTGATCCAGTGGAAACCCGTCATTTATTTGCTGAAAAGGGATGGCAAACAATTGTTGGCTTTCAAACGCGTAACCCAGTGCATCGAGCACATGAATATATCCAAAAGGCAGCACTTGAAACGATTGATGGTTTATTTTTAAACCCTCTTGTTGGTGAAACAAAATCGGATGATGTATCTGCGACTATCCGCATGGAGAGCTATGAGATTCTATTAAAAAATTACTATCCTGAAAATCGTGTACAATTGGGTGTATTTCCGGCTGCTATGCGTTACGCAGGACCAAGGGAGGCCATTTTCCATGCACTTGTAAGGAAAAATTATGGCTGCACACATTTTATCGTCGGCCGAGACCATGCAGGTGTAGGGGATTACTATGGCACGTATGACGCCCAAAAGATCTTCGAACAGTTTACGAAAGACGAATTAGGGATTGTCCCATTAAAGTTCGAGCATAGTTTTTATTGTCAGCAATGTGAAGGGATGGCTACGACAAAAACTTGTCCGCACGATAGCTCTGCCCATATTATTTTATCAGGAACAAAAGTACGAGAGATGCTTCGCAATGGAGAAGTGCCACCTAGTACATTCAGCCGTAAAGAGGTAGTAGATGTATTAATTAAAGGCATGCAGAAGGAGGTAGTCAAATGAGTTCGAATATTGTTTGGCATGAAGCGTCCATTACGAAAGAGGAGCGTCGATCCCATAATAAACACCAAAGTTTTATTTTATGGTTTACGGGTTTATCTGCCTCAGGAAAATCATCCGTAGCCAATGCTTTCGCCCGTCAATTATATGAAAGGGGCAACCAAGCGTTTGTGTTGGATGGCGATAATGTCCGTCATGGCTTAAATAAGGATTTAGGCTTTGATGAGGTAGGGCGAAAAGAAAACATTCGTCGAATAGGAGAAGTTTCAAAGTTATTTATAGAAAGCGGTCAAATTGTGTTAACGGCATTTATCTCGCCTTATCGAGAAGATCGTCAGGTGGTCCGTACGCTTGTCGAAGATGGCGAATTTATTGAAGTCTTTGTAAAGTGCTCAGTAGAAACATGTGAAAAACGGGATCCAAAGGGTCTATATAAAAAAGCAAGAAATGCAGAAATTGCTAATTTTACAGGTATTAGCGCTCCTTATGAAGAACCAGAAAATCCTGAAATTATTTTAGATACAGAACACCATACCATTGAAGAATGTGTGGAACAGCTAATAAGTATTTTAACTGCTAAGGGATATATTTAAGCAAACAAAAAATCTGCTCGTTCAGAATGATCGAGCAGATTTTTTATATGTTTTATTTCACACCTTGTTCTTTTTTCATTCTGTCAATTTCAGGACCTAATTCATCACGTACTGTCCCTTTCCAAGGCTTTACACCAGCGATATAGGAAGAGCGAGTCATAATATGTCCCCCAACAGGGCCAGTGATAAAGAGGAATAATATTCCCAGTAATATACGTGGATTGAAATGATCTTCAATCAGCCAAAAGTGAAAGAATACACCTATCAATACACACATGACACCAAGTGTAGCACTTTTTGAAGCAGCATGTGCCCGTGTATATAAATCAGGTAAGCGAACAAGTCCAATAGCTGTGACGACAATGAAAATTACTCCAATAGAAATGAAAAAGATAACTAAACTATTAGCGAGAATTGTCACGTTTAATGATATCTCCTTTCTCTATGAATTTAGAGAAGGCTACTGTACCGATAAATGATAAAATCGCTAACAATAAAATAATCTCAAGGAAGAAGCTTGTTTCCACTAATATCGAAAATAGTCCAATCAAGGAAATAAGGGAAACACCCAGTGAATCCAAAGCAACAACACGGTCAGATGCTGAAGGCCCTTTTACCATTCGATAAATGACCGCAATCATCGATAAGCAAATCACTACAATGACCGCAATAATAAAAGTTGTCATGATTTACTCACCTCCAAAATCGCTTTCTCAAATGAATCTCGAATTGAAGCAACAGCTTCATCCACATCACTAATATCAATAGCATGTACATACAGTGTTTTAGCATCATCAGATACATGTACAACTACAGTTCCTGGCGTTAAAGTAATAAGGCTGGATAATAAAGTGATTTCCCAATCTTCGGTTAATACAGTTGGATAAGCAAAAAAGGCAGGCTGCATGTCTAATTTAGGCTTTAACACTACTTTTAGAACCTGCACATTCGCTAATATTAATTCTTTAAAGAACAGCAAAGTCAATTTTAAAAGGGCCCATAAGCGATAGATATAAAGACGAGACTTGAAGAATCTCCGCATTATTATGAGTAGAATGATTCCCATTAAGAACCCAATAATAAAGCCGGTTGCTGTGTAATTAGAGGAAAGGAACATCCATACAAAGGCAAGTACAAAGTTTAAAATCATTTGAAATGCCATAGTGCTAATCCCCCTTCATCACAGCATCTATATAGATAGATGGATCATTTAATAGTTTTGCTGCATCGTCCATAAATGGCGTAATCCATTCAGAACCTACACCATATGCTACAGAAATGAGTACTAAAAGGGCTGAAGGCATAAACAGCATCTTATAGACAGATTTGTCGACAGTACCTTTTGTTTCTTTTTCATCACCCCAAAAGGCATAGAGGAAGATTCGAATCACTGATAATAGCACGAGCAGTGAGGACGCTAATATGAAAATACTGCTCCACATACTCCCTGCCTCAAAGCCACCTTGTACAATCAATAGCTTACCAATAAATCCGCTAAGTGGTGGAATACCAGCTAAACCAAAAGCCGCAATTAAGTAAAACCAACCAAGAGCCGGGTACTTCTTCATCAGACCACCCATCTTACGCAAATCCGATGTACCTGTAATGTAGATGATAATACCGATTAACATAAAGAGTGCTGCCTTTATAAGCATATCGTGCACTAGATAAAACATCGCACCTTTTAAAGAAACCTCGTTCATTTGAGAGACACCAAATAAAATAACACCTACTGCAATGACAATGTTGTAGATAATAATAAGTTTGACATCAAAATAAGCTAGTGCCCCAATGCACCCAGCTACAATTGTAGCAATGGCAAGGACCATCAATAGATCATGTGTATAGGATAAATCATGTACAAAGAATAGTGTATAGGTGCGTGTAATCGCATATACGCCAACCTTTGTGAGCAGTGCACCAAATAGTGTAAGTACCGGTATAGGCGCCGCTGCATACGAAGTAGGAAGCCAAAAGTACAATGGAAAAATAGCTGCTTTTAATCCAAATACCATTAAAAAGAGTACAGCTATAACAGTAATGATCCCAGGTTGATTGATTTCAGCTATTTTAACGGCAATATCAGCCATGTTCAAGGTTCCTACAACAGAGTATAAAAAGGCAACGGTAATAACGAATAAGGCAGACGAAATAACATTAATTAAGATATATTTGATTGATCCTTTTAGTTGCCCTTTCTCGCCACCTAGCACGATAAGTAGATAAGAAGCCATTAATAATACTTCAAAGAAAACGAATAAGTTAAAAATATCACCTGTTGTAAAGGCTCCATTCACCCCAGTTAAAATAAACATTATTCCAGGGTAATAAAAGAATTGTTCACGTTCTTTAGAAATAGAACCAAAGCCATACCAAACAACAAAAAGAGCTATTAGCAATGTCGTTGTAACAAGCAGTGCGGATACCATATCAGAAACCATAGTAATGCCATAAGGAACTGGCCAGTCTCCGAAAGTTACCTTTTGGATACCATCATTTTTCACTTTAAAAAGAAGTGAAAGGGCAGTGATCAGGGAGACTCCGATGCCCAGTAATGAAAAGGTTCGTTGATAGGTTAGATTTTTTTGCCCAAACATTAAAATCATCCCGAAGAAGAACGGAATGATGATAGGCAGAAGTAGGAAGTTATTCATCCTCATCACTTCCTCTCATTAAGCTAATATCATCTGTTTGAAGTTCCTGATAGGAACGATACGCCAGCACAAGGAAGAATGCTGTTACCCCAAAGCTAATAACAATAGCAGTTAAAATAAGCGCCTGCGGTAATGGATCTGCAAAAGTTTTGGCTCCTTCGTTTAATACGGGTGGAGCCTCACCGCCAAGTCCACCCATCGTTAAAATAAGTAGATGGGCACCGTGACTTAAAAGTCCTGTACCAATAATAATACGTAATAAGCTTTTCGATAAAATTAAATAGACAGCTGCCATAAAGAGAAAGCCAATCACAAAAGCCATAATTATTTCCATTATTCATCCTCTCCAATCGTTTGAATAATGGTCATCGTAACGCCGACAACAACCAGATAGACACCGCTATCAAAAAGCATAGCCGTGTGTAGAGACTGTTTGCCTAGAAGCGGTAAATCGAAATAATTAAAGTAGTGGGTAAAAAACGGTTTGCCCATAAACATAGGAAATGCCGCAGTGGCAAGGGCCAATAGTAAACCAATGGCCGTTAAGTACGTGTAATTAATAGGTAAAATATGTCGTACTGTATTGATATCAAAGGCTAACACTAATAGTACGATTGCACTTGAGGTTAAAAGCCCTCCTACGAAGCCTCCACCAGGCGTGTAATGACCAGCTAAAAAAATATGAATGGAGAAGAAGAAAATAATGAAAAATACAATTTTAGCCGTAAATTGTATTATCACATCATTTGTTTTCATGTGATTTCTCCTTTCTATTCATGCGCAATTTAATCATTGCTAAAATAGCCATTCCAGCAATACCTAGTACTGTAATTTCAAACAATGTATCGAAGCCACGATAGTCTACTAAAATGACGTTGACAATATTTCCTCCGCCAGCTAAGGAATAAACGGTTTCCTCATAGTACTTGGAAATAGAGGGAATGAGTTTTTGCGAATGGGCAGATAGTGCGACAAGTGTTACCATGACACCCACTGCAATGGATATAACAGCACGATTTAATTGAAACCTCATACGTTCTTCTCGTTTACCAAGCTTTGGTAGATGGTAGAATGCCAATAAAAAGAGTGCAACAGATATTGTCTCAATAACTAGTTGTGTTAACGCTAAATCGGGTGCATTAAAAATAACAAAGAATAATGCTACTGTATAACCTACAGAACCAAGCCCTATAATGGCCGTTAACCGTGACTTGGCTAGTACTGTGATAGCTGTTCCAATTAATAAAACGATGACTAAAATAATTTCATAAGGTCTAATTGGAGCAGTATCTTGGAATGAAAGACTAAAGGCATTTTTTACAACAAGAGAACCAATGACGATAACGACGATACCGCTAAACATATAGAGCAAATAATGACGCATAGAACCTGTCATGTAGATTCGAGATAGACGATTTAGGCCAACATCTAATCCCTGCATAATTTTGTCATAAGCATTGTTCAATGTGAAAGCTTTTGGTAATCGTTGATACATACCTTGCCAATTTGGTAATGCCACAAAAAGCAGTACCCCAATGATAATGATACCTATTGTCATTAGCAGCTCTGGGTTGATTCCATGCCAAGCTACTACATGTATGTCAATATCTTGTGGTGTATCGTATAAAAATGGCTGAATCGCTTGAACAGCCGGTTTTACAAATGTATCGCCAATAAAGTTCGGGATAAAGAATATTAACACAACTAAGACTGCTAAAAGTATTGGAGAAATTAGCATCCCGATAGGTGCCTCATGTGGTTTATGAGGTAATTTTTCTGGTTTGTAGTTTCCATTAAATGTTCGAAAAACAAAATAAAAACTATAAATAAATGTGAAAATACTAGCAACCCAAGCCACTATAGGGAAGAGCGTTCCCCATGTATCAAAGCCAAATAACTCAAACTTTTGAAGTGAGAGCATGGCTGTTAAAAACATTTCTTTACTTAAGAAGCCATTAAATGGCGGAAGACCAGCCATCGACAAGCTTCCAATCGCCGCAACTGTAAAACTGATGGGCATAATACTCATTAATCCACCCAGTTTTCGAATATCACGTGTCCCTGTTTCATGATCGATAATTCCAGCAATCATAAATAGACTGCCTTTAAATGTTGCATGATTGATAAGGTGGAAAATGGCAGCAAATGCAGCAAATTTAATCGTATCTATTGAGTCATTAGAATGAAAAGCAACTGCGCTTGCCCCAAGTAGTGACATAATGAGTCCAAGTTGACTGACTGTTGAGAATGCAAGAATACCTTTTAAGTCTGTTTGTTTGACTGCAAAGAAGGAGCCCCAGAATAAAGTTAAGATACCTACACCTGTTACAAGCCACACCCAGAGCTCAGAAGCTGCAAAAATTGGGGTAAAGCGTGCCACTAAATAAATACCTGCTTTGACCATTGTGGCAGAGTGAAGGTATGCACTTACTGGTGTTGGCGCTTCCATAGCATCTGGTAGCCAAATGTAGAATGGGAATTGTGCGGATTTTGTAAATGCTCCTAGAAGTATTAAAACAAGCGACCAGGTAAATAAAGGTTGATCTACTAAATTTGGTGCCATGACAATGAGCTCTCGAATAGAATAAGTCCCTCCCATTAAATAGAGAAGCACGAATCCACCTAGCATCATTAAGCCACCGCCAACTGTGATCATCATTGACTTCAGCGCGCCAAAGCGTGATGCATCACGGTTATACCAATAACCAATGAGTAAAAATGAGGAAATCGATGTTAATTCCCAAAAGAAATACAATGTAATTAAGTGATCTGACTGTACTACTCCAAGCATGGCTGACATAAACAACAGTAAGTAAACATAAAAATTATGTAATTTTTCTTTATGTTTATCTAAGTAAAAAATGGAGTATAGAACAACTAATGAACCGATCCCAGTAATTAATAGTGAGAATAATAAGCTAAGGCCATCCAAATAGGAGACGATGGAAATATCAAGCGATGGAATCCATGGAAGTTCACCAGTAAATATTTCGCCTTTAGCTACTTGTGTAATATAGGATGCATAGATAACTACGAGCGTAGCTGGAACAGCAAGAACAAACCAGCCAGTATGAATATTTTTTATGCTTCTATATAAAAATGGTACTAATATCGCAGCAAGCATTGGAATGAAAATATAAAGTACTTGTAACAAAAAAATAACCCTCCTTTATGCAGGTAAGTAAATCAATTATAACGTACTTTAATTGGGAATGCATTTGCACTATTGGGATTTAGCTTGCGGTAGTGGAAGAATTTTCGTTATATTATAAATAGGAAGTTATCAATAAAAATCGAGGAAAAAAAATTTTATGAAGAATCCATATATCTATGGTTATCTACCATTAATTACAATTTTATTGTTTAGTTTGACATTTGGTATGTATGCTGTTGGAGAATCTTTACAGATTTTTCGAGCAATCGGTGTATATTCAGGTATGCGAGAATTTTTATCTGATGTGGAATTACGTGTATTTTTACTCATTATTTTTGCTATTGTTTTTTTTATGCTATTTTCAGCACTCAAATTAGTAGGAGAAACCATACATGAGTTAGGAATGCTCTTTTTTTCAAAAGATAATGATGGGGCAACCGTTAGTCAAGCGCGAGGCGGCTATATTATCTTGTTTATCGGTGCCATGTGTTCAGCATTTGCGATCCAATTTATTTATGTTTTAATAGGAATCTTTGTCATAACTGTGTTTACTTATTTCATTTATCTGATCTACAAAATGAGTCATTTTATGACAATGGGTGGCACAATCGGTCTATTAATCTTTGAACTTTTTATGTGGTCTATTCTATTAACATTAGTCGTTTATGTTGTATTGAAACTATATAATGGTATTTTGGCAAGTTTACCATTTGCTCAATAAATACACATTGCTCTATAGTTTCACTATTGAAAAGGCAGCAGAAAAGTAATTTCTGCTGCCTTTTTTAAGTATTTCACATACTTACCTGCATCCTCTTTCTTCGTACATCCACCTATTAAAACTCCAAATAAGAATAAGGTCAAAAATAGCTTTCTGATTTGAATAGGGAAGGTTTTTATTGAAGATCTATGTGTAAGAGGTGCAGTTGAGCAAAGAGACTCAACTAGCACCAAAAGGTTATGTTGCAGGTCTTGAATCGCTATTAATCTTACTCAAGTAAAACATTAAATAATTGATGATGAATTTTGTATTCTTCTAATTTTTGCATGGATTGAGGCTTATCATAACCAATCCATACGGCAGCTGTATAGTTATCATTGAGTCCAGCAAGCCAGTAGTCTCGATAGTCATTAGTTGTACCTGTTTTGGCACCAACGTAGCTACTGTTACTGTAAACACCTTGTCCGGTACCATTCGCCACAACATCGGCAAGGAGTTCGCGCATGTATTTTACTGTTTTAGGAGACCAGATTTGATCACGCTGTGTATGCCAACTATAGAGTTCTGTTCCATCTAATGCTGTGACTTTACGAATACTATGAGCAAGAACATAAGATCCATCAATAAAGCTTGTATAGGCATCTGCTAGCTCTAACGCTGTTACACCATAGGTAAGTCCACCTAAAGAAGTGGCATAATTACGATCTTTTTCTACAATAGAACGGAAGTGGAAACGATCTAAGTAATGAAATGCTGTTTCAACGCCAACTGTATGAAAGAGTCGCAAAGCGGATGTATTATAGCTATGTCTAAACGCTGTACGTATGGACACATCGCCATACTTATAACCCCCATAGTTTTGGGGGCAAAATGATCCAACACAATAACTGCCGCCATTTACAATCGAATCAGGTGTATGGGCTGTCGTTTCAAAGAAAGGGGCGTAGACTGCCAGTGGCTTAAAGGCAGAACCTGGCTGGCGTGTTCCTTGAAATGCGCGATGATAATCAAATTTTTCATAGTTTTTTCCTGCATACAAGCTAACTATTTCTCTTGATTGGTTTTGAATGACAGCTCCTGCTGCTTGCAACGGGCCTGCACCTAAAGTAGCCGTCATTTTTTCCTCATCATGCTGCTGTTTATGAGGATCTAATGCTGTGTAAATCATGAGTCCATTTTGAAATAGCGTATCAAGTCGATTGTCTAATTGTGCTTTAATTTTTTTCTTTTCTTCCTCATTATCTGTGTTGTTAAGTCGATCTGCATAGCCTTCTTTTTCTGCGACTAACCATTTTAACTCTTGAAGAACATAAGTGCTGTACATCGGATAGCTTTGAATTTTATCTTTAATTTGCAATGTAATGGTTTCAGCCTTATACGTTGTTGCCTCTTCCTTTGTAATACTACCTTTAGCGGAAAGCGTATCTAATAAGCGCTCCTGACGTGCCTTGGTTTGATCGAAATTTTTTAAAGGATTGTAAAGGGACGGGTTATTGGGAATCGCTGCGATGAAAGCAATTTCAGCTATAGATAATTGTTGGAGAGGTTTTTGAAAATAATAAGTTGCTGCTCCACCAATGCCATAAACTTGATTGCTAAAATAGGATTCATTAAGATACATGGTTAAAATTGTTTCTTTATCGAATTCTTTTTCTAATTCATAAGCATAAAAAAGTTCGGTTAATTTTCGTTCATATGTTTTTTCGTCAGATAAATAACGCATCCGAACAAGCTGCTGTGTAATCGTACTGCCACCTTGAGAGCTAGTACTCGTATTTGAATTGGCGACCACTGCACGAAGGATAGCACTTAAATCAAAGCCGATGTGTTCGTAAAAGTCGGCATCTTCACTAGTAATGAATATTTCCTGGGCAATTTGTGGAATTTCTTGTAATGTTAGTGGCTGCCGCCATTCGACATATTCTTCACTAAATGTTTGCCCATTTTGATCTTTAAGTGTTACTGGAAGCTGAGGTTGCACTTCGGGCAAATAAATAGCCTGTGTAATTTGTTCCTCATGTGCTTGAGCTGTATTGATTTCTGTTCGTATGTTTGTGCTAATCCACCAAAGAACAGGTAGGGAAAGAAGTATAATAAAAAAACCAAAAGCCTTTTTCATGTGTGCCTCCACTCTTTCTATGAATCCTTCAACAGAATAACATATTTTGGATTGATTCCAAATACTCGGTCAGACCTATTTCCTTCGTTTTTAGAGGGGGAGTTAAAAGTGCATAAATCGTCAATACTTTGATGAAGAAAACCAAGGGGAAGTATGTTAGACTAAAATGAGGTCAAGAAGGATGAATTGTCATCCTTTTCATTGAAACTGAAATTTATCATTAAAGGAGAGACTTCCATGTTTCCACAATTAACAACTGACGTACAAGCAGGCGAAGTGCTTGTAGAAATGAACACAACATTAGGTGCCATCAAAATTAAGCTGTTCCCAGAGTTTTCACCAAAAACTGTTGAAAACTTTTTGGGTCATGCTAAATCAGGTTATTATAACGGCATCATTTTCCACCGTGTTATTCAAGACTTTATGATTCAAGGTGGTGACCCAACTGGAACAGGTATGGGCGGAGAGTCAATTTGGGGTGATTCTTTTGAAGATGAATTCTCAGATAAATTGTTTAACCTACGCGGTGCGCTATCAATGGCTAATGCTGGTCCAAACACAAATGGTTCTCAATTCTTTCTTGTACAAATGAAACATCTTCCAAGTGATATGCTACGTCAATTACAAGGAGCAGGCTTCCCAGAGGAAATCATCGAAGCTTATGCACAAAATGGTGGTACTCCTTGGTTAGACCATAAACATACTGTATTCGGTCATGTTGTAGAAGGAATGGACATTGTGGATAAAATTGCGGACGTAGAAAAAGATCCCCGTGATAAGCCATTAGAAGATGTGAAAATTGAGTCAATTACAGTCTTTGAATAATAATTATAAGGACGTGTAGAGCATGGAAAACTTAATGTACCAATTTTTATATTTCCCGGAAGATAAATCAGGATATATTCCAGCAGCATTTGAATTTTTAATCATGCTTATTTTATGTGTTATCGTGTTTACGCTTTTCCGTAAAATTTCTAAGAAACAAGAAATTAAATCAAAGGAAATTGAAGCACGAATTCTAGCAGATAAGAAAAATACAAATAACCAACAAAATGTCTAATTAAAAAGAATCTGCCTCCACGTGGGGACAGATTCTTTTATTTAAATTTTTCTTCTAGCACGACGCACCATATTTTGTAGCGTTTTGAAGGCATTCAAGCAAACGAGTACAATTGACAGGCCAATCCCACTCAATGCGGTGATGAAGGCAAGCCATTCGAATGGTGTATAGCTCCAAACGCTATCTAAATCACTACTGTCCTTCCATTCTTCAATGACTAAGTTCATGCCGTAAATACCAGATATAACTGTAAATACGGTTAATATAAACAGTAAATTATTGCTTCGATTATCAGACTGATCTTCTTGTGTTCGATACAAACTGTTCAATGTTGCTTTTGTTTCTACATAATGTTCATTTATACGAAAATGCTTTCGTAGCATTTGAGCAATTTCTCTACCTTCAGTTCGAACAATAACCTCTTCAAAATAATAACGTGCTGAAAACTTTGTAATCAGCTCGATTAACTCATTGACAACCTGCTTATCCTTTCCCCACTTTATTTCACTGTATTCATAAGAAAGTTTTAAGAGCATCATTTTATAAAAGTAATGGATGAACAGATTATAATAGTGAGTACCCATAAACTCCTGAATGCTATGTGTGCATTTCTTAAATGTTCTATTTGTTAGTGTCATTTGTGCCTGTGCTGAAGAGATAATATAACTATTTGGTGCCCAGCGTGTATGAGTATGTTCCTGCACATAATTTGAGATATATTGAGGGTTTGTACTGGAAATAAAGGACTTGCCATCAGGTGTTCGTCCATCTACCTGCCCTAATCGAAAAAGATGTTCAGGTAATAGTTCTGCTTTTTCATTACAAATTAAATAAGCGGATGAGAACATTCGTTCATCCTCAAAAAAAGGTAAGCCTTCGTTGCTATGGTCTTGGTGGTGCTGTAGAAAAGGCTTTAAGTAGGGGATAAAATAGTTGAATAATAGCTCACTAGTTGAACCACAATGACCAAATGAAAAATGATGACTTGCACCTTTTTCCTCTCGCAGCTTTGCCTCTAGCACCCTAAAGTAGTGGATGAAATTCAAAATATCACTAATGTCATGAGGCATATCTGTGATGTTTGTTCGAACTGTCACGATGCCATTGCCGAAAGGACATAGTGTCACATCAATACTCATGATTTCGTAGTTAATACTGCTTTCTTGATGATGTAAAGCCCCTTGTGTATAGAAAGCTTTTGAGAACCGAAGAAAGTCTGGGCTGTCCAATCCCTTTGGAAATAATTTATCCTCAAGAAAGGGATAGAAAAACTGGGCAAGCTCCTCGTGTATGATTGTTATGTCCCCATAAAAGGCATTTTCAAGAGCTATGTTGTTCAAATCAAAAAATGAAAACCCTTCATGTAAGAGGACATTACCAATCTTTTGTCGGTCTTTTGTGTGATAGGCGAAGGGAAACAAGAATGTCATATAGGCACGTTGAATCGTTAAAGGAACTAAGTCCATTGAAAATCCCCCTTTTTCCATCCAATTGATAAGAAACTTTTCCACATAATAAGGATTCTAAACATATAAAAAAAGAAATCTCAAATGGGACTGAACCC
>NZ_KQ465112.1 GCF_001308875.1 Lysinibacillus sp. ZYM-1 | reverse complement strand
GCCCGTAGTGGAAATCAACGGCTTTACTTTATTTCATTGTAAAAGAAAAAAGACTGTAGGCAAACTCTCAAATTTTTTGAGTTTGTCTACAGTCTGAAACGACCATTAATTAATGGTCGTTCGAAAATTCTAGCTCTTTTGGTGGTTGTCCTTTTTTATTCATCAGACGCATGCGAATGGGTTCAATTTTTAAGGTCACCATTTCGTCTTGATTGCCAACGAAAATACTTGTGAAAAATTCTGCTATTTTATTTTTAGCTCCTTCTTCGTGTACTTCAGTGAGCTTGCCTTCAATTTCCACGTATGCATCGCCAAATCCTTCATTTTCATAGCCATATAAAATATGGGTATATGGATTTTTACGGAGCTCTTCCATTTTCTCAGAATGTTTATTCGTCACTGTATATAACACAAAATCATCATGCTGGAACGTCATATAACGAGAGTAAGGTTTACCATTTTCCACAGTAGCCATCGTTCCAATCTTTTCACGGTTCAATACTTCTAAAATTTCATCACGTACAGAAGTCATTTCATCCCATCCTTTCATCTACATATTTATTTTGCCCTCTCCATCCAAAGCTAAACTGTTTTTTTTGAAAAATGTGAAATGACAATCTTCGGGCATATTGAAAATCTATTGCTATAATAATCTGATGGACAACAGGAATTTACGGATGAATGAGGGTTAAAAAATGAAACAAGCTTTTTTTACGCGCTGTTTGTTTTTCATAACAGGTATTATCGTGCTATCTTTTGGCATCACATTAACAATTAAAGGGCAACTTTTTGGCGTCGGCTCTTGGGATGTCCTACATATTGGCTTAACAAAAACAATCGGGTTAACAATCGGTTCATGGTCTATTATTTTGGGACTTGTTATTTTAGCATTCGATATGCTGATTACGAAAAAATTCCCATTGCCAGGAACTTTTATCGATATGTTTTTAGCGGGCATTTTTATTGATATATTTAATTATTGGTTACCTGATATCGATGGTTTTTGGATGCAACTTGTTTCTTACCTAACAGGTTTGGTTTTACTAGGCTGGGGCTGTGGCATGTATATGGTGGCCAATTTAGGGATTGGTCCGCGTGATACCTTAATGCTAATGATGGTTCATAAACTTGGTTGGAGCGTCACACGTTCTCGTACAACAATGGAAGTAACGGTCGCTGTCATTGGCTTCTTACTTGGTGGCCCTATTGGCATTGGGACGGTGTTAATGGCCTTTGGACTTGGGCCAATCGTACAATTTGCCCTAACTTATAACGAAAAATTATTTATGAGATGGACTGGCGTGAAGAGCGCTGTCATATAGGTTTTAAGACAATGCTAAAATGCATTGTCTTTTTTTATACATTTGCAATATACAGTTGAACTATATATAATCAAACTATATAGTTCAACTGTATATCGAGGTGAAGATGTGAAAAAACATAAATTATTACCTTTATCTGAAACCATGCACTATATTTTACTTGCCTTACGTGAACCGTTACATGGCTATGCTATGATGCAAAAAATCGAGGAAATGAGCGCAGGCAGTGTAAGGATCGCTGCTGGCACTATGTATGGAGCTATTGAAAACTTGTTGAAATATCATTGGATATCACCTGTAGAGACACAGGATACTAGACGCAAGGTGTATCAAACAACCGCTGAAGGGCTACAAATATTAGCGGCTGAGCAACAAAGATTGCAGCGAATTTTATCTTTATACGAAGGAGCTGATGGATATGATAAAGTTTAAGATATTTTTTAATATCGAAAAGGAAGAACAGTGGTTAAATCATATGTTGTCTAACGGATGGATTTGTACAAATGTAAATTCTGCGGGATTATATACATTTAATCCTACTACTGATGTTGAACAAATTATCCGTATTGATTTTCAGCAAGATCTTCGGAATGAGGAGCAAGCAAACTATAAACAGTTATACGAGGATTATGGATGGCGGGCCATTAAAGAAAAATCGTATGATGGTACCTATTATTGGTTGAAAAGAAAAGATGGACATGATGAGCTATTTTCTGATAATGATTCCCAAATTGCTAAATATAAACGTCTAATGAAGCATGCTTGCAGTTGGGCTGTACTCTCTTTTATTTGGTTATTGTGTTTATCTGATAACCACTCTTATTTTCTCAATATTAAAGATGCTTACTTGACCCCAGGTTTATGGGATAAAGAAGGTTTGGCTTTCCTTTTTTCCTTTTTATTTGAAACACCTTTTGCCTTTATGCGTTTTATCCCACCATGGCTATTTTTAGCCACTTGTTGTATATACGTCTTCTTGTATTTCCGTTATCGAAAATCCATTGAACAGATCCTGCAATAAATGCAAGGAGCCATTTTGAAAATGGCTCCTCTTTTGCGCTATGCTTCTGGCTCAGCCGTATTTTTCCCTGTCGCTTCGATCACTTCAGGTGTGTCATCCACTGTGTCATCTTCCTGAACATTTTCAGCAGACGGTGGTGTTATCGTCACTAATGTGAAATCATCTTCTTGTAAAATTTCAAATGAAAACTGTTGACGAATATCCCCCACGTAAAGGGAAGTCCCAATTGCCACATTTGTGACATCTATTTCAATGGATTCTGGAATTTCGGTTGGCTTCACTTTGATGCGTACCTCACGATTAGGCTGTAAAAGGAAACCTCCATCCGCCACTCCGATGGCATCACCGATAACGGTTACTGGAATCTCCACTTCAAGCTCCTCTGACATATTGATGGACTTAAAATCAACATGCTTAATATTTCCTTTTAAAGCACAACGCTGTACTTCCGATAACACAGCATTAATGCGTTTTCCATCAACATCTAATTGAAAAACACTTTTCGTACCATGTGCAGCGAGCATTTTCGCAAAAACTCTTGCATCTAAAGTAATAGCTGTTGATTCCATTTGGAAGCCGTAGACAACGCCAGGAATGGCGCCATTTTGTCGAAGCTGCGTTAATGAAGATTGACGTCCTTTTTGGCGTTTATTAGCTGTTAAAACCATATTCATCGAATATTTCCCCTTTCATGGAAACTAGTCTCATAAAAGGTTTTGCCCTTTCCCTTGTTTTTTATACCTAAGTTGCCTGTTGAAAAAGCTGAACAAAAAAAGCGCTTCCTCTGTCTAAAGAACAAAGAAAGTGCCTTCATGTTAATACTGTGCTATTTTTTGATTCAATAATTCATGTAAATCATCCAATTTTTTGATTTCATAATGCGGTTCAATGCCACTCGTATTTTCAACATTACGGATATTAAACCAGCAAGTATCAATGCCTGACTGTAAGCCGCCCTTTATGTCAGATGTCAAGGAGTCTCCAATAATCAGCGTTTTAGCTTTATCAAAATCCCCAATCCGTTCAAAAACATAATCGAAAAAGGCTGGCATAGGCTTTTGATAGCCCGTTTGCTCAGAAATAAAAATGCCTTTAAAATATTGCGCTAAATTCGCATCCATAAGTCGTTTATTTTGTGTAGCTGTTACCCCATTTGACACTACATATAAATGATAATGGTTGGCTAGCTGAGCGATCACTTCGTAGGCATCCTCTACATAATGGTGTGCCTCACACAAATATTTTTGGAATAGTGTTTCAAAATAGGCTCCATCGACTTCAATGCCATATTCCTTCAAAGCAATGGCAAATCGTGTATTATGTAATGTATTTTTAGAGACTTCTCCTCGCTCAAAAGCTCGCCACATCGACTCATTAATTTCTTTGTAACGTGCAATCATCTCTGGAGTAACTTGTATATTTTCCTCTTTAAACATGCGTTCAAGTGCAGCATTTTCGGCTAAATCAAAATCTAGTAACGTATCATCCACGTCAAACAATAATGTTTCATATTTCGTCATGTCTGTTCCCACTTTCTTCGATGCATTGTGACTATTTCTTCTATCCATGATAACGTTTTTTTAGAAAAATAACAGTAAATCAACTTTTTCCAGAATATTAGAACTTGTATGCGCTTTATCTCTATTGATTTTCTAAACCTTTGAATTTTATATATTTTTCCTATATTGGGTAAAAATATGTTCATCTAGTCCTAAAATAGCCCTTTCAGTAATTTCATATTTGAAATTATCGATGAATATGAGACAATAGAATGCTAGAAAGGAAGATGTACGAAAGATGACGACCTTACAAAAAATTACGCCTGTCTTTGATCCATGGGAAGCTTATTTAGATGTGGAACAGCACGGACAAATGACACTATCAAATATTGAATTTACAACAACAACACTTTGTAATATGCGTTGCGCACACTGCGCTGTCGGCTATACATTACAAACTAAAGATCCAGATGCACTGCCAATTGAGCTAATTATAAAGCGTCTTGATGAAATACCACACTTAAAAACAATCTCGATTACTGGCGGAGAACCGATGATGTCTAAGAAATCCGTTCAAAACTATGTATTGCCTTTATTGAAATATGCGCATGAACGTGGTGTGCGGACACAAATCAACTCCAATCTAACATTGGAGCCCGAACGTTATTTACTGATTGCACCATATTTAGATGTGCTACATATTTCACATAACTGGGGTACTATCGATGAATTCGTTGAAACAGGCTTTGCCATGATGGAGCGAAAACCAACTTATGAACAACGTGCAGCTTTGTTCCAACGCATGATTGATAACTCAAAAATGCTAGCAGAACATGGTGTAATGGTATCGGCGGAAACAATGTTAAATAAGAAAACTTTACCGTACTTAGAGCATATCCACAATCAAATCATCAATGAAATGAAATGTGCAAGGCATGAGGTGCATCCAATGTATCCGTCAGATTTTGCTAGTGCCCTTACTTCCCTTTCACTAGAGGAAACACGTGAGGCGATCCATCATCTGCTAGATATTCGTGATGACAATACATGGATGTTGTTTGGAACACTCCCATTCTACCCTTGCAGTACGAATGAAGAAGATCAAAAGTTACTTCAACGTCTTCGTACAACGAAGAATGTCACAATGCGTAATGATCCAGATGGTCGTTCACGTTTAAATATTAATATTTTTACTGGCGATGTAATCGTTACTGATTTTGGTGATACACCCGCACTAGGTAATATTGTACATGACGAACTACCAGCTATTTTTGATAAATGGATGGCCACGGATTTAGCAAAATCACTCAACTGTCATTGTCCAGCCGTTAAATGCTTAGGCCCTAACGTTCTTGTGAAAAATATGTATTATCAAGATCAAGCGTTTGTGAGCGGCTCTGCTCGTATTTAAAATTGAATAATAATAGTGAAACTCCATTTTGAAAAAACAAAATGGAGTTCTTTATATACCTTAAATTCAAATCCAAAAGGTTCTAATTAATCTCCACCTCCACCACAGCTGGAACAGGAGCTAGCGGAAGTGCAAGAACTACAGGAGCTTGCTGATCCGCAACTTGTACAGCTCGATGAACTATTGCTACTAACTTTCATATAACTTAAAAATTCATCATAATGGAAATAAGAAACTGATAAGAAGGGGATGAGCATGGCTTTATAATTTTGCTGTGTTTTTCCCTTTTTCAGCATTTCTTGTATGACGTTTTTCTCATAGTCTTTTACTCTATTAGCTGTTTTCTTCATAGAAGAAATTAGTGAAAGAACAGTAGACATATATTTGGTATCTTTCTTAAAATAGAGCTCTATTAGTTCATTTTCTGGTAAATTTTTAAATTCATCAATAATAGTCGGCTGTACTGGATTTCTGAAAAATCCCTTATAAAGATGAATGTTCTCATTTCTTATGAAAAAAAGCTCCGCATACACCCAATCAAAAAAACCTCGTAAATCAGGATTAGGCTCTACATTTATATTAGGACTATGATGCAGTGTTGTCCCTAGATACTTCTTTGAAAATTCATCATACTCACGAGTAAACATGAGCATCTGATGCCACAGCTCATCGACTTTCTCACTAAACATGGGTGACTCTTTAAAAAGGGATGTCAAAATAAAATAACGTTTTAAATCGAGGAGTCGCCACTCATACTCATTTTCTTTTAGCCTATTATTTTCCCTTACCCGCTCTTCTACGTTCACCATAAAACTTTTATTAAGGGATTCTTCTAGGTGATCACTTAGCTTTTTTAATCCTTTAATTGGTCGAATCTCTAATGCTTGTGGAGATAAACCAAATGTAAATGAGCGTTTTTTAATTATAACTAAAATAAACCCAATAAAAACAGCAAGCAGGAGTAACCATCCCATTTATATCCCCCATTTCTGTTGTTAATTTCTTCTGTAACGTTCATTAATATTGCTGTGTTAGCATTGTCAAGGTCACTAAATCACATCGACTAATGAATTCATATATGTCAATTAGCTGTTTACTCTAATGTTAATAATTGCTATATACTTGTTCAATATAAAGTGAGTAATCTGGATCTTGATTTTCTTTTTTGTCATTAACGATCTTCCCTTCATACAAGGATTCACCTGTACGTAGATCGTTTATAAACAGCGCATAACCGTCAGTCATATGATTCACTAAATATAGTTTACTATCTGTTATTTGTAAAAAAGGAATCTCGTTATCATTAGCAGTGCTTTCATAGTTTATTATAAATGGCTCTTCCCATTGTTTCTTTTCAATAGTATAACGGTGTAACTTTAATCCATTAGCTGAATAAACAGGAATGAAAATATTCGCTCCATGCATAACGATTGACTTCCTATACGGTTTTAATTCATCAGGAATAATCCATTCTTCCTGTTCATTTGCAACGTTGTTATAAAGATAGATTTGACTAGAGGTAATTTCTCGCTCTCCATCCTCTTTATGTTTTCCAAATTTCTCTACCATATATAAGTAAAAATCTTGGTTTTGAATATTATCGTTTGCATTAAAAACACGAATAGCGTTTACTCTTTCTTCTGACGCTAATTTTGCAATAATGGCGTCATTTTCTAATTCTTTTTTGTTCTCATCAACTGTATATATATGCAACTCTTCTCCTCCATTATAAAGATAATTCGTTGCTAGTATCTTTATTTTTCCATGAGCGACGTAGACATCATTTATATTGATCCAATCATAGCTTGCTTGGACAGGCGTATCGATTTCAAAGAAAGAATTGTCATTTGTCTTTTTATCAAGTATATCGATTTGGAGAGGTAAAAAATTGTCACCAATCTCTTTTTGTCCACTATTTTGAAAATTTGTATAAATTAGGCGTTCTTTGTCTTCAAAGTACTTGCTTAGATTTGACTCTTTCCCTCGCATAAAATGACGGTGTTGATCAATAAATTTCTGAAGAATTATATATCTATTCGAGTTTTTCAAACTGCCAATTAAAGACCTGTTATTCAGAATAGCTGAACCATCTTTTGATATGTACAACCAAAGATGATTAACCCCACTTTGATAACTTGTTTGAAGGGTCAGATTTTTGATTTCATCCTTGTTTCCGCTGATCGTTTCAATTTTAAAGGATATATCATTTTTGGAAGCCATTGCTACTTGTAAAAAATAGTAAGAACCGATTGTCCCCACGACTATAACAGTAATCAATATTGTTTGCCAATATTTTTTCATTGCCATTCCCCCATTAAACCCTGATTTTATGCTTTAGTAAATGATTTGCATACCAAATAGCGCTTCCTAATACGGTGATGCATGCTACCAGTTCCAGTAGGAAGATTTCCAGTGGATAAAAGTAGTTTGTATAGAAATTAGCTAAGAAAATTGGAACAAAAAAGACTCCAAGTGACAATAAGCCATACAGAATTGCGCCAAAAATACCTTTTAAACCGTAACTTCGCTCAATTAAAATAGCGGTAAATAGTACTGCTACTAAAAGTAACCCTACTCCATATATCAAGATGAAATCTGAAAAGGTATTTGGATAGAGCCAACCCCACATTTCTAGGCTATTTTTATCGTAAATTGAAAAACTGGATTGGAAATCTATGGGTATAATACTATTCACGATTTGTTTTTCTATTAGAATCAACACTATTTGCAAAGCAATTAAACCAAGAACCAAAAGCATAATGGCTGTTAATTTAGCAAAATAAATAGTAATTCTTTCAGTTGGTAACATTAATAATCTATATATAAACGTATTTTTTCCAAACCAATCCCGGTACCAAATGAAAAAAACATAAATCATCAACATGGCGATACATAAAAAGATTGGCAGCAGAAACCACTCAGATTGTTGGAATTGATAAAAAGAAAAAGTTCCATATTTCTCAATATATTGTTTCATGGAGAACTGCTGTTCAGCCATCACTTGTTTTGCATTTTTCATATAAACTTGTGAGATGATTATCGACCCAATGAGCTGACTGAAAGTTGTCAAACCTATTAGAATGAGGTAGAATTTAAAAAATCGACTTACTTCGAAATTGACAAGTTTTAAATAGTTTTTCATCTCTGGTACACCTCCCACATAATATCAACTACAGATTTCCCTTCATTCTCACGCATTTCCTCCACGCTAAATTCCTTTATTACTTCACCGTTATCAATAAGGACTGCTTTATCAATCAAGTGTTCTATGTCACTAATTTCATGTGTTGTGATAATAACGCCACGCTCTTCAATTAAATGGCTTGTAAACACTTCTGTAATTTGTTCACGAGAAAAAATATCGATACCAGAAAAAGGTTCATCCATCAGTAAATAATCTGCATCCAGTGCCAAACCTAATAGCATATTTACTTTAGCAGTATTCCCTTTGGATAAGTTGGCAATCCGTTCCGTTGGATCTAGTTTAAAAAATTGCAGTAACTCTTCTGCCCTTTGAAAATTCCAGTTTTTATAAAAATCCGCCATGAACGCAAAAGCTTCACAAATTTTCATCTGCGGCAACATCGTAATCGTATCTGGGATAAAGGTAATTTTCTCAAAGCTTTCTTTTCGGATCTTTTCCCCATCAATCAAAATTTCGCCACTATTAATCGGAGTAAGCGCCATAATAGCTTTCATGATTGTCGTTTTCCCCACTCCATTTACCCCAATTAAACAAGTAATTTCACCTTTCTCCGCCGTAAAAGAAAGTCCTTTTAAAACCTGTTTCCTGCCGTAGTTTTTCTTGACATTTTTTACTTCGATCATTTCGAATCCTCCGCTTCTCCGCTTTTGACCTCATGTTTTTTCTTAACTAGCTCCAACACTTCTTCTAACGGCACATTGATGGATTGAATCGAACCTAAAAATAAGTCAACTGCTTCCATAATCAACTCCTCGCGGACACTTTTGAGAACCGCTTCATCTTTCGTAATGCAACTTGGCATATTTCCTTCAGTAAAAATCAATCCTTGTTCCTCCATTTCCTTATAAGCTCTTTGTGCTGTATTGGGGTTAATTTTCAGCTGATTGGCCAGCTCTCTCCTTGATGGCGTCTCCTGACCAGGCTCAAAATACCCTTTTGCGATTTGTTCTTTAAAATGCCGGATCACCTGAACATAAACTGGATCCCTATTATTAAACTTTACCGTCAATTAACTCAACTCCTAGAAAATCATATTTTGTGTATTAAACACTTAATACACAATAAGCAAAATGATGGATTTACCTAAAACATCTATAATTGTGACTAGTCATTCTATCGCTAAACCCATCTAGTGTATTAATACCTTAATACACTATTTTCAAAAAAATGTATTGAACAGTTAATAAGCTTCTTGAAATGTATTATATGTTTAATACACATTTTAAGTCAATCAATTCCATGGAAATAAATATAAAAAATTAAAATCGTAACCAATTTTTAACTTAACTTTTTCTTTATGTACATAAAAAAGAGCTATCTGGCAGCAATAAAATTTATTTTTTTATAAGACGTATAAAAATTTTTCACTGGTCTATACTATTAAAGATTTCACTTCCAAATCCAATGACTAGGAGGGTTAACCCGATGAGTGCGATTGATCGATAACTCAGAAGGACCATCAAAGCAAAGCTAAAGTACAGAATTCTTAGGAATATCTTAAGATCCTATGCGGAAGCGAGGCAATGTGTCATGGAGTATTTAATGTAAGTGGTAATCGAACCCGGAAAATTATTTCCGGGTTTTCTTATTTTGTGTACAATAAAACAAAGAAAAAACAGTAAGGCCTCATAAAAAATCACCTCGAAGAATAACAACGAGGTGATTTTCGTTCTATAATAATTCCTTCGCTAGGAATTTATAGGTATTTAAACGACTTGCTAATTCATATTGATTACAGTTCAGCATGACTTCATCAAAGCCATAGTGCTCTTGTTCTTTCATTAAAAATGCTGCAATATCCTTTGGTGTACCGACAAGGTTTGCTTTGCGATTATTGTCAATCGTCATTTTATCCATTTCTGTTAATGGATAATCCTTTGCTTCTTCTGGTGAAATCGTTTGAATGATTTGCCCCTTCATAAGCTGAAGACGAGAAATATCAATTGGTTTTGCCAAATATTCCGCTTCTTCTAAAGTTGGTGCAACCGTTGCTGCATAGGTCACAATGATTTGTGGTTTTTCCATATAATAAGAAGGCGTAAAATAAGATTTATAGGCATCAAAAATATCCTTCGACATATTGCCAGTGAAAAATTGCGCATATGAATAGCCTACGCCAAGCTGCCCTGCCTGCATAGCACTTTGACCACTCGAACCTAGTAACCACGCCTCAGGTAATGAAATATGAACAGGTGCTGCAACGACTTGATCATAGACATGTTCTCCTGTTTTTTGATTATTCATCAGCTTTAAAATAATTTCGAGCTTATCGTATTGCTCTGTGAAGCGTTGTCTTCTTCCCTCTGCTAGCGCATAAATAGAGGCATGATCACCACCTGGCGCTCTCCCTACTCCGAAGTCAATACGATTAGGTGCTAAACCTGACAATGTCTTAAAAACCTCTGCTATCTTATAAGGTGAATAATGCATCATCATAACGCCACCTGTTCCAATGCGAAGTCGTTTCGTTTTCGCAGCTAAAAATGCAGCGGTTACTTCGGGAGCCGAACTTGCCAGCGACTGACTATTATGGTGTTCAGCTAGCCACATACGATGATAGCCTAGTTCTTCCCCCAGCAATGCTAGTTGTTCTGTACGTTGGAAGGCTTCCTCTGCCGAATGACCTTTTGGTATAGGCATTTGATCTAAAATACTTAACTTCATTCAAAACATCCTCTCTGTCTGTAAGCTCCCCCTTTTACTGTAATATAGTTCGGCTAAATTACAAAGCAAAAAACCTTACTCATAAGCTAGTTGTTTCATTTCCCATGTATGATAGACCATGCCAACCAGCTTCTGTTTTTGTTCGGCATTTAAGACGACCTCATTAAATTTCATCGCTCGAAGGGAAAATTGCTTCGTTTGTTCGTCAACGACAAATTGTAAAATGGCATGTCCTTTTTCACCTTGAAACGTAATATCACCTGATAATTCTACAACTTGCTCCTTTGTTTTCGCTTGATAATATCGCCAATAGGGTTCAAAAAATGCGTAGTTAAACGCATTACGAACTGTGACATCTGAAAAATTCTCCAAATAGCCTTCTTTTACGATATCTATATACTCATGATCTGTTATATCTTTTTTTGCATTATAGACATAGCCTACAAGCACCCCCATAAATACAACACAAAGAAATACACGTATATGATTTCCTAAACTCATGTCATCACGTCCCCTTTACGTAAAAACACCATCAATTACATAATACATCAAAATACTAACCCCAAGTAGAAAATATTTGATTAATGTAGAAATTATACGAATATCCTATCCGCTTCAACTAAACTCAAGAGTCACAAAATTATTTGTAGAGTATTTACAGCCTATCTTCAGTTCGCTACTATCAGATTATTACAATAGAAAAGAGATGACCTGTTGTGCCTTTTGATTTAGATCTAAATATACTAGTAATTCTTATTCTTTTTGGTTTTTTAGCAGCATTTATTGATTCGGTTGTTGGCGGAGGTGGGCTTATTTCTTTACCAGCACTCATGTTTGTAGGTCTCCCTCCTTCTACAGCTGTAGCAACCAATAAATTAGCAGGTACGATGGGGTCGTTCACGAGCACTTTGACATTTTATCGCTCTGGCAAGCTTGATATTAAAGCCGTCTATAAGCTATTTCCATTAATCTTTTTGGGCTCCATGCTCGGAGCGTGGATGTCCACTTAATGGACCCTAGTGTCCTAAAGCCACTGATGCTGATAATGCTTGCTGCCGTAGCTATCTATACGATCTTCAAAAAAGATTGGGGAAGCATCACTACCTATAAAAAGTTAACACCAAAACGTTATCTATTTTTTGTGGTGGCCATCACACTCATTGGTTTTTATGATGGTTTCTTAGGTCCAGGTACAGGTTCATTTTTACTCTTTGCTTTTCTTATGGTTGGTTTCGATTTTTTACAATCGGCAGGTAATGCGAAATTTTTAAATTTCGGTAGTAATATTGCCGCCCTTATTATGTTTATATACTTAGGGCAAATCAATTATGCCTATGGTTTATCAATGGGAATTGCCCAAATTGCGGGGGCCATTGTGGGCTCAAAATTTGCGATTAAACGTGGTAGCAGTTATGTACGTAAATTATTTATCATTGTGACCATTCTATTACTCTTGAAAAATACATATGACTATTTCTCCTAATCATCTGTTATTCTGACGTATGCTAACACTATAGAAGGATAAAACTTATCTCATATTGGGGTAAGTTTTTTTAATAGCATCAACTTTTTCCCTCTCTTCGTACGTCTAGTAAGTGTATACAATTTGACAATGTAAAAAAAGGAGCTTCTTTGGACATGAAAACAAGAAATGCATTTCAACATGAAGAGGTGTTTGTCCAATTCATTCGGGAACAAAAAGAGCGTTTTTATTTGCTCGCGTATAGCTATACAAAAAATGAACAGGACGCACTAGATGTTGTACAGGACAGTATTCAAAAAGCCATGCTGTCATTAGATCGACTTGAAAATGTTGACTATATGAAAAGCTGGTTTTACAAAATAGTCGTTCGTACAGCCATTGATTTTTTACGAAAACACAAACGATTACAAGTAACTGATGATGATACTTTGCAATATTTAACCCCTGCTCAAGAGGATGTCTATGAAAACGTCGACTTAGAGCATGCATTGGATGAACTCCCGCAAATGTATCGAGAGGTTGTGATTCTCCATTATTTTGAGGACTTAAAGCTCGCAGATGTTGCGAATATCCTCGATATTAAGTTAAGTACAGCCAAATCGCGTCTTTATAAAGCATTAAAACTATTGAAAATACAATTGGAAGATGTGAAGGGAGAATCTGCACATGGATAAAAAATTACAAGATTTAGAAAAACAATATACGGAAGTTTCGATTCCTAAGGAATTAGACTTTGTGGTAGAACGCGCATTGAAGCAAGGTCGAAAAAAGAGAAAAAACCGTGCGCCTCAATGGTTGCTTGGTTCGGCAGCTGCAGCTATTCTATTTACTGCTAGTTTAAATGTGAGCCCAGCAATGGCTCGAACACTGTCAGACATTCCTGTTGTAGGAAGTGTTGTCAAAGTATTAACTTGGACAGAATATGAGGTTGCAGAAGATAATTATGATGCCAACATTAAAGTGCCTTCTATTGAAAATTTAGACAATCAAGATCTTGCGAATACATTAAATGATAAGTATCGTGCGGAAGGGAAAGCCCTCTACGATGAATTTATCACTGAAGTGGGTGATTTAAAGGCTAATGGTATTGGTGGTCATTTAGGTGTTGATAGTGGCTTTGAAATTAAAACAGATAATGACCAAATCTTATCGATTGGTCGTTATGTGGTGAATACTGTCGGTTCTTCCTCCACTGTAATGGAATACGATACCATTGATAAAGAAAACGAAATTTTAATTACATTACCTATGCTCTTTAAAGATAAGCATTATATTGAAGCCATTAGTGAAAATATTAAGGAGCAAATGCGTACGCAAATTGCCGAATCCAATCAGGATAAAGTCTATTGGGTGAAAGGTGCTGGCATGGCTGATGAAGATTTGATGGAAGAATTTACAGCCATTCAACCTGATCAGCAATTCTATATTTCAGATAAAGGTAAGCTTGTGATTTCTTTTGATAAATATGAAGTAGCACCAGGTTTTATGGGCGTTGTGGAATTTGAAATCCCAACTGATGTCTTAAAAGAGGATCTTGTTAGCACGAAATATATTCATTAAATAAATTTCAAATAACGAGGTATTTGACGATTGAATCATCAAATACCTCGTTTTTTTTCGTGGAGGTCATACCATTTTCTGCTTATAAAGCTAATCTTTTTTGTCTAAGCTAATATGTATCAATCAATGTTAGAGGGTTTTCATCATGAAAGGTGTAGGATCAATCAGTATTTTACATGTAATCTTCCTATCAATGACCGTTATTGGCTTAAAAAACCATGTAACTATTATTCCTCCTCTGCTAGATGCAGCCAAAAGAGATGGTTGGCTATCTGTACTATTTGCTGGGGGTATTATTTTCTTTTGGTTGTTTCTGTTAGTTTACATTCAAAAGAAGTCGAAACAGGAACCCATTCGAGACTGGTTACACGAAAAAATGGGGAAAATCGGCTCTTCTATCGTCATCTATATCATCGCTATTTTTTTAATGATCATAGCAGCTTTTACCATGGTTGAAACATTACAATGGGTAAATAGCACATTTTTACCACAAACGCCCGTCCTTATATTGTTATTTATTTATACCATCCTTTGCATTTTACTAGTGACAACTAGCTTACAGACCATTGTAATAGTCAATGTTTTTGTGTTATTCGGTGTTGTGATCCTTGGCTTTTTTGTCGCTTTTACCAATTTACAAGTAAAAGATTACAATTTGTTGCGCCCTTTTTTTGAGCATGGTTTTCAGCCCATCATACATGGTATGATTTTTCCAGCATCAGGGTTTATAGAGCTATTGTTGCTGTTATTTTTGCAGCATCAATTTAAAGAACGACTTCGTTGGTATCATTTTGCAATTATGCTGGCCATCTTAATTGGCCTTACATTAGGTCCGTTAATAGGGGCCATTACAGAATTCGGGCCAAGTGAAGCGTCTAAACAACGTTATCCTGCTTATGAAGAATGGGGATTAGTGACAATCGGACGCTATATTGAGCATCTTGACTTCTTCTCTATTTACCAATGGTTAACAGGAACTTTCGTTCGCGTTAGTTTCCTACTATATATTGTGGCAGATTTATTAAAAATGACGGGAGATCCGAAACGTATATGGCAAATGCTAGCTCCTCCCTTCTTCTTCATTTGTTTACCGTTAATTATGTTAAATGAAAGCTTATTTTTAAAGGTGAAAGGACATTATATATTAACTGCTTCTTTTGTTTTTTTATTAGCATTATCAATTTTTTTCATTGTCGTGGCTTTCTTATCGGATAAATCTTCTAAAAAGGGGAAAACTGAAAAACAAGACATGAAAAGTGGTGAATCATAATGTCTCAGCAGGAGCAGTCGATAGATCTAAATACAATAAAAAAACTATTTCAAAAATCCGCAGATATACAATTTCAGGAATTTACCTTTAACGAACAGAAAGTACAATTTATTACTTGTGATGCCATGATTGATCAACAAATGCTGAATGGAGTCATTATTCAGCGTATTCAGTATTTATATGATCATTTAGATGAAGTTCCGTTTGAAGAAAATATGATGAGGCATCTCCATATTCCAAGCCTTCAAAAGATTCAAGACAAGGAACAGCTGATTTCATCCGTCTATAGTGGTTTCCTGTTACTTTATTTTGAACAAAGTAATCTTTTATATGCTAGCAATATCGCTAAAAAACCTAATCGCAAGCCTGAAGAAACTCGTATGGAGGTTCTTGTTAAAGGGCCAAGGGATAACTTTATTGAAGATATTCGCGTCAATATCGCTTTAATTCGAAAACGTTTGCCGACGAATTCATTTTGTGTTGAAAAGGTGGAGCTTGGGAAACGATCGAAAACAACTGTAGCTATCCTGTATTTTGATGATATTGTGGACATGGACATTTTGCATGGTATAAAGAAGCAACTAGCAGCAGTCGATACAGATATCGTTTTTAGTGGGGATTTACTGATGGAACGCGTCAATAAAAATTCGAAGTTATTTCCAAAGTTCGATTATACAGGGCGACCCGATTATGCCGTTCAAGCATTAGCAAGGGGACGATTTGTTATTTTTGTAGATGGTGTCGCTTATGGCATTGTCACACCTGTGAATCTGTTCTTATTATTGAAATCTGCCGAAGATAATGAATATCCAATCATTTTTAGCTCTGTGGAACGAATATTACGGATAATCGGTATTCTTATAGGATTACTACTGCCTGCCTTTTGGCTTGCTTTAACGACCTATCATCAAAATCAATTACCATTACAGTTACTGGCGACCGTTGTGCAGGCCAAAGCTGGATTACCCCTCCCTTCTTCACTTGAAATGTTACTGATGCTTCTGATGTTTGAATTGTTCCGCGAAGCAGGCTTACGCCTTCCTTCTGTCATTGGTGGAACCATCAGTGTTGTAGGTGGAATCATTATCGGAGATGCTGCCATTCGAGCAGGTGTAACAAGCCCTGAAATGATTGTTGTCATCGCCATTTCTACCATTGCTTCATTTACATTGGTCAATCAATCGCTCGTTACATCGGTCAGTATATTACGCATTGCCTTTATCCTAGCTAGTGCCTTTTTGGGCTTGTTTGGCTTCTTTGTTTCTTTATATCTGACACTTCTTTACTTAAGTAATATTCGCATTTACGGTTATTCTTACCTGATCCTTGCGACAGATTTAAACTGGTCCACCATCAAAAAATCTATTTTCCGTCTATCACCCAAAGGTTATACGGAGCGCAATAAAGCCCTTGCTCCTCAGGATTCAACCCGTTCCGCCGATGCCCATAAAGATGAATATAATGAGCAAAAAAATAACTAGCATCCCCTCAACCGTTGAGGAGATGCTAATTTTTTTTGTTACAATTTTTGTATGCTATCCTTAATGGTCTCTAAAATATTTTCCCAATATCGTTTCATTTCTTCTCGATCTTGCTGATTGGCAAGATGTTCTTGATGAAAACTAATGGTCGTTTTATTATTTTCTTTGGATAGGATACGAATTTGTACGGTAGAAGGTCGTTGCCATTCTTCTTTATGCCAAGTAAGGCGAAGTTGATGCAGCGGTTTAACAATCCGAATTTCTCCAGTTCCAGTCATTGTATGGTACTGATGACCAGGCTCAAGAATAATATTGGCGCCTCCACCTAACCATACATTCAAACCTTCCTCAGCCGTAATAAGTGACCAAGCCTGTTGTTGTGATATTGCATACGTTCTTCTAACCCCTACTTGGTAACCAACTGTTTTCGTTTGTCCAATACTTTTTTGCTTGTCCATGCCTCAACCTCCATCTTTAATATGTAAATGTGATTTCTATTTCAATACTAATAATTCCTGCCTATTTAATAAATCCTTGTCATTCTTTCCATTTTTATAAGTATATGAAAATAGTAAAAGGCAGAAATGCTGTCACACATTTCTGCCTTTTGCTGATTCAAATGAACCTATTTTACGTTAGTTCAACATAATCATTTTGAATGCTTTCTTCGGTTTGTCCCTTACGAAATTGAATGTGATGGAGCTTCGCAAAGATACCGTTATGAGCCACTAACTCATCATAAGTCCCATCTTCCTCAATACCTTTTGGCGTCACCACCATTACACGGTCTGCGTTACGAATGGTTGCCAGTCGGTGGGCAATGACTAAAGTAGTACGATTTTCAGCTAGCTCTGTTAAAGATTGCTGAATGATCATCTCTGTTTCCGTATCTAAAGCAGAAGTCGCTTCGTCTAAAATTAAAATCGGCGGGTTTTTCAGGAACATACGAGCAATAGCTAATCGTTGTTTTTGACCACCTGATAATTTTAAGCCGCGTTCCCCAATTTGTGTATCATAACCATCAGGTAGCTCTGCGATAAATGCCTCTAAGTGGGCCTTTTTCGCTGCTTCTCGAATTTCCTCTTCACTTGCGTGTAGCTTTCCATAGGCAATGTTTTCACGAATTGTCCCTGTAAATAAAAAGACGTCTTGCTGTACGATACCGATTTGAGCACGTAATGAAGCCTGGGTCATATTACGAATATCAATACCATCAATAGAAATAGCACCTTCTGAAACCTCATAAAAGCGAGGAATTAACGAACAAATTGTCGTTTTACCAGCCCCCGAAGGACCAACAAAAGCAATGGTTTGTCCAGCTTTTACATCAAAGGAAATATCATTTAAAACCCGTTTCGATGAATCGTAATTAAAATGAACCTTATTGAAGGAAATATCACCATCTAAATGTTTAATAATCTTCGCATCCTCACGATCTTGAATTTCAGGTTCCTGCTCAATTAGTTCACGGAATCGCTTAAAGCCAGCCATTCCCTTTGGATAAAGCTCTAATAAAGCACTAATTTTATCAATAGGTTTAATGAGGACATTTGTATATAAGACAAAGCTCACAAGTTCCCCGTAAGATAATTTTCCATTAAAACTTAGCCATGCACCAACAACTAACACCATTAATGTGAGGAGACGTGTCATCATATAAATACTAGAGTGGGTACCAGCCATAATTTTATAGGCATATAATTTAGCAGTACGGAAAAATCCATTCTGCTCCTTAAAGCGTTTGATTTCAAAATCCTCATTTGTAAATGATTTCACGACGCGTACACCAGACACACTATCCTCTACACGTCCATTAACATCAGCAATTTTACCGTACATCGTTTTCCAAGCCTTGTTCATTTTAATATTACTAAATGTCACAAGCCATGTTAAAAATGGCACCATAATTGCTGAAATTAAAGCTAATGTTGGGTTCACATTAAACATAATGGCAAAGGCCCCAACAAAGGTCATAATCGCAATAAATAGATCCTCTGGTCCGTGATGGGCAAACTCACCAATATCAAATAAATCATTGGTGATGCGGCTCATAATATGACCAGTTTTAGTATTATCAAAGAAACGGAATGATTGCCTTTGTACATGCGTAAATAATTCTTGACGCATATCTGTCTCAATATTAATCCCCAATTTATGCCCTAAATAGTTCACGATAAAGTTCAAAAATGTACTTATTGCATAAACTAGCAGCAATAATACACTTACTTTCACAATCATACCCCAGTCACCTGTTGGTAATAGCTCATCGATAAACCACTGAACGGCTAATGGAAATGCGAGCTCTAAAACGGCTACAATGATTGCACTCGAAAAATCGATGACAAACAATCGTTTATGTGGTTTATAATAGGAAAAAAATTTTCTATACATGTTTGTCTCCTTTCTAAGTTGTAAAAATTTCGCCTATCTTTTAATAGTACCATTTGTGCAAACGTAACGGAAAAGTATTTTTTCTCCATAGTAGTATATTTTTATTTACTTTCATTTTGCCACATGCTATTATGGGTGTAAGAATTGAATAGCTTTTGACTTTATTGTCAAAGGGGAGTAGCTAGCAGATGCGACCGATGCATCTGATTCACATTCGTCATTACATGGTATTCTACCATCGGGTGTGATGGCATTTTTGTCTCACAGAATACTTCTGTGCAACGAACAGTAAATTGCTTAGCAAGACCTTTGCCTATTTTTTAGGCAGGGGTCTTTTTCTTTTGCTTAAAATTGGGAAGAATATGTTAGAAGCAAACCATTCATTTCTGTTCAACAATTAAAGGAGGAAATAAATTTGGAGGCAATTTTTTTAGAATACGCATGGGTACTCGTCGTATTAATCGTACTAGAAGGTTTGTTGGCAGCTGACAACGCAGTCGTAATGGCAGTTATGGTTAAGCATTTACCAAAAACGCAACAACAAAAAGCTTTATTGTATGGATTAGTGGGGGCATTTGTTTTCCGCTTTGCAGCACTATTCCTTATTACAACGCTCGTTAATTTCTGGCAAATTCAAGCAATAGGTGCTGCTTATCTATTGTTTATGTCTATTAAGCATATTTATGATTCACGGAAAGCATCGCAAAACTCCGAAGAAATTCAAGAGCCAAAAAAGCAATCAGGCTTCTGGATGACGGTTGTAAAAGTGGAACTAGCTGATATCGCGTTCGCGGTAGATTCTATTCTTGCAGCGGTTGCCATAGCAGTAACGCTACCACATATCGGCGATTTTGATATCGGTGGCATTAACGGAGGACAATTCGCGGTTATGTTCTTAGGTGGTATTATCGGTGTCATCATGATGCGATTCGCGGCTCGTTGGTTTGTGAAAGTCCTTGATAAATTCCCTTCACTTGAAACAGCTGCCTTCCTGATCGTTGGTTGGGTTGGTGTAAAATTAGCAGTGTTAACATTGGCACATGAAAAATTAGGGGTCATCCCACACGAGTTTCCACACTCAACTATTTGGAAAGCTACATTCTGGATTGTCTTAGTGGCAATTGCACTGGGTGGCTACTTAGTTGGCGTTAAAAATCAAAAAACTCAGGAACAATAATAATGAGGAAAAAAATCGCTACGACCTATGTCGAAGCGATTTTTTCTAATCATGGAAGCTCTGTTGCTAATGTAAGAATTCATTTCACAAGAAAACCGAACTAACCAACGAACATTGCTTTAGATTTTCTTTGAAAAGGTCGATTTCGAACCCATTATTACAGGTGCAAAGTTAGGCCACTTTTAAAATTGAGTTAGCACATCATAACCAATGATTTACATAAGCAACTAATCCTACAAACGCTCCTACTCCCATACCAATAAAAACAGGCAAAACAAAACTTGATTTCTTTGCTATCTCCCTAGTTTGTCCCATCAACATCCTCCTATCTAAGCACTTGTCTATAAACTATACGGAAAAAATAGGAAAATGTTTCAAAATTCTTATTTTTTCAGTTGTCGAGACTAACTACTAAAAGTATAAATTTTCTAATTGAGAACGAATATCAATTATTTTTTGCGCATTTTACCCTGAAATTTAAAATTTTTGTATGAAGAACCTTTAACACTGTATACTAGTGAGGAAGGTATTTACTGCAAAAGGAGGAAAACTTTTATGTTATCTGAAAAACTACACACAGCACTCAACGACCAAATGAATTTTGAATTTTACTCGGCTCATGCTTACATGGCAATGGCGGCCTATTGCACTGATCAAGATTATGATGGCTTCGCTAACTTCTTTTTAGTCCAAGCTGAAGAAGAACGCTTCCACGCTATGAAATTTTATAATTTCTTAAGTGATATGGGCTACCGTGCAACAATCCAAGGCTTTGAAAGCCCAGGCAATCATTTTGAATCGATTTTAGATGCCTTTAAAACGGCCCTATCGCATGAAAAAGAAGTAACACGACGCATCTACAATTTATCAGACATTGCTTTAGATGAGCGTGAGCATGCGACAATGGCATTCTTAAAATGGTTTATTGATGAGCAAGTAGAGGAAGAATCAACTTTCGATACATTAATCCGTAAAATTGAACGTATTGAAAATGACTCCAACGCTATCTTTATGCTAGATGCAGAATTAGCTACGCGTACATTTACGCCTGATGCTGAAGCATAAAACATAGTTTTAAATTATATCATGACAAAAGCAACGAAGTTTCATCATAGAAGCTTCGTTGCTTTATTTTTAAAATTCGAACAAGCTACAATCCAAAATAAGCTGGTTCTTTTAAAGAATATTTCTTTTTAAACTTCGATAGGTAGCTTCTTGTACTGCTTCAATAGCATCATGCTCATTTTTTAAATAGGCAAAGGCCATTCGATACATGGTCTGTTCATAATGCTTAAGTAAATGTAAAAAGTCTTGTTCATCCATCTTTCTCGCTCCTTCTACATATTAGACTGTTGAAATGACAGTATCGTTCATTTTAATTTTAGATTCCTTCATAAAAAAAAGAGAAACGTTAAAAATCAACGTTTCTCATCTCACTTAAGGTTCACGGACCTCGCCATCAAAGGCAGCTTGATATATTTGATAAATATCATCTCGCTCTAATGGCATTGGACTACGAGCTAAAATTCTTGTTTGCTTTGTTGCATCATCTGTTAATTGTTCCAAGGCTTCTTCTCGTATATTAAATCCCTTTAATGTTGAAGGAATATTAACATCTTGAACGAGTTGTTGTAATGCGTCAACACATTTATAGGAAGCCTCCTCTTGCGATAAATAAACAGATGATATACCCATTGCATCTAAAATATCTTTCATACGTTTTTCACAGCTTTGACGAATATACCCCATGACATATGGTAATAACACTGCGTTGGAATCGCCATGCGCTATATGGAATTGACCTCCCAATGGATAGGCTAGAGCATGAACACCTGCTACGCCAGCATTAAAGAAGGCCAAGCCAGCTAAATAACTACCATAGCTCATATCTGAACGGGCTTGCTTATTTTGCCCTTCCTGCACAGCTGTGCGAATAGAGCCACTGATTAAGCGAATTGCCTGTAGTGCAAGGGCATCGGTTACTTCATTTGCATTGATTGAAACATATGCCTCAATTGCATGTGTTAAGGCATCTACGCCCGTTGCAGCTGTTATTTTTGGTGGTAATGAAATTGTTAGCTCTGGGTCTACAATAGCAATATCCGCCAATAAGTAGTCATGTGTCACAACGTCTTTTGTTGTTTCGAGTGATAGCACAGAAATATTTGTCACTTCTGAGCCTGTTCCAGATGTAGTGGGGATTAAAATTTTGGGTAATCCTTTTTGTTCAAGTGTTTTTGTACCTGTTAAATTTAAGTAATCCGCTACCTTCCCATCATGTACTGCTAAAACGGCAGCAAGCTTTGCTAAATCTAGAGCACTTCCGCCACCTAAGCCGATGACTAGATCAAAGTGATACTTTCTAGTAAAGTCAACTAGCTTTTCACCAATAGCAAGTGGTGGCTCTGGGGCAATATCTGTATAAATCGTAGTCGCATATCCTTTTGAAAGCAAGGGTTGTTGAATTTTATCTGTTAACCCTAATTCTTTTAAAAATGGATCTGTGACAATTAAAATATTTGTAGCTTTCAATCTTTCTACTTCAGGTAGAAGCTGATTTAAACATCCCCAGCCAGTATAACTTGCAGGCGTAAAGGTTAATTTATGCATGGCTTCTCTACTCCTATCTATTCATAATAACCTTCTGTTGATTTTCTAAATGATTTAAACTGGACAGGATCATGACCAAACCAAACCTGTGAATTCGTTTCATTGGCAAATCGGCGAATTCGTTCAACAGTAGAATTATAGCCTACTGAATCATAAATAATGCCTGGTGGCTTGACAGGTGGGCCAAAGCTTTCTGCAGTGTAAATGGCGTCTGAAGCTAAAATAATACCACCCGTTTCAGGCATGTTAATATGCAGACCGAGCATACCCCAAGCATGGCCACTGCCAAAGTTTAATACTTGAATTCCATCTGCAAGCTTCACGTTATCTTCACCGCGTTTAATGAGGCGCCATTGTAGATTATTTTTAATCCACATATCAATGTCTCCCCAAATATAGGCACCATCTTTCACATTTCTTGCATAGGTTTGTAATGTTCCATTAAACTCATCTTCTTGCACAATAATCGTCGCATTAGTAAACAGTTCTAAGCAGCCTGCATGGTCGAGATGCAAATGGGAAGCCACTACATATTTGATATCTTCAGGACGAACATTTAATTCTTCTAATCGATGATGTAAATAGCATTCTTCTGGCATATTAATAGGGAACGCTTTTTGTGTAAATTCCCCCCAACGTCCATCAGGTCCCATAGCGTTTGGATTACACGCGGTATCAAATAGAATTTTACCCTCTGGATGATCAATTAGTACTGTATATACAGGGAATTCTACAAATTCATTTGGTTGATTTGGATGATCGATGGTAGCTGGATTATGCATGGCAATCATATAGTTTTTATCCATTCGCATCGTACCATTGTCCATCACATACAATTTTGGGTGTTGTTTGATGATCTTCATTTTTCCCATCTCCATTCATGATTATTGGTTATTCCAAATAACTAGCTTCATTTCCGTCATTTCTTCTACAGCGTATTTAATCCCCTCACGACCCGTACCACTTTCCTTCACACCGCCATAAGGCATATGATCTACTCGATAAGTAGGTACATCATTAATAATGACACCACCAACCTGTAAAGCTTTCGTAGCCTGAAAAGCTGTCTGAATAGAGGGTGTAAAAATGCCAGCCTGTAAGCCATAATGGGAATCATTAACGGCTTCAATTGCCTCCTGTATAGTTGATACTGAATTCACAAAAACCACTGGTGCAAAAATTTCTTCACATGATACTCTGCTATGTGATGATACGTTAGATAACACAGTTGGCAGTAAAACATGATGATCAATATGACCACCTGTAATTATTTTTGCCCCTTCAGCAATCGCTTCTTCAATCCATTGCTGGGCACGTTGTTGTTCTACTTCTGAAATCATCATTGCTATATCCGTTGTTTGCTCAAGAGGATCGCCAATGATAAGCTGTGCAACTTTTGCACTTAACTTTTCTAAAAACTCATTCAAAATACTTTCCATTACATAGATCCGTTGCAGGGAGATGCATACCTGACCTTGATTTGAAAATGCCCCCATCACAATTCGGTCCATAATCTGATCAAGTTGAACCCCTTCGTCAACAATTACCCCAGCATTTGAGCCTAATTCTAACGTTACCTTTTTTAAACCAGCACGATTTCGTAGTGAGATACCTACAGCAGGGCTTCCCGTAAATGTGATCATTTTTACATGAGGATGCGCTAAAAATACATCCCCTACTAATTTCCCTTGTCCAGTCACTAGATTAAATGCGCCTGCTGGTAAATTAGTTTGTGCCAATAATTTTGCTAGAAAATGAGCGGATAAAGCCGTTTGAGTAGCTGGCTTTAACACAATTGTATTGCCTGCAGCTAAAGCTGGGCCCACCTTATGCGCTACAAGATTTTGTGGAAAGTTAAATGGTGTAATAGCTGCAATAACACCAATTGGTTCTCGAATCGTATAGGCAAAGCGTCCTTCCCCATTTTTTGAAGCGTCCATCGGAATCATTTCGCCAGACAATCGTTTTGCTTCCTCTGCTGCAAATTTATAAGTTTCAATCGTACGATCAATTTCAGCATAGGAATACTTTAATGGTTTTGCTGATTCTAGTGAAATAATGCTAGCTGCTTCCTCACGATTTTCCAAAAACAATCTGGCTAGATGCTCCAATATTTCTGCCCGTTGAAAAGCGGTTAAGTTTGCCATACTCGCTGCAGCTGCATGTGCACTTTCAATGGCTTCTTGTACATCTTGTTCAGTGGCCATTGCAAAATGTGCAATCACCTCTTGTGAATACGGGGCTTGAACCTCCATATATTCAGCAGTCATCTTCCATTCTCCGTGAATCCATAAGCCCCTTTTCAAGACCTATCTCACTCCTTTCTTAATGGTTACGTATTCATTTCTGAAAATAAAGAAATGAATACGTAACCATTTTGGTGTAAAAAACAAACTGATGTTAAATCAGTTCATTTTTACACGTTGTATTTCTTGGGAAAAGTTTAACAGACTCTGTTTGCTGGATGCAAGTACTTTTTTTCTCCATGACCTCAAATAATTTTTCAATCGCTAAAAATCCCAAGTTTTCTTCTGCTGTTATACCTACTGTTGTCAAAGAAATGGAATGATGTTTACTAAGCTCAACATTATCAATGCCGATCACATTAAAATCCCTAGGAACTTGAAAGCCTCTCTCTAAACAAAGGTTCAATATTTCTATAGCGATTGCATCTGTTGCTGCACAAATTGCTGTAGGTCTTTTGTCAAGTTTTAGTAGTTCCTCAAAAGCACTTTCAATATCTTGCTTATTCGTATTGGTAAAAAAAGTAGGAACGGATTTAGCGTCTATTCCTTGTTCTTTTAATGCCCTTGCAAAACCCTGGTAGCGTCCATAAAATGTACTCATTTGATGTGGACCACCAATCCAGCATAGTGATTGATGCCCTAGAGACAAAACATGATTGGTCGCAAGATAACCTGCTTGCACATTATCAATTTCTACAAAGTGTCTATTTTCTTGATGCTTACGATTAAACATAATAAATGGGATTCCCAGTTTTTCTAATTTAAAAAATAAATCATCTTGATAGAGCATGGAAGATAAAATAATGGCATCTGCCTTCGTTTCTAGAACTGCATTATAGATCGAATGTAAATTATCTTCTGTGCCAAAATAGACGTTGACTTTATAGCCACGAGCATTGACATAATTAACAATTGCTGTTGTTGTATCAACAAAGAAAGGATTGTGTAAAGGCCCTGATATCAATGTGATAATGCCTGTTTTTTTCTGAACAAGCGATCTTGCTATATCATTAGGAATATAATTTAGTTCCTCAATCGCTTTCATCACTTTTTCAACTGTTTTTGGCTTTACTAACTCTGGTGTATTCAACACTCTTGACACGGTTGTTTGAGATACACCAGCATGTTTCGCCACGTCTTTCGAAGAGACCAAAAAACCACCCATTTCATCATTGTAAAGCTATATTATACCATTAATTGCATGAATGGTTATAGTGAGTTGGTTGATCCCCTTTTCTCATAGGGCTTTGCCGCTTCACTCGCTTTAAAATTGTAGACAGGTTTAATAACTTTTACAATATCCACCGTTTCTCCAATAACAGATGTAATTTCCGCCATTGGCTTATAGGCCATTGGTGCCTCGTCTAATGTTTCTTCATTGACTGATGTTGACCAAATCCCTTGCATTGTCTCTTTAAAATCTTCCATTTTCAATGCTTCTTTAGCGGCACGGCGTGAGAACATACGCCCTGCTCCATGTGGGGCAGAATAATTCCATTCAGCATTGCCTTTTCCTATACAAATAAGTGATCCATCTCGCATATTCAAAGGAATGACAAGCTTTTCTCCTTTATTGGCGCGAACTGCTCCCTTGCGAAGCGTCATTGTCTCTGTCTCAATATAGTTATGGATTGTATCAAATGTATCTGTCAGCTGCCAATCCATATGGTTTGCAATTGTTTCAGCAATCATCCAACGATTCATCTGCGCAAACTGCTGTGCAATTTTCATGTCATGAATATAGTCATGGAAATATTCACCCTCTAAATAGGCTAACGCTTTCGGAACCACCGGATGTTGTTCTTTATAGGCATGGATCATCGCTTGGATTTCCTTTTCTCGCCCTTGCTGTTTATAGTCCTCTATTTTTCTAGTCAAATCTTGCTGACGTAAATTTTCATATGCTCTTTTCTGGTGCCAATTAGCTACTTTTGCCCCTACATAACGTGAACCAGTATGAATCAGTAAATAGTGCTGATTTTCCTCATCTTTAGCCAATTCGATAAAATGATTGCCACCTCCAAGTGTCCCTAATGATAAATTAGTATACTCATCCTTGAAGCCACTTGCTCGAAACTGTTTACCTTCAAACGCTAAAAAATGTCGATCTGGCGATAGTTCCTTATGAATCTCTTGTCCGCTTGGTACATACGTTCGAATGATGGTATCGAGTTTCTCATAATCAACTGTCGAAACATCTAATTGCGCTACAAATACACCACATCCCACATCCACACCGACTAGGTTAGGTACAACCCGCTCCTGTAGATGAATGGTCGTGCCAATAACACAGCCTTTCCCCGCATGATAATCAGGCATTATACGTACCTTTGTACCTGCCATAAAGGCTTGATTGGTCAGTTCTTGAATTTGATCGATGGCTGATTGTAAGGCTGTTTCGGCATAAATTTTAGCATCCGTGTACTGTCCCTTAATTTCAATCATTTCTATCCCTCCTTACCATTTATACGTACAAATGGAATGATATGTTTCAGTCATTAAAAAAACGCCCTAAAAGATTCATTCTTTTAGAACGTTTTGTGAAGTCTATTCTTCGTATTGTATAGCTAATTTATTTTGAATTTCTGGAATGTCGTTCGATTTGACATCTTCTTCTTTCAAGGTAAGCATTTGTTTCGGATACATTTCTTGTACATCAAAAGGAATAGCAATACTCTCCATTTTATTATTCATTTGACTTCTTGCTAGTAAGCCATTGTTAGAAAGGTCGATGTTAAGAATAGCCTGTATCGTTTCATTAAGCATTTCCAGGTCCTTCGTTTTCAAAGGCATTTGCTCATGCATTAAGAAAGGTTGAAGATGGTCTTTAATATAACCCTGTGCTTCAATTAAACATGAAAATTCATTTAGTTTTTCTGCATAGCGCTTTAATTGTCGCTTCTCTTTCGCACGTTGTTGATTTAATTCCTGTACTTTTTGTTCAATACGACTTAAACGTTCCTTTACTAAATTGACTAAATATGGTTGAATACCTTGAAGTGCTTGCAACATAGAAGCTTCTGCATGCAGTACTTTGTCGTATTGAGCAACACAAACTACTTGCTGCTCATTTAATTTTTGCACACGCTCTTTGAAAAATTCATTTTGGGTATGTTGTCCAAAGATGGCTTTCATGAGTCCTTTGCCATGAATTTTTTTATGCTGCGCATCTAATCGCTCATATTCTCGTGAATATTCACTGTGCATATTACGATATTCACGCAACATTTGTTGATAGTAAACAGCTATTTCGGTAAATTCCTCCACCTTGTCATCTTGTAAATAATCATGTTGCGAAATAGTTTGTAATAGCTGATACAGTGTTTGAACATGTTTAAATGTATTTGCCACCTGTTCGTATTCTTGCTCATACTCCTTGACTATAGCTAAGTCACGCTGATAGCGAGAAAATTCATATTGGGTATCGCCTGCATATTTTTCAATATTCTCAACAGCAGATTGAAATGGATCACGTCGTGGAATAACAGTTAATTCGAAGCGGAATCGTTCAAGCCATTGTAAGAAGCGAATTAATATGGCATAGGTTTTTTTTTCACTATTTTCTGCAACACGATGTATGTTGGCAATTAAATGGTCGTATTGACTTTTTTGCCAAAGCTCATGGTTGTCTGTTTGCTTAGCTGCCAATGCATTTGTTGCGGAAATAGCTACAAAATCACTCATCAAGTGACCAATACGTTGTCGTTCTGAGGTAATAAATGCCTCTGCATCGTCATGGGCATCAATTCCATTAATAATACATAAAGGTTCGACTCCTTTATGTTTTAACGCATCTATTAATAATAGCTCAGCATCAATCGCCATTGATCCAGCACGTAAAACCCAGAATATTTCATCTACTCGATTCATAAGTGCTTCTGAGAAATAGGCCATTTCACCTCCCCCTGCTTCTAATGAAACCGAGTCAATGATTGTCACCGATTTTAATAAATCACTTTTTAAATATACTTCTAGGTAATCCAAATGTTCACGTAAAATCTGAGAAGCAAACGTATCACCAGTTGTTAGCAACTCTAATTTACTAAGATCAAATATGGCCACAACGCCATCTAAAAAATAGGCTTTAATCTCTTCATGTTCGCCATATCGAATAAATGTATTGACACTAGTTGGATGTTGATCATTTACAGATAAAACCTCACGTCCAAGGAGTCCATTGACAAGTGTCGTTTTACCCACTCGTTCTTTTCCGACGATTAAAATCATCGTTTGGTTATTAGCATCTTGAATAATACGATTTAAATGTTTTGCCGTATCTTTCACATATGTATTTTGGACAATAATACCGTACAATTGTCGCAGTTGATCAACAAATTGTGGCAATATATTATTCGCTGAGGTTGTATATTCGATTGGCGTGTTGTCAATGTTCGTCATCCTCAAAACCTCTTTTCGTATGTATCTATAAGACCATTATAAATGAAACTAATGCTTTACTAATACATGGAATGACGAAAAGAGGACAATATACTTATGCATTTATTCGGTAAATAGGAATTCATCCTTACACTTATTCAATGTTCATTTCACATATCATTCACAATTCAGACTAAAAGGAATAGCTAATTCTATGAATTTTACTAAAATTCTAGAATAATTTGCGATGTCATAACTACTCAGACCAGCTACTCAAATGAAAATGACCTTTCTCCTATATAGCATACTATGCCTCTGTGCCAGCCATACGCGCGTAAACCTCTCCAAGTGTAGGCATGCCTCCCTGTGCACTAAATTTTTCAACAGACAATGAGGCAGCAATATTAGCAAAGTAAACTGCCTCATCCAACGATTGACCCTCTACTAAGGCATGAGCTAATGCACCATTAAAAGTATCGCCAGCACCAGTCGTATCCACCGCTGTCGTCATATAGCCTGGGATATGAATCGGAAATGTACCATCAAAATAGCGTGCACCATTACTACCCAGTGTTATGATTAGTTTATTAGGATACTTTTCTAATAGCTGATCGAAGGGCTCATTAAAAATTTCTGCACATTCTGTTTCATTTGGCGTTAAATAGGTGATATCCTCCATCCACTGTCTATCAAAATTTGACGCTGGTGCTGGGTTTAACAATACTGGCACACCCACCTCTTTACATAGCTGAATGGCATATGCTGTTGTCTCTTTTGGAATTTCCAGTTGTATGATCACCATTTGGCTTTTTTGTATCAACGCCTTGGATGCTTCAAGATGTGAAGATGCCAACTCGTAGTTTGCACCAGGCACCACTACAATTCGATTATCTTGATCGTAAATAAGAATATTGGCAATGCCAGTTGGAGCTGAAGCGCTACAAACAATGGTATCTGTGGCTACTTGCTCTTGCTGTAAACCTGCACGTAATGTTTCACCAAAGCTATCTTGACCGACACAGCCAACCATTGTTACGTCACTGCCAAGTCGAGCCGCAGCAATTGCCTGATTTGCCCCTTTTCCTCCTGGTACTGTTTGAAATGCATGACCTAGAATCGTTTCCCCTTGCTTTGGAAAAGCATTCATTTGTACAACTAAATCCATATTTAAACTTCCTATTACTGTAATCATTGATTTCCCTACCTTTCTTCTAAGCTCTATTTTAATGGAGAAAAAAAGGACAGGATGTTTTCAAAGCCTTTTTAGAGTTTACCTAATAACCCTTTTCTAGCCTCAAGTTCAATTCTGCTATCACAATTTTCGCAGGAGAATTTTCCTTTCATATTTCTTTTATACAAGTTGTATTTCTTTGTCCCTTCAACTACTTCAAACGTCTTTTTACAAAAAATACAGGAAACCGAATAAGTAATCATCATCTATTCTCCTTTCAGTTAACTTACTACTTTCACATTATCAAAATATTCCATTTATTCATAGTGCTTATATTCAGAACATTCATATTCAAATTCCTTCTATTCACATTCTATACATAATTTTAGGAATGAATATTTGCCAAAGAAAAAAACTGAAGACAACTTTAAGTTTGTCTTCAGTCTACAAAAATATTTAATAGGCTACTCGCTTCGCTTCATATGCAGCAATATGATCTTCATATTTAAAGGTTAAGGCAATTTCATCCCAACCATTTAGCAATGTTTCCTTGTAGTACGGATCAATTGCGAAATGATAGACAGTTCCGTCACTACCTGAAACCGTTTGTGCTGCAAGATTCACTTCCATGGAATACGGATTTGCCATACCCTTTGCTAGGATTCCATCACATTCAGCTTCTGTTAGCTTAATGGGTAGAATCCCATTTTTAAAACAATTGTTATGGAAAATATCCGCAAATGACGGTGCGATGACGACATTAAATCCATAATCCAATATGGCCCACGGTGCGTGTTCTCTGGACGAACCACAGCCGAAATTATCCTGTGCTACTAGAATTTTTGACTCTTTAAATTCTGGTTTGTTTAATATAAAGTCATTTATTTCATTGCCCTCTGCATCAAAGCGCCAATGATAAAATAAAAATTGTCCAAAGCCTGTGCGCTCAATTCGCTTTAAAAACTCTTTTGAAATAATTTGATCCGTATCAACATTTTTACGATCAAGAGGTGTGATGACACTATTTACGATATTAATTGGTTCCATTTTCAATCATCCCTTCCGTGTAAAAACAACAAGCCCTACACAGTTTCCTTCACAAATTCACGTACATCTACAAAGTGACCCGCGATGGCAGCAGCGGCTGCCATTGGTGGAGATACTAAATGTGTACGAGAACCTGCGCCCTGACGTCCTTCAAAGTTCCGGTTGGATGTAGAGGCACAGCGTTCACCAGCTGGTACTACATCATCATTCATGGCTAAACACATGGAGCAACCCGACTCCCGCCATTCAAAGCCAGCAGCTATAAAAACTTTATCCAAGCCTTCTGCCTCTGCTTGCTTTTTCGTCGAATGGGAGCCTGGCACAACGATTGCTGTAACATTACCATGCACCTTCCGCCCTTTGATAACATCAGCAGCTGCACGTAAGTCGCTAATACGGGAGTTCGTACAGGAGCCAATAAATACATGCTGGATGTCAATAGACGTTAATGGTTGCCCTTCCTCTAAGCCCATATAAGCAAGTGCATTTTGGAGCGCAGCCTTATCGGATTCATCCTTATAGTCTTCTTGTGTTGGGACATGACCAGAAACACCCGTACCCATCGATGGATTTGTTCCCCATGTAATAATGGGTTCAATTTCTTCCGCATGAATAATACGAACTGTATCGTAAGTAGCATCCTCATCAGAAGCTAAACTTAACCAGTAGTCGGCTGCTTCCTCAAATTTTTCACTTTGTGGTGCATATTTACGACCACGAATATAGTCTACAGTTGTTTGATCCGGTGAAATAAGCCCTGCCTTGGCACCTGCCTCAATCGACATATTACAAATCGTCATTCTTTCTTCCATAGACAGTTTGTGGATAGCCTCTCCAGTGAATTCCACAATATATCCTGTGCCAACACCAATTCCGAACTTTGCGATGATGGCTAGAATAATATCCTTAGCTGCTACTCCGATTGATAGCTCGCCTTCAACACGAATCTCCATTGTCTTTGGCTTATTTTGCCATAGTGTTTGCGTCGATAATACATGCTCTACCTCTGATGTTCCAATACCGAAGGCAATCGCCCCAAAGGCACCGTGCGTAGATGTATGAGAGTCACCACAGACAATGGTTTTACCAGGCTGTGTTAGTCCTAACTCTGGTCCAATGACGTGGACAATCCCTTGATCGGGATGACCCATACCTGCAAGCTCAACACCAAACTCTTCAGCATTTTTAGCCAACGTTTCAATTTGGTTACGTGCGATTGGATCATGGATAGTTGGTAAATTTTTTGTTGGGACATTATGGTCCATTGTTGCAAAGCTTAAATCTGGACGACGTACTTGACGTCCATTCAATCGAAGCCCTTCAAAAGCTTGCGGAGAAGTTACTTCATGAATTAAATGAAGATCAATATATAACAGGTCCGGTTTGCCCTCTTCCTGATAAACAACATGTTTATCCCAAATCTTTTCAATTATATTTTTGCCCATTGTCTTCACCTATTTCTTTAAATATATGTTGTCATAATGCTTTGTGAAACAAAACTAGTATCAATTTCGTTAATTATCTTATCTGTCCATTCATTAGTTGATAATATACGACTGCCATCACGGGCAAGATCTGCTGTAAAATAACCATCATCAAATACTGCACTTACAGCACGTTCAATTTCCGCTGCCTCTTCCTTCAAGCCAAATGAGTATTGAAGCATCATCGCTACAGAAAGAATAGTTGCTGCAGGATTCGCCACTCCTTGCCCTGCAATCTCAGGTGCTGATCCATGTACTGGTTCATATAAGCCAAAATTATCCCCACGAATAGATGCAGATGGTAATACACCTAGAGAACCCGTAATCACTGATGCTTCATCACTTAAAATATCCCCAAACATGTTTTCTGTAACTACTACATCATAGTGTCCTGGATTTGTAATAAGTTTCATAGCTACAGAATCCACTAAGTTATGCTCTACCAATACATCTGGATATTCTTTTTTCTTTGCTTCTACAACTTCACGCCACAAACGACTTGTTTCAAGAACATTCGCCTTGTCAACAGAGCATAATTTGCCTCCACGTAAACGTGCTAACTCAAAGGCATTTTCAACGATACGTTCTACTTCTGCTTTCGAGTAAACAGTTGTATCAATTGCGCCATTTTCAGTACGCATACGTGGTTCCCCGAAGTATACGCCACCTGTTAGTTCTCGAACAATCATTAAATCAACGTTTTCAGCTACTTCACGCTTTAATGGTGAAGCATCTAGTAAACTCGGGAACGCCTTTACTGGACGTAGATTTGCAAATAGGTCAAAGTGTTTGCGAATTCGCAATAATCCCTTTTCTGGGCGTAATTCAGGTGGATTCTGATCCCACTTTGGTCCACCAACAGCTCCTAGTAAAATCGCATCACTCTTCTCACACATCTCAATTGTCTCATCTGGTAGTGGATTATTGTGTTGGTCGATGGCAGCGCCCCCGATTGTTCCATATCCTAAATGGAAAGTATGATTAAATCGCTTACCAATCACTTGTAATACACGCACAGCAGAAGCAACAACCTCTGGCCCAATTCCGTCACCAGGAAGTACTGTAATTTTTTTCTCCATCGTCAAAACACCTTTCTTTGTATAGCGCATTCGCTAATTTAGTAAAGACACTCACCTAAATCATAGATTGGTGAGCGTATTCAATTTTTCTTCATCGACCCAATACGCCATGATTATTGCATCCGACTTGTGAATGGTACCTCACACATTCCACTACCTCTAAAACTGGACGATCATTTAACAAACTGGATGTGCGCGAAGGCTGGCTTGTATTAAATGACGGTTAATAGCATTTAAATAAGCTTTCGCCGATGCTTCCAAAACATCCTGAGAGGAGTTGCGGCCTGTCGTCGATACATCATCATAACGAATATTAATAACAGCTTCACCAAGTGCATCTCGGCCTTTGCCCACCGATGTCACACGATAATCAATCACATGAACAGCGCTTGGTACAAGCTGCTCTAGCGTGTTAAAAATGGCTTCTACTGAACCAGAGCCAGTGGCAACTACCGTTTTCTCTAATCCCTCTGGTGTCAGCACAATGGCTGTAGCCGTCGGAATATTTTCTGTTCCGTATTGCACCTGCACCATTTTTAATTCAAAAAGTGGCACATCTTCTAATTGAATTTGCTGTTCTGTAAGAAGCGTTAGTAAATCTTCCTCTGTAATTTCTTTTTTACGATCAGCCAATTTTTTAAATTCCACAAACGCTTTATTCAGCTTCTCGTCCGAAAGCTCAAAGCCCATTGTTTCGGCCCGATCACGGAAGGCTGCACGACCAGAGTGTTTCCCAAGAACTAAAGGTATTGCTCCCTCACCAATTAGCGCCGGAGAAATAATTTCATAGGTTTCTGGATTTTTTAAGACACCATCCTGATGGATACCAGATTCGTGGGCAAATGCATTTTTCCCAACAATCGCTTTGTTTGGTTGAATCACGACGTTTGTCAATTTACTGACTAATTGCGACGTACGTTTAATTTCATGTAGCTGTATCCCTGTTTCCACCTCATAAATATCCTTGCGAATATGAAGTGCCACGGCTATTTCTTCTAACGCTACATTGCCTGCCCGCTCACCAATGCCATTAATCGTGCCCTCCACTTGTGCAGCACCATTTTCGATAGCCGCAATTGTATTGGCTGTCGCCATTCCTAAGTCGTCATGACAATGTGCAGAAAATTTGACTTTGTCAGCACCTTTTACGTTTTCCAATAGAAACTTAAATAAAGCACCATATTCTTGAGGAGAGGCATACCCGACAGTGTCAGGAACGTTAATCGTTGTAGCACCAGCGGCAATCACTTCATTCATAATCCGTACTAAAAATTCACGATCTGAACGGAACGCATCCTCAGCGGACCATTGCACAAGGGGAAAGTATTTTTTCGCGTATTTAACGGCTTCAACCGCTTGCTCAACCACTTGCTCTGGGGACTTTTTCAACTTGTATTTCATATGAATTGGTGATGTAGCTAGAAAAATATGAATATGTGGTTGTTGGGCTACTTTAATAGCTTCCCATGTCGTATCAATATCCTTTTGGATACAACGAGCAAGACCCGTTACGACTGAATTTTTTACTATATCCGCAATGCGATGGACTGCATCAAAGTCACCGGGTGACGAAGCAGGAAACCCTGCTTCAATAATTGTCACACCAAGGCGCTCTAACTGTTTGGCTATTTCTATTTTCTCTGCTGTATTTAAGTTGATTCCAGCGGATTGTTCACCATCGCGAAGCGTAGTATCAAAAATATCAATTTTTCGCACTTGTAGCCACTTCTCTTACCACTTTTTCTTTACCTTCGTTGATGAATGGCATCATTGCACGTAGTTTTGTGCCCACTTCTTCGATTTGATGGTTTGCACCAGCCTCTTTGAATTTTGTATATTCAGGGCGACCATTTTCATTTTCTTGAATCCAGCGACGAGCAAACGTACCATCTTGGATATCCGTTAACACGTCTTTCATACGAGCCTTTACAGACTCATCGATAATGCGTGGTCCTGCCACATAATCGCCCCACTCAGCTGTATCTGATACTGAGTAACGCATTGTTGCCATACCACCTTCAAACATTAGGTCAACAATTAATTTAAGTTCATGTAGCGTTTCAAAGTATGCTAATTCTGGTTGGTAACCTGCTTCCACTAGCGTTTCGAATCCTGCTCTTACTAGTTGCGTTGCACCACCACAAAGTACTGCTTGTTCGCCAAATAGATCTGTTTCAGTTTCTTCTTTAAATGTTGTTTCAAGAAGGCCACCACGTGCAGCACCAATTCCTTTACCATAAGCAAGTGCTAAATCTTTTGCTTGGCCAGTTGCATCTTGATGGATAGCGAATAAACCTGGTACACCAGCACCTTCTTGAAATTGACGACGAACTAAATGCCCTGGACCCTTTGGTGCTACTAAAAATACATCCACGTCTGCTGGTGGTGTAATTTGCCCAAAGTGAATATTGAAGCCGTGTGCAAACATTAAGGTTTTCCCTGCTTGTAGATATGGAGCAATTTCTGCTTCATAAACAGCTTTTTGTCGCTCATCTGGTAGTAGAATTTGGATAACATCTGCTTCTTGTGCTGCTTCAGCCACTGTTTTTACGTCAATACCATCTGCTTTTGCTGCATCGAAAGATCCACCTGGGCGAACCCCTACTACTACGTCAAAGCCTGATTCTTTAAGATTTAGTGCATGTGCATGACCTTGTGAGCCATAACCGATGATAGCAATTTTCTTTCCTTTTAATACGTCCTCGTTGATATTTTGTTCATAGTACATTGTAGCCATAGTTAATTTCCTCCTAGAATTTGGTTTAATTTTTATATGCAAACTATTTTAAAATAGAGAGCTGCGGATTTGAGATTTTTTGTGTTTCACGAACAGAGGCAGTTGCTCCTGTACGCGTCAGTTCTTTAATGCCATACGGTCGAATGAGTTCGATAAAGGCATCAATCTTTTCTGGGTGTCCTACGACTTGATATGTCACAACATTTTTAGCTGTGTCAATGATTTGAGCACGGAACGGTTCGACAATTGAATTCATTTCCAATCGTAAATTTGGCGGTGAGATAACCTTTACTAGTGCTAGTTCTCTCAGGACAATCGATTTATCAGTAATATCATTTACCTTTAATACATCAATTTGTTTGGATAATTGCTTCACCAGCTGTTCTATTTTGCGTTCATCCTCTACGTTGACAACAAAGGTCATTTTTGAAAAATTCGGTTGCTCTGTATGACCAACTGTAATGGATTCAATATTAAACTGACGTTTCATCAGTAATCCTGTTAATCGGTTTAACACACCACTTTGATTAATCACAGTTACGGTAATTACTCGTTTCAATTCTTTTTCACCCCAATCATTTCATGTAAGCCTTTGCCTGGTGCTACCATTGGGTATACACATTCAAGCTGTTTCACACGACAATCAATTAATACTGGCTCGTCAGAAAGTAGTGCCTCACGGAAAATTGTCTCTGCCTCATCAATTGTGTTAATGCGATAACCTTTAATGCTATATGCATCCGCTAATTTAACAAAATCTGGTTGGATCGGCATAAGCGAGGATGAATAACGCTCTTCATAGAACGTTTCTTGCCATTGACGGACCATTCCTAGACAGCTGTTATTCAAGATCACTATTTTTACTGGTAAGTTAAATTCCTGTAGAATGGAAAGCTCCTGTGCAGTCATTTGGAATCCAGCATCTCCTACAATTGAAATAACTTTTTTGTCTGGCTTCGCAAATTGAGCACCAATTGCGGCTGGGAAGCCGAAGCCCATCGTACCAAGTCCACCAGACGTTACCCAAGCATGATCGTTATTTAAGTGATAGTACTGCGCCGTCCACATCTGATGCTGACCAACATCTGTTGTAACAATGGCATCACCCTCTGTAATCTTGTGTACTAATCGCAATGCCTCTTGTGGTAAAATTTCTTGATCATCTGCATTTTTGCAATACCATAATGGATATTCATTGGCATGATTTCTTAAATATGCTAGCCATTCTGTTGTATCAGGACCTTCAAAATCCTTTTTCAGTATTGCTTTTAATGCTTCTTTTGCATCTGCCACAATCGGAATATCTGTCGGTACATTTTTACCAATTTCAGCTGGATCAATATCGATATGGACAATCGTCGCATTTGGTGCAAACGTAGCTAAATTACCTGTTAAACGATCGTCAAAACGAGCACCAATATTGAGTAATAGATCTGCTTTTGTTATAGCTGTGTTTGCTGTTGCCGTACCATGCATACCGGCCATCCCGAGGAATAATTCATGCTCACCATGAATGGACCCTAAACCTAGTAAAGTATTCGTTACTGGGATCCGATATTTTTCTGCGAATGCCGTTAATTCTTCACGTGCATCGGCAAAGAGAACACCAGCACCAGCTAAGATGACTGGATTTTTTGCCAAAGAAATTGCTTGAATGGCCTTTTGAATTTGTAAATAGTTAGGTTTATAGGTTGGTTGATAGCCTGGCAAATAAATTTCATCTGGTGCCTCGGGTGGATTCTCTACATCAAACAACATTTGTGAAACGTCCTTAGGGAAGTCCACTACAACTGGCCCCTTACGACCTGTGCTGGCAATATGGAAAGCTTCTTTAACAATACGCGGGATGTCATTCACATCTTGTACTTGGTAATTGTGTTTCGTGATTGGTGTCGTAATCCCCATAATATCTGCTTCTTGGAAAGCATCTGTGCCAATAACAGATGTAGCAACCTGGCCAGTGAATACCACTAATGGAATGGAATCAATCATGGCATCCGCTATACCCGTTACAAGATTTGTTGCTCCCGGTCCACTTGTGGCAATGACAACGCCCGTATTCCCTGAAACACGAGCATATCCTTCCGCTGCATGAATGGCACCCTGTTCATGTCTTGTTAAAATATGGCGGATCGGATTTTTATACATCGCATCATAGATAGGTAATACTGCACCACCTGGATAGCCAAAGATGATTTCAACACCCTGATCGTGCAATGCCTGCACTAATACATCGGCCCCGTCCTTTGCTTGATAGGTTTGTTCAACTGTTGTAGTTGTTGCTAATTGTTCTTTTTCATTGATTGAAACATTCGCACTCATCAAAATATGCCTCCTTCATTTCTTTCAAACTCACACATCAGTGTTGTAGATTAGTGAAGTGTCACTAGCTGGATTGCCTATGCCCTCCTCCTTTAGAAGGAGAGTTTGCTAATTACATTGTGAAAATAATAAAAAGCCTTTTTCTCCACACGCAAAGAACTACCTTACGTAGGGATGAAAAAGACTTTCCATGGTACCACCCTTTTTTATAGCAAATAATTGCTACCTCGCGAATAAAAGACAGCATTTATGCAACCAATAGGGTGACATAAAACTTTTATTCATTAATAACGAGCACTTTCGAATATGCCCGGAGCTATCTAATGGTGTAAACACGTTTAATAGCTCACTCCGAGGGGATGTCGGATCTAGTTGTATCGCCGGCTTCCAGCACGACCGGCTCTCTGGTAGATACAAGGCTCTAGAACCTTTAACCTCATCAACGTTTTCAATTATCTAGTTTTAAATCTTCATGACGCCTCCAGTAGAAGCGTTTGTCACTAATTTTGAATATCTTGCGAGCCAACCACGTTTAATTTTAGGCTCAAAGACTGGTAATTTTGCACGACGTTCAGCTAAAACTTCCTCTGAAACTTGTAAATTAATCGTACGGTTCGGTAGATCAATTTCAATAATATCTCCGTTTTCTACTAAAGCAATTGGACCTCCTTCAGCAGCTTCTGGTGAAATATGTCCGATTGAAATACCGCGTGATGCCCCTGAGAAACGACCATCCGTGATTAATGCCACTTTTGTGCCAAGGCCACGACCTTGAATCGCAGATGTTGGTGCAAGCATTTCTGGCATCCCTGGGCCACCCTTAGGACCTTCGTAGCGAATGACGACTACATGGCCCTCTTGCACTGTTCCATTATCAATATTTTCTTGTGCTGCTTCTTGTGATTCAAAGACAATTGCCTCACCTTTGAATACTTTGATGGAAGGATCTACAGCGCCTACTTTAATAACCGAGCCTTCTGGTGCGATATTACCGAATAATACCGATAAACCACCTACAGCACTATATGGATTTTCTTTCGTTCGAATGACTTGATCATTTGTGATGTAATGATCTTTGACTAACTCACCCATTGTTACTCCTGCCACTGTTGGACGATTTGGGTGTATAGCGCCTGGGATAGACACTAATTCATTAATAATGGCACTAACACCACCGGCTTTATTGATATCATCCATTGAAATATCTGAAGCAGGCATGATTTTCGCTAAATATGGTACTCGTTCTGCTACTTTATTAATATCTTCAATGTTGTAATCTATTTCTGCTTCATTGGCAATGGCTAATGTATGTAGAACTGTGTTGGTAGAGCCACCCATAGCCATATCCAGTGCAAATGCATCATCAATTGCCTCTTTTGTGATAATATCGCGTGGCTTAATATCTTCTTTTACCATACGAACTAATTGTTTAGCAGCTTCTTTAATCAGCTTATGACGCTCTTCAGAAGTGGCTACGATTGTTCCATTCCCTGGTAAAGCAACACCGAGCATTTCCATTAAGCAGTTCATGGAGTTTGCGGTAAACATCCCTGAACATGAACCACAAGTTGGACACGCATTATTTTCAATATCTAATAGCTCTTCAGCTGACATTTTTCCTGATTTATGTGCCCCTACACCTTCAAAAACTGATGTTAATGAAAGCTGTTTGCCTGTGGCAGATGTCCCCGCCTCCATTGGACCACCAGAAACAAAAATCGATGGTACGTTGGTACGTACTGCTGCCATTAGCATACCGGGTGTAATTTTGTCACAGTTTGGAATATAAAATACGCCATCAAACCAGTGTGCATTAATAACCGTCTCAGCTGAGTCTGCTATAATTTCACGACTTGGTAATGAATAGCGCATACCAATATGCCCCATTGCAATACCATCATCGACACCAATTGTATTAAATTCGAATGGAATACCACCCGCTTCAATAATGGCTTCTTTCACAACATCAGCGAACGTACGTAAATGAACGTGACCTGGTATTATGTCGATGTAAGAGTTACAAACCCCAATAAATGGCTTGCCTAAATCTTTTGCTTTTACTTTGCCTGTTGCATATAAAAGACTTCGATGTGGCGCTCGATCTACGCCTACTTTTATCATGTCACTTCTCATTTTAAACGCCCCTCATTTAATGCTTTCCATACCATGTTCGTTGCTATATACAAAATCTTCTGTCTATTTCATTTTTGTTTATAGATTAACAGCTTTCTAGAGTGCAACTGCTGTAACGAACGTGTTAAATTGTTGTAATCATAGTACGAAAAAAAGGTCCCGTCAACACTATTTTTTGAATTGTTCAAACAATTAAAAAAATCTGTCAAAATTGAAATCGTTTACATGCTGATTAAGCATCAGTTTTATCTCGCTTTGATAAAAATTTTGACATTTCGTTCAAATTTTAATTTTTCAAAAATACAGAACAATAGTTTTCCTAATATTTATATAGACTCGGAAAGAATAGAAAATGAGATAACGCTTACAATAGAAATAATTTTTTTAAATACCCTGTGAAAAACACTTGATCGGGATCATATTGTTGTCGAATTTTTAAAAACTTTTCAATTTCGAGATACAATTCATAAACTGTTTGAGCCGTTAAATGATTTTGTTTTCCCCAATGAGGACGGCCTTCATATTTTTGCATCAACGTATGCACCCATTTAAAATAAGGCTCTTCCGACATCCCTTTATACATATGAAAGGCTATAAAAGCAGACTCTTGCCCCTGCGTAGGACTTAAAAAGCCTGCTTCCCCCGCAGTTGTCCGACATTCTAATGGAAAATGAACATTAAAAATGCCCTTTTTAAAGGTTGCATGAATTTCTTCCAAACAAGCTTCAAATTGAGATAACGGGATAGCATATTCACTTTCTTGGAACTTCACACTACGAGGAGAAGGATAAATTTCATAGCTTATGCCTACCTTTTCACTTTCCACAACATTAGCAGCCGCTATTTTACTCATAGTACCACTTAAAGCTGGTTTCCACTTACAAAGCTCAGACATCGCAAAAAAAGCACCATTTTCCACAATTTGCAGCTTTAACGTTTCGATTTTCTTATTCCATTCACTTTGATAAACCGGAGCAACAGCATTCATACGCTTTACTTGAATCGTCTCACTACCAGGGAAATAGAACCATTCCACATGGCGATGTTGTCGGATATCCTCCGCAAACCCCGTGAGCCCGCTGGCCAACGTATCTCTTGCTCCAACATAATGCAGACCATATAATGGCATAACCTTGATTGTTACTTTGACAAGAACACCAAGCATCCCTAGCGATATATGGAGCGCTTCAGATAAATCGTCTAGCCCTCGTCGATGCTCCTGATAAGTACCAGTCCCATCTACAAATCCCCATGTCATTACAGCTGATGACAAAGAACCAAGTGTAACTCCTGTGCCATGTGTCCCCGTTGAAACTGCTCCTGCAATAGTTTGCTCCTGAATATCTCCCATATTAATTAAAGCAAAACCATGCTTCGCTAACAGTGGTCCAATTTCATATAAATAGGTCCCAGCCCATAAAGTTGCCTCCTGCCTTTCCTCATTCACAGCGATTAAACCGCGCATATTATGTAAGGAAATAGCTATATGTTCTGGCATTGCCACAGCGCTAAATGAGTGTGCTGCACCCGTAACTCGAATCGTCTTTGCTGATTCACGTGCATGCTTAACGATCATTGAAACCTCTTCAATGGAATGAGGTAAGTACATTTCACTTGGATAGGAAATAACATTCCCAGCCCAATTTGTCCATTTTTCCCCATTTCGCCATTTTTCTACAGAAAACATTGTCCATCCCCCCTGTATGTTGTATAAGGTCCTACATACTTGTCCCCTCGAACACCATGTAATACTTGGAAACGTTCACAGAGCTCTCCAGCCTTTGCATGTCGAAAATAAATTGTATCGCCAATATTAACGTTTTCCCCCTTGACCTTTATAGGTGTTTGTACCTCTCCTGCTCCCTCTAAGCTAAGATATGCATAATTAGTAGGCTCATAGAATACAGGTAAACGATCACTACCAATCGCCCCAGAAGCTGTATAACCTCCACCATGACAAACAACGATATTTTTATCAGGCTTCCTCGTGACACTTAAGGCAAATCCAGCTGCCTTTTCAAGCTGTAAATGTGTAAATTGATCAAACAGTGCAGGAGCATAAAATGCAGAGCCAACCGTAATTTCAGTGACTTCTTTCTGTTGAGTAGTATATGTCATACTACCTGAACCCCCTCCATTGACAAAACGCAAAGTTGGAAAATAGGCCTTGATATGAGCTATAGCTAATCGACGAAATTGGGTAACTTGCTTTTTCGCCTGTGTTTGCATGGCTTCTATAACTCTACCTTTTAAAATATTTGCTGGACGGTTGCCAACGCCTGCAATTTGTGCCTCATAGCCCATAGCCCCTACTACTTCAATAGAAGGATTCTTTCTAATTGCTAGTAAAAAAGGAGTCAACGTCTCAAGAGAGTATAAGGATGAACGCTTCGTTCCGAAGTACAATAATTTAAAATCATTTGAAACATTGATATCAATGCAAACCTGAACACGCACACCCATTTCATCCCCTATCTCCGCCAATAGTTGGATATGCTCTTGTCGATCAACCATAAACGTAACCGTTTTTCCCTCTTTCACATAATGCAATAATCGACGTATAGCTCCCTCTTCCATCACTGGATAGCCTAGTAGTAAATCATCAAATTGCTGCTGTAAGAGAAAAATCGTCTCTGCTGCTGTGAAAGTCATAAACCCTACAACATTCTGGAGGTTTTTTTGAACATAACGAAGCACCTCCACTGAACGAATCGATTTTGTCGCTATACGAATTGGTTTTTCTCCACATGCATGTTGCACAGTTTGCATGTTTTTATCTAGTGCATCTAAATCCAACCAAGCAAATGGCCGTTCCAAATGACAAAACGTTTGATTCCATCCTGTTGTCATTGAATCCCTCCCTTTATGTACTATGTATTTGACATTTGACAGAATAATCCCTTTATTCAAAATAAAAACAACCGTGAGCAGTTACCTAAATATGCCTACACGGTTGTTTTAAAATGGGACAAACATTTCATTCACCTTTCTATTAAATTGGTTACGATGCGTATACGAAATCCGCTGCTAGATTTAACATAACTAACAAATGTAAGCCTGCAATTAGTAAACCTTGACGATTCAAACGTTTCATTACAGCCATATTCATATAAAACACGCTCCTTTTCAACATTATAATCCTTTTAAGCCTAATTTTCAAACTATTCAAATAATGGAAATCACCCATTTTTCATGCTAATAATGAAAAACTACTTACTAAGAAATGTGAGAAATAAAATAGTGAATGGGCAATTAAAATCCTGCATTAAAAAAGTTTGCTTTTTTGTGAATGAATAGGCTGTTCTTGCAAATAATTTTAGAAAAGGCTAATTTCTTTCGAAAGTTGATGAATGTATTTTAGGTACGAATTGATGGCGCGAACATACTATAGAAGTAAGCGATAAAATCGGTGTATGTACAATATAAAACCTGTTGTATCTAATGTAGGCATTTTCCCGACAATTTATGCAGATGGATTGGCTGTCACTCCTGCAGATGATCGATTGGGCATTGTGAAATAGCTGCGAGGTTAACTACAGCCTGATAAAAGCATGTAATTATTACTAAAAAAGATGGCAGCGTTTAATCTGCTTCATTCAGGGTATAACTAAGTAATCGCCATTATATCTTAACTTTAAGGAGATGAAAATAATGATTAGTTTCATTTGGTATTTAATCATCGGAGGGATCCTTGGATGGTTAGCGGGTGTAATTTTAGGTAAGGATGTACCTGGTGGTATCATCGGAAATATTATTGCGGGAATTGTCGGTTCTTGGATCGGTAGTATGGTTTTAGGGAATTGGGGTTGGAGAGTAAGTGATTTTTACGTATTCCCTGCGTTAATCGGTGCTGTCGTGCTGATCTTTATCGTAAGCCTTATTCTAAAAGGTATGCGTAAAGCGACTTAAATATGCAATGAAGAGCCATCCATTGTGATGGCTCTTTATTTTTCTCGATTTAAAAGAACTGCCGCTTTTAACTCATCATGATAAGCATTGTACAATTGGTAGTAATGTAGCACATTTTCCACATATTTTTCACTGTGATTGTATTGAAAAATGGCCTTTTTAATCTCACCTTTTGCGGCACCGTATTTCGACAAGTAATTAGCTGCACTAAAAACTGCATCTTCTATATCATATGGATCTGCAATCCCATCTCCATTTGCATCTACACCATACCCTCCATATTTGGCAATGGTCTCTGGGCTCATTAACTCTGCCTTTGAAATGCTTCCCTTTCCTAAACCTGAGCAAGTGGGATGCCTCCAACCAACAAATGTGCAAGGCATGAATTGCATATGACCCTCGGCACCTGCTGACGATACCATGGTTTTCACCGTCGAAAAACGAGTTTCAATGCGATGATGCGCAGCAAGTAAGGTCCATGGTACACCATACTTTTCCTCTGCCGCTATGTAAACTGGAATAAATTTCTCAGGAATGCTTATATCAAACTGTTCCTGAATTTCTTCTATTGCTTTTTGTTGTGCAAGCTTTTCAAAAATCGGTAAGGTTTGGAGCTCCTTCCATGCAAAAAAAGTAAGAACATATACGGTTATTGCTATTGGGATTAATAATGCTATCATACCCAATTTTGTGGCGGGTGATAACATCGGTTTATTATTCTTTTTCTTAGCCATAAGTCACACCTAGTCTAGTAGTCTACTTCCATATTACCAAATTTTTCGATATATGTTGTAAAATTTTTTAAGCAATACAACCTAGTAACAGTAGGACATCATTTCCACTATGAAAGCAGTTGAAAGACTTGGGAAAAATATAGTAAAATACAAATTGATTAATTTTAAGGTTAATAATAGGGAGGAAATTATTTTGTGGAAAGACTTTAAAGAATTTGCGATGAAAGGCAATATTATCGATTTAGCAGTAGCAGTTGTCATTGGTGGTGCTTTCGGTAAAATTGTTACCTCCTTAGTTGAAAATATCATTATGCCTTTAGTGGGTGTGTTAACAGGTGGTATTGATTTAACAGCAAGCTTTGTCTATGGCTCAGGTGATGCCCAAGTCAAATTAGGTGTATTTTTACAATCAATCATTGATTTTTTAATTATTGCGTTTGCGATTTTTATGGCCTTACGAATTATGACGAAGCTTACAAATAAAAAGGAAGAAGCTGTCGTGGAAGACCCAGCTCCTGAATTGGATGCAAAAGAAGAGCTGCTAAAAGAAATTCGCGATTTATTAAAAAAAGAACAAGCCTAATCTATCGCTAGCAAGAATCTGTCTCATTCAAATGAGGCAGATTCTTTTCATTTGAATAAAGGTGCTCTCAATGGCTTCGTTTCAGCTTCCTTTAAACTCAATATTGCTCTCCTACTCTACATTAGAACTACATTAAGTCCATACTAATATAAATGGAAATTATCAACTTACCGCCATATCCTACTATTCTTACACGATTAACATAAAATAATCTAGCTAATTTTCTGAAATCGCCCTTGTTCTTCTTGAATATCCATGTTAAATTGGTAACAATTATTGAGATTACTACTATTAAATGAAAAGCGAATATTGTCGCTTTACATAATATTGGAGAAAAGAGTGACGTCATGACATTAAACAGAAGTATTGAAACAAAACTTGTACAACTAGGCAATTTAAGTGACCCAACAACGGGAGCTGTTAGTCCTCCTATTCATTTATCGACTGCTTATAAACATGCTGGGATTGGGGAATCTACAGGCTTTGACTATACACGTACAAAAAATCCAACTCGTGCTCTTTTAGAAGCAGGCATTGCTGATTTAGAGGGTGGCGATATGGGCTTTGCCTGTAGCTCTGGGATGGCTGCCATTCAATTGGTATTATCCATATTTAAACCAGGCGATGAATTAGTGGTGCCAGATGATTTATACGGCGGTACATATAGACTATTTAACTTCTTCCAAGAAACATATAATATCAAGCCTGTTTATTCAAAATTTGAATCTGTTGAACAGGTGGAAGCATTAATTAATGAAAATACACGTGCATTATTCATTGAAACACCAACTAATCCGCTTATGCAGGAATTTGATTTACAAATATATGCTGAGCTAGCCCATAAGCATGGTGCCTTGTTAATTGTTGATAATACATTCTATACTCCATACTTCCAACGTCCTATAGAATTAGGAGCAGACATTGTACTTCACTCTGCAACAAAATATATTGGTGGACATAATGATGTCTTAGCAGGGCTAGTAGTAGCTAAAGGCGAAAAATTAGCTGAACGTATTGGCTTTATTCATAATGGTAGCGGTATGGTGCTTGGGGCAATGGATTCTTGGTTACTTATTCGCGGCTTAAAAACAATGCATCTTCGCTTGAAACAACATGATGCGAATGCAAAAGCTATTGCTGCTTATTTAGAAGAAGAGGCATTAGTAACAGATGTCCTTTATACAGGAAAAGGTGGTATGCTGTCATTCCGATTGCAAAAACCTGAATGGATCGATCCATTCCTTCGTAACTTGAAGTTAATTACTTTTGCTGAAAGCCTTGGCGGTGTGGAAAGCTTTATTACATACCCTGCTACACAAACACATGCAGATATGCCTTATGAAGAGCGAGTTGAGCGTGGCGTTTGTGATCGTTTATTACGCTTCTCTGTTGGCATTGAAGAAGCCGAAGATTTAATTGCAGACTTACAACAAGTATTCGATATCCTTAGAAAAGAGGCATAATTTATGAAGCAACATATTGAAACTAGCCTCATTCACGCAGGTGTTCGCGATGGCTACGCAAATAAAAAAGGGGCAGTTAATGTCCCTATGTACCTTTCCTCCACTTTCCATCAAGAGAGTATTGATGAATTTGGAGAATATGATTATGCTCGTTCAGGTAACCCTACGCGCGATGCATTAGAAAAAGCTATGGCAGAGCTTGAAGGTGGAGTTCGTGCTCATGCCTTTTCTTCAGGGATTGCTGCTGTTTCAGCCGCTTTAATGCTGTTATCGCAAGGTGATCATATTGTTATGACTGAAGATGTTTATGGCGGAACATATCGTTTTGTGACAAAAGTATTACCACGCTTTGGGATTTCCCATACATTTGTAGATTTCACGGATTTAGCAGCCGTGGAAGCCGCTATAACACCGGCTACAAAACTGCTTTATATGGAAACACCATCTAACCCAACGTTAGGCATTACAGATATTCATGGTGTGGTTGAACTGGCGAAACAACACCAATGCCTCACATTTTTGGATAATACATTTATGACACCATTACATCAACGGCCGTTAGTACTTGGTGTGGATGTCGTCATTCATAGTGCGACGAAGTTTTTATCTGGTCATTCTGATATTATTGCAGGATTAACAGTAACAGCTGATGAAAAGCTAGGTCAGGACCTATACTTTATCCAAAATTCATTTGGCAATATTTTGGGTGTGCAAGATTCTTTCACTCTCTTGCAGAACATCAAAACGACAGATGTACGCTTTAGCCGTTCTGCGGAATCTGCACAAAAGATCGCAGAGTTTTTAACTACTCAACCACTAGTAGAACAGGTCTACTATCCTGGTCTCGCATCACATCCTGGTCATGATATCCATCAGCGTCAAAGTACAAGCCCTGGAGCTGTCTTATCCTTCCGTCTACCAAGCTATGCTGCCGCAAAGGCATTAGTCGAGGCGATGAAAATTCCAGTTTTCGCTGTCTCACTTGGTGGTGTGGAATCGATTCTCTCCTATCCGGCAAAGATGAGTCATGCTGCTATGGAGCCTGAAGAACGTGCCAAACGTGGTATCACAGATGGACTTTTACGTTTTTCTGTAGGACTTGAGCATGTAGAGGATTTATTAGCCGATTTTGCGCAAGCTTTAGAGATTGCTGCAAAAGCTTAATTGAATAAACGTTAAAACCGCGCCATTATGACGCGGTTTTATCTTTGAACGTTCAATTTTTCACCTTAGCTAACACGCGATATAAATAATCGCCATGCCCTTTTGCTAACATTGTGTCTTGCTCAGCTGAAATCCAGTAAAAAGAAAATAGTAAATCTGTTTCATTCATTCCTGTAGGATAATGTTGCCACGCTTCCCGTGTTTCATCGGATGTTAAATGATAAAAATAACGTTTCTGTAAAACACCTGATGGATGATTAAAGTAATCCTGCGCAATGAGCCCTTGGACGATAAGGGTTGTTAAGCCTGTCTCCTCCAACATCTCACGTTTAACAGCCTCTAATGGGGTTTCCCCTTCTTCAACCGTGCCTTTTGGAACTTGAATACCTGCCCCTACTGTATTTTGTTCAAATACGAGTACTTGCATTTGTTCCCCATGCTCTCTCGTAATATAGCCAAATGCTTTTTCAACTACTTGCATGAAGTCATCCCCTATCTGATTGTATGTTACAATAAAGATAAAAATTGGAATAGCAGGTGAAAAGTGTTGACACTTATTATACGACAGATGCAAGAAAATGACATTACTTTTGTACAAGAAATTGCTAGTAAAAGCTGGCATCATACATACGAAGGAATCATACCTCGCAAAATCCAAGATACCTTTATACAAATGGCCTATAGTAGTGACCAATTATCGGCACGTCTAGTCAACAGCCTATTTTTAGTTGCCTTCCAGGATGAATCATTAGTGGGTTTTGCCAATTTTTCAAATGTTACCAGTGGAGAAGCAGAGCTGTTCGCCATCTATCTACATCCAGATATGCAAGGTAAAGGAATCGGTTCAGTGCTTTTACAGAAGGGAATACAGATGCTACCAAACTTATCGTCATTATTTGTTTGTGTAGAGAAAGAAAATACGATTGGTATGCATTTTTATTTAGCAAAGGGCTTTGTAAAAATAGAAGAATTTGATGAGTTATTGGAAGGTCATCTGTTAAAAACAGTGAAATTGGTTAAACAAAACGAAAAAGTATAACGGATTTTTAAACTTTTTCGTTTTGAAGTTCTAATAGCATTGTAAGACAACCCAAGCTTGATCAAACCGTTTATTTTGACAATCTTCCTCTCGAATCCAAAAATACAATGTACCGCTATCTCCCCACATAAACCCGAGGTCTTCCTCAGAATCCAGTTGCAGCAATAATCGCCAGTCAGTTGCTCCAGCTTCCAATTCCTTTCGTAAAGGATCATTATATCCAGTTAAATCGCCACAATATAAGCCATTTGTCACTAGTTGACATTCTAAATACATATCTCCTTGAATAGCATCTGGAAAACCGTCAATGCGATGGATAGCCTGTTCCCCATCAACGCTTTCATAGCGAAGCTCGCTATAATTTTCTGCTTCCTTTTCATTTAAAATTTCATCAATTTCATGCGAGTATGGCGATTCCCATGGTGGCAGAGTCAATTCATTGTTAAATTGAAGACTCGCGCTTTCAATGCTCCCATGCGCATGTAAAACTGTAGGAGTGTTCATTCTAGAGAGTCTATCAATGGGGTGTGTGAAGTAGAAAACTTTAAAGCCATCACAATCTTTTGGATCATACCCCCATGGTTGTTCCACCGCGTCATAGAAAAAGGATAGTATACCATCTGAAGGCAATAAACTGTTTGTATCATATGGTTTGATATCGTTTACATTTAGCTGGCAAAGAAAGTACAATGGAGTATCTTCGTTTTTATAAGGCCATGAAAAATCAGTTGGTACGTCCGGACAGCCACCTATTTTTGAGTATCCCATAGGAATATCTTCATCAGAGCAGTGATTGACGTACATTTGAATTGAGTCTCTTGCGAAAGATAATAGTTGCTTAGTTTTGTGCTCTAGACCAAACTCTTTAAACAGTTTTTTAAAATTTTCTGCGTTGCTCATTGCTATCTCCTCCTAACCTATTATGATATTCACTATACCAAAAACACGAACACACATTCTATGTTTATAAATAATTTTCATTTCAAAAAGTGTAACGGAACGACAGCCGTTACACTTTTGTTTATGTAATATTTAATTGCTCGGCCTGGATCACAAGCGCTGTTAATCCTGTCGTACTGCCAGATTCATGTGCTTGTCCTTGTTGCCAAAGAACGCCCTCTCCTGTTTTCATTTCGACCCTTTTGCCATCCTCACCACAAACCCAACCTTCGCCCTGAATAACAACAAATAATTGTGGAACCGGAGCTTCATGCATACCTACTACACCATTAGGCTCAATATAGATAAATCCGATATTCGCTGGAACTTCTGTTTTCATGATTTTCTGATAAAACGAATTCATGGATTGATATGGATGAATTTGATTAGCTAAATCCTGAGTAAATTGAAATAGTTGCATCTGATTTGATTCCTTTCACACTATGCTAATTCTTCTTGGGCAAATGCTAGTAATGTGCCATCCTCTTTTTTGAAATAAAAAGCAAATGCATCATAGCCATTTCTTTTTATCGTCTCCCAATCTATTGATTCACCATTAATGAGCTGTACATTTCCTTGTTCATCTATTTCATAGTCATCCACTTCTTCATCATAATCAATATTGTAAAAAAATGATAAAACCACTTCAGTAGCGGGCATGTCATATTTCTGAAGAGGACGGTTGATTCGTTCTTCTTCTGTATATTCATCGCAAAACAATGCATTATAACCATGTAGAGTCCCATCAAAAAGCAAAATTTCTTCTGCAGTTAAAGGGTCCCTTGCAACAATTTTAGCAGTTGAACCTGAAATGAATGGTAAAACTTCTCCATCGAGGGATAGTAAATCACCATAATACCAAATTTCAAACTTTTTGTTATTTGTACTCGAGCGAAGCTGTAATTGCGAGTCAACTACTTCTGGCTGTTGTATATTTTTTGAAAATCGCTGTAAATATGTTGGAATAGGATAGATCAAGGCCTTCCCTCCCTTTTCTATTTTATAAAATACCAATACCATCCTTATACAGTATTATTATACATTGTATTTCATGTTTTTACTCAAAAAGAAAAACCCAGAATTTTTTCTGGGCTTGATGACACTTACTTTTCTAGCATGATTAAAACTGACGGGCCTTTGCTTCACTACGCAAGAGACGGTTATGAAGGGTAATCTCCGTTTCCCCGTTTACTTGCGATTTTGCTCGCTTAATCCTTGACCAGTTGCGGTGGATTTTTTGAGATTTGGGGTCTAATTGTTCGAACCTACTCATTTTTCATCCTCCTCATCATTATAGATTTCATAAGTGAAATCTTTTTTATTATGACCAGCTAGGATGTAATTATACAAAATATTATGAATGAAAAAGTCGCTCGCATTTTCACATTATTTGTTTTCTCTTAACCAAGTTAGCGCATATTGTACATATAATTCGGTTCCAATGCGCAAACCATCTTCGTCAATATCAAAATGACCATTATGATGTGCCCAACGTGTATCTTTCTCTGTATTTCCTGAGCCTACTAGTGCAAAGCAGCCAGGCACTTCATCTAAATAAAAGCTAAAGTCCTCACCACCCATTGTTGGGTCATCTAAATGATAAGCTTCGGTGCCAAAATGTTCAATTGTTAGGCGCTTAACTAGGTCTGCACTAGCTATATCGTTGTTGACAGCTTGTGTGCCATATTCATAAACAACTTCTGCTGTGCCACCATAAAGTGATGCTACTTGTTGCGCATAATGGCGAATTTGCGCTTCAATATGCCTACGAACATCTTGATCGAAGCAACGCACTGTACCTTCCAAAATAGCGTCTTCGGCAATAACATTGAAGCGGGTACCTACGTCCATTTTACCAATTGTTAAGACAGCTGGACGAAGTGGATTGACCGTACGTGATACAACCGTTTGGACATTCAACGCAAAGGTCGACGCGATCATTACCGCATCAATGGCATCATGTGGCCCTGCAGCATGCCCTCCGCGCCCTTTGAAGTTTACTTTAAAAATATCGGCAGAGGCAAATGCGGGTCCTTTATTGCACTGGATTTTTCCTGTGTCGATTTGTGACCAAATATGAATACCAAACGCGTTATCTACACCTTCCATAGCGCCTTGTTCGACCATCGCTTTTGCCCCTGTAGCTATTTCTTCAGCGGGTTGGAAGATAAATCGAACTGTCCCTTCTATTTCCTCACGTACTGTCTGTAAGGTTTTTGCGGCAATCAAAAGCATGGCAGTATGGGCGTCATGACCACAAGCATGCATCTTTCCATCTGTTTTAGAACGATATGGAATATTCTCTTTAATTTCATAAACTGGCAAGGCATCCATATCCGCACGTAGGGCAACTGTTTTTCCTTCCTTGTCCCCTTTTAACTCAGCAATAATACCTGTTGGCTCTGTTCGTCTATAAGGAATACCAAGCTTATCTAAATAAGCTGCTACATAATTCGTAGTTTCATATTCCTCCCAAGAAAGCTCTGGCTCACTATGTAATTTTTGACGAATCGCCACAAGCTCGTTATTACAATCTGCAATGATATGTTTAATCTTATTCATAATTACTCTCTCCTTTTTATAACCAATTTACGAAAATACCTGCTAAAATAACGGATGTTATTGTTACACTAATGAAACCACCAACAAGCATGGGTGGCAACATACGACCTAACAGCATTTCACGTTCTTTTTCATCCGTCGTGGATGATTTCACAACCTCATTTGTTAAAATATAATCTGCCGGGAAACCATATAGCGCTGTTAAGGATACCGCAAATGCTAAGTTCGGGCTTACTTTTAATATTTTCCCTGCAATGAAAGAGAAAATATACATACCGATTACAGCTAAGGCAATCGAAACAACTAATGGCACAATAATACGCATCAACATTTCAGGAGATGCCTGTTTTAAGCCATCAAATATAAAGAGCATTAATCCCATAATGGCAAAGCCGAAGCCATTAGCTTTTTGTAATGGCTGCTTTTCTAAAAAACCAATTGTTGAAGCAAGTACACCAAACACTAAGCACAGTACTAGCGCATTGACTGTCACTATGGGTGCCAATACAGTAGATGTACCATAGGCCAATAATCCAACAAACGCTATACGGAAAAATTTAAAGTATTCTGTATTATATTTTGCTGGTAACTTCCTAAATAATTTTGGCTGATCGGCGGCAGGTTCTTCTTCTTCCTGCACCTGCGTGATCGCATGTAGTTTTCCTTGTTGGTGTTCTTTTAATAAACGTTTTGCTTCACGTTTTAATACAATCGAAGTGATGGGATAACCTGCAAACCCTTGAATTACATAGATAACAATTGCAAAAACCGCTAAATCCTCCAAACCAGCTGCTGAAGCACCTTCTGACATGACTAACGCAGCTACAACCCCTCCAACTAATGGCGGAACTGCAACAATCATCGTTTTTAAATCAAAGATCATGGCACCAATGGTAAATAAAAAAGCAATAATTCCCACAATACCTGCCAATGAAATGACAATCGCTTTCCACTGGTTTTTCAATTCCTTGAGCGACAGAAGTGTGCCCATATTGGTGATTAATAAATACATTAACATCGTTGCAACGACTGGACCAATCCCTGCAATACTAACAATATCCTTCGGGAAGAAAGTCCAATACCCGACTAAAAATAATACTGCACAGACGAACACAGATGGAATCCACGCCTTTGTTCTTGTTGCGACGATATCCCCGATGTAAAGAATAGCAAGTACTATCGTCAGTGCTAACATTTGAGACATATTAAACCATTCTCCTAACTTATTAAATTTTTAATGTCCTCTATAATAATACTTATTATTCTAAAAATTCTATTTTTACAGAAAATAAGGAAAATAGTTCTTTTTCGAGCATATTCGTGACACTAATTTTACGGTTTTCTAAATATTTAAATTTTAAAGCATATCTATAAAAAAAAAGAACCAGCATTAAAGGGTTCTACTTCACTTAAGATATTCTATGCGATTACTATTTAAAAAATAGTCCTACAAAATACACAAATTATTAGCATTAGATCCAATTTCAACGCAAACCCTCCTCATTTGTCTAAAAACAAGCAAACAGGGAGGGTAAATGTTCATGTTAATACAAGTTCAAGTATTGTTGGTCACTGCTTTTTCTCTAATAAAACTTTGACAATTTTCTCAAGTTGAAGATCTAAAGAATACGGATCTTCCATCACAAATTCATCATCGAATTCACCATACATATAAACATGGCCATTTTTCACAGCAGGGGCTCCTTGCCAGATTGGGCTGTTCAAAATCTCTTCTGCATCTTCCTGCGAATTCACATAGACGAATACATGATCACCTAAATACTCTGGTAGCACCTCTAATGAGATATTTTCAAAGCCTTCTTTCATATTTAATGCTTGTTCTGTCGGAGGTAATTTCAACATCTGATAAATGGTATTACTACCATAATTCCCACCCTCAGCAGCTAACACAAACAAACCTGTAGGGCTTAATTGCACGATTGACACCGTTTCGCCTTCTTTAATGATGCCATCTATTTGTTTTCGAGCATCTTCTACCTTACGTTCATATTCTTCTATCCATTGCTCCGCTTCCTGCTCTTTTCCAAATACTTCAGCAATTCTTCTGAATTTTTCCAAAGGCCCTGCAGTTGAAAGTTCTTCCCAATAGGGGATAAAAACCGTTGTTCCAATTTTTTCATATTGTTCAATGTTTTTCTCAATCGACCCAATGATTAAATCTGGCTCTAACATAATTAATTTTTCGGGGTTCATTGGAAAGTTACCTAAATTTTCAATTTTATCTAGTGTTTCTTGAGGAATATCTGATTTTTCTATCCACCCTTCCGTTAACATTCCTTCACGGACACCGATTGGAATAATTCCTAGCTTTAAAAGTTGTCCCATATATTGGTCAGCTGCAACACGTTGTGGTTGTGCTGGAATTTCTACATCCCCTCTTGGCGTAGAAACAATTCTTGTTTTTCCTTCTTGCATCACTTCTTGCCCACTATTCGCCTTTGTTTCTACTTGATTTGCCGCTGGTGAGGCGCCGTTTGTATTTGTTGCATTTGTGCATGCTGCTAGTAACAATGATAGGCACATAAGCAACGTCATGGCCGTTACCTTCATGTTTTTAAACTTATACATTTCGCTTGCTCCCTTTCGTTGATAATGATTTTCAATTTCATCATCAATATACCACTCGATTTTATGAGGGAGAATAGCATATCTTCTTTTCCAAAGTGGCAATTCTTCATCTTCACCTTGGCGTTTTTGTCTCCACGCTACTTTAAATTGAACTGGAGATATGCCTTTATGTCGTTTAAAGCTTCGGCTTAATGAATAGCCGTCGGGATAGCCGACATGCTCGGCAATTTCCTGCAATGTCGCATCTGTTTGTACTAGTAATTTCGCTGCTTGTTTTATACGTATTGCACCCAAATAATGAATCGGGCTCGTATGCATTTTTTCTTTAAACAGCTTTGATAAATAACCAACACTACATGATAATTCCTGAGCCAATTTTTCAAGCGTCAAAGGCATATGATAATGTTCCTCTATGTAACGAGCTGCTTCTGTGACTAAATCTTGCTTTACTGGGTGAATCCCTTGTGTGTGCATTTGTCGGAATAATTCATAGACATATTGATAAAACAAAGATTTTATATGTAAATTTTTCAACTCTTTATCATCAGATTGCAACCAAACTATATTCATCTGCTCCGCTTTATCAAGTAGTGTAAGTGGGTTAGCTGGCGCAAAAGCATACTGATATCGGAACGGATTGTCGTTTTCCAATAAAGCTACAATTTCTTGCCGCTTTGGTAATGATAGCGTTGCTTTATAGAAAATCATATAATATTCAAATTCCTTCTCCGCTACAATCCGTATACACACCCCTTTTCCTGCATGCAGAACATGAAAGGTCTGTACCAAATAGCTATTTTTATCAATCCATATTTGAGCACCGCCTCTTTTAGTATAAAGAAAAGCATTTGCTGGCAATCGATACGGGCCAAAAGCTTCTCCTTGTTCCATCTTCATAAAACGTATATCCATTATTTTAATATACGCGTGATTCCATAAAAGTATATGATCGCTTAATTTCATTGAGCTCTAGCACTCCTTCTAGATTAACCATTGACATGCCTCTAGTTTAACAGAATTTTCGCTAGTTGATAATGATTCTCAAACAAAAAATACAAATGGACTTGTCATTATACTGATCAAGTCCATTTGTATTCTTTATCTTTTAAATCGATTGCCTGTGTTCATATAGATCATTAAAAATATCGTAAGTACTATGAAAAGAACAAGCCCTACACTAAATAACCATTGTGTATGAAATAATTCATTCAGCACCCATAGCAGTACACAAAAACAATAACCATACATCATTTTACCCATAAATTTTGCAAGTGCTATTTCGTTATACTTTTCTTTTTCTTCCTGTGACATTGTGTTAAAGCCAGCTATTAAAAATGTCCCTTTTCCTTGCGATAATACAATGGCAAAGATGAGAAATGGAAGCATGATGATTAAATATACAAATACACCCACGGTTAATTAGCCTACTTTCCATTGTCATTGTTAATAAATTGCTCAATTGCTGGTAGTAATTCATCATGTAGTGGCAATGTTGGATCTGCATAGGTTGCTAAGTTCTCGGCACGATCTGCTGGTGCGTTTTTTAATACATGGTTCATGCCCTCCATATAAAGAAGCTTTGCATCTTGATTACCTTTCTTTAAGGTTTCAGCATCGACTTCCTTCACTTGTAAATCAGTCGTTCCTTGTACAAGTAGTACACGACTTTTTACTTTCCCAAGCTCTGTTGCTGGATTATATTTTAGCATTGAAATTAGGAATGGTTGTACGGATGGACGGAAGATTGCTTGTAATTGTGGCGAAATATTTTTTATTTGCTCCCCTTGCTTTAGGGCTGTCAAAATGTCCGTCGATTCTTTGAAAAGATTTGGTGCTAGCTGACCTTTTAATTGCTCTAATAATACTTCATCCATTGGTCGCCCAGCACCTGCAATGGAAACAACGGACTCTACCCCTGTTTTTTGGGCTGCTAGCAATCCAATTAAAGAACCTTCGCTATGTCCAATTACATGAACACTTGTATAGGCTTTATCGGCTTGCAATGATTGAATGATTTGCACCGCATCCTCAACATATTGGTCAAAATTCACATCTTCTTCTTTTGTTAAAAGCCCACTATTATCACCAAGGCCTCGCTTATCATAGCGTACAGTAGCGATTCCCTCTTGTGCCAACCCTTCAGCAATCATTTTTAAGCTATTATTTTTACCAGCTATAGCTGAATTACCATCCTTATCAGTTGGTCCAGAACCAGCTATCATAACTGCGACTGGTGATGGCGTTGTACTAGCTTTTTGAAGTGCTACTATTAAGTCACCTTGTTGAACAGGAATTTTTAATGTTTCATAGGTTACAGGTTCTTCTTTATAAGCCTTTAATAGAAGTGGGAATTTTCCGCCATTTTGTTGGAATGTAGCCTCAATTTGTTCGTTTTTGAATGTACCATTGATAGCAATAACAGAGCCATTTAAATTGATGGATACTGTTACTTGATTACCTGTATATTTCACACTGTTAAATGGGAAATTGGATAAGCCTTGAGCTGGCACGGATAGTGTACCACTATCCTTCTGTAAATCAACAATAATTGGTAGTAGCCCATTCGGCGTTTCAATATTTCCTTCCCATTTTCCGATAAACTGTTCGTTCATAGTATTTTCCCTCTTTGCCTCATTATTTTCAGCAGTTGCTTCCTTTTGCCCGCAGGCAGCTAAGAGCAAAAGTGTACAGCATAACACCAACAACCTTTTCATTCAATCTTCCTCCCTATGTGAAAATCACCAATAGAATTGGTAGTAATGTAATACCGATCATGATGTAACACCATTTGTTTGCAAAATTGACAGTCCAGCCAATTCCGAACTTTTTCTGAACTAACAAGGATGGATCGTTTTTGTTGCAATAAAAAATGCCCCATGTCCAATATCGATCATCAGACACCGCTGATTCGTTTGTATGTACCTCATCAAAACGTTCATTACTTTTAGTAAATTTCCAAATTAATACTAATAAACCACCTAAAGTAACCACATTGAAGACAATAAAAAGTGGGAAAAAGTATGAAGCTGTCTGATCTTTTAAAATAACAGTTGTATAATGTAAAACCACAAAAAGAATAGTCATACTAAAGTTAATAGATGCTAAATACCAGCTACCATATTTACGTTGAGCCAGCTCTCGATGGATTGACGCTTCTTTAGCCTGTGCGCTCAATTGTATTTTGGCACTTTTCATGCCTCGGCTTATGATGAAAAAGCTAATTTGTATCGTCAATAAGATAAGCAGCATACTGATGACAGAGAGCCAAGACTTTTCGGTCCAGCCATCTATCTCGCCCACCGAATTCCAATGTGTTGCAAATACATCAGGAATCGAATCATAATTCATATACGTAAATGTTATCAATGCAAATGTCATCATCATTGGTAAGATAAAAAAAAGTGGTGGCAGCGTTTCATCTTTTTGGCGTATTGACAAATCAGTAACATACACTTTTTTAATCTGTATCTCCCACTGCTCCTGATCTTTTAATTTTTTTATTTTGACATGATAACTCAAGTAAAGAGCGGATGAAAAAAGGAGCATCACATATAAAAAAATAAAGGATACTAGAGCCACCTTATTTTCTTGCATAGCAGAAAGGTATAGTCCTATTTGCCCTAGTAAACAAACAGTTGCAATGCCTCCTACGATTTGGCTATAGCGTATTTTCCAGGACTGTAATTGCGGATGTTTAACATAGGGTTCTGGGATCGAAACACCAAAAACAGTTGTTTTTCTTGTTAAATGTGGTGTCATTGCTTCCAAAATTCCGACGAAGATAAAAATGCCTACCATTAAAAGCATAATACCCCTACTTCCATTGTTTTAAAATTCGCTGGAACAAATTTGTCATTTGCTCTTTTTCTAGCCCGCGTGCAAAAGCTTCCGCCATTATTGGCTTTAAAGCATTTTCTACCTTTTCAACCTCTGTTTCTTCCAGCTCCCGCTTTTGGCCACCTATAATGATGGCTTTTGCTTTTGGTTTTAATTCGATTAAGCCTTTTTCTTCAAGCTCATGATAACTCTTACTTACCGTACTGACATTAATCCCTAAATCTGTAGACATGGCACGTACAGATGGTAATGTATCCCCGTTTTTCAACTCACCTTTAGCGATCAATTCAATTAATTGATTGGCTAATTGTTTATAGAGCTGCAATTCATCACTTGGATCTAATTTTATTTGCATTTCGCCCCTCCAATCTGTAATACTAATAACCAAACAGAATCTGTTCTACTTACAGTAATACAGAATTTTTCTATTGTCAAATGTAGGTATTTTTGTCCTTGAGCGATATTTAGTTCATTCATCTCCATCTACATGAACACTTCAACATCCGACTAATAGAACCAAAAAAAGATCCAGAATAATAATTCTGGATCCATGGACACTTATTGCTTCTATTTGATTTTTTTTACTGGAACGGTTTACGCTTCACCTTAATCTACAGTAAAACAGACATTTCTGCTTCACCTTTAGGCTTAAGTTTTAAGAAGCTTCAACCTTCCTCAGCTGTGGCGGACTTTCCTGAGATTCCTGGTCTTTGGGTGTTTGACTATTACTCATTCTGCATCCTCCCCATCAATTTAGATTAATAAGTGTTTCCGCTATTATTATGAACCATTGCCCAATCGTTTATTCATGATTTAATTCTTTTCTGTAAAGACTTGCTGAGCAATCGTTAAGGCATTTTGTACGCTCGGGAAACCGATGTAAGGTACTAATTGTAAAAGTGCCTCTACAATCTCTGTTTGTGTTAAACCAGCATGCAAGCCACGTTGAATATGTGTTTTGGTTTGTGGAGCTGCTCCTTGTGTAACAACTGCTGTGATAACGACAAGTGCCCGACTTTTTGTATCAAGTCCAGGGCGTGCATAAACATCCCCATACGCAAATTCAATAATCATTTTACGTAAATCCGGCGCCACATCAGCTAATGCATCGGATCCGATCATCCTTGCTGCATCTTCCTCTGTGACATATTGTTTAATTGTTTCAATCCCCTTTGTAAAACGTTCATTCATACACTTTATCCCTCCCAACATTTTGTTATACAAAAAACCCAATTCCGCGTCTCCAGAATTGGGGATTGTCCTTCACGTATGTAAGGTTTCTCTTTTTCACATCACCCTCTGGCTTTGTTGAAAAAGGATAAGGTTTTCATAGTGCCTCACAGGACAGCTTTAATGAATATCTATGCAAAAGTCACATGGACATGCACGCAATAATTAATTTTGGACAACAACACAAGCTTTGGCTTTTTCAATTTGGATTTTGACTTGATCAAAGCCAGTTCCACCAAGGGAATGACGGCGTCGAACGGCCGCTTCTGGCGCTAATACATCATAAATATCCGATTCAATTAGCTCGCTTTCTTGCTTCATCTCTTCCAGTGATAAATCTAATAAGTAAATGCCTTTTTGAATACATGTGAAAACAAGTTTGCCTGTCACTTCATGTGCTTCACGGAATGCCATACCTTTTGTGGCAAGGTAATCAGCTAGCTCTGTAGCATTCGAGAAATCAGCATGAACAGCTTGATGCAACCGCTCCGTATTGACAGTCATCGTACGAACCATGCCTTCAAAGATTTTGAGTGAACCAAGAATGGTATGTACGGTATCGAACATCCCTTCTTTGTCTTCCTGCATATCTTTGTTGTACGTTAATGGTGTACCTTTTAAAACGGTTAACAAGCCCATCAGATTCCCATAAACGCGCCCTGTTTTGCCTCGGATTAACTCGGCCATATCAGGATTTTTCTTTTGTGGCATAATGGAAGAACCTGTTGAAAAGGCATCATCCAATTCGATAAATTTAAATTCATCAGTAGACCATAGAATGATTTCCTCAGCAAAACGTGATAAATGTGCCATTAACAAAGATGAATTACTTAAAAATTCAACAATAAAATCACGGTCACTTACTGCATCCATTGAGTTGGCATAAACCTCACTAAATCCAAGCAATTCTGCTGATTTTAAGCGGTCGATTGGGAAAGTTGTTCCTGCCATAGCTCCTGCCCCTAATGGCAATATATCAATGCGTTTAATGGATTCTGTAAAGCGCTGCTTATCACGCTCTAACATCCAAAAATAGGCCATTAAATGGTGGGCAAAAGAAATCGGCTGAGCTCGCTGTAAATGTGTATAGCCTGGCGCAATTGTTTCAATATGCTCCTCAGCTTTACCTAATAATGTTTGTTGGAATGTTGCGATTAAATCAATTGTTTCTTGGACACGCTTTTTCAAGAATAGATGCATATCTGTCGCAACTTGGTCATTGCGGCTACGTCCTGTATGTAGTTTGCCCCCAACAGGACCAATTAAATCAATTAGCATCTTTTCTAAATTTAAGTGTATATCTTCATTGGCAATGGTAAATTCAAGTTCACCTGCTATGGCCTTTTCTTTCAGTTGGGCAAGACCACCTAGTATGGACTCTACGTCAGCTGTTGGTAAAATCCCTGTTGCACCAAGCATTGTGACATGTGCAACACTACCTTCAAGATCCTCAAGGACAAGTTGTTGGTCAAAGCCAATGGATGCACCGAACTCATCTACCCATGCTTCTGCCGATTTTTGGAAACGTCCACCCCAAAGTTTTGTCATGTCAGCTCACCTTTTCCTTTATTACTTTTCAAAAGGTGTAGCTAAAGCACATATGCTTTACCACACCTTGCTTGTGAAAATTACTTTTTATTAACAGATGAGTTCACTACAGTTGGTAGACCCCATAACTCGATAAATCCTACTGCGGAAGCGTGGTTGAATTGGTCTTCCTTCGAATATGTGGCTAATTTTTCGTTGTATAGTGAATTTGGTGATTTACGTCCTTCCACAATGGCATGACCTTTGAATAATTTCACACGCACTGTACCGTTCACATATTGCTGTGATTGTGCAAGGAATGCTTCAAGTGCATCACGTAATGGTGAGAACCATAAACCATCGTAAATTAATTCAGATAGTTTTTTCTCAATCACTGGCTTGAAGTGTGCTAATTCTTTTACAAGCGTTAAATCTTCAAGCTCTTTATGAGCTGTTAACAGCACCTTAGCACCAGGAATTTCATAAACCTCACGAGATTTAATACCAACTAAACGATTTTCCACATGGTCGATACGTCCTACGCCATGTGCACCTGCAACTGCGTTTAATTCTTGAATTAAATCAGCAAGTTTCATTTCTTTTCCGTTTAAAGCAACTGGTTTACCAGCCACGAATTCAATTTCTACATATTCTGATTCATCTGGTGCATTTTCAACTGAAACAGTTAGACCGTATGCTTCTTCTGGTGGAGACACCCATGGATCTTCCATGATGCCTGCTTCATTCGCACGGCCCCATAAGTTTTGGTCAATTGAAAATGGTGAATCCAATGTTGCAGGAATTGGTACATTATGTTTCATCGCATATTCGATTTCCTCATCACGGCTCCAGCCCCACTCACGTACAGGTGCTAGTACCTCTAAATCAGGATTTAATGCTTTAATGGAAACTTCAAAACGAACTTGGTCATTTCCTTTTCCTGTGCAGCCATGAGCTACAGCGTCCGCCCCTACTTGGTTCGCAATCTCTACTAATTTTTTTGAGATTAGTGGACGAGAAAGAGCTGATACTAAAGGATACTTTTGCTCATACCATGTGTGAGCTTGTAATGAAATTAATGCATAGTTTTCAGCAAATTCATCCTTTGCATCCACCATATAAGACTCAATCGCTCCTACTTGAAGAGCTTTATTCTTCACGAACTCAAGATCTTTCCCTTCACCAACGTCTAGACATACCGCAATAACGTCCCAACCTTGTTCTTTTAACCATGGAATTGCTACCGAAGTATCAAGTCCGCCTGAATATGCTAGTACAACCTTTTTATTTGCCATCAAAAATGCGCCTCCATTGCTCTATAGATATGTATGTTTATACATTCATTTAAAAGTTTATACACGAATAGTATCATGTTATAAAAATAAAAACAAGTGTATTTTTATAAATTTATAGACTTTTATTTTTCTTATAAAAAGTCAGTTTATCTATACATCGTTCCCACGATAATCTATGATAGACACTCAAAAAAACACTTTTTTACTATAGACATAAATGTATATTATATAAATTACAACAAAAAAGAATCCAGTGTATAAACTGGATTCTTTTTTAATTTTTCATTGAATATGTAGTATATTTTTTATTAGACCATACATTCTTTGGATTCATTAGTATGAGTAGAATAGCCGCTGTTGAATAAAGAATAGCGTTATACATCATTAAATCGATGAAGTTCTCGTTTATGATACCAATAAAAAAGTTGAATAACTGATGGATCATAATAGGAATCATTAAATTTTGATTGATCGTATAGAAGGCTGTCATGATGATAGTGGTAGAGATGATGGATAGCATAAAGAATATGATGTATTTCATTAAATCCAACCCTGTAAATCCTGTTGTAAACCAAATAGGTAAATGCCAAATTCCCCACCAAAATCCTATAATAATCGCAGATTGTAATGGCGCATATTTCTTTTGAAGCTCAAGCAGTGCAAAGCCTCGCCACCCTAATTCTTCCCCTAAAGGTCCTGATAAAAGATTTTTAAAGAAAAAGTAACTTAACATTCCCCAAGAAGAAAAAGTAAAAATAGCATCTACTTTTTCATTATTCATAACAAAAAGTAAGATGATTATAAAGATGGTGGCTTGAACCAACAAGACAGAAAGAATCACAGAAAATCGAAGTGGATTCTTGAATTTTTGTTGCACAAAATGAAAAAAATGCTGCCCAGGATAAATTTTTGGAAATAGTATAGCAAAGGCAAAGGTAGATGACCAAGCTGAAAGACAGCGTACTACATCAAAAACCCATGTAGGAAACCCTAACATCTTGACGGCTCCTACAAGGCAAAAAAGTGGCCAAAAAATAACATTAGTTAGGACAATAAAACTCGCTACCGGTCTTTTTAGCTTCTTTTTTCTATTCATGTAAATTCCCCTTTTCGTTCTGAATACCTTCAGCTTAAACCTGGGGGTTACTCACAGGTCAATACATATTTCTATTCAAAAGACTATTTTATTGGTACATACATTTCTAAAAAAATACGTTCTAGTCCCTCTTCATAAGTAGCCAGTAATAAGTTAATATAAACAAGACCTAAGAGTTCATAACCATTCTCTTTGGCTACTTTTCTTATAGTCGCTTCCACTTTATCGTCCGTATTTTTGCCACCTGTTGACCATCTTCCATCTTCAATCACTGTATACAAACATTTAGGATGAAATAAAACTTGTTCGTCTAAGGCTTTCTCGTTTTCTTCTAGTTTTTTCACAATCATAAATTTATCTTCTTGCATGCCCTGTTCATTAAAGCGTATAACTCTTCTTAGTGATGTCAGAATTACCGCCTTTTTTAAACTATCGGTGTTTTCTTTCAGTGCGTCATATTCTTCATAAGCTGTATAATGGTCGATTGTTCCCATTATTGCTAGAGGCTTCATTTCTTTTATGGTATACGTTCCTAAATACTGTTGAATTTTTTGGCAATCTTCTTTGACAATTTGGAGCTTTTTTAATAGTAATTTTTTATAGGCTATCTCCTCTAACACTTCTTGTTCTTTCTCTTCTAATAGAAGTTGGATTCCTTCAATACTTTTGCCTTTTCGTAATTCTTGAATCTTTTTAATTTCCAAATCCAATTCTCGATAAAAGTTGACAGTTGTTAGATCATATATATCAAATCGATTATAGGTTCTATAGCCATTCTCACTATTTTGCTGTGGCTTGACCAATGCCTTTTCCTCATAATATTTTATGGTATCTCTAGAAATGCCTAAAAATTTAGCCACTTGTCCAATTGTATACATTGTATCCCCCTTCTCTTTGCGATTATGAAAAAACTGTAGACATGCATAGAGCATGTTTACAGTTGGATGTTCGTTATTTCTTATGGAAGAATGATTTGCCTAAAAATTCAATGGTTGCAGGTGCCAATGCATACAGTTTGCTTGATAATCCCATGATTTTCGGTAAGTTGACCTCGCGAACTGGTCGTTCAATTGTTTTTACCGTTGCTTGCGCCACTTCTTCAGCTGATAATAAAAATCTACCTAAAGATGCGCGATAGCCACTTTCATCATTGGCCTTGTCTAAAAATGGGGTATCAATTGGACCTGGATGAATGGCAGTCACTTTCACATGATATGGTGCAAGCTCCATGCGTAGTCCATTTGTAAAGCCCACAATCGCATGTTTCGTAGCTGCATAAACACTCGCTTTTGGAGTGGCTACCTTTCCTGCCTGTGAACCAATAAAAATCAAATGCCCTTGATTTCGCTCAATCATCGTGGAAGCTAATCGTTTGGCAAGGTAAATAGGTACACTAATGTTTAATTCAATCATTTGTGCAATATCCTCATCCATTAACTTAGGCGCCACAGCAAACTTTCCTACACCAGCTGAAAGGATAGCGACATCAATGGGTGGAAGCTGTGTACAAACAGCGTCGAGTGTATGTAAATTAGTTAAATCAGCTTGGATGACATTGGCTCCCAAACGTTCTAATACTTTTAAAGCTACGGCATTGCGGCCTGTGGCATAAACTGTATGACCTTGTGCTACTAGTAATTCTGTTATTTTTAAGCCTACACCACTTGTTGCACCTGTCACGAAGATCGTCTTGCTTTTCATATATAGTCCTACTTTCTTTTAAATAAATAGATACCTTCTTCCGTCTTCGTTGATATAATATACTCATTTGCCTCTAAATAATCTAAATGCCCCAACGTTTTGGACAAGGTTAAACCAAGCATATGCTGGAAAATAGCTGGATACAAGCGTTTCGTCATTTGCACAGCCGTTAATTGGTCGTCCCCCAATAATTCATAAACTTTCATGGATTGCTGATGCTGTCTTTCTAGTCGTTTATCGATTAAAAATGGGATGTCTTCTAGTTCAGCCCCATGTCCTGTATACATCATTTTGACAGGCAATTGGCGTAAAATTTCTAGGGATTCATTATATTGTAGTAACGATTTCGTACGTTCCAATGAACGATCTAATGGTGGTTCTATTAAAGGGTTTGGCGTTATTTTTTCAAGTAATAAATCTCCACCAATAACATGATGTGTTTTTTCATCCCAAAAAATAAAATGGCTTTGTGCGTGACCTAATGTTTCAATTGTCTTTAATCCTGGATGTCCAGGTACTTCATCTCCATCCGCCAAAATTTGTGTCAATGGACGTTCACCTACAAGTTCTAATTCACGACGCACGTGCACACTTTTTGGAATATATTCTTGTGGCACTCCATGTTCAAATAAACGTTCACTGTAGAATTGCTCGTGATAACGTAAAAACTCTTCGTCGTGACGTAACCATTTATCATTATAGGCGTGGCCTAAAATTTCAGCATGTGGAAAAGCATCGACCCACCCTGCATGATCAGGGTGATGATGAGTTAGCACAACCTGTTCAATATCTCGCATGTCGTAGCCTGCAGCGCGAATCCCCCATTTCAGAGCATCATAGGCTTCTACTGTTTTTGGTCCAACATCAAAAATGCTAAGTGCTTCACCTTTGACAATAAATGCATTGACATCTCCTACTTCATAGGGTGTTGGTATTTCTATTTTGTATATAGACAAAGTTGTCTCCCCCTTTTTTCTCGCTAGTGAATAATGATTCATTCTATTTTACAAGTTTTTTCTGTTTTCGTCATCTTCCTGTTGACAGGTTGCCAATCCATCACTATAATTTTGAATAATCTAATTATTTTTGTGCGTTGAAGAAGCCGAGTAAGTAGTTGGTGAAGGTGTTAGAGAGTGTTACATTTGCTGAGAGTAACATCACCCACTCCCACTACCGAACCTATTTCTGAGCAGTTATGAAAACATAACCGTCTCCCTTGCGATAAAAGGGCTAAAAGTTGTGCCAACATTGGCAAACAAAGGTGGTACCGCGGAAACGAGAGCGTTTTCGTCCTTCTAGATAAGGACGAGAGCGCTTTTTTATTTTGAACTGGAGGTTTTGTTCATGAAAAAAATATTATTTATCGGTGCAGGCTCAATGGCAGAGGCATTGATTCAAGGGTGGATTAAGCAAAAGGTTTTTTCACCACAGGAAATTTACGTCACCAATCGCTCTGACAAAGAACGTTTACAATTCTTACATGAAACATATGGTATCCACTACATTTTTGATCACGCAATTTATCAGCAGGCAGATTTGATCATTTTGGCGATGAAGCCAAAAGATGCTGTTGCGGCAATGCGCGATTTAAAACCAAAAATCACAGCACAATCTGCCATCCTATCGATTCTAGCGGGTATTGCCATTGACACCATTACAGAGTTTTTAGGAGATCGCCCAGTAGCTCGCGTGATGCCTAATACTTCTGCCACAATTGGCATGTCAGCTAGTGGTATTGCATTCAATAATGAGGTGTCTGCTGCACAGCGTATCACTTTCCTCCAGTTATTAGAGGCTGTCGGCTCGGTTATTGAGGTCGAAGAGGATCAATTACACGCTGTAACAGCCCTTTCTGGTAGTGGTCCAGCTTACATTTATTATTTAATGGAAGCCTTCGAACGTGTAGGGACAAAGATAGGTCTATCGAAAGATACAGTACGATTATTGATGACGCAAACACTTGCAGGTACTGCCGAAATGCTCAAGCAATCGGTAGATGAACCTGATGTCTTACGTAAAAAGGTAACAAGTCCGGGCGGCACGACAGAGGCTGGCATTCAGGCTCTGGAGCAATATCAATTTTATGAAGCAATTGAGGCTTGTATTAAAGAAGCAGAAGCACGATCTCGTTCTCTTGCAAATGGTTAATATTAAGTGCAAAATAGAGTTTATCACTAGGAATTAGGGGGCTTTATTTTGAGTAAATTATTTGAACCTTATCAATTACAATCAATTTCCTTAAAAAATCGTGTTGTTATGGCACCAATGTGTATGTACTCTGCTGAAGATGATGGTATGGTCACACCTTTTCATAAAGTCCATTATGCAACACGGGCAGCCGGGCAAGTAGGATTAATCATTTTAGAAGCTACAGGCGTTGTACCGGAAGGACGGATTTCCAACAAAGACCTTGGTATTTGGGATGATGCGCATATCAAAGGCTTGCGGGAATTAGTGGAAGGTGTAAAAGCATATGGGGCGAAAGCGGGCATACAGCTTGGACATGCTGGACGTAAAGCAGCAGTAGATGGTGAAATTTTTGCTCCATCGGCCATTGCCTTTAATCAAGACTATCAAACACCAACAGAAATGACAGAAGATGACATTCATCATGTGATTGAAGCATTTAAACAAGCGGCAATTCGTGCTGCAAAAGCAGGCTTTGATGTACTAGAAATCCATGGGGCACATGGCTATTTGATCAGTGAGTTTTTATCACCTGCTACGAACAAGCGAGAAGATCAATACGGAGGCTCACAGGAAAATCGCTATCGTATACTTCGTCAAGTCATTGATGCGATTCGCAGTGTCTGGGATGGACCATTATTGGTACGTGTCTCTGCCGAAGATTACGCAGAAGATGGCACGACAATGGAAGACTTCATCGTCTTTAGTCGATGGATGAAATCACAAGGTGTAGATTTAGTAGATGTATCGACAGGTGGCGTTGTCACTGCTGCCATTAATGTTTTTCCAGGCTACCAGGTTTCTCACGCTGAAGCCATTAAACATGGAGCTGACATCCCTACTGGCGCAGTGGGCCTTATTACAACAGCAATTCAAGCCGAAGAAATCCTCCAAAATAACCGGGCAGATTTAATTTTCTTAGCTCGTGTCTTATTACGTGAGCCATACTGGCCACTACACGCGGCCAAAGAATTAGGGGAAGAAGTACAACCACCCGTACAATACGTTCGTGGTTGGTAATCTAATTTCTATCAAAAAACAGCTTGTTTGTTCACAAGCTGTTTTTTGCTTAGAAAAGTGGATTTTGTTTTAATTCTTCATCAATAGCCTGTACCAACGCCTCTGCAACGTCCGCAGTGACAATTTCCCCGTTAACAATTGCAAAAATACCTTGCTCACAGATTTCACAATGCGAGGTACAACCAGATTCCTCTATGTCAATATCATCACGTTCTAGTAGGATATCATATGCATCTGCTGCACCTAGTGATAAATTAGTGATGCAAAACTCGACTCTATTTTTTAATGGCTGTGGCTCTTTCTTTTTTTTAAAAAGAGAAAATACCATGTTTATTCCCCCTTACATACTGTTGTGGCGTAAATTGAATCATTTCCACAAATTAAACAGGATAGCTTCTATCTCTAATTATAAAGGCTTTTTTAGATTTCTTTCTATAAATATCCCCATCATAATTTTTTCATAACTGAATGAACATTTTAACTGGAGGAAATTTAATTTTACTATTGTATGTACCCTTTTTCGAAAAAAATATAGCATCATCAATCGCATACATGGGACAGCTTTCAGATAATTTACATTCATGAAATTTTATCATCTCAGCAGGAACCCTAAATGGCAAGCATAATGATGAATCATACATATAAAAGATTATATTCGACAAAAACATAAAAAGGAAGCCATAGTGAGCTTCCTTTTTATTATTTAGCCATGACATTCAAGACATCACCTATTTTTTTTGCTTTTTGACATCTTAAACACAGTTGGCTAGGTTTTTCCACATCGACCTATAATGCAATTCAAGCCTATAAATCCTCATTAGAGAAAAGCACTTTCTTATTTTAAAAAAGGGCGACACTCGCTATTGTTTCTTTTTATCAAAAAGTAGCCCTAATAGAATAACAACCGCTGCAAACATCAACATTAAGAATCCATATTTAGGCGTATGTGCTAACGATTGTTAGTGAATAGTAAAGCTTCCAGTATAGGATCCTATCTCCTTTGATTTTTTTCATTGTGTGTAGTAATATACATACATACCTAAAAGGTACGTAGGGTACTTTTAGTTACTTTTGAATGTTATAGGAGGTTTACAATGCAAAAAATTTATAATATTGGTGTAGAAGCTACACTTGAAGTCATTGGTGGTAAATGGAAACCAGTCATTCTTTGTCATTTAAACCACCATGGTATAATTCGTACAAATGAGTTTCGACGATTGATTCCAGGGATTTCACAAAAAATGCTCACAAGCCAATTACGCGAACTAGTACAGTCTGGATTAATTCATCGAAAGGTCTTCAATCAAGTACCGCCAAAAGTTGAATATTCCTTAACGGGCTATGGACAAGGGATGGAACCTATTCTGAACATGCTTTGCACTTGGGGCGAAAAACATGTTGAAGTATTACAAGATAAAGGCGAAGATGTATTGTTAAAACAACGTGATGATGATATAGCTATGCAGCAAACATCGTAATGAGGGAAGAAAGAGACTGTGAAACATAGGACAGTCTCTTTTCCTTTTTAATGCTTATAGAGCAAAGTCGTATTCATCTGGATTCGCCTTGCATTAAAGGTGCCCATGTTTCAAGTAAGAAGCTCCATTCAGAATGTCAACGGTGAAAAGAAGCTCTAAATTAAGAACTTATTATTTGTAAACGATGAACCTCTTGTTTTTCAAGTAGCGGCTCTGTTTGTTGGCCACAGTATTTATAATGTTCCGTATTAACATGAAATGTAAGCTCTTCTTCATCTTTCCATCTTTCGTAAAAAACAAATGTATCTCTATTTTCAACTGATTCATGAAGCGTATATTGTATACACCCCTCTTCCACTCGAGATGCTTCAACTTAATTTAATAACTCTTTTCTAAGCAGTTCACCTTTCCCCGCTTTAGCTTTTAAAACTACATTGAGTATAATTTCGTTCATTATTTTCCCTCTCCTTGTTAAGAACAAACTATCCTAATTATTCTTTTATTCATACATATAAGAACGCGTCATAGGAATTGTATCGTTGGTGCCTTTTGTAAATACAAATTGATGTAGATCAATATTCCCAGTAAAGAATGAAGCTGCACAGGCATTTAAATATAAGCGCCACATACGAATAAATCGTTCATCTTTTGTCTGGCGAATTTCCTCTAATGCCATTTCAAAGTTTTGAGCCCAATGTTGTAGGGTTTTACCGTAGTGTCTACGTAAGCTTTCAACATCAACAATAAAAAATTGTTGGTTTGTCATATTAGTGATTAATTCATTGATAGCTGGAACATATCCACCAGGGAATATATACTTTTCAATCCAACAATTGGTAGCACCGTTAGTTGGAGAAGTAATACAATGAAGCAGTGAAATCCCACCGTCATTTAGTAGTTGATTAACTGTCTCGAAATATTTCGTAATGTTGTCTTTTCCAACATGCTCAATCATACCTACACTAACAATTTTATCAAACTTACGATCTTGAATATCACGATAATCGAGTAATGATACTTCAACTAAATCTGTAAGTCCCTCTTGCTTAATGCGCTCAACAGTCTTTGCATATTGCTCCTCACTTAATGTTACGCCCATTGCTTTAACGCCATATTGCTTCGCGGCAGTGGTAATCAGTTCACCCCAACCAATGTCTAATAAAGTATCCCCTTTTTGAAGATTTAACTTTTTTAAAATATGATTGATTTTATTATGTTGGCTGTTGTTAGGGAATCATAATTGTTTTGAAAATACGCACAAGAATATGTCATTGTGTCATCGAGCCACAGTTTATAGAAATCGTTCCCGATATCATAATGGTGAGCTATATCTTCTTTATTTTTTTGTTTTGAGAAATTCCATTTACTTTTGAAATATTGCAATGTACGATCACCTAAAAAGCTTTCCTGCTTTTTATAAATAGATTGCATTGCTTTTTCAAGGTCTCCTTGTATTTCTAGATCTCCATTCATATAGGCTTCCCCGAATGCGATGGAAGGGTCCTTAGCAATCTCTTTTTTTGATAGAGGCTTATGGAATGTTACATGAAACAGAGGTTGTCCTTCACCATATTTTATGGTCTCACCATTCCAAAGCGTAAATTGAACAGGGTCTGAAAAGAGATTTTTGAGTATTTTTTTATAAAGAAGTTCTTCAACCATATAAACATCTCCTACTATTAGAAAACTACCTTGATATTCATTCATTAAAAATTTAACGAATCTGTTTGAAAACGTTTTAAACGATACTATTCTTACAGCCGAATTTAAACCATATTATCCCGCTAAAAAATCACATCTAAAAAACCCTCTTTAGATTTCTTTTAAATTTTAAAGAACGATTAGTCAGTATGACCATATCATTTTCTTCATCTGACAAAATTGATTATGCAGTACTCAAAAACAAAAAAAAAGTACGCACTTTAAAGTAATACGGCCACTAAATAGTAACCTACTAAAAAGTATGCACAAAAAGAGTGTGCACATATTTCAACTTTTATACGATTATTGTTTTTTGGTGCTACCAATTTAAATCTCCAACAAAGAAATCATCTTATCCCTTAAAATGCTCATTCTCTTTATAAACAACCTAAAAAATAAAGCATAAACTTTCCAAACGGAAAATTAATGCTTTACGTCACAGCTATTCTTTCATTTTTGAATCATGTGAATTATAAATAATTTCTAGTTAGCAATAACGCTAATAAGCCATTTGGAACTTTTGTCGAATCTTTATAATATAAATAGACGGGTACATTTGGCAAAGTAAAGCCTTCAAAAGGAACAATATTAAAACGCCCCTCCATACGTTCTTTTCTGACAATCATACGAGGTAAAAAAGACATCCCTAACCCATCTTTTATTAATCTTTTTACCACATATGATTGAGAAATAGATACGTGCTTTGTCAATACATAGTTTTCTCTTAATTTATGTAAAAGCTCATCCCAAATAGTTGGATGATGATGCGTAAACAATGTATATGTTTGAAATAGCTCCTCATTATCGATGTAAGTCCCTGTTTCATCGTCATAAGCATCTAGTGGAATCACTAATTCTAGTGGACTTTCAATAAGCAACTCTTGATGCCAATGTCGAAAGCGTGTTGGTAATAAGGAAATACCTATATGTGCTTGATGCTGATTAACTAAATCTTCAATTTTAGCAGAATCCTCAACTAAAATCGATATCTCCAAGGCAGGGTTGTCATTCATAAATTGATACATAACATGTGGTAAAATGGTTTCCACCATTAATGGTGTCATTGCAATAATAACCTTTTCTTGCACGCCTTTACTTGCTAAACGAATACGTTCAATACTTTGCTCCCACTGGTGGATCATTTGCTGTGCCTCTAGTTGAAAAAGCTTCCCAGCATCTGTTAATTGCACGCGATTTCTTTCACGCTTAAATAATTGTACGTGTAAAAATTCTTCTAACTGTTGAATATGAACCGTAATACTAGGCTGTGATAAATGAAGTTGTTGCGCTGCTGTTCGAAAATTACAAGTTTGAGCTGCTACTATAAAGGATTGTATCCATTTATACTCCATGTTTTCTCCTCCTTGATTAATATTCTTGATCAAGTTCATTAAATATATTTAATTTACTAAATTATACAATAATAATAGACTGAAAATTAAATAGATGATGGTAAAAAAGGAGTGACATACATGTCTTATACTACATTAAGTCGTCAGTTTCGAATGTTTGCCAAACAGGAGTGCGAAGGCTCTAGCCCACTATATGAACATTTAGCCAATAAAATTGCTGCTGATGAGGAGCTATTAGAGATTGCCTCTTTGATTCCACAAAATCAACCTGCACCAAATTTATTGTTAGCAGCGGTTCACTATTTACTAGCATCATTGAAAGATCCTTTAGCTAATTATTATGCGTCTTTTACTACAACTCCACACCCCATTCAGGAGGTTTACCCTGTTTTTAAAACATTTGTAATGGAGCATGCAGCAGAATTAAAGACATTGTTACAAGAAAAACTTGTCCAAACGAATGAGATTCGGCGTTGTACCTATCTTTATCCTATGATGACTGAAATTTATCACAAGCATCAACAACCATTGGCTTTCATAGAGATAGGGGCAAGTGCTGGACTTCAGCTTGGTATGGATCACTACAATTATTGCTACAATCATCAATTATCCATAATCAATACTGACTATGACTGCATATTATTCTCAGAAAACCGAGGGGAAACACTTCCTGATTCTGTGTCAAAGCCACTTGTTGTTAGTCAAAGGATCGGCATTGATTTAAATCCTATTGATCTCAGGCGAATTGAAGAAAGTCAATGGCTACAAGCTTTAATTTGGCCAGAACACCACGAGCGAAGAATGTTGTTAAATGAAGTACTTCCAATTTTCCATAGGTTGGATATTCAGCTAATAAAAGGTGATGCCATTCAACTAGTCAAAGAACTTAGTCAAACAATTGAACAAGAGGCCATGTTAGTGGTCTATCATACACATGTCGCCAATCAAATGCCATTAGAATTACGTCATGTGCTAATGGAGCAATTAAAAGAAATAAGCATGGTGCGACCTCTTTATCATTGCTATAATAATCTATTTGACTTACAACTACATCAAGACTTTATAAATCATGGCACCATTTCGTCTATTCGTACAATGGAACGGGCAGATGGACATGCTCGATGGTTTAAATGGTCAAACAGCTAGCTTTTTAGCAAAAAGAAACGCTGTGTCCTAATACTACACAGCGTTTCTACTAATCTTTAAAAATCGTACTCAGCATCTTTTTTCGCACGAATTTCTGCAAAGGCATCTGTTACCATTACTGTATCCTCTGCTAACCGTTCAAGACGGAAAAGGACATCGTCATTAACAATTTCTTTGCGTAAAAAATCTTTTTCTTCTATAAATACATAGGTTGGAACGATATGCGCCTTCATGTACGCAAGAATTGGCTTTAATTGCTGTTCCACCATTAAGTAGTGCTTTGATGTACCTGCTGTGACAATGACACTGACCACTTTATCGCGAAAGGCATTGACTGGTAAGAGGTCAAAAATATTTTTTAATGTTGCTGGAATAGATGCCTGAAATGTTGGCGTACCAATAACAATGGCATCTGCAGCCATGATAGTTTCTGTCACATATTTTGTATCACCTTCATAGTCAAAGTAATTACGTCCATCACTAAATACTAGCTGATAGTCAGCGAGGTCCAGGAGCGTCACTTCATGCTCTGGATATTTTTTTTGTAATAGCTCGACAAATTTATGCATAGCTGTTCTTGTTTTGGAGCCGACAATAGAACCAGCAAGTGCCAAAATTTTCATGACTGTTCACTCCTTATTTTGCTGTATATTTTTTCATTGCAGGAATAATATCATTACCGATGATTTCGATGTTTTTCATGATTTTATCAAATGGCACGCCACCGAAATCAATTTGAGCCATAAATCGTTGCATACCATAAAGCTCATATTGATAAAGTAATTTCTCAATAATTTGCTCCTTGCTTCCGACCATTAAAGCATCACGTGTATCGGTTGCTTGTGCAAATTGTTGCTTTGGATAACCTCCGCCACGAATCGCTTGGAAACCACCGTTTAGATGTGGATACATACCTTGCAACGCCTCTTTTGTTGTGTCTGCCACATAAAACAAGCTTGTTGTGGCAACTGGCAATTCATTCGGATCAAAGCCTTGTCGCTCTGCCGCTTCTCGATAAGCATCTACGGATGGCTTAAAGTTTACAGCAGGCCCTCCTAATGTCGTTAACATCATCGGAATTCCCATATATCCTGCTTTGATGGCACTTGCAGGTGGACCTCCGACAGCCCGCCAAATTGGTAAAGAACCATTTTTCGGCTGTGGTAAAATTTGAGCGTGATGGAGTGGGGCACGGAATTGACCTTCCCACGTCACAAGCTCCTCTGCATTAATTTTCATGAGTAACTCTAATTTCTCCTCAAAAAGTTCTTCATAGTCATGTAAATCAACACCAAGTAAATGATAGGCCCCTACTCGGGAACCACGTCCTGCAACAATTTCTGCTCGCCCATCTGATAATAAATCAATTGTGGCAAAATCCTCATATACACGCACAGGATCGGAGACACTCAGCACAGTAGCAGAGCTTGACAGCTTAATGTTCGATGTTGCTTGTGCGATGGCACCTAACACTACTGTATGTGCCTGTGTTGTGAAGTACGATTGGTGACTTTCTCCCACACCAAATACATCAATACCTGCTTGTTCTGCTAATTGACTTGCTTCTACTAGTTCTTTTAGTCGTTGCTGAGCAGAAATACGCTCTCCTGTTAATGGGTTTGGAATATGATCCCCTAAAGAATACAGTCCAAATTCAAGTCCTTGTGATTGATCAATACGGTATTTTTCCATTATGGGTTATCTCTCCTTATTCGAGTGGCTCTAAAATCGCTTCAATATCTGCACGTTTTTCTTCTAAAAATGGCGGAAGATCTAGTTCTTTCCCAAGTTCTTCAACGGTAGCATCAACCGTAAACCCAGGACCATCTGTCGCCATTTCAAATAAAATACCGTTACGATCTCTAAAATATAGACTTTGGAAATAATAACGATCGACGATACCTGAACTATTCAAACCTTGCTCTTTAATTTTTAGATCCCATGCCTGCAGCTCCTCGACTGTTGCGACACGTAAAGCAAGATGGTGAATACTTCCTTTTCCTGGTTTCTCACTCGGTCCTTCCAATTCTTTGACGACGATCTCTCCAAATACTTCTCCTGTTTTCGATTGAAGAACTGTTTCATTATCATTTTCTTCCATCTTTGTATAGTGTAATAAATCTTGCAGTAAATTCACTGTTCGCTGTAAATAACGTACAGTAAGTTCAATAGTACCCATTCCTAAAATGCGATGTTCTTCTGGTATGTCTGTGCCATCCCATGTTTGCCATTGAGGGGGCGTATCCTGACCATGATGATTGATTAAAACCATACGCAAACCTTCATGATCTTCAAAAAATAAGGCATCTTTCCTCGCATATGTTGTTATGTCACTATGTTCAACCGATAGCTGTTGAAAGCGTTCTTGCCAATAAAGTAAACTTTCATAGCTTGGTACGAGTAAGCCAATGCGTGTAATAGCATTTGTCCCTCGCACTGTACGTCCCGCAACAGGCATCTCAAAAAATGTTAATTCTGTACCTGCTGCTCCTGTTAGGTCCCCATAAAATAAATGATACATGGATGGTGAGTCTTGGTTCACTGTTTTCTTTACACGTCGTAACCCTAGAATTTTAGTGTAAAAATGATTATTTTGTTTACCATTTTTCGTTAGCATGGAAATATGATGGTGTCCACTTAAATTGTTCATCCTGTATGATCCTCCTTGTCACATTCACTTGACTAAGCAAGTGATAGCGCAAAAAAAATTACGCAAGTGGCAATTTTTTTTCTCGACTATGCTTTTCAAGCTTTGTCATGACTGTATATAAAGTTTTCATTTCTTCATCTGTTAATACTTCTTCAAAAAACGAGGACTGGAAGTGAAGTTGACTTGGTGTCGCTGCATCAATCATTTGCTCCCCTTTTGCCGTCAACGAGATGGTTTTCGTTTTCCACTTTTGTTTACGCTCAATCAATCCCTCTTTTTCAAGTCTTGCCAGCATGCGTGACATTCCACCTTGCGTGACCGTTACTTTCTCTGCTAATTGAGATTGTGTTATAGGTGCATAGGTTCTAATTTGAATAAGAACATCAAATTGTGCTGTCGTGAGATCAAAGCGTTTTAAAAATTCATTCGATAATTGATTACTTTGTGTGGTAAAGCGCATCATGCGAATCCAGGTTAAAGTACCTAATGTATGATTTTTCACGACTTCATCCTCCCTTCTATTATCACTTTACCACGCAAGTGATAAAGAAGCAAGCATAATATCTCGAATTTGAGATATTTATTACATAGGGAATATCCCTATATAATGCCATGTGTGGTAATGGGGTATAAGTTGCCTTTAAAAGCAAACGATATCCTACCTGTTTCTTCTGATACGACCATAACGAGCGCATCACTTACCTCACTTAATCCCAACGCTGCACGATGCCTTGTTCCTAATTTCCTTTCACCTGTATAACGCTCAGACAGTGGTAGTACATTTGCCGCCGATTCAATCTGATTATGATTGACTAATACAGCGCCATCATGTAACGGATTGCCCGGGAAAAAAATTGATTCTAATAACGAATGTGTTAAGTCAGCACCGATATGAATGCCAGGCTGGACGAGCTTCTCTATAGCATCTTCTCGCTGGATAACAATTAAACCACCGTGTCTTCTCAGTGACATATTTTGTACACTATGCGACAATTCGGGATACTTTTCTGTAAATGGGGAAAGATAACAATTTAAATAAAACGTTGCCGCTTTCATTTCAATCGTCACAAATTTCTCTTTAATTTTTTCGAAATTGCCAAGAAGGCAATGTGTATCTGTATCCATTTGTTGCACACTTTGCTGTAATGACATAATCACTTGGAGAAGCTCATCTTTTAATGTTTCTTTCATTGGAGAAAAATCACAATTTATTGGATTCACAAAAAGCACCTCTCTTTTTTATAAAAGCTTTCCTCTCTTAGTTTCTCTAGAAAAGCTATTTTTATGCGTCATAGAGAGTTTGGGGTTATGCATCATTTTTTTCTCTAAAAAGAAAGACAATACTAATCCAATGGCACTTAAAATGGTTGTCGCGAAGAAAGCTGAACGAATCCCAGTTAACATGGCATCAGCTGCGCCTATTTGGAGTTGGAAAGTAGTTACAGTACTCATAATCGTAACTAATAATGCTGTTACTAACGCTCCTCCAACCATACGCAATGTGCTATTCATCGCTGTTGCATCTGCCATCAATGCTGTAGGTAATGCGTTCATGCCAGCTGTTGTAAGAGGCATCATAATCATTGAAATGCCAAATGAAATCGTTGTAAACAACAATGCAAGTATCCAAAGATTCGTGTTCATGGACAACCCTATTAATACACTGGAACCAAGCAAAATACATGTAAATCCTACTAGTGCCAAGCCTTTCCCTCCAACTTTATCAAAAATTTTACCGGTTACTGGAGACATAAAGCCCATCACTAATGCACCTATTAATAACACCAACCCTGTTTCAAGTGCAGACAAGTGACGTACATTTTGAATATAAAAAGTTAGCAGTATTTGTGTACCGATCATGAGCGCATAGACCAAACTTGATAAAAAAGTTGTAATGGTAAAGATTGGTGATTGAAACACACGAAATTCAAGCATTGGTTTTGGTAATAAAAGCTGACGTCTAATAAATAGGACAAGCATAATGCTTCCAACTGCTAATGGTATCCATACCTGCATTGTTTGAAATCCAACGGCTCCCGCTATACTAAAACCATATAACAAGCCTCCCCAACCAAATGAAGAATACACTATGGAAAGACTATCTAGCTGACCCTCTTTTTTAGTCGTTACATTTTTCATAAAAATAGTAGCTACCGTCAGGACAATAACAGAGACTGGTAGTACAGTAAAAAATAAATGTCGCCATGTAAGGTGTTCCAAAATCCAACCTGCTAATGTTGGGCCAACTGCTGGTGCCAAGCCAGTTACTAGCCCAGCAAACCCCATAATTGAACCTCGTTTTTCTTTTGGATACATCGTTAATAAAACCGTTTGCATTAAAGGCATAATGATCCCCGCTCCAGATGCTTGAATAACTCTAGCAATCAGTAAAACTGTAAAGGATGGTGCAAACGCGCCTAAAAATGTGCCGACACTAAATAACGTTAAAGCCACGATTAACAATAATCGATTCGAAAAACGGCCGATTAAAAAAGCTGTTATAGGTATGAGAATACCATTTGTTAATAAGTAAACAGTCGTGAGCCATTGAGCTAAATTGGCATCAATCTTGAAATCATCCATAATTGGTGGCATTGCTATTAGTAACAATGTTTGAGAATAGAAACAAATGATGCGGATAGTAGAATCCCTACTATTAAATTTCTTTTTTCGTTCATATGAATTTCCCCTTTTTTGTTAGTTAGTGATAACTAACATTTTATTTTAAAAAATAGTTAGCAGCAAAGTGAGGGAAAAGCTATATGCTTACTCCACTCACAAAAGTAGCTACTAATTGATGAATAAAAGGTTCTTTTTGATCCTTTAAAAAATGATTGTCCCATAATGCATTGGTGACAAAAAAACCGAAGAGACTTGTTAAAAAAACTATAGCTTGCCCATATGTATCCATATCCTTCAAAGTTCCTTGATTGATTTGGGACTGAAGATAAGTGGCCAGTAGTTTTTGTAACTGTTGGGTTTGAGTATTGGAAATAGCCTCCATTAGTTCAGGTAATCTATTGCGATCTTGTGTCGCAATGAGAAAAATCGGTTTATTTTTTTCCATATAAGCTAAATATGTGTGAGCAATTTGCTGTAAATCATGGGTTAAGTTACCTGATAACTCTTGAGCAAAAAAACGTTCAAAGTAAGGGATATATGAATGGGCTTGAAGTACCGCATGAAGAATCCCCATTTTTGTTTCAAAATGACGAAAAACTGTCATTTCACTAACACCAGCAGTATTGGCAATATCTTTCACAGAAACATTTGAGTAGCCTTTTTCTGTCATTAAGCTTGTAGCTGCCGTAAGAATCTTCTCTTTTGTATCTTTTTTCATGCTAAACCCCTCCGAAATGTTAGTTATGACTAACAAAAATATAAACGACTTTTCCTCCCTTGTCAAAAAAACGTGTTACCACTAGAACAATTTTTCTACTGGTAACACGTATATGTTTGCTTACATATGTCCCGCCCTCATCTTCTTCACAATACTAAAAGTCGTGTATGTAGCAGCCGGTGCTAAGACGACAATAAAAATGATCCATACTGTTAGATTATTCGTCGCTTTCAAAGTTTCATAGTTTGTTATGACAAAAATGATTAGACCAAATAGTAATAAATAGCTCAGCACGTTGGGAAAGATAACGATAAGTCGTAGTAGTGCTGGTGGCATCTTTTGTTGATTCATTTTAACCACACCCCTTTTTTCAATTATAAGGGAACTAAGCGATTTATCGCACTATATTTTTCCTTTTATACTTGAAAATCTTTGGAACTATAAACAAAAAACATCTATTAATTGGCATTCCCATTAATAGATGTTTTCCATTATTAAAATAAATTATTGTTTTGCCAAGTATACGTAGCTTGATCGGAAGTCAGAAATGTTTGTGGGAAAGTTTCTTGCGCCTCTGCCAAAAATTGAGGTAAATCCTGTGGAAGAAAGCGAGCGCTTAAATGATTTAATAGTAAATATTGTGCCCCTGCTTGCTGTGCGACCTTTGCTGCCTCTACATTGGTTGCATGACCATAACTGGCTGCTAAATCCGTTGTTGTGCCGTCAAAGGTTGCTTCATGCACAATGATATCAGCGCCCATTGATAAATGAACGGCTTCTTCACAATATTTAGTGTCACCTAAAATCGTCAGTGTGAAGCCTTTTTTGGCCGGTGCAACAACTTCTTTCGCTTGTATTACGTCGCCATTTTCAAGCACGATATCATGTCCTTTTTTTAATTGTCCTAAAAGTGGCCCCATGGGAACACCTAAAGTCTTGGCTTTTTCGATTAATAATTCGCCAGGTAAATCCTTTTGTTCAATACGATAGCCGTAGCATGGGACTACATGGCGCAATTCCTTGGCATGTATCGTAAAATAGGTATCCTCAAAAATGACCCCTTCTTGAACTTCTACAAAGTGCAAGGGATATGTTAAATGAGTCTTGGATAATGCAAAAGTTTGTTCAATCCATTGCTGTAACCCTGGTGGGCCGAATAATGTTAGAGGTTCGTCCCCTCCTTGAAACGAACGGGAGCTTAAAAAACCTGGCAATCCGAAAATATGATCGCCATGAAGATGGGTAATAAAAATTTTCGTCACCTTACGCGGCTTTAACGAGGTGTGTAAAATTTGATGTTGAGTCGCTTCTCCACAATCAAAAAGCCACATTTCACTTATTTCGTCTAACAGCTTTACCATCAGGGCACTCGTATTTCGTTCTTTCGAAGGCATGCCTGCGCCTGTTCCTAAAAAATGTAGTTGCACATATGCCACCTCACTTCATGTTCTATCGTTTTATTGTACCCTATCGTACCCCATAAGAAAAACCTTTGGTGAAAGCTTTCTCCAAAGGTTTGCCGTTTATTTTGGTTGCCAAGAAACCAGGGCTGCTTGAAAATCATGACGATAGTAATAACGTCCATCTTTTTCTTCAATAAAAGGTTGCAGCGATTCCTCGAGGTGTGCTAGCTGAAAATCTGTATTTAATATTTTTTTACTTTGAGTAATCACAAGTTGCTCATAGCTTTCATATTCATAAATACGCTCCAAAGGGATGATTTGGCAATCAGCGTAAATATCCATTTCATACAATAGATTTAAAAATTCAATATAATCTCTACGGGGGAATTTGATATCATAGCCATACTTTTCATATAATCGTTCATAGTGTGGCTGAATAGGGCCTGTCGTCATCCCAATAATGGCACGTTTGGTCGCCAGTCGATTCATATGAGATAAGGCTGCTTTGATTTCATACATACGGTAAAAACAATTTACACCTAAGACGATATCATGTGGCTCAATCTCATCTCTTTCCAAACTTTCCCATTTTGCATGTACATATGAAACGTGCTCCTGATGCGGCATGCACTGTTGTAAGTAATGCAAAATACTTTCAGAGCTATCCACACATGTTAGCTTGTCCACTCTATCTGCTAAAGGGAACGTGTAATTGCCCCAGCCAGGTCCAATTTCTAATACAGAATGCTGAGGCTCAATACTTTTTTGAAGCTCCTGAAAAATGCGTGCGGCATATGGATCGGTTTGTCCCATGTTTTTTCGTGCAACGGATTGTGCCCAAAATTGCTCTTCTAGCTGATCGTTCACCATACGGTCAGGCATATGCCCATGCCAGTCTTTCATACCTTCTTGCCATAATGCTTCAAAGTTAATGGCTAATGGTCCTTTTCTTGTCATACAGATACCTCTAAAGATAATAATTCATATATTTTATTCATATCAAGATTTGCTCGTACGTGGCTGGCTAACATATTGTAAGCATCTTCTCTTCGTTCAGCATCACTTTTTACCTCACTTGGTAAAGCAGCTAAGCCTTTCCTTACTCGTATGTCATTGATAAGCTGACGGGTATAGGTGCGATTATGGAATATTCCGTGAAAATACGTGCCAATCACCTGTTCATCCTGACTAACTGCGCCATCTTCACGGCCATCTTCAAGCTGTAAAAACGGTGTGACTTCATCACGTAAAATTTTCGTTCGCCCCAGATGAATTTCATAGCCCATCAGTGTATCCTGCCCTCTTGTTCCAGTCATTTGTACCGTTTTTTTATTCCCTACAAAGATTGTTTCGATTGGCAATAACCCAAGACCATGAGCAGATTCACCATTACCTTCCACTGCATCTGGATCTAGCAGTGTCTCACCAAGCATTTGGAAACCGCCACAAATTCCAATAATTTTAGTGCCATGGTCACGTAAACGTGCGATGGCTTGGTCGAATCCTTGTGCCTTTAACCAAGCTAAATCATCCATGGTGCTTTTTGTTCCTGGTAGTATGAGCAAATCTGGCGTACCTAGTTCATGAACTTTTCCAATTAACCGAACCCCTACTTCTGGCTCATCGAAAAACGGATCGACATCTGTGAAGTTTGAAATACGGGGTAAACGAATCATCGCCACATCTATGGCAAATTCCCCCGGCTTTGGCTTTTTAAAGCGCAATGATGATAAAGCGAGTGAATCCTCGGCTTCAATATTGACTTCTAAATAGGGCACAACACCAAGCACTGGGATGCCTGTTTCTTGCTCCACCCATGTCAAACCATCATCCAATAATTCACGCATGCCTCTAAATTTATTGATGATCAGCCCTTTAACCCGTGCTCGCTCCGCCTCATCTAGCAGTGCCAGTGTACCAACAATCGAGGCAAAGACTCCACCACGATCAATATCGGCAACTAGCACAACAGCTGCATCTGCTAAATGTGCCATTCGCATATTAGCAATATCGCGATCCTTTAAGTTAATCTCTGCTGGACTACCTGCCCCTTCTAGGACAATAACATCATATGTATCTTGTAGCGTACGTACTGATTTTTCTACGATTGGCATCGCTTCCTGTACAAAATTATTGCGATAAGTTTTGGCATCCATATTTAAAAAATGCTTCCCATGGACGATGACCTCAGACATCATATCTTGCTTGGGTTTCAGCAAAATGGGATTCATATCAGTAGTCGCAACCACACGGGCAGCTTCAGCCTGTACCCCTTGTGCACGCCCAATTTCTCCACCGTCTTTTGTCACAAATGAATTAAGCGCCATATTTTGCGATTTAAAAGGGACAACTTTAAAGCCATCATCTGAAAATATACGACACAACGCCGTACAGATCATACTTTTTCCAACATCGGAAGCTGTCCCTTGAATCATGATTGATTTTGCTGGCATAGTCATTTATCCTCCGTCATTATTGGTGTCACGCGGATACTATCTCTGCACTGTGAGTATTTCTTGCGTAACACGGATATTTGCCCTTCGTTTTATGAGTATTCTCTCGCACCCATCATCTAACTCAGAATAAATGCCTTACTCAGGCGGTGAAGGGAGCTTTAAAATTCAAGCCCTTTCACCGCTGGAATACCTTCATCATAGTAATGCTTTGTGGCATCAATCGTAGAAACCAAATCAGCCATTGCCAGCAATGCGGGATTGGCACTCCGTCCTGTCACTACTAGATGCATTGTCGAAGGGCGTTGCTGAATAGCCTCTATGACTTCCACCAGTGGCAGAACGTCATCGATTGGAAATTTGCTAATAGCCAATGCATTGTTTAACTCATCTAGCACTAATAAATCAATGCTATCATCTTGTAGAGCTGCCTTCGTTTTTTTCCACGCCTTTGCTAAGGCTGCACGATGCTCCTCAGGTGTCTTGGTCCAAGTAAAGCCAATGCCCATTTGCTCCATTTCCACGCCTAGCTTACGCAGGGCAATTTGCTCACCGTAAGTGCGCTCTGGAGATTTTATGAATTGCATATAGCGCACATTTAAGCCACGTCCAACTGCACGTAATGTGACGCCTAGGGATGCTGTCGTTTTACCTTTTCCTTCGCCTGTATACACTAAAAACAAGCCTTTTCTTGCCATGCTGTTAGCCTCCTTACAGCCAAGTTGTCTTTTCTTCAAATGGCGTACGCTTCTTGTCGTTGAGTTCCAGTTCTTGTGGGTAGCCAATAAAAATCGTACCGACTACTTTTTGCGCTTCACTTGCACCAATAAACGAATGCATACGCGGATCATGAACAAGTCCAACACCACGTGTGCGCCAGACGAAGCCAAGACCTAGCTCCTCTGCTGTTAGCCACATAGACATAATGGCACTACATACAGCAAAAACATTATCTGCTGTCGCATCAGGATCCCCTTCCACAATATCTGCTGTCACAACAATAGCGACGGGCGTTGTTTGTACAACCTTTAAAGAGCTTTCCACTAAATTCGGTTTTGTTGGAAAGCGTTCTTGTAAATAGGCACTCGCCATATCCTCATAACGCTCCATAGCTTCACCTTGAATGACATAAAAATGCCAAGGCTCACGCATTCTGTCATTAGGGGCGAATGTAGCTGATTGTAAAATTTGCTCAATTTTCTCTTTTTCTACGGGTTGTGTTGTGTAATTTCGAATAGCTCGACGCTTTTTTAATGCCTCTATGACTGTCATGTTTGCTTCCTCCCTTTGCTCTTCTTATACGATCATTCTGAAAAAGCAAGACCCTGTTCTTCAAACCATTGGATTTTTTCACGTACATTGACGACATCGCCAACTACAATCATGGAAGGATTATGGTATCCTTCACGTTCAATAATGTTCGCTATTTCATCTAATTGCCCTGTAATAGTTCTTTGTTGAGCAGTTGTTCCCCACTCAATGACCGCTACAGGTGTTGTTGCTCTACGTCCATTTTCGATCAATTTTCGAGCTATGTAGGCAATATTGCCAACACTCATGTAAAAAGCCACGGTATCAATACCAGTTGCTAATGCTGGCCAATTCAAAAAATCTTGTCCTTTTTCTTCTCGGCCATGTCCTGTCACGAGGGCAAAACTTGTGGCAAAGTCTCTATGTGTAACAGGAATTCCCGCATAAGCAGGTGCCGCAATACCTGCAGTTATACCTGGAACAATTTCATAAGCAATTCCATGATTTTTTAAAATTTCGGCCTCTTCTGCACCACGACCAAAAACGAATGGATCCCCACCTTTAAGGCGAGTGACAACTTTGCCTTGCTGCGCCTTTTCCACAAGTAATGCATTAATTTCATCTTGAATCAGGTGGTGCCTTCCTGGTAATTTACCGCAATAAATGAGCTCCGCATCCTTTTTTGCAAAATCGAGCAATTTTGGATTTACAAGACGGTCATAGGCGATAATATCAGCTTTTTGAATACATTCTAGACCATAGACCGTAATAAGCTTTGGATCCCCAGGTCCTGCGCCAACAATATAAACTATTCCATCCTTCATTGCTTTTCTCCCATCAATAGTTGTTGTAAATAAGCTTCACGTCTATCCATCTCACCATGACGTGTCCATTCAAGGATGTTCGGTTCTAGCAAGGCCTGTAATGCCGCGCGTCTTTGTGGACCTTTATCATACTTTGCAGCAATCATTAACCGAGCTTGCTGTAAAAAGCAGACGTAATCTTCATAGGCATCATCGAATTGATCTTCTAAATCTGCTTTAATTTTGCGCGCTAGCCCTGGACTTGCTCCCGATGTCGAAACAGTTAATACTAAAGGTCCACGGCGAACTGTCGCAGGCGTAATAAAATCACTTTCACTTTGCATGTCTGTTCGATTGATTAATTGCCAATGCTGTGCCGCTTCTTGTACTGCTTCGTTAACAGCCGTCACATTCGTGGCAGCAATAATGAGGATTGCATCATCCAAATCGCGTGGTTCAAATTCTTTTTGTTTCCAAGTAATTTGCCCCATTTCAGTTAATGGCTGTAAATCTTCATGTAGTGTTGGACTGACAATAACGATCTTCGCCTGTGCCGGTAATAGGGATGCCACCTTTTGTGTGGCTACGTGACCACCGCCTATAATTACAACCGTTTTATATTCGAGATTGATATGAATGGGAAAATAATTAGTCATCTTTCTTCACCTTCTTACAAGCTGTTAACCAATTGTTAATTAGCTTTGGGTTTGATACAAAATGAAAATGCGTATAACCAGCCACCAAATTTCCTATTTGATAGCCCTCTTGCTTTTTGCCAAAACGTCCAATCGTTTCGTAGGCAGGTGCGCTATGAGAGCCGCTATATTTGGAATAGTGGAATTCATGCCCCTTCGCCTGATCCTCTGGACCGATTAAGAAATTATCTACTGTACCAAAAATTTCACGATAGCCAAGTGCTGCTAGCTTTGTTTGCATGGCTACTTCCCCTGGTATTACACCTACCATGTCGTAACGCTCCCCATGGCTATCTGTAATAGCCTCTGTTAAATACATAAAGCCACCACATTCAGCCAATGTTGGCAGACCTTTGGCAATGGCTTCACGTATGGATTGTTTAACAACTGTATTTGCTGCAAGTGTCTGCGCAAATTCTTCGGGGAAGCCACCCCCAATATATAAGCCATCCGCTTCTGCTGGTACAGGCTCATTGGCCAGTGGTGAAAAGAATTGTAATGTCGCACCTTTCGCCCGTAATAAAGCCAAATTTTCTTCATAATAAAAATTAAATGCCGCATCTTTTGCCACAGCGAGACAAATATTTTGTGCAGGCTCCTCTGCAAATAAATTGCCTGATTCATGAAGAATTGGGGCCTTTGTTAGATTGAGTAATTGATCTAAGTCAATGGTCTCAGCCATCAAGTCACCTAGTTTGTCAAAGAATGAATGAAGCTCTCCTCTTTCAATGGCAGGTACTAATCCTAAATGACGACTTGGGATATCAATCCCTTCCTCACGTTTTAAGTAGCCAATAACAGGGATTCCACATTCTTGTTCAATAGCAGCCTTGGCAATTTCATAATGGCCAACACTACCAACTTGATTAGCAATCACACCAACGATATTCGGTTTATCTGATAGTAGTTGGAAGCCCTTTACAACTGCAGCAACACTTCTAGCCATGCTTGCACAATTGACGATTAAAATAACAGGACTCTCTGTCACCACACTAATATCTGCGGCAGAGCCAGCATCTGATAATGGACTTTTGCCATCATAAAAGCCCATCACACCTTCAATAATAGACACATCTGCATCGATACTTGCGCGTGCTACAATATCACGTACAGCTTCATGCGAGAACATCCAGCTATCAATATTGCGCGATACTCGACCTGTTACTGCCGTATGATAGGTTGGATCGATGTAATCAGGTCCACATTTAAAGCCCTGCACGACTTGCCCTTTATTTTGTAGAGCTTTCATCAGTCCAATGGTAAAAGTAGTTTTGCCTACACCACTGCCGGTCCCAGCTAGTACAAAGCGATTTGTTTGCATGGACTTCCTCCTTAAAATAGGTATCTAGCAACTGAAATCGTAGCATTACCCGATTTTTTCTTTTCTAAGATGAGTGATTCCACTTGTGCATAGTGCATAGCCGCAGGTTCACTGACACCATACGCCCCTGTATATTTAAAGACCGTTTCTGAGGGTGATGGGAACTCGATTTCATTTAATTCTGTCGGTGAATAGGTGACAAACTCCCAATCATATTTTTGGGTAATAGCCAGGAAACATTGCTCATCTTTCTTGAGATCAATTGTACAAAGTGCCTTCACACTTTTTTTGGAAAGTTTAAGCTCTGCCAAGGTTTCATCAATGACTTGTTCAATTTCTTCCAAAGATGTACCACGATTACAACCCATCCCTAACACAACTGATTTTGGTCGGTAAATGACACCATTTTCTAGCAGAATCTCTTCTTCTGATTCGATAATACGGTCCGTTATTAATAATGTAGCATGAGGTTTAGCCTCAATGGCCGCCAATGTAGATGGATAAATTTTAATTTGCTCAGGCATTGGTGTATCACGCATCCACCAATCACGTTCACCTGTTTCCTGAACAATGGCTACATGTTCCTCATTGACGACAGAAGCACTTACTGGCGTCAATTTATCGGCACTATCCCATACCCAGCCAAAACGTGCGCCAAATAAGTCGACAGGAATGGTCTTTTGCACATCGGAAGCTGTTGTAATAATAGGGTTTGCACCAAGTGCTGCTGCTACCTCATGCGTTAGTTCATTGGCACCACCAAGATGTCCTGATAAGACACTTATCACGTTTTCGCCTCGATCATCAATCACAACAACACCAGGATCCGTCTTTTTATCTTTTAAAATCGGCGCAATCATTCGTACAACTGCACCTAAAGAGATAATTAAAATCAAACCTTTATATTGTTTAAATAGAGTCGGCAATAACAAGCGCACTGTTCCAGTAAACATTTGAATATGCTTTTCTGCTTCATCGCCTTGTTCAAACTTACTCATATAATATAAATCACTCGCCGCAAAAGTTTGCTGAAGGCGACGACCTATTTGAACACCATGCTTCGTAATCGCAACAACAGCATACGGATTGCGTTGATCAACTTCTGGTAATACGCCCTCTTGTAACTCAATCACTTGTCTTCACACCTTTTCTAAAGCCATGTGTAAAGGAAGCATCGTATAACTTCGAGCGATATTGATCCTTATCATGAATATCAGGATCTAATGCCCAGCCTGCTAGAATCATCGCATGCTTACGAATCCCATTCACACGCATAGCTTCATCTAATTCTATTAAAGTCGTACGGACAATTTTTTGATCTGGCCATGAAGCTCGTTGAATAACTGCTACTGGCGTATCGTCAGCCCAACCAGCACTTTGTAGTTCTTTCACAATTTTCTTTGTGAGCGTTGCACTTAAGAATAAAGCGATTGTACAATGATGGCTCGCTAAATCACGTAATTTTTCAAATTCTGGGACAGGAGTACGCCCTTCAGCACGTGTTAAAATTAAAGTTTGAGTTAAATCAGGGATCGTTAACTCAGCCCCGATAGCGGCTGCCGATGCAAAAACAGAGCTAACCCCTGGAATAACTTCATAGCCAATGTCTTGTTTTTTTAATAGCGCTACTTGCTCCATAATCGCACCATACATTGCTGGATCACCTGTATGCATACGAGCCACTATTTTCCCAGCATGAACTCGATCAGCCATGACAGCCACCATTTCCTCTAAATGCATGCCAGCTGTCCGAATAACCTCCGCATCTGGTCTAGCTTTCGCAATGAGATCTTCACTGACTAAAGAATCTGTATACATGACAACGTCAGCTGTCTGTAACATATGTAAACCTTTAACTGTAATTAAATCTGGATCGCCAGGACCAGCGCCGACTATATAGATCTTCTTCATTATTTACGCACCACCATTAATGTTAAATATTCTAAATCGACACCATCCAACTCACGTACATCCCAAATGACTTCTTCGTCAGAAGTTACTTTTGTGACCACAGATGCTTTATCTAGTAAATCTAAATCACGTAGTACTTTGAGCATTAAATCAATTACTTTTGCTACTTTAATAAAGACAACAGCATCATGACTTTCAATAGCTTCACGCATTGCCGCATAATCGTCATGAGCAGGAATGATTGCAACACGATCATCGCCATCAGCTAACGCAATTCCAAGTCGAGAAGCGGAACCATTAAACGAAGAAATCCCTGGAACCGTACGAATTTCTACATCTGGATGCATGTCTTGCATTAACTTCATCATATGGATAAACGTACTATATAATAATGGATCGCCTTCTGTAACAAAGGCCACATCCTTGCCCTCTTGTAATTTTCCATAGACAAGTTCGACTGATTTTGTCCATTCACGCTCAAGGACAGCTTCATCTTTCGTCATAGGAAATACAAGTCCAAGCATATCTTTTTCTTCTGGATTAATATAAACATCTACAATACGATGGGCATAACTTTTACTGCCTTTTAGCTTTTTAGGATAGGCAATAACAGGTGATTCCTGAATCACACGAAATGCCTTTACTGTAATTAATTCTGGATCGCCGGGACCGACGCCCAAGCCGTATAAAACACCTAGATTAGTCATGATTTTCTTCCTTTCGATAAGCCGAAATAATATATATTGGATTTAATGGCACAAAGCGTGTCATATCTAAAATCGGTTTGCTGCGTGCAAGCTGTGCTTGTAAAATATCAACCGCAAAATTACAAGCTTTAAACGCTTCCACGGCTTTATATAAATTTTCAATTGTCGCAGCATTTAAGACAATGCGACCATTTGTGTTCAAACGGTTACAGCACAATTGCAGTAATTCAACCATTTCGCCACCGGTACCGCCGATGAAAATGGCATCAGGGTCTGGGAAATTATCTAGTCCCTCTGGGGCTTTACTATGAATAGCTGTTATATCAACACGGAACTTTTGCTGATTGTGGAGACAGTTTTCTAAATCAGGTGCATTTTTTTCGACGGCAAATACTTGTCCCTCAGGTGCAAGTTTACCTGCTTCGATGGCCATAGATCCTGTACATGTGCCAATATCCCAAATAACGCTATCTTTTTGTAGCTGCATCGCTTGTAAGCTTAAGACCCGAATTTCTTTTTTTGTAATGAGTCCTTTATCCGGCTTCCGTTGCGAAAACTCTTCATCATCAATACCGAGTGTGTAGCGCTTTGGTTCAATTGTCTGCTTTAAAATAACGACATTTAAAGGAGAAAATTGAGTGGTCTCCATGTCATCTAGCGAGTACCAATCATATTTTTCATCTTCACCCTGTAGATTTTCGGCTACAAATGCACGATACTCGGTCATACCAAAATGCTTTAAATATCGGGCGAGCGCATTTGGGCTATTTTCAGCGTCTGTTAACAGGGCTATTTTCTTTTTCCCATCGATGCGTTGTGCCAAGCCTTTCATTGGTCGACCATGAATACTCGTTACATAAGCATCCTGCCAGCTTTCTCCCATCTTCGCAAAGGCAAGCTGGACGGAGCTCATATATGGATAAACCTCAATATCTAGCTTTTTAGCTAGATAGCCCCCAATACCATAAAATAATGGATCTCCTGACGCAAGAATGACCGTAGTTCTTGTTTCCTCAGACAATCTCCCAACAAGCGCTGAAAGACCTCCTTTGATGATAATTTTTTCACCCGTAAAGTCTGGGAAAAAACCAAGCACACGCTCACCACCAACAAGTACCTCACAGTCTTCAATCCACTGGCGGTATTGAGGTAATAAGCTTGCTATTCCGTTATCCCCGATCCCAATCAATTTCATCGATCGATGCAATGTCATCAGCCCTTCCTAATAATTGTCCCTGCATCGAATAGATCGATGTGGAAAGCGTTAAACCGCCCTTAATATGATGAATAGAGGAATAGCAGCAAGCCTCACACAAATGATGGAAGAACGCATCATATTTTTTTTCCATCATGATTTCACCAACTTGTGATGCAGTGTTTGCCTCTCGTACTTCTGCTATGGTTCCTCCATCTGCCCCTACATCTTTTGCAAGTTGTGCTAAAAAGTTAAAGTCAATTGATGCACTTTTGGAATGCACCATCATGACACCTTGCGCCACTTTTGAAAATTTACCCATCATACCAACAAGGGACACTTGTTTGATACCCAGTCGCTTACAATGCTTTAAGGTAAAACCAACAAAATCACCCATTTCCACGAATGCTTCTTCTGGTAAATGCGGATATTGTTTCATCGCAAATTTTTCACTGCGACCACCTGTAGTCACCACTAAATGATCACAGCCAGCCTCTTTGGCCACGCTAATGGCTTGTACTATACTCGCCATATACGCTGAACTCGAAAAAGGCACGACGGTTCCCCTTGTGCCTAAAATTGAGATGCCTCCAAGTATACCGAGTCGGCCATTTAACGTTTTTTTGGCAATCTCCTCTCCCATAGGTACGGAAATCACTACGTTGACGCCTCGTGTAATTTGAAATTCGTCCAGTACTCCTTGGACAGTGCTGTGAATCATTTTGCGTGGCACAGGGTTAATGGCTGCCTCTCCAACAGGCACTGGTAAGCCGGGTTTTGTGACACGCCCGACCCCAATGCCTCCATCTAAATGAATACCAGGTGTCTCTGCCCAGCTCACAGTACCAACGATGAGTGCCTTATGTGTTGCATCCGGATCATCACCAGCATCTTTAATCGTTTCACAGCTGACAGATTTGTCTTCAAATATGCATTTTTCAATGGTAAAGGTAGCATCCCTGCCTATTGGCAAATGAATCGTACTTGTTTCTTGCTCTTCGTTTGTAATAAGGGCTAGTAATGCAGCCTTTGTTACCGCAGTTGCGCAGGCTCCCGTTGTATAACCGTGACGCATGTCCTTAGGATCCTTTTTTGGCTTCCGCTCCATTATTTTTTCGCCTGTTCATCCGCTAAAAGTGAAATGGCATTTAACGCGGCAACCGTCACTGTACTACCGCCTTTACGACCAACATTTGTAATGTACGGAATACCTTCAAGTTTAAGCAGCTCTTCTTTTGACTCAGCTGCCGACACGAAACCTACAGGCATACCAATAATTAAATCTGGTTTTGCTAAACCTTCCTTAATTAAACGAATCAATTCAAGTAATGCTGTTGGTGCATTACCAATGGCATATATACCGCCTTCGTGCAATTTTGAAGCCTTTTGCATTGAAATGATGGCACGAGTTGTATTTTGTTTTTTTGCTTCTACTGAAACATCCTCATCTGCAATATAACAATGCAAATCGCCACCATGTTTTTGGAAACGTTTTTTACCAGAACCACTTTCAATCATTTGCACATCTGCAATAACATGATGTCCTGCCAGAATAGACTTAATGCCTGCTTCAATAGCTCCTGGTGTAATAATAACGCTACGTCCTAGCTCAAAGTCAGCAGATGCATGGATAACACGGCGCACAACTTTCCACTCGTCTTCTGAAAAGTCATGCTCCCCCATTTCCTCCGCGATAATCGAAAAACTGTAATCGTAAATTTTATCTGGGTCTACTGTTAATGGTTTAAAATCTGTTTTAAAATCCATTGCTGTTGCCTCCTAAAGTGTATGTTGTACAGCCTGTACCACTTCTTCAAAAGTAGAATATTGTTGGCCATATTTAATATTTGGTCTTGCAATAAGAATTGTTTCAATTTGACAGGCAAGAGCTGCCTCTAGCTTCTCATCAACTGAGCCAACCTTGCCGCTTTCTTTGGTAATCATCAAAGTCACTCCGTATTGACGAAATAATGCTTCATTTAATTCCTTTGAAAATGGACCTTGGATGGCTACAATATCTCGCTGTGCCACACCAAGTGCCTCACATTTTTCCATATTGTCAAGTCGTGGCAGCATACGAGCAATTACTCTTGTGTTTTCTAAGCCTTGTAAAACCTTCGTAAAAGTAGCAAGTGTTTTACTGCCTGTTGTCAGCATAATGACACCACGTTTTTCTGCTGCTAACTGGGCCGCCTCTTCATAATTCTTCACTACTGTGATAAGTGGATCGGCATAATGTTCATGGGCACGTTCGTAGCGAATATAAGGCACTTGTGCCAGTTCAGCTGCAGCCATAGCATTTTTCGAGGCTTCCTCTGCAAATGGATGAGAGCCATCCACTACCAATTGAAAACCCTGTTCCGTAATAATCGTCGCCATTTCTTCAGCTGTCAGTCGTCCTATTAAATGAGGTAAGCCAACGGCCGCCAGACTAGAGGCTGCTGACTCAGTTACGACCGTGGCAGTTACAACATGACCTGCGCTTTGTAATGTAAGGGCTAGATCCCTTGCATCACTCGTCCCTGCTAACATGAAAATCATTTTACCGGCTCCTCTTCATGATGATGGTCATGATGATCGTGTTCGTGATCATGGTGGTGGTCATGTCCATGGTCGTGATCATGATGGTGATGATGATGGGCATGTCCATGGACAGCAGCGTAAGCGCGATAATTTTCTAAATCTTGCATCCCTGTTGATGTACCATTAACCGCTTGCTCAATACGATCTAATAAAACATTTTGTAAACGTTCATGGTAGCCAAAGTAGTTGGCAATTTGAATATCACACGCTGGAAATTGTTCATTGAATTTCTCACACATAACATTCATACGCTCCATTAAAATGCCTGTGAATAAAAAGTAAGGAAGCATGATAATTTTTTTAGCACCCAGTTTGACACAACGTTCAATACCTTCTTCTACACGTGGATCCGTTACGCCCATAAAGGCACTTTCAACGTATTTAACAGGGAGCTTTTCCCATAATAATCGTGTGATTTTATAAAAATCCCCATTTGCATATGGATCACTGCCACCTCGTGCAATCAATAAAATAGCAGTATCTTGCTGCTCTTGTTCCGTATCAAAGCCAATTTCAACTAAACGATCTTGTAAAATCTCAAATATTTCTTCATGAATGCCAATTGTTTGACCATATGTGAATGTAATATTTGGATAATGTTCACGCGCATGCTCGATCTCTGCTGGAATATGTAGCTTTGAATGACCCGCATGAAGCAAAATAATTGGGATCACATGAACCTCTGTAGCCCCCTTCTTCACACAGTTCGTAATACCTTCTTCAATGTTAGGGGAAGCAAATTCAAGGAAACATGTTTCCACTAAAAACTGTTCATCAATGCGAGGTTTCATTTGTTCGATAAATGTGCGTACCTCATCATTTCCTGCTGCTAAACGGCTCCCATGGCCAACAAATAAAATAGCTTTCATCTCTTTTCTCCTTACTAGTCGCCGCACGGAGCTGGCTCTACTTTTATTTTGGATGACATATCTTGATAGGTAAAATGCAATATCCTTTTCACGCGCTTGAAGTATTTAAACAACCGTTCGTTTGGATGAGCATTTGCTTTATATTCTTCAATAATATCTGTAATGAGCGGTATTAATTGTTCAGGCTCCAAACCTTCTACAACAGGCTGTGCGGCATGAGCCGTACGACCGACTGGTTTTGCTCCAATAAAGACATCAAATTTACTTTTGCGATAGACAATCCCAATATCATCAAATACTGCTCGATAACAAGCCATACCACAGCCATTAAAGCCAATATTTAACGTTTTCGGTAATGACATACCGCCAAGCTTTTCTTGGATTTCTTCCGCATACGGAATGGAATCTGCCTTTTCACCGTAACAAAAATCACAAGCTTTCAATGACAACACATCACCAATTGGTGCTAATAGGAAGCCTACTTCCTGTAATTTTTCGGTGATACGTTCAGGAGCTGACGTAGGAACTTTCAAATGAATTTGATGATCTGGTGTATATTCCATCGAACCATCTTCCCCTACGACCTCTGCTAACGTCATCATTTGCTGTGGTGTAAAAAACTTATTGGCCACTCCAGGGCTCACTGCTAATTCAAAAATTGATTCTATTTTTTGCTGCACAAGCTTCGGAGTAACTTTGATGGCACTTGTTCCTTTTACCATTGCGAGTGCCGCTAAAGCCATTTCAAGCGCTGTTTTTTTCGGCTTTGGCGTAGCGGCTATACTGGGTTTATTCATTCGTCCAGCATTGGGATCTGCAGCAAAGTCATTTCGCGCCGTCCCTGTCTCTTGATTCATCGCCCACGGCTCATTTTCTTCCCGTAAACGTTGATGTGGACGCAATGGCTGTTTTTCTTCACCAAGTGTATATTTACGTTGGTAGCCACGTGGAGTAATCATTTTATTATCATAGAAAAATGTAGAGGAATTGCCGATAATCACGGTTGTCAGCATACCGATATCATGTTCCAACATTTCTGCTAATGTTGTCATAGTAACTTCCTGACGTTCTCTATAGGCACTTTTCACCAGCCCTACTGGTGTGTCAGGCGAACGATATTCTAAGAGAATTCGTTGCGCTTCGACGATTTGTCTTGTGCGGCGACCACTTTTAGGATTGTATAAAGCAATGACAAAATCGGCCATAGCTGCCGCTTCCACACGCTTCGCAATTAGATTCCAAGGAGTTAGGTGGTCACTTAAACTTATGGTACAAGCATCATGCATGATCGGTGCACCAAGTAAACTAGCACATGAATTAATGGCTGAAATACCCGGGACAATTTCAACTTCAATACCAGTTGCTTCTGTCCAGCCTAGCTCAATTAACACTTCATACACTAATCCCGCCATGCCGTAGACGCCCGCATCTCCACTCGAAATTACTGAAACAATACTTCCTGCCTCTGCTTGACGAACAGCCTCCTGAGCACGAGACACTTCTTCTGTCATGCCTGTACTGACAATCGATTTTGCACTGACTAAATCTTGAATAAGCTCTACATAAGTTTTATAGCCTATGATCATATCACTTTGCTGTAAAGCTTCTACTGCACGTGTCGTAATATGCTTAAAATCTCCAGGTCCAAAGCCTACTACGAAAATTTTCCCTTTTTGCGCCATGTTTCTACCCCTCTTTCACCTTTTCGATCCCTTTAATGGCTGTTGTTTGCGCTGTTCGCTGTAATGTACCTTCTTGAAGTGTAAAAACATGATCGTTATATAAGGATTCATGATGCAAATCCTGCACAAGTGTTCTAGCATGTTCCGTTGATGGCACACGGTACCAATTCCCCTGAGGGTAGGCAATAACAACACAAGCATCTTTGCATCGTCCATTACAGCGCGTTCTTGTTGTATGTATTTCTTTATCTAGTGCTTGTTGCTGTATTTCATCCCGTATAGCTTGGGTAATTTCCTCCCCATCTTTTTTCATACAGCTACTGCCATTGCAAATAAAGAGATGTGTTTTCATCCCCTCTAAATTCCACGTTGTCATCTTTTATCTCCCCTCATTTGCTTTTGGAAAAAAGAAAAACCTTTACTCTTACGAAGAGTAAAGGTTTGTAGAAGCCAAATAAAAACGAATAGATTGAAATACAGGTACTCGTTTTTGCTTCAACTTCTCCCTCCGAAAAGTTTGCATGCACAATCAGATAAGCAGGTTTCCTGACTTAAGCTTCATTTTACTGTCGCACCTTCCCAAGTTTGCACAGGTGGCTTTGCGAGTTCATCAGCTATTACAGTAGCGGGGGCTGCATTGGAATTTCACCAATTTCCCTATTATCTCGAGTTATTCGAGCACTTATCGACGTTTTATATGAAATTTTTAATAGTATATTAAATTGAAAACTGTCTTTATCATATCTTATTATTTTAAAATTTCAATATTTCTTTAAAAATTTATGACATATTTATCAATTTTAAAAGCGAGTTGTAGGCTATATAAAATTTGTTTTGCCCTATTTTTTCCCACAAAATAGTAATCGGAATTTTCGACATCGAGGTTCTTTTTTGAATTTTTTTACAAAAAAGTATAGCATATTTATGGAAATTCGTGATACACTTTGTCGTGAAATCTCACAACTTACTGTTTTTTCGGTGTAAAATGCTCGGCATTTTGCTTAAAAGGGAAGCCGGTTCGAATCCGGCGCGGTCCCGCCACTGTAATAGGGAGCTTTATAGAACATGTCACTGTCCAATGGATGGGAAGACCTATAAAGCGTTGAACTAGAGCCAGGAGACCTGCCGAAAATATGTGATCGTTTCAGCCTACGAGGATAGGTGTGCGGCTTAGCAGATGAGAATGTTATTTGCTTTTTTAGCTATGCACTTTTCCAACAATGGAGAAGTGCTTTTTTTATTACGCACGCTACATTCTTAAATCTATTTACAGTTAGGAGGAAGAAAATTGAAACTGTCTTGGTGGAAACTTAGTTACTTTTTGTTGGCCTTTTTAATCGTGCCAAAACGTGCCTTCGCCATGCATATCATGGAGGGTTTTTTACCAATCGAATGGGCTATTTTTTGGTGGGTAATCTCCATCCCATTTATTATTCTAGGTTTACGCTCTATTCGTAAAACGATTGATGAAAACCCCGAAACAAAAATGATTCTTGGGCTGTCAGGGGCGTTTGCTTTTGTCTTATCTGCCTTAAAAATCCCTTCTGTTACAGGAAGCTGCTCACATCCAACAGGTGTAGGACTAGGGACAGTTTTATTTGGACCGTTAGCCATGAGTGTTATCGGGACAATTGTTTTATTATTTCAATCTTTACTTTTAGCTCATGGTGGAATCACAACGTTAGGGGCCAATGCTTTTTCTATGGCTATTGTAGGTCCATTTATTGCTTACTTTGTTTTTAAAGGAGCACAAAAAATAGGGTTATCGTTTTCACTAGCTGTTTTCTTTGCAGCTATGCTTGGGGATTTAGGAACGTATGTGGTGACTTCCATTCAATTAGCACTTGCCTTCCCTTCTGAGATTGGAGGCTTTATGGCTTCACTTACAAAGTTCACAAGTATTTTTGCTTTAACACAAGTCCCGTTAGCAGTGAGTGAAGGGATTTTAACAGTGATTGTGATGAACTTCCTGAAAAAATACAATATTAGCGAATTAAAATCTTTACGTGTTTTTTCTACAAAGGAGGCACACTAACTATGAAACGAAATTTATTACTTTTAGCAATTGTTGTGCTATTAGCCATTATCCCTCTTTTCATACAAAAAGGAGCAGAATTCGGTGGAGCAGATGGTGAAGCAGAAGCTGCTATTGGGGAAATCAATGCAGAATACGAGCCATGGTTTGACAGTTTATGGGAACCACCTAGTGGTGAAATTGAAAGCTTATTATTCGTGCTACAAGCAGCTATAGGAGCGGGTTTTATTGGCTACTTTATTGGCTATATGCGTGGCAAACATAAAGAAGGTTAAGGACTATGTTACTCATTGATAAGTATGCGTATCTCAATAAGCTAGCGTTCGTTCATCCGTTAGAAAAAATGATATTTTCACTAGGATTACTTCTATTCACGCTTATTATGAGAGATGAACGACTTTCACTCATTACATTTTTTGTAATGAGTGCTTTTATCATTTTTGGCGCGAAAATTCCACTAAAATACTATGCAAAGCTATTATTATTACCTGGTTTTTTCCTATTAACGAGTCTCGCATCCATCTTAATTTCGATAACGCCAGCAACTAATGTATTACCTGCCCATATTGGGGTTGTTACATATACGAATTGGACAATTTTTATCGGGAGAGCAAGTGTTGCATCAGCGCAGCAGCTGTTCTTTATCGTCCTTGGTAGTATTAGTTGTTTATATTTTTTAATTTTAACAACATCCGTACAAGGGATTTGTTATGTACTTCGACAATGGCATCTCCCTACTTTACTAGTAGAGTTAGTAGAACTCACCTATCGTTTTATTTTTATGTTTTTAGAAAGCATGCAAAAAATTCAATTAGCTCAGCAAGCCCGGCTTGGCTACCATTCACCGATGCAATGGTTACGCTCAATATCCATGCTCATTGCAGCGTTGTTTGTTGAAATGTTTCAGCGCAGTCGTGAGCTCAACAATGCCATGCAGGCGCGTGGTGGTGAAATCGTCTATTGGCAAGAAGTGGGCTCTTATAGCAAGAGAAATTGGCTAGGTATGGCGGCTATTTTTTTATTCCTCATTGTATATGGAGGGTGCTTCTCATGACAGCATTTTATTTTAAACTCAACAATCTGTGTTATGCCTATGCGGATGGCACGAAGGCTTTAACAAATATTATATTAGACATTCCAAAAGGGAAAAAAATCGCTATTCTCGGTCATAACGGGGCAGGAAAATCCACTTTATTTCAACATCTTAATGGCATTTTGAAACCAACTGCTGGAACCATTTCATTTGATGGAAACGAACTTCAATATAGTAGAAAAGCATTAAAGGCCCTTCGTCAACAGGTCGGTATCGTCTTTCAAGATGCCAATAATCAGCTTTTTTCAGGAACTGTCAAGCAAGATATAGCATTTGGGCCACTGAACCTTGGATGGTCTACGGAAAAAATCGAGGAAAAAATAGCATGGGCTGTTGCACAAACAGAAGTCACAGATTTACTAGATAAGCCCATTCATTTTTTGAGCGTAGGACAGAAAAAGCGCGTGGCAATGGCAGGTGTTTTAGCGATGGAACCAACTGTCCTCTTATTAGACGAACCAACAGCAGGCCTTGATAACTATTATGCTACACAACTTTTGCAATACCTAGCTAAATTAGAGGCCTGTGAAAGAACCATTATCCTTGCTACTCACGACATTCCCCTCGCCTATGAGTGGGCAGATCAAATCATTGTTATGGAGGCAGGAAAAATTATTTACAATGGTGATCCTATCGCCTTGTTTTATGAAGAGGAATTGCTAAAATGTGCTCATCTTGAACGTCCATGGGTTTTTGAAATGGCGATTGCACTACAAAAAAAGAAGTTATTGCAAGAAAATATTTCACTTCCCCGCTCCAAGCATGATTTACTACAATTAATTGAGCAGACAAATGTTGAAGTATAATGGGCATCACCAATAAAATGGAACGGACAGTTCACCACTTTACTGTTCATTTTTTAAAATCAAGGAGAAAAATTTTCCTCATTTACGAAACTTTTCTAATATTTATCCGTATTAGTATAGTTGAGACTTAATATAGAACACCAAGGAGAGATACAATTGAAAAGTTGGTTAAAAAAATCAGTCGCTGTCGTAGCATCTGCTGCACTTATGGTTCCTGCCGCTTCTGCCTTTGCGGAGGAGATACCACAACAAACGGCGAAGAACGTATTAGCAAGCAGTTCACAACATGCAGGAAAGCATCTTAAAAATGAAGAGAAATGGATGAGTAAGGATACGATTATTATCAAGCATTCAGGGCTTGATAAAAACGTACATAAAAAAATTGGCTCCAAGGTCATCCGCTCCATCCCTTCATTAGGTTATGATGTGATTCAGCTTAACAAAGGTGTATCCATAGAAAAGGCCGTCTCTTACTATTTAAAGCAGAACGGGATTACAAGTGTATCCCCTAGTTATGTCTATCATTCTTTCAACAAGGAACTCGATCCAAAGAAACAAGAGATGTATCATTTAAGCCTACTGCAAATGGATAAGGCATTAGCATTAGCTGGCGATCATGACGTAACAGTAGCTGTCATCGATTCTGGTGTTGATTTTAAACACCCCGACCTAAAATCTCAAGTACTTACACCATATAATGCAGCCGCACCCGCAAATACTTCTTATCCAGGTGATCACGGAACACATGTTGCAGGCATTATCGCCGCAGCAAAAGACAATGGAATAGGTGGACATGGGATTAATCCGAAAGCCAAGCTACTACCAATTGATGTCTTTAACGGCAAAGAAGGAGCAAATGATTTTATCATTGCACAAGGTATTCTGTACGCCATTGAGCAAGGTGCTGACGTCATTAATATGAGTCTAGGAGGCTATGGTGAATCTCCACTTATGAAGGAAGCTGTTCAAAAAGCCATTGATAGCGGAATTACGATTGTAGCAGCGGCAGGAAATGAGTCGACTGATGAATATTCTTTCCCGGCTTCCTATCAAGGCGTTATTAGTGTTGGTTCAACGAATGATCGCAATAAACTATCAAGCTATTCCAATTTTGGTCCATCTGTCGATGTCGTGGCACCAGGTGAAGATATCTACAGTACCGTACATGATGAGAAAAAAGGATCTTCATTTGTCAAATTTAGTGGCACATCTATGGCATCTCCAGTAGTGGCAGGCATCGCCTCCCTACTTAAATCAAAATATCCGAATTTAAAGCCACATGAAATTGAAGCCATTCTTGAAATGACGGCTCAAGATTTGGGTGAGAAAGGCTATGATCTTACTTATGGTCATGGGCTTGTCGATCCTGTGAAAGCCTTACAGTTCGATTTAAATAATCTTCCTAAACATTATTCTGAATCCAAAGAAGAGCGTATCAAAAACGCCAAAGTTCTTGCTAAAAATACTTTAAATACTGAACAGGGTGTTTTTGAACAGCAAGACGAAAAAAAATGGTACAAGGTTGAGTTAGAGGCGAATGAATATACCCAGTTAACTTTAAAAGGCGCTGATAACTACGATTATGCCTTTGACTTATATTTCTACCCAAATAACCAGCAAGGTGAAGTAGAGCCGATCCATGTTAATGATGTTCGCGTAGGAAAAAAAGAAGGTTATCTCTTTAAAGCAGACCAAAAAGGAACGCTTCTAATTGGTGTGAAAGATCATAATGGTAGCTATAGCTTAAAAGGCAAATCTACTTATATCTTTACAGCACAAACTACGAAGGACTCGGACTTGCCAATCGATGCATTAGATAAATCTTCAATGGAGTCAATTAAAAAGTTCCCATATAATACAGCAGGCAAAAACTACACACTATTGTCCAAAGACCAACAAAAAGATCAAGATTATTTTACGTTTTCTGTAAAAAAACCGACGACATTAAAGTTTGATCTATCTGGCATTCCAGGTGTTACTGCCTCTATGGATCTTTATCTAAAAGATGACTTCAATCCAATTCCACCGGAGGAAGTGAATCAAGCTAAAAAAGAGGACAGTGAAGAAGAGGAAGCCTACTCAATTCAAAGTTCTTACGGTGCAGGTAAAGGTGAAGCTGTTAGTATGATCATCGATGCTGTTCCAGATCAAGAATATGTTTTAAGTGTATCCAATGAGAGTGATAGTGAATTTTCAATCGAGATGTTCTTTAGTGGTGGCATTGAAAAAGAGGAAACAATCAGTGAATCCATGATCCCTTATACATTAAAAGGAGAGGTTGTTACACTCCCACCAGATGAAGATGGACTACCTATAGAGGAAGTCATGTTCGAGGAAAGTGTCCCTGAAGAACAATTACCGATTACACCAAGTACAGCAAAAAAACGCAATGAAATTGATGGCATTATGAGTATGTTCATGAATTCCTTTACAACGGACAGTCTAGAAAATGTTGATCCGATTATCAAGCAAGCTATTCGCTTTACTATTGGAGAGGATCAAAAAGCTTATTTCCAAACAGAATATGATGAGGACTACTTCTTATTTAAATCTAAGGAAGATGCCCTTTATAGTTTTAGCTTTATCAAAGGTGCAAACCAAATGCCTTCTGGTACTGTGTTTGAATATAATGAAGAAGCAAAGGAACTAATTCCTGTATCGTCCTTAACAAATGACTTAGGTTTACTTTCATTACTCCTTGGTTCAGCTGGTAATGAAAACGATGCAAAAGTTATACCATTGAAAAAGGACAAAACATATGTGGTAGCCGTTGTGAATGCAGGTGAACGTTCTGCTGAACCTTATACTTTGAAAACAAGTAAAATAGGTGATATTCCAACAGATTATAATCCAGAGAATCATGAAGAAGCAAAAGCTATAAAAATTCAACCAGGTACAACTTATAAGGATCATCTAATTTACCAAGACGATGAGGATTATTATTATTATAAGCAAGAAGGCAATGATGAAGTTATGAGTCTGTTGCTTTCCTCTGTTCCATTTACCAATGAACAATTAAATCAACTGCCAAAAGAGCTACAAAAGGACTTGAAATTTGCAGGATCTATAATTGAAGATACGAATGGCAATATGAAAATTGATCCGAAAGAAATGGAAACTGCCATACCTTTTGGAATAAGCGATAATATTCTTGAAATGCTACTTGGTATGGTTGGAACGACAGACGTAAATACATCCTTTAAGGCTAAAAAAGATCGCGGGTATTTTATTCTAGTTAATAGCATGGGTCTTGGCCAAGTGTCCATTCAACCCTATACATTAACGATGTTTGACCATAAACGAGCAGACGAAGATGCAGATTCCCAATTAGTGAATGGTGTACCAACCAAACCATCTGCCCTAACGAAAAAAGACGACAAATGGGTAGCTACTCAATATTTAAATGCGGGTATTCCATTTGGTGATAAAGATTACTTTGAATTTAACAATGACCAAAAACGTGAAGTTTTCTTCTCACTTCAAACGGAAAAAGCGCTAGATGGCGTGATTCGTGTGTTAGATGCAAACGGGAAAACCGTCAAAACTTTAGATCTTTACGGAGCTGGAGATGCTGAAATGGGTACAGTTGAACTGGATGCAGGCAAATACTATATTGAAGTTAGTGAATATTATGGTCAAGCAAGTACACAACCTTATACGTTAGAAATTAAATAATGACAATAACGTCCCCTAGATTAAAAATATCTAGGGGATTTTAGGACCACAAAAAAGCATCTCATCATAAGATGAGATGCTAACACATTTTGCTTACATAAAATATTTAACATAATTACAGTATTCATCTTGCTTCATTTCAAGCTTTTCATAAAGCTTACGTGCATTCACATTATCAGCTGCCGTTTGCAATGTAACATAGCGAGCATACTGTTGCTCACAATAGTGAAATACTTTTTCCATCAATGATTTGCCCACCCCTAGGCCTCTAGCATCCTCTGTAACATAAATATCATTTAAAATATAGGCACGTTGTAAGGCGATGGAAGAAAATGTTGGATATAATTGTGTAAATCCAACAGTCTTGCCATCTACTAGTGCAATAAAAATAACCGACTCTTTTAAGGCCAATCGTAATTGTAAAAATGCCTTTGTGCTACTTATATCTGATTCAATCCCATAAAACTGACGATATTCATCAAATAGCATAGTTAACTCTTCTAGTTCGTTCATAGTTGCTTGTAGTATTTCCATTTTTGTCTCCCCTTGTGTCTTCCCGTGATTCCCGTGATTCACTAACATTATAAATCTAGTTTTTATTATATAGGAAATAATGGTATAAAGAAAAGAATACTCCTCTCAATCGAGAGAAGTTCTACTTTTATTCATTTAAATATGCAGCGACATTTTTCACGATATGCTGCCAGTTTAATTCCTTCCGAGCGTAGGCTTGTAGCTGTTGACAAGTATCTGCTAGCAATGTTTCCTGTTGTGAAATTTGCCTCAACGTCTTTCCAACACTTTCCCAATCATGTGTTGGATGTATAATGCCAAAACGTTGTTGTTGGGTAATATCTGCAGCCCCATCAACATCGGTTGTCACGATATAACAACCGTTTTTAGCAGCCTCTGCAAAAACATGTGCATAGCATTCGACCGTGGAGGTTAAGCAGAAAATTTTCGCCTTACGGTACTCCTCCTCCAACTGCACCTTGTCATAGATGGGCCCTACAATCGTCACTTGAGTAGCACAGGGATGACCGTCCAGTACCATTGTAAGCTCCTGCTGAAACGATTCAGACATTGGCCCTACTAAACGAAGCTCCCAGTCTGTCAGCTGTGCTGCTAGAAAGGCTTTTACCGTAAAGATGGTCTGCTTCTCTGGCGCATCTAAGCGTCCTACTGATAGAATTCTATTTTCTTTCTCATGAAACTGTACAGGCTCTGTGTGAAAATGCTCATAAAAGCCGTTTGGGATATGTTTGACATCTAATTGTGTAAACTCTCGAATAGCCGTTTGAATAGAGGCACATTCAGAGGTCAGAAGATCACAAAGCTGTAGCAATTCTAAAAAGTATGGATAGGTTTTTAATCGATTTAGCCAAAATCGATTAACATCTAACTTCATATAGATTTTGCCATTAGGATTATATTGCTTATAGGTTTGAAGAATGGAAAGATAGGATGGATACGGCCCTATAGCAAATACAAGGTCGATGTCCTTGGCATGCTTAACTAAATAGGCATTCATATTTGCTACATAATCAATTCCAAATGGTACATGCTCAAATTTTACAGCTGGAAAAGATTGTTGCAGAAGGGTTTCATTCATCTCTGTCGTAACTATACTAACTTCATACCCTAAATACTCCCCTAGTAAAATAGGTACAAGACACAGATCTTTGAAAATGTGTGCATCGGAAAGTTTAGAAGATTCCACGCTACAAATAAATGCGATCCTTTTTTTCATCGAATCCCTCTTTCTTAAAAAAGCGCTCTTGCCTAGTTTATGCCCACGCCTGCCAAACGTGTATAACTTAGTAAATTGTCACTTGCATCCCCATATTTCTCTACCAAAAAATAATACTATTCATAAAACTACTCTCTTAAAAAACTTCTGATAACAAGCAATTGCCTACAATAGCCCTCTATCCACGCATATTGTAATAAAGAATCTACTCAGTAAACCTGAATAACTAAACTAACTAATAAGGATGGAGGGATAAAATGAAATTAAGCTTTTTATCACCTGCGTTTAATAGCGAAGAATGGATCTTAACAATGCTTGACAGTATTCCTAAAGAATATGCCTATGAAATTATCGTTGTAGATGACGGCTCCACAGACAATACTTTAGCCATTTTACAGAACTATCAAAAAAACTGCGCAGCTTTAAAAATCATCGTTCATCCAACGAATCTCGGTGCAAGTGTTGCCTATAATCGATGCATAGCTGAGGCAACAGGTGATTATATTGCCATCATCGATAGTGATGACCACTATTTACCTGCCATCCGCAATGTATTAGCACAAGTGGATGGTGAATTTGATATTTATTATTACAACATGATCATCAAAAATGGCTATGGGTTTATTAAAGATGAATCAAATCGCTACTCATTGCCCGGACAATTTAAAATCATTCGAAGAAGCTTTATCGGGGATGCAAAGTTTACCATTCGTAAGGATATCGCGGGCGATTGGGATTTTAATTGTGCACTTATGGACAAAAACCCAACGAGTAAATATACCCATGAATTCGCTTATTGGTACAACTACCCAAGAGAAAACTCGGAATGCGATTTACATGAAAGAGGATTGAAATAACAACTGTGAATGGTATTAAGCATGCGGGAGGTGTAACAAACCATACTATGTTTAAAAATAAAATTTTACTGATTACTGGAGGAACAGGATCTTTTGGTAATGCGGTATTAAGGCGATTTTTAAATACGGACATTAAGGAAATCCGTATTTTTTCAAGGGATGAGAAAAAGCAAGATGATATGCGAAGGCTTTATCAGCATTCTAAAATTAAATTTTACATTGGGGATGTACGCGATATACAGAGCCTCCACCATGCTATGTATAACGTAGATTATGTGTTTCATGCTGCGGCACTTAAGCAAGTCCCCTCTTGCGAATTTTTCCCTTTAGAAGCTGTTAAAACAAATATTTTAGGAACAGACAATGTCTTAACTGCTGCTATTCAATTTGGCGTTAAAAAGATTATTTGTCTTTCGACCGATAAGGCGGCCTACCCTGTTAATGCAATGGGAATATCCAAGGCCATGATGGAGAAAACATTTATCGCCAAATCACGGATGGTCGATCCAAAACAAACGTTGATTTGTGGCACAAGATATGGCAATGTGATGGCTTCACGAGGCTCCGTCATCCCACTTTTCGTCGAACAAATAAAAGCTGGAAAACCTTTAAGCATTACAGATCCTAACATGACACGATTTATGATGAGCCTTGAGGAAGCAGTCGAATTGGTGCTATATGCCTTCTCACATGCACAAAATGGCGATATTATGGTGCAAAAATCACCCGCTGCTACAATAGAAAATTTAGCACAAGCTCTACTCGAAATTTTCCAAGTGAACAATGCCATTCAAATTATCGGCACACGGCATGGTGAAAAAATGTATGAGGTATTATGTACAAAGGAAGAAGCAGCAAAAGCCATAGATTTAGGTGATTTTTATCGGATTCCAGCAGATAATCGGGATTTAAATTATGGAAAATACCTGGATGAGGGCTCTCCTAAAATTACCTTAACGGATGAATATAATTCTAATAATACACAAATGTTAAGTGTGGTTGCTATCAAAGAAAAATTACAAACCTTACCTTTTATTCAAGAAGAGCTTCTCCATTGGACTGGAGGAAAACCATGAAATTTTTAGTACTCGGTGCTACTGGCATGGCTGGTCATACCATTTCCATCTACTTATTGGAGCAAGGATATGAGGTGACAGCCTATACGAGAACTGCTTTCCCCTATGGAAAAAATATAACTGGTGATGTTACGGACGTAAATTTTTTACGCTCACTTCTACATGACAATTATTTTGATGTCGTTATTAATTGTATAGGTGTGTTAAATGAGGACTGTGAGGCTACTCCTGAAAAAAGTATTTTTTTGAATAGTTATTTACCACATGCCATAGTATCTCTTCTTGAAAACCGCCAGACGAAATTTATTCATATGAGTACGGATTGTGTATTTTCAGGAAAAAATGCACCCTATTATGAAAAAAGTTTACGAGACGGTACAACTTTCTATGATCGTACAAAGGGTTTAGGTGAAATTGATCACAACAAGCATTTAACATTCCGTAACTCGATTATTGGCCCTGATTTGAAAATAGATGGAATTGGGCTTTTCAATTGGTTCATGCAACAAAAAGGTCCTATTCAAGGCTATACTGGCGCTATTTGGACGGGAGTCACAACCCTCACCTTGGCAAAAGCCATGGAACATGCAGCCCAAGAAGATATAACAGGACTCTATCACCTAGTCAATTCGTCTCCTATATCCAAATACGACCTACTTCAGTTATTGAATAAACACTTCTTTAATCATAGAACAAAGATTCTTCCTCATGAGCTTGTCAATGTCAATAAAACATTAATTAATACTAGAAAAGATTTTTCCTTTATGGTACCTAGCTATGAAGAAATGATCATAGAAATGAAGGAGTGGATGTTGCAACATAGAGATTTATATCCTCACTATTTTCCTTAAAGCCCTCGACTCCATTATGAGTATGGTTAGTCATAATGGAGTTTTTTATTGAATCACCGTGCCCTCTGGTAATTGACCTTCCTTCATCCAATTCTCTACAAAACGATTAAAAAATACAGGTTGGGCTAATGATATTCCATGACCGATGTTGTTCAATATCACCCCTTGGGCATTTGGGTGGCTATGTACAAGTGCTTGTGCAGATTTTTTCATCATCCGTTTCTCTTGATCTCCAACAGTAATTAAAATGTTCCCCTGTGCATTGTGGAAATGATGCGGGATAGAAAAGGTCATATTTTCTCGTAAAACGTGCATCAATGTATCTATTGTCATCGTAGAACTGTCATGAAAATAGCGTTCAAAATAACGCTCATCGATATATAAGGTTTTTGCTTGAAGTTTTGCGAATGCTTTATTTTTGATGAGCGGGAATGATAATCGTATGAAGGGCCGAATCATCCATGCTGCAGTAGGAGATGGGATAACAAGAGCGCTATTAATGATCGTAAAATCGATTAAACTAGGTTTGACACTCAACATTTCGATAGCAATTTGGGCACCTAATGAAAAACCAATAAGAATCACCTGCTTGCCATTGGCCTTTTCTTCAATGAGTTGTATAAGGTTTCTTGCACATTGCTCAATAGAAAATGGAGAGCAGGACATCAGTTCTGGGACAACACAGTGATAATTGGAAAAGTGCTGAATTTGTTGCTCCCACATCCATCCTCCAACACCACCCCCATGAAGGAACATCATCAATGGACCGTTGATAGGGCCATACTCTTCATATTGCATAACGGTGCATACACCTGCCTTCGTTGATTTTCAATCATGATTGTCAAATAAATCTTTACTAAAGTTTGTTTGTGATTGATAGGATGATCGTTTCCCAAGATTCACACCGCGTTTAATAATCCCCTTCCCAAAACAAGCTGAGTAAAAATGCATACTTATATTTCCTGGGCAATTGTTATAGCATGTCTTTCCTTGCTAAGCTCTGTCATTCCCATATAGCTCTCATCAATCGTTGGGGTATACCCCTTCCAGTCAACATTTACCATCATTTAAATATGATCATCCCAAAAGTCCTTACTAAAACTTGTGTTTGCTTGATGTTTCCCTACTGGCTTTACAATATCTGACCCTCTTAAAATTACACCTTTTCCAAATTTCTGCTCAATTTGATCTACAAGTTTAATAATCGGTTCATCTTTAACATGTTCTTCAAAATCAAAAAAGGTTAACTGCTGTGTCGTTTCTTTAATGTCACTTACATTTGAAATAGTCACACCCAGTAATCGGACAGGTTCCTCATTCCAATTTTTATTAAATAAACTCCACGCATGTTCAACTATATCCTCTTTTGAAAAAATCGCGTTATTTATCGATTTACTGCGCGTATAAGTTTCCCAATCAGCTGTCCGAATTAAAATACTCACAGTCACTCCCGCAAGCTTTTTAGCCTTTAATCTTTCTGCTACCTTTTCGGAAAGTGTTGTAATTATTTTATATAATTCATCTCTATCAGTGGTATCACGCGATAATGTTGTCGAATTTCCTACACTCTTGGTATCAAATATTGCTTCTGGATCAACAGGTCTGTCATCCTCGCCATTGGCCTTCTGTTTCAATCGAAGTCCATTGATTCCAAATTTTTGTTTTAATGTGTATTCATCAGCCACAGCTAATTCTCCAATTGTCTGTATACCTAACTTTTTCAACTTCTCTGCGGTGCTTTTCCCAATTCCATGCATTTCTATAACATTCATTGGCCACAAAACTGATGGCACATCACGCTTACGTAATATTGTAATACCCATAGGTTTTCTCATATCACTTGCCATTTTTGCTAAAAATTTATTTGGCGCAATGCCTATTGAACAAGGTAATTGCAGTTCGTTCCAAATTCTATCTTGTATACCATGTACATGTTCCAATACATTTTGGCCTTCTACTATAGGCAATTGAATATAACCCTCATCGATAGAAACTGGTTGAAGTATTTCACTATACTCTTTCAATAAGCCAAAAAAAGATTTTGAAGCAGCTCTATATCGTTCAAAATTTGGAGGAAGTACAATTAACTCTGGGCATTTTCTTCTTGCCTCACCGACATTCATGGTTGTGTAAACACCACTATTTCTAGCTTCGTAGCTACACGTAATAACGATACCCCTACGTTCTTTTGGATTACCTGCAATTGCTATGGGTTTTCCTTTTAATGAGGGATCGTAAATTTGTTCCACTGAGGCATAAAAGCAATTAAGGTCAATATGTAAAATGATTCTTCCTTTATGCAATTTCTTTCACCTCATTTATTAAACTATATTTCTTTTGTTCAATTGCAAAACATCACCTTAAATAAATGTAGTGTAATCTATATTTTATCACATATTAGTGCTTTTACACTTGATCTACTGACTAAGCAAAGCATGCTTTTGTGTATATTATTTTTATAATTTTGTACTCCTTTTTTTCATAACCATCTAACATATTGTTAGATGAACATACTTAATCCATAACATTCATTAAAATGAAAAGGTTCTTTTGATTTATATTCTCGGAATACCGAGTGACATCAAAAAAACCTTTTATCTTTATTACCTATATTATCGAATACTTTCTCTTCACCAAAATAGCATTTTTTGAATCTAGATCTGATGAATGTTAATTTCCAGTTCAAGATTATTGATAATCTTAAGTCCCTATTTCCCCTATCTAATTACTGTTTTGTAAATGGAGAGAAATCATCACTTGTTTGGTCGTAATCCTCCATCCGCTTTTGAACCTTTAATTCATCTGAAGCTGCTATACCTGTAATCAGTAAGTTAAGTAATGCAAAAGTTGGTGTAATACCTTTTAGAGAAATTGGAGGAGGAGCAACAACCTTAAACAAAATGTCTGAAAGAAGCCCTAATGGAGACAATTCATCGTCTGTTATTCCTAACACCTTTGCCCCTTTTTTCTTTGCTGCTTTTACAAATGAATTGGTTTCTTTTGTATATCTAGGAAAAGAGATAGCTACCAATAGTGTTCTCTCATCGACTAGTGATAACAAATAATTAGAATCCTCTATTTCTCCACGATATAAAAACGTATTTCCAACTACAATATTAAGGCTGAATGATAGCCAGTTAGCAGGACCATATGATGAACGGAAGCCAATGACTATTCGTTTTTCAGAACTAATTAAAAGATCTATAGCTTTTTTATACTGGTTATAATCTAATTGTTCTAAAGTTGCACGAATATAGGAGCTATCTTTCTCAATTACATGTTGAATTAAATTTGTATCTTTTAGAGACTTGGAGGAAGATCGAAAGCCCTCAATTGGATCTACAATTGGTGAAGAATCTTCTAATAAAGTAGATTGAATTTCTTTTTGCAATTCACTAAATCCAGAATAACCAAGAGCATATGATAACCTAATCACAGTTGTATCGCTTGTTTTACTTGCTATACCTAGCTGCTTCGATGTTTGAAATGCAACCTCTTTTGGAAAGTCAACAATATATTTTGCAACTAATTTCTGTCCTTTTGTTAGTTCATTAAATTGTTTTCTAATTCTTTCATTATAATTATCCATACAGCCAGCCCTTCCAATGAGTTAATCTAGGTATGCTACTTAATAAAATACAGGTTCTTTCAAAAGGTTGATGGCTAATCCCCCCTTTTTACCATTCAGTATGCATCACTTTTATATTTTAAAAACCACTACTATTAATCGCTTAGAGATAATGAACTCCAAGTTTTATACAAATTTTGTTCAATTATAAACCTCCTGGCGTAATTTATCCAACCAACAATTACTATAGTACCTATACTTGATCTATTACGTAGGTAATTTGGTAATTACACGAACCTTTATGGTATAAGTTTTACAAAAAAGACTTTGGTTGTGGATAATCTTGAAATTTTATGTATAAATTTAGTTCCATATTTTTTACATGTCCTAACCTTTAATCAGGTCCTGGGGTATTCACTTTAAACATTTGTGTGAACACCCCACCATTCTTATAAAAAGCGTAAAACCTTTAATTAATTTTTAACAAGAAAATAACTTACTAGTTGTAACCCTTCTTACCATTCAGCTATGAGATATGTTATAGTTGTATACTTTTTTATCATAACACGTTAGATATTAATTTATATTCTGTTATGCTAAACAGTTACTTTATTAAGAAAATGATGATAAGTAACTCTCGATAATTTAGATATGATACTAGCACCCTCAGCTTCTGTTTTGTTCCCAATTGAAAATACTGAAATGATGAAATTACCTTTATTATCAGGTAGCTGTACTATCCCTGAGTCATTTACAACACTTGCAATTGTGCCAGTTTTATGGGCTACAACTGTATTTTGAGGCAATAAATAAGGTATTCTATGACGAAACTGCTGCTTTGCAAGTATTTCAAACATATCTTCACAAGCTTTATCAGAAATTAATTGCTTATTTGCAATTTTTTCTAACAATGCTGCCATATCAGCTGCAGTTGTTACATTATTTTCATGGCTTTCTTGAAATACAATTGAATTATAATCAATTTCACCATTTTTAAATCGACGGTTTACCTCATAATAAGTGTCAAGTGAGAAGCTTTGTGGCGGTAGTCCAACACATGCGCAAAGTAGCTCCCAGCAGCTGAAATGAATATAAGTATTGCATAATCCAATTTCTTTCATAAATAAATTTACATTTTCTTTCCCTAAAATATTCAATAATTTATCTGTTCCAACATTATCACTAACAATTATCATCATAGTTGCTAAATTTTTTATCGTAACGTCGACTCCAGGAATTAACTCCTTAAATATACCTGATCCATTTACGAAGTCCTCTTCTTTCAATCTAATACGTTCTTTTAGTTCGACACGCCCTACTTCAACATCACGGTATAAGGTTGCCAAGATTGGAATCTTAAAAACACTTGCTGCTTGAAATAAACGATTTTCATTAATTGCAGCAGTCTCTCCAGATTCCAGGTGTTTAACATAAACCCCGAACGTCCCCGTAGCTTCTTGTATTATTTCTTCCAAACGTTCCTGTAATCCCATAACTAACATCCTCTCAAATTTTCTATATACGGAGTTCAACTATAAAAACTTGAAGATAAACTAGTTTAGTGGCACGTTTATTGCAACTTTAGGGAATTGTCTAAAGTGATATGATATACCATATGGTTCGCTGTTATCATCGACTAGTATCTCAGCTATTTCTGTAAAGTCGTTAAAATATGCTATAAAAAGGTTTTCGCTCACAAAAGTTATAGGTATCTCAACATTTTGTGAGAGTAAAACTGGTTTTCCATCTTTGAGTTTAATTGACACTTTCGTCCCTTCATTTGATTGATATTCACCTTGATACTGATTAAGTCGTTCTTCTGAAATATCGTATTCGTCAAAGGAAAGATGATTTGCGTCTACCGCTCTTCCTCCCAAAACATTAAATGCAAGTTGCATCACTCGGGCAGCAGGTACACTTACCAAGTTAGTTAATACAACACCTGAAACCCCTTTTTTAGGCAAAATACTTAATTGAGCTGAAATTGCCTTTAGACCTCCACCATGTTCAATAAGAGTAGTTCCAAAATAATCGGGCGTAATCATAAAACCGTATCCATAGAATCTTCCTGGCTGTATTTGAATATGAGGTTTAATCATTTCTTTTACACTTTCTTCAGATAATATTCGCTTACCGTTTACTACTCCAGTATTACGGAAAATTTCTGCATACAATAGCATGTCTCTCGCTGTAGATTTCAGAAAGCCTGCTGCTCGCATTGAAGTTGAATCCCACCAAATCGGTGCAGCAAAAACACGTTTTGTTCCATCGCTTCTATCCTCTGTATAGCAAGTGGTGATATTTTCATAATCACCGTACTCCTCAATCGTGAAATAGCTGTTTTCCATACCACAAGGCGTAAGGATATGATCATAAACATATTGTTCATAACTTTTTCCACTAACTCGTTCGATAATTGTTCCTAATAAAGCATACGCATCATTGGAATAACTAAAATGTGTCCCAGGTGCTCCCAGTAACTCAATATCTTGTTCGTCAATAAACTGCATAAGTTGTTCATAAGTGTCGATTGGTTCGTGATCTTCAAAAGTAATATTTAAGCCTGGGTAATTTTTTACAGAAGGGTCAATATCCAGTGACCTTTTCATTGCGTAAAATAAAGAAGGCATTGGAGGTAATCCTGCAGTGTGTGTCATGAAGTGGTGAATAGTGATATGTTTTAATGCCTCTTTATTTTTAACTTTAAATTCAGGCAAGTACTTAATTACAGGATCAAGCACATTCAATTTACCGACTTCCTGCAGTTGCATAATAGCCACACAGGAAAATGATTTTGTAATCGATCCAATACCGAAAACAGTATCTTCAGTTATAGGAAGTGAGTCCTCCACATTGCGGAATCCAAAACCTTTATGATAAAGGATCTCCCCTTCTTTGGCAATTGCAACAGAGGCACCAGGAATCTTATGTTTTTCCACTATCTTTTGGCCAGCCTCTTCAAATGCTTGAAAATTTACATCTACTTTCATATCTTTTCCTCCTTCAGCGTTGTTGTATAAAATAATTTAGATCGGATAGATCTAACTATTACCCTCTCATTATTGTTTCTTAGTAATTACTAGGTTCGAGAAATCTTCTACAGGCAAATGTGCGTTTATATAATCAAGCATCGAATTCAATCTAGCTATTCTTAATTTAGGTTTACCGTATTGGAGGAGCCCATGACTTGATTGCGGGATACGAATTAGTTCTACTTCTCCACCTCGACGCTTAATATGAGAATAAAATTGCTCAGCCTGCTCCATTGGACATCTCAAATCATCTTCACAATGTAGAAGTAAAAGTGGTGTTTTTACATTATCTACATAAGCAAGAGGTGAAAATTTCCAAAGATTCTCCACTTCTGTTTTTCCAAGAAACTCCTGTTCAATAAAATATGGTGCTATATCGCTTGTACCATACATTGAAATCCAGTTCGAAATACAACCTTCTGAAACAGCTGCAAAAAATCTATCGGTGTGAGATATGAGCCAATTTACCATAAATCCACCGTAACTAATTCCATTAACAGCCAACCTATTTTCATCAAGATATTGATTTTTTTGTAAGGCATACTCTAGCCCATTCAAAATATCATTCATATCCTTTCCACCATAATCACCATGTACTGCATTAGTAAATTCAACACCAAATCCTGAGCTGCCTCGTGGATTAGTATAGATAACTGCGTAACCTCGGGCAGCAAATAATTGTAATTGATGGAAATAGGTGAAACCATATGCAGAATGCGGTCCTCCATGTATATCTAACAAAACGGGATATTTTTTCTCAGGATCAAAGTTTGCTGGTTTTAAAATAAAACCCTGCATATACCAGTTATCAACAGATCTATACGAAAAAACCTCAGGTTCAACTACGATTAGTTCGGATAATAACTTATCGTTGCAGTCATCCAGCCGAACCTCATTCTCAGGAAAGATCGGCACATTTAATTGAGAAAAAGCTTCTGTTGGATACCGATACTTACAATCAACTGTTTTCGTTTCATCAATTCTAATTGCAGATACCTTACCTGGGTGATTAACTGTCGAATAGGCAATACTAATCATCTCTTCTCTATCAAATGAAAATTGAAAAATAGCTCGGTCTCCACCAACAATTATTACTGGACGATCGTCATTTTTATCATTTGAGAATCTAACAATTTCATTTCGTCCTTCACGAGTACTAAGAGCATAAATATATCTACTATTATTAGACCATTGAGGGCGAAGTGCATATCTGAGGTTACGCATATCTGTAAAAGTCATATCCATGAGTGTATCTTGATATTTTTCACTTAAACACCTTACATTTCCATTATCTGAAGGTATGACAAGCAATTCCCTCTGATCTGCATGGTTTCCAAAAAATGCTATCCACTTTCCATCAGGTGAATAAGAAGGTGAGCTTGCTTCCGAATCACTGTATAGCAACTCCACTTCTCCTCCGGAAGCTGGCACGCGATAGATCTGTCCTCCAAAAAGAGAATTTTGATTTTCTGTGCTTGAACTGAACACGATATATTTACCATCTGGAGAAACATCAGGCTGATTGACTTCAAATGGTCCTTTTGTTATTAAAACGAAGGATCTAGTATCTATATTAATAGCAACAATTTGGCGTTTGTACGGTTTATGAAAACCAATTCCATCGTTTTTGTAATATAGATGATGAAAGCGTTTAGTTCCTTCTCTCCATAACTTCTCTTCTTGTTCCTGCTCACTATTTGCTTCATTAATTGTTCCATTTTCATGAAAAGTTTCTAGTTTTGAATTTCCAACTACAGGCACCAGCCCATAAATCGTCTTACCGTTAGGAGACCATACAATCGAGCTAATTCCTTGTCGGAACTTTGTCAGACACTGAGCCTCTCCACCTTCGAGAGATAACAGCCATGCCTGCATTCCGTAAGCACGGTTTGAGATAAATGCTATGGTTTTTCCATCGGGTGACCAGACAGGATTGAAGTTCTTGGTGCCGGAGGATGTCAAGACTCTTCTCGTTTTTCCCTCTACATCGCTTAAATATAAATGTGTTTCGTAACTATTTTCTTTAACAGCTATCGTTCTTTCATATACTACCTGTTGTCCATCAGGAGAAATGACAGGATTACTTGGCCACTCAAACTTATAAATATCTTCTGGCTCTGTAGTTCTTAACATTTTTTATCACTCCTTTTTCATTTATCCGGAAATATATAATAAACTATTTTTATTATTCAGAAAATTATTTGTATACCTCCAAATAGTGGGTATAATTTTAAATAGTCTCATTAATCTTCACCTTTGCTTTTAATAACTTAAGGGCAGTAATAGAAAGTATTATCACACCATTTTGTAAAGCATCTAAGTTAAAATTCATATTAGGATGGTGGAGTCCTGGTTGTAAATCCGTACCAAGTCCAATCATTGTTGCTTTAATATTAGGAAAATACTTTTTATAATAATGGAAATCTTCTCCACCAGGTGTAATGACTGGAGCAGTGAGTGCATCATTCCCAAGAGCTTCAATAATGGCTTCTCCCACTAGTTCTTCAATTTGTGGACTAGGTTCCGCAGCAATCATTGAGGCTAGCTTTTCCATTTCGACCTTTGCTCCGTTTGCTGAGCCCGAAGAGAGAATGGCATATTCTACCTTCTTAAGTAAATCGTCCATCACGTAGTTCTGTTGTGCACGGACATCAATGCCAAATTCAGCATAGTCGGGAATGATATTAATATTGTTTCCACCTGCCTGAACCATAGTTATTTTAGCAGATGCAGATAATGTCGGATCCGTTTTGACTGAGTTAACAGCTTGAATGATGGCTCCAAGTGAATCAACAACATTTATTCCTAGATTAGGTCGTGAACCATGAGCCTGCATTCCTTGAATCTTTCCTTTAAGTAGGGTTGTCGCACCATGATAAATTGCAGGAGATGCTTGCCCAAATTTTAATTCCTGAATTGGACGCACATGTATCCCTAGCATATAATCGACATCGTCGATTATACCTTTATCTATTAGAGCTTTCGCACCTAAACCGGATTCCTCGGCTGGCTGAAAAATAATTTTAATAAGACCCTGTGGTTGAAAACCTAATTCTTTTAGACAAGTAATAGTATGAAGAACTATAGTCATATGAGCATCATGACCACAGGAATGATTGGCTTTCCATTCCCCGTCGACCAATTGCCATAACGCATCAATATCTGCTCTAATCCCAATGGTAGGACCAAGTTCTTTATTTCCCCAATATCCAACAACACCGGTATGATCCTCAAACCTCTCAAAAGAAATCCCTAAATTTTCTAATTTCTTACATAAATACTCTGTTGTCTCTTTTTCCTTCCAGCTAATTTCAGCATTGGAATGAAAATGATGGTACGTAGATTTTATTAACGCTTTATTCTCATCAACCCAATTTTTGATTTTTTCAATCATATAAAGACTCCATCGTTTTATTTTCAATTACATAAAAATGGATGTTGGCTAAATTCTTTTTTAACATTCCAGTTACTACAAAGCCTCTTGAGAAAGCATCGCTTACTGCGTCTCTCAACTTATACCTCCATGCCTTCGCAGCTTCAAAATCCTCTTGTTTCAAAATTTGAAAGTTTGCTGGGACAGGAATTAAATATCCTTCTTCTGCCTTTATCGATTCTACCTCTTGGGGATATGGAATATTTCTACTATCGCTATAAGACAGAAGAGGCTTATATTGATTAACTAAAGCATCATTTTTGAGTACTCCTGTAAGTGCCTTCGTTACCCGGTTCGAACAAATATCCCATTCTACTAACAAACGATCAGAAGGTAGACCTTTATTAAGTTTATCGCTCATTTCACCATAGTAAGAAGGAAAGTACGTTTTCGAGTATGCCCCTAGCTTATTAAGATTAAAATATGCATTTTTGGCTTCTAAAGGATCAAATGTCCATACAATTTTTTGATAGCCGTAATCAACTGCCCACTCTCTTTGCTTAAGTTTTAGCTGTAAGCCAATCCCATAATTATGATACTTACTATGGACGCCAGTCATATGAGAAATTAAATACTTCTTCCCATTCTTAAAGCCTGAAAAACCATATGAAAACCCAATTAATTCACCTTCAATAAACGCTCCAACTATGGTTCCACCATTTTGAGTAGCAGCAATAAGCTGCGGAAGAGGTGTTACAGCATCTTTGTTCCAGATTTCTTCTTGAAAACAAACTACATCTTGTATTTCCTTTAAACCTATGACATTTTTATAGACGATTGGTTGTGTTAAAACCATTTGTATATCCCCCACCCATCATAAATTCAACTTGAAATCCTTTAGTAGTACTTTATTTTATCTCTTATAAACTCCTTTTGATTAACTGTGAACTGATTAATAGCTTCCTGGTTAACCTCAAAACCAATGCCGGGTTGTTCTGGAACCGTGATAATGCCAGGTTTCGAAAGCGTCACTTCTGGTAAAATGATATCTTCATCAAAATAACGGCTGGAAGCAGAAGTATCACCTGGAATACTAAAGTTACTTAATGAAGCCACAGCGATGTTATGAGCCCTACCTATTCCAGCTTCAAGCATTCCACCACACCACACAGGAATGTTATTTTCCTCACAAAGATTGTGCATTTTAATTGCTTCAAATAGCCCGCCAACCCGACCAACCTTAATATTAATAATTTTGCAAGCATTAATTTCGATTGCCTTTCTTGCGTCTTCCACTGAATGAATACTTTCATCTAAACAGATTGGCGTTGTTAATGTTTCTTGTAATTTTGCGTGATCTATTATGTCGTCATGAGCTAACGGCTGTTCAATCATCATTAAATTAAACTGATCTAATTCTTTTAATAGCTGTAAATCATTCAGGTTGTAACACGAATTTGCATCTGCCATTAGTGGAATTTGTTCTCCGAACTTTTTCCGAATAGCCTCTAGGGGTTTAATGTCCCATCCAGGTTTAATTTTCACTTTAATCTTTTTGTATCCATCCTCTAAAAAACCTTCCACCTTGTTTAATAGAGTTTCTATGTTATTTTCAATTCCGATGCTCACGCCCACTTCAATCTCTGATCGCTTTCCGCCCAGTATAGTAGAAAGCGTTTGCCCTTTTTGCTTGCTATATAAATCCCAAATTGCCATTTCAAGAGCTGCTTTTGCCATGTTATTTCTACGTATATATGAAAACAATTCTGAGAAATCCTTGGGCTCTTTAATTTCTTTATCTAATAGCTGTGGGATCAAGTAAGTTTCGAGCATGTGCCATACTGTACCTGTAGTCTCTTCGTTGTAGATAGGAAAAGGCATCGCGACACTTTCAGCAAAGCCAACTTTATCTCCGCTATGCACCTTAACGATGATAATATCCTTTTCAATCACTTTACCGAAGCTAGTTTCAAATGAAGCTTTTAAGGGTAATTTAATTCTTTGCAATGAAATTTTATTTATATCCATAGAGTAATACCTTCCTTTTTATATAAAATTACTTTTAGTCTCTTACGCCCATTATTTCAGGTTCAAACAAGTGACAAGCTACAAAATGTCCTGGTTTAACCTCTATGTTTCGAGGATTTTTTGTCTTACATACTTCCATACATGCGAAACACCGAGGATGGAAAGTACAACCAAGAGGGGGATTTGCTGGATTCGGAACATCACCAGTTAAAATTATCCGGTCTTTTTTTTTATTTTCAGGATTAGGGACTGGAACAGAAGACATAAGGGATTTTGTATAAGGATGAAGCGGTTCTGAAAACATTTGGTTTTTATCTGCAAACTCTACCATTCTTCCTAGATACATTACGCCAACTCTGTCACTAATGTGTTTAACAACACTTAAATCATGAGCAATAAAAATGTATGTTAGCCCTAATTCTTTCTGAAGACTCTGAAACAGATTAAGTATTTGTGCTTGAACAGATACATCCAAAGCAGAAACTGGCTCATCAGCTATTATGAGCGATGGACCTACCGCAATTGCTCGGGCGATTCCTATTCTTTGTCTTTGACCCCCACTAAATTCATGAGGATAGCGATCTGCATGAAAAGCATTTAATCCTACCATTTGCAGTATTTCTAATACTTTCTGCCTTCTTTCTTTCTTACTCTTTCCTATTCCATGTGTTAATAGTGCTTCTTCTAAAATAGAAGAGATTCGTAAACGAGGATTTAAAGAAGCAAACGGATCCTGGAAAACAATCTGCATTTGTTTTCTGAGCCTTCTCAATTCTTGCTTACTCAAGCTTAGAACATCTCTGCCTTCAAATATAATTTCGCCACTTGTTGGTTCAATTAATTTCAAGATACTTCTTCCAGTTGTAGACTTGCCACAGCCGCTTTCTCCAACAATCCCCAATGTTTCTCCTTTAAATAGCTTGAAAGTAACGCCATCAACAGCTTTAACAAAGTCTTTCTTTTTAGAAATAAAGCCATTATTTATCGGAAAATATGTTTTTAGGTTATGAACCTCTAGCAGTATTTCGCTCATGCTAATACCTCCTCATGAATATATAGCCAACATCTTACTGCGTGTTCGTTATTCGTTTTTATTAGAGGTGGGTTTCTTTCAAAACATTTTGAATGAGCTTGGGTGCATCGAAAAAAGAAAGGACATCCTTTCGTTACCTCTCCGATATTAGGTACATTGCCTTCAATTGGTTGTAGTTTATCTTGCTCATCTTCAAGACTAGGAATAGAATTTAATAGACCGATGGTATAAGGATGTTGTGGATTTTTAAAGATCGTTTTTACATGTGCTTCTTCAACAATTTGTCCATAATACATGACCATAACCCGATCAGCCATTTCTGCTACAACACCTAAATCATGAGTTATTAATAGTATTGCTGTATCGTAGTTAGTTTTGAGATCATTCATTAAGTCTAAAATTTGCGCTTGTATCGTTACATCTAATGCTGTTGTCGGCTCATCAGCAATTAATAGACTAGGATTACAAGCCATTGCCATCGCAATCATTATCCTTTGTCTCATTCCTCCAGAAAGTTGATGTGGATATTCGCTTACAATCTTTTCTGGGCGTGGAATTCCAACCTTTTTTAAGATATCAACCGTTTGCTTTTTTAACTCATCTCCTGAGGCATCCGTATGAAGCTTAAGAACCTCACTAATCTGTTTTCCAATTCTATGAACAGGATTTAAGGAGGTCATAGGCTCTTGGAAAATCATTGAAACATCTTTCCCACGAATTGAACGCATTTCCTTTTCAGTTAATTGAATAAAATCCTTATCTTTAAAAATAATTTTCCCATCAATTTTCCCTACACTATTTGATATTAATCTCATTATGGAAAGGGAGGTAACGCTTTTACCACACCCAGATTCTCCTACTAAAGCGAGTGTTTCACCTTTATTAATTGTAAAGTTCACCTGACTCACTGCACTCACAAAATCTTTCTTCCCCGTTTTAAATTTAATAGAAAGGTCTTCCACTTTTAGAAGCGCTTCTTTTTTTACAAGGTCAGTTCCCATCTTTTTCACTCCCAAGCAGTTATTTTTGCCTTGGATCTAGCGCATCACGCAATCCGTCACCTAGCAGGTTAAAACCAAGTACGACTAACATAATTGCCAAACCTGGGAAAAGGGACATCCACCAAGCCTGCCCTAAAAAAGCTTTCCCAACGTAAGCCATAGATCCCCATTCAGGAGTAGGCGGCTGAGCACCGAGCCCTAAGAAACTTAACGCTGCGGCTACTAGAATACTAGTTCCAAATTGTAAACTGGATAAAACAATTATTGGTGATAATACGTTAGGAAATACGTGCTTTAAAATTATTTTAAAATCCGAAACACCAAGTGCCTTTACTGCCTCTATATATTCTTTTTCCCTTATTGATAAGACTGATCCTCGAACCACTCTTACATAAGAAGGTATAGCAGAGATTGCAACCGCAATCATCGCGTTAGTTAATCCGACCCCAAGCACAGCAATAATAGCAATGGCAAGAAGGAGGGAGGGAAAAGCCAGTAAAATATCCATAACCTGCATAATATAAATATCAAATCTACGGTAATAGCCTGATATTACTCCTAAAGTGACCCCGATAACGCCTGCGATTAGCACTGCAACAAGCCCCATCATTAAGGAAACCCGACCTCCGTATAATATTCTAGAAAATATATCTCGCCCAAAATCATCTGTCCCTAAAAAATGTTGTCCTCCTGGAGGTAAAAACCTTTGTTCGAAATTCATTACGTCAACTGGATGTGGGGCAATCCAAGGAGCAAGTAAGGAAATTGACACGAAGAACAATAAAATACAGGCCCCACTAACAGCACTTTTGTTTGTTATTATTCTTTTCCCCACTAACGACCAGTATGTTTTAGACTTTGTCTCAGAATCTCTATTATTTTGAGGAGGATTGAACTTAGTTTCTGAATCTGTAAGCTTAGGAGCTGAACTACTCAAAATACTTGCCTCCCTTTCTAATACTTAATACGAGGATCGACTAAACTGTATACAAGATCCACTAGCATGTTAGTTATAATAAAAAGAAATGCCATAAATAGTACTAACCCTTGTACTGTTGGCAAATCCCTTTTAGTAATTGCTTCAATAGAAAAACTTCCTAATCCTGGTAGTGCAAATACAGTTTCAATGACTACAGCCCCTGCTAATAGAAAACCAAACTGTAGACCAATTAAAGTAATAACAGGTATCATGGCATTTTGGAGAGCATGCTTAAAAATCATTGGAATCATGGCAAGCCCTTTAGCTTGAGCCGTTCTCATGAAATCTTGTTTAATTACTTCAAGCATACTTGACCTTGTCATTCTTGCTATATTACCAGCCGATCCTAAACCAAGTGTAATAGATGGTAGAATTAATGAATAAAACCCTTGATATCCAGAAATAGGGAAAATGCTGAATTGGTATGAAAAAATCCAAATTAGGAATAGAGCAATCCAAAACCCTGGTGCAGATATTCCTATTAAGGAAACCACCATAGCTAGTTGGTCGAAGATTGTATTTTGTTTCACTGCTGCTAAAATACCCAATAAAATCCCGACTACTGATCCAATGATTAAACTATAAACCGCTAGTTGTACTGTAATAGGAAAGCGAGCCTTAATTTCTTCAATCACTGTCAAACCTGTAATATAGGATGTTCCTAAGTCCCCTTGCAACACATTTTTAATATAATCAATGTATTGAATAAATAGCGGTTGGTTTAAACCTAAAGTGTTTTTCATTTCAGCTATGGCCTCTTCAGAAGCAAAGTCTCCTAGAATATAAGTTACTGGATCTCCAGGTATAAGGTGCATCATCAGAAAGACTAAAATTGATACACCAATTAGCGTAACAACCATTGAAAAAGTACGATTCAAAATATATTTAGACAAGTTTTCATCCCCCCTTTTTAATAAGGTAGTTAGGGATGTACATCCCTAACTTTTCAGGTTCATTTTTATTTCGAAGTGATATCATTGAATATAATAGCTTGAGAGTAAGGATTTTGTTTAAATCCATTAATGTCACGGTAAGCGGTTACATTTTCGCGTACAAATAACGGAACCCAAGGAGATTCTTCCACAAGGAATTGCTGCGCTTGTTCATAAATTTCCATCCGCTCACCCGTATCCATCGTTTGACGTGCTTTCGTGAGTAAATTGTTTAATTCCTCAGGTTCGTAATGCATTCTTAATGAGCTTCCTTTTCCAAAAAGCATGTATAAGATATCTGGATCTGACCATCCATACATATTTAGAATTGCATCATGTAACCCCTTTGGTGTGTTTGCAGTAATTGCCGCTGGCTCTTGAACCGAAATATTAACTAAAATCCCAATCTCTTTTAATTGGCCTTGCAGAATTTGGGCAATTCTTTGCATGACTGGCTCATCAGATAACCATAATTCAAATGAGAAAGGCTTTCCGTCCTTCTCAACTATTCCATCTCCATTTGTGTCTTTCCACCCAGCTTCTTCTAGCAACGATTTAGCTTTTTCCACATTTCGAGTATATTTTTGTTTTGCCTCTTCTTCCACCTTACCACTATACCCTGGTATGCTTTCAGGAAGCGGTCCAAAGAGTGGTTTTGCATAGCCTTCCAAGGCAAATTCTACGAGTGGATCACGATTGATACCTAGTGCGATCGCTTGTCTAACACGTTTGTCTTGGAACATTGGCTTTTTATTATTGAAGCCTAAGTATGTTATGCCTTGTTCCAACATACTATCAATTTTCACACCTTCTGTTGCTTCAAGCTCTTTAATATAATTCGGTGGCACACTGGTCATAATCTGTGTGGTACCTTTCTTAAATTCTAGTACTCTAGTATCGTCATCCGTGATAAAACGGAATTCATATTTATCAAAACCTGGTGCACTCTTATTATCTACAAAAGGAGGACCCCAATTATAATCATCATTTTTCATGTAAGTAATAGAAGATCCTCGTGTTCTTTCCCCAAATTTAAATATTCCTGAAGCCGCAGGATGTTTCCCAAAATCGTCTCCGTACTCTTCAAGTGATTTAGGATCCATCGGTGCTAAATACGCAGTAGTTAATCCACTAGCAAAAGGTGCAAAGGGCTCTGTGAAATAAACCATTAATTTCTGTCCATCAGCTTCCATTTTGTCTACTGGTCCAGCTATAAACTTGACAGCCGAATTTTGAAGGAACCTTTCAAACGTCTTTTTAACCGCTTCAGCAGTGAGCGGTTCCCCAGAATGGAACTTGACATTTCCATCTAAATAAAGAGTCCATATTTTACCATCATCTGAAATGTCATATTTTTCAGCAAGACCAGGTATTATATTTCCTTCAAGATCCCTTTTTAACAATGTGTCATAAATATTGGCAGTTGAATTATCAACCCATGTTGTCTTATGGACGTCAATGGTATCTGGCTCTCGAACAGAAGAGATTACTAATGTGTTCCGTGATTTACTAACGCCATTTCCAGAACTTTGCTCATTCGTATTTGTACTACAGCCTGCTAAAATCACCATCATAATTAACATAACGATTAATTTTCCCCTGGTTTTCACATTCATCCCCCTCTTTTACTTAATCTTATACTCTTGCGAAAATTTAACCTCTTCATTTAAAGGATAAACTGGTTTTGCAAGTCTTGTGTGTTTAAAAGAATGCAGATTAAAACTTGATAACCCAGGAGAGTCAACTGTTATTATTTTATGGGCTAATGGTTCAAATCCAGCACGGAAATGCTGACTTGATTTTAAAGCGACAATTTTATATGACCTAATATCAATCCCATGTAATAAAAAGATTTGTTCATCAAGTGTTTGTGACCTTTTGGAACAAACAACAATATCAATATCGCCAACTACTATCCTCGCAGACTTGCCATAATCTACTTTCGCACCTTCCCCCATTGGGGTAGACTGGATAAATCGGCCATCTGCTAGAGTTTTAACATATGCTGTTACCTTAACTGGTTTTCCATGTAAGTCATCTGTTTTGCCACCTAGTAATACATCAATTGAAGTTCCAATCCCACTGTCATGAGCAATATTCACGACTTCTGGGTCATAAATAAAACCGAAACAAGCATTTTCAAGATTTGCCTTTATCATGGCTGAAAGCAAATGAGTCCCATCACCTGGTGTACCGCCTCCAGGATTATCTGAAGTTTCGTTAATTACAATTGGTTTTCCTTCTAATTTTAATGCGGTATTAATGCCTTCTTCTGGATTAATAATGTCTGGAAAAAACATCTCTTTTGTATTCCATATCTCTATAGCAATTTCTTCAGCGGTTTGATCTGCAAGCTCCTGGTCATTATTTGTGACGGTTACCACCGAAACGCCGACTTCAGGTATATTCGTGTAAGGAAAGCCATGAAAGAATGTGCAATCAATAATGTTTTCATTTACTTCGCGTGCCCAGCATAATTCATTGATATTTTTTGCTGGTTGTAAATTTGTAGTAGATGTAGGAATCATAAGCGGGAGTTTTTTTAGACTCATCTTTGGTCGAATCTCACCTAATAGAATTTTTCGGGTAATATCTATCGCCTCAATACCTCTTTCAAAGCAATCAACATGTGGGTAAAAATTAACTCCCAATAGGACATCTGCTTCTTTAACCATTTGATCAGTTATATTTCCGTGCAGATCTAGCGTGACTACAACAGGAATTTTATACCCTACAACTTCTCTAATAGCAGATAATATACCACCTTCAAGATCATCAACGTCTTCAGCAACACCTGCACCATGAAGTGCAAGACAAATGGCATCATACTCTACTACAGCTTTAATCGAATCCGTTAATTCACGAATAAGCCTATTGTAGGTTTCTTTAGTTATAACCCCGGAAGGCATCGCAAATGCTGAAAATAGAGGAATTATTTCCACACCTGTTTCTTCAGCACGTTCAATCATTCCACCTAAGTAATCTCTTACTTTACGATGTTTGTGTATGATTTCATCGCCATGAATCCATTCCCATTCCTTAAACGATTCCACAGTTGTTTTTTCATTAGAAAACGTGTTTGTCTCATGTGCAATTTCGCCTATCAAGATTTTCATTATTTTACCCACCTTTTCTGAAGCATTCACTTTAAAATGAAATCAAAATAAAGTAAATGTTTTATTTTTTTAATCATATTGATTTTGGGCAAAGTTGTCAATAATAATATTCGAATTTTTAAAAATTTCAGAATTATTCACATCCCCCTTAAATAATTAATCTTATTAATGTTTCAACTACTGCTATTTAAGAATATTTTTTAGTGATAACTTGTTAAAAGCCAGTAGTGGCCTAACCAAAGTAATGACTTACTCTCGTTCCCGTAAAAAAAGCAACTGGACATGGCAATAGCCATGTCCAGTTGCTAAAAAAATGTTACAAGTTTTAATGTATTACTTTTGCCATTATAACTACGAGCATTTACACATTAAAAGTAAGATAGAAAAAACTCAGTACAATTTTTTTCTATGTTGCTAGGAATAAGTTTAATAAAATGCATTAAAAAAATTGGTCCTAACATACCTCCTAGTGTAGATAGTTCTAAGTGAATCCCTTCTGAATTTATTAGTTCCTTAAGTAATTTATACAATTGTTCATCGTTTACAGGTTTACTGTATAATTACCACTAAAAAAAGATTTCATTGTTTTACCCCAAATCCAAAGGGTCATCTGAACACTCACATTAAAACCCAACTTTGAACTTAAGATACCAATACTAAGTCCTAGTTTACCGGCCGAGCCTAATGAGCCATTTTTATCACCTCTATTCTCACTTAACTTCATTCGCTTGATACCATTAATCAACAAATGCATAATCACCATTACTTTCGAGAATATCTTTTAGGATTATCAATGCTTGCTCCAGCTGATATTCTGGAGCCGCTATAGCAATACGTACTGCATTCACTGGCTTTGCATTACCTACTGCGAAGCGATCTGCTGCATAGACCTGTACACCTGCTTTCGAGGCAAGCAATTCAAATTGTACGCCTGTAAATTTGTCCGGCAAAAGTAGCCACCTGAAAATGCATTCCTCATCACCCAAAATGTGATAATCTGCCAAATATTGATTAACAAGTGCATTTTGCTGCTTAGCATATGCCCGATGCTTCTCCAATATTGTTTGTGCTACCCCTTCATGTATCAACCTTGCTGCAAGCTCCAGCATAATTGGAGAGACTGAAATATTGATATTATAGAGCGTCTCCATTATTTTTTTACGAAGTGTTGGAGGAGTGACAATAAAGGATAGCCGTAATCCCGGTGAGATCGTTTTCGACAAACTAGCAATATAGATCACCTTATCCGGGGCGTAAGAAGCTATGGGAGCAGGCGCCTGTTCTTTGAGGAAACTATAAATAGCATCCTCAATGACAATCAAATTCTTCTGCCTTGCCACTTCTGCAATCATTTTCCTTGTTTCTATTGACATCGTATGTGTCGTTGGATTATGAAAATCAGGAATGACATAGATGCCTTTGATATGTTCATTTTTATAGGCATACAAAAGCCCTTCTTTTGTCATTTCGCCCTGACATTGTTGAATAGCCACAAGTTGTATACCTAGCATGTTGGCCGCAGTTTTAATACCGGCATAAGTAATCGGATCTGTTCCAATTCGATCCCCTGGCTGGAATAATGCCGCAAGCGTTCCAACAATGGCATTTTGTCCTCCTGCTCCAAGCAAAATGGGTTGATCTGTTTGAAAGTTCACCAATTCAAATAATTTCAACACTGCCTCGTTTTGCCATGCATTGCCCTCAGGCCTTCCATATTGAAATAGCTTACTAACACTAGGTTCGTTCAGCATTTTTTTCATATAGCGTGTAATGTCCTCATTGACAAAGTTGTCTGGTAATACAGAGCCCATTTCAATCATGAATGTCGTACGGTTAGTTGGTAATAAAATTTTATTGCTAGCTGCATCCGATGAAACAAATGTGCCACTACCAATCGAGGCATATATTAACCCTTTTTGTCCACAGAGCTTAAAGGCCCGCGTGATGGTGCTTAAATTCACATCTAAAAAATCAGCTAATTCGCGTTGGGGTGGCAGTTTTGTCCCTGGCGTTAGCTTTCCTTCTTTTATATCTTGTTCAAGCTGTTGTGCTATGGCTATATATAAAGGGGCCGAAATATTGCTAATATCCGGCTTCCAACTCATTGGATAGGCATCAAATGAATTAATAGGCATTCGCAAAGCGCCTTCTTTCTATTAATTTGCATACAATAGTTTAATTGTCTTGCATACAATGATAATATTGTATGCAACCGATGACAATGATATAATTTTTAAAAAATCAGAAAAAAAGGACCGATCATTATGCAATATTCTGAAAGAATCTTAAATACGCCATCCTCATTTATTCGAAATATTTTGAAAGTAACAGATGCAGAGGATGTTATTTCCTTTGCAGGTGGGCTTCCAAACCCAATCTCTTTCCCAATTGATGCGTTAAGAGCATCAGTAGATCATGCTATTACCAAAAACGGCAGCCGTCTATTTCAGTATTCTTCAACACAGGGTTATGCACCATTACGTGAGTACATTGCCGCGAAGTATCAACGAGTACATGGACTTGATGTCCATGCTGACGATGTCTTCATTACAACAGGTTCACAGCAGGCACTTGAATTAATTGGTAAAGTGCTTATTAATAAAGGTGATGGCATTATAATCGAAGAGCCTGGTTACTTAGGGGCTATTCAAGCCTTTACATTAGCTGAGCCAACCTTCCATGGGGTGACACTTGAAAACGATGGTCTTAATCTAGAAGAATTAGAGCAAGCTCTACAACAACCAAATGTAAAATTTATTTACACGGTACCAAACTTCCAAAATCCAACTGGGCTCACATATTCGAAAGAAAAGCGTGAGCAAATATACGAAATGGTTGCCAAATATGATGTTGCTTTAATTGAGGATGATCCATATGGGGAGCTACGTTTCCAAGGTGAGCCGCTTCCATATATCGGCGCTGGTAAATTAGAAAATAGTATTTTACTAGGTTCTTTCTCTAAAACGGTCACACCTGGCATGCGCCTTGGTTTTATCATTACAAAAAACAAAGAGCTCTTAGAGCATATCGAAACGGCTAAACAAGCCTCTGATCTTCATACCAATATTTTCTCGCAATATGTCATCTATGATTATTTAGCAAGTAATGATTACATGGAGCATGTTAAGAAAATAATCACTTTATATAAAAATCAATCAGAAGCGATGCTTGATGCGATGCAAGAGTTTTTCCCTGCACATGTTGAGTATACACGACCTGAAGGAGGCATGTTCATTTGGGCGACGATGAAGGATGGTACACCAGCACTTGATGTATTCCATAAGGCGATGGAACAAAAGGTTGCCTTCGTACCCGGTGATCCATTCTATACATCCAAAACGAACGTGAATACAATGCGATTAAACTATACAAATGCAACACCTGAAGTAATCCGCGAGGGTATCAAACGTTTAGCAAGTATACTGTAAAAATTAAGACCGTATAAACGCTCTGAAAAGCGTTTATACGGTCTATTAACGTGGATAATATATAGTCATGCTGAGCCGTGTTAATGTCTCCCCAGGGTTGGTATATGTGTGTGGCCGGTCAGCTTTAAAACGGATTGCATCCCCACTTGTTAATCGATAGTCCTCACCTTGTATACGAATGATTAATGTACCATCAAAAACGGTTAGATATTCCTCTGTGCCTTCCTTATGTGCCTCAGCGTGTAATGTTCCATTCTCCTTAATCTCGATACTATAAATTTCAAAGCGACTATCCTTTTGAAAAGGAAAATGAGGGTAGACGATATATTTCCCGTTATCTTCCTCTAATGAATGAATGTCCTTGCCTAAGATGAGCTCTGTCTCTGCCTGTGGTTGATGAATAAGCTCTGTAAATGAAACCTTTAGCCCATTAGCTATTTTCCAAATTGTTGTTAATGTCGGGCTCGATTCCCCTCTTTCAATTTGTCCGACCATTGCTTTACTCACACCGCTCAGTTGCGATACCTTCTCTAAGCTTAATTTCTCTCTCTCCCGAATAGCCTTTAAATTTCGAGCAAAAATCAGTTGAATGTCATCCATGTCCAATCTCCTTTTTATATATACAATATAACGTACGTTATGTATAATAAAACAAACAACGTTATAGTGACTGTTTCGGACATTATAACATACAACTTGAAAGAGGTGATGGTCCATGCCTGTATTTTCCTTTTTAGTTTTCATTATCATCACAAGCTTTACGCCTGGTCCTAACAACTTTATGGCTATGGTTTTTGCCAAACAACATGGCTTACCAAAAACTATGCCTTTCTGTTTAGGAGTAGGTATTGGTTTTTTCATGATTATTGCTCTGAGCAGCTATTTTAACATGGTCATGCTAAACATCCTGCCCGTCATTAAATTACCCTTAACCATTTTTGGTGTCGGCTATATGTTATACTTAGCCTTTAAAATTTTGACAAGCAAAGCGCAGGAAGAGAGCAACCAAATGGAAGAAAAGCGAAACCTATTCTTTGTAGGAGCCTTCTTGCAATTCATTAATCCAAAAGGAATACTATTTGGGATAACCGTTGTAGCAACCTACATCCTTCCTTACTATTCTTCCTACATAAGCTATCTACTATTCTCGCTATTATTAGGTCTAGTAGGAATACTAAGTACATTTAGTTGGGCATTATGTGGGTCCGTTTTTCAAAAAATTTTACTGCAATATCGACAATCATTTAACATCATCATGGCTCTTTTACTAGTGTATAGCGCCTATTCAATTGTTGTTCATTAAAAAAACAGCCCTCTACTAGCGAGGGCTGCTGTTAAAAAAGAACTTTTATTTTGTATATGTTAATACGGCATTTTTCTTGAATTTCGCCAAAGCTTCCGTCGCCTCATTTTTGTTTGCATACTCAAAAATTCGAACATCCTTCTTATCAAATACTGTAATAACCCACATGTGAAAAGCTCCCTTCTCTTATTATAAATAATATAACAACCATCAAAATTTGTGAGACTTCTCGTCAACTGTTTTACAACAATTCCTTACTTGATTCTTATTTTACGCTGATTTTTTAAAAAAGAAAGCTATATGTGAAGGTCTTCACAAACTGTTCAATTTCAAAACGCTTTCATTGAACAATTTGTGAAAACCTTTATTTTTTAGGTATATAACCGGTTTGACTTGTCAGGTTTATCCGTCACTTTTTGCTTTCTATCCACTGCTTTTCGATTTTTATACACCACTTTTCTCGTTCTATCCATAACAAGCAAGAAACCGTACACTTGTACGGTTTCTCTGTAGTAGATGTTCATTTCATAAGCTTAACAAAATACTGCTTCTTGCTTTTGCGTTAATTCAATCTCAAAGCCTAAATCCTCCAACATACGATAATCACTATTTGCTTCTTGGCCAGCCGTTGTTAAATAATCCCCTACAAATATACTATTCGCTGCATAGAGACCCAGCGGCTGTAGTGAGCCGAGATTGATTTCACGCCCACCCGAAATTCGGATTTCCTTTGTTGGATTAATGTAACGGAACAACGCTAAGACCTTTAAACAATAGCGCGGATTTAAGTCCTTTGTCCCTTCCAGCTTTGTCCCATCAATCGCATTTAAAAAGTTAACAGGAATGGAATCTGCATCTAATTGATGAAGAGCACGCGCAATATTGACAACATCTTCCCTTGTTTCCTTCATACCAATAATGGCACCTGAGCAAGGTGAGATCCCATGCTTTTTGACGATCTCTACCGTATTGATACGATCCTCATACGTATGTGAAGTCGTGATGAAAGAATGATGACGTTCAGAAGTATTCAAATTATGATTGTAACGATCCACCCCTGCCTTCTTTAATTGCTGTGCCTGTTCTTCTTTTAGCAAGCCAAGACAGGCACAAACTTTCAAGCCGTACTTTTCCTTAATTTCAGCAACCGCCTCGCTCACCACATTGACATCCTTCCTTGTCGGCCCACGCCCACTTGCCACAATACAATACGTTCCAATCTTATTGTCAAACGCTCTTTTTGCCCCAGCTAAGATTTCTTTTTTTGTAATAAAAGGGTATTTTTCTATAGGTGCCGTTGATTTTGATGATTGGGAGCAATAGCCACAATCCTCCGGGCAATAGCCGCTTTTGGCATTCATAATCATATTCAGCTTTACTTTTCTACCGAAATAATGCCGACGAATCGCAAAAGCACCATCCATTAGTTGTAATAGCTCATCATCCTCACTATTTAGAAGAGCAAGTGCCTCTTCATTGCAAATGATTTTGCCAGCAATTACTTCCTGTGCTAACTGTAAATAATTCATATCATATTCTCCCTTTCTACTTGAGAAATAGTTACCCCTCTTGCCGACTGAAATACTTTATACAATTTCTCAGCTAATAAGGCGGCTGAAATAGCTAAGCAAAAATCTGCAACTATACTACTTAAAAAGCCAATAACGAAAACATGGGACCAGCTTGTTGACATATCTAACCAGAAATTTAGGGCTACATATAAATAGGGAACTGCTATACCGTAAATAATGAAAAGCCCTGTGATTGTAGCACCAATAAAATGCTTTTTCGTTGGCGTCTCTACCCTTTCAAGGATAATCCCAATCACATAAGCCGCGAGGGCAAAGCCAATAAGATAGCCAAATGTCGGCTGTAACACGTATGTGATGCCCCCTCCCTGAGTAAAAACAGGTAACCCTACCAATCCAACACCTATATAAACAAGCTGACTATAAAATCCATTGCGACTACCCAGTAAACATCCTGCTAAAAAGACGAAAACAATTTGTAAGGTAAACGGGACGATTGGTAATGGAATTTTAATAAACGCCCCTATAGCTGTTAAGGCGGCAAACATTGCAATCATGACTAGAGCTAAAGTAGAGTGTCGTTTACCCAACTTCATCCCTCCTGTCTTGGAAAAATTGGTCTATCGTTTCTTTCGTCGTGTCAATCATGAAAGACATTTCCTCATTTGAAATAATATAAGGTGGCATAAAATACAAAACATTTCCAAGAGGTCGAATGAGTAAGCCTTTTGTTAATGCAAGTCGATAAATTTGGTAGCCAATTCGTTCCTCACTCGCGAAAGGTTCCTTCGTCTCACAGTCTGCAACAAGTTCAATAGCCCCCACTAAACCAACTTGTCGGTATTCACCTACATAAGGCACATCACGAAACGCTGTCATTGCTAGGTTTTTCATTTGTTGCCCCTTGCGCTGAATCATGTCAATCACTTGCTCTTCTTCAAACATCGTTACTACTTCAAGCGCGACACGACATGCCAATGTATTGCCAGAATAGCTATGAGAATGTAAAAATGCTTTCATCGTTCCATATTCATCATAAAATGCGTTATAAACTTGATCACTTGTTAGGACAGCGGATAATGGTAAATATCCGCCGGTTATGCCTTTTGATAAACACATAAAATCAGGTGTGACACCTGCCTGCTCACAGGCAAACAATGTCCCTGTACGACCAAACCCTACAGCAACTTCATCAGCAATCAAATGAACATCATATTGTGAGCATAATGCTCGTAGACGTTTTAAATAAATGGGTGGATACATTTTCATCCCTGCTGCAGCCTGAATAAGTGGTTCTATAATAACAGCCGTGATTTCCTCATGATGTTCCTTGAGCTGCTCTTCTACAAATTGACTGCATGGTGCATTGCAACTTGCAGGTTGTTCCTGGAATGGACACCGGAAACAATCTGGTCCCTGTGCGCGTACTGTATCTAATAAAAGTGGCTGAAACACTTCATTGTAAAGTCCTACTCCTCCCACAGATAAGGCCCCTATAGTTTCACCATGATAAGCATCCGTTAATGCGAGAAAGCGCTTCTTTGCCGATTTTCCAGTCTGCATATGGTATTGAAAGCTCATTTTCAATGCCACTTCGATGGCAGACGAACCGTTATCAGCAAAGAATACTTTATGTAACCCCGGTGGTGATAAAGCGACTAATTTTTCAGCTAATTGAATAGCAGGTTCATGTGTAAAGTTGGCAAATATCGTATGTTCCAATGTGAACGCTTGATTACTTAAAACTTGACTGATGCGCGGATTAGCGTGTCCAAATAAATTTACCCACCACGAGGAGACAGCGTCCAAATAACGTTTATCATGCTCATCATAAAGCCATACACCTTGTCCCTTTTTTATGACGATTGGCGGAAATGCTTCGTAATCTTTCATCTGCGAGCAAGGATGCCAAATATGCCGTAAATCTCTAGCCTGTAAATCCGTTACTTCTTGTTTCATATCCATGAAGCCTTTCAAATAATGTTGTGTGTGTGATGTCGATATTCATTAGCTGTGAAATGTTCTGGAGCTGCGGAATAATCGCATAGGGTAAAGGATGATATTGTAAAATGGTGTTTATATTGTCTTGTTCCATCATGCTGCCTGTGTCACCATTAAAAACAATGCCCAAAACGTCGATTTGACGAGAATTCAATGCCTCCATCGTTAACAATGTGTGATTGATTGTTCCTAGGGATGTCCTTGTAACGAGCACTACTGGTAGCTTGCTGCTAACAATGACATCGAGCAGTGTTGTGCCATGTTTGATATCTAAAGGTACAAATAATCCCCCTGCCCCCTCACATATCACGGCATCGTAAGATTCTTGTAAAAACTGAATACGCCGTAAAATATCTTCTACATCAATTTGCTGTCCCTCCAGCTGAGCAGCAAAATGAGGTGATGCGGCCTCCCTAAATGAATAACCATTAATATGATTTTCATTTAATGCTTGTAAGGAAAATTTTTCATACATAGCTGTATCGGCATAATAACTATGCCCGTTGTCGTATACCTCACCTGTTTGCACAGGCTTGAAAGGTGTAATTTCCAACCCCTGTCTTTGTAATTGATACATCAACAATGTAGTGACAATCGTTTTGCCAACATCTGTATCAGTACCGACAACCCAAAAATGTTGCATCGTTAACCTCCCCCTCCTTTAAGTTAACCTATAACAATTAAAAAGTTAACACATTTATTTTCATTTTGTAAATGCCTATTCTTTAATTTCTCAGAAATTCGGACAAAAATAGCAAATCTTGTGATAACTTCATAAAAAACTAGATCATTCAAGGAATGCACTAATTGAAACTGCTTTTTCATAAAATAAATGTAGGGTTACTCCATGAATGAAAGGAGTTTCATCCAGTTTTGTAGTATTACACTATATGGGGGTGGTCGTATGTTTGGGATTTTTAAAGACGCAGAAAAAAACATCGATACATATGAACAAGTGCATTTAATTTTAAAATCATTACTTACCTATGAACTAAAAGAATTACCAATTCGCTATGAATTTTGGTATCGTGTAGCTATCCGTCAGGAGGAATGTCGTACTTTACAAGCGGAACATCGTGCGAGAATTTCGATGACTACTGCAGTAGGGCGCTTTCATCAAAAGCAATATGAAGCTATGACACAAAAATTAACGAAGCTGGAGCGCCTAGCTGATATTTATAAATTATTTTGTCTGGAGGAAGAACGAGCGACCTTAAACCATCGATTGTACTTTCATCAAGAAGAAATTGCCGCTCTATACGATCACATTCAGCATAAAGAGCTTTATACGTATTGTGATTCGGTTCAACTGCAATTTTGGGAAGCAATCCGCGATGATATTTTAAATGCAGTCGCAGACCTTAATTAAATAAAAATAGCCAACGTTTTTATTCAAAACGTTGGCTATTTTTATTATTATGCAAGTTGCTTTGACATTCTTAGTTGAAGCATTTGTTTAAATTCTTGTGACTGGTCAACTTTAATAGCTACTTGGTTATAGCGCTTTTTAATACCTAACATAAAGGTCACTTCCACTGGCTCTTTCATTTTTAAAATGACTTGAGGATAAGCTTCACCAAAATCACGTGCCACGAAATCTATCGTATCTTTTGATAATTTCCGTTCTAACTGTTCCTTGTCATCTATTATCTCTTCAATTTTATCAAAATGGATTTCTGTGCGTTTCATTAAACCTAGCGAAACATATATTGTATCGTCTGTTACGTATACAGGATTTAATCGAATAGCTTGCATATCTGCAATAAAGAAGATTACGGAATAAATATTAAAAATAAGCAAGACAATGGAAAGGATCATGGATTTTTCATGTAGCCACCAGTGAATGCCAATCGTTTCAATAGCAATACCGTGGATAATCATGAGTTGAAAAGCGATATAGCTTGAATTTTTATGCAAAGTGAGTCCGGGGCGTTCTTGTCTTTTCCAGCTAGCAAACCCATAATACAGGACAAGTAAATCCGAACAAATCATTTGAATGACAGGATGCTTCGGTATTTGTTTTTCCACTGCTTGTGAAAATGAAAATAAATCGGGTAATGAGCTTGCACGAACATCGTCTAGAATTCTTGGCAGGTAACGTACAAGTGTGGCAACTAGGAAAATTTCTAATAAAATAAGAATGGCTTCAATTGCAAAGCCTGCCCACGTTACTGCTACAAATGGCTGTAAATGCTCTAAAGGAATGATAAAACGTGCGGCAATACAGCCAAATGCAGCTAAAAATATTGCCTGCTTTAATGAAAACTTCCCTTTATAAAGCATCCATAATACAGGTACGATGACTACTAAATCAATAAGGGAACCTAAGACAACTCCATTTGTTTCTATTGGCAAGATGGACGAACCAAGCCCCGTATTATAAAGCGTATAATTGCTGACCAACACCATGAATAAAAAAGCTAGCCATATATTTTGCTTTTTCCCTAAAATCATCATTCTTTTCGCCCCCTACATGCTATTAACTTCACTTTATTGTAAATGGTGAATCATGTATATATTACAGGCATAAAAGATTATATTTTTTCCATTTATGTTCAATGATTCTTCACAGTTTCATCTTTATAAAAATTTCTTGCGATAAACATGTGGGGAGTAGCCTGTATATTCTTTGAATTTTTCTATATAGTAACTGACTGTACTAAATCCTGTATTGGCAGCAATAATCGTGACGGTTTGCTCGTCATCCCTCAGTAGTTCTATACTTTTGCGAAGTCGGTATTGTAATAAATAGCTAAATGGCGTCATCCCAACAATTTTCTTAAAATAACTACTGCATTCAGTACGGCTTAAATACACATGCTTTGATAAATCTTCTAATGCTATTTTCTGCTGATAGTGTGCATGTAAAAAATCCAGCATAGCTTTTGCCCGTTCGTGTTGCACAATGTTAGAGGGGTCCGTCATCTCTTCAGGCAGTAAGGATTGTGCTAACATCGATTGCCAAATGGATAATAGCTCTCTCCAAACTTTCATCTCATAAAATGCATCTTGCTCTCGCATTAAATTAGCCATACATGCTACTTTTTGTGATAATTCCTTAGTAAGTTTGACGTATGGCAGTCGATGACTAGTTAAATACGGTTGAACATATTTGGTCATAAAAATACTGCCTTCATATCCTCCAATCATCATAGGGTTCACGTTTACACAGTAAATAATGGCCTGCTCAATTTGAAAAGGCTTAGCCTCATGTAGTTCTGAGGCATTGATGAATAATCCCTCCCCTTCTTCCAAGACTAAAACATCTGCTCCCATTCGATACTTGGCACGTCCGCTTTTGAGATAAACAAATTGAATTTCTGTGTGCCAATGTAGCGGAATAAAATCCATACTATCTAACCTCATTACCGTTTCATACAAGGCAACCGGAAATTCTTTTGATCCATGTAATGTTAGCTCTTGTAAATCTTTTGCAATTTTTATATGTGTTAAAGGCACCCTCATCACCTCAATATATTGATATTTTTAAGATGGTAAAACGATATTTATTGTCGTTAAAACATTTTATAATCACCTTATATTGATAGTTTAGGAGATGTTAACCGATGAATCAAATCATCCAAAAAAATCGTACCCTCGGTTTTTTACTTGTCATTCTTGGAGCAAGTTTTTGGGGAATCGGCGGCACCGTTGCCCAAAGATTGTTTCAGCAGGAGCAGATAGTTGTGGGATGGCTTGTTTCTAGTCGCCTGCTTTTGTCTGGCCTATTACTCATAGGGATCTATAAAATTACTCATCGTCATGGGTCGATATTTGTGATGTGGCGGACAAAACAAAATGCCTTTAGACAACTATTGTTTAGTTTACTCGGTATGCTAGCTGTCCAATATACGTATATGATGTCTATAGCCATTGGAAATTCAGCAGTAGCCACACTTCTACAGTATTTAGCACCTATGTTCATTATGGCCTATTACTTTTTATCTAAGCAAAGCCCACTGACAAAACAAGATGGTATTGCCGTTACCCTTACACTTGTTGGGACTTTTTTGTTATTAACAAATGGCTCCATTTCGACATTGTCGGTCCCTTTTATGGCTATCTGCTGGGGAATATTATCTGGGCTTGCTGTTGCCTTTTACACATTATATGCCGTTCCCCTTTTACAGCAATTTCATTCATTACTCGTTGTTGGCTGGTCCATGATCATTGGTGGTACCTTTATGAGTTTTTTCCATCAACCATGGGCTATTGATGTATCTACTTGGACATTTTCCACGGTTGCCTATTTTCTCTTTATTGTCATATTCGGCACAATGTTGGCCTTTTGGTTTTACATAGCTAGTTTGCACTATTTATCTCCTAAGGAGTCAAGCTTACTAGGAAGCCTAGAACCATTAATGGCCGTAATCACAAGTGTATGGTGGTTAAAAATTAGTTTTGGTGGCTATCAGTTTATAGGTACTTTGCTTATTCTTTTGATGATTCTATATCTCACAGTGTTTCAGAAGAACCAGTCTGAAATACCTTAATTTCCGATTTTTCAGACTTTTAATAGTCGATACCTCCTATAACCGATATTGTAATATATGAATTTATACATAAAATTTACATATTTCATATATCTTTTCTCCTTGTTTGTCTACTATACTGAAAATAAACGACAGACAAAAGGGAGGTATTTTTTGTGGATAAAAAAGTTATTTTTTTCGAGGTTGAGGGTGGCACTGATAAAGGACCAGATGGCTATCGTCCTGATACAATGCCAATGGTGGACGCTCTAAAACAACGCGGGCAAGATGCAGAGGTAATTTTCTTTGATGTCACAAAAAAACAGCAGATTTTTGACTATGTAAAGGAACATGGTGCTGCCTATGTATCACGTATAAACCCTGGTAACTTACAGCATGAGGAAGAATATTTTACGATGCTCCGAGAACTATGCCATGTCGGCGTAATTGGCATGCCACATCCAGATGCGATGATTAGCTACGGCTCTAAAGATGTATTATCAAAGCTTACTACTACAAATTTAGTACCTGATGATACGTTCGCCTACTACACAATAGAAGCGTTTAAAAGCCAATTTCCTACTTCACTGGCATTGACAGAACGTGTCCTTAAGCAAAACCGTGGTTCAACGGGTGAAGGTATTTGGCGTGTAAAATTAGTAGAACCTCTAGCCGAAGGCCTCGCTGAAGTTCCTCTGGAAGCACAAATTAAATGTACAGAAGCGAAAGATAATCATGTTGAATACTGGTCACTTGGCGACTTTATGACATTTTGTGAGCAATATATCACCGGAACGAATGGTATGTTAATTGATATGCGATTTCTTCCCCGTATTACAGAAGGTGAAATTCGCTTATTGATGTTGCGCAATCATCCCGTCCATGTGGTACATAAAAAACCCGCCGATACAGAGGATGCCTTTAGTGCAACATTATTCTCCGGCGCACAATATCGCTATGACCAACCAGAAGATTGGCAAGAGCTTGTCGAAAACTTTTTATCGCAACTCCCTCAAGTGACGAACCTATTAGGAGGCTATGATTTACCTCTAATCTGGACAGCCGATTTTATGTTAGATACAAATGAAATTGGTGAAGATTGCTATATTTTAGGTGAAATGAATTGTTCCTGTGTAGGATTTACTTCAGAGCTTACTTTAGCACATCAAGTAGCAGAAGAAATTATAGCTTGTATCCAAGAACAGGCGATTGTTACGCCATAAATAAAAAAAGTGCGATCTATAGGATCGCACTTTTCATATATAAATCTTAACTGCTTGTATAAATTCAAATATAAAATAACCAGCAAAGCCAATCAACAAGAATCCTGCAACAATTGTAAATGTTTTAATCATCTTACGATTCATGGCTTTACGTGTAACTGAGACAATGGTTAGTAAACCGATATCGTGGAGTAAAATCCCACTAAGAACGCCAGCAGCAATAATTAAAAAGTTTGTTTGCTCCCCTTGTCCATAAGATTTAGCTAAAACCACGCCGAATACATTGACCCAAAAAACAAGGTTACCAGGTGAAATAGCTACCAATAAGCCATTAAAATAAGAGGTAAAAAAAGACTTAGTTACCTTTTCTCCTGCCAATGTAATATCATGATCTGCATTCTTGATAGAATCATACCCTAAAAAGAATAAAAAGCCCGCTCCAATGATCCACATCGGTAGCTGTACCATAGGCATAGCCAATATAGAGGCCAGTCCCATATACAAGGCAAAAACTAATACCACGTCAATGGTCATGCCACCAAGCCCTACAGCCCAGCCGTGCATAAAACCATTTTTGAGTCCTTGCTTTGTCATTTCTACTGTAATAGCTCCTACAGGCATGGCAATTGCAAGTCCCACCAATACATACGCTACATATAAACTCAAAAAAACACTTCTTTCATGTTATCGATAAGCTTCATACGTCCGTTTATAGTTTTACTATAGCATAAATATACTAAAAAGGAAATAATTATTAATATTTTAATAGTCTTGATTCTAGATTTATAGCATTTGTTTTTTCCATTGTATCAACACATCATTTGATTTCACAAGGTCCAGCTTTAAGGCTATTTGCTTTGCAGTACAGCGTTTTTTAGCTCTTTCCCATGCCTCTTCTAAAGCAGGTAGATAGCTTAAATTTTTCGTAGCAGCCACAAGCTGTAAAAATACATTACCTTGAATATAGTGCCAGCGTGAATTCATACCATCTAGCTGTATCGCCTCCTCAATTAGTCGCAGTGCTAAATAAGGGCTACCCTCATGATGATTTAGAAATTGAGCAAAAGCTCCCCAGTAGAGCGCTTTGTTTGGCTGTAACTTGATGGCCTCCGCATATTGTACCGTTGCTTTGTCATGTTCTTTTGCAAGGACGTAGTATTCAGCCATTGTATAATAGGCATTTGCCTGAGCTTCAATGGATCCTGCTAATAGTTCGTCTATTACTTTACCAAACTGTTCATCATCTTGCGTACCGAGATAGGCTGTGAGAACGTCTCGTTCGGGGTACGAGCCATCTGTACGCTCCAGACTTTGCTTCACTTTTTCGTCAGTTGTTTTGGGCATATTTGCATAGCCATTTGCCTCGAGTAATGCAACATGTTGCTGAATAAGCTGATGGGTCTCACCTTCTAAATTTGTCTGGTTGGCAAGTATCTCCTTTGCTAGCTGATAACTCTCTTTTACTTGACCACTTAAAAATAAGTCATTAATTTGCTGAACTTGCTCATCCATTTGTTTTACCACCATTAAATCCTCACCTTCGCCAAAAGAAAAATCTTATTGATAGTGTACCATCTTAGCCGTGCAAGCAAAAGATAACTTGTCCTAATTTTTCTATAATTCTTTTAATTTAAACGCTTTAACGTGTTGCTCTAGTGTATGAGCCATATGATTCGTTTCATTCGAACCTTGTGCAACCTCATCGATACTTGCTGTTGTTTGCTGTGCGGCTATGGTAATCCGATTCGTCGCTTCTTCGATGTCTCTAATGGACTCTGTTAATTGTTGTATCATCTGAACAATGCGAGCAGATTTTTCATTTTCAGTAGTCACTGCATGTGAAATGTTAATAATCTCCTCAACCGTCATTGCCACAGCGTTAGAAATATTACCTAAGGATTGTGCAGTCAGACCGACAGTCTCTGTGCCTTTTTCAATATATTGCGTATTATCATTCGTTGAAGACATGACTTGCTGGACATGTTTCATCATATCTTGAATAAGCTGTTCAACCTGTAAAACTTCTTCATTGGATTGCTCCGCTAGTTTACGTACTTCCTCGGCTACAATAGCAAAGCCTTTGCCATGTTCCCCTGCTCTAGCTGCCTCGATGGTAGCATTCAGGGCCAGTAAATTCGTTTGCGAAGCAATACCAGCAATAGACGTTGTAATCGCCTGTATTTTAGTAGCAGAAGTGACTAAGTTTTCAACAGTATGTTTCACTTCATCTGATCCACTATGAATCGATGCCATATCATTGCTTATGTCTTTTGCTAGTCTTTCTCCCTCTGTTGCTAGTTTCATTGTTTCTCTTGCATTATTTGCACTATCAGTAGCATTGTGCTGGATTGTTTGCAAGTCTTCTGCTAAGGAAGTTAGCACCTCTGTAGCATTTTCAGCATGGTGCATGCCTGCCGTCACAGTGCTTGTTACCTCTTCGATATTATGAGCAACCCCTTGAATCGTATTCGTCATATCGTTTAAGGTGCAAGCGGTTTCATCTGCATTTTTAGCAAGTGTATTAGCAGTAGAACGCATGGTCATAATCATATTTTGCAAGTTAGCCGCCATACGATTTAATGTTTTTGCTAAATCCTCAACTTCATCCTTGCTGTTTATCGTTGTTTCAGTTACTGCTAAATTGCCATTCGCAATTTCTTTTGCTTGTTGAATAAGGACACTAATTGGTTTAACTTTTCGACGGATTAAAAATCCAGTAATGATAGAAGCGATCAGCATAGGGAAAATACTAATTAATATGCCGTTTCGCACAACATCCCATGTACGCTCCTTGACAATATTGGCGTCAAAATCGATAACACTGATGGCAATGATCTCTTTACTCGAATCATGATCTTTGAAAATAGGGGCATAGCCTGATAAACGATCCATGCCAGCAAATGTATAAGGCTGAGAGTAAGTCGGATGCTTATCCTTTAATAGCCTATCAATTGCTTCTTTATCCATGTAGAAAGAATCCCCAGGTGCAAAACCTTTCTCAGCTAAATGGTCATCCAGCGCTAACAATGTACCATCAAGCGATAGAATATATTGTGTTTGAAAAATATCTTTGTGTCCAGTTGTCCAGTTTAAGTCATTCCCAATACGTTCCTGAGCTGCCTGGTCCCCAAGCATGGCCTTGTCCATTTGTTCGGGGGCAATTAAACCGGTTGTAATATTGGCACATCCATATGCCTCTACACCCGCAGCATCATAAAGTTTATTGTAGGCAGTTATGTATGTAGCGAACGAAGTAATCCCTAGCATGACTACTAAAATACCAGCGATAATTGTCCCAAGTTGAAAAGTTAATGAATTTCGTAATTTCACGATTCATCTTCTCCCCTTTCTTGTAATAATCTATGAATATTACCTTTTATTTTCTCATCATACTATAAAAAGATGTATGAAAAAAGCATCTTTAATTTTTCTAGTAAAATTAAAGTGTTGGATAAAAGTTCTGAATTATGCGATAATTGAAGTGGACTATCTTCATTTTTAGGCATTTATTCATTAAATAATTCATCTACTAGGAGGGCTTGCTATGAATAAACGTTTTCATTTTGTATCGCTTATTACTGGAAATTTGCTAACAATAGGAGCTATATTCATTTATGCCATGCAAAGTAAAGTGCATGTAGCCCTCAGTACGTATGCACTTGTAATGGGATTTTTAAGTACATTACTTGTAATCTTCTTTTATGTATGGGGAGATGAAAAGCAACAAATATCAAGTCGATTTTTAAAATAAAAAGATCGAAGTGAAGTTCTTGTGTTTCATGCTGTGATATCCCTTGCTACCTCGTAGAAAAGGGATTTCTTTACTTTTACCCAAGGTAATTCCTTATGATTACGTCTAATTGATGTAGAAAAATAAAAGTTTTTGTAGAAAATTTTAAAACAATGATTGAGTACTATATCAAATTTCTGTATAATCAGCTTGTTTGACAATACTTTTATGAACTTGGGGGTAGACAATTGGGTAAAGCATTGATTATCGGAGCTGGCGGAGTTGCCAGTGTTGTGGTACACAAGTGTGTTCAAAATTCGGACGTATTTGAGGAAATTTGTATCGCAAGTAGAACTGTTTCAAAATGTGACGCTCTAAAAGAAAAACTAGACGGCGGAAAAACAAAAATTCATACTGCACAGGTAGACGCAGATAATACAGAAGAGGTTATTGAGCTTATAAAAGCTTTCGGACCTGATGTAGTGATTAACGTTGCCCTACCTTATCAGGACTTAACGATTATGGATGCTTGCTTAGCGACAGGTGTGCACTATGTGGATACTGCAAACTACGAGCCACCTGAAACGGCAAAATTTGAATATAAATGGCAATGGGCTTATAAAGAAAAGTTTGAAAAAGCTGGCTTAACTGCATTACTTGGTAGCGGTTTTGATCCAGGTGTAACAGGCGTTTTCACAGCTCATGCGCAAAAACATGAATTTGATGAAATCCACTATATCGATATCGTGGATGCAAATGCGGGAGATCATGGTTATCATTTCGCAACAAACTTCAACCCAGAAATTAACATTCGCGAAATTACAGCGAATGGTCGTTACTGGAAAGAAGGCAAGTGGGTTGAAACTGCACCACTTGAGAAAAAAGAAGTTTATAACTTACCGGAAATCGGTCCAAAAGATATTTACCTTCTATACCATGAAGAGCTTGAATCACTTGCGAAAAATATCAAAGGTTTAAAACAAATCCGCTTCTGGATGACGTTCTCTGAAAAATACTTAACACACTTAAAAGTATTAGAAAACGTTGGCATGACATCAATCGAACCTATCGAATTTGAAGGTCAAATGATTCAACCAATCCACTTCCTTAAAGCGGTATTACCAGATCCAGCTTCTCTTGGACCACGTACAAAAGGTAAAACAAATATCGGTTGTATCATTCGCGGTCTAAAAGATGGCAAAGAAAAAACGTATTATGTGTACAACATATGTGACCACGAAGAATGTTATAACGAAGTTGGTTCACAAGCGATTTCTTACACAACTGGCGTACCTGCTATGATTGGTGCAATGCTTGTCATGAACGGTGAATGGCGCAAACCAGGTGTTTGGAATGTAGAAGATTTCAATCCAGATCCATTTATGGATGCATTAAATAAATGGGGTCTACCATGGCAAGAAAGCCATAACCCAGAGTTACTTGACCTTGATTTAGATGCAAAGGAATTAAGCCGATGAAACCAATTGATTTTTCAAAAGTTCCATCCCCTTCTTATGTAGTGGATGAACGATTATTAACAAAAAATCTTGAGCTTTTAAAATCAATTCAAGATCGCACAGGCTGCCGCATTTTATTAGCCCTTAAAGGTTTCTCTATGCATTCAACATTCCCTTTAGTAGGGGAATATTTAGCAGGCATAACAGCCAGCTCACTGCATGAAGCACGTCTTGGCTATGAAAAAATGGGCAAAGAAGTTCACGTTTATGCTCCTGCTTATATTGAACATGAAATGGACGAGCTTCTTGGCTATGTGGATCACGTCGTGTTTAACTCATTTAACCAATGGGCTCAGTTCAAGGATAAAGTGAAAACTGCTGGTAAAACAATTGAATGTGGTATTCGTGTGAATCCTGAGTACTCGGAAATTGAAACAGCACTTTACGATCCTTGCTATACGAATTCCCGTCTTGGAACAACTTTAGCTAACTTTGATAAATCCCAGCTTGACGGTATTGATGGCTTACACTTCCATGCGATGTGTGAACAAAATTCAGATACGTTAGAGCGTATTATTGAAGTAGTAGAAGAAAAATTTGGTGATGTTTTACACCAAATGAAATGGTTGAACTTTGGTGGTGGCCACCATATTACGCGTGAAGATTATGATGTAGAGAAGCTTGTGAACATCATTAATTATGTGCAAGAAAAATATAACCTGCTTGTATATTTAGAGCCAGGTGAAGCAGTAGCCCTTAATACTGGTTATTTAGTAGCTACCGTGCTTGATATCCAAGAAAATGGGATGGATCTTGCTATTTTAGATACGTCAGCAACATGTCATATGCCTGACGTACTTGAAATGCCATACCGTCCAATGATTATCGGTTCTGGTCAAGCCAATGAATTAGCCCACACATATCGCCTAGGTGGACTTACATGTCTTGCTGGTGATGTAATTGGCGATTATTCATTTGAGCAGCCATTAAAACCAGGTGATCGTCTTGTATTTACGGATATGGCCCATTATTCAATGGTGAAAAATCATATGTTTAACGGTGTCAACTTACCTTCAATCGTTGCTTACAATGATGAAGAAGGCATTAAAGTTATTCGTGAATTTAAATTTGAAGACTATAGTGGTCGTCTGTCTTAATGACACGAAAAAGCCCTTCCATTTTTACCGGAAGGGCTTTTTTTATGGTTGCATGTTCATCCAATTTTCAACATAGTGAATAGCCATTCCATGAAAGGCTGTATTATTTCTATAATGCTGTTGAACCAATGAAAGTTGTTCATTCATATAGACTTCTCCGTTCTCATAAAAGGTAATATTTTCCCCTTCCTCCGAAGCTCCAGTTTCCACACCTACCACTATAGATTTATTGACCTTTTTGGCATAAGCAAGTTCATGTTTTACAATGGCAATTATATCTTTTGCTTTGTCTCGATACGCCATGATTGTAACACTATCCACTTGATCGATTACCCACTCAGCTAGCAAACCTTTTCCAAAAGAGTTGTTGAAATGAATGTCATCAAACCAAAATGGCATATCTACTTCTAAAGGTAGTTGTATTTGATTGGCTTTCTCCCTGGCTTGCATTAAAAGTGCTTGATAAGATTCAATTGTTTGCATTTGATCAAAGCTCCAACCGCTATTTAAATACGGTTCTACATCCAGGTGAACGCCAGAAAATTGTTCCGATTCAGCTGAATCATTATTATATGTTGATACCCAATTAAAAAGGTCGTTCAGATTTTGATTGCCCTCTGCTGAAACCCAACTTGCAGCACCGTCTAAGGCATAAATGCGTATACCACTAGCAGCTGCATGGCTAATAAAATGCTTATATATATCACTGGATATGTCTGGATTGATTTGCAAATAAACTTTATTGACATGTTGGTTTTCTAAAAATAAGAGGATATTTTCCTGATCCTCAATGATAATGGATGTATCCCATAGCCAAGTTGCCTTGTCCCCTATTACCATAGCATCTACCTCTTCACTGGTTACGCTTAATGCACTTCCAATAATTACTACTATTGCTATCCATACTTTCAGGGAAACGTATTTTTTCATACTTAGTAACTCCATTCTATTCGCCTAGGCTCCTAGAACAGAACCTGGCAACCTGACGATCATACACTGGAAATAGTGTTTAGACTCACGGCTTTGCGTCCTTCCCTTTCGGTAAAGTTTGCCTTTTACAGTTGTTTTCTTATCCTTTATGATACGCTGTTAGCAATTGTATGTCTCTAGGTATAATGCATAATTATTGAATGATTCCTCCTTTACAAATAATCGTAAACAGGTTATTTTTACTACTCGAACATAAGAAAAACGTAGAAGCTTAAGCCTCTACGTTTTCTTTTTCATTTTCGAGCATTTTGTGTAAATAATTGATAATTTCACGAATACCCTCTAAGGAATTGACGAGAATTTTTGGGTCAACATACGTAATCATTCTGTTTTCAAGGTTTGCCACAGCTGTAAAATAACGCGTTTTACTATAATTAACAAGACCTAATTGTTGAAGTATCGACTCATCAAAATCAAGAATTTCACGAGCTTCAGTTACAAGTAATCCATAATTAACAACATCTGTATTCAATACAATGACACGAGAAGTTGCTGTATTAGATGAACGATTGTACAATATCCGTTCAAAATCTAGAACAGGCACTAGCTCCCCACGAATTCTTGTAAAACCTAAAAGATAGTTAGGTAAATGAGGAATAGGTGTTACTTGCTCTAATTTTTCAATTGAAATCGCTTGCTCTACAGGCACTGCATATTCCTCTGTACCACAAGCAAAAACTACTGCTTTTACACTTTCCATGCGGTCACATCCTTCAAATTAGACTATTATTTTTTCGCTGATTCTTTAACGATTTCAACTAGCAAATCTGCTAATTTCTCTAATTCTTCAACTGGTATTTTTTCATTTGTCGTATGAATATCTTCGTAGCCTACAGATAAATTTACGGTTGGAATACCAAAGCCTGCAATAACATTTGCATCAGATCCTCCACCCGAAATTCCTAGTGTAGGTGTACGATCAATTTGACGCGCTGCTGCCATTGCCACTTGAACGACTTTGTCTGATTCTGTTACACGGAATCCTGGATACATGAGCTTCACTTCAACTTCAGCTCGTGCCCCTAATGAAGCAGATACTTGTTCAAATGTTTCCTTCATATGCTTTGTTTGTGCATCTAGTTTAGTTTGGTCAATAGAACGTGCTTCAGCTAGAATAGTCACTTCGTCACAAACAATATTTGTCGCCTGTCCACCTTCAAAACGGCCAATATTGGCTGTCGTTTCTTCATCTAATCGACCTAGCTTCATTTGTGCAATACATTTTGAAGCAACTGTAATCGCTGAGATTCCTTTTTCTGGAGCAACCCCTGCATGGGCAGTTTTACCGATAACCTTCGCAAAAATTTTCGCTTGGAATGGTGCTGCTGTCACGATGCCTCCTACTTTGCCATCACTATCCACAGCAAAGCCATATTTTGCTTTGATGATAGATGGATCCAATTCTTTGGCACCAACAAGACCACTCTCCTCACCAGCAGTAATAATAAACTCAATATCTCCATGCGCGATATTTTGCTCTTTTAAGCGTTTTACCATTTCTAATAGTGCTGCTAAGCCCGCCTTATCATCTGCACCTAAAATCGTTGTTCCATCTGATACAATATAACCATCTTCACGTAATGATGGCTTTATGCCTTTACCTGGAACAACCGTATCCATATGAGAAGTAAAATAGATTGGTTCTACATCCAATGTCCCTTTTAATGTGGCAATAATATTGCCTGCTCCATGCCCATTGCGTGTATGTGCGTCATCTTGGCTCACTGTAAAGCCGAGTGCTGTTAACTTATTGACTAAAATTGGCGCTATTTCTTGTTCATATTTTGTTTCTGAATCAATTTGAACGAGCTCAAAAAATTCTTCTACTAAACGACTTGTCATGTTGTAAAACTCCCTTAGTTTACGTGTTTTTCCACGTTATAGTATAGGTATTATTTTAGCACAACCTCAGAAGAGTTGAAATCGTTCAACAATGCTACCTACATAAAAAGTCTGAGAAATTAATCTCAGACTCTACTTAGGCATTGAAAATTGCCCCTTGTTCTTGTTCAATTGTTTGTAGATAGTTATTTGCTTTATTATGTTTATCTTGTAAGCGCCAAATTGTATTATGTACATCATCTTGGACACGTGAAACCTGTTCTCTTGCGGTTGAAATTTTAGAATGGACCGACCAAGCCGAAAAGATATCATCAAAGAAGTAGTCCGCAAATTTAACAAAACCATCTGTTTCGACTTGTAGTGACTTTGTTGACATTTCATGAACATCTAATAATTCATTATGAAAACGTTGCAACGCAATTTGGGCACTATGTAAATAATTTTCGGACTGATCAAGTGCATCATGCTTTAAGTGTGTAGCGATAAGCCCCCCACCAAAGAATGTATCCCAAGTCGAGTATCCGCTGGCCGAATGAAGTGAAGCAGCTGCTTGCCCCAACTTTGTTAGAGCTACCTCTCCTGCCTCCTCCGCTTCTTGGATTTCAGCCATCAGTTGCTTTGTTAGCATTTTCTCCTGAGCTAAATGCTCAAGTTTCTCTGCCTGTGCAGGATTATGAATTTGTAAATAGCCTTTCTTTTTTGCCTTGATCTGTTGAAGTGCGCCTTGTAACGCCATGTCATCAATAAGAGCTAATTTATTAGTTACTTGCACCCTATCTTCGGTTAAATCCGTTTGCATTTGCTTTGCTTCTTTAATCTTTAATTCAAGAATGGCCGCTTTATCAATTTTTTCAGCCCGTAATTCATCTTGTTGCCCCGTCCAAGTACGAATCATATTCATAAATGAGAAACCGTCTAATTTATCCAGTTTTGACCTAATTTGATTGAGTGTCATAGAATGTTTGTCGATTTCCTGTTGTGTATGGTCAATCTGCTTGTCAATTAACAGACCTTGCTCGTTTAGCCTTGCTGATTTTCTTAGTTGTGTATGAATCTCTTCTTGCTCTTGTTGTAATTGCTTCCATTCCATTCATATCAACTCCTCTTATATATCAGTACGGATGAAAAGGAAAAACGTTTCAATTATCATCGATTATATTGCATACTATTTTTTGGAAATAAAAAGCCTAGCAACAAAAGGTTACTAGGCTCGTACTTTTTTTACAATGGAATATTACCGTGTTTTTTCTCAGGACGTGTTTCTTGTTTATTTGATAACATATCAAGACCTTGAATCAGTTTGATACGTGTATCCCGTGGATCGATAACATCGTCTACCATACCGCGAGATGCTGCAACATATGGGTTCGCAAATTTTTCTTTATATTCCTCAATTTTTGCGGCACGTGTTGCTTCTGGATCATCTGATTTCGCAATTTCACGGGCAAAAATGATGTTTGCAGCTCCAGCAGCCCCCATAACTGCAATTTCAGCATTTGGCCAAGCAAATACAAGGTCCGCACCGATCGATTTAGAGTTTAGTGCAACGTAAGCGCCTCCATAAGCTTTACGTAAAATCACTGTAATTTTTGGTACAGTGGCTTCTGAATAAGCATAAAGGATTTTCGCGCCATGACGAATGATTCCACCATGTTCTTGTTTAACTCCTGGGAAGAAACCAGAAACGTCTTCAAATGTAATGATGGGGATATTGTACGCATCGCAAGTACGAATAAAACGAGCTGCTTTATCGGAAGAATCAATGTCTAATCCTCCAGCAAGTACTTTTGGTTGGTTACAAACAAGACCAACTGATTCACCAGCAATACGTGCAAAACCAACTACAACGTTTTTCGCAAATTCTGCATGGACTTCCATGAAAGAACCTTCATCCACTACTTGCTCTACGACTTTACGCACATCATAAGGACGCGTTGTTTCAATTGGCACCGTATCCACGATTTCAGGACGGTAGTCATCCCCCTCTGGTCGAGCTTGGCGAGGTGCTTTTTCTTTATTGTTTTGTGGTAAATAGCTTAATAGTTTTTTAATTTCATTAATCGCTTCTTCTTCAGATGGTGCACGGAAATGGGCATTTCCACTTACAGCATTGTTTACTTTTGAACCACCTAAATCTTCAGCAGAGATTTTTTCACCTGTTACTGTTTCTATAACTTTAGGTCCTGTTATAAACATTTGAGATGTTTTATCCACCATTAAGATAAAGTCTGTAATTGCAGGAGAATATACAGCTCCTCCAGCACATGGACCCATAATCACGGAGATTTGCGGAATAACACCCGAGTAAATCGCATTACGGTAGAAAATATGACCATAGCCATCTAGTGAAAGAACACCTTCTTGGATACGTGCGCCACCAGAATCGTTGATACCAATAAATGGTGTGCCATTTTTTGCTGCAAGGTCCATGACTGTCGCCATTTTTTTCGCATGCATTTCACCAAGTGCTCCGCCAAACACTGTGAAATCTTGAGAGAATAAGTATACTGGACGTCCGTTAATTTTACCGAAACCAGTTACAACACCATCACCAGGGCCTTCCATTTTATCCATCCCGAAGTCAACAGTACGATGTGTAATAAATGGGTTGATTTCGAAAAATGTACCTTCATCTAGTAACAAGTCAATACGCTCGCGAGCTGTTAATTTCCCTTTTTCATGTTGTTTTTCGATGCGCTCATAGCCACCACCAAGTTCAATTACCGTCTTACGATCATACAAGTCATTGATTTTGTCGAACATATCCATATTAATCACTTATCCCCTTTTCCACTTTTATCACATAATTCATATAACACCCCGAACGAAGATTTAGGATGCATGAACGCAACCTCTGCACCTCCAGCACCAGGTCCTGGCTCTTCCGATAAAAGACGTACACCTTTTTCTCGAAGCTCTGCCATACGATCGCGAATACCTGTCACACCGAAAGCAACATGGTGAATACCTTCTCCACGTTTTTCAATAAATCCATGAATGGCACTTTTTTCACTCATTGGTTCTAATAGCTCCAATTTCACGTTGCCTGCGTCAATAAATGCAACACGAACTTGTTGAGATTCTACTTCTTCCACTTTCAACAACTTTAAACCTAAAGTTTCTGTATAATATGTAATGCGTTCATCAAGATCGCGCACCGCAATCCCAATATGATCTATCTTCTCCATGGTGACATCTCCTTCTGTTATGGTACATACTCTATTTTACAGACTTTTTTGTCAAAACTCTACTACTTGAGAAATTTTTCAGATTTGATAAACTATTTATAAGAAAAGAAGGAGCGAACGAGCATATGAGTAATAAAAAGTTTCAAAAGATCGTTGTTTATACTATGGTAGCAATCATGCTAATCTCATCTCTAGCATTCGGATTATCAATGCTAGTTTAAGGGAAGATCGTAGCGTCCACACTACTGTGGGCGCTCTTTTTTAACCTTTAAACCCTTAAATGATTGCTTTATTTCTAAATACCTGTCCATTTCCTCGATAAACTGATAGAGTGCGGCTTGAGCGATAAATTGCTCATGGTTTTGCGGTAATGGTAGCTGAGAGAAGTCATGTTTCACTTGTTCTAGCTTTTCCCGATAATGTCGTGCTGTATTTCCAGAATGAACATGTCCACCAAGGTCTTGTAAAAAATCTGCCACAATTTCAGCCTCTTGTACTATAACAGGTAAAGTTGTAATTTTCGGTAATACTCTTTCGATAATTTCTAGCTGCTTTTCTCGCATATCGAAATACATATAGTAATCATTTTTACGTCTCGTAAAATGGTTTTCAACATCTTTAAATGCCAAGGACTTTGCATCATCTAATGTTCTTATTGCTTCAATGATTTCATACCCATCCCATAATGTATCTCCTTGCCTTAAATAGCTTGCAATTTCTAAAAATATCTTGCTATATAGCTCCTCTATTTTAACTCTATAGTAATTTAATTCCTTTTGAATGTCTGGCATATACATATTAATGGCTATACCTGTTCCGTATCCGATAACCATTAACGCTAATTCATTATAAACAAGTTCCATCGAAAAACTTTTAGCGGCGTAAATATGCATAATAATCACGACACTAGAAATAAATCCGTCTGCAACCTTTAAAGACACAATCGTTGGGATAAAGAGTATTAGCATACCTGCTAATGTAAGTGGCTGGTAGGAAAAAAGCTCAAAGCTCATAAAAGCAAAAATCATAGCCACTATACTTGCAACCAATCGTGTATATGCTGCATGAATAGATTTCTTCTTCGTTGGCTGTACACATAATATCGTTAAAATACCAGCAGATGCATACGAGGCTAAATCAAAATATTGAGCAATGGCAATCGCGATGGCTGCACCAATTGCTGTTTTTAAAGTTCGATAGCCGATTGAAAATTTCTTCAGGCCGACTGCCTCCCATCTTTTAGTACTCTTCACCCAATATCGCTAATTATTTAGCCAATATTGCAAAAATTTTAATGTTGAACTATCTATACATGATAATAAGTAGGAAGCCTACATAGATTGATCTTCTATGAGGCTTTTCTACTTAGTTATAAAGGATTGTTCTTATGCAAGAATTGAATTAAAGTTCGTCACAATATTCTTCAAAGTTTGCTTGTAAGTTTGTCACGACTGACATTGGGTCATGTCCTTCAATTTCATAACGACCCACTTCAGCAACTACTTGTCCATCTTTTAATAGTACGAATGATGGTGAAGAAGGTAGGTGATCTTCCCCAAAATGATAACGTGCTGCTGCAGTAGCTTCTTTATCTTGCCCTGCAAATACTGTTACCAAATGATCAGGACGTTTATCATAATGTACACATTGTGCTGCTGCTGGACGAGCAATACCACCCGCACAACCACATACTGAGTTCACCATAACTAATGTTATACCTGGACGAGCAAATGCCTCCTCAACGGCCTCTGGTGTTTTTAGCTGTTCGTAACCAGCTGTCTCAATTTCAGCACGTGCTGTTTTTAAAATTTCCTGCATAAATAAATCGTAATCCATATTCATATAGCGATAGCTCCTTTCAAATCGCGTCAATTCAGCTTAATATAGTAGGTATATGACGCTCATACATCTCTTATCATAGCAGTTTGCAACGAATTTGTGCACCCACTTGCTCATAGTATGTCATTTGAATTGATGAAGCTTTTCATCAGACAAGCTTACTTGTCTACCTGTGCTTCACTAAATAAACGATCTACACCTTGCGTAACAGTCAACTGTCCACTTAAAATTTGACGTTCCAACAGCTGTACATGTGCTTTACGTTGTGAATTTCCATAAAACATGTCTATTAAATGATCGGTAATCATGGATTGGAACCACTCTTTTGTTTGATTTTGACGTCGAGTAGCCCAATAACTATTTGTTTCAACAATTTGTTTAAATTCTTCTATGGTTCCCCAAACCTTATCGAGTCCTCTTTTTTCCAATGAGCTAACAGGCATTGCAGTTGACATCCAGCCGGGTGTGGCAGGCTGTAAAAAATGCAAAATCTGTTTATACTCTGCAACGGTTTTTTTGGCAAGTCGCACATTATCACCATCCGCTTTATGCACAACAATTGCATCGGCTAACTCCATAATGCCCTTTTTCATGCCCTGCAATTCATCTCCTGCACCCGTTAAAACAAGTAACAAGAAGAAATCAACCATGCCACGGACATAGGTTTCACTTTGTCCGACACCAACTGTTTCAATTAAAATGACATCATAATCTGCTGCTTCACAAACTAACATCGTTTCACGTGTCTTTTTGTGAACACCCCCTAGGGTACCGGCTGATGGTGAAGGTCGTACAAAGGCAGTGGGCTTCTTGACGAGCTCCTCCATGCGTGTTTTATCACCTAATATGCTCCCCCCTGATAAAGAAGAGCTTGGGTCAATCGCAAGGACTGCTACGCGTTTTCCCATATCGCAAAGCATTGTTCCGAAAGCCTCAATGAATGAGCTCTTCCCTGCTCCGGGAACACCTGTAATACCGATTCGAATACTATTTCCTGTATGCGGTAGAAGCTCTTGTAAAAGCTCTTGTGCTTGCACTTTATGAGTAGCATTTGAGCTTTCAATGAGGGTAATCGCTTTTGACAAATGTGTGCGAGAGCCCGCACGTACTTGTTGCGCAAGCTCTCGAATATTAACATTGTCAGCTTTTTTCTTCCGGAATTTTTTAGGTGTACCATATTGCATACCGTCGTGAGTTGCCTCAACTCCGTCCATCACAAATAGCGCACTTTTTTCCATTCCTTTGTTGTTGTCCATTATTCAGACACTTCCTCATAGCCTAAACGTTTGTAGATTTCTTCAATAATTTTCTGTGCGGATACTGGAATCACAGTACCTGGTCCAAAAATAGCTACTGCGCCAGCATTGTAAAGGAAATCATAATCTTGTGCTGGTATTACGCCACCCACAATTATGATAATATCTTCACGACCTAATTTTTCTAACTCTGCGATTAATTCTGGCACTAATGTTTTATGACCAGCTGCTAAAGATGAGACACCGATTACATGAACATCGTTTTCAACAGCCATTTGTGCTGCCTCAGCTGGCGTCATAAATAATGGTGAAATATCTACGTCAAAACCTAAATCAGCATAGCCTGTTGCGACAACCTTGGCACCGCGGTCATGTCCATCTTGTCCCATTTTGGCTACTAAAATACGTGGGCGACGGCCTTCGTTTTCAAGGAATTCTTCAGTCATCTGTTTCACTTCCGTAATTTGTTCCTCATCAGAGAAGTTGGCAGAGTAAACACCAGAAATAGAACGAATCACGGCCTTGTGTCTTCCCGAAACCGCTTCGATTGCATCTGAAATTTCACCTAAAGAGGCACGAGCACGAGCTGCATCAACTGCTATAGCTAGCAAGTTTTCTTCGCCATCTTGTGCAGCTTTCGTTAAACGGGCTAAATGTTTTTGAACCTCAGCTTCATCACGTGCAGCTTTCATCGCTTCTAAACGCTCAATTTGTTTTTGTCGCACAATTGTATTGTCAATATCTAGAATGTCAATTGGCTCTTCTTTTGCTAGGCGATATTTATTCACACCAACAATAGTTTCTGTTTTGGAGTCAATTTTCGCTTGGCGTTTAGCTGCTGCTTCTTCAACCTTCATTTTTGGAAGTCCCGTTTCAATTGCTTTCGCCATACCTCCAAGTTCTTCAATCTCTTCGATTAATGCCCAAGCAGATTTTGTGATTTCTTCTGTTAACTTCTCCACGTAGTACGAACCACCCCATGGATCAATCACTTTCGTCATTGCCGTTTCCTCTTGTAAAAATAACTGTGTATTACGTGCGATACGTGCAGAGAAATCAGTTGGTAGTGCAATAGCTTCATCCAGCGCATTCGTATGAAGTGATTGCGTATGTCCCATCGAAGACGCATTCGCTTCGATTAAAGTACGGGCTACATTATTAAATGGATCTTGCTCCGTTAATGACCAGCCGGATGTTTGTGAATGGGTACGTAATGCTAATGTTTTCGGATTTTTCGGATTAAACGTTGACATCATCTGAGCCCAAATACGACGTGCTGCGCGCATTTTAGCAACTTCCATGTAATAATTCATGCCAATTGCCCAGAAGAACGATAAACGTGGCGCAAAGGCATCGATATCAATCCCTGCTTTCAATCCTGTACGGACATATTCCAAACCATCCGCTAACGTATAGGCAAGCTCAATGTCATTTGTTGCGCCCGCTTCTTGAATATGGTAGCCAGAAATCGAAATAGAGTTAAATTTCGGCATAAACTTCGCTGTATATTCAAAAATATCTGCAATGATTTTCATCGACATAGTAGGTGGGTAAATATATGTATTACGCACCATATATTCTTTTAAAATATCATTTTGAATCGTTCCTGCTAATTTTTCTGGTGTTACCCCTTGCTCCTCTGCTGCCACAATATAGAAAGCGAGAACAGGTAGTACCGCACCATTCATCGTCATAGAAACGGACATTTGATCTAACGGGATTTGATCAAACAGAATTTTCATATCCTCGACAGAGTCGATGGCAACACCAGCTTTCCCTACATCCCCTGTTACACGTGGATGATCGGAGTCATAGCCTCGGTGAGTGGCTAGGTCAAACGCTACAGATAAACCCTTTTGTCCCATAGCAAGATTTCGTTTGTAAAAGGCATTGGATTCTTCAGCTGTTGAGAAACCAGCATATTGACGAACAGTCCAAGGGCGAGCTACATACATGGTAGGGTATGGTCCACGTGTATTTGGCGCAATACCTGCTACATCATTTAAATGTTTAGCATCTTTGATATCATCTTTTGTATAAATATCTTTTATTTCAATGCCTTCATTTGTCATAAACTTGTCGTCAGACGCTTGAGGTGTATTAGCTGTTAAAACTTTTTCTATTTCTACTGCATTAAAATTTGGCTTGCTCATCATTGGACCTCCTTCATGCTCGCAAACACTGACTGTAATTTTTCAATGATGTTCTGTCCCGCGAAAATAAAGCCGTTCAAACCATTTGCTAACCAAGCTTCTTCTTCGTCTTTAAATTTACCAGCAACATCCACAAACACATCCGCTGGTTTATTAGCTAAGATGGCATGTACAAGTTCCTTTGAATCATCATCATTACCTGCAATTACAACATATTTTGCCTCTGTTGCCTTTAGCCATGCTACTGCCTCTTCAACAGTTGCCACTGGTTCGCTTTTTTCTGGAACAAGACCAACTGTATTTAAGAAACCAGCAACAAAATCTGCTCTTGGTTTAGAGCTTTTTAACGTACCTAATGCTAAAATACCCGTTTTCACACCAGCTGCTGTCATTTCTGCACGTAGCTTTTCAAATGGGATAGCACTTCGTTTGATGCTAGCAAACACCGGATTTGTTTCACCTTCCAGTGCATCTGCTGGATTGGCATAAATATTTGTTCCAATCAATGATTGCTTTCGAATTTGTGTGGCTTGAATACGAGATTGATAGGATTTTTCCACTTCTTCTGCAAGTTTGCCAGATGCTGTGTATTCATCAATACCGCCAGCTGCCTCTATTTCTAAGAATAACGCCCATGCTTCTTTGACAAAGTCTGCCGTTAATGACTCGATAAAGTAAGAACCACCTGCAGGATCTATTACCTTTAAGACATTTGTTTCTTCTTTTAAAATTAATGACACATTACGAGCAATACGTACTGATTGTTCTGTAGGCTTTGTTAACACATCATGTGGATGAACCGTAAAGAGATCAGCACCACCGATTAAACCAGAAAGCGCTTCATTGGAAGAACGTAAAAGATTCACATATACATCCAATTTAGAGAAGCTTCTCAATGATGTTTCAGCAACTGTCGGTATTTTTACATTGTCTGTAACACCATATGCGGATGAGAACGCTTTCCAAAGTACTTTAAAAGCACGGAGTTTTGCAATTTCTGTAAAGAATTGTGTATCGACAGCAAAGGATACAAAAAACTTCTTCGAGAATGCTTCAAAGCTTTCTTCCTGATCCACAAATTTTGCTGCTAATGCAAGTGCATAGGCTAATTCTTGAACTGCATTGGCACCTTCATTATGATAAATGACTGTGTTTGCGCCGACTGAGCGCACGCTCGGAAATGCGTTTAAAGAGATTGGGTGGTTCGAAACGATGAAACCTTTCACAGCTCCCCGCTGGTCCACTTCAATTTTATCAAATACTGTTAATAGTGGGTCTTTTGTATCTTCAATAGTAATTTTAAATGAATATTCTGAGAAATATGATGCTAATTTGACCAATACATCTTCTGTCCAGTCAAAATTAACACGGCTATCAATTGTAATAACTTCATTACCTCGAGCTAAACTGTCCTCAAGCTGTGCAAAAAATGCTTCACTTGTATCAGCATGAACTTGCTGAGCCACTTGAAATGCTTGATTATCTTGTAGGGAACGGATTGTGGCAACTTGTCGGTCAAGTTCATCGCCAAGCTTTGTTACTAAACTTTCCTGTGTGTAAATTGGCTGTAGTGTAACACCCTCATTTGTTTTTGTGAATAGAGACTCAAATGGTTTCCCTTTTAAAGCTTTGATTGCTGCATCTTGCCAGTCAGAATAGGCTGGCTTTTCAAATTCAATATTTTTCATGTTGTTTGACATGCGGACGCTTAATCAGCTTCCCCCCTTAGTAGTTTCTATTTGTTATTCTACATGACAATTTGCGACTCGAAAAGCATAAAAAAAATCGGAAACCCTTATACAACAGGTTTCCGACGAGTCATCAGTAGACTGACGTTGAAGATTTACTTGTATTTTCGAGTATTTCTTTTACTCTATTTAGGAATTTACCACATACTAGTCCATCCAACACACGATGATCTAAAGATAAACATAAATTCACAATATCACGTGCGGCAAACATTCCACCTGGCAAAATGACAGGTTTTTTTACAATACTCTCCACTTGGAGGATTGCCGCTTGTGGGTAATTAATGATCCCCATCGATTGAATAGAGCCAAATGCTCCCGTATTATTAACGGTAAATGTACCGCCCTTGATATCATCCATTGCTAATTTTCCAGTTCGAACTTTTATAGCAAGCTCATGAATTTCTTTAGCAATTCCTTTAATGGATTTTTCATCTGCGTGTTTTATAACAGGCACAAATAGTGCATCATCAGTCGCCACGGCAATCGAAATATTGATATCATGCTTTTGAATAATTTTATCCTCAGCCCACATAGAGTTCATCATTGGGAATTCTTTCAAGGCCTGAGCCACTGCTTTTACAAAGAAGGCGAAATATGTAAGATTAAAGCCTTCTTTTTGCTTAAATTCACTTTTTAAGCTATCTCGATAAGCAACTAAATCTGTCACATCCACTTCCATCATCATCCAAGCATGTGGAGCTTCGTGAACACTTCTTACCATATTATTAGCAATCGCACGACGGACCTTCGTCACTGGAATTTCAATATCTCCAGGCTGGATAGGTTGTACAGGTGCTGCTGGCTTTTCTCCCTGTTGTGGTTGAACAGGTGCTGTCGTTTGCATCGTTGATGGTGCCGGTGCCGCAGCAATTGCTGTTGGAATATTCCCTGTTTCAATGAGCTTTAACAAGTCTTTTCTTGTAATGCGACCACCTTCGCCAGTTCCTGTTACTTGATCGAGTGCAATATCATGCTCCTGTGCAAGTCTTAGAACTGCAGGTGAATAGCGTACTTTGTCCTTACGCGCTTCTTTTGGAGCAGCTGAAGGAGGAGTAGAAACCGGTTGTGGTGCCTCTTGTTTCTTTTGAACACCTGCATTTAAAATCGCTGTACTGACTGCAGATTTTTTTTCAGGTGGCGGTGGCGGTAATTCACTATCCCCTGCAATTTCAATCGAGCATACGACTGCCCCTACCGGTAATGTTTGACCTTCTTCTGCAATTAACTCTGTAATAACCCCTTCAAATGACGATGGAATTTCTGCATTTACTTTATCTGTCACAACTTCTGCTAAAGGATCATATTTTTTCACTGTATCCCCAGGCTTCACAAGCCATTTTTCAATTGTACCTTCTGTTACACTTTCGCCGAGCTGTGGCATAGTAATATTTTGAACCGCCATCATTTATTCCTCCCATCAATTAAGCCTAGGCGTCATTGTACCTGATGCAGCGCTAAATCATTAGACGTAGATAGGCAAATAGACAGATTTTGACTTTCAAACGGCTAAGTCAAAATCTGTTCTTCCGTCTGAGGCTTTCACTTTTTTCAATCAGCCTTGCTTGGTTTGTTAAAATGCCGCAAGTTCTCGCATCGCACGTTCAACTTTATCAGGATTAATCATAAAATATTTCTCCATTGTTGGTGCATATGGCATTGCTGGCACATCAGGTCCTGCTAGACGTTGAATTGGTGCATCAAGCTCAAATAAACAATGTTCCGCTATAATTGCGGCAACTTCACTCATGATGCTGCCTTCTTTATTATCCTCTGTGACAAGTAATACTTTTCCTGTCTTACTTGCCGCCTCAATAATTGCTTCCTTATCAAGTGGATAAACCGTACGAAGGTCAAGTATATGAGCAGAAATTCCATCTGCAGCAAGACGCTCTGCAGCTTGTAGGGCAAAGTGTACAGCTAAACCATAAGTAATGACCGTCACATCATCCCCTTCACGCTTCACGTCTGCCTTCCCGATAGGTAAAGTGTAATCCTCTAGCGGTACTTCGCCTTTAATTAAACGATAAGCACGTTTATGTTCAAAGAATAATACTGGATCTTCATCACGAATAGCTGCTTTCAGCAATCCTTTAGCATCATATGGTGTTGAAGGAATAACTATTTTCAATCCAGGTGTCCCTGCAAAAAGGGCTTCAACAGATTGAGAATGATAAAGCGCCCCGTGAATTCCTCCACCAAAAGGTGCACGAATTACCATAGGACAAGTCCAATCGTTATTAGAACGGTAACGAATTTTGGCTGCCTCAGAGACGATTTGGTTGACAGCTGGCATAATGAAATCAGCAAATTGCATTTCAGCGATTGGACGCATACCATACATCGCTGCCCCAATACCAACCCCTGCAATAGCACTTTCTGCAAGTGGCGTATCAAGTACACGGTATTCACCGAATTGATCGTACAAACCAGTCGTTGCTTTGAATACACCGCCCTTACGACCAACGTCCTCCCCTAAAATGAAAACTCGTTCATCACGTTCCATTTCTTCTTTCATTGCTAATGTAATCGCATCAATATAAGACATTACTGCCATTACACGTCACCTCCGTCCACTGGTGCATAAACATATTTCATGGCATCTTCTGGTTGTGCATATGGAGCCGCTTCTGCATAATCGGTAGCTTCATTTACTTCCGCCATGACACGCTCTTCGATTTCAGTACGTACGTTTTCAGTCAATACGCCAGCATCCATTAGATACTTTTCAAATAACACAATCGGATCTTTGGCCTTGCCTTCTGCAATGTCTTCTGCCGTACGATATTGACGGTCATCATCATCCGAAGAATGGGCCGTCAAACGATATGTTACCGTTTCGATTAAGCTTGGGCCCTCTCCATTTCGTGCACGATCGGCTGCCTCTTTTACCACTTTGTAGACTTGTAATGGACATTTTCCATCAACGGTCACGCCTGGCATACCATAGCCAATTCCACGATCAGAAACTTTCGCACAGCCTAATTGGCGTTCAACAGGTACAGAGATGGCATATTGATTGTTTTCTACCATGATAATAACTGGTAACTTATGAACACCAGCAAAGTTTGCCCCTTCATGGAAATCCCCTTGGTTAGAAGAACCTTCACCAAGTGTCACGAAAGATACAAAATCTTCTTTTTGTAGACGTCCTGCAAGTGCAACCCCAACTGCGTGCGGAACTTGCGTTGTAACAGGCGAAGATCCTGTTAAAATGCGATTTTTCTTTTGACCAAAATGGCCTGGCATTTGACGCCCACCAGAGTTTGGATCTTCTGCTTTGGCAAATGCAGATAACATCAATTCTCTTGGTGTCATACCAAAATGTAAAACAACGCCCATATCACGATAATATGGCGCAATATAATCCTTATCTTTATTGAGTGCAAAGGCTGCCCCAACTTGTGCTGCCTCCTGCCCTTGACAAGAAATAACAAACGGAATTTTACCAGAACGGTTTAGTAACCACATACGCTCATCTAATCTTCTGGCCATTAACATTGTTTCGAACATAGCAAGTACATCTTCATTTGACAAACCTAAATCTTCATGTTTGATTTGAACATCTTGCATACGAACACCCCTTTCGTATTATAGAGAATAACTATCTTATCCTATAACCCCATATTTGGATACGTTAGTTATGAAATTCAGAAAATTAAAAATGGATAGCACGATCATCAACTGCTAAAGCAGATTCCACTAAAACCTCATTTAATGATGGGTGTGGATGGATCGCCTGACTAATTTCCCATGGTGTAGCATCCAACAATTTAGCTAGTGATGCTTCTCCAATCAAATCTGTCACGTGTGGCCCTACCATATGAATACCCAAAATATCATTTGTTTCTTCATCAGCAATAATTTTTACAAAGCCTTCTGTTTCTCCATTTACTAATGCTTTACCAATTGCCTTAAACGGGAATTTACCAATTTTCAATGCATAACCTTGCTCTTTAGCAGAAACTTCTGTTAATCCGATGCTGGCAACCTCTGGATATGAATAAACACATTTCGGTACCTTCAGATCATCTATATGCTCTGTTTTACCTGTCGCTATATGCTCAATCGCTGACAGTCCTTCATGCGAAGCAACATGTGCTAACTGTAAGCCACCTATCACATCCCCAATGGCATACATATGTGATTCCTTCGTTTGATAAGAAGCATTCACTTTAATAAAGCCTTTTTCCACTTCGATTTCTGTATTTTCCAAACCGATGTCTTGCGTGTTGGCTTCACGGCCTACACAAAGTAATAGTTTATCTGCCTCAAAGATTTCTTCCTGATCATTTACTTTTGCGGAAATGAAAACGTTATCATTTTCAATTTTGAATGTATCTGTATCTAAACGAGCATTCGTAACGATGCGGACTCCTCGCTTTTCAAGCTGTTTTGTTACTTCTTTTACGATGTCTGCATCTTCCGCTGGTAAGATTGTTGGACCATATTCTACCACTGTTACATATACACCAAAATCACAAAGCATAGATGCCCACTCAATTCCAATGACACCACCGCCAACGATTAACAATGATTTTGGTAAATTTTCAAGTTCCAAAGCATGATCTGAATTCATCACATATTGACCATCAACTGTTAATCCTGCCATACCTCGCGGCTTCGAACCAGTTGCAACCACAACATTGGTTGGCACAAGCATTTCATTCTCTTGACCATTGGACATTTCTACAGAAATCGTTCCCGGCATAGGAGAGAAAATAGATGGGCCTAAAATTCGTCCTGTACCATGATAAACATCTATTTTGCCTTTTTTCATCAGTGTATTCACACCTTGGCTTAATTGCTCAACGATTGCTTGTTTCCTAGCTTGAACTTTGTCAAATTGCAATGTCACACCTTCAATTTCGACACCATATTCACTAGCCGTTTTATTAGCCATACGATATACTTCTGCACTTCGAAGTAAGGCTTTACTTGGAATACAACCTTTATGCAAGCATGTTCCGCCTAAACGCTCCCGCTCTACAATAGCTGTTTTCAAGCCTAGTTGCGCAGCTCGGATGGCCGCAACATAACCGCCTGTACCTCCACCTAAAATGACAACATCATAATTTTGAGCCATGTTTATTCCCCCTTTTGAGAAAAGTGCTAAAGTATTCTATCTATTAAACAATCACCTTGCCAATTTTATAACGGTCAGTTCTTGCTTAAGAAGAGCTTTAGCTTTACTTCACGACGCTCTTATTTGTTGTTTAAAATTAGAAGAAGTCGACAATGCGACTTCTCCAAATTTTTAAACCGTGTATATTAGCGACCGTGTAAAATATTTTTTTCATTTTTTAAGAATTGGCTGCGAGATTTTGCTACACGCGCAATGCGTTCTTCTGCTAAACGATTCGCTGCCACATATGTTGGAATGCCATCTCGTTTTGAAATAGCAAAGATCTTTTCAATACTATCATAAATACCATCAACGCGTTTCAGAGCACGTTCACGATTATAACCATATAATTCATCCGCAACGTTAATAACGCCACCAGCATTGATTACATAGTCTGGTGCATAAACAATACCTAATTCATGTAGATAATCACCATGACGTGAATCTTTTAACTGGTTATTAGCTGATCCAGCAATTACTTTTGCTTTTAGTTGTGGAATTGTTTCATCATTTAAAATAGCACCTAAAGCACAAGGTGAGAAAATATCAACGTCCTGCGCATAGATTTCATCTGGTGCCACTGCAATTGCGTCAAAGTCATTCACAACTCGATCAATTGCTGCTTGATTGATATCTGTTACAACAAGTTTTGCCCCTTCATTATGTAAATACTCGCAAAGCTTGTAGGCTACATTTCCTAGACCCTGTACAGAAACTTTTAATCCTTCTAATGATTCTGAACCAAAAGCTTCTTTTGCAGCTGCTTTCATACCACGGTAAACACCATATGCCGTTACTGGAGATGGGTTCCCTGATGAACCAAATGCAGGTGAAATTCCTGTTACATAATCTGTTTCCTCATGGATTAAATCCATATCTGTCACCGTTGTACCTACGTCTTCTGCAGTAATATAACGGCCATTCAAGCCTTGGATGAAACGACCTAGTGCACGGAACATTTCTTCGTTTTTATCTTTAAATGGGTCACCGATAATGACCGTTTTCCCACCGCCAAGGTTTAAACCAGCTGCAGCATTTTTGTAGGTCATACCTCGTGCTAAACGCAACGCATCCTCAATTGCATTTTCCTCTGATGCATATGTCCACATACGTGCCCCTCCTAATGCTGGTCCAAGTGTTGTATCATGGATAGCGATAACCGCTTTTAACCCTGATGCTTCATCTTGGCAAAATACCAATTGTTCATAATCATACTTTTCCATATACTTGAAGATTTCCATGAAACTCGCCCCTTTGCTTTGGAAAGTGCATCCCCAAATGCCCGTCCCAATCAAGTTTTTTCTAACAATCTTTTCTTTGTTGTCCTCTTCTCAGCAAGTACTGAGCCCCTCTTTTCAGTAGGTTTTTAGACCCCTAATACAGGAAGAAGAAAATTGTTTAGTAATGGATAATATTGCTCCACTTATTTTTACAATACTGACAAATTCACAATTTCGCAACTATTATTACATATTCTTATTTAAGTAAGAATTTTCTAAACATTCAGTTACAAAACCTATTTTATGTCCTCCCTAGTTTTGAGGAACCATTATTATATTGATGTCTACCCTTTCTTGACATTCCCCCATCCACAGGTACAATTAATCATAGGAATAAGGAGGGATATATATGGCCCGTTTAGCTGCATTTATTGTAATGCTTATTCCAGGTCTTATGGCTGCAGGTGGCATTAAATTTATGCGTGATACATTGTTTGGTAAGCTTATTTCGCCTTTCCCATTTTTATGGCTACAATTTGTAGTTGGTGTAATATTCTTTGTTATAGGCTTTGGTTTTTTCGCAGGATTTTTACTACATCGCGACCGCAAAAATGGAAAAGTAGCACCGCGCTTCCAAAAAAAATAAAAATAGCTATCCAAATAAGTCCATTTTGACTTACTGGATAGCTATTTTTATACACGCTGCTGTGTGGTCTTGACTTTATCAGGATAATCCGTAATCCAACCAATAACAGCATGATGAGGATTCGTTAAGAATGGTTCAGTACCATCAATTGCATAAAAACGACAAGCTTTGCCACTGACTACACATGCCTCCAAGTATCTTGGTTTGTAGTACCTTTTATGCATATGAACAGTATCAGCCGCTTTGTAATCAGCTAACAAATCCCATTTTACTTTTTTCGTGGCAATCAGAGCCGTTTCGTATTCAGGTCTATGTTTTTTCACAATCTCCAGAAGTTCGTAGTGAAACGATGAGAAGTGGCTCCCTACTGGCAATGTTAGGCCTTGAAGAAATTCACCCAGCCCAATTTGATTGTCTAGAATGGTGGATTTTAATTCAATATTTAAAGGGAGCTTGTGCGTTTTAGCCCATGCTAAAACTGCATCAAATGCTGGCATTTTAAATGATGAGAAGAAACGCCTCCAAGGCTTGCCGAGTTTAAAACTCAATAACTCTTCCATCGTACAATCACTCACCAGTTTATTGATACCTACCAATCTTGACAGTTGTGGATCATGGTATACTATAGGATAACCCTCTTTAGAAAATTGGATGTCTAACTCAATGCCATCAGCCCCAAGCTCCAATGCCTTTTCGAAAGCTTTAAAGGTATTTTCTAGCGCATAGGCTGAAGCTCCTCGATGTGCAAACACTGGAATATAGGACGAATTAGACATTTAATTCACCAAACTCTAGCAGAAATTTACCATTGGTCATTTTGCTTAATAAAGATGATTTTTTTCCAATTTGAATATAAGTACCTGGATGTGCTTCCTTTGTCACAACAATCTCTTCTTTTCCAACATGACGCATTTCATCCATTAACAGTTTTATTTCACGATCTAATGTTACAGCTTCAGCCTTTAATTTTGATAAAGCTTGCTTTGTCTCTTCAAAGGATGCCGTTTGTTCTTTAGACATTTGGTTGAGGTATGGTAATAAGCTTTTCATTTTGGACTCATGTGTTGAAATTTCTGTTTGTAACTCTTTAAGCTGTACTGCTTTCTCCTGCATAACCGAATTATTTTCTTGCTTATTGACACTTTCAATAATCAAATCTGTTCGACGCTCCAATCGGTTACCTGATATGGCAGTGACAATCGTATTTTTAGCTACCGCACGTCCTCCAATAATTTTACCTTTTCGTTCGTCCACAAAAATAGAGTGAGCAGTAAGTTGCGATCCTAATGCATAGAAACCAATATGAATACTATCCGCTGCAACCAAATTTGCTTCATTGACATGTTTGACAAAAATATTGCCACCTGCTTCTACGACAGTTGAACCAAGACCAAAAATGCCTCCCCGAATATAAACATCGCCTTCAATGGATTTAATAAGTTTGGCACCGCTTACACCCTCAGCACCATCAATGGATATATCGCCAGTTGCAATAACCGTATAGCCATTTGTTACTGTTCCTTTAATACTAAGAGAACCATTAAATTCTAGATTACCTGTTTCAACGCCAACATCACCGTTAATAGGTAGGTGTCTGTTTACACCGATCATACCTTTCACATCATCTAGAACACCAGCAATTTTCGAGCGGATCACAACTTTCCCGTCCTCTTCCACTTCATATGCTGATTTTGTATCGTATCGGATCGGAAAATCGCGCCCTGGTGCCGCAGCCACTACTTCACCTAGCACATTTTTCCCTGGTTTACCTAATGTAGCAGGAATCTTTTCACCTAGCCATGAGCCTTCCGAAATTTCTGAAATAAAATTCATATCAAAGTAATCCGCTTTTCCATCATCACGAATGACCGGTTTTCTCTCCGGTTTAGGTAAGTATGTAATTTGTGCATCCATGCCTGCTATAGGTGGTTGCCCCTGTGCAATTAAAAATGCTTTTCCTGGTTCAGCCTTCGAAATATCAAAATCTAATATACCATGCACAATTTCATTTTCAGCAAGTGTTTCTCGTATTTGCTGTGTCAGCTTTTCTTTATGATTTGCAATATATTCGTTTGTTTCATAGATAAAAATAGAGGCTGACATTTTATCACGGGCAATTTCAGCTTCAATATTTGGAAGCCAGCGGCCAATTTCTACTGGACTAGTGTTTTGGGTTGACAACACGTTTTTTAAAATTGAAAAATTAGACAATTTAAGTCGTGGATGACTTCGTAGGATGCTATCAAATTCTTTTAATGGGAATCCGGCACTAAAAGTAAGCATAAATACCTTGCCATTCTCTTCAGAAATTTCGAAGTTTTCATTTCGAACTAGAATCAAGCTACCTCCTCCTTCCCTCTATATGTAAGTATATACAATCCACTTACATTTGTTTAGAGACCATTGTCACTAACGAGAAAGAAAATAGTACTACTTAATCATTAAAACATCCAACTATATTTTATTTTCCATAAACACAATAAGGTATTTAGAACCAACAATTTGTTTATTATTTTGGTTTTTTAATAAAACTTTCCTTAAAATCAAGGTTATTCTATTAGGATAATTTGAACAAATAGTATTCCATAGATATATATCATAGTGTATGATCGTCATAAAAAATGAATAATAACAGGTCTTTAGAACTATAAAACATTCAGGAATTAAGGCTCTTTATTCAAGATAACTCTTAATATTTCCAATTTGGAAAGTAGAACCAAGTTGTCCCACCTGCTCCTTTGTCAAATATTGTACACTTATTTCACCATCTAATACTAATCGCACTTCAAATAAATGTTCCTCTATTTGTGTAATCTCTATCGAATCCATTCCATCTAATTGAAAATTGACACTTTTCATCTTTATCACCCGCTTCTACAGTAGTTTCCATTTATCATTCGATTATTGACCATCTTGCTATTTTTTATCGGATTCAGACTTCGTTTCATGACTTTCGCTGAATATAGTTACAGATATTTCCGCAGCATTTTTCTCAATGAAGGCAAAAAATACGCCCTCTTAAACAGGAATGTCTAAAAAGGCGCTCATAATATGCAAAGTATAATAGCTGTATATGTGAGTGTTGTATATGTTTAATTTATCAGACGGTTAAAGTTGTCATTAGCTAGCCATCATATCGATGCGGATTTTGTCTGCGATCATAGCAATGAATTCGCTATTTGTTGGCTTGGACTTCAAATGATGGACTGTATAGCCAAACATCGACGAAATGGATTCATAATTGCCACGATTCCACGCCACTTCGATAGCATGACGAATTAGATAACATTTATATAGCGAAAGTTTACCGGCCATTCTACCGGAAGCCTTCGCAGTTTTTCAAGACTTATATTTACCGATAATATTACACCACATTATTTAGTAAGTAAACTTAAAATGGATCATTATTAACAATTGTATTAATACGGGCCAAAACTCGCTGTCTCTCCATATACTCTATTAATGCCCGAATCCCAAATTTAACGTTATTAGTTTCCTCGATAATTCTAATCATAACATAATACGCTTCTGCCTCTAACGGCGTAAAATAATTGTTCCCACGGCGATTCATTGCAAAACCCGGAATAAAGTAACGTACTTCTTTCATATGGTTTTGAATTGTACGCTCACTTACCCCAGTCTTTTCATACATAGCTTTAGTATTCATTTTCTCTCCGATTTTAACATCGATGTTAAATTTATTAGCGCTACAATTAGCCTACATCACCAGTAAATATAATTCTAGTGGTAAAATCAGTCAAACCCTTGCGGCTCTAAGACTCAGCGTCAATTTTCCGTCGACGATATGATCTATTCTTCTATAACAACCGTTATATTCGCGGAGAGTACAATTTAACTTTGCGTCAGTTCTACGTTAAAAACTTCATTCAGACGACTCAAGACGGCCAACTATCCGATTCAGCGATTCTCGATGCTTCTGACAGCGCTGAATATTAACCGCCCGAGGTCAAAAAACAGCTCTAATATTAAACTAAAGCACCCCGTTAGCTGAACAAGAATCATTATTTTTATGACACATCATTATCCTACTAAGACAAAAGCCAGCATTATTGCTGGCTTTTTCATTTTTCACATCATTTTTTTGAGGTATGGAATCTTTCGCCATACAAAATGACTTAGCAAAAAACTTAGAATGATTCCTAAAAATGCTGTCATAAGAAATTTAGTCCAGACTGATATTGGTAGGTCATTCAATGTATATTGAAGGAAGACAACTACTGGGACATGGATGAAATAAACAACAAATACATTGTTTGATAACATCTTAGACCAACGATTAGTGCCGTTTATTTTTTCTCTAAATAAAATTAGAAGACCGATGACAAGCGAAATACACAGTAACGTCTCAATTAATGATCGAGCCAACGAACCGAAGTTTTGTCCACCCTTTAAAAGAAAAAGATCTATCGTATTTCCTCCAAAATACAAAATAATTACTATTGATACCCCAATAATAAGCCAGTTGTATCCTGCTCTCGTACTCATAGTTATAAACCATTTGCGATGATAGGCTATAATGCCTAAGCAGAAGAAACTCACATACTGTGGTACATGTGCAAATTCTGTTTGAATAAATCCTAAGAAACCTGTCCAATAATCAATAGGAAACCATATCCTTGTAGTGAAAGTCACTAAACTAACGACCAACCAGAGGGAGAGAATCTGATAAACCTTAATGTTTCCATCGTATTCTTTTGTGGATTTCTTAGATGTAAAGAAGGTCCAGACTGAAAACACAACCGCATACACAAGTAAATGCTCTAAAAACCATAAATGGCCAAATTGCATATCTGGCCATGAGGGCCCAGACCAATTCAGGGGTTTATTACCAAGTCCAAAAAATATATTAACATAGTAAGAAAAAAATGAGATGGGTTCATAATCTCTAAAATTAATGTAATATAAATACATCAGAATAGGAATTATCACGAGAAATCCCAGTAGTAATGGAATACCAATTCTAATTAGACGTTCTTTTAAAAACCGTTTCGGCCCTTTTCTCGCGATTGATTGAGGGAGAAAATAGGCTGATAAAAAGAAAAACATACTCATAAAGAATGCTGCATTTACAGAGAAAAATTTGCCCAACCAGTTGATAGATTTATCATCCAAAAAATACCACCAACCACCTGGTCCATAGGCTTGTCCAGCATGGTGAGCTACTACAAGCATAATTAAAGCTATTTTTATATTATCGATGAAATATAAATGATCACTCTCTTTTTTCACCTTTAAAACTCCTTTCCCATTAAAAGTTATACTTTAAATAATAGTAACGTATATTTCACTAATACTGGAAAAAGATTACATTATAGGTTAATAATATACTAACCTGCCCCGTTAGTTGATAGTAACAATATTTTGTAAAATTATCCATTATTTTTTCAAAACGAAAAAAAGTTGTGCGCAAGGTCCGAACAGCAGAAAGCGCCTGTTAGAACAAAGGGCTCTGGGGTCACGCAATTTCAACGCAAAAAAAGAACGATCAAGCAACGTTTGCTCAATCGTTAATTAATTCGTTTGCTTTTCGTTTTCTTCTTTCTCTCGCCAAAGTTGCGACTGAAATTCCCGTCTTTGCTTCGACTTCTTTATAACTATTAGATTTCAATAGCTGCATCGCGTTGTCTAAATGTTTCTTATCGAATTTCTTCGGTCTACCTTCTCGAAAGTCTTCGCACTGCTTTGCAATTGCTTTGCCTTCTTGCGTTCGCTCTATAATTAGATTACGCTCCATCTCAGCTACTGCCAATAGCGTAGTAAGGAAGAAGCGTCCCATAGTCGTATTCTCTAATAGTCCTACGTTAAGTACATGCACGCGTACACCACGCTCGAATAACGCCTCGACAACATCGATACCTTCTCTAGTGTTACGTGCTAATCGGTCTAGTTTCGTTACTACTAACGTATCACCTTCCGTTAACAACGCCATAACTTCATTAAATACAGGTCGATCCGTCTTAGTCCCCGTAAACTTCTCTTTATAGATTTGCGTACAGCCTTCCGATTCTAACAACTGGATTTGCGACTCTAAATCTTGCGCTACTGTTGACACTCGAGCATACCCGTATTTAGCCATTATATCGCCCCTAACTTTTGATAATAAGTTTTGATAACGTTTATAAGGCTATACTATCGCATCGGCAAAACTTTGTCAATACTGTTAAGTTTTGATAACGAAATAGCGTCATACCTAAACCCCTCAAGTTTCAGACCGCCCCGTCCAATCTGACTCTCTGCCCCTGTAATCTGCGTTAACATTACGTCATCTTACTTATGTAAATCGTATCAAATCCGAGTTTCTTCTATTATATGTAACGCAAAACTAACGTATTTTGCAAAGTAATGTGATCCCAAAGTGTTTTAAGGGCACGTCCATAAAAGGTGTCTACCCGATATTTTGCGCCCTAAAAAGTTCTCAAAAGAGTAAAAATGTAACATTTTATAATAGCGGTAAATCGTAGATTATATCCTCCAAGTTACGATACCCGTACCATCCTCCGCATAATTCCGCTAATGAAAACACTCGACGTCGCGTTATTCTATTGTACTCATTTCTCGTATGTTTAAACGCCTTATCGAGCAACCTATCGCACTCCTTTTGAAACGTCTTATCCTGCGTACGCCAGCGATATAATGTCATGCGCGTAATTTTACATAGGAACGCCACTTCTTCCATCTTTATATAACCGCTATTCTGCGCTAGAAGGACAACCGCCCGTACCTTCTTTTCTTTTCCGTTAAATTTTTCTCGTAACCTGGGGATGTTTTTATCACTTACAAGATACGGCTTAACATTGCGCTGCCCTACGATTAATCGATCGTACATAACGTCTCTCCTTTATATATTTAGTTCTTACGCAATTGGGCACAAAAAAAGACGACAAGCACCACTATAAAAGCCGATGCCTACCCGTTTGTTTTTATAATCCTATAGTACTCTTAGCCACGTTGCATCCTCTCCCTTTCGATTAATTTCGCTAGCCCATACGCAATCTTTTCGATGTCAGCTTCTTCACGTACTGTGAAGTTGTTGCCAGTGATAACGACACCGCCTCCCGAACTGCTGCCGTTGCCTTGATCGTATGATTTATTCTCTTGCGCAGTAAGAACGCGTTCCCCCTTATGCAATCTCGCATAATACGAATTGTAAGGAACTTCACTGATTCCGCTATAGTGCGATTTAGCGGCTCCGTCACTCTTGCCAGGCAGCAATTTCTTCGCCCAACTAACGGCACCGGAACCGATATTACCGATCCAATCAGGAACCTTTACCTTGCCGAGAATACTAGTGAACTCTCGTAGGTAGCCCGCCGCCTTGCTAATCCATCCGCCAACCTTTTCGAACACTGGTGACAATGCGTTAACAATTTCCGTAGCTGCTCCGAATGCTTGCGTAAATCCTCCGGCTAGGAATGCTACAAACGGACCGACGATCGTATCCCAAACAAAGTCGTACATCAATTGCAGGAAATCACCTAACGTATTTTCGATGTATAACGCATGAATATCCTTAACAATTTGATAAACTTGAATCGCTGCTAATGGATTGCTCCAATATATCGTGTATTGAACAGCATCCATATCGTTATAATGAAGCACGTCGATTATCGTTTGAAAACCTTCGTCAGTTTCAAATGTTGATTGTTTGATAATTACGTTGTTACTCAATAAAGCCTCGTTGTAATATAAATAGCTTTCTTTCTCCTCATTGAATATGCGGTTTAATGTTTGTGTCATAAAAAATCTCTCCTTTAGTAAATTAGTTTTTATTTGGTATATGAATTGCCGATTGATCGACGGAATTGCCTCCTACTACATACTCCTCGGTAAAAAGATATTTTTGATATCACTCCTCATAAAAACTTAGCTACTCTATATAGCACACTAAAACATCCGATTTGATATCACTTTTTGAAAAAAAGTTGAAATTGAATCTCCTACTATCATATTTGCGAATAAAAATTAATTTCATTAACACTTCCGATAAAAATTTGCCTCCTACTTTGTATACCCGAATGAAAATTCGGTTTCGGACATGTTTTTGATAATTTTCTTCCTTCACTTTACATAGGGAATTAAAATCAAAAATCGATATCACTTTTTATAAAATTTTCGTTCTACTATATACTGCACACTAAAGCCTCTGTTTTTGGGACAACTTCTACAAAATAATTTCACCTACTTACATTGGTCTGTAAAATCAAATTCTGTTAACACTTTTAAATCGCTACCTACTGACTTATATACATAAAATTTCCGTTTCGCACACTTTCAAGAAAAATAAATCAACCATTGTTTAAAACCTCCTTACTTGACTAATATAGATAAATTTTGAATTCCGCACACTTTACTCATAAAACAAGTCTAAATACCCACTAACTATATCGTAATTTTAAAAAATAACGGTCCTCACGCTGCAACATGAAAACCGTCATATAGTAAGAAGTAAGTTCGTAAATTCACCTTTGTTTTAGGCGTTATAGTCTTCGGTTGATAAATACGTCGACTTACGATTTAAAACTGTTTTTAGCCACGTTTATTAAGGCGAAATGAAGGCGATAAACTCCCTACTATATATACCCGAACTCAAACGCCTTTCTGGACGGGATTCCCTTAAAAAACACAATTTTTACTATAAATGGTGATATACTATAATAAAGGAGGGAATACATAGTGGAATTTAAATTTGGTGGCGGTTCTATTTTTCTACCACCCTTACATATTACGATTATTGCGATAATCATTATTTTTCTTTTAGTAAAGTGGAGCAAGCAATTAGAAACAAGACGTTTTACTATTTACTTATACTTTCTAATTAGTACTTACATTGCTCCAATCTTTTCTCGCAGCACAAAAGATGGTATCTTTCAGCTTTGGATTCCTTTAGGATTTATAGTAGTATTCTTTTACTTGTTTCGAAGTGAAAGAAATCATCCAGCTAAAATGAAAGCTAGTATTTTAGGGCTTTCCATAGCATTATATAATTTAATTCTTCAATATTTATGATGGATTTTTCTATTCCATTAACGGATACTCTGGTAATAAGATTAGAAAAGCTAGGCGTTGGCGCACCTAGCTTTCAACGACCATTGTTGGCGCAATGATCATTCGTATATGTTTGCTAAAGCCAGTTGGTGCTGACAATAGCATGTATATTGCCCGTAATGTTGGCGCAAAACGGACGCATCAACTCGTTGGCGCGAGTATGATTCAGTTTAAGCTGATACTTTCGGTGATTGCGCAAGGATCGCTAGCAATTCGATAGGTTCTGCTGCATCCAATTCGGAGAAGATAGAGCGTGCTTCATCATCCCACTTAAATAAAATCTCATTATCACCGATATACAAAATCGCATCATCTTCGTATCCTGGTTGCTTAAAGACTTCTAGATATACACCTTCAATAATCTGAGTTCTTTCTACAACATACGAATAACCTGGCTCAATTTCGAAAATTTGCATTTGAGTAATCATATAACAACCTCCCATTAATTTTTACTTTCGGTACGCTTACAAGTACCACTTCTGTTATCATTATATGGTACGCTATTGCGTAACGTCAAGTGTGTTTTAGGAGGAATTTTAAATGGCTAAGCAAGTAGTTGTTAAGATTGATTACATTATTGAAAAGTACAAGGTCGGCTCATTGAGAAAGTTAGCGGAGAAATGCGATATAAGACACGCAGCACTAAGCGAATTGAATAACGGTAAGAGAAGAAATATCAACTTTGGACATATCGAGAGGATCGCTGAGACTTTGGGGATTGAGGATATAACTGAGATAATTGATTTTGTAGAAGTAGACGAAGAAAAAGCGCTCTAGCATAATGCTTGGCGCTCTTATTATTCGACCTCGTTATTTATATGTTAGGAAGTTCAAAATTCCTTTCAGGTTTATTTGGCATAAACCAACTGTATTCTCCATCATTTAATAAACAATCCCTTATAATCTCTTCGGTAATACCAAGTTCTTTAAATAGGATACACATAAATATAACTTTTAATATCCTGTTATAATTTATAAAACAATTTAAACTATCATTAGTGGTTTTTTGATCATTGGGGTGTGTTAAATTATTCCTCGCCTTTTTAATATCTTGTATAAATTGCTCTACTTCCTCTTCCGTACTAAAGAATAATTCCCAAATACATTTATCAATACTAAAAATGGAATCAGATAACCTTTTTTGTAATGAATACTCATAACTATGGGTTAATCTCTCTTTTATAGAGTTTTTTAAACAGCTATCTAAATCTAAATTATTTATAAAATTAGAAATACTCTTCCTGTATGGTCTAAATTCCTTCTCAGAAATGTACCCTGTGCTATACATCATTCTATGATACCCTTCTATACCTTGCATATAATTTTAAAAAATAGTCTCTGAAAATTGCGCCAAATAAAAGTTAGATATCAGCAATTTTATAATTCCATATTGAGCTGGATTATCTACTAATGAAAACCACTTTTCTAAAATAGTCTCAAAAAAATTACCCACTGTTTGATAAGGAATAAGCAATTGGTTAAAGTCTAATGTACTATTGTGCTTAAAATCGATATAAGCATAGTTATAGTATGCTGCTCGTTGATTTCCTTGCATAAATTCCAAACTTAAAGTACCTATTCTTCTTCCAACTAATAAGGTGAACAAATCTTTGAGTTTAGAAAGCACTTCTAAAAACCATTGTTTTTCTTTTGGGTTCTTAGGAACTATTTGTATCTCGACCAACTGATGTAAACATACATTTCTGTGAAAAACTTGGTTTGTTTTATAAGACTGGACAAATCTTATCTCTACATCTTCGCTTTCTATAGAAACTTTGTATATTATCGGTTAACTTTTTTATTAATATCGCTTCAAGAAAATCATCATCTAAGTCACCATAAGAGAGTATAAAATATTTTGTGTAAATAACTGAAGACATAGAAAAAGGAAAAC
>NZ_KQ465111.1 GCF_001308875.1 Lysinibacillus sp. ZYM-1 | reverse complement strand
GCTTTCAAAAACGACTCAACCATCTGACACCGATAGAATATCGACATCAGATGGCTGCTTAGTCTTTTTTAAACTGTCTACTTGACAGGGGTAAGTCCATACTCGGTTTCAATCGTTATTAATACATTTTTAAATATTGATCGCGTTCCCATTGATGTACAGTTGTACGGTACATATCGAACTCGATTTCTTTTGCTTCTTTAAAGTTAGCGTAGATATGCTCACCTAAAGCTTCTTGAGCTACTTTATCTTTAGCTAGTAATGTTAAAGCGTCATCCAATGCGGCTGGTAGGTTTGCAATACCATTTGCTTTGCGCTCTTCTTCAGTCATTACATAGATGTTACGGTTAATCGCAGCAGGTGGTGTTAAGCTTTGGCGAATACCTTCAAGACCTGCTTCTAGAATAACAGCCATCGCTAAATATGGGTTTGCAGAAGGGTCCACAGAACGTACTTCTACACGAGTTGAAAGTCCGCGTGCTGATGGGATACGAATCAATGGTGAACGGTTTTGTGCTGACCATGCTACATAACATGGTGCTTCATAACCAGGTACTAAACGTTTATAAGAGTTAACTGTTGGGTTTGTAACAGCAGTGAAACCTTGAACGTGTCCAAGGACACCTGCCATAAATTGCATAGCTGTATCTGAAAGACCTAATTCTGTAGATTCATCATAGAATGCATTTTCTTTGCCTTTAAATAATGACACGTTAAAGTGCATACCAGAACCTGCTTCACCAAATAGCGGCTTTGGCATAAATGTAGCGTGTAAACCATGTTTACGTGCAATTGTTTTGACAACTAATTTAAATGTTTGGATGTTGTCACAAGCAGTAACAGCGTCTGCATATTTAAAGTCGATTTCGTGTTGTCCTGGAGCAACCTCATGGTGAGAAGCTTCGATTTCAAAGCCCATTTCTTCTAGCTCTAATACGATATCACGACGGCAGTTTTCACCTAGATCTGTTGGAGCTAAGTCGAAGTAACCACCATGGTCATTTACTTCTAATGTTGGTTCGCCTTTTGCATCTAATTTGAATAAGAAGAATTCAGGCTCTGGCCCCAAATTGAAGCTTGAGAAGCCCATATCTTCCATTTTTTTAAGAATACGTTTTAGGTTGTTACGTGGGTCACCAGCAAACGGTTCGCCTTTCGCAGTGTATACATCACAGATAAGACGTGCTACTTTCCCTTTTTCAGAAGTCCAAGGGAATACTACGAAAGTATCAAGATCAGGATATAAATACATATCTGATTCTTCGATTCGAACGAAGCCTTCAATAGATGAGCCATCAAACATCATTTTATTTTCTAATGCTTTGTCTAATTGACTTACAGGAATCTCAACGTTTTTGATTGTGCCAAGAATATCTGTAAATTGTAAACGAATAAAGCTTACGTTTTTTTCTTCGATGAGACGTTTAATGTCCTCTTTTGTGTATTTACCCACAGTTTTCCACACTCCTATAATTTGTCTAGCTTTTATGTTTACCCTACCCTATTTTTAATAGAATCGAGATAAATCCCCTCGTCGGATGGATGATTTTTGCATGCGCTGTGCTTGACGCATTTCTTCTCGCATAATTTGGCGTAATTCAGAATCACTTAAATCTTGTTCTTCAGTTGTAGCAACAGGATCTTTCCTTTTAGCAAATATTTTTTTAATCTTCGCCATATTCATACCCTGTTCTAAGTAGTCTTTAACTTCAAGCAATGTGTCGACGTCATTTAGAGAAAACATTCGACGGTTGCCTTCTGTTCGGTGCGGCTCAATTAAATGGTGTTCTTCATAATAACGAATTTGTCGTGCCGAAAGCTCAGTTAATTGCATAACAATACTCATTGATAATAACGGCATAGTTCGTCTAATTTCACGACTCATTTAAGTCCTCCTCCAATACCCGCTTATCATATAACGAAATTTTTTCACTGTCAACCGGCCATGTAAGGTTTCCTAACATGGTTGCTATTATTTTTTTCAATCCGAGAAAAAATTGTAAAAAACTATTCAAATTTAAGGTTTGTCTCTTTCCATATTTCTATTTTTGAATCGCTTGAACAGCACTACAAATTGCAAATTTTACATGTTCATATGTTAGCCCGCCTTGTATAAACGCTGTAAATGGCGGACGTATCGGTCCATCTGCTGTAAGCTCTATGCTGGAGCCTTGAATAAATGTTCCTGCTGCCATAATGACATCATCTTCATAGCCCGGCATATATGCTGGTTCAGGTGCGTAATGAGCATTTATTGGCGAGTTAGCTTGTATTTCACGACAAAAGGCAATCATTTGCTTGGCTGTTTGGAAAGAAACCGATTGTATTAAATCTGTGCGATGGGCATGGTAACTTGGAGATGTATTCATCCCAATTTCCTCCAGCATAGCTGCCGTAAAAATCGCACCTTTTAATGCTTGTGATACGACGTGTGGCGCTAGGAAAAATCCTTGATAAAAATCACCTAATGTATTTAATGTCGCCCCTGCTTCTGCCCCAATTCCTGGTGATGTCATACGGTACGCACATTTCTCGACTAAATCTGCTCGACCTGCAATATAGCCTCCGATTTTTGCTAATCCTCCGCCTGGATTTTTAATGAGCGAACCCGCCATTAAATCAGCACCAATCTCTGTTGGTTCTTGCGCTTCTACGAATTCACCATAGCAATTATCAACAAAAATAACGGCTTGTGGAGCTAATTCCCGAACCTTCTCACACATATCAGTGATTTCTTCAATTGAAAAGGAAGGGCGTGTTGCGTAGCCTTTTGAACGTTGGATGGCAACCATTTTCGTTTGAGCTGTTATGGCTGCTTTCACACCTGCCCAATCGATTGTTTGATTATCTAGTAAATCAACATGTGAATAACCGATTTGATAATCTTTCAAAGAACCTGTATCTTTGTCACCACCATCGACAATGGATTGCAACGTATCATATGGCTGACCAGAAATATAGAGCAACTCATCACCAGGACGCAGCACACCGAATAGACTAAGCGTGATAGCATGTGTCCCTGAAATAATTTGTGGTCGAACAATAGCAGCTTCTGCTCCAAATACCTCAGCATAGACGCGCTCTAGATTGTCGCGCCCCTCATCGTCATAACCATAGCCATTTGATGGATGTAAATGATAATCACTAACTTGATGTTTGCGAAATGCTGCTAGCACTTTTTGCTGGTTATAAAACGCCATTTCTTCGACCTTTGCATGAAAAGGTCGAACTTTCTCTTCTATTGTTGACGCTAATGATAGCGTCGATGCCGATAAACTAGATGTAAACGTCATTTTTTTCTTCTCCATTTCACAATTGTCATGCATTTCATTCAGTAAGTTATATTCAATATTTAAATGGACCTAGATCATTTTAGAATTCCCTAATCAACTACTGGTATATCAACGCTTATGACAGATGTTTTTCTTTTTTTCATTAACATCTTATCAATTTGTATATGCCCCTGTAAAACTTGCCTATTGTTTCTAAGCAAAATTTACGCTAAGCTAATGTGCGGACTTATTTCAAGAAGAGTATTTAATGACGAATTTTGGCTATTAAATTCATAGATTCTGTTACTAAAAAGATCTTTTAACTTTATGAATGAGGTTCATTTATTTATAAAAGGGGTGAAAGGGATGGCTTGGGAGGTTTTTAGTATTATAGGAACAATTGCCTTTGCTATTTCTGGGGCAATTATTGCAATGGAAGAGGAATACGATTTATTCGGTGTTTATATACTCGGTATAGTCACTGCTTTTGGTGGAGGGGCTATTCGAAATTTACTCATTGGTTTACCTGTCACAACATTATGGGGGCAAGATATGATGTTTCAAATTGCGCTCGCTGCGATTACCATATTTTTCATTTTTCCTCATCACCTGATTCAACACTGGCATCGATGGGGCAATTTCACAGATGCCATTGGCTTATCAGCATTTGCTATTCAAGGTGCACTCTATGCTGTAAAGCTGGATATGCCTGTTAGTGCTGTGATTGTAGCTGCTGTGTTAACAGGTTCAGGTGGTGGCATTGTGCGTGATTTATTAGCTAGACGAAAACCACTAGTTCTCCGTGATGAAGTCTATGGTGTTTGGGCTGCTCTCGCAGGGCTTATTATTGGATTTGAAGTTTTTACAGGAGACATTTTCCTTTATATTTTATTCGCAGTGATTACAACGTTACGCATTCTTTCCTATATAATGAAATGGCGTTTGCCTTTGCGAAGGTTGAATCGGGATTTAAATAACAATTAATTTCTTATAGAGTATAGCAATGGTACGAAACTAATAAAGCCTTTTAAATACCAGCTAGCATTTAAATGAGATGTGACCTGAAGATCCTTCCTATCAAACAAAGGATACTAGTTCACATCTCAAAATAAACACCCACTGTCTTAGTATTCAGGGAAGGTAGTAGTCTTTCAAATAAAATATCTGAATAACGCTTCCTTCATTTTAAAAGCCAAAATAAGTTACCTTTAGAATTTTAATTCGCAGTATACGTTAATACAGCAACAAAAGAAATTAATTATTTAAAATGCTATCAACAGTACCAAATCAACTCATTAAACGTTAACTATACATACATAGTACGGGATAAGGATTTTTAAACACTACACTACAAAATGATTTATTCAGATAAACTTTAACTAACATATAGTTATAATTGTTCAGCTAATAGCTTCTGAAAAGATGTTGATTTTTTTATTTTCATCATATAAACAATTGCTACTAATGCAAAAAACAGCAAAGAAAAACCTGTAACTGTCAAAATATTTACTAATGATGTTTGCATTGGTAAAAAGAAATTAGCCGACTTGGACAGTTCGCCAAAAAGCAATTTACTTAAAAGAATAAAATATGGAATTGAAATTGCTATACCTATTAATAAAGGATACACATAACCAATAATTGAAACTTTATTAATTTCTGAATTTGTATACCCCATGGATTTAAGTAACAGGATATTTTTTTCTCCCGTCTTTATTGCTATATAGATTGAAATACTTAAAAGTATACCACCCAGTAACATACCTAGAAGCAGCATGGCACCAGATATAATTTTATAGTTTTCAAAATTTAATTTAATGGCTTCATATTGTTCTTTTTGAACGATAGTTTGACGAATTTCCCCTTTGTCCATAATAGGCATATCTTTACTATAAAACCCACTATAGAAATTTACCTTTTCTAAAAAGTTATCTTCGTAATATGTTTGAGATGTGTACAACTCGTTCCCTTGTAAATCTAAGTTAATTCCTGCAATAGTTACATCATTATTTTTTTGATTATCATAAACTGTTAGCTTATCGCCAACCTTAAGATTATGTTTATTAGCAAACCATTTATTGATGATTACACCATTTGACAGTTGATCAGTAATATTTTTATTTGTTTCGTAATCATAAAAATGTATATATTGATTTTTTTCATTACTATCAAGCGCAATCAAACTGATATCATCACTATTATTATTTTTTGAGTCAATCTTCAAATTTCTAACAAAATACCCTTGTGCATCTTTTACATTCGTAATATTAACTTTATCATTTAATATCGACTTATACTCATACTTATACTGCTTTTCAAAGGAATTAGCCATCTGATCTGGAAAGCCTGACATTCCCATACTCATTAAAATTTGTACACCTAAAGCAAAACCTGAAAAAATTACTAAACAAAAAACAAATAAGTTTCTAAAAATAAATTTGTTACGCAAATTACTTAAAAATTTCTTTCTTGCAAATAATTTTAATAATACTCTCTTGATTAGATTATTTTTAGCTTGACTAGTTTCCCTTATAAGGTTTATCGAGTTTTTTCGAAGGAAAAGGAAAATAATTAAAAATGAGAATGCTAAAACTCCTATAGTAAATATACTAACTACAGACACACTGAAAAACATATCCATACTTTTATTAGGATAAGGTGCCAATAAGTCATTATTCATTACCCCAAATATTGTATTGTTCATGAGGGATGATAATAAAATACCCAAAGAAACAGGTAATATTAGTAACAATGCTGTTGGAGAGAAACTAAAAATTAATTCATAATTTTTATATCCCATCCCCTTTAATACACCATAAGTTTTAAGGTTATCTTGAATCATTTTTATTAGAACCATCGCCAACATGATACCAACAATAGATAATAACAAAGTTACTGTAACACCAATAATCATTTTATTCATAGATATTTTTAAATCTAGTATGTTAATTTCCGTATTGTCATTCTTTTCTAATAAATATTCCACTTCTGCGCTAGGAATTTCTTGTGGTTTTTGACTTGTCCATACCCCAGCATAATAGATTTTTTCTTTCTCATTTAATGCATTGTATTGTTTGTCATTGAAAGACACTATAACGGATGTTGCCGGTTTATATATTTTTAAGCCTGTATCACTCATATTTGGATTAATTAAACCCGGGAAGCCTGCAATACCAGATACAATATACTCTTTCTCTTTAATTATAAAAGAGCTTCCAATATTTAGATCTTTCTTTTTAGCTGTATTGATATCAATAACTATTTCATTATCTTCAGCAGCCATTTCTCCTTTTACAAAAAAGAATTTGTTTATTTTTTCGTTATGTTTAACAACTCTAAAATTATTGCCGTTAACTTCGAAAAATTTAGACTGCTGTATTTCACTTATAAATCCGTAATTTTTTTGTAGTCCACTAATTTTATCTCCATAAATATCACGATAAGAAATTTGATGATCGAATAGGATTTGATTGAAATTTTTCTCTTCAATTTCTTCAAGGCTAATTTGGTGCTGCGAAGCAAAAATATTTATATCATTTTTACTAAGTTTAGGTAGAAATTGAAAGTCTTCTTGTTTCAATGCTTGGTTATTTTCATTAACCGTTTCTAAATTATTGTTAGTAATCAATAATGTAAAAGCCATAAAGCTTGTAATCAGAATCATGATATTAATAGAAAAAAATAGAAATTTATTGCTTTTGAACAAATATTTTAAACAATGTTTTATTAACATTTTTTGTCACCACACAATCTTTTCAAGACTAAGTGGATTTTCAACAACTTTAACAGAATCTATTTCGCCATCAACCACATAAACTACCTTATTGGATAAATTGGCTAATTCCGTATTGTGCGTAATCAAAATGACAGTAATATTGTTTTCTTTATTCATATTTAATAGTAAACTCATTATTATTTTTGCTGTAGAACTATCAAGCGCCCCTGTTGGTTCGTCGCAAAAAATAACTTTAGGATTTTTAATAATTGCACGTGCTATCGCAACACGTTGCTTCTGTCCTCCAGAAAGTTGGCTTGGATATTTATTCTTATGCTCCGCTAAACCTACTTTTTCTAAAATATCATCGATAGAACTTTTAGAAACACTTAAGTATTGTCCTACCTGTACGTTTTCATAGACCGTTAACGTAGGGAGTAAATGATATTCTTGAAAAATGAATGAAACATTATCTCGACGAAACTTAACCATTTGTTTTTCATTAAAAGTAGCTAGATCCTTATCAAAAAATTTCACTTTCCCTTGAAAGTCTGTATCTAGCCCCCCTAAAATATTTAAAAATGTGGACTTCCCTGAACCAGAAGGCCCTAGAATAGTTATAAACTCACCCGTCTCGATATTTAAATCAATTCCTTTTAACACTTGATTTATAATTTCACCATTTTTGTACGATTTACTTAAACCTTGTATTATGTACATAGTAACCGCCTTTCAAATCAAATAAAAATTTTGTATAAAGAGAAATTCACTCTTTAATTGTTGGTATTCCTTGTATTACAACAACCGCTCCTGCTGATAGTTGAGAATGCGTAATTGTAAGGAAAAATTCTACATTGTGATAAGCAGGAAAAATTAACTCTATAGGTTTTAAATACTTTACTTCTGGCTTGCCTAAAGGGTTTGATATTATTTCTATTTCCTGAAACCCTACATTTTTTGCAAAACCTGTTCCTATTGCTTTTACAAACGCCTCTTTAGCAGCTATTCTGCCGGCAACCCATTCAATTCTTCGTTTCATGTTCTTTATTTTTTCGAATTGTTCTCTTTCAAGATCAGTAAAAAATAGCTTCTCCAATCCCGAATTATTACGTTCTAACAATTGTGTTATTCTAGTTAAATCAATTAAATCAAACCCAAGTCCAATTATCATTTTCCACTTCCGATACTTTTCCTATCAATATTTTAATCTTTTTAATCCTAAACCAAGAAATACTACTGCAAACCCTACTAAAATAGCCATTTGTGAAGCTACTCCAAATAGATTAGAATTACCAACCATCAATTCTTGAAAACCACTTAACGCCCAAGATTGAGGCGTTACGTATGATATCTTTTTCAAAACATCACCAACAACATCTATTGGCCAATAAACCCCACCTAACATTGAAGTCGAAATGATTATTAAACTGCCAATAGCTTGTTGCTGCTTTACAGTTTTTACGAATCCACCTATCATTAACCCTAAACCAATAAACATTATAATCAACACAGAAGCAAATATAATAACTCCCCAAATATTTCCCCATGTAACGCCAAAAACAAAAGTGCTAATAGTCATTAATATGCCAAATTGGAACCAACCAATCATAAAAAATGCTAATAAATAGCCCATTAAAATAGTAATTTTAGAGGTTGGTGTGGTCATCAACCTACCCCAAGTTCCTTCAGCACGTTCTTCAAGTAAAACCGCTGACGAAGACATAAGAGTGAACATTAGAAACATAATTGCAAATCCTAATGAGTTACGATTAACTGCTTTTTGTTTTTCAACAATTAGCCCATCACCTATAATTTGTCTTTTAATAATCGTTTGATTGTTTGAACTGACATTTTCAATGACGCTCGATACGTTACTTACAGCATCATTTTGTTTGTCATTATAAACGATGTCATAGACAGCTTTTAACTGTTGATAAGATGAGGTAATTATTTTTTTTACGCTTTGTAATTCCATCGATTCCTGTTTCGAATTTAATATGATCTGCTCACTTTCATTACTTTGTATAATTCCTTCTTGAAAACCTCTAGGAATTATTAACACACCGATTGCTTCATTTTTATCATTTAGCTTTTTCGCTTCTGATTCATTTTTTTCAATCCAGGAAAAAGAATAATCATTTTTCAATAAGGTTTTGTAATCTTCTGATATCTGTGTTTTGTCTAAATCCACAACTACCATTTGTAAGGATGTTGTCTCCTTATTTCCAAAAGTCCCATTTAAAAATCCAAAAATTAAGGAAAAAACAAGGGGCATTACAAACATGAGAAATATAGAACCCCGTTTCCCTAAAATTAGTTTAAATTGTTGCTTTGCTATACTCCATATTTTACCCAAGGTTCCCCTCCTCCCCTTTAGAAAGTCTAATAAAACCTATACTAAATGTAAGAAGACCTATACAAAATAAAACTAATAATTCGACAGTTATACTACTAAAACCTCTACCTCCCATTAAATTCAAAAGCCCATTTTGTGCCCAATAATTAGGAGTGATATAAGCCGCATATTGTAACATTTCCGGAAAAGTGTGAATAGGTATCATACTGCCACCTAGTAATACCATAATTTGGACACCTACTCCGCGAATAATGTTAGCCATTGTTTCTGTCTGAATAAATATTGTTAAGAAAATAACAATCCCGCCAATGGCAAAAACATAAGCAAGCATTAATAAAAATAAAACTCCCAAATGATTTCCCCACGATATATTAAAAATAAGTGAAGTTCCTAATATTAAAATGAAAAATTGAAGTAAACAAGTAGCAGTTGTACTTAACCACTTTCCAATGATAAATGAAGGTAGGCTAGTATAAGTCATTCTTATTCTGCTATAGGTTCCTAATTTTTTTTCTTCAATTATTGAACTCAGACCCGACATACCTGTCAATAAAATAAACATGACACTTATTCCAGCAGCATAATATTGAAAAGAAGAAACAATTTTTCCATCATTCGCACTGCTATTTTCGATAAATAATGTTTCCGAAATATCCTCTGTTTCCATGTGATCTTCTTTTTGATACGGAACAGCATTCGTATTTCCAGTAGCTTTATATGCTTGTCCTAACAGTCTCGAACTTTGTATTATTTGATTGAATACTTGTTCAGTTATTTTGCCTTGAAGCTCTGCTTTTATATTATGCTGAATTACTATACTATCAGCCTTTTGCAAATCACCAGAAACTGTAACCATTACTGGTATTTCCCCACTTTTCACCTCTGTTTTAGCTTCTTCTTGATTCATTTCCTTTAAATGAATATATTGATTTGCATGCTGTTCTACTTGTTTTATTAAATTTTCGCTTTCATTATTAGGATGGTTAAGAACCACCGCAACAGTAAATTTTTCAATAATTTGCTTATCTTCAAAAACCCCAGCTAAGGCGTAACCTAGTATTAAAACCAATAATAATGGTGTGATAACTAAAATTAAGACAGCTTTCCAATCAAAAAAAGTTAATTTTATATCTTTTATAGCAAGCCATAATATCTTCATAAAGTTCCCTCCAATTAATCCCTAAGTGATTTTCCTGTTATTTGGAGGAAACTAGTTTCTAGACTTGGTGAAAGAATATCTATCGTTGCTATACTTTCCCCTGAATCTTTGATAACTTCTAGTATATTTAATAGTGTTTGATGAACATTAGCTGTATTAACTATTAGTTTATGATCCTCAACTTCTTGAATGTTTGGAATGTTATTCTTAATATAATTTATTGCGCTTTCATTATTGTTTTGAAGTGAAAATATAATTTTTGACTTGTCGCCAATTTGGAGAATAACATCTTCAATGGTTCCTTGAACGATTAACCTGCCATGATCAATTATGCCGATACGATCACATAAGTACTCAACTTCCTCCATATAATGAGAAGTATAAATAACTGACATTCCCTTACTATTCAATTGTTTGATCGTTTCTAAAATATGATTTCTAGATTGTGGATCAATACCAACTGTAGGTTCATCCATAATTAGTAACGCTGGTTCATGCAAAATAGCAGCCGCAATATTTATCCTTCTCTTCATACCGCCAGAAAAGGTACTTATTTTCTCATTTGCTCTATCATCTAAACCTACTAACTTTAAACACTCAGCTACTCTTTTTTTTAATTTTTCTCCATTTAAGTTGTACATACGCCCCCAAAATAACAAATTATCCTTTGCACTTAAAGCAGTGTAGAGCGCAATATCTTGTGGTACTACTCCCAACAATTTTTTAAATTTAAAATTATCTTTATAAATGTTTTGGCTGTCCATAGTAATTGAACCATTTGTAGGTTTTATTAATCCACAAATCATATTAATTAATGTAGTCTTTCCCGCTCCATTAGGTCCGATTAAGCCATAAACTTCTCCCTTTTTAATATTTAGAGAAAGTTCACTAACTACATTTTTATTAGTAAATGATTTAGTAAGATTCTTTATTTCCAGAATGTCAGGCACGCTATTTCACTCCTTCAAATTCATTCACTATTTTTTCTGATACTGTTTCTGCCTCTAAAAACCCTCCATAGACGCCAAAATTAGGACCCCATTGACCAGTAATAAATAATCCATTTACACCAATACTGGCTTTAAGTGCATTTGTGCGTAGGCTTTGAATAGGGGTGCGCTCCCAGCCAAATACAGATCCCTCATCATTTAAAGTATATTTTTTGAACGTATTTGGAGTGGCTAACTCTATATCTGTAATATATGAATTCATTCCAGGAGTAATGAATTCTGCAATTTCTAGCAACCTATTAATTTCCGTTCGATCATCGCTATAAAAACCTTCTCTAGTTAGAATTGTCATCAACATAATATGCCCATTATCAGGAGCCAAAGTAGAATCTACCTTCGTCGGAAAACATGTAAGTGTAATAGGTAGTGCTTTTCCCTGATGAAGTTGCGAACGATAACATAAATCATTGTCCCAATTTTCAGCATCCCAACTTGGGAAATAACTAATATCACTGACCTCCGGATTATAGTTTGAAGATAATGTGACATATAATCTTAAAGCTGAAGGACCAATGTCTAGTTGCTTTAACCGTTGTCCAAATCGACTATTTACATCATTTGGATTTAGCATATTATATGTTTGTTTAATAGAAATTGCAGAAACTACAGTTTTAGTTTTTATTGTGTCAAATTCATCATTTATATTCTTTACTTTCACGCCTACCACTTGTGAACCTTCTGTCATTATTTGTTCTACTTTTGTATTGTTTAATAGGCGTCCACCACGTTTTTCTATTTCTTCCATGAGTAGTTTTGACAATTTATAGGTGCCGCCTTTTACATAATAGGCACCTTCATTATAAGAGGCTAATAAACTTGCTAATGTAAAAGCAGAACCGTTTGCAGATATTCCACCATAACCTGGACCTAAAGCAGACAAGATCCCCAACACTTTTTTATTCGGAATTATCGAGAGTACATACTCTGCAAAGGTTTTTCCACTCCACATTCTAAAGAATGAAGCAATTCTATGTTGATCATTTTGCACCAATGCAGTACTAAACGATTTTAAATCATCCATTAATTTTTTGATGTTTACAGTGTATTTAGGAAAATTATCAATTAATACTTCTTGCAATTTGTTTAAAGAAAAAGGTATATTTATTCTTTCTTCTCCATATATCGCCTGTATCGGATCACTGTAAATAACTTCTATTTTTTCTCGCACATTTAATTTGTACAGTAATCGATCAATAACATCACCCGATTTAAATCCTCCGATATGATGCGCCCCAATGTCAAAATGGTAACCTTTACGTTCAAAACCACCTGCATACCCACCTACATTAGCACTCTGTTCTATAAGCCATACACATAATCCTTCACTAGCTAACTGTGCCCCCGTAGCCAAACCAGCAATTCCTGCTCCAATAATAACAATATCTGGTTCTTTCATATTCATGAGTTCAGCACTTTCATTGCTTTAATTTTATTTAAAAGACCTAAAACATATTTCAATTCCTTCATGAAATCGTCGCAGTTTTTTTTAGTAAATGTTAGTGCTGGAGCAAGCACTACAGCATTCGTACCTGCAGCGTGTACTAGAATCCCTCTTTTAGCTAATAAATTAGTAACTATCATCGAAATTGGCCATTGGTTTATTATTGGAGCCGCACTTAATTGATCGGATAAGCGGATTCCTAGCATAAGTCCTCTTCCTTGAATATCAATTATGCCTTCTTGATTCTTTAATTCATAAAAATTAGAAAGTAAAAATTCTCCAATTTCAGCCGCATTCTGTACTAGATTTTCTTCTTCAATAACTTGAATATTAGCAATTGCAGTAGCACATGCCACCGGGTGACCACTTGTAGTAAATCCATGCACAAACTCTTTACCAGAGTCAACTTCTCCTAAAAAACATTCAAATATTTCTGATTTAACTAGCACTGCCCCCAATGGAAAATACCCACTTGTAATGCCTTTAGCAAGTAACATCATGTCTGGCCATATACCTGAATGTTCAGCGGCAAACATTTTCCCTGTTCTTCCAAACCCAGTTGCAATTTCATCACTAATCCAAAGAATTTCATATTGATCACAAAGTTTACGAACTCCTTGCCAATATAAATCTGGAATTACTCCAATCCCTTCGGACGCTTGTATTGGTTCAGAAATAAAAGCAGCTATACTATCTGCTCCTTCATTCAATATCACTGTTTCTAAATCATCAATACAAGATAAAATCCATTCTTCCACGGTCATATGTACAGGTTTTTGAAACAAATCAGGAGATTTTGTTTGAATGCAACCTGGTATTAAGTCACCAAATGGTTTTTTATCATACTCTATCCCACAAACACTAATCGCTCCAAAAGTACTGCCATGATATGCATTTTGTAAGCTAATAAATTTACTCTTTGTCGATTTTCCTTTGTTATAAAAGTATTGTCTCGTCATTTTCATCGCGGTATCTGTCGATTCCGAACCACTATTTGTATAAAAAACATGGGGATATCTGTTACCGGTTAATTCTGATAGTTTTTTAGCTAATTCTATAGCTGGTCCATTTGTCGTTAAAAACAAAGATGAATGATCCAACTGTTTAAGTTGCTTATTTATGGCTTCTATTACTTTTGGATGTCCATGACCAATATTTACATTCCATAAGGAGGAGTTTGCGTCTAAATAAGTCTTACCATCTTGATCCGTAACCAAATTTCCTTCTGATTTTTCAATTAGGGTATACATTTGTTTCAAATATACATCCATTTGATTCCAACAATGCCATACTCGTGAAGCATCAATATGCGAATATTTCATTTAAATCCCCCTTTATCTGGCAGTATATCCACCATCCGCTACTAAGACTGAACCCGACATCGTATCGGCTGCAGAGGAAACTAGGAAAAGTGCTGATTTTGCTATTTCATCAGGTTCCAGTTCTCCATTAGGTAATCCTCTCATAAGATCAACCCACTCTCTGGAACTTCCAACTTGTTTTATGATGCCTTTAAACATATCTGACTTCATCATTCCTGGACATAAACAATTAGCTCGGATATTCTTTTTACCGTAATCTAATGCTATTGATTTAGTCAGTTGAATTACTGCGCCTTTGGAAGCGATGTACGCAGATAATCGAGGTGCACCCACAAGTCCAAAATGAGAAGAAACTGTTACTATCCTTCCATATTTTTGAGTTTCCATAATTGGTAGGACAGCCTTACAACTAAGATATACACCCAAAACATTTACATCAAAAACATGCTGCCAATCCGATTTTTCTGTTTCAGTGATTGTACCTGCACGTACGATTCCCGAACAACAGATCATATTTTCAATACTTCCGAATTGCGTAATCCCTAATGTAATAGCCTCTTGCAGATCTTTCTCATTAGTTACATCACCAACAAAAGCAATAACATTTGTACCTATTTCTTCTGCCAATTTAACAATATTTTCATTCTTATCGAATAACACTAAATTTGATCCTTGCTTAGCAAATAACTTGGCACATGCAGACCCTAATCCACCTGATGCTCCAGTAATAAAAGTTGTACTCTCCTTTAACAACATTTAATCCCGCCTTACATTTAACTAATATTTCTTCTTCCTTCTAACACAATAATCCCCCATCGACTACAATAGTTTGTCCCACAATATAACTAGCGTCATCTGATGCAAGGAAAGCAACAACATTCGCTACTTCCTCAGGTCTTCCAAATCGTTTTACTGGTATAGTCTCTGTATACTTTGTTCTTAAATTTTCTGGTACTTTATTCAGCATATCTGTTTCGATATAACCGGGTGCAACCGCATTTACTCGAATTTTTTTGGACGATATTTCTTTTGCTAATGAATGCGTTAAGCCAATAATACCTGCTTTTGCTGCAGAGTAATTTGTTTGACCAGCTACACCGATAATCCCGCCTACAGACGTAATATTAATGACAGATCCATTTTTTTGTCTAATCATCGATGGGATAACTTGCTTAGTTATGTAAAATAATCCATTTAAATTTGTGTCAATTACTTCATTCCAAGAATCTTCACTCATCATCATTAGGTAACTGTCTTTTGTAACACCAGCATTGTTAACTAGAATATCAATTTTACCGAAATCAGCCGTTACACAATTTACAAAAGACTTTATCTGCGATAAATCTTTTAAATCTAACTGATAGGCTTTTATATCATTTCCGTATTTTGCAATGTCAACAACCACTTGCTCCGCAGATTTTTTGTCGAAGTTATAAGTAAAAGCAATATCAGCACCTTCTTGAGCTAACTTTTCTACAATTGCTCTTCCAATCCCCCTCGATCCACCTGTAATGATTGCGACCTTTCCTTTTAATTTCATGTCCTACCTCATTTCAAAAGTTATTGTGATATTTTAGTTAAAACAATACTTGATAGATTACCACCAACATCAAAGCTGTTTATTAAAATATTTTTAATCGGCATTTTCTTAGTGTCAGTTACAACATTTAAGTGAATTTCACTATCTGGTTTAGTACAACCTACAGTCTTAGGAATGATTTGATAATACAAACTAAGTGCACCTATGATAAATCCTATAGAAGCGGATGCCCCTATCGTTTCTCCTATCAGTCCTTTTCCAGACGTAACAGGAATATTCTTTGCATATGTACCAAAAACATTATGAAAAGCTAAAGCTTCTGCTAAATCACCATAACGTGAGCCACTTGCAGAAAGAATAGCTACATCAATATTTTCTGGCTCTAATCCTGCATCTAATAACGCAGATTTCATAGAATTTTCAAAGGGTTTACTTTCTATTGGAGACAAAGCTCTTTCTGGACTTACTTCAGAAAAGGCACCACCATATCCTAATACTTCACATAAAATTGGAGCATGACGTTGTTCAGCATGTTCGAGTGCCTCTATTACAGCCACACCAGCACCTTCTCTTAGAGCAATACCATCACGCTCCGTATCGAACGGTCTACTAATTATCTCTTGATTGTTATCTACTGTAGTTATATAGTTAAGTTCTTTATATGAATTTGCTACGTCAGCGTGATATTCTTCTACTCCACCAGCTACAATTGCATTTGCTTTCCCTGTACAAATTAAGTCATATGCATAACCGATACTATTGCTTCCCATTAACATAGTACTTACTCCTTTAAGTCCAGTACTAATGCATGTTTGACCAATGCAAGCATTTGCTACAGTCCTTGTAAAAATAGTAGGGCTAGTATAATTTGAGCCACTAGTTATTAACTTTCTAGCAAATGCTTCATTACTTTGTAGAGATCCATACACTGTACTAAAAATAGTTCCAATTTTCTCAACATTCAATTGAGCTAAATCCATTTTGCTATTTTCTATAGCCATTAAAGTTGCTAGTAAAGTTAAATGAGAAAATCGATCCATTTTTTTTACTGTTCTTAAATCAGACAAAGAAGATAAATCAAGAGTTATATTTTTATCCTCACTACATTTTCCTTGTACTACATTATCCCAAAATTGCTCAATTCCTACACCAGCACGTGATAAAATGCCAGCTCCAGTAACTACTACACGTTCCATACATAACCTCCACATAAGTTATCTAAATAGGGTCAAAAAAATGTGTTGTTTCTATAGACAATATTTTCTTTTCTTTGTATTCATAGATGATTTTACTTTTTTTAAAATTTCCAAAAGAGCTTAAAATTTGTGCTCTTATTTTTACATCTGCTTTCGGTAATAAGTTCAAAGAATCAATTTCAACCTTATCAATCATTGCAAGATATGCCTTACCTTTTAAACCGTTAAGTCTCCATAAAATCTCTGCAGCTTGACCCATTGCTTCCAACACAATACTGATTAACGAAACTTTATTGTCGCTCGTCCAAATATCATCATAACTTGGAACAGCAATAAGTACGTTTAAATCCAACTTTTGAATGGACTCTAACATCAACATCGGTTCTCTTTGCATTAAGAGCGATTTTAAACTATTTCTATTTAAATACATAAGATATTACCGATTTTGCAACTAACTTTTCATCAACTTTAGCCTCACATTTGACTTGTGCATGTTGATTGTACTTTGCTGTTACAGTTGCCTCGATCATTAATTTATCTCCTGGATAAACAGGATGAACAAATTTAATTTTATCCATCCCAGATATATAACCTCTTAGCTGGCCGTCTGTTGAATTAGGTGACCAGAAAGCAAATCCTCCGATTTGAGCCATGGTCTCTAATATTAAAACTCCAGGAAAAATCGGTTCATCAGGGAAATGCCCTGAAACCCATGGTTCATTTAATGAAACATTTTTATAACCAACAACTCGTTGATTTTGTTCAATTTCTACAATTTTATCTACCATTAAAAATGGGTAGCGATGTGGCAATGCTTTTCTTATGTCCTGCACATTTAACATGTCATTACCTCCTTTATTGAAATGATAGCTTCTAAATTTTCTAGTGCTTTATATTCTAAATCGACCATTTTTTCTAAAAATATTTCGATTTCTGGATCATCAGCGAAAATACCGGTATTTGGATCTATAGCACCAAGTTCAAAAAGTTTAGCTAATTGCCGCCAACATCTGAATAACTCCATATAATTTTTATAACTATTAAGATACTGTTGGTTTCCAGTTAAAGTAGCGCACTCTTTAAGATAACGAGCATACATTCTTCTAAAGTTGCCTCCACCTGTTCCTACCTTTTCAAACAGCATGGATGCCATATAAGCATGCGTTTGCCTTTCTTTTTCAGGCAATAGTTTATTCCACATTCTTATTTCTCGCGCAAAAAGTTTGATACCTGGAAGCCCCATTTTAAAGGCAAACGGCCTTTTCATTCTAAATATATTTGTTCTGATTGCTTCATTAATAATTAGATTTATATCCCTTTGTCCTTTTGGCAATACGATAGCTTTTAATCCGTTATCTGGTTTAATTGGTGAGGTTTTAGAATTACGAGCATTTTCCAAATCCTTCAAACTAACTTCTATAACATCATTCCATAAATAGTCCAATAGGAAAGCTACACTTTTTTCTTCATCATAGCCAACTAAAATAGCATTATGTAAACCAAAATGAAATGATTGCTCTATTTGTAATTTATCTTTCATATAAGGTAAGTACATCATATCTAAATCTAAAATGACGGGAACACCTAAATCAATCCACTGCTTAGCCCATTGCCAACCTACTATTGGATCATCTGTTCGCTTTGTCTCAATATACCCACCTAGAATACCTACTGCATTTTCTTCGAGGCTATCATTCCGTCCAGTAAAAAAGTAATAATCGACTGACTGATATTTTTGATATGTAAATCCTAGACCACTGCCCAAACCAAAACATAGATCTTCACTAAACGCATAGCCATATCCTAAAAATATGGTACGCATTGCTGTTGAGGCACAATGTGAACCAATATGATGCACATCAATCCATTGAGATAAAACTTTCATTTCCCATCCTCCAAGTTTCTGCCAGACTTAATAAACACTCAGCAATTCGCCGTTCTTCGGCAGCGATTTTATTAATAGAAACTTTCAAATCGGTTGAATTTAAGATTGATTCTGGGAAATCTGCCCCTTTAGCTAACTGCTTATTCAGTTCTCTCCACATATTGCTTAACTTGTAGTAATCTTTAGATATTTCTTCTAATCTATCTTCACCAAGTAGGTGCGCAGCCTCACGAAGAAATCCTGCATATAACCGCCTATAAAATCCTCCACCACTCGCCTTTTCTGATATATAAAACATCATCCCCATTGTTATACTTACTTGTTCTCGCGGCATAAGCTCTAACCAATTGGGCATTTGTTTCGCTAAACGTTCAATTGCATTTATTCCATTATATTTTCTACTTGTGTATAAAAATGAATGCATATTTGCGTATATTGCATTTTTGGTTGCTTCCTTGATATTCGGAAATTTTGTTGGTAAATAATACACACCGTAACGATTTTGAGGATGATTTGTCACTGTCATAGGTGGATTACATGCATATTTCAAAACGTCAAGTGGAACTGTTTGAATACGCGATAAGTTATTTTCGACAATATAGGCTTGATTTTCTATTTCATCTATACCAATAAGCATCGTGACATGAGTACCCGCTGGTGTCTGTAATTGAGAAAACATGCGATCCCAAGTAGAAACAAAATCGTTTGATGCAGTATGTGGCGTCTCACTTGATCCTGGTAAACCAGGTTTATCTAAATATTTTAAATACAAGGATAAAACTACATCTAAGAAAACCGGTTTTCCCTCTTGTAATAACTCTTTTATATGCTCCCAAACCAGCTCACTATCTGTTGGTATACAAGATGCATAATGCATTCGAAGTGATGAAGCTAATTCTTCAAATTGGTTATGTGTAACACCAGATATCATTGCAAAATCAACTGTTTCCTTAGTCTCTTCAGGTAAGAGATACGCAAAAGACAAGCCATTACTTAATCCAAATAACATAGTTTCCGTAAACTTATACCCTTCATACTCCATCAAATCTCGAATGTTACCGGCCCTACACGTTACACTTAATCGATGAGGAAAATCGACTATTTTCATAATGTGTCTCCTCCTATTTGACAAATATTAATCATTTTCTTTTCCCAATTTTATGTGAGCTTCTAACTTTCTAGCTAAATCATATTCACGAATAACCAGTATGTTCAACAACTCTAGTAGTTCAGGATTACGAGTTGTTTTTTCAGGTTGTAATGCTCCGTTCATACATAAATTTGTTACTTGTCTCCACATGGTTGCAATTTCCCGATACTCTGTCGAACATTCAAGTAATACCGTATCTCCAAGAATTTTTGCTGCCTCAAAAAGAAAACGGCTATATAATTTCCGGTAAAACCCTCCGCCCCCAGTAGTTTCAGACAAGTAATGCATCATGAATAGCGAATTTTGCAACTTGTCATTTGACATTAACTCAGGCCAATGTGGAAAATCGTCTTTTAAATTCTTAATTGCTTTCCAACCACTGCTAGGATAACTAGAATACAAAAATGAATGAACCATGCGATAAATAGCTGTATTAATAGCAAAATTTAAAGAAGGCATTTTTTTAGGTGGATAAAAAATCATCATTTCATTATTTGGAGATTTAATGCATTCTATTTTAGGATTACGAGATTCAGTCAAAACTGATAGCGGAATTGTTTGAACTATAGATATATTATTTTCTAAAATATAAGCTTCGTTTTTGTCTTCATCATAACCGATCAGTTGAGTAATATGATTTCCTACAGGAGTCCGTAGTCTAGAAAATATTTGTTGTGATTGTTCAATAAATCTTTGCTGATTTTCGCTTTTTGGTGTTGATATTGATGAAGGTACTTGGGACGTTTTTAAATAAGGCAGGTATATAGGTAAACTAGTACTTAATAAAACAGGTTGTTTATCTTTTATAGCTTGTCGTGCTATTTCCCAAGCATCACTATCATTTCTTGGAAAATAATTAGAATAGTGTAATCTTAATAAAGAGCTAACTTCATGGTAATCGAAATGAATCGAACCATTTATTAAAACAAATTCCGTATTCATCGATGTTGAGCTTGGTCGAACATAAGCGAATGATAAAGCACTGGCTAACCCGAATATCATTGCTTCACTAAAGGGAAAACCATGATATTCGAGAACATCTCTTAAAGACCCAGATCGGCATGAAATACTTAAGCGGTGAGGATATTGGCTTAATATCATTTTTATATACACCTCATCTAACTTCAGTGGAGTTAATAAAAAATTCTGCTATTTTCTTTTCTGTAATATATATATCATTAAGTTTTTCAATTGCTTGTTTTGATATAGTAGAATAATCATCTTTACGACTGCTAATAATTTCTGTCCATATCTTCCAATTGTCTGCTAGTGTTTTAACATCTTGTAAAATATGTTCAATCGAAAAAAAGGAATTAACTTCTTGCAATGCATCGGCTAGTAAGGTTCTGCCCCAAGTAACTCCAAACTCTACATTTGTATTACTCATTAAATGCTGAAGGTAATGTTCCTGTACAGATTCATTTGATGCTGTACCTATAAAATACAAGTCGTTTATACATTTCTTAAAAGCTTGTTCTCCTCTTAGTAAAGTCATTCCTAATAAATTCGATTCATTTACTTTACGAAATGAAGATAATTGTAGAGATTGTTTTAATCCTAATTCTAAAGGTGGAAACACTGGTTTTGAGAATGAAGGACTATTTATCATTAACCAACGAATGCCACCTTCTGCTTCACAAATTGAAGCGAGAGAAGAATATGCAATACGCAAATATTCCCTTTTCATAGGATGTACAACAATGAGTTCGGATTCATCTTCAGATAGGCCTGCTACAAGCATTAATATCCTTGGATATATTTCCAAATTTGCACTATTCAACATGCAACCTGGAATTTCTATCATCGGAGGGGCGACTCTCAATAGCAGGTTTCTTTTTATATCTTGTTGTAAACGTCTGATATCAATAGTTCTGAAATCTTCCAAGTACAAACCCAATGGCAAACATAAATCTCTTAAAAAGTGAGGATTAACTGCGGATGCATAACTTTCATTTTTTCCTTCATCAATATGACTGCGATAAAAAAAGTCTATTCCTCCACCGAGTAATAAAAGTAATGCAGGACTAACACGAAGTCCATCCGCAGCTAATTTTGTTCTGACGGCACTGATTAATACATTATTTGACTCCTCGTGAAAAGTTAAGAGTTTTGGAAAATATATTTTTTCCTTTGTTTGAATCATCGTTTCAACTTCCCTTTTTACTGTAATCAAATTGATATTCTTGCTTTTCTAATGCTAATCTTAACTTTGAAATAAACCATTCTGGATAGGTTAAACATAATTTCCCGTCTTGCTCTACAAAAACATGGGAAGTCTTCGCATCCGCATGAATTTGATTAGTTGTATCATTATAAATTTTATAAAAGAAATTTAATTTAGCAGCTTTCTCTATACTAAATTTTATTTCTATTCTTAAATTATCCTCATAAAATATGGGGATTTTATAATTACATTCACTTTTTATCACAGGAAATTGATAGCCTAATTCATCGAAATTTTTCATACTTAAATCCAGTACGCTTTTTGCAAAATTAATTCTTGCTTCTTCTAAAATTTTATAATAGTTACTATGATGTACAATGCCATAAGCGTCAGTATCGCTAAATCGCGGAGTTGTTTTAAATACAAATATTTGTGTCACATTTCTCTCCCCATCCCATATACTTACTTCTTCACGGCATTTTTTTCAAATTTTAAAGTAATTTGATTTGCTACAATATAAGCTACAGAAAACCATGCAAATCCCCATTCATGAGTACTATAATATGAAGGTACTACCTCCATCTGCATTGGATTTTTAAAGACCTGCTTAACTGAAAATGCCCATCTTGTTCCTGATCCACCACTCAAATTAGACCACTGTTCATGCATCTCTGGCGTAAATATTTGTTGATTGATAATTTTGCCTTTAAGATTGGTAATTCTATCTTCTAATTTTCGTAAAACCCGATGAACTATTTCATTATATTTATCTTTATTTCCAAGGGCTGGTAATGGTATATCTATACGCAATTCATTCTCTACTTTTCCTGCTCTTGCATTTGGGTTCCAAAGAGTAAAAGCAATATCAGTTGGTATCGTCCCATTTTCCATTTTCTTATAATAAGAATGCACATCATAATCAGGGTATTCATACCAAATTTCAGTACTTGGTATACCTTGGATATTCTCTTCTACTTCAAGCAATATACTAAGAAAAGATAATTTAGAAACTGGAAACAACTGTTTTTTATAAATTTGTAAGTCTCCTCTTGTATCTAGTACGCATTTGGCATAGCACTCAGTATGATGATGAGACTGCACTTTATAACGGGTATCCTCATTTATAATAGTGATTGGTAAATTAGTATTATGGAGATGTACATTTTCTTCATTCAAAATCATTTCCATTTGATGCTTAACTTCATGAATTCCACCATTAATTACACATCCATCATAAACCTGTCCGTATAGGTAACCCGCCATAACAGTTAAAGCAACGTCACTACATGGAAGGGCAATGCAAAAAATACTAATAAGTTTTTGATTGCCCTTAAACAATTTTTCAATGAAATTTACATAAGAAAGGTTACTGTATTTTATTGTATAGGGGAATTTATTTGGATTTGAAATTATATTCCCTTCCAATAAGGCAAACCATTCCTTTCCAAGTCCCTCTATTACCTCAAAATAGACATTTATCGCTTCAATATCATCAGGAAATAATTTCACTAGAGAGTTATTTTGTTCAACGAGAGAGCGGGTTCTCTTCCATTCAAAATCAGGAAAAAAAGAATTATCTATATGGTAAATAGGCTTTGTTGGGATTGATATTCCTACTTCTCTTAAGATTAAACCAAGAATTCCTTGATCCGCGTCCTGATGATAAAGTGGAAAACAAGGCTGTTTATCATATTCGCGATATTGCCCTATTCGTTGAACCTTAAGCCCTCTTTTCATTAGTAACAATGAGGCAGTAATTGCAATCAAGTTATCACCTAATACAACAACATCAAAACATTTATTCTCCATATATTTTTCCTTTTAATACCTTTCTGAAATTATTTGAGGAATAGGATCATGACCAGCGTATACGCATACAGGTTTATTCCGATTTTCAATCATATTATGCAGTCGATTTATAGATGCAATCTCTAATTCTTTTTTAAAAGGATATTTTGAATGGCCACGGTGGATAAATTGATGTACTGAATAAGAGGCATCACACAGCAATAAAATATCTGAATCATCTGAATTTTCAATCCATACAGATTGGTGACCAGCAGAATGTCCAGGTGTCTCGATAAGATGGATTTCTCCATTACCTAGTAAATCTAAATTACCTTTAATTTTTTTGAAATTTTTAGCATAATCAATATCTTTTTTATTATATTCAAAGTGAAAATGAGCATTATGAGCTGATTCAAATTCTTTAAGCTGTACCATTTCAGTTGTTTTCCCCTCAAAAAGGACAGCTCCTCCACAATGATCAAAGTGTAAATGGGAATATATCACTTTATCTATATTAGAAACTTCTAGATTATGTTGTTTAATTTGGTGATCAATTAGGTTTTCTTTTGTTACTTCTATCTCTACTACCGAGGATAGCATTCCTAAATATCCTTTTGTATTTGTTATAATATCAGGATGAAACCCAGCATCTACTACAATATTTACCTCAGATGTTTGAATTAAAAAAGCTTGTACGGGCATCCAATTGGAATCCCCTTTAAAACGGATTCTTCCGCAATCTAGAATATTCACAGTAGTTGGTCGTTTCAAAATAGACCTCCAATTATAATTGAATTAACCTTTTAAACTTTTGACATTTGTTCAAAAAAGTATTGATTTTGAAAATCATAGAAATCTGTACGCTTGTCTTCCATTAGCATTAAATCTGCGCCCCTTAATGCTTCCATCATTACCTTGATAAATCCTCCTCCCATAGAACTCCAGTTACTACTAAGATACAAGCCTTGTAACAAACCTTTTGATTCTGGTCTCATCCTATCCTGTAAATAAGAAGGATTAAATGCAAAACCTAAGTAAGCTCCTCCGGTGTTAAGTGAATATCTCTCGAAAGTATGTGGGGATGCAATAGTGGTTACAATAATATGATTTTTCAAGCCTGGTAAAATATGTTCCACGGAATCAATTAGTTGTTCTGCAAGTCGCTTTTTTGTCTTACGATACTCTGTACCTCTTCTCCCGTTTTCAATTCCCCAATTATTCTCAAATTGGTATGAAATAGGTATTCCTAAAGAAACTTGAGAATATCCATTTGGCGATGATGTAGGATCAAGATTTGCAGAAGTACCTATCCAACAGTAAGTGTCACTTGGAAGTTTACCACCGGGAGTTAATAGATCTTTTTTCATCTCGAATAATCGATCATATTTTTGGTAATAACTCATATTTTGCCCATTCCAACCTAAATTCTGTATTGGACAATCTAAACCTAACCAAACTGAAAAGCAGGATGAACTAGATTGCCAAACTTTTTGTAATTTATGAAGAAATCGAGGTGAAATATGCTCTTGACCGATTAACTTCTCATATGTAGTATAGATATCTGCATTAGAGACTACAAATCTACTAAAGATTTGTTTTCCATCTACCTCTACTCCAACCACTCGTCCTTCCTCAACTAAAATACGGTTTACTCGAGAATTTAATAGTAAATTCCCTCCGGCTCTTTCGACAACTTTTAGCATAATATTCAGTATACTTTCAGCTCCCCCAACTGGTAGAACTGAATTCCCAATAAGCAAATTTAAAAATACAACTAATACGATTGCACTTTGTCCTGGCGTACCATCGCAAAGAGCATATAAAATACCGCGTAAATGTTCATCCTGAAAATACTTATGTAACAATTGCTCTATCGTTATAACTTGATATTGCATCAGTAATTTCATAGCTGCCGAATTAAATGCTGTAATGTTATTTCTGTTTTTTTCAAGATAGATTAATTCTTTAAACGCTAATTGAATATCGAAAAAAAAGGTATCTAACTGAGTAGATTCATGAGGAAAATGTTTTTTCAAATCTTCCTTCATTGCTTTCGACCCAGCATTAACTTTAATATTTCCGACCTGAACGTATTCCTCGAACTCAGTCCACTCAAGTTGATTACTCTCACCCATTAAACTTAGAAATTGTTCCGTTAAATAACGAGGAAAGGGACCGCCAATTTTATGAATGGATGAGTTAAAACGAAATCCCTTTCTTTCAAACGATTGGCAGTAACCGCCAATTCTTCCTCCGGCCTCACAAACTAAAACCTTATATCCTTTATTTGCCATAGCGCTCGCTGAGGAAAGACCACCTATACCTGAACCAATAACAATAACATCGTAATCAGTATTAACCAAGCTGCACCTCATTTCTAACATTCCATTAATCGATTGTTTTTAAAACGACACATGCTGTATTTCCTCCAAAGGCAAAAGAATTAGACATAGCAACTTTTATCGGCTCTTTTTTGCCCTTGGTTTTAATTAAACGGAATTCTTTAAAGTCTTCTTCTGTTTTTTCTAATGTTGCAGTAGGTGGAATGAACTCCCCTTCTAATGCTAAAATACATGCTGCTAATTCAATACTTCCCGCAGCACCGAGACAATGTCCAGTCATTGATTTGGTTGAAGATATAGCAATTTTATAAGCATGCTCATGGAATACTTGACTAATGGCATTTAGCTCCATCTTATCGTTTACAATTGTTGAAGTACCATGGGCATTGATATAATCTACATCCTCTGGCTTCAAACCCGCATCTAGTAATGCCATTTCCATAGCTCGTATAGCACCACCACCATTTGGATCAGGTGAAGTAACATGATAAGCATCATTACTTAACCCATAGCCCATTATTTCTGCATAAATATGAGCTCCCCGTTGTAAAGCATGCTCATAATTTTCTAAAATAATTATTGATGCACCTTCTCCAATTACTAAACCATCACGATTTTCATCAAACGGTTTACTTGCAGTAGGACTTAAAGACCTTAAAGAATGGAAGCCCGCGATGGAAAATTCAGTTAATGGATCCGAACCTCCAATTATCATTACATCTGCACGCCCTAATCTAATCTGATCAAATCCAATACCTGCCGCAGCCGTTCCTGCTGCACAAGCAGATGTAGTGGAACTTATATTTCCTTTAACTCCAGCATATTTAGCAATGTAATTAGAAAATAAATTTAAATCTGCTAACCATTCTGGCTGGGTTTTTCTTTCATCTATTTCTTCTTTCAAATATTCCATCATTCTAGAATTACCACCTAAAGAAGTAGCAAAACTCATCCCAGCACGTGGGCCTAAACTACTTAAATATGTAGAATCCATTCCACAATCATTTAATGCTTCGTTTAATGCAAGACAAGCCAATGATATCGTCCGGTCATAGTTGTGCTCTTTGGCCATTTCCGGAAAAGTAATTTTCACTTCACCCGCTAACTGAGTACGGAAATCAGACATGTCGATTCGTTCAACACTGCCAATTCCAGTTTTCCCACTTAACAATGCTTGATAAAACGTTTCTTTATCGTATCCGTTTGGGGCAACAATACCAAGTCCTGTTACTACAACTCGATTAGAGCTCTTAGCCATTCCGTTTTATTCCCCTTTTTTCTCACGAATAAAATCTGCAATACTAGAAACATTACGGAAAATAGCCATATCTTCATCAGTTACTTGTATGTCGAATACTTCATTTAACCCTACAACCAGTTCCAATGCATCAACAGAATCAAGTCCTAAACCTGTGCCTTCTGCATCAAAAGAAAGAAAAATTGGTGCATCATTATCAATGCTTTCTACTTCAACATCTAATAATCCTAATCGATCAACTATCATTTGCTTAACTTCATTCTCAATATTTTTAGTTAAATTATTCATAATTTAATTCTCCTATTATTTTAGTTTTTTAGTTTTCATTATCTTCCCGCTACAATACCACAGTAAAAATCTAAATTTTCCCAGATATCTCTTTGTGGCCAAATTTCAGTTTCAGAATATCCTGAATTAATTAATGCACTTTCAAATAATTCCGGCGTCATAATACCGAATTCAGGTCGGAATTTTTCATTTAGTACAACATCATGGTATTCTTCAAAAAAACTACCATGTAACTCAATATGGAAAGGAACATTTAGCGTATCTCTAAAATATCCAGCTGATAAAAACCATCCTTCATCTTTCAAAATACTACGCATCTCTTGGAACTGCATTGACCAATCTTTAATATAATGCAAACAATTAACGCCTAAAATATAATCTACTGACGCTTTCTCTATTCCCTGTTTGGCAGGGGAGCTATTAAGATCAAACAATTTATATTCAAAGATGTCATGGGAACCATATTTATTCTTTATTTCCCTTTCGCAATTTTCAAGAAATTCTTCTGAGAAATCGCTTATTATAAACTTTTCGACTAAATTCAATTGACCTTTGGAAAGTAATAATTCATATAATGCTCGTGTTCCATTTGCGGAACCAGCTCCTACTTCCATTATTCTTATTGGATCAGTTCGATTTTTTATCTTATTGTAAATAAACTGCGCAGCTATCTCAGAAGGAATATACATACCAGGATGGCTAAAATAAGATTGCCAAAGTGGTACAGAATGGTGAGCATATAACTTTTCATTTGTAGTTTGACCCATCAAAATTTCATTTGCATATTTAAGAGGTAATTGTAATAACTGTGTTGCTCCTGGCATCGTCCTTCCTACTACGCTTTTTTCAAGCTGTAGTAAATCAGGTGACGGCATAGTCTTGGTAATGGCGTATCTAACTTTTTGATCTTCACCCACTACCTTTTTCAAAATATCCTTTGAACATAACCAAGTACACATTAATTCTAGCGGCCTTTTTGAGGATGCCTCACTATAACCCTTTTTTTGAATGATTTCTTCTACTGTCAATGCCTCAAAACTCCGAAAAATAGCCTCTTCATAGAATATTTTGCAAATCACACTTATTGCATATTGATTTAAAAAATTTAATCCTACTTTTATATGTAGCTCTTTTTCTTTATTTTTAACCCATTCCTGAATATTTTCATTTCCCAATTTCTTTTCCTCCTCTCCTTATAATTTCTGTAAGTATAAATATAAAATAAGGTATCTTATTTTACAAAAAATACCATAAATTACATAAACTAATATATTATGTACTTTTTTATTTGTCAATAAATTATTTAGGTAATAATATAATTCAAAGAAATTATTAGATGTAATTATCGCTAAAACTTTAACTTCATTTTCAATGCTCAAAAATTCATTACTATTTTGTTTGGTTAAAATAGTTTTAATCATTCTTTATTCGCAGTTTAAATTTACCAAAATTTCCTTAAAAAAAAATCCGTATTTCACGCAATTTTTGTGTTTTTTTAAATAATTACATAAAATTGTAACTTTTTTTATGAAATATTTTTTATCCATAATATAGAATATTAAGTATACGAATGGTAATATAGGGTATATTTAATCAAGATAGGAGTGTTTTTAGTTGATTACGCTTACACCTAAAGAACAAGAAGTACTACAACGGATAGCAGAGGATAAAACAAATAATGATATTAGTGAAGAATTAGGCATTAGCAAAAGAACAGTGGAGCATCATATCTCGTCTATTATCAGAAAACTAAATGTTGATTCCCGTGTCGGTGCTGTTGTAATAGCCATTAAAATTGGCTTACTGCACATTTAATAGGATCATGTCGTTTTTTAATCACTAAACTGATATCAAGACAAATTAACTAATCTTTATAGGATAAAATTTTTGACTTTCTTTTATTTATTTCTCGAGAAAATACATAATTTCATATCTAGAAATAATACAAGTAAGTTAAGAAGTAAATTGTGCCTTAACATAATAGGTTTCAAGATAATTTGCAAGAACGGTATTTTTAAAGTTTTATATTTTTCTTTTCAAAATTAAATAATATTCTAATCCAATTCAATCACCAAAGAGTTTTCATATTGTATAAATCCCTTCATTCAAAATTTTAATAATTACCATTCACACAATTTGTTATAAATAAAAATACTCCCTAAAATAGAACAGAATTTTTAAATTATATTCTGTCTACTATAGGGAGTATAAGGGTTTATTAAATTGTAATTATTTTATTCCGTACTCTTTAATTCTTTACAAAAAAGGTCAGTAATTTAAAGACATCTATCCCTTTGTGCATAAATGTTTATTTAAATTCTAATTCTCCGTCATAAGCCAACATGCCGCCTTCAAGGTTCGTCACATCAAATCCTTGTGCCTCTAAATAAGAACAAGCATTAGCAGAACGGCCACCAGCCTTACAAACGATAATATATGGCTTCGTTCCATCTAACTCCTCTATACGTTCAGGGATTGTCCCAAGAGCGATATGCTGAGCACCTGGAATCATGCCATGTGCTACTTCATCCTCTTCACGTACATCAATAATATATAGGTCTTCATTTGCATCTAATAGTTCTAATAATTGTGTTGTTTCCATTGATTTCATAAAACTCGTCCTCCAAATATCAATTTCCTTTATTATTATAGCCTGAAGCAAAAAAAACAGCCAGTGTGGAGAACACTAACTGTTTAACAATCTTTTTTATGCTTCTGTTTCTAAAAACTCTATTTGTTTAGCTGGAACGAATGTAGAAATGGCGTGCTTGTAAATCAGGTGCTGCTTGTTCTCAGCATCCAATAATAAAACTGTAAAATTATCATAAGATTTCACAGTCCCTTTTAACTGAAATCCGTTTAATAGAAATACAGTTACAAAAACACTGTTTTTACGTAGTTGGTTCAAGAATGTATCTTGCAAGTTGATTGATTTCATCAAATGGCCTCCCTACTAACTTTCTACCTCTTCATTCCTATAGTAGCATGTTCTACCAATTTATCAATTAGTAATTTTTAGAAATATTTCTTTTTTTAGCAAAATATTCATACAAGATTATAGTTGTTCATCTGGCTCTATAAAATAAACATCCATTTTATTGCGGAAATAGGTAAGTTGCCTTTTTGCATAGCGGCGGGAATTTTGTTTTAAGCTGTCGATTGCTTCTTCTAGCGAGCATTTGCCATCGAAATAATCATATAATTCTTTATAGCCAATTGCTTGAATCGACTGCACACCACGAATTTCTTGCTGCCATAAGCCTCTTACCTCTTCCAAAAGCCCATTTGCCATCATAAGATCGACACGACGGTTAATGCGGTCATACAGTACTTCGCGTGACATATTTTGACCTAACCCTAAAATCACATGCTTATAAAGTGGCACTTCACCTCTATTTTGTGCTTCAGCTGCTTTAGATACACCACTCAATTCAAGCATCTCTAATGCACGAATGACACGGCGTGTATTATTTGGATGAATGGCTTCTGCTGTTTGAGGATCTAGTCGCTTTAACTTGTCGTGCATTGCCTCAGGGCCTAGCTTCGCTAATTCATCATAATAGGCTTTACGTGCTACCTCATCTACTTTTTCATCAGTAAATTGGAAATCAAACAAGACAGCTTGTACATATAAGCCTGAGCCACCGACTATAATGGGTAGCTTATGGCGTGATTGTATGTCAGCAATTTTCATTCGTACTAATTTTTGATAATCGGCCACTGAAAAGGATTCTATCGGCTCCAAAAAACTTAGTAAATGATGGGGAACACTCTCCATCTCTTCCTCCGTAATTTTCGCCGTACCTATATCTAGCCCTTTATATACTTGCATGGAGTCACCGTTAATGATTTCCCCATTATATTTTTTGGCAAGTTCAATACTTAACGCTGTTTTTCCAGAAGCAGTTGGTCCTACAATTGCTATGACCTCTGCCTGTTGTAATTTATTTTCTATCATATTTTTCTAACCACCGTAATAAAACTTGAAAGACCGCTTCTTGATTGTCTTCATTTAAAATTTCATGTCGCTTATCCTCAAACAAATAAACAGTCACATCCTCTACACCCGCAGTTGCTAATTGTTCAGCAACTGCATAGACTCCTAGTCCCTGTTCGCCGACTGGATCTTTACTACCACTTATCAAAAGAATTGGAAGATCCTTTCTTATTTTCGCAATCTCTTTTTTACGATTAAGTGTTGAAAAGCCCGTTGTTAAATCTACAAAAAATTGATTGGTTGGGATAAAGCCACAATATGGATCATCTATATACTTTTGAACCTCTTTTTGTACCGAACATAACCAGTCATAGGCAGTCTTTGGGTTTGGGAACTGTTTATTAAAGCTACCAAAACTCAATTGATTGAGGAGCTTGCTTTCGGTCTCTTTACCGAGACCTTTTGCTAATACCTTGGACACGACATTTCCAATAGCATGTAAAGCTGTTACATTTCCAGTACCACAGAGAACAACATTATCTACCTGCTCTCCATACAGTTGAATATAGCGTCTAGTAATGAATGAGCCCATACTATGACCAAAAATAATGAACGGTACATCGGCAAACGGTGCATGTAATTGTGTCATCACTTCATGAGCATCTTCTACAACACGTTCAAAGCCGTTCTTTTCAGCAAAAAAACCTAAAGTCCCATTATAAGCGGCTGTTTCACCGTGTCCACGATGATCGTGCATTGTCACTACATAGCCGGCTGTATGAAGCGTTTGAGCAAGTTTTAAATAACGAGCACTATGCTCTGCCATGCCGTGTAAAATATGGATATGACCAATACATGGCGTTTTAGGTTCTAATGTGCGAGTGAATACAAAATGTCCATCCGACATTTGAATATAACGTTCCATCGCTTACTCCCCTTCTTTCGCAAAATTAGTTGCATCGATGATGGCTTGATCTAATTCAGCCATATAAGCACTCCGTTGTACCTCCGTATAATTCAGGTGTTGTTGCATCACTTGAAGCACTTGTTGCTTATAAAGTTTGACTGCTTCAATATCAAAATACAACATGCCTGTTCGACGAATAAAGAAGTCACTTGGAGTATAGACCATCTCTGCTTCTAAGCCATATAATAACATCGCATGTAGGGCAAGTGGCATTGTACTACCATGCTCATGTAGATATTTCACACGATCAAATAACGCATCAACATTCGTTCCATATTTTTGCACAAGTTGCTTGGCTTCATCATAATTCAAGCCATATTGAACACCCTCTCGAGCTTTATAGGCTATATAATCAGGGAAATTGATGGCGTTAATACCTTTGGCACCTGACAGTGATAACTCTCGTGTTACGCTTGAGCTTGCATGCTTATAACGTCGCGTTTTTACAATTTTATCTACGATCGACTCTGCCATTTGTCGGTAGCCTGTTAGTTTGCCACCAGCTATCGTCATTAGACCACTAGGTGCCGTCCAAATTTCATCTTTCCTTGAAATTTCAGAAGGGTCCTTTCCTTTTTCATAAATCAAAGGACGAACGCCTGCCCAGGATGATTCAATCGTTTCTCTTGTAATACTGGCTGTTGGAAAGACTTTCTTTGTGGCCTCGATTAAATAATCCACATCTTGCTGTGTCGCAACTGGATGTACTGGATTGCCCTCAAAGACAGTATCTGTTGTTCCTACATATGTTTTGCCATCACGCGGAATAGCAAAGGCCATACGCCCATCAGCAATATCGAAATAGACAGCTTGCTTTAATGGAAAATCCTTTTGATTCAGGACAATATGAACACCCTTCGTCAACCGTAATTGCTTATTATCCGCAACTTTATCCCTTTGTCGTACATCATCCACCCATGGGCCTGAGGCATTGACAATTTGTGCAGCATGTACATCCAGAATACGTCCTGTTAAATGATCTTCTACTTTAATTCCAACAAGCTTTTTCTTGTCGTAGATAAACTCCTTCATCTCAGCATAATTAAGACAAAGTGCCCCATATTCGGTAGCCTTTTTTAATACTTCAATCGTAAGACGTGCATCATCCGTACGATATTCTACATAATAACCTCCACCGACAAGACCATCTTGATTGAGTAAAGGTTCTAACGCTAAGGTTTCCTGGGCATTTAGCATCGTTCTACGTTCCTGTTTTTTGACACCTGCCAAACGGTCATAAACTTTTAAAGCCAGAGAAGTTGTCATAGGACTAAGGGAACCCTTTTTATATAAAGGCAGTAGCATCTTTTCAGGTGTCGTCACATGAACAGCATTGTCATAGACGATTTCACGCTCACGTCCCACCTCCGCTACGACCCCTACATCAAATTGTTTTAAATAACGCAATCCACCGTGGATGAGTTTGGTAGATCGACTTGACGTTCCTGCAGAAAAATCTTGCATGTCGATACAAGCGACAGACAGTCCCCTTGATGCGGCATCAAGTGCAATACCAGCACCCGTAATTCCCCCACCAATAACTAAAACGTCAAAACTATAGTGCTCTAAATAATATAAAATTTTAGGACGATGTTCATATGAAAACATACCTTTCTCCCCCAATAGCTTATGATTTAAAAATTCTTGTTGCCTCCACAGCCTTTTGCCAGCCTGCATAAAGAGCTGTTGCTTGGTCTTCTTCCATTTTTGGTTTGTAGGTTTGACCATTTACCCACAGTGCAGATAAGGTCTCTTGATTTGGCCAAAAACTTGTGGCAAGTCCTGCTAAATAGGCTGCACCAAGTGCTGTTGATTCATTGAGTTTTGCAAGCTCTACATGTAACTGTAATACATCACTTTGGAACTGCATTAATAATTGATTTTTTACAGCGCCACCATCTACACGGAGTACCTCAATAGGTGCACTGGCCGCTTCCTCCATTGCATCGAGTACATCCTTCGTTTGATACGCTAAAGATTCTAGTGTTGCACGGATAAAATGTTCTTTAGATGTGCCGCGTGTTAAACCAAAAATGGCACCACGAGCATCTGTATCCCAATATGGTGTTCCCAGTCCAACGAATGCAGGAACAACATAGACGCCATCTGTATTGGCTACTTTTTCAGCATAGGTTTCTGAATCCTCAGCAGTCCGAATCATACGTAGCCCATCACGTAGCCATTGGATAGCTGAGCCTGCTACAAAAACGCTACCCTCTAATGCATAGGTCACTTTACCATCTATTCCCCAAGCAATTGTAGTCAATAAGCCATTTTCCGATTTCACTGCCTGTTGTCCTGTATTTAATAACATAAAACAGCCAGTACCATAAGTATTTTTAGCCATTCCTTTTGTAAAACAAGTTTGACCAAAAAGTGCTGCCTGTTGATCACCGGCAATACCTGCAATCGGAATTTTTTCACCAAAGAAAATACTTGGTGCCGTCTCAGTGTAAATTTCTGATGAATTTTTCACTTCAGGAAGCATTGACAACGGGATATCTAATAGCTCACAAAGTTCCGCATCCCATTGTAATTCATGGATATTGTAAAGCAATGTTCGAGCTGCATTTGAATAATCGGTAATATGGGCCTTCCCCTTTGATAATCGCCAAACAATCCAAGAATCAATCGTTCCAAATAATAAATCTCCATTGTCAGCCATTGCATGTGCGCCTTCTACATTGTCTAAAATCCATTTAATTTTTGTAGCTGAAAAATAAGCATCTAGACGTAATCCTGTTTTTTGTTGAAAAAGTGCCTCATGTCCTTGTTCTTTTAATGCATTCACAATCTCCTGCGTTTGGCGTGACTGCCAGACAATAGCGTTGTAAATAGGCTGACCTGTATGTTTATCCCACACAACGGTTGTTTCTCGCTGATTGGTAATCCCAATTGCATGTACCTCACTGGCTTCATGTCCGCTCTCTGTTAAGACTGTTGCAATTACTGCGAGGACAGAACCCCAAATTTCATTCGCATTATGTTCTACCCAACCAGCCTTCGGAAAAATTTGCTGAAACTCCTTTTGTGCCACATGAACAATTTCACCTTTTTTATTAAATAAAATGGCTCTTGAGCTTGTTGTTCCTTGATCAATCGCTAAAATAAATTCGCCCATTATTTTCCCCCTTTTCACTACATGACCCGTTTGAACATCTTTTCTACTTCATACGATGTAAAATGAATCAGCACTGGACGTCCATGTGGACATGTAAATGGATTATCTGCCTTGCGTAAATCTCGTAGTAAGATCTCCATTTGTTCTTTTGTTAAATAATGATTGGCCTTAATAGATTTTTTACAGCTCATCATAATCGCCGCGGCTTCACGTAATTTTTTAACATCTGCCTTTTTGGTCGTCAGTACCTGTTCAATTAAATCTTCTATGATTTCTTGTTCTTCACCTTTAGGAAACCAACTAGGGTGCTCACGTACAACAAAAGACGACTGTCCAAATTCCTCTAAAAACACGCCTACTGCTTCGAGTTCATGTTTGTGCTCTCGTAATAAAAGTGCCTCGTCCGCTGCATAGTGAAATGTTAGTGGAAGCAATAATGCCTGACGTTCATATGGATTGACTTGACCGACCTTTTCTCGGAAAAATTCATATTTAATGCGCTCTTGTGCAGCATGCTGATCAATTAAATAAAAACCATCCTCCATTTGGGCAACAATGTAAGTGCCATGAATTTGCCCTACTACTTCAAGCTCAGGGAATGGTTCCTTAACAGGTTCATCCACTAATTCCTCATATTGCTCAACGATGGTTACTTCTTTAACCTCTTCAGCCTCTAATTGCGGTGTTGACTGCCAGTTATCCTCCACAATAGTAGAGACAGGCTCTGGCTTTACAGTAGCTTCTCGGTTGTTTTCTTGAACGGTTTGCACATCATATAATTTCTCTACAATCGCATTCATTTTCTCCACATCTATCTTTGGTGCAGGCTTCCAAATATTTAATTGCTCAGTAGCTGGTTTGACAATTTTTTCTTTTTTCTCCATTTGTGGTACGCGAATAACACTTCGTATTCTCTCACGAATAGTTTCTTCTATTAATTTTAAAAGCTCTGGCTCTTTACTTAAACGAATTTGGTGTTTCGCAGGATGCACATTGACATCAGTCAAATATGGATCTCCCTCTATATAGAGGACTACAATGGGAAAGCGTTCGATTGGTAAATACGTATGGTAGGCATCAACAATGGTTTTTTGTACTAAATAATGCTTAACCCAGCGGCCGTTGACGAATAGAGACATATAATTTTTCGATGCACGTGTCACCTCTGGTAGGGACACATAACCAGAAATTCGATAATCGTGTGACTCTCCTTGAAAAGACACCATTTTCTTGGCATTATGTACTCCATAAATGGCAGCTAGCACTTGTTGCACATCACCTCGTCCATTTGTTTGGAGCAATTGTTGACCATTATGCAGCAATCTAAAAGCAATTTGTGGATTGCCAAGGGCAAGACGATTCATCAAATCTATTGTATGCCCAAGTTCAGTTTGAATGGTTTTCATATATTTTAAGCGAGCCGGCGTGTTAAAGAATAACTGTGATATCGTTAAATCTGTTCCTTTACGTAAAGGGCCTGGCTTATGCGTTATGATATGTCCACCCTCCAGCTCTAAATGTGTACCAGATTCACCATTTGACGAAATAAGGGTCATTTTAGAAACAGAAGCAATAGACGCCAATGCTTCACCACGGAAGCCCAGTGTACGTATGCGAAATAAATCATGTTCTTGATGAATTTTACTCGTTGCATGGCGAGAGAATGACATTAATGCATCCTCTTCATCCATACCGCTACCATTATCGATTACTTGTATGGAAGTGAGACCTGCTTCTAGTAAAAAAACATCAATGGACGTACTCCCAGCATCAATAGCATTTTCAACTAGCTCTTTGACAACTGAAGCTGGCCTTTCAACTACTTCTCCTGCTGCGATTTTATTGGAGAGCCATTCGTCCATAATTTGTATGTTTCCCACTAACGTATCACTCCTTTATTTTTTCACGTTTAATAACTCTTGCTGTAATTCATATAAAATATTCATTGCTTGCATCGGTGAGGTTCCTAAAATATTAACTTTCTCTAATTTTTTTAGCACCTCTATCTCTGCTGGGCAAATTGGCTCTTCCTCTGCAAATAAGGACATTTGCAATGGTTGTTCTGCTATTTTCTGTGTTTCAGCCACTACTTCGTTCCCTGCTTCAAAGTTTTCCAATAATACACGTGCTCTAGTTAGTATTTCTTCGGGGAGTTGCGCTAGCTGTGCCACATGAATACCGTACGATTTATCAGCAGCACCCTTTTTCACCTTATGCAAGAACACAACTGTGCCATTTTTTTCAGTGGCTGCTACATGTACATTTTGTAATCGTAGCAAATCCTTTTCAAGTGCAGTTAATTCATGATAATGCGTAGAAAACAACGTATTTGCGCCGATTTTGTCATGAATATATTCCATCATTGATTGGGCCAGACTCATACCATCATAAGTAGAAGTTCCTCGACCTATTTCATCAAATAACATTAAACTATTTTTTGTGGCATGCGTAATGGCATGTTGAGATTCCAGCATTTCCACCATAAATGTTGATTGTCCTGCTGCTAAATCATCAGCTGCTCCGATTCGAGTAAAAATTTGGTCGGTAATAGGCAGCTTAGCCTTTTCAGCAGGTACATAGCAGCCCATTTGTGCCATGACAACAATTAATGCTACCTGACGCATATAGGTACTTTTACCAGACATATTCGGTCCCGTAATCAGCATCATATTGTTCTGTTCTTCTAATACACAATCGTTTGGCACATACATTTGCTTATTTAACATTTTTTCCACAACAGGATGGCGACCCTCAATGATTTCAAGTGCTCGTCCGCTATGGAATTCTGGCTTTGTAAAACGATATTTTTCTGAGATACTAGCAAAACTTAGTAATACATCCAACTCACTTATGCTCGCTGCCAGTGCTTGTACACGTGGAATAAATACCTTTAATGCATCTCGAATCTCTACAAACAGGTTATATTCTAATGTTAAGCTTTCTTCTTCAGCATTTAAAATTAATGCTTCTTTTTCTTTTAGTTCCTGTGTAATGTAGCGCTCTGCATTGGCAAGCGTTTGTTTGCGTTCATAACGAGTTAAATCCGCTAAATGAATATTAGATTTAGTAATTTCAATATAATAACCAAAGATGCGATTATAGCCTATTTTTAAGTTTTTAATGCCCGTTTTCAAACGCTCTTCTTGCTCGAGCTGGGCAATCCAATCTTTACCATTACGAGCAGCATAGCGAAGTTCGTCTAATCGCTCATTATAGCCGTCTCGAATCACATCTCCTTCTTTAATCGTAATTGGTGGATTATCAGTAATGGCTTTTGCTAGAAGCACCTCGACATCTGTACATGTATCGAGCACTGCACCTAGTTGATGAAGTGTATCCTTATCCGCACCCATTAATTGCTGCTGAATAGCTGGCACTTGGCGTAACGAATCACGTAATTGTGCTAAATCGCGTCCACCCACATTACCAAAAGCAACACGACCAGCTAGTCGCTCTAAATCATATACTTGTTTTAAGGCCGCTTGTAACTCTGTTCTTACAAAATATTCTTCCAATAAATCAGTCACAATCGCTAGTCTATCCTCAATAGCTGAGCGTGTAGCAAGCGGCTGATGTATCCATTGTTTTAATTTACGTCCTCCCATTGCTGTCACGGTATCGTCTAGCAACCATAAAAGTGTCCCCTTTTGATCGCCACCACGAATCGATTGAATAAGCTCTAAATTTCGCTTAGAGCTAGAATCTATACGTAAATAATTTTTGATTTCATTAAACGTGAATGCCTGAATATGTGATAAGGAACGCATTTGTGTTTTATCAATATACGCTAATAATCGAAGACATGGAATTTGCAATGATTGAGGTACAGCTTCTAAATAGCTAGCTGCTTTATCCATCGTCATTTCATCGGCTTCCACAGAAAGTATAATGGCGGCATTAGCTGCATGTTCTGCTAGCAATAGCTGCAAACTATCCGCCACAATAAGCTCTCGAATACCATAGGCCTGCATTTGCAATAATAACGCTTTACCATCGCCTTCAATCGAAGATGCCACTGCTTCACCAGTTGATAAATCTAAATAAGCATAGACGAATGTTGTGTCATCCAATTGCTCTGCTGCTCCAATAAAATGGTTGGACTTACCATCAAGCGCCTTACCTTCCATAATTGTACCTGGTGTGATGAGTTGCACCACTTCACGTTTGACCACGCCTTTTGCTTGCTTTGGATCTTCCGTTTGTTCACAAATTGCCACTTTATAACCTTTTTGCACAAGTGTTTCAATATAATTTTTAGCCGAATGATGCGGCACACCGCACATTGGAATTCGCTCTTTTGCACCTGCATCTCGGCTCGTTAATGTAATCTCTAAAATTTGTGAGGCATTGATAGCATCCTCAAAAAACATTTCATAAAAGTCACCTAATCTAAAAAATAAAAAGGCATCCTTGTATTCTTCCTTTACCTGTAGATACTGTTGCATCATTGGTGTATATGTCGTCATATAATATTTACCTCGCTCTTGCCTATAGATAGTTTTATTATAACAAAAGATACATGCGAAACGCTTCATTCACCTTTTTTAAAGATGCTGGCGTTTCGCATGTATCAAAAAATGATGGTTTTTAAATTTATCTTGGTCGTTCATCAGGAAACGATGATGACTCTAACACATACCTACCTTCGCCATCAGAACTTGAGGATGAGCTTGAACTAGAACTAGATGAGGATGAAGATGAAGAACTCTCATCATTAAAGTTCCAATCTTCTTCATAATCTAGTGGATGGACACTAATACAAATTGTTGTTTCACCCATTACTTCCACAACCACTTCACGTTCTACTACAATTTCAAATTTCGTACCACATGGAGAGATTACTGCTTCAATACAATTTGGTTCTTGTATTACCCGTACACGAACATCATCACCAACACTAATATCACCATCTCGATAGTGAAGCTTCACTTTGTCTTTATAGTGAATCGTTTCCGAAAACACAGCTGTCTTCGAATGACTACTATAGGCATACCACACATTAACATCAAATTTCCCTGTTACTTCTACAAATTTCCCGACTCTTTTAGCAGAGCAAGTGTGGTTGATTACCCAGCATCCCAAAATACTTGTCGGTTTATTTGTTGGTGATAATGTTACACGTTCTTCCGTTCTCTTCTTCCCTTTGGCAACTACTGCTTTCGTCACGATTTGTCGTAAACGTTTCAGCGCAATTCCTCCTTCGACTCTTTTCACTCCATCATATGCAGGTAGCGCCTATTGGGTGAACATATATTTTTAGAGAATGAAATGATTCATCCATAACTCTTTTCGAAAGATAACAGCTATCGCGTAGGAATTCTTCTATAGAAATGAACATAAAAAAGCTCGAATGCTGTCATTCGAGCTTTAATTTCTATGATTTTTTAAGAGCAGCTACCTGGTTGAGAATTGTCTACATATGAACCCGTTTCACCACGTAGAACATCGCCACCTGTTGAACGGATAATTTCATTCGTTACATTATTAGCGATTGTATTTGATACTAATTGCAATAAATCATTTACATCGCCTTGTGATTCTTTAAATTGTTGAACAACTGGGATGTCATTAATTTCTTCTTCGATTTTAGCGATTTTATCTTCAATCATTTTCAACGCTTTTTCTTTCCCTAAGTGTTGGAAATTAACAGCTTGTTTTTGTAAGCTTTTTAGACTAGCAATTCGTTCACGTACTTGTTGATTTTCATTAATTTGAGCTTCTGCCTTTTTGAAAAATTCAACCTCTGGCGTATTCGCAATCATATGTGCAATTTCATGTGATTTTTTAATTAAATCTTCTTTTGTATATAAGACTTGTGTCATTTACGCTTCCACCTTTTCATTTTTTACGACTTCCAAAAATTCACCAGTAAGTGAATACGATGTAGTCTCTATGATTTTAACTTTTACTAATTGACCAATTACTTCTGCTGGTGCTTTAAAGTTGACCAGACGATTTTTCCGCGTATAGCCCGCCAGCACATCGTCGCGTCGTTTACTTGTACCTTCAACTAATACTTCGACAACCTCACCATTTAAACGTTCTAATGCTTTCCGTGAGTACTCACCCACCACTTCATTTAAACGTTGAAGACGCTCTTTTTTCACCTCTTCAGGTATATTGTCGACCATTTTCGCAGCTGGTGTTCCTTCACGAGGAGAATAAATATACGTAAACGCTGCCTCAAAACCGACTTCACGGTATAAGGACAATGTTTCCTCAAATTGCTCCTCTGTTTCATTCGGATAGCCCACAATAATGTCTGTTGTTAAGGTTACTTCTGGTATTGCAGCTTTAATTCGGTCTACTAATCCTAGGAAATGCTCACGTGTATATTTACGTGCCATAATTTTTAGGATGTCATTAGAGCCAGATTGTACTGGCAGATGAATATGTTCAACTAAATTGCCACGTTTTGCAAGTACTTCGATTAAATGATCATCGAAATCTCGAGGATGACTCGTTGTAAAACGAATACGTGGAATATCAATTTTTCTTAATTCATCCATTAAATCGCCAAGACGATATTCGATATCTTCAAAGTCTTTCCCGTACGCGTTGACATTTTGACCGAGCAACATAATCTCTTGATAGCCAGCTGCCGCAAGCTCACGAACCTCAGAAATGATTTCATCTGGACGTCGACTACGTTCTTTCCCACGTGTATACGGTACGATACAATACGTACAAAATTTATCGCAACCATACATAATATTAACCCACGCTTTAATGGAACCAAGGCGTTTCTTCGGCAGATGTTCTATAACATCGCCTTCTTTAGACCAAACCTCTACAACCATTTCTTTCGACATGTAAGCTTCTGTAAGAATGTTTGGTAGACGGTGAATATTGTGCGTTCCAAATACCATATCGACATGTGGGTAACTTCTTAAAATTTTATTGACAACAGATTCCTCTTGCGACATACAGCCACAAACCCCGATTAGCATCTCTGGGTTTTTTCGTTTATATTTCAACAGGAAACCAAGTTCTCCAAATACTTTATTTTCTGCATTTTCTCGAATGGCACATGTATTTAGCAAGACGACGTCAGCCTCTTCAATGACATCAGTTGGTGTGTAACCAAGCTGCATAAAAATTCCGGCCATTACCTCTGTGTCATGCTCATTCATTTGGCAGCCATACGTACGAATGTAGAAGGTACGATCTTTACCCATCCCCGCAAATTCTTCGGCAATGCTAAAGTCCTTATGGTACTTCACATCTTCTTTGCCACGTTTTTTAGCATCCTTTAAGGAAGGTGCCGTAAAGACCTTCTCAAAATATTTACTATAATCCTTTTCAGGCTTGTCTTCTTTTTTTGGTTGATTGACCTGTTGATTAGCTAAGCGTTGTTCCTCATTCATCGCAATCAGGTAACTCCTTTCAAACGAAATCCATGCACTTGAATTTCCATTTTACTATTATACTGAATAGTTGATACTTCCTACAAGGTTTGCGCTTCAAATGTCGTGGATTCGACTTAATTACAGGCAGATGAGAGGATTTATCCCTTAGTTTCCGTTATATTCGGAGCACTACTACCCGTCACGATCGATAAAATACTTCCTATGCTTTACATGTAAGTACCCATTGTATAATTTCAGCTTGATCCAACGCTTGATACTCATATCCTCTTTATAAAATAAAGCATTTGTATATCGGCCTTGTTTAACTAATCGTTTTGCTTCTATTTTTAATTTTTCATTCTCCATACATTTATATAAAGTTTTGGGAGGCAGTAGTGACCACAAATGTTTAGTTTGGACATACGTTCTTTCAAGTTGGATATGGAATAGATGATCATCCACCACATATTGCATTAAGTTATGACCACTCGCTGTCACATAGTAGCTTGAAGAGCCAGCTCGTAGATTCATCTCAAATAGCTTGTATTCCCCATCACGTGGATCATACTTCATATCAAAATTGGCAAAACCCGAGTAGCCAATATCCTCCAACAAATGCCGTATCATATCCATTAATCGTTCATCGTAGTCAGTCATGACCGCTAAAGAAATACCTTTATTTTGCGGAGAGGGGTCCTCAAAAAGCTTGGTACTTAAACACATCAATTTCACTGTTTTATCCCGCCCTACATAAACATCTAGTACGCGAATTAAAGAGTCATCACCAGGAATAAACTCTTGTAAAATTAAGGTATCTTGATAGCTCGAGCGATAAATGCAACGAACGATTTGTCGCATCTCTTTGTCATTTTGGACTAGAAAGATTTTTTTCTTCTCAGGAAAAGAGCAGCTAGTATACGCCACAGAATTAGAAGGTTTGATAATGATAGGGTAATGGAATGGTATTACGCAATTTGCGTGTTGTTCTTTTGTTATGGTCACTGTTTTGGGGTATTTTAACTTATACATGTCGCAAAGTTGATAAAACTTTTCCTTCGTTTGAACTTTCTTTAGTAAAATCTGATCGATATAGGGTAAAATAAAATACTTTTCTAGTACCTCTTTATTTTCAATGATCAGCTCTGCGTAAAAGCAGTCACAAACTAATAAAATCAATCGTTGATGCTGAAACTGCTTCGACAGCATAATCAGCGCTTGTACAAAACGGCTAGGATCATCTAAATGCTCTACATATTGAAAGTCAAGAATTCCACTATTTTGAGTGGCGATCCCCCTTGAACCACTGAAGATAAGTGATCGGAAATTTCCTGCTTTTCTAGCTGGCTCAATGACAAGGCTCTTGATATGATACGCCTCATAAAAAGAGCGAGCTACCCCGTAGGCATGCTGGCCCGATTGGATAACAATAGGCAAAAATGGTTGTTGATGTAGGTATGACAATTTGACTCGCCTCACATGTAAAAATGAATTTATTCATTTGTATGCGAACTAGATCCTACATATGTAGCACGAATAAAAGACACTAATATACAACTTTAGTGCCTTCTCTAGTGTCTATATTTCTATGAATGTTTTAATCCGTTGTTCAAACGAGACGATAGATTGAACCCCATGGCTCTTTAGCAAATCTATATTTGCAAATGTATACTTTCCTAAATCATCAGGGAAATGGGCATCTGAAGATACTGTAAAAATGACGCCATAGTCAAGTAAGGTTTGTAAAAAACGAGGGCCAGGGCACATTTCTTTTACAGGATAGCGATAATACAACCCGGCATTGATCTCAGTAGCAGTTTGAGTCGACGTTAAAGCTTGTGCGATACGCTCATACCAAACTTTAAGAAAAGCCTGATCCTCTACCTGATAATTAAATACTTTAAAGTTGTCAAGATGGGCAACAAAATCAAATATTTTGGACTGAATCATATTCTCAACAGTGATAAAAAATCGCTCATAATTTTGTTGTAATGCTTGCGGATTCATTTGCTCAAAAAGATGTTGTGTTTGAGGATTATCAAAGCCCCATCCATCCACAAAATGGACAGAACCGATAACATAATCCCATGGATAGTCCCCTAATAATGTAGCTAATTCCTTCTCTCCACTTATAAAATAATCTGCTTCTATACCTAGTTTCAAGGCAATTCCCTGTCGGCGCCATTTTTCCTTCGCTTGCTGGATGGTGGACACAAAAGCTTCGATATTTTCTGTCATGACACGATCCAGCCAATATCGCTGTAATTGACCAATCTCACCATCGTCCAATTTCATATAGCGCTCGAAATAGGCGCGCGTCTCCTTAAAACGATATAAATGATCAACAATGCCTACCTCACGTAAACCAAGCTGCTTTGCTTGGTGGAGATATAAATCCAACCATTCCTCACTATAACAGCCATTTTGAACCCGCTTTGATAACCTCTGTAATTGATTGGTCATCTGCTCCTTTGAACCTCTTGCTGTAGCATCCACATTTTGAAAAAATTCTAGTGCCTGTGATGTACGCTCTAGCCAGCGAGATGAATAGGGTCCCTCTTCTAAATGTACATGATAATCAATTGTCATCAGCTTTTCCCTCCATTGCATACCGTCCATTTTTCTTCATAAGCCTGCCACTCTAGTGGACAAGTACTTTCACAAAAAATTTCTGTACATTCTTCAAGATGACAGATTTGGAAAAATGATTTCCCATTAATTTTCGAGGCATCAGCTAATAAATAATTTACCTTACTATGCTTTTGCATTTTTTTTGAAATTAGAGATTCATCTAAATCATAATCGTAAACGACACCCTCACTCATACCACCACACGAGATAAACGCTTTATCAAAATTCATATTCTCTAACATTTCCAAAGTCATGGCGCCTGCAACAGAGGATTGTCTTGGATTCGCAGTACCACCTAGCAATATGACCTTTCCTGTCATGCGTCTTTCTTCTATCGCTAGATTGAACTGGACAGCTGCAGCAATCGAGTTCGTAACAACTGTTATATCGTCCACAGCTAGTAAAAAATCAGCAATATGGACCGTTGTCGTTCCCGTATCAACTGCAATCGTATCACCATCGCCAATGCGTTTTGCTGCCATACGTGCAATTTGACGCTTAGCCTCTTTTTGCATCTGTAGCTTGCGCAAAAAAGCCGGTTCATTACGAACGTTCGTATATTTAATAGCTCCACCATGAACTCTTGTTAATAAATGCTGTTGCTCTAATTCATCAAAGTCTCTGCGTATTGTTTCGGGGGCTACTTGAAGAGCATCAGCAATATTCGTAACAATAATTTTCCCTTCCAGATCTAATTGTTTTAAAATAAGTTCAAATCTTTCTAGTTTTGCATAAGTCATGATAGTGCAATCACATCTTCTTTTGCGACATAACACTTATAGGTTTTTCCCATTTCAATCGTATACCCCTGTTGATGCAGCTGCTCCATAGTAAATAAGGTTTCTCCCTCAAACGTTGTTCGAATAATATTGCCACTCATTAACGATTGTTTCGCTTTTCCCGTTAAACACATATCATTGTTTTTTTTATCGAAATGTAGAGCTTCAGGCCGAATCGCAAATTTACTGTACTGCTCCGATAAAGGCTCCCCGAGCATTTGCTCTAAATCCTGTCGCGTAAACACATTATAATGCCCGATAAAATTAGCAATAAATTCATTTTCAGGTCGTGTATAAATCTCGGTTGGTGTCCCACTTTGCGCAATACTGCCATTATTCATAACGAATATTCTGTCTGAAACGGCCATGGCCTCTTCCTGATCATGTGTTACTAAAATCATTGTCATACTTAGCTTTCGTTGAATGGCACGCAAATCTGTTTGAAGCTTCTTACGAATTTGAGCATCTAACGCACTAAGTGGCTCATCTAATAGCAACACTTTAGGACGGACAATTAAAGCACGCGCAAGCGCAACACGTTGCTGTTGACCACCTGATAATTCTTTCGGATAAGCGTGTGCTTTTTCACTTAAATGTACAAGCGCCAGCATTTCTTGAACGCGCTGTTCTAAGTCAACAGAATGCACCTTTTGCATACGCAAACCAAAGGCAACATTTTCTTGTACGGTCATATTTGGAAAGAGTGCATAGGATTGAAAGACCATACCAACTTGACGATCTTTCGGTTGCACGCCATACATATCTTTTCCTTCAATGGCAATCTTACCTGCCGATGCATCGGTTAAACCTGCGACAATGCGGAGAATGGTACTCTTTCCACAGCCACTCGGACCTAATAGAGTAATAAATTCACCCTTTTCAATTTCCATATTAATATTCGATAAAACGGTTGATTGTCCATATTTTTTATGAAGCCCTTCAATAACAAGATAACTCATAGATTTGTAGCACCTTTCGATCGTTTCGTTACTATTGCAATGACAAATGTTAATAGACCCATCAGCACGATATAAATGAAAACAACTGCACTAGCAATATGTCCACTTGTACTAAGCTTTTTCATTAAATAAATTTGAACTGTTTCAAAGCGAGAACCAACAACTAGATTTATTAAAACAAACTCCCCAAATAATACAGAAAAAGATAACAATGCACCTGCAAATAAGCCTGGATAAACAGTGGGAAGTAAAATTTTTGTGAATGCTTGCCTTTTAGAAGCACCAAGTAATTGAGCCGCATCCAGAAGCTGCCTTGCATCTATATTTCGTAAACTATTTCGTGTCCCTTGATAGATATAAGGAAGAATTCCAACAACATAGGCTCCTAAAACAACGAAAATCATCGGTATCCCTATTTGACTATAAACGCGGATAAGCCCTACTGCTAAAATGATTCCTGGGAAAGAATAGACCATGACAACTGCCATCTGTATCCATTTCTCGTATTTAGGAAAGTACAAGACAATAACGAAGATGGCTGGCACAATGACGAGGAGTGCGATACTAACAGCACCACCGGCTAAAAAAACTGAACGTCCAAATGCCTGAATAAATTCAGTATCTTGAAACAATGTGGAAAGCCATTTTAATGTAAGTCCTTCTGGCAATATGGTTTTATTCCATTTTGATGCAAAGGCATAGAGCATCGTTGCCAGTACGGGCAATATTAAATACCCCACTAACAGGAGGAAAAATAAATCGGCCAAGCCTCGCTTTTTCATTTAAGTTTCCTCCTTGTTTTTGAGATGCTCCACTCACTAATTAGCATTGCAGTTACCATTGTGACTGCTAAAATGACCGCAATCGCGCTTGCTAGCTCTGGCTGAGCAAAGATATCACCCTTAATTAATGAGCCAATACGGATTGCCACTAGGTTATAATTACTGCTCGTTAGTGCATAGGCAGAAGCATACGCACCCATAGCATTTGCGAACAATACACTAAATGTTCCGACAATCCCTGGTAGCATAACTGGTAGGCCAATCTTCATCCAAAACTGCCAGCTGGACGCCCCTAAAAGTGCTGCTGCTTCCTTCCACTGTTGTTGTATGCCATCATAAATGGGGTATAACAGCATAAGCGATAACGGAAGCTGAAAATATATATAAATTAGTAATAAACCACCCCAACTATAAAGAGAAAACGAAGACAATACATCGATATCCCATTTTTCAAATAACAGTGTAAATAAACCACTGTTGCCGAGTAACACGATAAAAGCAAAAGCTAACGGAATACCAGAGAAATTCGATGTTAAATTTGTTAGTATTAAAATTTTTTCCCTTACTGGCTCAGAAAACTTCATCATGGCATAAACCGAGAATAATGTGACAATTAACGCGATGATAGCTGAAATGACGGATAAAGTAATACTATTTTTAAAACCTTGTAAAATATAGTCGTTCGTAAAGACCGCCTTGTATTGTGTCAGCGTAAAGCCATCACTATTTTGAAAGCTAGTTATGAGCATATACAATAATGGAACAAGGAAAAATAATAATAGTAATACAAGAAAAGGAGAAAGCCAGACAATGGATTGCCGCTTCGATATCAACACAATCACTTCTTTCTATAATTACTTGCGGCTCAAGGGTATAATAGTCGCTCCGCCTAAAAGGAGCGACTACATTATTTAAACCTCTTTTGCTGCGTACACACCTTCTAGCAAAAGTGGCACCATATCATCTGCAGGCTCAATATTTAATAAATGACAGCATAGTGGTGCAATTTGTAATTGCGAAACAACACCTTCTTTAATGCCTGCCTTGACAGAATCCGCTATAACAAACAGTGGAACATGCCGATCCTCATCCGTTGTTCCTCCATGATTGCCATCACTCGTCATGCCATGATCAGCTGTAACAATTACCTCATAACCTTGTGCCATACATTTTGGAATGAATAGTGATAGTAATGCATCCATCGCTAAAACACGATTGCGATATTGTGCGGAATCCGCGGTGAATTTGTGGCCATCATCATCAACATTCATTGGATGAATATAAAGAAAATCTGGTTGCTTTTGATCCATTAACCATGCTGCATCTGCAAATACATGACTGTCTGGATAATGATCCTCGAAATAGAACAATCCATTTTCAATTGGTAAAGGTGTTTCAAGCTGAATTCTGTCAGTCATATAGTTAAATGGCGCTCTGTTATAAAGTTCACTCACCCAATAATAGGCTGAGGCTGCCGTAGACAAACCACGTTCCTTTGCGACATGAAAGACACTTTTTTGAGTCGATAAACGGACGGTCATATTGCTTGTTACGCCATGAACAATTGGTGGTGTCCCTGTTAAAATTGTTTCATACAAAGGTCTAGATAAAGATGGAACCTCCGAACAAATTTTATAGCGTGCTGCTACTTTCCGCTCTACTAAATGGTGTAAAAAACCCATATGAGTACAAGCAGTGTCAAAGCGTAGTGCATCAACGACAATAAGTACCACTTTGTTATTTTGCATGGATTAGTACCTGCTCCTGATATAATTGTGGAATTTGCTTCGTTGTTTCTTCCCATTTCTTTTGATCTTTTACTGGTTGTGCATTGTTATACATATTTGCTGGTAACAATAAATCCTTCACATCCTGTGGTAGGTCCACTTTGTCTCGAATTGGTCTTGCATAGCCTTTTGCTAGATTTTCTTGACCTGCATCCGATAAAATGTATTCTCGTGCTAGCATGGCCGCATGTGGGTTTTTCGCATACTTATTAATGATCGTTGCATAGCCTGAAGTAACAGATCCTTCTTTTGGTATCACTACATCGAAACGGTCCTCATCAATTTGATGACGATAGCCTAATGCATTAAAATCCCATAAGATAGCGACATCAATTTCTCCTTTTTCTAAGTTCGCGACAGAGGGATCTCCCTGTAATCTACCTTGCTTCGCTAACTCAGCAAAAAAATCAATACCTGGCTGAATATTCGACTCATCCCCACCAAATGCCATGGCAGCTGCTAAAATGGCAAATTGTGCTTGGTTAGCTGTTAATGCGTCCCCAATACTGACTGTATAATCGCCATTTTTCAAATCCTCCCACGATTTCGGGGCATCTTTCACGTTATTTTTATCTGTTAAGAATGAAATAGTTCCTGTATAGCCTACAATCCAATGTCCTTCATCATCTTTTGCCCAATCAGGTATCTCATCCCAATAAGAAGTTTTGTATGGTAATGTTAGGCCCTTGTCCTTGGCAATTGGTCCAAAAGCAATCCCTACATCACCGATATCTGCAGTAGCATCATCTTTCTCTGCTTCAAACTTCGCTAACTCCTCAGCACTCGACATATCTGTATCTTTGTGTTTAAGGCTATATTCGGTTCCTAGCTCCTCCCAAGTTTCCACCCAGTTCGCCCATGTATCTGGCATACCAACAGAATTAACAGTTCCCTCTTCCTTTGCTTTTGTTGTAATTTCTTCAAGCGTTAAATCTCCGTTTACCTCATTTGCACCTGATGAACTGTCAGAACAAGCTGCCAACATGGAAATGGCTAATGCACCAATTAAACCTTTTTTCCACAACTTTTGAATTGCCATGTGTTGGACCCTCCATTTGTTTTGGTTTATTTTTATTTGCTTACATCCGTAATGGTATAAAACAAACATTAAGCAAGTATGGAGGTCATTAAAATATTTAGTAAAAATTATTGAGAAATTATAAAAATTTATGAATGTAAATAATAATTGAAGTAGAATTGTAAAATTGAATGAAGAAAATAAGGAGAAATCTAGTTTTGTATGTGCACGTTTGTTTGATCAGACGTACACATACCTAAATTATTTGGAGAGACCTAAAAAATTTGCATATGTATGCGGTTCATTTTCCTTTAGAATTGTTAAAAATGTAAACGCAAGTTGAACAACAGACCACCATCTCATATTGTAAGACATCTCAAAACGAGCTGGCTCTAACGTAAAGACATCCTGAAATATAGTCATCGGCTCTATTTGCTCATCCTTTAATATAGACAGAAAGCCTAGAAATAACGTATGATCTTTGACTTCTATCAGTTTACCCTCTACTAGCGCGTCAATATTTTCAGGTTGTTGAAAATTACAGTGTGTCGCAACATAACGCTCTAAATCCTGAGCACGCTGCCTTTCTTCACGTTCCTTTTTCTTTGCAATAAAATCAATGACGTTATTCACGTGCATCGCCTCTTTTTTTCTTTTATTGTAGCATTTTTTAAAGGGCTAATGCCTCTACTAACCCCTCCTATTTTTCCTTGATATACTTACAAGACGTATAAACGGAAATCAAAAAAGACGTCTGATCATCCAGACGTCACAATAGTGATTGTCACTTTTCCTCCTCCAGTCAATGAATCATTATCTAGTGTCAATGTGCCACCATGTTTTTGAATGATGGATTGAGTAATATAGAGCCCCATACCATAATGATTCGCTGAATTTCTACTCGGATCACCTCGATAAAACTGTTTCGTTGCTTCCTTTAAATCTTGCGGTGAAAAACCTGTGCCACTATCCGTCACAGTAAAATGAACAACGTTATTCTCTCCTTGAACAGACAAAGTAACTTTACTGTTATTGGGTGTATGCTCTACAGCATTGACAATCAGGTTTATTAGTGCCCGATAAAAAAGCTCCTTCTCTACAACAATTGAATTTGGCAGTTCGTTTTTTTCTATCATTACTTCAAGGTTTTTTTCTAAAGAGAGAGCCCTCATTTGATGTTCAAGCTGCTGGATAAAAGAACACATATCTACAGTTGTTTTTTCACTAGCAGCGCTTTGCTCCATTTTGGATATATCCATTAGTTGTTTGATGAACTTTTCAATTTCAAGGGTATTTTTCAATATATAATCGTTATATTCTTTTTGTGTTTCATCCTGAACGGTGTCCAGTAAAAGGTCTGCATTCCCCCTTATAATGGTGAGAGGGGTTTTTATATCATGGGCAAGTGCAGAAATTTGTTCTCTACGTGATTTTTCTGCCGCCCATTGTTGTTTCAATGAGGAATTTAAGGCGTCCTTCATATGTTCAAAGGAAATTGCAATATCATCTATTTCTCGAATACCTGAAGGTTTTAAATAAAAATCTAAATTTTGATTTTGTATCTTCTCAATGGCGTCTTGTAAGCCCTTCATTTTTTGCTTGAGCCTTCTGCCAAAATGAATAGCCAGCACCGTAGCTTGTATGATAACCCCCAAAACAAATAATAGTAAGACAGATAATTGCGGATTAGGCATATACTTTCTCAAGATAGCAGAGCTATATTCTGGCACTAAACTATAGCGTAAAATACAAACTTCTTGGTCTCGCTCAATAAACGCATAAAATCGTGAATTAGCCTGTGTCTCTCCCTTTTGCTTCAAATGCCACGCATCATAAGCCTCTTTTTCTGTTAAATTACCTGATATGAATTCCCCCTTGTTAGAAATCATCGCATAGTCCACAAGCTCTGGGATCATTTCGGCGGTAACTGACTTGCTAGAAATAATCTGATTCTTAGCTAAAGCAATCTGCGTTTCTGCATAATTTGCTGGCAAAATAATATTTGCTGAAAAGGCAAACATAAATAGTCCAATAAGTATGGCTACTAATAAAATAATTCCCATGCACAAAAATAATAAATACCTAAGGAAAAATGTATGAAGGCGTGTTCCCTTCCCCGGTTTTATGGTTTCCATTTATAGCCGATCCCCCAAACCGTTTCAATAGCATCTATTTCACAAGCATGTAACTTCGAGCGAATATTTTTAATATGCTCTGTTATAGCTGTACTGTCACTTTTGCCATCAAATCCAAAAATTGTTTCGTATATTTGTTCTTTTGAAAAGACCTGCCCTCGATGTCGTGCTAAAAATTCAAATATCTCATACTCACTTTTTGTAAGCATGACTCGCTCATCACTCACAAAAAGCTCTTTCCCAGATAGATTAAAATGAACCTTATCGATATAAAGGATGCTCCGCTTCTCTCTTCGTTCACGTCGAATATGAGCGTTCACCCTTGCACGTAACTCCCCAATCCCAAAAGGTTTAATTAAATAATCATCTGCCCCTAATCCTAGACCATACATCACATCTTCCTCTAATGACTTAGCAGTGAGAAAGAGAATCGGGCAATCTACAGCATGACGAATTTGCCCACATAATGTGAATCCATCAATAACTGGCATCATAACATCCAACAATATTAAATCAAAGGAACCAAGATTCATCTTACATACTTCTGTAGATTCAGAAACAATGGTTACTAAATGGTCATCTTTACGCAGTGCATTTTTGACTAATATTAAAATATCCTCTTCATCATCAACGACTAATATGTTTGCCATAACTCACCCTCAACTATCTATTCCTACTATTCCGTTCTTCTACCTTCCCATTTCTCAAACCATAGACACGACAAAATAAAGGCAAATACGCTGCCTGCCAAACAACCAACGATTCCTATACGCATACTTGTTTCGAGTAGAGCTAGATTCGCTCCTGTCGACTTTATGATCCATAAAGAGACAAAGTGTCCGCTCCATCCATAAGGTAAATAGGGCCAAATATAATCCCCTAAACCTGTAAGCAATAGAGCAACCAAAAGAGCCTCCACTATACCTAACCCGATCGAAGCACCTTTTCCAAATTGTAAGCTCACATATAAATGTAAAATATATAAAAAAACATGACTTCCAAAGAGAATACACGCAGCCATACTATAAAATGAATAACTTAAATCTTCTTCATGTAATAGCTCGATAAATCCAATACTAAAGATGGCTATAGATAAGAAAATGGCCCCAAAGCTATACAGCAATAACAGTAATAGCTTACTAACATATGTCTTCGTTTTCCTATTTGTTGTTGCTAACATGATCTGAAATTGACCTGCGTTTGCCTCCTGTTCAGATGCCATTGCACACACTAATCCAATAATAATGGGTAAACCACATGCAACCCCCTGGAAATACGCCATTACTTTCCCTTTAAAATCCCATGGTGAATAAGAATAGTAGGCTAAAAAGAGAGCTGAAATAGCAATGGGTACAACTAAATGTGTGAGTAAAAAGGGTGTTCGTTTTGTTTTTAAACAGTCTACTCTCAATAATCGTAACATGTCCATCCGCTATTTGGCCTCCCTTTTTTGAAACCACTTGGCAGTAAGGAAACTAACTATTATAAACCAAGCTAATGCCATAATGATGCCCAGGAAAATAACATTCGTATTCAATAAAGGGCTTCCCTCTGGTACTGATAAACCATTCGGTAATATACCAATTGTGGAACATATTAAACGCGCTCCAATTGCAAACGGATAGATGTACCATAATTCCCCATCCGCAAACACAACAATCCCTACAATATTGGCAACTAAATTGAATAAAATGGCTAAATAGGTACCTAATTTGGCCGCTAGGAAAAGACATAAAGGAATTTGCCACAAAAACGTTATGAAAATGACTATAGTACTTACCAAACTGCTAGATAGCGATAAACTATGACCGAAAAGCCAGCCTCCTACCGTAATTCCAATAAAGAAAATGACAGAGATAAAAAGTAGCCACATACTGGATGAAAGTATCTTGCCCAGCCAGATTTTTTTTAGATCAAGGGGCAGTGCAAGTATACTTTGGTATTTCATTTTCTTATCTATTTCCACTACTAATGCGCAGCAAATCGTTAAAGCACCTGGGAGTAGCATCGTATACCACCAGTTATATGCACCTGTTTGAAAATACGAACCACCCATAAGTACGGCACTTAAAAGCCATGTTACTAAGGGAGTAAGCCAAAGTAATGTTGAAATAAAAGTCCTCTTCCACTTTAATTGTTCTGCTTTTAGAATGGATAGCATGTTAATGGCCTACCTTTCTATTAGCAGACACAACCTGCATAAATAATGATTCTAATTCCTGCCCCTGTGGTGCTGGACCCTGATAACCAAGTCTTCCATCAGCGATAATACCAATATCATCGACGACTTGTTCCACCTCAGACAAAATATGACTGGATAATATGACCGTAATGCCTTGCTCTGGAAAAGAACGAATAAGCTTACGAAGCTCCTGTATACCAATTGGATCTAGCCCATTTGTTGGCTCATCTAAAATTAATAGCTTTGGTTTGTTTAACAGTGCAATCGCTATCCCTAGCCTTTGTTTCATCCCTAAAGAAAACTGTCCTGCCCGTTTTTTACCTGTATTCGTTAAATCTACAACCTTTAAAACTTCTTCGATACGACTTTGTGGTAAACCTAAGGCTATTGTTCGGACTTGTAAATTTTCTTGAGCTGTCAAATTTTCATATAGTGGCGGTGTTTCGATTAAGACACCAATGTCTTGTAAATCATTTCGTGTCCAAGTATGCCCATTAAAAATGATTGCTCCAGTATTGGGTCGTAGCATACCTGTAATCATCTTTAATGTTGTTGATTTCCCTGCCCCGTTAGGTCCAAGCAAACCATAAACCGTATTACGTTGGATTTCTAGCGTTAGTTGATCTACAATTTTTTGCCCTTTCAATGTTTTAGTAAGACTTTCTGTTTTCAATATCAAATCTCTCATTATTAGTCATCATCCTTTCGATGACCTTAGTGTAAAAAATGATTATAAGGATTTTATAAGGTTTCAAATTGTTCTTCACATAGCTTATAGGTGTCATTGCTTACGCTTGCTATTTTAATATTAATCCATACAACAAAAAAGCATTTGGAATATCACTATTCCAAATGCTTTGATTCTATCATCTTACATAAATTCTTTTACTAACTCATTGAAATCATTTTCGCTCATTTTGATATCAATATCTGTTAATGGTAACTCGGAGTAACCAGGTACTTTTTCTTGATAAGACGTTGTTTCTGTATCATGATAAATAACGCCTGTTACTAAGCCCTCGTTCTCCATCACTGTACGCATTGCCATACCGCGATCAGTGTGATCATAGCCTTCGACATCCGCTAGCTTTGTTAAGTTCTCTTTAAACCAATCGTATGTGTTCACTTTGTTATATGTTACACAAGGTGAAAAGACATTGATGAATGAGAAGCCTTTATGGTTGATACCCGCTTCGATTAAAGCTGTTAACTCTTTAATGTCAGTCGAGAAGCCTTGTGCTACAAATGTTGCACCACTTGTTAATGCTACCTCTAATGGTTTCAATGATGGCTCAATTGCCCCACCTGGTGTGGATTTAGTAATAAATCCAGCAGCAGAACGTGGCGATGTTTGACCTTTTGTTAAACCATAAATTTGGTTATCCATGACAATATAAGTAATATCAATGTTACGGCGGATCGCATGAATTGTGTGCCCCATACCGATCGCAAATCCATCACCATCACCACCAGAAGCGATGACATGTAAATCACGATTAGCCATTTTTAACCCTTGTGCAATCGGAAGTGCACGACCATGAATACCATGGAATCCGTAAGAATTAATATATCCTGAAATACGACCCGAACAACCAATCCCTGAAATCACGGCAAGTTCATTTGGTTCAATTCCAACATTCGCAGCAGCACGTTGAATAGCTGCTTGTACGGAGAAGTCTCCACAACCTGGACACCAGTTTGGTTTCACTGTATTACGAAAATCCTTAAATGTTGCCATTAGCGAGTCAACTCCTTCACACGATTTTCTAATTCACCTGGCAAGAATGGTGTACCATTATATTTAGTGATTGTCGCGATTTTATCGTGACCACCTATATTCATCTTCATAATATTAGCTAATTGACCTGTATAGTTATTTTCTACAACGATCACTTTTTTCGCCTGTGATACAAGAGGTGCCATTTCCGCAGATGGGAATGGGTGAACTAAACGAATATGAGCATGATTCACTTTCATACCTTGCGCATTTAGTCGTTCTTGCACTTCTTCGATAGCTCCTCTTGTTGAGTTAAAGCCTACTAATAAAATCTCAGCTTCCTCATGTGGTGCATTTACATACACAGGGTTATCAAATTTCAAACTCTCTAATTTACGGAAACGTTTATCCATTTGTGTTTGACGATTACCTGTTGCTTCAGATGGCTTCCCTGTTTCATCATGTTCAACACCAGTAACGTGGTGAATACCATGTAATGTACCAGGTAATACTCGAGGTGAAACCCCATCTTCAGTATCTTCATAACGTTTGAAGTAGGCTTTATCAGCGGCTTCTTCAAGATCATTGATCACAATTTTACCACGACGAATTTCAATCTTACTGTAATCAAATGGTTCTACAGATTGTTTCCCTAGCGATAATTGTAAATCTGTCATTAAGATAACTGGTAATTGCAATTCCTCTGCAATATTAAATGCTTGGATTGTATCAAAGAATGCTTCCTCCATTGTAGAAGGTGCAATAACTACTTTAGGGATTTCTCCATGTGTTCCGTAAAGCATTGCCATTAAGTCCGATTGTTCTTGCTTTGTTGGTAGCCCAGTTGAAGGACCTCCACGTTGTGTATCAACGACCACTAATGGCTGCTCTGTCATACCTGAAAGACCAATTGCTTCCATCATCAGTGAAAGACCAGGTCCAGCTGATGCTGTAAAGGAACGAACACCACCAAAGTTAGCTCCAATTGCCATTGTTGCAGCAGCAATTTCATCTTCCGTTTGGATAACTGTCCCACCAAATTTCGGTAACTTTTTAATTAAGTATTCCATAATTTCTGAAGCAGGCGTAATTGGGTATGCTGCCATAAAGCGTGTCCCAGCAGCTAATGCACCAAGTGCCACTGCATCGTTACCAATCATAAACATACGACGTTTGCCATCTGCAGGAGAAATTTCCCATGCACCTACACGATCACCTAACAGCTCATTCATGATTTGACGACCACGAGTAATGGCTTCCATATTTTTTTGAACGACCTCTTCGCCCTTTTTCCCAAAAATATCATCGACAACATTTTGGAACACTGCATCTTCTAGATTTAGCAATGATGCTGTTGCTCCGATTGCTACCATGTTTTTCATCAAAGATGTGCCAAGCTCTGCTGCTATTTCCGTAAACGGTACAACAAATAATGGAGCCTTTGAATCTTCTGGTTTAACAGGATCAAATTTAGCATCCGCTAAAATAACACCATTTTCTGTAAGTTCTTTATAATTGACATCGATAGTTTCCTGATCGAACGCCACTAAAATATCTAAATCATCCGCAATTGCACGTACTTCTGTTGGACGAACTGTAATTTTATTATTCGTATGGCCACCTTTAATTCGAGAAGAGAAGTGACGATAACCGTATAGGAAATAGCCTAGACGATTCATTGCCATTGAGAAAATCTCACCTGTACTCTCAATCCCTTCACCTTGTTGCCCACCGACTTTCCATGAAAGCTGATGTAACATGTCAACAACTCCTTAAATCCAATGTGTACTATTATTTTTCCTTCATAAGTTTAACACGAAGAAACCTTCTGCACTATTGTTTCTCAACGATTTAGGCGAAAATCAGACCTTTGACTGAAAATCATGTTCATAAAGTTGTAATTTTCAAAACTAAGCAAAATAACGTACCTATTTCAAGTGACATGTATCATATGTAAACAGGAAAACGAAAAAATGCCTGGCCACTTTATTATGTGACTAGGCATTTTACTTATTACACTTTTTTATCGATTACGTTTTTCCACTAGCAGCTTCAAGGCTGTACGTTCTTCACCAGCAATTAAAATATCGGCAAACGCCGGCGCGCAAATTAAATCTGTGCCACTTGGCGCTACAAATCCGCGTGCGATGGCCACTGCTTTCACGGCTTGGTTAAGTGCCCCTGCCCCAACTGCTTGCATTTCTGCTTGCCCTTTTTCTCTGATTACCGCGACTAATGCACCTGCAACTGAATTTGGATTAGAGCGTGATGATACTTTTAATGAATCCACAATTATTCCTCCCCGTTTCGCGAATAGTGTTTACGCTCAACAACTCAAGTCCCCCTTTTTGGACCTCAAGTTATTGTCCGTAGCACATTTTATGCTCCGCAAAACGGAAATAGACTAGTTCCACAAAGAAACCTGTATCCTCGGTAAAAGTACCCTAAACCAACATACTTCGACTTATTTATCCTTGAAACGGATAATCCTCATTGATATAAATGCGCTCACAAGATTTAGCCTTCCCTGTTTGATCATCAATCTCTACAAAGAAACCACTTAATACCTCTCGCCCTTTTTTCGGTACTTCAAAACGAGAAGGCATATTTGTTTGGAATTTATAAATGACACTTTCCTTCGTCATACCTAAAATTTCATCATACGGACCTGTCATCCCTACATCTGTAATGTAAGCCGTGCCATTAGGATAAATTCGTGCATCTGCTGTTTGCACATGTGTATGTGTCCCAACAACTGCAGAAGCCTTCCCATCTAAATGCCAGCCAAGAGCAATCTTTTCACTTGTTGCTTCCGCATGAAAATCCACAAAAACAAGTGGTGATGTTTGACGAGCTTCTTCAATCAATTTTTCTGCCATGGCAAACGGATCCTCATGGGGAGGTAAAAATACACGACCATGTAAATTAATGACAGATAATGTCACGCCATTTTTAGAAATTTGCACCATACCTTTACCAGGTGCCTCATGTGAAAAATTGGCTGGGCGTATTAAATAATCAGCATCATCAATAAAATCAAATATATCTTTATTGTCCCATGTATGATTGCCCATTGTAATAACGTCTACACCCATTTGTAACAGGTCATTATAAATATTACTTGTAATCCCGCGTCCTGCCGCAGCATTTTCACCATTGGCAATGACAACATCAACATTATATTTCCTTTTTAAGCGTGGTAAATATTTCTCCAACGCATCTCGACCAATTGAACCAACAATATCGCCTATAAATAAAACTTTCATTTTTTCAACCACTCTTTCTTTCCATTACGCCTCTTAATTATTATGCTTTTAGAGGACTTTACGTACCTTGAATACCATCATTAATTGTAACGCTAGGAGGATAATTAAGCAAAATAAAATATATATCTGACAGTTATATCACTTTGGGCTTTTTTACATTCATGTAGATCAAGGTGGAGGATAAAGTAAGCCAATTCATTTTAATTAGTTTTAAGAAGATGAACTGTTTTAGTTTACGGTTGATCAGCTTAACCTTCAGTACATCTGGATAAACTTGTAAAAAGGATTGAATCGCATTTTTAATTGCCTGTGGTTTAGCATCGCATTGATGTAGGATAACAAGTAGCCCTTCAAATTGATAATTTAAAAAGCTATTTTTGACTTCCTCATAAACATCTCCACCTCGTAATTCCTTCAAGAGCTTTTTATATAACAAATCATAATTATTTCTTAAATTGCCCATAGCCCTGCTTGTGAGGGAATTTTGATTGCTAACATTATAGTAATAAAGCTGTTTTGGAACATAACAGATGGATTGATTTTTTATTACAGCTCTCGTTAGAAAAACCGTATCTTCTGCAAAGTTCATTGTTTCATCAAACCGTAACCTATGCGAATCTAAAAAGAATTTTTTATAAAGTTTACAGCATGAAAAACCAAAATGCTTTTCACCTATTTCTGTAAATAACTTGTTTAAACAAACGGTTGCACTGTAAGTACAGTATGTTTTTGAGGGATAATATAATTGCCTACTTCCTTCCGCTTCATGCCAAAATAAATCACATTTGGCAATATTGCTCCCTGTCAGTCTACAAGCTTGATACAGTTCTTCGAGCATCGTTAACTCTAGCCAATCATCCGCATCAACAAAAGTAACATATTGTCCTTTGGCTTGTTCCATTCCTAAATTTCTTGCTTTACTGACACCACCATTGTCGATATTTAAAACGGTTATACGTGCATCGTACTGTGAAAAATCTTGTAAAATGGACAATGATTGATCCTCGCTGCCATCATTAATTGTAATAATTTCAATGTCCTTTAAACTTTGATGACAAATACTCATTAGACATTTGTTCAAATATTTCTCAGCATTATAGACGGGGACAATCACACTCACTAAGACCAAAATTTTGTCCCTCCTTTACGCAATGACTCTAACCACTTTCTTCTTTGCTCTTTCGTCATACCAATACAGAAAAGGCTCACACCTGCCAGAACTGTATAATAAAGAATATATTCGATGATAGAGATCCAAGTAATTGACGGTTTCGTTATTTCCCATAGAAGCTGACTACAGCAAATGGCCAAGATAAATGCTAGAATTAGCCTCGTAATCGTCCGCCAAAAACCTAAGATATCCAAGCCAATTTTTTTATAGTAATAAATATTCATGATAACTACGTTTCCTATAAATAAAGAACTGGCTGTAATAATCGCTGTGCCAATTTTTCCATAAAAATAGATAGCTGGTATGGATACAAAAATATTAGCGACGGCCACTATCATTAACAAAATGGTTCTAAATTTAAAAAGATTTTTCGCTTTCAACACATTAAGACCCAAATTTTGTATGAGATCAATACTGAATGGCACCATAATAATAAGAACGATCGCATAGATGGCGATGAAGTCTTTCCCTAACCACAACAATAAAAATTCTTTTCCAAAAAGAAAAAAGCCACCTAGTATATATCCAACTACTAAAAATTGAGTGGCGCCAACTTTAATGAAGAGCTTGTTAATTTCTAATAACCCATCTTCTTGTGTTACAAGCATAGAGATACGAGGTAGAAATAGGCCACTTATGGCTAAAGCGAGTGACATAAATATCAATACTATTTGCATAGCTACTGCATAAATGGCAACATCCTCAGTACCTTTTAATATTCCTAACAACACTTGATCCGTTTGCCAATAGATTTTATCAACGATGACCGTGATAAAAATAAAAAATGAGTAAATGAAAATTTCCTTTATGAGTTTTGTGTTTTTTAAAGTAAATGTAAATTGAATGGACAGCACCTTCATACAATAAATGGCATCCAATACGAAAAAAAGTATATTATAAATGGCGATAATATAGATCAACGTCACCGCATCGGTTCCCCGTAACAGAAAAAACAACATTGTCAGAGGCTGTACAATCACCTGTAGTAATGTTGTCAATTTAATAAAAATAAATTTTTCATAAGCTTGTAAGATTGAAGTAAAGACACCTAGTGGAAATTGAACCGCTACACTAATAGTCATTATATAACCCATTACTTTCGCTTTGGCTAATTGATCCCCTGATAAGCTTTGTCCAAAAATAATATCCACCTGTGAAAATAAGAAGAAGCCTATCAGTAATGTAAGAAAGCCAATACCGATAAATAATTTTAAAAAGAATCCATTTAATGATGCCTCTAATGCCTTATCCGCTATTGCTCTATTTCTAGCAATATAGCGTACAATCGCATTGCCCAACCCTAAATCTAAAATGGAAAGATAGCCAACAAGTACAATCATTAAAGAATATAAACCGAATTCTTTTTGACCTAGAAGCGAAATCATAAAGGGTGTAAAAAGAAGAGAGGAGATCATCGTACAGCCGATTGTTAGATAAGAAAGAATGGCTCCAATCTTAATTTCTTTCATGAGCACACCTTTCTATTAGTGAGGATTGGCTTTCATGTTTTTACTATCGATGATAGCTGGATATAGAGATTGATATTGCTCCACAACATGCTTAATTTGAAAGTTTGCCAAAACATGTGCGCGACCTAGGTTGGCTCTTTTTTCATATTGCTTTGAATCGTAATTTAATGCCTTATTGATCGCCATCGATAAAGCTGCAGCATCCTTGGCTGGAACAACTTCTCCATAATCCCCTACCAGATATTCACAATCTCCTACATTTGTAGTCACACAGCATGTGCCACTGGCAAGTGCCTCCACCAATACATTCGGTAGCCCCTCTCCCGAAGAGGATAAAATAAATAAATCTGCTGCTGCCATTAATTGCGGAATATCTTCTCTACTACCTAATAAGAATGTGATGTGCTCTAACTGGACATTCTCTATCATTTGCCTCAATTCCCGATTGGAGCCATCTATTTCATAGCCAACTAAAAAGACATAAAAATCTTGTCGCTTCTGTGTTAATAATTTTATGCTTTCCAGTAAATTCCCATAATCCTTTAGTGGGTCCCATCTACCAACATGCAATAAAATAGGTTGATTCAGGATGTTGAATCGTTCCGTATAATATTGTCGCTTCTTACTAGGTTTATAGAAATCAGTATTCACACCATTCACAATCATTCGGTGCTGCTTATTCTTGTAACCAATGGCTTCATGAATTTCTTTGACCTTTGGACCACAAGAAATAATGGCATCCACATGTTTTGACAATTTAGCACAAAGCTTTGCAATAAAAATTGTCCTTCTTTTATTGTCATGTTTATTTAAATTACTATGATGAATACCCCAGATTAACTTCTTTTTTAATAATTTAGAAAGAATGTACCCGAGAAAATTAGCATGGTACATCCAAGTTTGAATAATGTCGCTCTTTCGACATAGCTGGTAACACTGTACAAAGGCACTTCCCATATTACTACGCATATCACATATAGTTACTTTGATGTTTAATTGTTGTTCGATAAACTCACCATAAGTCCCCATCTCTGTCAGACAAATAACCTCTACCTCATACATATCCCGATCCATGTTCTGTAAAAGACGATAAAGCATTGCTTCTGCCCCACCAAGGCCTATGGTGGTGATGATATGAGTAATTTTAATTTTCTTTTGGATAGTCTCATCCTTTGATTTAGTTTGCTAGCTAGGTGTACAGAGCACACAATCTAGTTGCTATTTCTTCTGCATCAAGACCTTTATTTTTAAGACTCTTACTAATAATTTGCGGATCTAGTTTTACATCATTGTTTAAAATCGCTTGAAGCCAGCTTTCGATATCCCCCTCTAGATCCAAATACTGAAGTAACCCAACATCAAGGTCCACTTCTCTTGGCAGTGTGGAAGATACAATGGCTGGTGTACCACAAATTTGTGCTTCTAATAATACAATTCCAAAGCCCTCAAAATGGGACGGTAAAATAAACTTATCCATCAGTTGAAGGAGTTTAATGATATCTGCTCGCTGTCCTAAAAATCGAACATAATCTTCTACATTATGTTCCTTGACGAGGAGGCGGATTTCCTGCTCTAACGGCCCATCCCCTATCAATAACAATTTAAAAGGAATCTCTTGCAGTTTTAATTTAATAGCAAGCTCAATTAAAAAGGGATGATTTTTCACAGGGACAAAACGACCAATATGACCAACTACTAAATCTCCATCCTGTATTCCTAGACTTTCTCCCAAACTCTTTTTCTCTTCAGGCAACAATCGCTCTATTTTCTGCATATCAATTGGATTAGCAACAATATCATAGGCTCTCTTATCAAAGCAAAATTCCCCAGCTTTTTGACTACAAGCCACTAATTTCGTTGCATTTAAAACACTCAACCTTTTCAACAATGTTAACATGATTTTATTGTTCCATTCTTCAGCAACATTTGTATGGCTATGTAATACACGGCACGATACACCAGCCAAACGAGCTGCTAGCATTGTAAAAACTGCTCTGTAGCCTGTATGATCATGAATGGCATCATATCCATATTGCTTTATGATCCGATAAATGTTCCACATATAAGAGATTGGACCTTGCTGCGTAATATATTTTTCGTAAAATATATTCGAACCTTGTTGTAAGAGAATATCATGGTAGGGACCTTTATTAAATGACACAAAATCAAAATGGTACAATGATTTATTAACATTCAACCAAATGTCGGCAATCATCGTCGTTATACCACCAAAATCAGTAGTAGGAATAATATGCAGGATCTTTTTCAATGCCATATTCCACCTTTATTCTTTTCCATAATACTGCTCGTACGTACTACCATTTATCTTAAAATTATTCAAGATAACCCCTAAAATATTGGCTTTGGAAATCGTTAAGATTGATTTTGATTTTACAACGGCTGCTTTCCCTACTGTTCCCGTATTAACAATTAAAAGAGTACCATCACATTTGTTGGATAAGATTTGTGCATCGGATAAAAAAAGTAATGGTGGCGCATCAATAATTATCATATCGTATCGTACTTTCACTTCCACCAACAAGGCTGTCAATGTTTCAGAAGCTAATAACTCTGTGGGATTAGGCGGGATAGGACCACTCGAAATTATATCCACACCTTCTACAAAAGTTTCTTGAATAACATCCTCTATGGTGGATTGGCGTGATAACACTGATGATAGGCCGAAAATATTGTCGAGATAAAATGTATGATGAAGTGTAGGCTTACGCATATCAGCATCAATAATGAGTACACGCTTGCCCTCTTGGGAAAATACTACACCGATATTTGCCGCATTTGTCGATTTTCCTTCACCGGCGATCGAGGAGGTTACTAGAATAGTTTTCACATCTTGATTGGGTTGTGAAAATTTAATATTTGCGCGAATGGTGCGATACTGCTCTGAAGGAATTGACATCATATCAGAAACAGTAATCAGCTTGCGAGCCATTGGTGATTTTTTCGTTTTTCTTTTGAAAAGCATTAAGAAGACCCCCTGGCTCTTGATTTTTTTCTATTGAGTAATTCGATATTACTAACAACTCCAATCACTGGTAAGGATAAAATCTCCTCGATATCTTGCTCTGTTTTAATAGTCTTATCAATCGTTTCTAAAAAATATGCGAGGACTAGTGCCAAACTGAAACCGCTGATGGCTGCTATCATGAGATTCAGTAATTTATTTGGTTTCACAGGTACAGGATGTTCACTAGATTGAGCGACAAAGAGAATATTAATATTATCCACATGCATTAGTACAGGGATTTCCTCTTTAAAAATCTCCGCAATCGTATTGGCAATTTTAACAGCCTTTGCTTCATTCTCATCCTGTACACGAATATTAACCACTTGTGAATTATTGGCGCTGGAAACTTCTATTTGTTTCATTAAAGCTTCTGGAGTTGTGTCGAGTGCCAACACATCAATTACCTTTGTTAAAATAACGGGACTCTTGATAATAACATTGTACGTATTAATTAAACGTAGGTCCGTATCAACATTCTGCGCCCCTATTAGTTGCTGATTCTCATAGCTTTTTTGATTGACCAATAATTGAGTTTCCGCTTCATAAATGGGTGTTTGAATAAAATAGCTAATAAAAATGGCAATGCCTATCGACAGTATCATCAGCATTAGGATTAAGAACCAACGTTTTTGTATTACTTTTATTAGGCTTTGTATTGTCATTTCTTCATTCACAAGATGGATCCCCTCCTAATAGGCAGATAGCGGCAATGCTAATAAAGTATATTAAACAAGCCTACTGGTTATTCGATCAATGTCGTTTTTTTATCCTTATCTCTCAAGCTTCCACTTACAACAAACACAAGGATATGGAGTACATTAAAATATAGAATTTCAAATGTGGAAACCCCTAACATCGCGACTATAACCAGGACTGTCAAAACGGCAAGCTGTTCGTTCATTTGACGATAGCCTTTGGGGATTGCTAACAGAAAACAACAATAGCTAATCAATGCCAGTAAGCCAGCTTCCTGTAAAATATTGATAAATGTGTTATGAGCATGAGAAACACCTATGGACCATAAGGATTCCACTCCGTGTCCCCAAAATTGAACATGCTCAAAAACATATTGCCAAATTTCAAGGCGTCCATCTGTAATATTCGTAGACTTTTTTTCCATTTTCATTAATATACTTTGTACGGCATCTTGCATCATATTCATTTTCAGGAAAGCTATTATCACTATTAATACTGTGCCCGTTAAGAGCGCACTGAATTTTAGTAATGGTAGGAAGGTTTTGTTCAAGCTTTTGAGATTAGAAACGATTACTACAATCGTCACTAATGCAGCCGTTAACAAAGAAGTACGTGCATTTGAAAGCAGTATAATATATAAACTAACTAAATAAATGGCCGTATAGAAACCAAATGCTAGCATTAATTTCAGCTGTTGCTGTCCATGTAACAATTTTACTGTTATCTGATACAGTCTCATAAGCACCACAACCATTAACCCAATCATAGAAAACCCCATTGTATTGGGATTTTCAAATACACCAGCAAACCCTCCAAATAAATAATGAGCTTGTTGAAAACATACAAATAAAAATGGAATGTAGGCTATGAGAACACTATTTACTACAACCTCCATCACATGCTCTTTCACAAGATCATTAAAGAAAATAGAAACTGCTAAAAACATACAAAATAATTGCAGACTATTTTTCAAGAGGTCCATATCCTGGTTCACCCCTGCTGAAATGACACAAAAAAACGTATAAATACTAAAAAAAATACTAGCTTGTACATTTTGAATAATAATTTTTTTATGCCAAAGTAAAGAGATTATGATCATTAATAGGCTGATAACTAAGGATAATTTATGGTAAATTCCATCTACTGGCTGCAGAAGGCTCATCAAAATAAGAGCGCTAAACACCAATGTGTAGAATAGTTTCATGTTAGTCTCACACTCAATTCTACATAGGAGATTAAAATAGAAGCCATCGCTTCCTCACAGCAATATCTTCTAATTCAAGTGGCATGATGGGCTTGTTAGCTAAAACGCTAGCATTGTTCATGAGGAGCCGATCAACCACCTCTACTTCGTTCTTTTTCGCTAGATATTGGAGTGCTGCTTGGTAGCAAAATTTTCTTGTGCTTACATTATGGGCGTCCGATCCAATGGTATGAATGTAATTTGCCCTTACTAAAGCTAATGATAAACGTTGTACCTCCTTACCAAACAAACCTGTTAAACTACCTGTCGTTATTTGTGTGAATGCTCCTTCAAGAATAAGGTCATCCAGTCTCTTTGGATTTTCTCTAATGGCATGATTTCGTTCAGGGTGCGCCAATATGGGTGTATATCCAGCAGATTTTAAGCGTCTAATCATCTCTTTTGTATAGGCAGGGATAGTATTAGAAGGAAGTTCCAATAAAATATAGTGACTGTGGGCTAATGTATGAAGTTCCTTTTGCTGAAGTCGTGGCAGAAGCTCGTCATTTAAACGAACTTCGTGGCCTGTATGAAGTGTGATTGAAATTTGATGATCCTGCAGTAATTGTTGTAAAGCACTTACTTGCTCCTCTACCTTACTATACTGGACATGATATTGTGGATGCATCGCATGTGATGTACAGACAATATCAGTTATCCCTTCCATCGCAGCTTGCTTCAACATGTTCAAGGAATCCGATTCATTTTTGGGTCCATCATCCACATCAAATAATATATGCGTATGGATATCTATCAATTTGATCACATCTTTCTTCATTAATCCATCTTTAGAAAATCTAGCCTTTTTCTTTTTTATGATGGATGCTCCTTAAACATGACTCTGGCTAAATTAAAAAAGAGGCTCTCTAGATATTAATCTAGAGAAACCTCTAACTTTCAATATTATTTCGCATACTCCACAGCACGTGTTTCACGAATGACTGTTACTTTAATGTGACCTGGATAATCTAATTCTTCCTCTATACGCTTGCGAATATCGCGGGCAAGACGATGAGAAGCTAAATCATCAATTTTTTCAGGTTGTACGATAATTCGAATTTCTCGACCAGCTTGAATCGCATAAGATTTCTCAACGCCATCATAGCTTTCTGAAATTTCCTCTAATTTTTCAAGTCTGCGGATATAGTTTTCAAGTGTTTCACTTCGTGCACCTGGACGAGCTGCTGATAATGCGTCAGCTGCCGCGACTAATACCGCGATAACAGATGTTGCTTCAGTATCACCATGATGCGAAGCAATACTATTAATAACGACTGGATGTTCCTTGTACTTTGTTGCTAATTCCACGCCAATCTCAACATGGCTACCTTCCACTTCATGGTCAATGGCTTTACCAATATCATGTAATAAGCCTGCACGACGAGCTAACGCTACGTCTTCCCCTAATTCAGCTGCCAGTAAACCTGCCAAATGTGCGACTTCAATTGAATGTTTTAGGACGTTTTGTCCATAGCTTGTACGGTATTTCATGCGGCCTAAAATTTTCATTAAATCTGGATGTAAGTTATGAATGCCAATTTCAAATGTAGTTTGCTCACCCGTTTCGCGGATTTGTTCATCCACTTCACGACGAGATTTTTCCACCATTTCCTCAATACGAGCAGGGTGAATGCGACCATCCTGTACAAGTTTTTCAAGTGCAAGTCGAGCCGTTTCACGACGAATCGGGTCAAAGCCTGATAAAATAACCGCTTCTGGAGTATCATCAATAATTAAATCAATTCCTGTTAACGTTTCCAAAGTACGAATATTACGGCCTTCACGACCAATGATACGACCTTTCATTTCATCATTTGGCAAGTTTACAACAGATACTGTTGTTTCAGCTACATGATCTGCAGCAAAGCGTTGTAACGCCAATGATAAGATTTCACGTGCCTTTTTATCTGAGTCTTCTTTCGCACGTGTTTCAGCTTCCTTCGTCATCACAGCAATATCAGTTGCCAACTCTTTTTCTACTTCATTTAAGATAATCATTTTAGCTTCTTCTCTAGTTAAAGCAGAAATACGTTCTAGCTCTGTTTTTTGCAATGCAACGAGCTCGTCCACTTTGCTCTCCATCTGTTCAATATGCTGTTGTCTTTCAGCTAGAGCTTGTTCTTTACGCTCTAAGCCTGCTTCTCTCTTATTTAGAGCATCATCCTTGCGATCAAGATTCTCTTCTCTTTGCAATAAACGGTTCTCTTGTTTTTGAAGTTCTAAACGACGTTCACGAATGTCATTCTCGGCTTCAGTACGAAATTTGTGAGTTTCATCTTTGGCTTCAAGTAGTGCTTCTTTCTTTAATGCCTCCGCTTCTCGTTTTCCTTCTTCAACGATTGTTTCAGCGACATGTTTAGCACCAGTGATTTTTGAGTCATTCACTTTTTTCATGTAGATATAGCTAACAGCGGCACCAACGATGAGTCCAAGCAAAGCGGAGATGATAGTAATTCCATCCATATGAACACCTCCTCTTGCTATTTGGGTATTACAGTTTCAGTCGGCGCATACATCTATGTCGCCTTGGCGAAATTGCGCCAGATTTTGTTAGTCTTTGCTCAAAACCCGTTTTATTAGCCAAAGGCATTACCCTCATTCAGTAGGCGTTTTGACATCCTTCGAAAAGGATATTTAACTATAAAACATTTGCTAAATGAAGATAAAATGTACTGCCTATTTAAAGTCATAATTCAGAAATTATACATATTTAATTGTATAACTAGCCTCCAGCTCTGTCAAGGTTAGTCGGGCATCTGTTCGCCCTTTGGAAAGAAAAAAGTAAGTCCTATCCATTCGGTGTATTTTTTCCCTATTACTTTTACACTAGAAAAAAATTAATCATTTACACGTTTCAAGTCAACCCAGTACATAAGAAATAATTTCTGAGGCATATAGCTTCTATCTTATTATGTGTAAAAATTTTAGATTATAGACAAAAAAAGCATTGTTCCCTTAATAAATTGGGAACAATGCAATCGTTGATTATTCTTCATCTAGAAGTGACATTAATTCATCATCCATCTCATCTTCTCCATGTGCAGCAATTGTATAGGAAGTAGCAGCAATACCATAAGAAGATCGAATTTTGTTTGAGATATCTTCCAAAACAGCAGGGTTTTCTTTTAAATACTGTTTGGCATTTTCTCGTCCTTGACCTAAGCGCTCATCACCATATGCATACCAAGAACCACTTTTTTGCACGATGTCTAATTCTACACCTAAATCAACTGTTTCGCCTTCTTTGGAAATACCTTCTCCATACATAATGTCTACCTCAGCTGTACGGAAAGGCGGCGCAACTTTATTTTTCACAAGTTTAATTTTTGTGCGGTTACCAACAATATCATTACCTTGTTTAATTGCTTCTGCACGACGAACTTCTAAGCGTACAGAGCTGTAGAATTTAAGCGCACGTCCACCAGGTGTCGTTTCTGGATTTCCAAACATGACACCAATTTTTTCACGAATTTGGTTAATAAAAATAGCAATCGTTTTTGATTTGTTAATAGCACCTGAAAGTTTACGCAAAGCCTGTGACATTAAGCGGGCTTGTAAGCCGACATGTGAATCACCCATATCCCCTTCAATTTCAGCTTTTGGCACTAGGGCAGCAACGGAGTCAATAACAATAATATCAATAGCACCACTACGAACTAGTGCTTCTGCAATTTCAAGTGCTTGCTCCCCTGTATCTGGTTGTGATAATAATAACTCATCAATATTTACTCCTAATTTTTGAGCATAGATTGGGTCTAATGCATGCTCAGCATCGATAAATGCTGCTTGTCCACCTTTTGCTTGTACTTCAGCAATAGCGTGTAAAGCAACTGTTGTTTTACCTGATGATTCAGGACCATATACTTCGATAATACGTCCACGTGGATAACCGCCTACACCTAATGCTGCATCAAGTGCTAGTGATCCACTTGAAGATGTCGCAATTTCTAAATCGGTTTTTTCACCGAGTTTCATGATTGAACCTTTACCAAAATTCTTTTCAATTTGTTTCAAAGCCTGTTCTAGGGCCGCTTTACGATCACTCATTCATTTTCCTCCTTCGAAAACTGTTCACTGTTTTTATCTATCTCTACTATACTTGTTTTTGAGAAAACACGCAAGAAAAAAGCGAACATTTATTCGATTTTCTACAAAATAAAAATTTGGATAGTTTTCCTCTATCCAAATTTTTATTTTTCACTCTATTCTAATATCGTTTTGTATAACCGCGTTCTTCTAAAAGCTGCATTAAATAATGGCATGTAAATTTCACTGCGCGAAGTCGATTTGTATTACGCATACCAGATAAATGAAGTAAGTATGTAAGAGGCTCCTCATCATTGATGGCAATACCAATCCACACCGTTCCTACCGGCTGATGGTCATGCGCTGTAGGACCTGCTTCACCTGTTAGACCAATTCCAATATTGGTCCCAAATTGTTTCTGAACAGCACTTGCCATTGCTGCTGCACATTCACCGCTAACAACGCCGTGTGTATCAATTAATCCTTGTGAGATGCCAAGGTGTTTTATTTTAGCTTCTGCCGCATAGGTCACTATGCCTCCAATAAGCGCATTTCCTACCCCTGGAATTTCTGCAAGCTCTGATTGAAACAACCCAGCTGTTAAACTTTCCGCAGCAGCAATAGTGAGATTATTATCTAGCAACATTTCCACTGTTTTCGAGGCAAGCGAATCATCATCCATACCATATTGATGTTCACCAACAATGGCCTGTATTTCTGCTACCTTTGCAGCAATAAGCTGTTGGGCTTGCTGTTCTGTTTCCGCCTTAGCTGTTACACGCAATGTTACTTCACCATCAGAAGCAAGCGGAGCAACTGTTGGATTTGTTTGGGCATCTAGAATATCTTGCACCTGATCTTCAAGTTCGGCCTCACCAATCCCATAAAAACGCATGACGTGAGAGGCAATAATTCCTCCGTCATTAAGCATTGCAGCGAGCTTTGGTTTTGCCTCAAATTGAAACATAGGCTCAAGCTCTTTAGGTGGTCCAGGGAGTAAGATATAAGTGCGATTATTCTTATTAAAAATCATACCAGGTGCCATTCCATGATGGTTGGCTAGTACTTCACTTCCAGCTAGAATTAAAGCCTGCTTCCTGTTATTCTCCGTCATTGGACGTCCTCGTTTAGCAAAAAACTGCTCAATATGAGTTAATGCAACTTCATCAGACTCCAGTGAAACACCGAGATGGCGAGCAATCGTTTCTTTTGTTAAATCATCTTTCGTAGGTCCAAGCCCTCCCGAAAATATAATCAAATCCGCACGAGATTCTGCCACTTCAATAGCTTGTTCTAAACGTTTTGCATTATCACCAACTACTGTATGGTAAAAAACATTAATGCCTAGCTCGGATAATTGGTTCGAGATAAACCTTGCATTTGTATTCGTTATTTGACCTAATAATAGTTCTGAGCCAACCGCAAGAATTTCAGCATTCATGATTCACAAGACCTTTCTTATTTAGACTCAAGTAAAACACGTCTATTAAGGTAGAAGTAATCCCACCCAGACCATAGCGTAAAGAACAATGCTACATATAGCATAATCATATCAAAAGGTATACCAATGAGTGTAAAAATGGTGTTGTGTAAAAGAGCAGCAGCAATTGCTACAATCTGTGCCCAAGTTTTGATTTTGCCGAGCTGATTAGCCGCAACGACCTCTCCCCCACCTGCTAAAATAAGGCGTAAACCAGTAACAGCGAATTCACGGCTGATAATAATGATAATCACCCAGGCAGGCGCCATATCAAGCTCTACCATTAAAATGAAAGCTGCTGATACAAGTAATTTGTCAGCTAAGGGATCTAAAAATTTCCCAAATGTTGTCACAAGATTATACTTACGTGCATAATAACCATCTACCCAATCAGTTGTCGAAGCAAGGATAAAAATAAGTGCACCTATAAAATGGTGGATTGGCATCTCTGCCCCAAATAGCGTCAATGTTCCCCAGCCAAAATCAAACATCATAGCAATGACAAAAAATGGAATAAGTAAGATCCGTGAGATGGTAATTTTATTTGGTATGTTCATTTTTCTAACACCTTTCATGATGAAAGAAAGTAGTCATCACATGATGACTACTGTTCTTTATTGAAATTGATGACGATATTTTGCGTTACAATTTGCTGTGCATACGTGAGAAGCTCGTCATTAATATAGATTTTAGCTTGCGTTGAATTACCAAGACGAATACGAACATAGTTTTGTGTAGTCGCGTCGAATTCTATAACTTCGCCAGCATTATAAACACGAGTATCCGTTAATAATTCTTGTTGCTGTTGATTACGAATTCCAACAAATGTAGGACCAGAAACTTCGATTTTCAGTTTCATTGTATCTGTACCTGTTAACGTGTAAGAAGTTGTTGCCCCATCTGTTTCAACAGTACCTGCGGAAATTGTTTGCTTGATCTCTTCATTTTGATCAGTTTGATCTTCATCAGTTGGTGTTTCTTCTTTTGAGTCTGTATCTTTTTTGTCATTTTTCAGAGCATCTTTTTCTTCTTTTTCTTTCTTATCCTTGGCACTATCGATAGGATTGACATTTTTATCATATTGCAATTCAGGAGTCGGAGGGTTGTCTTCGCTTGTCCCTGGACTGTTTTTAGATTGCCATAGCACCCATATTGCCACAATGATTACAACAATAAATAACGCAACAATGATTTTCGGCATCGCCTCCATCATTTTATTGGAAGGGCCTTTTGTGACCTTTCTTCTGCTTGGGCTATTCGTTATGGATTGGCTTACTTGATCATTTGGAGTACTTGGCAGTTCATTCTTATAAGTCTCTAAAATTTCTTCCGCGTTTAAATCAACAGCGTCTGCATATTGTTTAATAAAAGCTCGTACATAAAACGAACCAGGCATAATGGAATAATTGCCTTCTTCAATTCCTACTAAATAACGCTTTTGAATTTTCGTTATTTCTTGTAAATCGTCTAAGCTGTAGCCTTTAGACAGTCTCGCCTCTTTCAGTCGAGTCCCTAATTCTGCCACTAATAACACCTACTTTAACATCAAATTAAAAATTAAATCCACCAAATGAATCGGATTCGGACATATGATTTTTTTCCATTATTTCATAAGTAATTTCTTCATCTGTGTGATGACGTAGTTCAATAATATAATCAAAATCCTCTATTTTATATTCGGAATGCTGAACAAACATATCTGGATGCTCTACAACTTTGATGCATGGCATATTCATCATTTCACGCACTAATTGTAGATGTCGCTCATCAGAAGAACGACGAGTCACAATACCATCTAAAATAAAAATATTATTACGACTAAATTCATCCCCCACAAGTTTATTACGAACTGTTTGTTTGATCATTGTGGACGATAGAAATATCCACTTTTTATTGGCACAAACACTTGCTGCTACTATGGACTCTGTTTTACCAACCCTTGGCATACCACGAATACCAATCAGCTTATGCCCCTCTTTTTTAAAGAGTTCAGCCATAAAATCGACTAAAATACCAAGTTCGTCTCGTACGAAGTGGAAAGTGTTTTTTTCGTCTGCATCTCGAGGAATATAACGACCATGTCTAATAGCTAAGCGGTCTCGAAGTTTTGGTTGTCGAAATTTGGTCACGTTAATATGTTCCATTGTCGAAACAATTGTACGAAAACGTTCAATTGCCTCATCGTTGTCTGTATGCACTAACATACCTCGGCGATCCTCATCGACACCATTTATTGAAATAATATTGACACGAAGCATCCCTAAAAGTGAAGCAATATCTCCTAATAATCCAGGGCGATTCACCTGAATCTCATATTCAAAGTACCAATCGCTCAACACACTCGTTCCCTTCCTATTAGTTAACGTAAAAAATCCTTTATAAGTTCCATCATAGCTGATTTTTTATGTAATGGAAAGTTAGAATACATGGAATTACGGCGTTATTTTTAAAAACTTACTAATTTTTTTGAATGCATGGAGATAAGGCTTACATACGTTCCCGTTTTCACTAACAAAACGGTTTTTTATATAAAAAAAAGAGGAGATAGACTCTCCTCTTTTTTTATTGCACATGCTTATTTTGGACAAGCTTAATGACACAATTCGCTAATGCATGTTTTTCATCTTCTGAGGCTACGCCCCATAAATCCGACAGCACTCGCTCTTGTTCGTTTTTAGGATCGACATTTGAAGCTAAATATTCACCAATTTGGACAGCAGCTGTTTGAATCATTTTCTTAGGCATACCACTTGATTCAGCTTGCATAACGTTTTGTCCTAAAAACGAAGTCCATTTTTGCCAGTTTTCTAAAATGGTCATATGTTCCTCCTCCTTTACACATGTAGTATGTGCAAAAAAGAATATTATATGTACCAACCACCATTTAATCGAATAATTTGTCCAGTCACATAATCAGCTTTACCAGATAAATAAAAGCGAACCATTTCAGCCACATCTATTGTTTGCCCAATTGAGCCTAAAGGAATATCTTCCAAAATATAATTAAGCTCTTCTTGATTTAAGTGACTGTTCATGGATGTATTAATGAACCCTGGAGCAATGGCATTTACTCGAATATGAGATAATGCCGCTTCTTTTGCATAGGATTTGACAAAAGCATGTTGTGCCCCTTTAACCGTTGCATAAAGCGCTTCACCTGCTGATCCAGCTTCGCCCCAAATAGAGCCAATAAATAGTACATAGCTTACATCATGTTTACGAAGCTTTTCAGATAGTAAAGCTGTCAGTCGCATCGGATTTTGAACATGGACTCGCCATAAAGCATCCATATCTTCCACAGTTGTATCCTCAAGCAGCGAATAATGTGCTTGCCCATTTGCGAAAATAATTGCCTGAACATTAAAGATCTGTGCGGAGACCATTTCTGCTCCAGTTAAAATTGAAAAATCCCCCTGTACAAGCATAAATTCTTGTGCAGGGAAAGATTTAGAAAGTGTATCGCATAAAGTTTCTGCAGCCTTTTTATTGTTTGAATAATGTAGATAGATGGACCAGCCTTCTTCAGCCAAGCTTTGACAAATAGCATGACCAATCTCACCTGAAGCACCTAAAACAAGGGCAAACTTTTTCACTATGCATCCTGCTTACTTGGTAAAATTTTAAACACTGTTTGTTGAGATTCACCTTGAATTGAAGTAAATGCTTTGTGCAAATCATCAATTGTTAATTCCTCAAGGACCGGTACTACATCAAACAAATTCATATCATTAAAGGAATAACGAGTAAATTGGTTTGCGATAAATTCAATAGAATTCAAAGCGCGTAAGAAGAAACCAATTTTTTTACGTTTAATTCGTTCTAAATCAGCACTTTCAAATTGTGACTGTCCATCAAATTTGGCTAATTCTTCTGTTATCGCTGATGTTAATTTATCAGGCTCTGAAGAATCAGAACCAATCATAGCAAATCCAAAACCTTTTTCTAACGTAAAATCAAAAGCATACGTCTCATCAATTAAGCCTTCCTCGTAGACACGTTCATAAAAATTAGATGTACGTCCAAAAATAAGTTCCAGAGCAATTTGAACAGATAGCTCATGCTTTAACATTTCTCGACCTGACAAATTTGTTTCTTTTGCTTTCAGTCCAATATAAACTTTGGGCTTTTGTACATCCATGTTTAATGTCCGATCTTTAATCGCTACCTCTGTTGGTTCTTCATCAAAGAAACGTTGAATTGGCGTAGGTTCTGGGAACTCTTTTTTACCCTGATTATCACGAATAAAAGCCATCATTTCCTCTGGGTCTACTGCACCAATCACAAATAATAACATATTAGATGGGTGATAAAATGTATTGTAGCACGTATATAAATGATCGGCCGTAATGCCATCAATCGATTCAATTGTACCAGCAATATCAATTTTTACAGGATGGTGATGATACATATTTTCAATCGTGCCAAAATATAAGCGCCAATCTGGTTGATCATCATACATCGTAATTTCTTGTCCAATAATTCCTTTTTCTTTGTTTACAGTAGCCTCTGTAAAGTATGGCTCTTGTACAAAATTCAATAAAGTATCTGTACTTTTGTAAATATTATCTGTAGAGGAGAATAAGTAGGCCGTACGCGTAAAGGATGTAAAGGCGTTAGCAGAAGCTCCATATTCACTGAACTTTTGGAAAACATCGCCATCTTCTTTTTCGAACATCTTATGCTCTAAGAAGTGAGCGATCCCATCTGGTACAGTTATACTTTCCGTTTGACCAATCGGCACAAAAGTGCGATCAATAGAACCATATTTCGTTGTAAATGTAACAAACGTTTTAGAAAAACCTTTTTTCGGTAATATATAAACATCTAAACCATTTTCTAGCTTTTCATAATAAAGTGTTTCATCTAATTGCTTAAATTCAATTGTTTTCATTGTGCGGCTTGCTCCCTTCCACATAAGAAATAGACCGCTTCAAGCTGCACTTGCTTTGCCATGTCAACAACATCTTCCTTCGTCACAGCTTTCCACTTATTTGCCCAAGTTTCTACTGAGAAATCCTCGGGTAAATCTTTATATTGGTCGAAAATTTCAATTTGTCCACGTGCAGAATCTAAGGACTCTTTTAACTGATTTGTGAGCATAGCCTTTGTTTGTTCCAACTCTAAATCTGTTATGTTACCAGCCTGCATGACGGCAAGTTGTTCTTTAATTAACGACAATGCTTTTTCTTCATTTTTGGCTTCAATACCAGAAACAACAAACAGCAGACCGTAATGCGATGCATAGGAGCTTGATGCATAATAAGCAAGACTCTCTTTCTCACGCACATTCATAAACAATTTTGCATGAGGATAGCCCCCAAAAATGCCATTAAAAATCTGCATTTTAGCAAAATCAGCATCTCCAAATCTAACAGGTGTGCTAAAACCAATATGGAGCTTGCCTTGCTTCATTTCATGCTGTTCTCGAACATAATCATTTTGAGGATGCTGTTGCGGAGGAACGGCTGGCACTTCTTCTGGAGTACGATCACTAAATGGTAGCGCTTTTTTTAATTTCGCTACGATTTCCTCTTCATTAATGTCTCCAGCAACATAAATATCTATTTTATCGTTAGCTAACATTGATTGATAAGCCTCAAATAAGGAGGTAGGTGTAAGTTTTTGAATTTCCTCGATACTACCATTCGCCGAAATAGATGCAGGTTCATTTGGTCTTAGGATTTGTTGTAAGCGGAATTGAGCAAAGCGAGATTTATCATCAAAAATAGATTCAATTCGCTGTATAACTGTTTTCTTTTCACGTTCAACAATGGATTCCTTAAACACTTCGTTTTCTAAATTAGGCTCAAAAATCGCCGTGTGCAATAAACCAAGAACGTCGTTTAACACACTTGTATTCGCTAAATAATGATCATTAACAGTCTCAACATTCATCAACACTGTATGTTCATTGCCTCGCTTAGACGTATCAAAATATAAAACAGTGCCATATAGATCATCTAAAAAGCTTCGAAAAGCTGCAGTTGTTTTATATTTAGCATTACTATGCTGCAGTACATTGGTTAATACAGTACGTTCCGATGCACTTTTAGCTGTTAATGCTCTTCTCCATTTAATTGAAAAATTTACGGTTTTAAATTGGGTCGTTTGTCGGATATGCAAATTGACACCTTTTGCAAAAGGTATAGTTTTGAACATATGAAACCCTCCTATCCTTCTTAATATAACGATGTACTACACATACTATACATGTCTACTGTCTATAATTGCAAAAAGAATCCAAAGTATGTATGGGAAAAATTAAAAATTATACGAATTCAATACGGAAAAAAGACTGAGCATAATTCACTCAGTCTTTGATCATGACTTTTTTTAGCGTTTACCTTTAATATATGGTTGTCCACTTGCTTTAGGAGCATTCGCTTTACCAATAAAGCCTGCTAAAGCAAAGATTGTTAAAACATATGGTAAAATTTGTAGATAGACAGCGGGAACTTCTTCGATGAAAGGAATTTGGTTCCCTGCAATACTTAACGTTTGGGCTAAACCGAAGAATAAGGCTGCACCAAGCGCACCAATTGGATGCCATTTCCCGAAAATCATTGCAGCAATGGCCATGAAGCCTTGACCAGCAATTGTTGCATGTGAGAAGTCGTGCGTAATAGTTTGTGCATAGACCGCACCACCAAGACCACCTAGCGCACCAGAAATCATAACAGCAATATAGCGCATTTTATTTACGTTAATTCCCATTGTATCTGCTGCCATTGGGTGTTCACCAACTGCGCGTAGACGTAAGCCAAATGGTGTTTTATAAATGATAAACCATGCACCAATCGCTACAGCAAAAGCTAAAATCGACGTACTGTAAACATCATGGAACAATAAACGACCAAAGAATGGAATATCCTCTAAATAAGGGATACCAAAACGACGAATCGGTTGGTCAATCATATCCGTTTGACCTTTATCATAAATCATTTTTACTAAGAATACAGTAGCTGCTAAGCCCAGTAAGTTGATGGCTACCCCCGATACCGTTTGATCGGCACGGAAGGAAATAGAAGCAACCGCATGGAAAAGTGAGAAAATCGCACCGATTACGAAAGCTGCTAGCATGGCCACCCAAACTGTTGCAGCACCTAATGATGAAGCGAATTCTAAATTGATAAATATACCAACAAAAGCACCAACAATCATTAAGCCTTCTAGCCCGATGTTGACAACACCAGAACGTTCAGAGAATACACCACCGATAGCAGTAAAAATCAAAGGTGTTGCATAAAGAATCGCTGAAGGGATGATGAAATATAACATTTCTAAAAAGCTCATGTTATTGTCCCTCCTTTTTCTTGCTCAACTTTTGTAAGCCTACTCGAATGATATAGCCAGATGCTACGAAGAAAATAATCAACGCAATGATAATCGATACGATTTCTTCTGGTATACCTGCAGCATTTGGCATATTTAATGCACCATATTTTAGTGAACCGAATAATGATGCCCCAAACACTACCCCTAGTGGTGTATTTGCACCAAGTAGCGCAACGGCGATACCGTCAAAACCGATTCCTGTAAAGCCAGGTTTAATGGATGCGTTTTGGAACGTACCTAAAGCTTCCATCGCACCACCAAGACCCGCAAACATACCTGAAATCGTCATAGCTAAAATAATATTTTTATTGACACTCATACCAGCATAATCAGCAGCATTTTTGTTGAAACCTACTGCTTTCAGCTCATACCCACGAGTTGTTTTTTCCAAAATGAACCACATAACTACAACCATTAACAGTGCCACAATGATCCCATAGTGAAGACTTGAGTTGTCTGTAAGCTCTCTTAAAAACGGAGAACGTAATGAAGCTGATTCATGGATACGTTCTGTTTTAAAGCTACCATCTGACAATTTTTTAATCGCTGCGTTCGCAATATACAACGCAGTATAGTTAAGCATAATTGTCGCAATAACTTCATGAACTTTAAATTTCGCTTTTAAGAAACCTGCAATAAAGGCCCAGAATGCACCTGCAGCTGCAGCAGCAAGCAATGCCAATGGCAAGTGAATGACTTTAGGTAGCTCAAATGCATAACCTACCCAAGCTGCTGCTAGCCAACCTAAAATAAGCTGACCTTCAACACCAATATTAAACAACCCTGTACGGAAGGCGAATGCTACTGCAAGACCTGCCAATACATATGGTGTAATTTGACGAATTGTGTTCCCAATTGAATATGAATCTCCAAAAATACCGTTCCAAAGAGCGATATAACCTTCTACTGGGTCATAGCCGCTGACTACCATGACAATAGCCCCTACAATTAAACCGATAATGATAGAGATGATAGGAACGAGTATATTAATGACACGATTTGACATTAGTCGTTCCCCTCCTTCGCATCATGCTTGTTATTTTTTTTACTTTGACCTGCCATTAATAATCCTAGCTCTTGTTCTGTTGTTTCTTTAGGATTTAATTCATCCACAATTTGACCATCATAAATAACGGCTATGCGATCCGAAACATTCATAACTTCATCTAATTCAAACGAAATTAACAGAACGGCTTTTCCTTTATCACGTTGTTCAATGAGACGCGAGTGAATGAATTCAATCGCCCCTACGTCAAGACCACGTGTTGGTAGAGCAGCGATTAATAAATCTGGATTACGGTCAATTTCACGACCAATAATTGCCTTTTGTTGGTTACCACCAGATAATGCACGAGCAGGTGTCATTTCACCATTACCTGTACGTACATCGTATTCTTTAATAATTTGACGGGCTTTCTCTGACACTTTTTTATAGTCCATCACAAAGCCTTTAGCAATAGGAGCTTGGTAATACGTTTGCAGCGCAATATTATGACCAATTGGGAAATCCAGGACTAAACCATGCTTATGACGATCTTGTGGAATATGTCCAACGCCTTCTTCTGTAATACTACGAGGCTTTAAATTGGTGATATTTTTACCATTTAGTTCAACAGTACCACTTTTAACTTTACGTAGACCTGTAATCGCCTCGATTAATTCTGACTGACCGTTTCCATCAATACCGGCTATACCGACGATTTCTCCCTTGCGAACCTTTAAGTTAAGGCCTTTTACTTTATCAATATTCCGGTAATCTGTTACTACTAAGTCATGAATGGCTAATACTTCATCAGTTGGATTCGCATCTGTTTTTTCTGTTTTAAATTCAACTTGTCGACCAACCATCATTTCAGCTAATTGATCAGGGTTTGTGTTAGCGGTTACAACTGTACCAATCCCCTCACCTTTACGGATAATCGTTACACGATCGGACACTTCCATAATTTCTTTTAGCTTGTGGGTAATCAAAATAATGGATTTCCCCTCCGCAATAAGACGACGCATAATTTGAATTAATTCTGTAATTTCTTGCGGTGTTAAAGAGGCTGTCGGTTCATCAAAGATTAAAATTTCGGCACCACGATACAATGTTTTTAATATTTCAACACGTTGTTGCATACCAACAGTGATGTCTTCTATTTTAGCATTTGGATCAACATCCAAGCCATATTTCTCAGAAAGGGCATGTACTTTTTTCGCCGCATCTTTTATATTGACGATCCCCATTTTAGTTGGCTCAGAACCTAATATAATATTTTCTGTTACTGTAAAATTTTCTACCAACATAAAGTGCTGATGCACCATACCAATCCCCAAATCATTGGCAACATTTGGGTTTGTAATTTTTACAGCTTTCCCACGAACGCGAATTTCGCCACCCTCTGGTTGATACAAACCAAAAAGGACGTTCATCAAAGTCGATTTACCTGCACCATTTTCACCAAGTAATGCATGGATTTCGCCTTGTTTCAGTTGGAGGGTGATGTTATTATTCGCCACGAAATTACCGAATTCTTTACGGATTCCTAGCATTTCAATCACATGTTCCAATATTGTCACTCCCTTAATAGGCACTTTTATTAAGTAATTTCGCCTTAGCGTATAGTATCTGCATCTACTATGACTTATGGTACAGATTGGCAATACGTCCGGTATATGAAATGTAGTAGATTAGATGACCGTTAGCGTTTTCATTTACAACTAATTCTATGATTGCTTTCAATACCAGAGGCTATCTTTTATTTACTAATATAATCCCACCTATAGAGGTAGGTGTTTTGCTAAATTAATACAGGAAAGGTCATCGTTAGAAACCTTTCTTCTATTAACTTGTTACCATCATTATGAAAATTATTAATCTACCTCTATAAGGTTCATATAAATCTAGCTAAATAGAGAATTGCGAATAATCTAAATATAACGATAGATTGAAAAATCATCATAAGGTCCTTCTTAAAAGTCCCTTATGATGATCAAGAGTTGAATTATTTTTCCACTTTTTCTGGAACTTTGATTTCACCCTTAGCAATTTTATCTTTATATTCATCGATTACTTTTTGTACATCTTCTGGAATCGCACCGCGAGAATCTGCAAGTTTAACACCATCTTCAGCTAAACCATACACAAGTGTTTCTCCACCTGGGAAGTCACCATTTTTCGCTCTGTTTGAAATATCTACTACTGCCGTATTAACACCTTTTAACATAGAAGTTAATGTTACGTTTGTTTTATCGTCTACTTTACCTTCTTCGTATTGGTCAGCATCTACACCGATTACCCATACATCTGCATTTGGATCTTTTGCTTTACGCTCTTTTGCTTCAGAGAATACACCATTACCAGTTGCACCAGCAGCGTGGAAGATTACATCTACACCTGAAGAGTACATGCTGTTAGCAGTGATTTTTCCTAGATCTGCTTTATCGAATGCAGCAGTGTATTTTACTTGGATGTCAATATCTGGGTCGGCTGCTTTAGCCCCTTCAACAAAACCAGCGTGGAAGCGGTTAATAACTGGGATATCAACGCCACCTACGAAGCCGATTTTACCTGTTTTAGACATTTTAGCTGCAGCAACACCTGCTAAGAAAGCACCTTCTTGCTCTTTGAACAGTACGTTCACTACGTTGTCCGCTTCAACTTCAGCATCAATTAAAGCAAAGTGATTATCTGGGTTTTCTGAAGCTACTGCATCGATTGCATCAGCCATCATGAAACCAATACCATATACTAAGTTAAAGTCACGACGAATTAAGTTGTTTAAGTTTGTTTCATAATCAGCATCTGAAGCTGATTGTAGGTAGTCAAAACCACCATCACCTTTTTTAAGATCGTGTTCTTTTCCGTAAGTTTGAACACCTTCCCATGCAGATTGGTTGAATGATTTGTCATCAACGCCACCTACGTCAGTAACCATTGCTACTGAGAATGCTTCTTCTGATTTTTCTCCGCCTGAAGCATTATCATTTTCTTTTGCAGGTTTTTCGTCTTTTGCACCACAAGCACCTAAAATTGCACTTGCCGCTAATACTGATGTTAATACTAAACCAAATTTACGTTTTTTCATTTAATTAACCCCCCAAAGGTATTGTAATTAGCAGGAAAAAAATTTAGAAATGTTCTACACCCGTTTACGAACTACATGGAAGCTGAATTTATCAGCTCGGAAATAATTTTTTGAATAGAGCACTACTTGATCATGGTCATCGTAATGCAACTGCTTTAACACTAGAAGAGCTGTTTCCCGTCCACAATTTAAAATCGGTGAGGCTTGTTCATGATACCCGACTGGATCAATATATGTTACAGCATAAGCTACATGAATTTTGCCAGATTGCTCTAGAGCAGAGAACAGTGAAACTTCTTTCTTTTCAACAAAGTCAGTAGGCAGGAAGCTTGCGGGTAGCCTGTCTATACAGTAAACTACTGGCTCACCATCCGCTGTTCTGACACGTTCAATCGTGAGTATTTTATCGTCGCCATCACATTGGAAGCGTTTTAAATCTTCCTCAGAAGGTACGTGCTCAGTTGCCTTTAAAAAACGGGAACCTGGCTCCATACCTGCTGCCTCGATCATAGAAGAAATGCTCGATAAATGCTCGATGCCTGATGTAAACAACGGCTTAGGGTTGACAAAAGTCCCAACCCCATGTCGGCGCACAATCACATTTTCCTCTTCCAACAGTCGAAGAGCTTCTCTAAGTGTTGCTCGACTGACTCCTAGTGATTTCGATAATTCAAATTCTGAAGGCAGCTTTTCATTTTCTTTAAAAATGCCGGCCTCAATGTCAGATTTTAAACGATCGATTACTTGAAGATAGAGATGACGATGATCTGCTTTAATAGTCACATATATCACCACCAAATCAGAGATCAGACATCTGATGTACAACATTCCTACTAATCGTTCATAAATATAACATTTTTGCAGAATGAAATAAACAGTTTTAAATAAAATCTGTTATAGAATTCATCCTTTGTTCAATTTCGTTGCAAATAAATGGACATAAATACAGAAAGGCCCATCCATTTTGTGTTTAATTGTCGTATTGATGAATAAGAACTTGACGAGGTTTACTGCCCTCAGGAGGCCCGACAATCCCGCGTTGTTCCATCTGATCAACAATACGTGCAGCCCTTGAATAGCCTATTCGGAAACGACGCTGAAGCATAGATACAGATGCTGTTTGCATACTGACAACTAATTGCACTGCTTCGTCATATAATTCATCTGTTTCCTCTAAAATGGTTTCTTCTTCGGTAGGAATCATCTCCTCCTGATACTGTGCCTTTTGCTGTTCTATAACAAAATTCACGACAGCCTCAACCTCTTGATCGGATAAAAAGGCACCTTGTACCCTTTTAGGTTTGGAAGCACCCGCAGGTAAAAATAACATATCTCCACGTCCGAGTAATCGTTCTGCTCCACCCATATCTAAAATCGTCCTCGAATCAATGGCTGAAGAAACTGCAAAAGCAATTCTAGACGGAATATTAGCTTTAATGACACCTGTTAAAACATCTACACTTGGTCTTTGCGTTGCAATAATCAAATGGATTCCAGCCGCACGTGCCATTTGGGCTAGACGTGTAATCGAATCCTCCACATCACTAGATGCGACCATCATCAAATCTGCTAACTCATCCACAATGACTACAATATAAGGTAGCTTAGGATGCTTTTCGTCTGTTTGCTCATTAACTTTTTGTACATGCGTATTATAGCCCTCAATATTTCGCGTTCCAGTATGGGAAAACAGGTCATAACGACGTTCCATTTCTGAAACAACTTTTTTCAAGGCTTGCGAAGCCTTTCGTGCATCTGTCACAACTGGTGCCAATAAATGGGGAATACCGTTATAAACGTTTAACTCCACCATTTTCGGGTCAATCATCATTAGCTTTACTTCATGCGGTTTTGTACGCATTAGTATGGATACAACAATGCCATTTATACAAACACTTTTCCCACTGCCCGTTGAACCCGCTACTAATAGATGGGGCATTTTATTGAGCTCTGCTAGCACAGCCTGTCCCGTAATATCTCGTCCAAATGCTACCTGCAACAATGCTTCCGGCTTAGCACCATCTTTCGATTCTAATACCTCACGTAAAGTGACAATGGCTACCTCACTGTTTGGTACTTCAATGCCAATGGCAGATTTGCCAGGGATTGGCGCCTCCATGCGAATATCTTTGGCAGCCAGTGCTAGCGCCAGATCATCCTGCAGATTCACTATTTTACTTACCTTGACTCCGATATCAGGTAAAATTTCATATTTTGTAACAGCTGGTCCTAAATGAACTTGTGTGACCTTTGCCTTTACACCAAAGCTTTGCAATGTTTGTTCAAGCTTTTTAGCATTTGCCTGGATTACTGAATATTCTCCACTTTGGTCATGTTGTGGTGGTAATTGTAATAGATTATAAGATGGAAGCTGGTAGTCAGCGTTTTCTACAGCATCTGTGCCCTGTATGTGAACCTCATCCACTGCTTCATCCTGTTCAGTTTCCACCATGTCTGTATGATCAAATATGGCTCTTTCCTGAGACACATTTTGCGTAAATGCAGAGATAATTGGTTCATGAGGTATTTCTTCTTCTTGCTCAGACATATCAGTAGTTTGATTGACCGCTGCAATCTCATCCACACTTTCTGCCCTTGAACGACGATTACTTGGTTTTTTAGGTGCATTTTTTTTCTTGTCTCGATGTTTCTTTTTCCATTTACCAAATAGATCTGGCGTTCTTTCAGCTAAATAAGGCACTAATGCTTTACCAGTGACCAGAATCAGTCCTATAAAGAAAATAACCCAAGCAACGACCCTTGCACCTGATGCTTCAAATAATACGTGTAGGCCACTAAATAATAGGGCACCAAGCATTCCACCGCCTAGTGCATTACTGCGATGAATAATACCCTCTGTATTAATTAAAATTCGCCATGATTCACGTAGAACAGAATCAGATAAAAGGCCACCTGATTTCGATAATTGTTCAAATAATATGCCATGACTAAAAATCGTTAAGCTCATAATAATAAGCACCATACCAAGTATTAATCGGTCTTTAATACCTACTTTTTTACGTCCAATCATCATTAATAACGCAACGAATATCAGCATAAACGGAACCGCAAAATGTAAATTTCCTAAAAGAAACATTGCGATTGTTTGTAGCGTACGCCCAATCATACCGTATTCAAAAATCATGATGACTGCCAGCGCAATTAAGAGCAGTCCTAGAATTTCATACATAAGCGGATGCATTTCTTTTTTTTCTGTTGTTGCTTTGCTTTTAGTAACCTTTTTTCTTTTACTAACCGCCATCTCTATCACCTTCTTCTGCAATCCATTTTATATATGTAGCGAATCATACCATGTAGAACTCGAATATTTCAAAAAAAGGATTTTCCACCGCAATTGGGAGAAAATCCTTTTCCATTTACTTTTCCTCAAAGCCTTCACGATGAGCTGTTTTCATTAATACTCCATTATGATTGGAATAATCATTGGGCGACGCTTTGTTTTCTGGAATAAATACGTATTCAAAGTATCACGAATTTCCTGCTTAATATTCGTCCATTCAAATGTATCTTTCCCTACATATTTTTCAATAACATTCCTCGCGATATCTGATGCCTCGACCATTAACTCTTCTGATTCACGAACATATACAAAGCCTCGTGATAAAATTTCGGGACCAGATGCAATTTTCTTTTGAGCACGATTTAATGTCACGACCACAATGAAAATACCATCCTGTGATAATAATTTACGATCACGAAGAACAATATTACCCACATCGCCTACACCAATACCATCTATTAAGACGTTACCAGCTTGTACACGACCACTCATGCGCATTTTATTATTTTTATATTCGACAATATCCCCTTTATCGGCGATAAATATTTGTGATTTTTGCATACCCAGTTGTTGTGCTAATTTAGAGTGAGCAATAAGCATACGGTACTCACCTTGAACAGGAATAAAGTACTTTGGCTGCATTAAATTTAACATAAGTTTTAAATCTTCTTGGCTACCATGACCTGACACATGAACATTTTTACTAGAAGTCAGAATCTCAGCCCCAGCTTTAGAAATGGAGTTCATCGTGTTAGCCATTTGTACTTCCATGCCTGGAGAAGGTGTAAACGTAATTAAAACAGTATCACCCTGTTTAATTTTAATGTCACGATGGTGCTTGCGAACGATTTTTTCTAAAGCATCTAGAGGCTCTCCTTTATTACCTGTTGCAATAATGATAATTTCATCATCTTGATACTTTTGCATTTCTGAAATTGGAATAATTGTATCCTCTTCAACAGTTAAATAGCCAAGTTGTACACCTAAATCTACAGCTTTTTCTAATGGCTTACCTACAATCACTACTTTACGGAATGATTTCTGAGCTTGAGCGAATACTTGTTGAATTCGGATAAAATTCGATGCATAAACTGCTACTAAAATACGACCTGGTGCTGAGTGGAATGTTTTTGATAATTGTTCTTCAATCACAATTTCCGATGTCGTATATCCTGGTCTTTCAGCTTCGCAAGACTCGGATAATAGGATAAAGACACCGTCTTCCCCTAACTGAGCCATTTTCGCTAGATCAGGTTTAAATTTACCTGTCGCTGATTGATCGAATTTGAACTCTCCTGTATGAACAATCGCGCCTTCAGATGTATGGAACACAACCCCTAACGAATCGGGAATACTATGTGTTGTGTGGAAGAATGTTACATACGTTGAGTTGAAATTCATACGACTACGGTTTGTTACTTCAAAAAACTTTACCTGATGTGGTGCAGGTAATTCTTTTAAATGTTCCTTTGCTAGAGCAATTGTTAATTTTGAACCGTACACGGGTGCCTTTATTTTTTGCAATATATAGGCAATAGAGCCAATTGCATCTTCATGACCGTGTGTTAAGAAAATACCTTTCACACGCTCTTTATTTTCTTCTAAGTACGTAATGTCAGGGATAACGATATCTATGCCTAGCATCTCGTCCTCTGGGAACATTAAGCCGCTATCTACTACAAATAGCTCTTCATCAATTTCTACTACGTACATTGCTTTTCCAATTTCGCCCACACCCCCAAGAGGGATGATACGAATTAATTCATTTTTCTTTTTTGTCAATTTATTTCCTCCTAAAAAATATCCCGAACAGCAACCACTTAACATTTATTATACGGTTTGCAAAGCTTTAGCACAAATTAAAAATACATGTTTCGCATTGGAAATAGATTTTCTTTCTTTTGCTTATTGTTAGTAGATGGAAAAACAGATATTGGATTACTTATAGAAATAGAGTTATTAAAGTATTTTTAAGGATGAGGAATTATGGATTTCTGAATGAAAAAACGAGGCTGATTAGAATTATCAGCCTCGTTTCTTATTTATCTAAAAGTTCTCGCTTTTTCTTGATACGTATCCCAAATGCGGTCAAAGTTTGCCTTCTCTTCATCTGTCATTTCCATCATTGGCAAACGAACATTGAGTGTATCAAAGCCAAGTTTTGTCATCGCATATTTAATCGGTGAAGGGTTCGGTTGAGCGAATAGCGCGCGTACTAGAGGTAATAATGCTCGGTGAATTTTGGCTGCTAGCTTATGATTTCCTTCTTCAAACGCTTTAATCATTAATTGCATATCATTGCCTACAACATGCGCAGCTACTGAAATAATGCCTGCCCCGCCAATTGCCATTAATGGCAATGTTAAACCATCATCTCCGCTATACACTAAGAAATCATCATCTGGATCAACATTTTCAATAACATCACCCATCTGATCTAAATTGCCGCTTGCTTCTTTAATCCAAGCAATATTAGGAATCTTGCTTAATGCAACAGAAGTTTCATAGGCAACATTCACACCTGTACGCCCAGGGACATTATAAAGCATAACTGGGAGACTTGTTTGTTTAGCAATCGTTTCAAAGTGAGCAAATATCCCACGCTGATTAGGCTTATTGTAGTATGGAGCTACAAGCATTATGCCATCTGCTCCATTTTCTTCTGCTTTATGGGTCATCGCTATGGAGTATGCTGTTTCATTGTCTCCTGTACCTGCAATAACTGGTACGCGACCAGCTACTTTTTCTACTGTAAAGCGAACAACCTCTATTTTTTCCTCAGTAGACATTGTTGGATTTTCAGAAGTCGTACCACAAGCAACAATACAATCTGTACCATTGTCGATCAAATGATTAATAATACGTTCTAATTCTGGATAATTTATCGTGCCATCATCTTTGAACGGCGTAATCATAGCCGTTCCAATTCGACCTAAATTCATCCTTACACCCCTCTTATAGTAAGTTATCCTCAAGCATTGCTTCTGCAATTTGGATAGAGTTTAATGCAGCACCTTTTAATAGATTGTCAGAAACGATCCATAGATGGAATCCTTTTTTATTGTCTAAATCTTGACGGATACGTCCTACAAAAGTAGCGTCTTCCCCTTCTGCATAAATAGGCATAGGGTAAGTTTGTGTTGCAATATCATCTTGTAATTCCAAACCTGGTGCATTGCGTAATACTTCAAAAATCTCTTGGATTGATGTTTCTTTCTCAACCTCAATATAAACAGACTCAGAGTGACCTGAAACGACTGGCACACGAACGCAAGTAGCAGCTACTTTTAGCTCTGGTGCATGCATAATTTTTTTCGTCTCATTAATCATTTTCATTTCTTCGTATGTAAATCCATTATCTGTGAATTTATCAATTTGTGGAATGACATTACGAGCGATTGGGTAATGGCGTTTATCACTACCAGATGGTAAAATATTTGCTTCTACATCCTTACCTGCTTCCCAGTTTGCGCTTTGTGCCTTTAATTCTTGAATAGCAGTAATACCTGCACCTGAAACTGCTTGATACGTTGAAACAATCACTTTTGTTAAACCAAATGATTTACGAATTGGTTCAAGCGCAGCCACCATTTGAATTGTTGAGCAGTTTGGGTTTGCAATAATCCCTTTATGCTTCGCCAGGTCGCCTCTATTCACTTCAGGTACAACAAGTGGTACCTCTGGATCCATTCGGAAATGGCTCGTATTATCAATAACTACCGCACCACGCTTTGCTGCCTCGGGTGCAAGCACAGCTGATACGGAACCTCCAGCTGAGAATAAAGCGACATTGACGCCTTCAAAAGCTTCAGGTGTCGCTTCTTCAATTGTATATGTTTGACCATTAAACTCGATTGATTTACCTGCTGAACGTGCAGAAGCTAGAAATTTTATGTTTCCAATCGGAAATTTACGTTTTATTAATTGCTCCATCATTTTTGAACCTACTGCTCCTGTTGCCCCAACAACTGCAACTGTTAACTGCTTAGTCATCTGTCATCTCTCCTTGAATACAAGTTCCATAATGTGTGCTATTGTATCACAAAAATACTGAAAATTGTGTGTAATCTATGATTTATTTGAAATATTGTATCAACAGCGGTTGTAATTGCGTTTTCTGCGTAATTGCTGCATGTACAGTATCAACCATTTGTTCAAAATCAGCAATTAGGGAATTCGGTTTAGAGTGAGGAGAGTCTTGACCAAATGGAATAAAATAAATATTTTTGGCATTTAACAATTTCATTATATTTATACCATTTAGCCCGAGTGCATCATTCGTTGAAATACCCAATACTACAGGTGATCCATTACGCAAAGTTGCCTTTGCCGCCATAAGTACGGGGCTATCTGTTGCCGCATTTGCAAACTTACTAATACTATTACCCGTCATTGGAGCAATCACCATTGCATCAAGTGGATTAGATGGTCCAAATGGTTCCGCCTCTTTTATAGAAGAAATAACCTTTTCTCCAGTTAAAGCTTCTATTTTTGCAATCCATTCCTCCCCTGTACCAAAACGTGTAGCTGCATGTAACACGGAATGGGTAATGATTGGTATAACCGTTGCCCCGACATCAATAAAATTTTGAATTTTAGGTATGACATCTTCATACGTACAATGGGAAGCTGTAATACCTAGGCCAATTCGTTTCCCCGTTAACAATTTTCTTCCTCCTCTATTGCTTTGCACAAAATTTCAGCAGCATCATGTGCAAAGTATTTCCCAGGCAATGATGGCAACAGTACATATGTTTGAAGTTGCTCAGCATCTATATCTAAACAGCCTGGCTCTGAGGCTAAATCATATAAAACTGCTGGAACATGCTCTTTAAATGATTCTGTAATCCATTTAGCTGGAATTGTATTAATAAATATACCTTCATTAATTGACCATGAACGATCATCTAAGTTCGTGGCTTTATAGCCGTATGCTTTGGCCTCACTCACTTGTACAACAGAACGTGCAACAATATGAACGTTTGCACCCATCTTAACTAGTAAAGAGGCGAGCATTTTGGCGATACGCCCGAAACCTGCAATTGTAAAGTTTTGTCCGTAAATACATTTTTGCTCGAGTCCGTAAAACGTGGCGATAAATCCCTCCGCCGTTAATCGAGCATTTTGCCAAATAAACGATTCTTGTTGCAAATAGCAAAGGGATTCATTTTTTTCTAGCAGATGCTTCCAGTGCATTGTTAAACGACCTGTATAAAATTTAACCTGAGATATACCATAGAGCTGTTCTACTTCTATCTTTAATGGAAGGATAGGTAGAATGATTTTATTTGGTTGAAATTCCAAAACAAGTTTATTTAACTCCTCGTTCCAAACTGTTGTTCTTTTATAAAACACTGTTCTCGATGGACTTCTTAACATTGTTGCTAATTCTTTTAATCTTGAGTCTTCACCGATAACCAGCCACTTTTCGTTTTCCAAAAGCTCACCTCACTGTAAATATTCTGACTGTACTGTAGATGTCTTGTTAAATAAGATTCGATCTTCGCCAATTAAAATGATTTCGTGCCAAGGTATCATTTCACTAACTTTCATTTTCTTTTTTTGGAAAGGTAATTTATCTTTGACAATCTCAAAACCATGTATTTTTCCTGTTTGCACATCTAATAGGCATTCTGTATGAGCCAGGATGCCAAAATGTACACCACCCTCAATTTGAATTAACTCCTTATCCACCATCTCAGATAGTAGCATGCCTCATCTCCCTCCTTAAGCCGTTACCTCAATATATGCCGAGTTTTTGTAAATCGTGCCCCCTACCAAAAGTAGGAATATGTTGCATTTCCATCTTCATCTGTATATAGTGTATATATACAGTTATAAGAGGTGACTATTTGTGCATATCCATTTAAGCAATGCCAGTGATAAACCGATTTATGAGCAAATCACCATTCAACTCAAAGAAGCTATTCTTGCAAATAAATTACATGCAGGTGATGCACTACCATCCATTCGTGTTTTAGCAAAGGATTTAAAAATAAGCGTGATGACTACCAAACGTGCCTATGCCGATTTAGAACGTGACGGTTTTATTGAAACAGTCGCAGGAAAAGGAAGCTTTGTAACGGAACGTAACCAGGATTTTCTACGTGAGGAGCTCTTACGACAGGTGGAGGATCATTTACAAAAGGCCGTAAGATTAGCAAAAACAGCTGGTCTTTCCAATGAGGAAGTACAAGATTTGGTAACTTTAATGTTAGAGGAGGATCATTAAGATGAATGCCATTGAAATTCATGACTTACATAAAGGCTTTGAAGGATTTTCACTTAAGGATGTCAGTTTTTCTGTACCTCAAGGAACGGTGATGGGCTTCGTCGGAGAAAACGGCGCTGGTAAATCATCAACGATTAAATGCATGCTTAATTTATTAAAAAAGGAATATGGCGAAATATTAATTTTTGACAAAGATCATGTCGAACATGAACAATCGATAAAAAGTGACATTGGCGTAGTTTTTGACGAATTACATGTGCCAGAAACGCTCAATGCGACGCAGCTCGACAAAATAATGAAACAGGTATTTAAAACGTGGGATACAGACTATTACTTTGAACGATTAGCTCAATTTAACGTCCCAAAGAGGAAGAAAATCAAGGAACTATCACGAGGAATGAGAATGAAGCTATCGATTGCATTAGCCATGTCACATCATCCTAAGCTCCTAATTTTAGATGAACCAACAAGTGGTCTGGACCCTATTATTCGCGATGAAATTTTGGATTTATTTTTAGCGTTTATGCAGGATGAAACCCATAGTATTTTATTTTCTTCCCATATAACAAGCGATTTAGAAAAGATAGCGGATTATATCACCCTTATTCATAATGGAGAAATTTTATTGAGTGAAAGTAAGGATACCCTTTTATATGAGTATGGCATTTTCAAAGGAAGTCGTGAGGAAGTAAGCGAATTACCCGAACATGCGATTATAAAAAAGCGCAATGGGGCATTTGGAGTCGATGCATTAGTACTTAAAAAAGAAGTAAATGAGGCTTTCAGACTTGAAAGGCCTTCTATAGAAGATATTATGCTATTTTTTGTGAAAGGGTGTGTTTGATGATGATAGGTCTTATAGTAAAAGATTTTATGACCATTCAGCGTCAAATGAAGGCACAGGCATTTGTCTTAATATTTCTACTTATCATGGCTATTTTTATGCGAGAAAGTTCTATGCTGTTAGCCGTTATTGTCTTTATCGTCACAATTCAAGCCATCACTGCCCTTGCCTATGATGAACAAAGTAGCTGGGATAAATATGCTAATACCTTACCAATACCTAAAGGGGATATTGTGCTTAGTAAGTACATTCTAAGTGTTTTATTGATGATGATGGGTCTTGTAGTTGCCCTACCAATGGTTTTTCTCATTAATCATTTGACCAATAATGAGATTACTACAGAGTTTTTTTTCACATTTATTATGATTGTGACATCTACGCTCTGCCTGTTAGCCGTTTTATTACCTATCTATATTAAATTTGGCTCCATCAAAGGAAGAATGGTACTGATTGCACTTTGTTTTATCCCTGGCTTTTTATTGGGGGTATTTAAAGAGTATATACCAGATATTACTAGGTCATTTTTAGATGTAAAGCAATTTATCTATCTTACACCTTTTGCTGGGCTTCTGTTGCTATGGCTATCCTCACTCATTTCTACAGCAATTTATAAAAGGAAAGAATTCTAGGAGTGATTCAATGCGTGCATTATTATTACAAAGAATTGTTGTACAAAAATGGGCTATCCTTTTTGCAATCACTGTCTGTTTTGTGCTTTATTTAATACGCTTGTCTATTGTAGATAGCCCTTCGATTGGTTTATTTGTTGTAGTTGTTTCTGCCACTCTCGTTGAAAATTTATATAAAGGGGATCGTCAAGTAAAATGGGAACTTTATGTTAATAGCTTGCCCCTATCAAAGAAGATCCAGTTACAGTCTGATTTCCTTTTTTGCTATGGCTTTATTTCTGGTCTCTTTATTCTAATTGCGCCATTGTACTTTTCACAGTCTGAATCATCTGAAAATTTTATAGAGCATTGTGCCATGTATTTTGGTTTTATAAGTAGTGCTTTTTTTCTTCTATGTAGTCAATTTTATATTCAGCATCTCGAGGAAACAGAGAAAATGCGGACTTTAAGAATGCTTACAGCTATAGTGTTAATTATACTTCTTAATTCGGTAATTCATTATTATTTATCACTAGTAGCAGGGAACCTCTTCATCTTGTTAATTCCAACGCTTATTAGTATTATCAGCAGCTTTGTTATTTTCCAAAAATGTCTTCATTTATTTATGTCGCGTGAAATATTCTAAACGTTCATCAAAAAATAGGTTGCCTTAAGGGCAACCTATTTTTTATCAATTACTACATGGATTAATGTATCATTGGCAATATCAATCGTAAAGGCTTTCCCAAATCCAATAACATAACGTCCCTCTAATGGCGTCAATTCGAATAAAGAGAAATCAAGTGAGCGTAATAATTCCATCATTTTGGCATTAAATAGTTGATCGAATGCCGTAAATATTTCCTCATGGCCTTCATTTCCTAAATTTTTAGGCTGACATTGCCAACGTGCTCGTTCTGGGGCAAATGGATTGGCTGTTACAGCTTCATCCGCTACACAAATTAAATCGACCAATTCTGCTTGGTCCATCAATTGATAATGCTCTGCAACACGACTAATATAAACATAAAATTTCCCGTTAAGACGTACAAAGGGTGTGGTACTGCTAAAAGGCTTGCCTTTACTATCTACAAAGCTTAATACACAATTTTTTTTACTTTGTATAAAAGCTTCATAGTCCTGTTTTACTTGTTCGATATCAATTGCTTTTTGCATACTACTTCCTCCTATACTCTGACAGTATTTTTTAATTGAATCCTTGGAGCTTTATCCCAAGATACATATTGTATTTCCGCTTCCATCCGATAGATTTGTTGGATCATTTGTTCTGTCATGACCTCATTAGGAGTGCCCATTTGTGCTCGTATTCCATCCTTTACGACGACAATTTTATCACTGTAACTAGAGGCTTGGTTTAAATCATGGAGTACCATAACAACCGTCATGCCCATGTCACGGTTTAGCTCTCTTACCAATTCTAGTACTTCATGTTGATGGGCAATATCTAAAAAGGTCGTTGGCTCATCCAACAATAAAACTTGTGGTCGCTGAGCTAAAGCCATGGCAATCCATGCCCGTTGTGCCTCACCACCCGATAAAGCAGCAATTGGTTTTTCTTTATAGTGTGAAAGATAGGTTTTTTCTAAAGCCCAATCAATAACGGATTCATCGTCCGCATTGAGACGCTCAAACCATTTTTTATGTGGATAACGACCATATGCTACTAGGTTTTTGACGGAAATATCGCTTGGCGCTTGATTTTGTTGACTAAGCATACACATTTTGCGTGCAATTTCCTTAGAAGATAATCGACGCATATTTTCTCCCTCAAACAGGATGCTTCCAGTATTGTACGGCTGCATCCGTGCAATCGCCTTTAATATCGTCGATTTTCCAGAGCCATTCGGCCCAATAATCGATAGAATCTCTCCTTGTTCAACTTCAAAAGAAAAATTATGGACAACTTCCTTTTGTTCATAGCTGATGGATAGCTGTTCAACTTTTAACATTAAAACGCCCTCTTTCTCATTAAATATAAGAAGTAAGGTCCACCGATGACCGCCATTAAAATACCTGCTGGAATATCAAGTGGTGCAAATAATGTCCGTCCGCCAGTATCGGCAATCAATAATACAATTGCCCCCATGGCCATACTCATAGGCAACATATATTTATAATCGGAACCAACTAATAATCTCGCCATATGCGGTACGATTAAACCGACAAAGCTAATCATCCCCACGGCAGCAACCGAAATCGCTGCTAGAAAGACAGCTAAAATTGATAACATAATACGAATACGTGTTACACTTTCCCCTAAATTAGTAGCAACTTGATCCCCCAAACGAATAATATTGGCTTTGCGAATTGCAAAGATTGACAGTATCCAACCTATAATGGCGTACACATAAATCATATGCAAGGATGCATTTCCTTTTGCAGCAAGACTACCATTCATCCATTGCACTGCCGACGGTAGGCGGTCACTATAAAGAATTGACAAGAATCCAATGACACCACCACACAGCGCATTAACTGCAACTCCCGATAAAATAATCGTGATAGGAGTAATACCTGTACGTCTCCAAGCGAGTGCATAGACAATTGCAGCAGCAATCAAACCACCGGTAAAGGCTGCAAGTGGAATTAAATGTGTTAATTCAGGATTCGCTAAAAGGATGAGCAATACAAATGCTGCGGCACCACTTGTTACTCCTGTTAACCCTGGGTCAGCTAACGGATTCCCCATGACTGCCTGCAGTAATGCCCCAGAAATAGCTATACTTGCACCAATGATTAATGCTAATAACACGCGTGGAAGTCGGATATCCCATATAATGGTTGTATAAACACCCTCATTATTACGTCCATTGACAATGGTTGATAAAATATCAGGAATGGAAATATGAACACTGCCTAATCCAATTGCTATTACTGCAGCTAATATGGTTACCACAAAGGTCGTGATAATAATCATGCGACTTCTTGCTGTATGAATCATACCTATACCTCACGAACTTATTTATAGAAATAATCTGCAATCGTTGTCAGTGCTGTCTCAGCATTTGTAATAGATGTGACACCGAATGTACTGTAATCAAGCATATGGATTTTGTCATTTTTGTAGGCTGATAATTGTTTCCAAGCACTATTTTTTTCAATTTCTTGTTTAAATTTATCTTCATTTGCTCCATGATCGCCTGATGCTAATACAAACACAATGTCTGGGTCTGCCACAACAATATCTTCTAGATTCATCGGTGAATACGTTGACTCCGCTTTTAATACCGATTTCGCAATATTATCTGCGCCCAATCGTTCCACTAAGCTTCCTAAGTACGATTTGTCGTTCATTACCATAAAGGAATCAGATGTACCGATGACGAGCATTACAGATGGTAATTCTTTTCCATCCGCCTTCACTTCCAGCTCTTTTTCTTTTGCTACAAGATTTTGTAAGATTTCATTCGTCTTTTCTTCTTTACCAAAATACGTACCTAGCACTTTAAAGCTTAACTTCAAGTCATCATATGAATCTGTAGGTAAATAAGCTGTTGGTAGATTCATTCCCTGAAGTGCTTGATCAAGCGAACTTTGTAGAGAAGACGCTCCAAGTATTAGGTCTGTTTGTAAGCTTGAGATGACCTCTAAATCAGGCGACATTGGTGAACCAATTTTTGTAATTGAATTAAAGTCTGTTGGTATTGGATTTGTTGATGTTGGTACCCCTACCGGTGTTATCCCAATAAGATGTAACATTTCTGTTAATGGAACCGATGTCGTCACAATTTTTTCTGGAGCTGTTGTAGGAAAGTTTGCTAATGCCTTTTGGAAGGTTTCTTCATCTACACCATCTTGTAATTCATCTTTTTGTACAGTAGATTTATCTGCTGTTTCTTGTTGCGTTGTTACTGCTTCTTTTTGAATTTCTTTATCCGCACCTTTTTCTTCTTGTTCTGCACATCCAACTAGTGCTAGTGATAATGCCAGCGAACTTACATATAGCCATTTTTTCATCTCTTATATATATCCTCCATGTAAATGAAAATGATTTTCAATATCATTTATACTATCAAAGTTAATTGAGAATTACAATGTTTAATTGATAATGTATTAAAAAAGAAAAGGAGGTGTCCCAAAAATCAATTGAGACACCTCCTTTATTGGAATTAATCCTTTTCCACATCACGATGAAGGTATTTTTATTCACTTGGCCCAATAATAGAAATGGCCGGCTCTGCTTTCAAAATGTTAGCAATCAATCGATCCACTGACTCCATCGATACAGCATCTATAGAAGCTAATACCTCGTCTACTGTACGATGCTTACGATGGACTAGCTCACTTGTACCATTACGATTCATACGTGAACCAGTTCCCTCTAACCCAAGAACAAAGCTGCCTTTCAGCTGCTCTTTCGCATTATCAAGCTCCTCCTCTGTGACACCACCTGCAACAATGTCCAGTAAAGTAGCATCAATCGTATGTTGTAGCTGTGCTAATTGCTGACGGCTAGTACTACCGTAAATTGTAAACGCTCCAACATCTGCATAACAGGATTGGTAGGAGAAAATAGAATAAGCAAGTCCCCGTTCTTCACGTACTTCTTGAAACAATCGTGAACTCATATTGCCCCCAATAATATTATTCAACGCAATAAAGCTGTACATATCAGGGTCCTTTACACCAATAGCTGGATAGGATATAGCTAAATGTGCTTGCTCGGTATCTCGTACTTTCGAAATCTCTCCTGGATGAAATGAAGGATTTGTCAGCACAGGCGCAACTGCAAATGGAGATGGCTGATATTGTCCAAATAACCGTTCAATCGTTGCCATGAGCTGTGGCGAAATATTGCCCGTAATGGAAATAACCACTGACTCAGGACCGTAATGTTTGGCCATATAATGTCGAATAGCATCTGCTGTAAATGTTTTTAAAGTAGCTGCACTGCCCAATATCGGACGGCCGAGTGCATCATTTGGATACATGACACTCCACAACTTCTCATGTACATCATCATCAGGAGCATCTTCACTCATTAAAATTTCCTCTAATACCACTTGGCGTTCTTTTTCTAATTCTTCTTCTGCAAAAGTAGAATTAAAAAACATATCAGCCAATATCGTGACAGCTAGCTCCGCATGATGATCTAAAACTTTTGCATAATAACACGTATTTTCTTTAGATGTGAAGGCATTTAATTCTCCTCCTATCCGATCAAATTCTTCTGCAATTTGACGAGCTGAACGAGTTGCTGTTCCTTTAAACAACATATGCTCTATGAAATGTGTGATGCCATTCTCTTCAGGTAGCTCATAGCGTGAGCCTGCATTTACAAAAATACCCAAAGCCACAGATCTTACATGGTCAATTTGCTCTGACACAATACGAACACCGTTCTGACATGTATGTACTTGAACCAAAAAATCTCCCCCAAATGTAGATTTCTCTATTTTGATAAACTATCTAAAAAGGCTGCGCATTAGACGCAGCCTTTCATCGTTATTATTTTTGTTGTTCAGCGCGTTCTTTTTCCTCTTGTAACACAACTTTACGAGATAAATTCACACGACCTTGCTTGTCAATTTCAATTACTTTCACTAGTAATTGATCGCCAAGTTTTAAGACGTCTTCCACTTGCTTTGTACGTTCCTCTTGAATTTCAGAGATGTGAAGCAAACCATCTTTACCTGGGAAAATTTCACAAAACGCACCGAATTTTTCAATACGCTTCACTGTTGATAAGTAGTATTCGCCTACTTTAGCTTCACGTACGATATCTTCAATAATTTGTTTTGCGCGAGCATTCATTTCTTCATTCGCAGAAGAAATATAGATTGTACCATCTTGTTCTGTATCAATCTTAACGCCCGTTTCTTCAATAATTTTGTTTATTTGTTTTCCACCAGGTCCAATAACATCGCGAATTTTATCTGGATTGATTTTTACGATCACGATTTTTGGTGCAAATTCAGATAATTGGTTACGTGGCTCTGCAAGAGTAGCAAGCATTGATTCTAGAATATGCATACGACCCACTTTAGCTTGTGTCAGTGCTTCTTCTAAAATATTGCGAGATAAACCATCGATTTTAATGTCCATTTGTAGAGCTGTTACACCTTTAGCTGTTCCAGCAACTTTAAAGTCCATATCACCTAGGTGATCTTCCATACCTTGAATATCCGTTAAAATAGAATAATGCTCATCTTTTTTAATAAGACCCATTGCAATACCTGCAACTGGTGCTTTTAATGGTACACCCGCATCCATCATAGCTAATGTAGATGCACAAATAGAAGCTTGAGATGTTGAACCATTTGATTCAAGTACTTCTGATACACAACGAATTGTATATGGGAAAACAGATTCATCAGGAATTACTGCTTCAAGTGCGCGTTCCCCTAGTGCACCATGACCAATTTCACGACGGCCTGGTCCACGGATTGGCCCTGTTTCACCTACAGAGAACTGAGGGAAGTTATAGTGGTGCATGAAGCGTTTTGATTCTTCGACACCTAAACCGTCAATAATTTGCACATCACCAAGTGCGCCTAACGTACAAATAGAAAGTGCTTGAGTTTGTCCACGTGTAAATAGACCTGAACCGTGTGTACGTTGTAAAATGCCTGTTTCAGAAGAAAGTAGTCGAATCTCGTCTAGCTTACGACCATCTGGACGAATTTTATCTTCAGTGATTTGACGACGTACTTCATCTTTTACCATCTTATCAAGAATTGTATAAACTTGCTTCATAGTGACTTCATCTGCTTCTTGCTCTTCATAGGAAGCAATAATACGATCTTTTACAGCTTGAATCGCTTCATCACGAGCATGTTTCTCCGCAGTTTGAATAGCATCATGCATATCAGTCTCACAAGCAACTTTTATATCAGCTTGGATCGCTTCATCAATTTCAAATAATGTCACTGGTAACTTTTCTTTCCCTACCTCAGCCACAATCTGCTCTTGGAATGCGATGATCTTTTTAATTTCTTCATGACCAAACATAATCGCTTCTAACATCACTTCTTCTGGCACTTCAAGTGCGCCTGCTTCAACCATGTTGATAGCATCTTTATTCCCTGCTACAGATAAATGAATCGTTGATTGGTTCGATTGTTCCACAGTTGGGTTTACAACGAACTCTCCATCAATATAACCAACTTGTACACCTGCGATTGGGCCATCAAATGGAATATCAGAAATAGCTAACGCTAAAGAAGAACCAACCATTGCTGCCATTTCAGACGTACAGTCAGAATCGTTTGACATGACCATAGAGATTACTTGAACTTCGTTACGGAAACCATCTGGGAACATCGGACGAATTGGACGGTCAATTAAACGGCTTGCCAATATAGCTTTTTCAGATGGACGCCCTTCACGCTTAATAAAGCCGCCAGGAATTTTACCTGCAGCATATAGACGTTCTTCATAGTTTACTGTTAATGGGAAGAAATCAAGTGGTTTTGGTTTTTTTGACATTGTGGCTGTAGATAATACAGAAGTATCGCCATAGCGTACTAATACAGCCCCGTTTGCTTGTTTTGCTAACTGTCCTACTTCAATTACAAGTGGACGGCCAGCCCATTCATAGGAATAGACTTTCTTTTCGTTCATTCAATGAACCCCTCTCTATTATAAAAACACTTACTTCGTCTGTATGTACTATTTGTAAGTGTACCAAAAATGCTTGTTCTATGCTTAAAAATATTTCATGAAATAATCATACATTTAAATTCAGTTATTGCCAATTTATTTAAGATTTATTTCTATATTTTATTGAAAAAGCATTTTTATACTTTTGTTATATGGAATTTACTTAAATTGATTCATTCCTGACGAAAAGTAATGTATGTAAATAGATATACTTGCTTCTTCACATTATTATTTCAAGTGCAGGCTTTACACAATAGATTTATTATAACACGGTACTCTTCATACAACATCCTACTAGTATAAAGAAAGTTAAGTATGTAGTAAAGTTTAAGCATGTCATAGGGAAAGATTAAAATGAATGCCCCGCAAATTTAATATTTACGAGGCATTACAGACTAATTTATAGTCTTCTTTATGTAAATTATGTAGTTTTAGACACCGCTTGAACAACTTTTTCTTTGTTTTTTACCTTCTGAAACTTATTTCTAAAAGCTGGTATAACGAAGCGATCCAGTCCAAATTTACCTGCATTGAAGCCGGCTGCTACAAGAAAGATTGCGAGTAAAATATCCCAAGGGTTACTAGATATAGTACCTGCAAATAAGAACGCAAAGTTCATGACCATTCCAAAAAATGCAGCATATGTTGTTAAACATCCAAGAATTAATCCTAGGCCTACTAAAAATTCTCCCCAAGGTATCAGAATATTAATTATTTCAGCATTGGGTAAGGCAAACGATTCAATAAACTTTACATATAGTGGATAGGCTAGATCTTCGCCGCTAGTCACTGGATTTGCTATAGCACCTGCTAAAAAACCGGTTGCATCAAATCCATTCATCACTTTTCCCCAACCTGCTGTTAGCCAATGCCAGCCTAGGTAGATACGAATAACTGTCAAAATCCCTGCAACAATGTTATTCTCTCTTAATAATTTGTTAAACATCTAACTACACCTTCTCACCATAATATTTTGTTTTCACATTTCACAAGCTGAAGTAAGTTGTTATAGATGGTGAACCTTTTATGAATGACGATTCATTTACAAAAAAACAACCACTATTCAATTAGTTCATTGCATTCAACTCGATTTCTTTTGTCGTATTGACAATGAAGCTAGATTATCGCATGACTATTTGAATTTGGTTGCGAAATGTGATTAGAATATATCACCCTTTTATCAGGTAGAGAATGTTTTTTCTAGCTCGTTCACCGTTGCGTAAAAAAGTTATGGCTTATTATCGAACAAAGTATAATTATAGACGAACAAATAACAATCCTAAAAGACAGTTTTTGTTTTTCAATAAAAAAAGACTGTAGACAAAACATAAGTTTGTCTACAGTCCGCTTGTCATTAGCGACGTAAGCCTAAACGGTTGATTAGTTCACGGTAACGTTGTACGTCTGTTTCACGAAGATATTTTAATAAGTGACGACGACGACCTACCATTTTAAGAAGACCACGCTCAGAGTGGAAATCTTTTTTGTGTGTACGTAAGTGAGCATTTAGAGCGTTAATTTCCGCTGTTAATACTGCAACTTGTACTTCTGGTGAACCAGTGTCACTTTCGTGAGTACGGTACTCAGCAATAATTTCGTTTTTACGTTCTTTTGTAATAGCCATTTGTATGGACCTCCTAAAATTTTTTTTATCCCCATTAGCACAGTAAACGTTGGAGTCATCGTTTTACCGAGCTAAGGTTAAGCATTATGCACTTATGAATGTTACCATAAATTATTGGGTCAAGCAAGTAAGAACTGTTGTTCAGTTGACACTATTGTAGCTCGATAAAGTATTGTATAGCTTCTTGTTTATCTTTTTCGATTTGCGTTTTTAAGGCATCAATACCGTCAAATTTTCTTTCGCTTCGAATACGTTTATACCAAGCTACATGTACTTCTTCGCCATAGATATTCTTATCAAAATTTAAAATATGAACTTCAATGGATAATTGCTTATCGTTTGGATCTTTAAAGGTTGGTTTGTAACCTACATTGCAGACACCGTCATACCAAGTATTTTGGACTAACAGACGAACAGCGTAAACGCCACTTGCTGGAATAAAAGTTCCTTCTAAAGCTTGGACATTCGCTGTTGGGAAGCCAATTGTACGACCGCGTTTATCACCATGTACAACAATTCCGTTGATTTCAAATGGTCTCCCTAATAATGTCCTCGCCGCTTCCATATCGCCCTCTTGTAAAAGTTGGCGAATACGAGTTGAGCTGATTTTCTCGACATCATCCGTTTTCTTCTCAACAATTGTTACACCATAATCACCATTGCTTAATGCACGCATATCTTCCATTGTTCCTTTACCAAATGCCCCAAACGAGTAATCGAAGCCTGCTGTAACATGTTGAATATTTAATCCACGAATAAATGTGTCAATAAATGCTGCTGGTGATAGCTTAGCAAAATCAGATGTGAAATGAACAACAAAAACTGTATCCACACCTTGTTCTTCAAAAAGCTGCAATTTCTGCTGTAAGAGTGTAATATAAAAAACCTTTTCGTTACGCCCTCCAAGGACTATTGAGGGGTGCGGATCGAATGTCATCACTGCATTCGGAATTTGCCGCTTGTCTCCCTCTCCCTTTGCTGCCTTGATAACTGCCTGATGCCCTCTATGTACACCATCGAAAAAGCCAAGTGCTAATGAATAGGGCTGCATGCTTTCTCGTTGCTGTAATTGATGCGGGTATTTTAAATGAATGACCTCCATTGAAAAATCCTCCTACTCTATCGTCGGAAACATTTTGTGTGGTTTCATCAAACCTTCCTTTGTAGGGTGAGCTTGATAAACCGCAACTGCCTTTCCATTGATTCCAAAGACAATTTTATCATGTATCTTTAACATTGTATCTGCTGGAAGCACTTGTCCATTGAAAATTTCTTTTTCATTGGCAGAAGTAATCTCAATATATGGATAGTCTGCTAATGCATATTCGACAGGTAAAATACAGGTATTGACCTGCTCTGCATCCATCAGTTCCGCAACCTGTGCTAGGGTAAAACAGTTATCGCGTGTAAAGGTACCTGAGGCAGTGCGTACGAGCTCCTTCATATGTGCTGGATAGCCCAGAGCCTCACCAATTTGGACAGCTAAGGTACGGATATAGGTCCCTTTACTACAAGCAATACGAACAGGGAATGTAATTTCTTGTCCCTCGTAGGATTCACTATCATTGAGAAGCTCTAAATTATAGATGGTAACTTGGCGAGTCGGTCTTTCAACTGTTTCCCCTTTTCGAGCGTATTCATAGAGGCGTTTACCATTTACCTTTACTGCAGAAAACATTGGTGGTGTTTGTTTAATAACGCCTGTTAATGAAGATAAAACCTCTAGCAACTGCTCACGAGAAAACTTTTTGACTGTATGATCTTGTGCAACTGTTTCGCCTTCTGCATCCTCTGTTGTCGTTGTACGGCCAATCGAAATAATAGCTTCATAGGTTTTACCTGCCTCTGTTAAATATTCTGCTATTCGAGTTGCTTGGCCAATACAAATTGGCAGTACACCCTCCACACCAGGATCAAGTGTACCTGTATGTCCAACCTTTTTTGTGCGCAAAATTTTGCGTAATTTAAAGACACAATCATGGCTTGTCATGCCTCTTTCTTTCCATAGCGGTAAAATACCGTTCATATAGATCCTCCCAAATTACCTTTTAAAATCAATTATGCCGTGGCAAAATTGTAGGTAAAAAATCTCCTTAATGAAGATAAAAAGCCTGCCTGCATGAACATGCAAGTGGCAGACTTTTATCAGCTTATTCTTTGTGTAAATCTCTTAACAATGTATCAATACGATTTCCATACTCAATCGAAGAATCAAATTCAAAGATTAATTCTGGTGTGCGTCGTAAACGAATACGTGAACCAATTTCTGATCGAATGAAGCCAGAAGCTTTTACTAAAGCTTTAAGCGTTTCCTCGCGTTCACGTTCATTGCCTAAAGAAGTAATATAAATGGTCGCTTGCTGTAAATCACCAGTTACCTCAACACCTGTAACAGTAACAAACCCAACACGCGGATCTTTAATTTTACGGCCAAGAATATCACCAAGCTCTTTTTTCATTTGCTCAGCAACACGGTTTGAACGTAGAGACATAGTTTGTCACCTCTATTTCGATGTACAGATAGTTGAGCATTTCATGCTGTTTAGCTATCTCAACTACCTTTATAAATAGTCTCGCCACACATTAAGCTGTTCCCATGACGGATTTGACTCTAAATAGTGGAGCGCGTGATTAATTTCCCGTTCAGCTGCTTCTTTCGATGAAGAAACAGCTACAAGTGCTAATTTTGTGCGCTGCCATACGTTTTGATGGTCAATTTCTGCAATAGAAACATTAAATTTCTGCTTTGTGCGAGTAATCATGCGCTGTAAGACAGCACGTTTTTCTTTTAACGAATGGGCAGTTTGAATGATGAATTCAACCTCTGCATAAACGATCATTATACTCGTTTAACTTCTTCCATAATATAGGCTTCAATAATGTCGCCTTCTTTAATATCGTTGAAGTTTGTAATTGTAATACCACATTCGTATCCTTTTGCAACTTCTTTTACTTCATCTTTAAAGCGCTTAAGCGTATCTAATTCACCTTCAAAAATAACTACGTTATCACGGATTACACGTACGCCTGAATCGCGTGTTACTTTACCTTCAGTTATATACGAACCAGCAATTGTACCAACTTTTGATACTTTAATTGTTTGGCGAACTTCTGCTTGCCCAATAATTTTTTCTACAAATTCAGGATCAAGCATACCTTTCATTGCTTGTTCAATCTCTTCAATTACTTTATAAATGATACGGTGTAAACGAATATCTACGCCTTCTTCTTCTGCAGCACGTTTTGCGTTTACATCTGGACGTACATTGAAACCAATAACAATGGCATTGGAAGCGGCAGCAAGAGAAATATCAGATTCTGTAATGGCACCTGCACCAGTGTGAATAATTTTCACATTTACGCCTTCCACATCAATTTTCATTAATGAAGCAGCCATTGCTTCTACAGTACCTTGTACGTCTGCCTTAACGATTAAGTTCAGCTCTTTCATTTCGCCTTGGCTCATTTGTTCAAATAAGTTATCAAGCGTTACACGTTGTTTTTCCGAACGTTGTGCTTGGATAGCTGACATCGCACGAGTTTCCCCAACTTGACGTGCTGTTTTTTCGTCTTCAAAGACAACAAAACGGTCCCCTGCTTGAGGTACATCATTTAAGCCTGTGATTTCTACTGGCGTTGATGGTCCAGCTTCTTTCACACGGCGGCCTTTATCATTCACCATTGCACGAACTCGACCAAACGTATGACCAACAACGATTGGGTCACCCACTTTTAATGTACCATCTTGTACTAATAGTGTAGCGACTGAACCGCGTCCTTTATCTAGTTGAGCTTCAATGACTGTTCCAAGAGCTAAACGGTCAGGGTTCGCTTTCAGTTCTCCTACTTCAGCTACAAGTAAGATCATTTCTAGTAACGTATCAATGCCTTCCCCTTTTAAAGCAGAAATTGGTACGAAAATCGTTTCGCCACCCCAAGCTTCAGGAACTAAGCCATGTTCTGTTAATTCTTGCATCACACGATCTGGATTTGCTGATGGTTTATCCATTTTATTCACAGCTACAATAATTGGTACTTCTGCTGCTTTTGCGTGATTGATTGCCTCTACTGTTTGTGGCATAACACCATCATCAGCAGCTACTACTAAAATTGTTAAATCCGTTACTTTTGCACCTCGTGCACGCATTGTTGTGAAAGCAGCGTGTCCTGGTGTATCTAGGAAAGTGATTTTCTTGTCACCTTCTGTTACTTGGTAGGCACCGATATGCTGCGTAATACCCCCAGCTTCTCCTGCAGTCACTTTAGTATTACGAATTGAATCTAATAATGTTGTTTTACCATGGTCAACGTGACCCATGATTGTTACAACTGGAGGACGTTCCGATAATACAGCCTCGTTTACTTCTTCTGTTGACTCGAAGTGTGTTTCTAAATCCGTAATATCTACACGAATTTCTTCTTCCACTTCTACACCATAGTCTGCACAAATTAATTCAATTGCATCCTTATCTAATTCTTGGTTAATTGTTGCCATTACCCCAAGCATAAATAATTTTTTAATAATTTCAGATGGCTCACGGTGTAATTTTTTTGCTAATTCTGCCACTGATAATGATTCAACAAAAGTAATTTTTTCTGGAAGTTCCTTTTGTTTAACCGGTATTGTTGGTTGATGTGTTTTAGGATGGCGACGTTTGCCTCCATGAATCCCTGGTTTTGGACGTTGGTTGTAACCACCGCCACCTCTACGATTATTATTATTATTATTATTATTATTATTATTTTGTGTCATATTTCTATTTTGATTACCTTTTGTATTCTTAGATTTTTCGTTAGACGAATTTGAGTGTTGCTGTGTGTATTGCTGATTATTTGCTTTAGGCTTAGAAGTAGCAGATTGCTGCCTTTGACCTTCTTGCTTTTTCACCGAATGCTGTGGATTTTGCTGGCCATTCGATTGCGGTTTTTGTGATATGTTTTGAGTTGCTTGTTTTCCTACATTTTTCTCAGGTGTTGCTTTAAATGTGTGGTTTAACTTTGACACGATGTCTTTTTCTAACATAGACATATGGTTAGTTACACTCACATTTAATTTACTAAGTGCTTCAATAACCTCTTTACTCGTTTTATTCACTTGTTTCGCATATTCATGAACTCTGATTTTGGTCATCTGCTCACCCCCGATTATTTTTCGTTGAGTAGACTAGACAATTTACTTGCAAAACCTTTATCGGTAATCGCTAAAGCCACTCGGGCCTCCTTACCTGTAGCATGTCCTAGATCGTAACGATCTCCAATTACATGATACTCAACGTTGTAGTACGTGCACTTATCTTGAATTTTCTTACTTGAGTTTTTAGAAGCATCGTTTGCAAGCAGTACTATCTTAGCATTGCCATTGCGGACTTCCTTTACAACTAACTCTTCTCCTGAAATTACTTTACGGGCTCTTGCCGCAATTCCAAGCAAATTAAATATTGCTTGATTTATCATAAAATTGACTCCCTACGAATTAGCAAAATAAGCTCCTCGTAAATTTCTTCAGGGATTTTCACATCAAGTTGGTGCCCCAATACATTTTTCTTACGAGCGATATCGATTGCCTTCTCTGATTTAGAGACATAGGCACCACGCCCAGGTTTTTTCCCGGAGACATCTACACTTACTTCGCCCTCTTTTGAACGAACAACACGTATCATTTCTTTCTTAGGTAGCATTTCTCCAGTTGCTACACATTTACGAAGAGGTACTTTTTTGTTAACAGCCATAAGAATCACCATTCCTCTCTGAAGCTTGTCGTAAGAGGTGGACAAGTCATGCTCTACTTGACGCTCTGACAGTATTCAGTCGGCGTAGGGGGCCCACTGAATACTGTCAGGTAACTCGTCACACGGGCTTTCTTACTTATTCTTCGTCGTCTTGATATAAGTCTACTGCCACTTCATCAAAATCACTTTCTTCATCCTCAGCAGGTACGAAAGTGCTTGTAGCAGAAGGATAAATGCCTAATTCACGAGCATCTGTCTCACTTTTAATATCAATTTTCCAGCCAGTAAGCTTCGCTGCTAAACGTGCATTTTGTCCACGTTTACCAATAGCTAGTGATAATTGATAATCTGGTACAACAACCGTTGTAGATTTTTCTTCTTCGTTCACTTGAACATCTAAAACTTTCGATGGGCTAAGTGCATTTGCAACGAATACAACTGGATCTTCAGACCATTCTACAATATCAATTTTTTCACCGTTTAATTCGTTAACAATCGTTTGTACACGAGCACCCTTAGCGCCAACACAAGAACCTACTGGATCAACTTCTTCATTGTGCGCATAGACAGAAATTTTGGAGCGATCGCCAGCTTCACGAGCAATCGATTTAATCTCTACAATCCCTTCATAAATTTCAGGTACTTCCATCTCAAATAATCGGCGTAATAAACCAGGATGTGTGCGAGATACAATCACTTGTGGACCGCGTGTTGTACGTTCAACTTTTGTAATGTACACTTTGATGCGGTCATGTGGATGATAAGTTTCGCCTTGGATTTGTTCGTTGATTGGCAATGCAGCCTCTACTTTTCCTAAACCTACATAGATATTTCGCGCGTCTAGACGTTCAACAACACCTGTTACGATATCATCTTCACGATCTACATATTGCTCGTAGATTAAACCACGTTCCGCTTCACGTACGCGTTGTGTTACAACCTGTTTAGCTGTTTGTGCAGCAATACGGCCGAAGTTGCGTGGCGTTACTTCTTGCTCCACGATATCTTCTAGCTGGTAAGCAGGATTAATAACCTTAGCATCTTCTAAAGAAATTTGTAGACGATCATCTTCTACTTCTTCCACAACATCTTTACGTGAAAACACGCGAATAGAGCCTTTATCTAAATTTAAGTCCACTCGAACATTTTGTGCTTGGTTAAAGTTGCGTTTGTAAGCTGTAACTAATGCCGCTTCAATTGCTTCAACTAACACATCTCTTGAAATTCCTTTTTGTTCTTCTAGCGCATTCAGCGCATCTAACAAATCACTACTCATTTTGTTTTCACTCCTAAATATGCATTGTGCTTAAAAATCGATGGCTAGTCGTGCCAAAGCGATTTTTTCTTGTTCAATTGTTACTGTAATTTTACGCGTTTTAATGCGCACTTCCATCACTAATGTATGTTCCTCGTATGACGTTAAGTAGCCTTGGAATTCCTTCATGTCCTTAATGGGTTTATAGGTTTTTACATAAATATACTTGCCAATTGCTTTTTCAAAATCAGCATCCTTTTTTAATGGACGCTCCGCTCCAGGTGATGAAACTTCTAAATAATAGTTTTGTGTAATTGGATCCTTTTCATCCAATAACAAACTTAGTCGTTCGCTAACTTGAGCACATTGGTCAATGTCAATTCCACCTTCTGGGGTATCAACATAGACGCGTAAAAACCAGTTACGCCCTTCTTTTACGAACTCTATATCCACTAACTCTAGATTTAACTCATCTACTATTGGTTTAGCGAGCTCTTCAATTAAAGATGGTACTTTGCTCATTATTTCCTCCTGTTTCTATTCTAGCGTGTAAATCATTCATTACGGTAACTTGCTGGTGTAAGGAACCATAATAAAACAGAAATTCCACCAGGTTGCTTTGGTGAAATTTTACGGTCTTACCTGCTGTTAGTCAAAATTTGTTTTGCTACGGTATAACAACAGAAAAGAGCGGGAAAGCCCCACTCTTTTGCTGGAAAAATATCAACAAATTATTACCATTAGAATAGCATAGTTCTGGGTATAATGCAAATTTCCCTCTTTAAAGATACCCATATTGTGACAGGATTTTGAAATTACAATGTTCTTGCAGATCAAACCTTGAATCAATAAGCAGCTCATTCATCCTCAAAAAAGAGATAGTTGATTAGCATCAGGCATGCCTTCTAAACAGCCAAGTTGGTCCATGTATTCAATCAGTGTTTTCGAAACACGGCCTCGTTGCTGTAAATCTTCCTTCGATAAAAATTCCCCTTCTTCTCGAGCAGCTACTATCGTTTTGGCAACGTTAGTACCAAGCCCTGGAATAGCATCAAAAGGTGGAATTAATGTATTGCCATCAATGATAAATTCACTTGACTGAGAACGGTACAAATCAACTTTTTGGAAGCTCATGCCACGTTCACACATTTCCAGTGCTAGCTCCATTACTGTTAATAAGTTTTTCTCTTTTGTAGAGGCATCTAAACCTTTCATATTGATTTCGTCAATACGCGCTCGAATCATTTGTGAACCTTGAACCATGACAATTAAATCAAAGTCATCAGCACGGACTGTGAAATATGCTGCATAGTATAGGATCGGAAAATGCACCTTAAACCAAGCAATACGAACTGCCATTAACACATATGCTGCAGCATGGGCTTTCGGGAACATATATTTTATCTTTTTACATGACTCGATATACCAGCCTGGTACTTTATTAGCGAGCATCTCTGCTTCAAATTCCTCTGATAATCCTTTTCCTTTACGGACAGACTCCATGATTTTAAATGCCAGCGATGGCTCTAGACCTTGGTATATTAAATACACCATGATATCATCACGACAACCAATTACTTCTTTCAGCACGCATGTACCGTTTTGAATTAATTCCTGTGCGTTACCAAGCCATACGTCTGTTCCATGGGATAACCCTGAAATTTGCACAAGCTCCGAGAATGTGGAAGGCTTTGTATCTTCCAGCATTTGACGTACGAAACGAGTACCAAATTCAGGAATACCTAATGTTCCTGTCTTACAGCCAATTTGTTTTTCCGTGACACCTAACGTTTCTGGTGAACTAAAAATTTTCATCACGACAGGATCATCTGTTGGTATTGTTTTTGGATCTATTCCAGATAAGTCCTGTAACATCCTAATAACCGTCGGATCGTCGTGTCCAAGTATATCCAGTTTCAAAATATTGTCATGAATCGAGTGGAAGTCAAAATGGGTTGTCCGCCATTCAGCATCCTGCGCATCTGCAGGGAACTGCACCGGAGAGAAATCATAAATATCCATGTAATCGGGTACTACAATAATTCCTCCAGGGTGTTGTCCCGATGTACGTTTTACTCCTGTACAACCTTGAACTAAACGATCAACTTCTGCACCTCGGAAGTGTAAATTATGATCATTTGCATAGCCTTTTACATAGCCATATGCTGTTTTCTCTGCAACCGTACCGATTGTTCCAGCACGGTAAACATAATCTTCTCCAAATAGTACCTTTGTGTAGTTATGAGCTTTCGGCTGATATTCACCAGAAAAATTTAAATCGATATCGGGTACTTTATCCCCTTTAAAGCCCAAGAAGGTTTCAAATGGAATATCTTGTCCATCTTTTTTATAAGGTGTTCCACATTCCTGACAGTCTTTATTTGGCAAGTCGAAACCTGAGCTGACCGAACCATCATCAAAAAACTCGGAATGTTTACAATTCGGACAAATATAATGAGGAGGTAATGGATTGACCTCCGTAATTTCCATAAAGGTTGCGACTAATGAGGAACCAACGGAACCACGAGAACCTACTAAATAACCATCAGCTAATGATTTCTTCACCAGCTTCGCAGAAATTAAATAAATTACCCCAAAACCATGTCCTAAAATCGATTTTAATTCTTTTTCAATTCGTGCTTTCACGATTTCAGGTAACTCCTCACCGTAAATACGATGAGCCATTTCATAGGTTAAGTTGGTTACTTCATCATCTGAGCCTTCAATTTTTGGAGTATATAGATCATCTTTAATCGGTTTTACATCGCCAATGCTCGCAGCAACTTTATGTGCGTTCGTCACAACAACTTCTTTAGCAAGATCTGGTCCTAAAAAATCAAATTCTTTGAGCATTTCATCCGTTGTTCTAAAATGAACCGCAGGTAGCTTGGATCGATTTAAGATATTCGCGCCACCTTGAGAACCAATGAGTATTTGTCTAAACATAGCATCTGTCGGATCTAAATAATGAACATTCCCAGTTGCCACAACTGGTTTATCAAGCTTCTTCCCTAACTTGACAAGTTTTCGAATAATATCTTCTAATGTCCATTCGTCACGCACGACATTGCGCTCAATTAATGGTGCATATACTGCTTTCGGCTGTACTTCAATGTAATCATAGAATCGAGCCACTTGCTCAGCTTCCTCAGGTGATTTATTCATCATCGTTTCAAATAATTCACCGTTACTACAACCGGATCCGACCAGTAAACCTTCTCGATATTGCTCTAGTACTGCCCGTGTCACACGAGGAACTCGATAGAATGTCTTTGTATGGGCGTGCGAAACTATTTTAAATAAATTCTTCAAGCCCGCATTATCGACAGCTAAAATAGTACAATGCATTGGTCGGCCTTTTTTATAGGCGTCGCCACCACCAATATGTTTATTAAAATCATCATGGTATTTAATGGTTAACTCATCGGCATCTTTTAATAATTGTAAAAGTAAATAGCCTGTCGCCTCAGTATCATAAATCGCTCGGTGATGTTGTGTTAACTCAATATTGAATTTTTTACAAAGTGTATTCAAGCGGTGATTCTTCATCGTTGGATACAGTAATCTAGCTAGCTCTAATGTATCGATGACTGGATGTGTCGTTCCTTCAAGACCAAACTTTTTATAGCCTGTATATAAGAAGCCAATATCAAAGGATGCGTTATGAGCGACAACAATTCCATCACCAATGAATGCATGAAACTCTTTAATAACTTGCTCTACTTCTGGAGCATTGCGAACCATATCATCTGTGATACCAGTTAATTCAATGGTAGTTGCTGAAAGGGGATGATGTGGGTTTGCAAAGCTTTCGTATTTATCGATGACATGGCCATCTTTAATTTTTACTGCGGCCAGTTCAATAATTGTATCGTAGGCAGTTGATAATCCCGTCGTTTCCACGTCAAAGACAACATAAGTGGTATCCGCTAATAAACGATGCTCTGGTGCATATGCAATAGGTACTCCATCGTCGACTAAATTAGCCTCCAGGCCATAAATTATTTTAATGCCATGTTTTTTCCCTGCCGCATACGCCTCAGGGAAGGATTGTACAACAGCATGATCTGTAATAGCTATTGCTGGATGACCCCATTTTGCCGCCTGTGCAATAAGACGATCGACCGGCGTCACAGCGTCCATTTGGCTCATTGGTGTATGCAAATGTAGCTCTACTCGCTTTTCGCCCTCTGGCGCTAGATCCTGACGTGTTTCCTTTTTTATTTCATTAATATCATTAGCCATGACGATTAAATCACGAATAAATGTATCCGTCTGTACAGAGCCTCGAACTTTAACCCACATACCTTTTTTTAAGTGTTGCATCAATTCGGCATCGTCATTATCACGGGAGAACATTTTGACGATGATGGAATCCGTATAGTCTGTAATTTTAATTTGTAATAAAGAACGGCCACTTTTCAGTACTTTAATCTCCGTATCAAAGACAAAGCCTTCAACAATGACACGTCGTTCTTCTTCTACAATACGTTTAATTTCCATAATTTCATCGTCTTTAATATGCATACCAAGCTGGAATGGACGATCACCAAGGTTCGCAATCGCTGGATTATCTTTCTTCTCTTGCTCACGTTTTTGGAAATCCTGCATCGCTTGCTGAGATAAAGCCGCTTCCTCCATACGTTTTTGTTCCATAAACGCTTCCTGAGCAGCAATCATTTCTTCCGTTTGTTCTTGGAGCACAAAGTCTATCGCCATTTTTGGAAAACCGAATTGACAATAACTTTCTGCTAGTTTGTCTGCATACTTCGTTTTTAACATCATAAATTCCATTTCCTGCATACAGGACAATGTGATTTTCTGACCATTCCACATCGGCACTTGAGAGATAAGACAATTTTTCAGCGTTGGTGCCATCTCATCAATTTGTTCTACGACATTTAACCAATAAGCTTGAACAAGTTCCTCTGTTACACTTTTCTCTTGTGTCTCAAATGTTGTATAAACTTGTGCGATTGCTGAAAACTTCTCCGTTAAATGGGTACGGAAAAGCTGATAAAGCGGAAATGGCAGTATATCTCGTAATTGAATGGTAAAATGCCAAAGTCTATCCTTTTTATGGACCGTTAGGCGTGATAATTCACCTTCATCAAAAAATGACATGTATACATCATCTGTTAACTCTAGTTGTTGCAAGAGCATTCGAAATCTCATTCTTGCCTCTTGTTGCTGTTCCAATCTATCGACACCTACTTTCAGGAGGAGGCAGTCCGTGAAGCCTCATATTCTAATTCTTCTTAAACATAGGACGAGAATTCCAGAAAAAAATTCGCTCCCTTACTGCGGGCGCTCTTCAAGCTTAACAGAGAGTCTATACTATCTGTTATTTCTCGCTTGGCTCACTGTCCCGCAGAATTGTCGCGAATTCATTTATTCCTATTTTATCAAAATTACATGAAAGCCTCTATTAGAAGCATTCAATTCCATTTAAAACCATCATATGATAAGTGATTAGTTTTTACGGAAAAATTCATTCAAACGGTCAATAACTTCTTCCTTTTTCCATTCAAACGTTTCTCCAGTTTGACGGAATTTCACTTCCACAATACCTTCTGTTGCTTTTTTACCAACTGTTACGCGAACAGGTAAACCAATTAAATCAGCATCCGCAAATTTAACACCCGCACGTTCAGCACGGTCATCCAATAGTACATCATAGCGATATGATTTTAATAAACCGTAAAGTTCATCTGCTAAAGCTACTTGTCCTTCATCTTTAGTATTAACAGGAACAACATGGATATCATACGGTGCTAATTGTGTTGGCCATGTAAATCCATTTTCATCTTGGAAATGTTCAGCTACAGCAGCTAGAATACGAGAAACACCGATACCATAGCAGCCCATAATAAACGGTTGAGATTTCCCTTGCTCGTCTAAGAAAGTACCATTCATTTTAGCAGAGTATGTAGTACCTAGTTTGAAAATATGACCAACCTCGATACCTTCTGCAAATTTAATGATACCTTGTCCATCTGGAGATGGATCTCCCTCTTGAATAAAACGAATATCCAAATAGTCATTTATAGCAAAGTCACGCTCAGGATTAACATTTACTAAATGGAATCCATCTTCATTCGCACCTGCAATACCGTTACGAATAGATTTAATCGCATGATCGGCTACTACTTTTACGTCTACTGGTAACTTCACTGGCCCAATAGAACCAACGCCACAACCTAATAAATCACGAATCGCTGCTTCATTCGCAAGCTCTACAGAATCTGCCTCAAGAGCATTTTTCAATTTAATATCATTAATTTCATGATCTCCACGCGCAAGAACAACTACAAGTTCTCCATCCACGTCAAAAACAAGAGACTTTATAACATTTGCAGGCTCTACTTGTAGGAAAGCCGATACTTCTTCTATCGTTTTTTGATCTGGTGTAGCCACTTTTTCAATTTCTTTTAATGCTTCATCGGATGTTTGGTAATCAGCAATGACTTCAGCCATTTCGATATTTGCCGCATAGTCAGATGTATCTGAATAGGCAATTGTATCTTCTCCAATTTCAGAAAGTACCATGAACTCATGTGTACCTTTTCCGCCGATGGAACCTGCATCAGCAATAACAGCACGGTAGTTTAACCCAAGACGGGAGAAAATATTAGAATAGGCACGATACATATCTTCATATGTTTCATCTAAGCTTTCACGTGACGCGTGGAAGGAATACGCGTCTTTCATAATAAATTCTCTTCCTCGTAGTAAACCAAAGCGAGGACGTTTTTCATCACGGAATTTCGTTTGAATTTGATAGAGTGTTAACGGTAATTTTTTATAGGATTTTATTTCATCGCGCACTAAAGTTGTAATTACTTCTTCATGTGTTGGCCCCAATGCAAAATCACGGTCATGACGGTCTTTCAAACGCATTAATTCCGGACCGTACTTTTCCCAGCGACCTGATTCTTGCCAAAGCTCAGCAGATTGTAGAGATGGCATTAAAAGCTCCAGAGAATTAATGGCTTCCATTTCTTCTCGAATAATTGTTTCAATTTTTGATAACACACGTTTTGCAAGCGGTAAATACGAGTATACCCCACTTGTATTTTGACGAATAAACCCTGCACGTAGTAATTGCTTATGTGACTTTACCTCAGCATCAGCAGGTACTTCACGTAATGTTGGGATAAATGTTTTACTTTGCTTCATTCAGTGTTCCACCTTTTTTAATAGATAAGTTTATACTCTCAATAGCATAAACAAATTTAGCTTTGAGCGCAATGTTTCATAGAAATTGCGCTCAAAGCTAGAAAATAAAATTCCGTTTAATTGTAAATTAAGAAATAGCTAGTCTTGATTAAAAGAAAAATCGCTGTATATCATTCCATGTAACGACAACCATTAAAATCATGAGTAGAACGATTCCTACAAAATGAACAATTCCTTCTTTTTGACGGTCAATTGGTTTCCCACGTAGAGCTTCAAAACCAAAGAACAATAAACGTCCACCATCTAGTGCAGGTAACGGAAGTAAGTTCATAATCCCTAGATTGATACTTAGCATTGCAGCCCAATTCATTAAGTTCATAATACCATACTGAGCTACTTGCTCTGTTGCTTTATAAATACCTACAGGACCAGAAAGGGCATCTATTGTAAACTTACCAGTAATCAGCATACCTAGAAGCTCAAATATTTTTACAGTCATATTATAGGTTTCTTGTGCCCCGTAGACAACAGCTTTTAGTGGATTAAATTCTCTCGGGCTATCGTAGAGCACACCAATTTGACCATATTTTTTTCCATCCTGTTGGATTTCCTTCACGGTCATATTTAAGTTGATAGATTGTCCATCTCGATCTACAGTCACCGTAACATCTTCGTTTGGATGATCTTGAATAATAGCGGCTAAATCCTGCCACTTGTCAACGGCTTGTCCATCAATGGCTGTAACTTTATCACCTGCTAGCATCCCTGCCTGTGCAGCCGGATTATTTTCTACTACTTCAGTGATAATTGGCTCATTTGTTGGTACTCCATGAATTAATCCAATCACTAAGTAAATAACAAACGCAAGAATAAAGTTGAAAAATGGACCTGCAAAAATAGTCATCGCTCGTTGACCAACTGTTTTTGCGTTGAATTGACGATCATGTGGCGCAATGACAAGTTCTCGACCATTTTCCACAAGCACACAATCTCTGGCTACTTGATAACGAACTAAACGTTCTTCTTCATCATAACCCTCTACAAACAATTCCTTTTCTAAATCAGCACGCTCAACTTCTAAAAATAATAAATCTGGTAATTGCTTATTATTCTGATTGAAAATAATTTTTTTAACAATATTATCCTCATCGACAATTAGTCCAATTCTGTAGCCCGGCTGTAAGTCAGTGCCATCCATATCCTCGCCAGCCATTCGTACATATCCCCCAATTGGCAATAAACGAATAGTATACATTGTTTCTCCATGCGTTTTCCCATAAATTTTAGGACCCATTCCGATGGCAAATTCACGTACTAGAATACCTGCACGTTTGGCGAATAAGAAGTGTCCAAGTTCATGGAAGAAAACGAGCATACCAAATATTAAAATAAATGCAATGGCTGTTTGCATAATACCCCACCTTTAAAAGCGATTAGTTAACGATATATTGCTCTCGTTATTTTACCATGTCTAACACTATTTTTCTTGTCTCACTGTCCACCTGTAAAATCGTTTGTAAATCCGGTACTGCAATGTTTTGATGTGCTTGCATCACACGTTCAATGGTCTCATCGATTTCAAGAAATGTAATTTTCCCTTGTAAAAAAGCTGCAACTGCTGCTTCGTTTGCTGCATTCATCGCTGTTAAAATAGTACCACCCGTACGACCAGCCTCGTATGCTAAACGTAAAGCTGGGTAACGTTCAAAGTCCATTTCTTGAAAATGTAACTGACCAATTTGCGCTAAATTCAGTCGCTGACCATTATGTAATGGGATACGATCTGGATAACTTAAAGCATATTGGATAGGAACACGCATATCTGGTGTACCTAGTTGAGCAATGACACTAGTATCATGATACTCAACTAGAGAGTGAATAATACTTTCTCTATGCAAAAGTACATCTATTTTTTCATATGGCATATCAAATAATACGTGCGCTTCAATAACTTCTAATCCTTTATTCATCATTGTTGCTGAATCTATCGTAATCTTTGCGCCCATAGACCAATTCGGGTGATTAAGTGCGTCAGCGACAGTCACATGTTTTAATTGATCCCGTGTTTTATCGCGGAAGCTACCACCTGAAGCAGTAATGATCAATCGTTCAATATTTTTTGGATTTTCGCCATTCATTGATTGGAAGATAGCTGAATGCTCACTATCAACAGGTAAAATAGTTGCTTTGTATTTCTTCGCTTCAGCCATTACTAAATGACCGGCCGTCACCAGTGTTTCTTTATTAGCAATAGCAATTGTTTTTCCCATGCGGATGGCTGCTAAAGTGGATTCCAGTCCAACACTTCCTAAAACAGCGTTGACAAGAACTGTCGAATCTGGATGTGTGGCAACCTCGACAAGTCCTTTTGCGCCAAAGGTAAAGTGGATAGTAGGATACTCCTTAGCAAGCTGAAGCGCATCTTCTTCTAGCTGCACAGAAACTAACTCGGGCTTCAAGTTATCAATCATTTCTCGCGTTTTCTCTAGGTTTTTTCCTGAAGAGAAAGCTACTAATTGAAATGCTTCACGTTGTTCTTTTAAAATATCGTAAGTTTGCCAACCGATTGAACCAGTTGCGCCTAATAAACTAATTTTTTTCACAACACATTGTCCCCTTTTTCTATCTAAGCAAATGTATTAACAAGTTGTCTTATAAAATTCAGATTAATTACTAAACAAATGTAAGAAATGGAGGAGAGGCACGACGAACAATAGACTATCGAAGCGATCTAAAATCCCGCCATGCCCAGGTAAAATATTACCCGAATCCTTTACATCAAAATGACGCTTAATTGCGGATTCTACCAAGTCACCCATCTGACCAATAATGGAGGCAAAAATCGTTACGATGACAAGTGACATATAACCATTTGCGAATGGGTAAATGAGTTGCATACCGACAGCAAAAATGACGGCAATGACAATTCCACCAATGAAGCCTTCAATAGTTTTCTTTGGTGAGATTTCAGGCCATAACTTATTCTTACCGAATTTTCTTCCGACAAAATAGGCACCTGAATCTGTAGTCCAAACAACTAATAAACAATAGACTACGTACTCTAAGCCAATATTTCTTGTTTCAATTAAGTAATGGAATCCTAATCCCACATAAAATGTACCTAATAAAATAAAGCCAACTTCATCAAAAGTTATTTTATTTTTTACTAATACCACATAAATAAGTAGTAGCATCATCAGGCCATAGACTACCATTAGATTGGACGAATAACCTATTATTTCTACAACCTTGTCACTCCAGCCCTTTGGTATAACAAGCAAAATTAGGGTGATTAGCCCTAAGAAGCCAGGCACAGAAAAAATGGAAATCCCTTTCATTTTTAGTATTTCATAAAAACCGACAATAGCCATTGCTAGCACAAGTATGGCAAATGGTACTTTCCCATAAATAACGAATGGTATAAAAAGTGCTGCTGCAATTATTGCCGTGATAATTCGTTGTTTCAAGTTGTTTCTTCTCCCTTCAACCCACCGTAACGGCGATTACGTTTTTGATAGTTTTCCACCGCTTCCAGTAAGTTTTCCTCACTAAAATCTGGCCACAATGTATCTGTAAACCAAAATTCTGTATAGGCAAGCTGCCAAAGCATAAAGTTACTTAAGCGTACTTCACCACTTGTACGAATTAATAAATCTGGTTCAGGCAAATGGGCCGTCATTAAATGAGAAGTTAAGCATTCTTCTGTTAAGTCTTGCATCGTTAATTGACCGTCCTGCACTTTTTGAAGCATCATTTTCATGGCATTGACCATCTCAGAACGACTTCCATAATTCAGCGCAAAATTTAAAATAAGACCTGTATTATGCTTCGTTTCTTCCATTGCCTCATACAACGCTTTTTGTGTATGGGCAGGTAATAATGATGGGTCTCCAATCATTTCGACACGTACATTGCGTTCCATCATTTCTGGTAAAAAGGAACCTAAAAACTCGACCGGTAGCCGCATTAGAAAATCAACTTCAGGTTTTGGTCGTTTCCAGTTTTCAGTGGAAAATGCATATACAGTTAATACCTTTATACCTAAATCTGAAGCAAATCTCGTGATCTTACGTACTGTCTTCATTCCTTCATGATGACCAGCAACACGTGGCATAGCTCGTTTTTTCGCCCAACGTCCATTTCCGTCCATAATAATCGCTACATGGGCAGGAATCGGCTCGCTTTTAGAAAGGGCCACACGCTCCTCCAATGATAGTGTATCCATATTTATTTGTTTACCTAATAGCTTTTTAAACATGCTAACTCCCCCACTACAACTAATCGGACGTATACTAACCTATCATAACAAACAAAAGCGCTTTTTGTCTTTTTTTTCCCCTCTAAATTGACTATGTATGTACTAGCGTATTTTAGAACTATACACATTTTTAAAGAATTAGTTTGTTAAAAAATCAATGTTTGTGAGATGCATAACATTGTATATTTCATCTATGCTTCTCTCCCTAAGATTCAGCTCATATTTGAACGGTAAAGAGAAAAGACGTCCTGTAAAGTATAGGACGCCTTCATCTCATCAAAAAGTTCCATCATAGACATGTAAAACGTCTTGTTTACACCTCTAAAATTTCTTTTTCTTTATCTTTCGTTACCTGATCCACTTTGACAATGAATTCATCTGTTAATTTTTGGATATCTTCACCATATCCACGTAAATCGTCTTCTGTGATTTCGCCAGCTTTTTCAAGTTTTTTTAAGTCATCATTCGCATCACGACGAACATTACGTACAGCGATCTTTGCATCTTCTGCTTCTTTTTTCACTTGCTTTACTAAATCTTTACGACGCTCTTCAGTAAGAGCAGGAATCATTAAGCGAATGATAGAACCATCATTTGTTGGTGTGATACCGATATCTGATTTCATAATTGCTTTTTCAATTTCACCTAAAATTGTTTTATCGTAAGGTGTAATCACTAATAAACGAGCTTCCGGTACTGAAACACCCGCAAGTTGATTGATCGGTGTTGGAGCACCATAATAATCAACCATAATACGATCTAACAATGATGCGTTAGCACGACCTGCACGAATTGAAGATAGTTCACGTGAGAAAGCTGCAATTGTTTTGTTCATTTTTTCTTTTGTTTGTTCTAATACTTGTTTAGCCATTATGCATTCCTCCTAACAACTGTTCCGATTTTTTCGCCTTGTACAGCACGTTTAATGTTACCTTGTTCCGTAATTGAGAAAACAATTAGTGGAATATCGTTATCCATACATAAAGTAGAAGCTGTTGAATCCATTACTTGTAAGCCTTGTTGGATAACATCTAAGTATGTGAGTGTTTCATATTTAATGGCTGTTGAATCCACCTTTGGATCTGCTGAATAAACGCCATCGACGTTGTTTTTAGCCATTAAAATCGCATCTGCATCAATTTCTGCTGCACGTAATGCTGCCGTCGTATCAGTTGAGAAGAACGGATTCCCTGTCCCTGCTGCAAAGATAACGACACGCTTTTTCTCAAGATGTCTAACTGCTTTACGACGAATGTATGGCTCCGCTACTTGAGTCATCACAATAGAAGATTGAACACGTGTTTCAATGCCTAATTTTTCAAGAGCATCTTGTAAAGCTAGGGAGTTCATTACTGTTGCAAGCATGCCCATATAGTCAGCTGCAGCACGATCCATCCCCATTTCACTACCTATTTTCCCACGCCATATATTACCGCCACCTACAACAACAGCAACTTCTACATCAAGATCCACTACTTCTTTTACTTCTTCTGCAACAGCCTTGATTATTTTTGGTGATAAACCGAAGCCCGCTTCTCCAGCTAACGCTTCACCACTTAGTTTAATAACTACTCGTTTATATTGCGGTACACTCATTGTAAACCTCCGTAAGACTTTATTTAAAAAATCTCTATTCCCTTTTCCATTATAGTATATCTAACAATAAATACTAGTTGTGAATAAGGCAGAATAGAAAATTATCACGTTTTTTCTGTTCATTTCGGAAAAATAGGGAACACGCTATGTTGTGTTCCCCATTTTTTTGTCTAGATAATCTAGATATTATTTGATTAGGATCAAATGCCAGCTAAATTAGTTACCTTTAACTTGGCTCATTACTTCTTCTGCAAAGTTATCTTCACGTTTTTCGATACCTTCACCAACAGCATAACGTACAAAGCCGTTTACTGAACCACCAGTTGAAGCTACGAAATCACGTACTTTTTGATCAGAGTTTTTAACGAATGTTTGATCAAGTAAGCAAACGTCTTCGAAATATTTACCGAGACGACCTTCAACCATTTTAGCAACGATGTTTTCTGGTTTGCCTTCGTTAAGTGCTTGTTCAGTTAATATTTTACGCTCACGTTCAACTTCTTCAGCAGAAACTTCATCGCGAGAAACATAAGTTGGGTTGATTGCAGCAATGTGCATAGCAACATCTTTAGCTGCTGCAGCATCAGTAGAACCTTCTAAAGTTACTAATACTCCGATACGGCCGCCCATGTGTAAGTAAGCACCAAATGCATCTGCATCAGTTTTTGTTTTGATTTCAAAACGACGAAGTGTAATTTTTTCACCAATTGTTGCAACAGCTGTAGAGATTTGATCTTCAATTTTTACACCATCAGCATTTGTAAGCTCTAATGCAGCTTCAACTGATGCTGGTTTAGCAGTAAGTAATTGATCTGCTAAAGAAGAAACTAATACTTGGAATTTGTCGTTTTTTGCAACGAAGTCAGTTTCAGCGTTAACTTCAAGGATGATTGCTTCGTTACCTTGTTCTAAAATGTAAGTTGTACCTTCTGCAGCGATACGGTCAGCTTTTTTAGCAGCTGAAGAAAGACCTTTTTCACGTAGGAAGTCGATTGCAGCTTCTAGGTCACCATCAGTTTGTACTAACGCTTTTTTACAATCCATCATACCAGCGCCAGTTTTTTCACGTAATTCTTTTACTAATTGTGCAGTAATGTTTGCCATTTAGTGTTTCCTCCTCAAATTGGTTGAACAAAGTTTTAATGATAGGTTCTAAAAAAGGTGATAAGGGTTTTGAGCCACTTATCACCTTTTTGTAAACGTGAATTACTCAGCAGCAGCTTCTACAGCTGGAGCTTCTTCTTCACCTTGTTTTGACTCGATTAAAGCGTCAGCCATTTTAGCAGTTAAAAGTTTAACAGCGCGAATAGCATCATCGTTAGCAGGGATTACGTAGTCAATTTCATCTGGATCACAGTTTGTATCAACAATACCTACTAGAGGGATGTTTAATTTACGAGCTTCAGCAACCGCAATACGTTCTTTACGTGGGTCAACCACGAACATTACGTCTGGAAGATCGTGCATATCACGGATACCGCCTAAGAATTTGATTAGACGTTCGTGTTCTTTTTTAAGTTGGATTACTTCTTTTTTAGGAAGAACTTCGAATGTTCCTTCTTCTTCCATTTTTTCGATTTGTTTCATACGTGCAACACGTTTTTGAATTGTACCGAAGTTAGTAAGAGTACCACCTAACCAACGTTGGTTGATGTAGTAGTTGCCTGAACGTTCAGCTTCATCTTTGATCGCTTCTTGTGCTTGTTTTTTCGTACCAACGAAAAGAACTTTACCACCGTCTTGACCAACTTGACGCATGAAGTCATAAGCTTCCTCTAATTTTTTAACAGTTTTTTGTAAGTCGATGATGTAGATCCCATTACGTTCTACGAAGATATATTTCTTCATTTTTGGGTTCCAACGACGAGTTTGGTGACCGAAATGTACACCAGCTTCAAGTAATTGTTTCATAGAAATTACTGACATGTGAATTTCCTCCTAGTATGTTTGGTTTTTATCCTCCGCATTTATCATCTGCAACAAGCTACCCTAATCTTAGAGCACCACTTACTACATCAAAATGCGTGTGTATTAATAACACCATTTGCAACTATATCACAGCTTTTCCTGATTCGCAACAATTTAGTGATGAAATTTCAGTAAAAGCTCGATTTCTGTTTTTCCCTTTTGCAGCTGTTTCGCTATTTCCTCTGCTGATTTACCCTGCTTTGCTAAACTTAGTGCTTGTTGCTCCGTTGTAAGCTCTTTAACCCGTTCCTTTTGTTCCACTTTCAAAGGTGAAGGTGTTGAGACTACTGTGGTTGTTGTTTGTTGTTGACGAGAATATGCATTGGCCACAATAGTTTTAGGTACATAGATTCGAGCATCTTTATCTAAGCTTAGAGGATTCTCATTTTTCGCCTCTACCTCAGCTAGCGAGGAAGCTCGCTCCTTTTGAGTCTCAAAACTTGCAGTTTGTTGAACGCTAGTCGCTGCTAACTCTGACGGTGAAACATTTTGTAGCTCTTTAATAAGACGGTCATTTTCATCTTTCATTTCTGCTAAATAGACACTAATAGTATCGTCCATTTCACTCATTAAGCGTTCTTGCTTCTTTTCTAAATCCTTAAATTTTGCAAGCTTCGTATTTAAAATAATAAGGAAGTAAAATGAAAGTAGCTGTAAAAAGAATAGTACCGCTATTAGTATGGTTGTCATTGTAAACTCCTATCCACTAAAATCCACGAAATTCCCTTTAAACGGATGTTGTGCCTGTTTTTCTTGCTGATCCTGTTTCTTTTTTTTCTTTTTGTAAATACCCGTTAAATATTCGCCACCCGCATCTTCATCCTCACTTATTTCATCCGTACCTTCTGATGTATTCACAATTTTTTGCTTGCGTTCTATTTCTTTTTTTAACGCTTCATTTGCATGTGCTTGTTGAGCTAACGCTTGTTGCTGTGCTTGATCAGCCATTTTCCCCGCTTCAAATGTTTTGGGAATAGCAATTTGCAATTCAATCCCTTTTAAACTCATTGGAATCTCTCCCTTAAGGATATTTACGCATTAATCATTTCACTAGATAATAACTTTCGTAACTTTAAAAGCGCTTTGGAATGGATTTGTGAAATACGTGATGTCGATAATTCAAGCATTTCACCAATTTCAGTCAAAGTCAGTTCCTCCGTGTAAAACAAACTAAGAACCAATTGTTCTTTTTCATTAAGTTTCTGAATATTTTCAGCTAAATCATCCAGTAACTCAGACTTAACAACTGATTGCTCAGGTGTTTTTGTTGTATCATCTCGGATCACAAACGACTTTCCATCAGCCTCTTCTTGGTCTTGTTGTTCATTAATGGAAAGAACATTGGAAAAAAAATGCTCTTGTACTGTCTGATAAACATCCTCTACAGGTACTTCCATATGCTCCGCAAGTTCCTCAGGTGTAACATGACGCATATATTTTTGCTCTAATTGCTCAATCTGAGCATCTAATTTTTTGGCTTTTTCTCTCGCTGAACGTGGTAGCCAGTCTTCCTTACGCAACCCATCTATAATGGCTCCTCTTACTCTAAACGAAGCATATGTATCAAATTTTAAATCTCTATTAATATCAAATTTATTTAATGCATCAAAAAGTCCTATCATACCTAAGCTCGTTAAATCGTCTCGCGATACACTCTTTGGTAATCCCGCACTAATACGTTGAACATGATAAGATACTAAAGAAATATATTTTTTTATGAGTAAATCACCAGCATCTGGATCACGCTCATGTATCCAGCGATTCCACAGTTTTTGCTCATCGTTAAGAATTGGTTGTGTCATGAAATCCACCTCTCTAAAAAACGCCTTTACGCGCCCGTTTGCTACTGACTAATTGCGCTCATAAAACTTTCCTTTTATAAGGATTTCTCCATTGCCATTTGTAAAAAAATCCATATTCGAGCTATTCTAGCTGTAAGCTAAAGGAGTACAAAACTCGATAAGCTATTGCCATCTTTCCTATATTATAACAAGAATCGACTATAATTTCATTTGTTTCTCTTAGTCTCTAAGATATTCCTTTATTTTTGTAATGACAAATAAAAACTGCATCCTTGTTATAGATTAACCTAGGATACAGTTCAAATATATGTCTAAATTATTACGCTTTTATTTTTTAATGTTAGTTAGTTCTTTTTAGAGGGTTATGAGTTCAGTTTACCTGCTACTACTTTTCCTTTGTACATAACAGCGCGGCGTCTAGACCTTCTAGCTATTAATTCTGCAGAACAACTTGCTTCGACAAAGACCATGCTCGCTTCATCACCTATTTTTGGCCAAACTTGTTTCCCTTTTCGATCTAATGGTGTCTTTCCATTTGTAATAAAACCTAGCGTTTGCGCTAATGATTGCTCGTCAATCCAATTATATCGCTCTGCCATACAGCTTGCTCGCTCAATAATATCGCCATTTCCAAAAGGAGACCATGAATCAAAGATATTATCACAACCTATGGCAACAGGCACTCCCTTTCTTGTTAATAAATCAATCGGTGGCATCGGTCCATGAATTGGAACACTTGTGATGATGGAAATATTTGAGGCTACTAGCATGTCAGCTTCCTCTTCTGCCTCTGCTAAAGAAACTTCCCCTAGACCATATGCATGGCTAATTGTTACCCTTCCTTGCCAGCCTGCTTCTTCTGTTAATGCGGCTAATCGTCTCATCGTAAAAATCCCAAGATGACTTGGATCATGTAGATGTAAATCAATCCCTACATCCGCTTCCACAGCGATGTCCATCATTTGCTGTAATGATGCCTCAATATCACCATCAATTACAGCTGGGTCCACTCCACCTACTAAATTAGCTCCTTCACGTAAAGCCGCTCTCACTAAATCTTTAGAATTTGTACGCAATAAGCCATGCTGTGGAAAAGCTACAATCTCATGTGATAATTTACCATCATAGGTTGCTAATGCTTGTTGCACAGCTTCTAAATAACTAAGCCCTGCTTCCGGATAAATATCAACATGCGTACGCACATGCGTTGAACCAGCATTTAATAATACCTGTAAGAGGGCCTCTGCTCTTTCTTTCGTTGAAGTTGCTAATGTAGGCAATAAATTTTTTTCAAAGTTGCAACGTTCTATCCGATTGGACACTTGGCGACACGCTCTCCAAGAATCCCCAATTAACGTTTTATCTAAATGACAATGTTTTTCTAAAAAAGAGGGTAAGATTAATAAATTGTTCCCATCTTTTTGAGGAAGAAAATTATCCAATGGCGTATCAGCTAAAACAATGTCAGTAATAATGCCTTGATTAATTAAAATATGAACTTTTTCAGTTTTTGTCCCTATAGCGATATTTTCCTCATAGTGATAGCCACTTTCTAATAGGACATTTGTGATCCAATAAATAGATTCTTGCATGATTTCTTCACCTTTTTCATCTCAAATACTAAAAATAGGATGGCTATTTTACTGAAGTGAAATAGTACCATCCCTTTAAAGATATTGCTTTAAATCAAACTAAAAACGACGTTGCCATTGAATATGGATACCTTACGTTGAGATCTGCGAGCAATCGCTTCAGCAGAGCAAGAAGCATCCACTAAAACTATATTTGCACTATCCCCCACTTTTGGCCACTGTTGCTCACCAGCTTGATTAAGTGGCGTTTTACCACCTGTAATAAAATGTAAGGTTTGGGCTAATGAGTGCTCATCTCTCCACCCTAAGCTGGTAGCTAAACGGCCCGCTCTTTCTAAAAGATCACCGTTCCCAAATGGTGACCAAACATCAAAAATATTATCACAACCGATTGCAACTGGCACCCCTTTGCTGTGTAATAATCCAACTGGAGGAAATTTTCTACGAATTGGCACACTTGTCACAATAGTAATTCCTGCATCACTTAATATGTCAGCCATTTCTTCAGCTTCAGATCGTGAAACATCGCCTAGCCCAAATGCATGGCTTATTGCTACCTTACCTTGCAGACCAGCCTCCTTTGTTAATTGAGCTAATCTTTTCATGGTAAAGGTACCTAATTGATCTGGATCATGTAAATGCAGATCTATCCCAGCATTCCCCTCTATAGCGAGTTCCACCATTTGTTGTAAGGAAGCCTCAATATCCCCGTCAACAGTAGCTGGATCAACACCACCTACAAAGCCTACGCCCATGCGAAGCGCCTCTCTTACTATATTTGCTGCCTTTGTTCGCAATAGCCCGTGCTGTGGAAAGGCTACGATTTCATATGACAACTGGCCTTCAAAAGTTCGTAAAGCTTTTTGAACTTCCTCTAAATTTTTTAAACCTACCTCGGGATACAGATCTACATGGGTTCGAACATGGGTAACCCCAGACTGTACATAACGTGCAAGTAATTCTTCAGCACGTTGTTGTGTTGTGGTGTGTAAAGTAGGAAGTACCTCTTTTTCAATATCAAGGCGTTCGAAAATATTGTTAACAGATGTGACCGCACGCCATTGATCACCTAAAAGTGTTTTATCCAAATGACAATGTTTTTCAATGAAAGAAGGTAGCGCTAATAGTTGCTTCATATCTTTTTTTGGGAAATCATCATTCAATTGAATTTCAGCAGAAACGATGTCTGCAATTTTTCCATCTTTGATTAAGAGATGTGAGCAAGACGTATTGGTATGTGCAACCATACCGTTTTCGAAATGATAACCTGTTTCAAGTCGTACATTTGTTAGCCAAAAAGTAGCTTGCATTTTAAATGGTTCCTTTCTTTCTCAATATTAAAGTTCACCAGAAACTATATTGCCTTTAAAGAGCACTGCAACCCTTCTCGCTCTTCTCGCTACTGCTTCTGCAGAACAAGTTGCTTCAACAAAAACAACATTTGCTTCATCTCCAACATTCGGCCATATTTGTTGACCTTCCTTGTTTAGAGGTGTAATGCCTCCCGTAATATATTTTAGGCTTTGACCAAGTGAACGTTCATCACTTAAACCAAAACGTTCGGCGAGCGTTCCTGCCTTTTCTAGACTATCTCCTTGACCGAACGGAGACCAATGATCGGTAATACTATCATCACCAAGAGATATTTTTACCCCTTTATGATCTAAGAGAGGGATAGGTATGGTGTGTTCAATTGGCACAGAGGAGGTAATAGCTATGCCAAGATGTGCTAGTAATTCCGCTACTTCACTCGCTTCAATAGTAGGAACATCTGCAAGGGCCATCGCATGACTAATTGTCACTCTTCCTTGCCAACCTGCTTCTTCCGTTAACGCTGCTAATCGCTTAAAAGTAAAAATACCGAGGTGACCAGGATCATGAATATGGAGATCAATGTTTGCATTTGCTTCCACCGCTAATTCCATCACCGTTTGTAATGATTTCTCAATGTTCTCATCGATTGTTGCTGGATCAACACCTCCAACTAAAGAAGCCCCATTACGCAATGCTTCTCTTACCAAAGAAACCGAATCACTACGTAATAGCCCATGTTGTGGGAATGCTACAATCTCTATAACAGCTTTTTCTTTGTAAGCCTCTTTGGCCTTTAAGACTGCTTCTAGATTTTTCAAACCGATAAATGGATCGATATTACAATGCGTACGAATATGTGTTGAGCCGGCACTTAATAGTAGATCTAATAGTTTTTTCGCTCTTTCCTCTGCAACAGGCAATAAACTAGGGAGGAGTACCTCTTCCTCTTTTAATCTTGTTATAAGGCCCTCTGTTGGAATGGTAGGTGCCTTCCATGGTCCACCAAAATATGTTTTATCAATATGAATATGCATATCTCTAAAAGATGGTAGCATTAGATAGCTTTGCGCATTTCGTTGAGGTAAATCCGTCTCAAACGGCTGATTCCCACTTATAATTTGCTTGATTTTTCCGTTTTCGATTTGTACATTAAAAAGCTCTGTTTCTGTTCCTATCACAGTATCGTGATCGTAATGAAAACCTGTTTCTAATCGTACATTTGTTAACCAGTATGCCGATGGTGCCATTATTTGAACCTCCTTTATTTTTCTTCAAGTTGTACCATCTGAATATCCCTATCTTGATGTGGTAAAGACAGTTGGTGATAGACATAATCTTGGCTAGGATTACTAGCATGAAAATAATAAACTGTTGATATTTTTGAATAATAGATTGCACTTAAACACATGGAACACGGTTCTGTACTTGCATACATCTCACAGCCTTCTAGACTAGTTGTTTGCAAAGTATGGCAAGCTTGACGAATAGCTTGAATCTCCGCGTGATTCGTCAAATCGTTAGTTATAGCAACCTCATTAACACCAGAACCAATAATTTGCCCATTTTTAACCACAAGGGCTCCAAATGGTGCCCCGTGTTGTGAAATAGCATTTTCATTAGCTAAATCAAGCGCTTTTCTCATAAAATCATGCTGTTTCATATCCTATTCCCTCCTAAAAAATTGCGGGTGTATATTGATTTAAAACGGACCATAATTGATAAAATGCGCAACGATGACGGCAGTTAAACCTATGATGATTTGAATGGCAACCAGTGGCCAAATCCATTTCAACCAACGTACCCATGGAATACCCGCTAAGGCAAGTGCCGCCATGAGTGGTCCATTGGTTGGGAAGATAATATTCCCAATGGCATCCCCCATCGAGAAGCTAAGCACAGCTGTCTGACGCGTTACCCCCACAAGATCAGCCAGTGGTGCCATAATTGGCATTGTTAAGGCTGCTTGTCCACTACCAGAAGGTACAAAAAAGTGAAGGATAAACTGTAAAATGTACATGCCCGCAGCGCTTAGTACAGGTGGGAAATGGTGGATTAAGGACGAGGCATGGAATAATAATGTATCAATAACATGGCCATCTGTTAACACCACAACAATCGCTCTAGCTACACCGATGATTAACGCCCCTGAAAGAATGCCACCTGAACCTTGTATAAATGCATTTACTGCTTGGTTAGCAGAAAGTTTTCCCGCAAAAGCAATGACGATTGCAAGCAATGTAAAAATCCCAGCAATCTCAGTAATATACCAACTGAACTTAATAACACCGATGATTAACACAATAAAGTTTACTAGGAAACATCCTAGCACAATCTTGTGCGTAGTGCTCAATTGGACATTACCTGTATCTTCTAATTTGCCATACTTTCCTTCTGGAAAAAAACCTTTAGCAGGATCTCGTTTTACTTTTAACGCATAGCGTTGAATGTACCAAACAGAAATCAAATACGTAATTATAAACAATACAATACGGTAACCAATTCCTGAAAAAGGTGGTAATTGTGCAATCCCTTGTGCAATTCCGACTGTAAATGGATTCAAAACTGCTGTCATAAATCCTACAGATGCACCGACCAATACAATAGCTGCTCCTGTAATGGCATCAAAACCTAGTGCAATGGCAATTGGCACTAAAATACCAATATAAGCCAGTGTTTCCTCAGCCATGCCAATGAGTGTTCCTGCGAGTGCAAAAAACAGCATAATAATTGGAATCAACCATTTTTCTTTTTTAGCAAATTTCCGTGAGGCTGTGGCAATCAATGCCTCAACCGCCCCAGTTGCTGATAATACCCCTAGTGTTCCACCAATAATTAAGACAAAAAAGATGATAGGAGCTGAATCAACCATACCTGTATGAATAGACGAAATGAGGCCCATCAAACTAATTGGTGACGATTCAATCGCATGATACGTATCTGGTACCACGACACTTCTGCCATCCACCTCTGATCGTGTATATTCACCAGTCGGTACAATATAGGTAATGATCGTTGCAATTACTAGCATAGATAAAATCAGAACAAAAACATTTATATCTCTTTTTTTCTTTTTTTTATTTTGAAGGTCATTGGACTGTACTGTCGTCATAACTCCACTTTCTCCCCTTTGCTCGCTAAGCTTTTCTAAGTTGAATTAAAATCATTTGAGTAAAAATCTATCGATTGGCACATAGAGTGATGTATAGCTGAACCTCTCAAACGTTTCTCTAATACTCAAAAACAAGTGAATATAAAAACTAGAAACTAAATGGTTCTTCTTGCTGCCAAACCTTTGATAGAAAGATAGTATAGTCGTCTGATTACCAGAAAATTCTGTATTTTATTCAAATACTTAATCTAAGGTTCCTGCCACAATATTTCCTTGAAAGAAGACTGCAATTCGTTGAGCCCGTCGAGCAATGGCTTCTGCAGCACAGCTGGCATCCACTAATACCATGTTGTCTTCATGACCTAGCAGGGGCCACTTTCTTTTACCTTCACTATCTAACAACGTTATCCCCTTCGTAATAAAATCTAATGATTGATCTAAAGCATATTCATCTGTTAAATGAAATCGATTGGCCAAACGCCCCACTCGCTCAAGCAAATCACCATTACCAAAAGGTCTCCAAGCATCATAGATATTATCGCTACCCACCGCGACTTTTACCCATTTTCTCTTTCACAATGGAACTGGTGGCATGGCAATATTATATTGGACAGCAGTGGTAATCGAAATGCCCGCTTCTGCTAAAATATCTGCTACTTCTTCCGCTTCATCTAATGGAATTTCCCCTCATGCAAAAGCATGACTAATGTTTACACGCCCTTGCTAGCCAGCATCAATTGTGAATGCTGCCAACCGTTTCATGGTATAGATACCTAAATAGTCTCTATCATGGAGATGATATCTACACTTGCATTCGCCTCTACGGCTAAATCCATCATCTGGAATAGTGATTCTTCAATATTGCCATCAATCGTCGCTGGATCAACACCACCGACTATTTCTGTTCCAAGGTGTAAGGCTTCCCTCACCAATTTCTTTGATTTTGTTCTTAAATGGACATGCTGTGGGAATGCAACCATTTCACCAGAGAGTTTCCCAGAGAAATTATTGAATGCTTGCAAAATCCCTATCACTTTCTCAAGTCCAATTTCAGGATATATATCTACATGTGTTCGAATATGTGTAGAACCATTCAATAATAATTTATCCAATAAAAGCATTGCCCGTTTTTCAGTAGTCATCTCTAATGTTGTTAAAATATGCTGTTCCAATGCACATTGGTCAACAATCAATTCTTCCTGATTTATAGCAACCCAAGGATTACCCATGAATGTTTTATCCAGATGAACATGTTTTTCAAGAAAACTCGGCATAAGTAATTTCACTTTTCCGTCAATTGTAGTGATACTGGTATAGAATGGTTGATCTGCTGATATGATTTTAGCTATGATCCCCTCTTTAATGAAAAGATGACAAAGCACTGTTTTTGTTCCGACAATGTGATCATAGCTCTTTTCAAGAAGCACATTCATTAACCAATACTCTTGCTTCATCACCATTCCTCATATGAGACTATTTTGCACATGTAAGCCCTTCTTTTACCTTTTCACCCTTTTCTTCTTATGGACTTCTAGGACAAGCCATTCGTTATGGACCACACAAGTATTTCAGTGATTTGTAGTTTTCTGAATAATAGCTTTTTCCTTTGTACAAATATGCTAACACGAAGACTTCTATATGAATAATATAAAAAAAATAAATTTTACTTAAGTTTTTCATATAATAAGATTCCCGAAATGACCAAATAAAAAAGAGCCGCTCATGGCGACTCCCTGTTTTAAGCATTCACTTGTTGTTCTTCTTCTCTATTCATCATCGTTCGGACTACTTGTGCAATTTCCTCTGAGTTCTCATCTTGAAATTCAACAGTTGAATTAGCCGTTGTTCCTTCTTGATTCGTTCCTTCAGGAGCACTTTGTTCATTTTCTACTATTTCATCTTCAACTGCTTCCTCATCCACCTCAGGCGTATATAAAATGTAAGCAATTAATAAACGTACGATATACATCACAAAGAATACGATGATTGCAGTAACAAAAGATCCGATAATGATTCGTAGGGGCGTATAAGGCTTTTGAAATGTACTAAAAAAATAAATAGTAAAGGCCATTAATGCTCCCCATAGGTTATAAAATATGGAACCAAACATTAGATTTCGCTCACTCCTTGGTTAACTGTTCGAATATGTAATAACGATGTGGCAGGATTAAATTCAATCGTTCTACCACTATTTCCACCAGTATCCTCGGCTACTAAAGGAATTCCATGTCTTTTCAATTCATTTTTGACAGCTTCTACATTACGAGGACCGATGCGCATCGAATCTTTATCTGAAGTAAATTGAAACATCTGTGCGCCCCCAGCAATTTTCGCCTTTAATTTAAATTTTTGAACGCCCTCTAATTTCAATAGATCAATCATTGCTGCTATTCCCGTATCTGCAAATTTTGCCACATTGATCGACTCAGATCTCCCTAAGCTTGAATCTGGTAGCATCACATGGATTAAACCAGCAATTTTTTTTGACTCATCATATAAAATAACGCCAACACAAGAACCCAGACCAGAAGTTCGAATTGTGTTAGGTAGCTTTACTACATCCATTTGTGCAATTCCCACTTTAATCACTTGCCCACTACTACTGCTTAGTATCATTAGGAAACCCCTAATGCTTTAAAAATAGCATCAAATGAGTCGGGATCTGGTAGTAGGAAGAAATGACCTCTCACAGTTTCATGGTCTTCTACACCTTCTTCAAAAATGGATGTATTTATGACAATAACATTATCACTCACATGTGATAATTCTATTAAACCAATACTAATAATTGCACCAAACATATCCACACTTAGCCCAGGCACAGTCGGATAAATTTTCAAATTGGTAAAGTCCGATAAGGCAGATAAATAGGAACCTGATAAAATATTCCCCATTTCTTGCATGGCTGATAATCCTAGCTCTGAAACAGGTCGCTTTTTAAAATCAAATGTTTCATCGTAAATAAGACGACGGATAAAACGGTTTGCTTGTTCAATCGGTAGTATAAAGAACATACTTCCTTCTGCATCACCTTCAATGCGAAGGTAAATACCAACGACCACGTTTTCTGATCCGCCAGCCAATTCCATCATATCGTTAAAGGATACCATTTCTACCTTTGGAACACGCATATCAATTTTTTTCCCAAGTAAATTGGAAAGTGCTGTCGCGGCATGCGCAGCACCTATGTTTCCAATTTCTTTTAATACATCTAAATGTAGTGAGGTAATCTTTTGATTAAATGTCATGATCGATCCCTACTTTAGTGGATTTAATACTTTTTCTAAATGTAATAAGATTAATAATCGTTTCTCAACTTTAGCAACACCTGAAATAAATTCTTCCTCAAGTGAGCCAACGACTTCTGGTTGTGGTTCAATTGCACTTGCAGGAATATCAATTACGTCGTTCGCTGAATCTACAACAAAGCCTACTTCCATATCTTCTAGCGAGATAATGATAATGCGTGTTGTTTCCTCATGTTCTGAAATAGGTAATTCAAAGCGTTCACGTAAATCTACAATCGGCGTTACTACACCGCGAAGATTGATAACGCCTTTCACATATTTCGCCGTTTTCGGTACGCGCGTGATATGCATTAGCTTTTCTATCCCTTGAACATGAGACACCGGGATAGCATATTCTTTATTGGCTAGTTGAAATACAATTACTTTAATACTTTCTTGTTCCACTGCGTTTGTCATCTTTTACACCTCTCTTATTCATTCACCTATTTTATTAATGCGTTACAATCCACAATTAAGGCTACTTTACCGTTTCCTAAAATAGTTGCACCTGAAATGGCAAAGATATTTGTTAAGTAATTTCCTAATGACTTCAAGACAATTTCTTGTTGACCAATGAAGGAATCCACAACTAAACCAGCAAGCTTTTCACCTTTGCGAACAATAACTACTGAATGGAATTCCTCATCCTGTGGCTCTGTACGAGGTACTTCAAAGATTTCCTCTAAGAATACCAATGGTACAACCTTGCCACGGAAGTCGATTACTTTTTGATTATGCGCATTCATAATCTCTGATGAACGGATAATAGATGTTTCAATAATAGACGATAATGGAATAGCATAAATTTCTTTTTCAATCTCCACAAGCATTACAGAAATTATTGATAATGTTAGTGGTAATTGGATAGAGAAGATGGATCCAACATCTTGTGTCGATTCAATTGAAATATTACCACCAAGTGATTCAATCGTTGTTTTCACAACATCCAATCCTACCCCTCGGCCAGAAACATCAGAAATGACATCGGCAGTCGAGAATCCTGAAGCTAAAATAAGCTCATTAATTTGATTATCAGACATTGAATAAGACTGTTCTTGTGTAACAATACCTTTTGAAATAGCTTTCGCCAGTACTTTATCACGATTAATTCCTGCACCATCATCTTCAATTTCGATAAAGACGTAGTTTCCACTATGGTAAGCACGTAGTACAACTGTTCCTTCTTCTGGCTTACCTTTTGCACGACGAGCTGTAGGATTCTCAATTCCGTGATCCACAGAATTTCGGATTAAGTGTACAAGTGGATCACCAATTTCATCGATAACCGTACGATCTAGTTCAGTTTCAGCACCAATGATTTCAAGGTTAATTTTCTTGTTTAAATCTCGTGATAGCTGACGAATCATTTTAGGGAAGCGGTTGAACACTGTTTCAACTGGCACCATTCGCATTGTTAAAATTATTGTTTGCAGGTCACCCATTACACGGCTCATTCGCTCCACAGTTTCATTTAGCTCACCATGATTTACTTCTGTAGCGATAGATTGTAGTCGACCACGGTCAATAACAAGTTCTTCAAACAAGTTCATTAAAATATCAAGACGTTCAATATTTACACGAATTGTTTTATTCCCTACAGGCGCGTGATTTTTTTCAGTCTTTGCAGGTGCTGCTGTTTTTGCAGGTTGCGCGACTGGTTCTACTTTAGCAGGTACAGCAGCAGATGTAGATTCTACTTCAGCCAACACAGTTGCAGTTGCAGCCACTTCTTGTTGTACTTCATATTCTCTTTCACTGAATTTCTTTTGGTCGATTGTTGTTACGATAACTTCTTCAACCTCAGAAACTTTCATTATCTTTTTCTGCATATCTTCCGCAGATTCTTTTGTAACATATGCTACATAAAACTGTTGATCAAATTGTTCATCTTCAAGCTTTTCAACAGATGGACTAGATTTAATAACTTCTCCATCTTTTTCTAAAATCTCAAACACCATAAATACACGCGCAGCCTTTAAGAGACAATCTTCACGTAATTTTACTGAAATTTCGTAAGCTTGGAAACCTTGTTCCGACGATTGTGTGATAACTGTTTGTTCAAAGCTATCATATTCTAAAACACTTTCTACAGCTGATACTGCAACTGTTGCAACCACCTCAGGTGCTACTGCTTCTTCGCCTAATTCAATGCGCTTAAGTTGTGCAACTGTTGCCGACACGTCACGCTTGCCGTCTCCACCGTTTGCAATATCCATGACCATTTCTTCCAGATGGTCAACAGATTCAAAGACCACATCCAAAATTTCAGGTGTTACATGGATTTTTTCGTTACGAATGGCATCTAAAACATTCTCCATTTTATGCGTTAAATCTGCTAAATCTTCAAAACCCATTGTGGCAGACATACCTTTTAAAGTGTGGGCAGAGCGGAATATTTCCCCAACAATTGCCAAATCATCTGGATTTTTTTCTAGTTCTAATAAATGTTCACTACATGCTTGTAAATGCTCTTTACTTTCTTCGATAAACATCTCTAAATATTGATTGACTTCCATAAGAGGACACCCCTTTTAAGGCAAATATTTCATTATTGTTAGTGCTATATCATCTACATCGGCAACTTCATCAATTAGTTGCGTTTCTACCGCTGCTTTTGGCATACCATATACAATGCAAGTTTCTGCTGACTCAGCAATAGCAATGACATTACCGGTCTTTTTTAATGCTTTTAGTCCATTCGAACCATCATGCCCCATACCTGTCATAATCACTGCTACTTTATCAAAATCTTTATATTGACTAACATTTTCAAACATCACATCTACAGATGGTCTATGGCCTGATCTCGGTGCTTCTTGGTTATCCAGAACAATGCCAAACGTTGTCCCTACTTTTCTAAGTTTTAAATGATAACCACCTGGGGCAATATAGGCCACACCATTTTGTAAAATATCGCCTTGTTCAGCCTCCTTAACAACAATTTCACTCAGCTGATCGAGACGACTAGCAAGTGATTTCGTAAAACCAGCAGGCATATGCTGAACAATGAGGATAGGAGCCTGAATAGACTTAGGAATTTTCGTTATGACCTCCTGAAGCGCACGAGGCCCTCCTGTAGATGTACCAATTAGTACAATTTTTTTCCCTACTTTACTCCATTCAATATGCGGCTTCGTTATAGCTACTTTAGTAGCAGCGGCATTCATAAGAATAGGTATTTGTCCTTGTTGTTGTAAATCCTTTATTACAGTACTCGCTTTTGTCACCGGTTCTTGTTGTCGTTTTCTACCAGAAGGTTTTTTCAATTTGGATATTGGTACCATTGCCGCTTGCTCTACTTTGTGAACAAGCTCATTATGGATTTTATGTAAATCAAGAGATATTGTTCCGCTTGGCTTTGCGACAAAATCTACAGCACCACTCTCAATTGCTGCTATAGCATTTTCTGTTCCACGCTGAGTGGTACTAGAGAGCATAACTACAGGAACTGGACATTGTATCATTATTTCTTTTAAAGCCTCTAGCCCATTCATTTCAGGCATCTCAATATCCATTGTCACAACTGTTGGCTTCAATGATTGTATCTTTTTGATTGCATCTTTTCCATTACGCGCAGTTCCAACTACTTCCACCTTCGAGTTGCCAACAAAAAAGTCACTAATTAGCTTTCTCATAAAAGCAGAATCATCTACAACTAATAGCTTGCTTTTATGTAAAAAGTCCAATTAATCACGCCCTTTCGAAAAAATACTTCTTAGTTTCGTTAAAAACTTCCTCGCTGTCTGGTCATGTGCATGTATTTCCTCTGCACGGTGCTCCATAAAACGAACCACTATGAGTTGCAATGTCTTAGAAATCAGTGCGTCTGGGTAAGCAAGTGAAAATGGGACTTGCTCACGCACGGCCTTACGCACAACTGGATCTTCGGGTAATGAACCGAGTATCGTGACTTCTTTGTCTAAAAAACGTTTCATTGTTAACTTTAAACGGTCATTTGTTTCCATGCCTTCTTCTTTACTAAATGCTCGGTTACAAAGGATATAAAATTGCTTATCAGCATCTCGCACATGAATATATTTCATCATAGAATAAGCATCCGTAATTGCGGTAGGCTCTGCGGTTGAAATAACGATAATTTCATCAATTGACGTAAGTAAATCCAACGACCAATTTGTCGCCCCTGCTCCCATATCAAATAAAATATAATCATAGTTTTTCTGAAGCTGTTCAAATGCATAAATTAGCTGCTCAAACATCATTTCTGACCAATTAAATACACTCGTCATACCCGATCCACCTGAAATATACCTTAAACCATAGGGCCCTTCAAATATTACCTCTTCTAGTAGTTTATTTCCTTCTAAATAATCTTTCAAACTATTGGAAGCATTTTTCCCAATTAAAATATTGATATTTCCCATCCCAATATCCATATCTACAACGACAACTTTTTTCCCCTTTTGGGCCAAGGATATGGCAAAGTTCATCGTGAAGTTACTTTTACCAACTCCACCTTTGCCACTAACCACTGCAATTGCTCTACCTAGTTCTCCTTGCTGTCTCATCATTTTCAAGCGTAATGTTTCAGCTTGGTCTCTCATTTTTCTTCACCTTGAAAAAACAAATTAAGTACTGCTTCTAAATCAGCTTCTTCAATATCTTCTGGTACTTCTTGACCATTCGTATAGTAAGCAAGTCCTTTATTATATTTAATCATTAAATTGATCATTGTGCCAATAGAATTTGTTTCATCAATTTTTGTGAAAATGAATTTTTCAATTGGTAACTGATTAAATTGGTCGATGATGTTCGCCATATCCTTTTCTTTCGTTGTCATCGCAAGTACTAAAAAGGATTCGGCTTGATCATCAAATTTTATGAGACGTTGGAGATCATCCACATACTTGACTTCTTTATAATTTCGACCAGCTGTATCGATAAACACCAAATCTAAATGCGATAATCTTTGGATAGCTTGTTCAAAATCTGTTGCATTGTAAGCAATTTCAACAGGAGCCTGTAAAAGGCCAGCATATGTTTTGAGCTGTTCTATTGCTGCAATTCGATAAGTATCCGTCGTAATAAAACCAATTTTTTTCTTCTTTTCCAAAACAGCTCTAGCTGCCATTTTGGCGATTGTCGTTGTTTTTCCAACACCGGTAGGACCTAATACGTTGATATATTTTCTTTCATAGGATAAACCTCCAATAGGCATGCCTTCTAATCTCTTACGTAGTAAATTTTTCGTTACCATTTTACATTGCGAGAAATTTATTTCTGACGCTTCTTTGAAATGCATAAAAAGCTCATCACCTATCGTTGTGATGAGCTCTTCACTTAGCTCTTGCTGTCTTAAGTATTCAATGAAGGGTAAGAGTTCATCGGGATATTGAGCTTGGGTAGTCTTTTTATGCATCGATTGCATTAAAGATTTTAAATCTGCAATTTCCTTCCTCAGTTCTTCAGAAATGCCGTTGTTCTCATGTATAACTGCATCTTGCAATGGTTGATCTTGATGAATTTTTGTTTGAATAGCATTCGTAATCTCTTGTAACCTTGCATTTTCTTTAGTTGCGATAGGCAATGCTACAGGTGTTGATGCTGGAGCCACTTGACTTGGCTCCATTGCATCCACTCCTGCAACTACTTCAAAACTTTTCTTTTTAATCATACCGAAAAATTTCTTTGTGATGACTACTTTAGAATTCAAAATGACAGCGTCCTCACCTAGTTCTGCTCGCACTTGCTTCATAGCCTCTGGTATGGAAGATGCATAATATTTTCTCATTTTCATTAAACATTCACCACTCCAACACTTTGAATTTCAATCGAAGCATCCAATTCATTATAAGAAAGAACTGGAATTTGCGGGAAATAACGCTCCGTTAGTTGGCGTAAATACATACGAACTGCTGGAGAACATAAAATAATAGCCGATTGTTCCATAAAGGACACACGCTCTATTTCTGCCGCAATAGTCTCTAGTACCGTTTGGGAATCCTGAGGATCCATTGCTAAATAATTTCCGTGATCCGTTTGCTGAATACTATCAGCAATCATTTTTTCTACTTTTCCTGAAACTGTAATAACTTTTAAAGCCGAACTATCGCCTACATACTGGGCAGTAATTTGGCGCGCCAATGATTGACGAACATACTCAGTTAAGATATCTGTATCACTTGTTAACTTAGCATAGTCTGCTAGTGTTTCAAAAATAATTGGTAGATTACGAACAGAAACATTTTCTCGAAGAAGCTTACCAAGTACCTTTTGGATTTCTCCAGTAGATAGAGGTGTCGGTGTCAATTCTTCTACTAAAATTGGATGCGTTTCACGTAAGTGATCAATTAACTGCTTCGTCTCTTGACGACCTAATAACTCGTGAGCATTGGCACGAATAATTTCAGTTAAATGTGTTGATACCACACTAGGTGGGTCAACTACCGTGTAACCATACATTTCTGCATCTTCTTTTACTTGCTCAGTAATCCATTTAGCTGGTAATCCAAATGATGGCTCTACTGTATCAATACCTTCAATGGAATCATCGTCACCTGGGCTCATAGCTAAATAATGATCTAGTAAAAGTTCACCTTTTGCCATTTCGTTCCCTTTTATTTTTATTCGATATTCATTTGGTTGAAGTTGAATATTATCACGAATACGAACAACCGGGATGACAATTCCTAACTCTAGAGCTAGCTGTCGACGAATCATAATCACACGATCTAATAAATCTCCGCCTTGAGCAGCATCTACTAATGGAATTAATCCATAACCAAATTCAAATTCGATTGGGTCCACATTTAATAAATTCACAACATTTTCTGGGCTCTTCATGCCGTCTGTTGCCACTTCTTCTTCAATTTCAAGTAATTCCTCTTCATCCTCTGGTTTCTTACGTTCCATCATATAAGCCCCAACAACTAGCGAAAGACCTATTGGGAGTGTTACCCAGTTAGGGATTGGTGTAAATAACCCTAGTAATATAATGGTACCTCCAGCTACATAGAGTAACTTTGCTTGAGCAAATAATTGACCTGTAATATCCTGACCAAGACTTCCTTTAGAAGAGGCGCGTGTTACCACAATCCCTGTTGCTGTTGAAATAAGCAAGGCAGGTATTTGGGAAACAATACCATCCCCAACTGTTAGCTTAGAAAAATGGGTTGCTGCTTCGGCAAATGGAAGTCCCATTTGTACAACCCCGATGATGATTCCAAATAATAAGTTGATAATAACCATTACCATCGAGGCAATGGCATCCCCTTTTACGAATTTTGTGGCACCATCCATCGCTCCGTAGAAGTCCGCTTCTCCCGCTACTTTTTCACGTCGTTCGCGTGCTTCCTTTTCGGAAATAATTCCTGCATTTAGGTCAGCATCTATACTCATTTGTTTACCTGGCATCGCATCGAGTGTGAAACGAGCTGCTACTTCGGCTACCCGCTCTGCACCCTTTGTAATAACAATAAACTGAATTAACACAAGAATTAAAAAGACAACTAAACCTACTAGAATATTTCCCCCGACTACGAAATCACCAAAAGTTTCTACGACAGAGCCCGCGTCTCCATTTGCTAAGATTGCACGGGTTGTAGAAACACTCAGTCCTAATCGGAATAAGGTTAATAGTAAAATAACCGAAGGAAAAATAGAAAAGTCTAATGCTTCCTTCATACTCATTGCTGTTAGTAGTACAATTAATCCTAATGTAATATTAATGACAATTAAGAAACTTAACATCCACGGAGGAAGAGGGATGATGAGCATCGCAACGATTAAAATAACCGCACCTAAAACCCCAATATCGCGAACTTTCATTTGTGTCCCTCCTACTAAAAAGCTTTAAATTTTACGTTTAATACGGTAAACATAAGCGAGTATTTCTGCTACTGCTTTGAAAAATTCTTCTGGTACCGGATCACCAATTTCAACTTGATCATACATGGCACGAGCTAAAGGTCTATTTTCCACCATAATTACATCATGTTCTTTGGCAATCATCTTAATTTTTTGAGCGATAAAGTCTGTACCCTTAGCAACTACGCGAGGGGCATCCATATTTTCCTCGTCATATTTGAGGGCAATCGCATAGTGAGTAGGATTGGTAATAACTACATCTGCACTTGGTATCTCTGACATCATACGACGCATCGCCATTTCGCGTTGACGTTGTTTGATTTTTGATTTAATCAGAGGGTCACCCTCACTATTTTTATATTCATCTTTAATATCTTGCTTAGACATTTTAAGATTTTTTTCATAATCAAATTTTTGATACATCCAATCCAACATGGATACACAAAGTAAAACTAAAGATGCTGCTATGCCCATAATGCCGACTAGTTTTCCTACGGTTATAAGCGTCATCCAAGGGCTTTTAAAGGACAACGCTAAAACTTCTGGTAAGTTAGTCCAAACAATAATTGTTGTTACACTGCCGATAAAGCCAATCTTTAAGACCGATTTGAGCAGCTCAACAATGGCCTTAACAGAAAATATTTTTTTTAACCCTTTAATAGGGTCCATCTTTTTTAAATCAAACTTCATTGGCTCTAATGTAAATAAAAAGCCAAACTGCAGAAAGTTACCTGCAAGCGCTCCAACAACAGCAATCGCCATAATCGGTACAATAATGAAAGCCATTTGTATCAATGTTTCTGTAAATAAGTGCATCACACTATCAATGGTCAGTGATTCGATGCGTATGTTATGGATAAACGTTTGCCTAAAAAACGATAATAGCTCGTCCCGTAAGGAGCCTGCAAAGAAAAACAAAAATATAAAGACCATTAGCATAACTATGGCACTTGTAATATCTTGACTCTTAACAACTTGTCCCTTTTTTCGAGCATCTTGACGTTTCTTTGGCGTCGCCTTTTCAGTTTTTTCTCCTGAAAAAAACTGGATATCTAAATTCAGTAGTAGTTTCATGTTATCCACCACCTAAAATGGCCATTAAATCACGCATGCCGTAAATCATAATAGTGATTAGCTTTTGAATGACTTGAATCATAACAGCCATCATTGTAAATAACACTAAAAAACTAACTCCTATTTTAATAGGAAAACCAACAACAAATATATTTAATTGTGGTACTGTTTTCGCAGTTATTCCTAATGCTAAATCAACTAAAAATAAGGTAGCCACAACAGGTGCAGCCATCTGAAATGCAATCGCGAAAACAGCTGTAAATGTTGTGATGATAAATTGGGGAAAGCTCTCATTTGCAAAACTAGGAAATTGATCCATAGGTAAAAATTGATAACTATAATAAATTCCATCAAGAATCAAATGATGGCCATTAATTGCTAACAATAAAAGAAACGCTAGCATATTAAAAAACTGACCAATTAATGGACTTTGAGCCCCTGTTTGCGGATCAATAATATTGGCAATGGCAAAACCCATTTGAAAATCAATAAAGCTTCCTGCAATTTGAATGGCAGACATGATCATATAGCCTACTAGACCGAGTAACAGTCCAACAAGTGCTTCTTTCATCACTAATAATATGTATTCATCATTGAATGCAAATGGCTCAACATCAATTGTATAATACATCATCCAAGCTAAAACCAGTGCGAGAGTAATTTTGACTTGTGGTGGTATGGTTCTATAGGAAAAAAAGGGAACCGTAACAAAAAATGCTGAAACACGCACAAGCACCAATAAGAAAACCGTTAAATGCGGAATTAATTCATTCATGGACTCACCCTATATAACGTGTTAAATTCTCAAAAATGTCTCTCGCATAGCTAGTAACTTGAGATAACATCCATGGGCCAAAGAACACGATGGCCACTAAGACGGCGACAATTTTCGGTACAAATGCCAATGTTTGCTCTTGAATCGAAGTGGTAGCTTGAAAAATACTTACGGCCAAACCAGTGATTAAGGCTACTAATAATAACGGACCGCTTGTTAGAAGGATAATCATAATGGCACGTTCTGCAACGGAAATAACCAACTCACCTGTCATACTGTATCATCCCCTAAAAACTTTGTAGTAGCGATTTCATGACGAGATACCAACCATCGACCAGGACAAACAATAAAATTTTGAATGGCAATGAAATCATTACTGGTGGTAACATCATCATCCCCATCGACATTAATGTACTCGCAACAATCATATCGATCACTAGGAATGGAATAAAAATCATAAAACCTATTTGAAATGCTGTTTTAATTTCACTTAAAGCAAATGCTGGTACAAGCATTGTCAGTGGGATTTCTTCCACAGATGCTGGTTTTTCTGCTTGATTGTACGATAAAAACAAATCAAGATCTTTTTGCCTTGTGTGCTTACTCATAAATTCTTTAAATGGCGCACTGGCCCGATCATAAGCTTCATCTAAACTAATTTCTTCAGCAAATAATGGTTGCAAGGCCTCTTTATTGACCTCTTGAAAGGTTGGAGCCATAATAAAGAACGTTAAAAATAATGCTAACCCTACGATTACCTGATTAGGGGGCATTTGCTGTGTAGCCAATGCCGTTCGCACAAAGGATAAAACAATGACAATACGAGCAAAGGATGTCATTAAAATTAATATACTTGGTGCCAGTGATAAAACTGTTAGTAGTAGTAAGAGCTTAACAGATGTTGAGACGTTGGTAGGATCGCTATTGGAAAAAACATTGATTAAATCGTTCATTTATCATCCTTCTCCTTTTGCTTCCATCTCTCAATCTCTTCACTGCGCTCCTGTTTAATTTCGGATATTTTTTTTTCAAAGAGTTTGCCAAATGCATCTTGCTTTTGTTCATTTTGCAAATTCTCTCTATCTTTTTTCTTAAACTTAGAAAATACTTCTGCAATATACGGTGATGTTGCTGCAAGTTCTTGCCTTTCGTTATAAAGTGCTAACAATGTTTCTACTTCTTCAGGATCAGTAATTTCACGCAATAGCTGAACGTCTTCACCGACACCCACTAGATACAATGTTTTCCCAACTTGTAAAAGCTGTACTGACTTTTGTGCACCTAACGATAAACCGCCTAAATTTTGTACCATTTGATTACGTTGGAAGTTTAAATTTCGTTTATTTAAAAACTTCATTAAACCATAAAACAAAGCTACAACAAAAATAAGCGCTAAAACCATTTTTATGTATTCCCATGCAGATATATCTCCAGCTGCTGATACACTTGGTTCTTGTTTAGCAGCTGGATCAGTAGTATCTCCATAACAAGCTTCTGGGTCTTTAATGCAATCTGTCACACTATTCGTATCAGAGTCTGCATAGACAGAAGATGGTGTTGGGTACAAAAACAGGAAGGATACAAGAAATGCAAAAATCATCGTTAAACGAAATGATTTTAACATTTTCATGGAATCATCCTAGCGCTTTTTGGATCGCTTCAATTACTCGATCTGCCTGGAAGGGCTTAACAATAAAGTCTTTCGCACCAGCTTGAATTGCATCGATTACCATTGCTTGTTGTCCCATTGCTGAACACATGATTACAGTTGCACTTGGATCTGATCCCTTAATTGCTTTAAGAGCCGCAATGCCATCCATTTCAGGCATTGTAATATCCATTGTTACTAAATCTGGCTTTAGTTCATTGTACTTTTCAACAGCTTGTAATCCATCTGCTGCCTCTCCAACAACCTCGAATCCATTTTTCGACAAAATATCCTTGATCATCATACGCATAAACGCAGCGTCGTCTACAATCAAAATTCTTTTAGACATGGTTAACTCCTCCAATTGAAACTATCTTAAATTATTTAAACGCTCTGCTTGACTTAAAACATCTGTAATACGTACACCAAAGTTTTCATCAATAACAACGACTTCACCTTTAGCGATTAAACGACTATTCACTAATATATCAACAGGCTCCCCTGCTAATTTATCTAATTCAATAATCGAACCACTTGATAGTTCTAAAATCTCTTTAACAGAACGTTTCGTACGTCCTAACTCTACAGTAACTTGCAATGGAATATCAAGTAGCATATTTAAATTTCTAGCTTCAGATTGAGAGATTACATTTGGATCAAAGCTAGCAAATTGAGCTTGTTGAACATTCACTGGCTGCGCAGCTCTCGTTGGTTGAGTAAACTGCTGTGGCTCCTGATAAACAGGCTGCTGCATTGGAACTTCCGACTGCTGATAAACAGGTTGGGCAGGCGGAGCTGCTACAGGCACTTGTTGTTGGACAGGTGGTGCTGCAATTAGTGGTGCTTCTGGTGCAATCGTTGCAGCCACAGGTTCTTCAATCGATTCAGTTTCACCTAATAGAGATTTTACGATGTTTTGACTAAATTTAAGCGGTAATAATTGCATTAAATTTGAATCAATTAAATTACCAATTCTTAATCTAAAAGATACTTTGACTAGCAAATCATCTTCAGGGATATTTTCTCGACCTTCATCTTTAGAAATATTCATTAAATCAATTGTAGGTGGAGAAATATCTACTTTTTTGTTGAATACTGTCGACATAGACGTAGCCGCTGAACCCATCATTTGATTCATAGCCTCTTGAACAGCACTTAACTGAATTTCTCCTAAGTCAGGCTTCGGATTTAATCCATCGCCACCTAACATTAGGTCTGCAATAATAGCTGCATCGGATTGTTTAATGACAAGTAGATTCATGCCTGTTAAGCCAATCGTATATTCAACTTGGACAGCTACATACGGATGAGGAAACTCCTCTTCTAATTTATTTCGATTAATCATTGATATACTTGGTGTAGTAATATCTACTTTTTGACCTAATAACGCCGAAAGTGCTGTGGCAGAGCTACCAAAAGATATATTGCCTACCTCACCTAATGCATCTTGTGCAAACGAATCAAGGTAATCCTCTACTCGTATATCATTTGTTTCATCAATTGAAGAAGCTTCAGTGCCGCTGTTTTTATCTTCCAACGTCTCGCCCCTTAATAGCGCTTCAATTTCTTCTTGGGAGAGCATTTCATCACTCATCTTCGTCTCCTCCTTTCAAAGGGTCGATAATTTGGATTGCTAATTTTTTGCCTTGCTTACCTGGTTGAACAGTGAATTTTGGTAATGTTCCTACTTTTAGTAGTAATGGGTCATTAATTTTTTGCTCTAACTGTATAACATCACCAATTTGCATTGTGAGGAAATCCTCGATGGTGATATCTGTTAGCCCTAATTCAACTGAAAGAGGTAATTTCGCTTGTTTTACGCGTGTTTCAAGCATTTTTGTTTGTTCTGGAGACATTTCTTTCGTATTTGTTTGCATCCAGTAACGCACAGAAAGATTTGGAACAATCGGCTCCAATACAACATGCGGAATACAAATATTTATCATACCGCTTGTCTCACCAATGATCGTATTTAACGAAATAACGACAACTGTTTCATTTGGTGAGATCATCTGTAAAAATTGTGGATTAACTTCAAGCTCCACTAAAATCGGATCAATTTCCGCAACATTTTCCCATGCCTCGCGTAAATTGTCGAATGAGCGTTCAAAAAGGTTTGTCATAATTTTTGTTTCAATCTCAGTTAAATTATCTACATTACTATGACTCGCCCCACTACCGCCCATTAAACGATCTAGCATGGAATAGGCAATGTTCGGATTTATTTCCATCAATATATTACCATCTAATGGTGGCACTTCAAACACATTAATGAGTGTCATATTCGGAATCGAACGAACGAACTCTTCAAATGGTATTTGGTCTACTGATGCAACCGTAATTTGCACATAGCTTCTAAGCTGTGCAGAGAAGAAGGTTGTCAGTAATCGTGCAAAATTCTCGTGTATTCGGGTCAAACTTCGGATTTGATCTTTTGAGAATCGAAGTGCTCGTTTAAAGTCATAAACTTTAACTTTGCGTCCCTCATCCTCTTTTTTTATGTCATCTGCTGACATTTCCCCAGTCGATATAGCGGAAAGCAGCGCATCTATCTCGGATTGAGATAACACATCTCCTGCCATTTGCCCACCTCCATTTCAAGCAGTTTCTGTTTTATTGAGTGATGAAGGAGGTAAAATATACTTCCTGAACTTCTCCCTCTAGCATCAATTCATTTACTCTAGTTTTTAATGATTTTTGGAAAATTTGTTTCCCTTGCTTACCTTCTAAATCCTTTTGCTCCATTTCAGAAAGCTCTTGAATGGCAATATTTTGCACCTGGAAAACACGCTTTGTTAATTCTGCAGCAGCATCTTTGCTTGTCGTTTGGACTTTTAATGACAAGCGCACAACTCTTTTATCTGCAAGATTCGTCGTGATTTCTGGAATCTCCACTGTAGCCTCTACAATCTCATCAATGGATGGTTCAGTAGCTCCCGTCGGTTTATTAAATTGTGTAAGCAATACAAACAAGATAACCCCGATCAGTATGACTGCTACTAACAAAATAATAATCATCGTTAACATTTTATTATTCTTCATCTTTTTCACCTCGTAGATGCGGGTTGGATAGTATTTGTATATTGTTATAAAAGGCAGTTACCTTTTGTCGCACCTCATCTTCACTCTCTAAAACAATCAATTTTGTTCCAGTTGTTAAAGTAATCGTCGTATCAGGAAATGATTCGACTATTTCTATGTATAAAGCATTTAATGTAAATGCTTTGCCATTTAGACGTGTTAGTTCAATCATTGAATTAGGGCCGGGTCTAGCATGAGAGCCGGCCCGACCCTCCCTCATATGAAAATATGTTTTGTTAAAACGTCCGTTTATGAATTAAAGGACTACACAATTATTATCGTTTTAAGTTTACTAGCTCTTGTAACACTTCATCTGATGTTGTAATAATACGAGTATTCGCTTGGAAACCACGTTGTGCCACAATCATCTCTGTAAATTCTTCAGATAAGTCAACGTTGGACATCTCTACTGCTCCAGGTACTACTTTCCCCATCCCTGCTACAGTTGCCACTTGTGCATATGCAGCACCAGAGTTTGCTGTTTGTTGATAGTAGTTCCCACCATTCTTAGCAAGACCACCAGCGTTAGGGAATTTAGCCATAACCAGCTGCCCTGCCCATTTACGCTCACCGTTTAGGTCTACATATTCAACCGTACCATTAGGACCAATGCTAATCTCTTTAGCAGTTGTTGGGATACGAATTGGTCCCACATCTCCTGCATCAGGTGTAAGTTCACCATCTTCATTAAATAAGTTTGCACCTTCATCTCCTGAAGCAATTGGTGCATCCTCCGGATTGATACCATCGTCATCAGCTTCCATGACAATATCGTCTCCAGCAGTTACCCCTACTAAATATTTCCCGTCAGCATTAACTAAATAGCCATTGCTATCCATATAGAAAACACCATTACGAGTAAATAGGGTATTATTGAAGCCTGCTTCGTCGATGAAACCACTATCTGGATCAGGAGCGCCATTAGCATCAGCTACCATGAAAAAGCCATCGCCTTCAATAGCTAAATCAAGTCCACGACCTGTACTTTGTAAGGAACCGCCCCCATGAATCGTGTCAATCGCAGCTAATTGTGAACCCAAACCAACTTGTTGTGGGTTCACACCACCTCGTGTAGCTGTTGCTGCAGATGCACCTGCTTGAGTTTGAGACATTAAATCTTTAAAAAGAACGCGCCCTTTTTTAAAGCCAACAGTATTAACATTTGCAATATTATTACCAATAACATCTAGCTTTGTTTGGAAGTTTTTAAGACCTGATATACCTGAATACATAGAACGTAACATAAGTTTTCGTTCTCCCTTCATTTTTTATTTGTGTGCTTCTATCAATCAGCATCACGAAGGCTTCCTTACATAAGAAGGTCCAGCCTTTAAAGCACGATCGTGCCATCTATATTTGTAAATAACTGTTGTTTTGCTTCCGTGCGATCCATTGCTGTAATGACAGTAGCATTTTTAGCACTGACAATTAAAGCTGCTTGATCCATCAAGACTAATGGCTGTTTAACACCTTTTGAGTGGGCTTCAAATACCTTATCCGATACAACCTGCCATTCTTGTTCAGAGATGTCAATTTTACGCTCAATGATACGTTCATGCGCATGTTTGCTCACTTTAAGCTCTTGCTTTGTTGCTTCCTGTAAATGGGCTTTAAAAGATTGCTGTGAATTAATGGACGTAGGTTGAGTTGCACGAATAGATGGATGCAAGGGTACACGATGAATTGAAAATTTATCCATCACTTTTTCACACCTTTATTCGCTAATAACTGTAAAATCTTTATCCGTTAGTTTTTTATCATTGTCTAATACGTAATAAATAACGCCATCTTTATTCGAAACAGAGACGATTTTCCCTTGTACTTCCTGGTCACCATCTTGATATGTAACCTTTTTACCTATCAATTTACTAGCCTGTACAAGTGGAGATTCTGGCACAGGATTATTGCCATTTGAACTTGTTCCAGAGCCACCTAGGATTCCTGAAATATTACCAGGCGTTATTTCTTTCCCATCTGCTAATTTAAATACAACACTACCATCTACAAATTTCAAGGATTCAATCACACCTGTTCCTTCATTGACAACAGGATCCCCATTTTCATCTGTTTTATCTGAAATTTCATGCCATTTAACTTCTTTACCAACAAAAGTTGCATAATTCATCATCTGTGTTTGTTGCTGTGATGCTAATAATGATTCCACTGCCTTTGTCATGTTCTGCATTTGTTCTAAAGAAGAAAACTGCGCCATTTGGGAAATGAATTCTCTATCATCCATTGGATTTGTTGGATCCTGGTGCTGCAATTGTGTAATTAACAGTTGCAGAAAGGCATCTTTGCCAAGTTCACTATTCCCAGTTTGTTTGGTTGGTTTCCTATAATTCGAATAGTAAAGATCATCCGTTATGGATGTATTTGTTGCTTTTGTTGTTGTATCTGCCATGAATTACACCTCCTCACTTATTAAATAGTCACTAAAGGATTTCTCTTCATCGTCATCCTCATTTTTTTGTTGCTGTTCTTCATCCTGTTGTTGTCTAAAGAAATTATTAAAGAAGTTTTGATCACGTTGCTGGCGATCCGCATCCTGTAATGATTGTGCAATATCAAGACGATCTACTTGAATGTTCTGCTGAACAAATGCCTGTTTTAGCTGGTGAGCTTGACTATCAAGTAACTCACGTCCATGAGCTGTAGAAGCTAATAAACGAGCTGTAAGTACACCATCATTTTGCACAAGCTCTATACGAACTGTCCCTAAATTTTCTGGATACAATTTTATTGTTAATCGTGTTATCCCCTGCGCATTAGAAATCTGTGCTCTATTGATAATGGCTTGCATTTCTTTTAATAAAGCCTCTGACTGTGCAGGTTTGGCAGTCGGTAATGTTACTTGGAACGTATCTGGTTTGGTTTGTACGGTTTGTGGTGTAACCATTTCATTAGAACTAGTCTCACTTTGCTTGGTCACTTGGACTTGCTGAATTACTTGCTGGAAACCTTGTAATGACAATGTGCCAGTTGATTTAGTTGTTGTTACTTGTATAGTTTCTACTTGCGTTTGTAATGACGTTAATAGACTTTTTACTGTTGTTAACAAGTTTTCTTGTGAAGCTGTTAAGTCCGTTTTCTGTCCTACTAATTGTGCTAACTTTAACACTTGAAGTAATTGTGTTGTTTCTTTTGGTGTTACTTGACTTTCGCCTTGTAGCGCAACACCTATCTGCGATTGTAGGACTGGTGCTTGGGCATCTACTAATGATAAAAGTTCCCAGACATCACTAGCTTCTTTTTCTTCTCCTAGTAGCTGTTGGACTATTTTTTGCAATTGCTCTTCATCAATCCCTAATGCATTTAGTATATTTTCTAAATCAAGCATTTCATCCATAGCCACTGCTTTACCTTCTTCTCCAAGTTGAAGCATTAACAAACCATCATCATGTGGGATTCCTAGTAAATCTAGTACCTCTTCCAATGAATCAGCATTTAACACTTGCTGTAAATCAGCCAACTCATTAGTTGGAGTAGCTTGTGAAGATTGATTTGATTGAGTTGAGGAAGATAGTACTTGTCCAAAAACAGAGCCGAATTTCGATAAATTATCCTGTTTCGATGTTCCGTTAATCTTTCCCTCAGAGCTACTGACTGTTGCTGGTTTTGTTGCAGCGGTTTTAGAAGGTACCGATTTAGTAATCATTTTCATCATCGCTATATCCACTCTTTTCACCTCCTTTCATTAACTCTATTGTTTAGCCATAAGTTCCGTATATTTTGCTGCATCTTTAGCATCCATTTTCTCTAATATGGCCGCTAGTTTATCAGGTTTTAAATTCGATAAAATACGCAGTGCTTCTGCATCACTCATATTGATTAATACAGGTGCTGCCGCTTTCGGAGACATCTTATCGAAAGTTGATAAAATATCGTTGAAATCACGCTTCACAGCATCTTGTTCTCGATTTAATTTTTCAATTTCAAATTGAAGTTGCTCTTTTTCAGTCATTAACTTTTCTTTTTCAGTTGTCGTTGTATCTAACTTTTTTTGTAGCTGTGAAATTTCTGCTTCTTTTTCTTGAATCTCTGCCTGTAAATTGACTATTTTCGAATCATTGTTAACGACAGCATCTTTCGCTTGTTGTTCTTCTGATGGAACAAAAGGTAAACTGCCTATCGCCTTCTTTCCTAAGTCAAAGACATTTGTATTCATTAACGTTGCCACAACAAGTAATACTGCTACTACAAACATAAGTGGCAGGACTATCCAAGTAAAAAACTTTAGAAAGCCCCCAGTTTTTTTCTTAGGTTGCTGTTCAATTAATTCTGCTGTCAATCGATTGTCTTTTTTCACCATGAAATCACCTGATTTCTCTCTTGTTATACGTTAGTATTGAAATTTCATCTAAAAAAAGGCTTTCTATACGATCCTGCTCTTGTTGGAATAGCTTAAAATCCTTTTCTCTCATTTTTTCAAATTTACGTACTTCCAAGTTTTTTTCTAATAATTTTTCTTCGTGCCAATTCATCTTTGCACGAGCTTGTATCACTTTCTGTTGCACCTCTGCAATTGTTTTTTCAAGACTATCAATAAAACGTGCATAGTGATGGATTTCATCAATAGATGAACCAACAGTTAAGCGATCCTGCTGGAAAGCAATTAAGTCTTCCTTCTTTTTAAGTAAGTCATATAATTTAGTGGCAACTTCCTCAAAAGAACGGACAGATTCTTTGTAGGCCATTTCAGTTTCGTTTTTTTCTTGCTCACGAACCGTTAACACTTTTTCAAAACGATACACATAGCTGACCATCTAGTTCACACCACCGTTCGATAAGGATATTAATTCATTCACACTTTCTTCCAATGTCACTTTATCTAAATAGCCCTGTTTGAGATAAGTAGTAATGAGCGGTTCATAATAAATTGCTTCATCAATTTCTTTAGACGTTCCTCGTTTATACGCGCCAATGTTGATTAAATCCTCAGATTTGTCATATGTATAGTAAAGTTCCCTTAATCGTTCTGCTGCTTTCTTATGTTCCGGTTCTGCAACATGATTCATCAAACGACTAACACTTTTCAAAACATTTATAGCAGGGTATTGACCTTTATTAGCTAAATTTCGATCAAGCACAATATGACCATCTAATATCCCTCGCACAGTATCAGCAATTGGTTCATTCATATCATCCCCATCAACTAAGACAGTGTAAAATGCCGTAATAGAACCTTTTTCATTAGTACCTGTACGTTCTAGTAATTTAGGTAATATCGCAAATACAGACGGTGTATACCCTTTTTGTGCTGGTGGTTCTCCTGTGGCAAGTCCAATTTCACGTTGGGCCATGGCAACACGTGTTACGGAGTCCATCATCAACATGACATTTAAGCCACGATTTCTAAAATATTCAGCGATGGCGGTTGCTGTAAACGCCCCTTTTATCCTCATCAATGCTGGCTGATCAGATGTAGCTGCCACAACTATGGAACGGCTTAGACCTTCTGGACCTAAATCACGTTCAATAAATTCACGAACCTCACGTCCACGTTCTCCTATCAGAGCAATTACATTCAAATCTGCCTGCGTATTTCTCGCAATCATGCCAAGAAGCGTACTTTTTCCGACCCCTGAACCTGCGAAAATCCCAACACGTTGGCCATTACCAACTGTCAGCATTCCGTCAATAGCCTTTACTCCCACTTCAAGTCTTTCATTGATAGGTGGGCGTGTTAGTGGATTTGGTGGATCTTGTTCGGTCGGAACTGTCATAAGCCCTTTTGGTAATAAGGTGCCATCAATAGGATTCCCCATCGAATCTAACACTCTTCCAATTAACTCAGGGCCTACTTTTACTTCTAATGGAGCACCAGTCCCTTCAACAAGGCAGCCAATAGATATTTCTCGCAAAGAGGTGAAAGGCATTAAGACAACAATTTCATCTTTAAAACCAACAACCTCAGCTAAAATGATTTGGTGACCATTGTTTACAGTTTCCACATGGATTTTACAAACATCACCTATGGAACTATCTGGACCTTGCGACTCAATCATCAAGCCGACAACTCTAGTGACTCTACCAAACTTTTTAAAGGTTGGCATATGAGGAATATGTTCGATTAATTGAGCCGTCTTCATCTAGATCATTCCTTACTTTCTAATATTTCATGAAGCTTTAATCTTAGTTCGTTCAATTGCTCGTCGATGCTCACAACTATGCGGCCATGATTCGTTTCGATATAGCAATCTGTTTCATTATTCAAATCTTCATTAACAAAAATCATAAATGGTACATCAATCGGGAACATTTCGGCTAGTTCATCACGATTGGCAGTTATTAAAGCGTGATAGGTAGGCGACACATAAATTTTAATTTCTTTCATTTCTCTCGCCTCTTTCAGCCCTCTACGAACAATTGACACGAACAGCTCTCGATCACGTTCTAATGACGTGCCAATAATTCGTTCAGCTGTCGTTAGGCCAAGCTCTAAAATTACTGCTTCTTGATCATTAATATACTTTTGTGCGTTTTCTTTTGCTTGATTGATCACTTCATTCGCAGTTTGAAGGGACTGGGCCATTGCTTCTGTGGATTTGTTCACACCATCTTCATAGCCTTGTCCAAATCCCTCATCATAAGCTTCTTGAACTCGATTAGGCCTCTCTTCTTCCCAACTTAGCTTTAAGTGCTCCATCTCTTGGAAATGTTCTTGCTTTTCTTGCTCAAACGCTTCCCGTTCCACTTGCAAGGAAGCCCTAGCTTGGGCAAGCAAATGATCTCGCTCAGCCATTATTTCTTCTATCGTCAATTGATGCTGGGATGAAGTATCCTCATCATCTTCCAAACCGGGTATTTCAAACATATCGCGGATTTGTATTTCTTTTACATTATCGCTATTGGATTGTGTGTATATAGAACGGATGATTCTAGACAATTACGTCATCTCCTCCACCACGTGCAATAATAATCTCACCAGCATCCTCTAGGCGACGAATAACAGCAACAATTCGCGATTGTGCCTCCTCTACGTCACGTAAACGTACAGGTCCCATAATTTCCATTTCTTCTTTAAATGTATCAGCCATACGTTGTGACATATTGCGGAAAATAATATCTTTTACCTCTTCGCTTGATACCTTCATCGAAAGCAATAAGTCTTCGTTTTCACAATCACGAATAACACGTTGAATAGAACGATTGTCGAGTGTAACGATATCTTCGAACACAAACATGCGTTTTTTGATTTCCTCTGCAAGCTCTGGATCTTGAATTTCAAGTGCATCAAGGATCGTTTTCTCTGTTTGTCGATCTACTCCATTCAGTACTTCAACGACCGCATCAATACCACCAGTTTCTGTGTAATCCTGTGTAACTGTAGATGATAATTTACGCTCTAACACCGATTCAATTTCACTAATTACTTCAGGAGAAGTCGATTCCATGACAGCAATACGTTTTGCAATGTCAGCTTGTACTTCTTGTGGTAATGAAGATAAAATAACCCCTGCTTGCCCCGCTTCTAAATAAGAAAGAATCAGGGCAATTGTTTGAGGATGTTCATTTTGAATAAAGTTAAAAATTTGTGCTGGATCAGCTCTCCGTGCAAAATCAAACGGTCTTACTTGTAGTGAAGAAGTCAGACGATTAATAATCGTTTGTGCTTGTTCAACGCCAAGCGCTTTTTCTAATACTGTTTTCGCATAACCAATACCACCTTGCGTGATATAGTCTTGGGCTAGTGCAATATTGTGGAATTCTTCTATAATCTCTTCCTTGACGTTTGATTCTACTTTTTTAACACTTGAAATTTCTAATGTTAAACGTTCAATTTCTTCCTCTGTTAAATGTTTATAGACTGAAGCTGAAACCTCAGGCCCTAATGAAATTAACAAGAGAGCGGCCTTTTGTTTTCCGGTTAATTCCTTATCTTTCTTGGACACAGCCGAACCTCCTAGTTAGTCTTCAGCAATCCAACTACGCAGTAACTTTGCAAAATCGTCTGGCTTTTCTTTTGCCATTTTTTCTAGCTGCTTACGACGCATTGTAGCTTCCGTTTCAATTTCTTCATTAATATCATCGATCATTAATTCTTCTTGTTCTTCTAGGATACTTAGCTCTTCTTCTTCCTTCGCACGTTTACGAGAACGGATAATGAAGAATGCTAACAAGACAATAACAGCTAATAAGATACCGCCAATGACCCAAACCCACCATGGAATGATTGGCTTTTCATCAGCAACTTGTGTGGCTTTACCGTATAGTGGTTGTACAGATACAGCTACTTTCTCATCAATTTGCTCTTGAGTAAGTTCAGCCGCCACGTCTTTTGAAATCGTTGTGCGAACGATTGTACTTAAAATTTTCTCAATATCTTCACGGACACCATCTGGTAATGATGCTGCATCTGTCGCTGTTGGCGGTTCAACAATTACTTGAATTCCAATATCTTGAACCTTATAAGGGGCTTCTTGGATATCTTTACGTATACGGTTCACATCATTATTAATTGTTTCTTCCGTACGTTCATAATCACCGTTACCCGATGTCCCTTCATTATAAGTAGTAAAGTTATCAGTAGTTGTTTCAGCTTCAGGTGTTCCAGTAGCTGCTGCAGCCCCTGTTCCAGAATATTGCTCAGTAATTCTTTGTGCACTAATGGCAATACCTTCCATATTCTCTTCATCAACAGGCGTCACAAGGTTTTCTTCACGATTTTCTTTCTTGAAGTCAATATCCGTAGTGACAGAAACCATCACTTTATCTTGTCCCATCAACGTGCCTAGCATATTTTGTACTTGACGTTGTAGATCACGTTCGACTAATTTCTTCATTTGTAATTGACCTTCAGCTGTCGTTGTAGATGCTCCATCTGTTGTGGCTGCATTTAAGTCAAAGTACTCTGAGAATTGATTTGAGATTACGATATTATCAGTTTTTAAATTTGGAATACTTTTTGATACCAAATTATACATTGTTGTAATTTGTTGTTCTGTAAATTTATAGCCTGGATCTGTATTTAACACGATAGATGCAGTTGCATCTTCTTTAACATCTGTTACGAAGACTCCTTCTTCAGGGACAGTAATCATTACTTTTGCATCTTTAACACCTTCAAGGTTTCTAAAAAGTTTAGCAATTTCAGTTTCAGTAGCTGCTTTCTTTAATAAGTTAAATTCATTATCTGTCATACCAAAACCTGAACTGTTTGCAAATGAATAATCAATCGTACCCGTTTGTGGATAGCCTTCTGATGCTAATTGCACTAATAAGGAGTCAACTTGCTCCTCTGGCACTAAAATAGATGTTCCGCCTGGAGCAATTTGATATGTTACACCTTGAGAATCCAGTGCTTCCTTTACTTGTCCAATTTCTCTTGTTGATAAATCTTTATAAAGTGGAACATATGTAGTTTTTGAAGCAAAAAACGTCACAATTGCCGCAAGTGCAATTACGCTTACCACGGAGCCAATCATAACTATTTTTTGCTTTTTACTTCGACTTTTCCAAAATTGACTGGTGTCGTTTTTTATTTTCGTCAATCGTTCATTCATTATGAATCCTCCGGTTATAGTGAATAACCTAGCCATCAATAATTTGCGACCTTAATGAGCCCACCTTAAGGTAGTTTTTAATTTATATTGAAAAGGGAATTTCTACCTTCAATAAAAAATTAAACACTCATTCGCATTATTTCTTGGTAAGCTTCAATCACCTTATTGCGAACTTCAATTGTTGCGTTTAATGTAATGCTCGCCTTTTGTGAAGCAATCATTACCTCATGCAACTCCACATTTTCACCTTTAATTAGCTTTTGAGTAAAATTATCGGATGTGATTTGCTGGTCATTTACTTTGGCTATTGCTTCTTTTAAAGAGTTCGCGAAGCTTTGTTGTGCTTCATAAGGTGTCGTATTAAGTTTATTTGTTTCATTTACAACCTGAGTAGGTGTCATTAGCGAAACGGACGAAATAGTCATTATGTATCTTCCTTTCTTCTTATTTATTTACCAATCTCTAAAGCCTTTGTAAGCATGGACTTATTTGCGTTAAATACGGTTACGTTTGCCTCGTAGGAACGAGTGGCTGACATTAAATCTACCATTTCTTTTAATGGATCGACATTCGGCATATTGACATAGCCATCTGCATTTGCATCTGGATGAGTTGGGTCATAAACAAGTTTGAAAGGTGTTTCTCGGTCTTCTGAAATACGAGTTACTTTCACACCATTACCAACACCACTTTTGGCGTCTTTACCAAGTGCTACATTCATAAACTTCGAAAACTGACCTTCTTGTGCTGTAAACGTTACGGACTTCCGTCGATATGGCTCCCACTCACCATTAACTTGACGAGCTCGAGTTGTATCCATGTTTGCCATATTAGAAGAAATGACGTCCATGCGTAATCGTTGCGCAGTTAAAGCTGAGGCAGTGGTATTCATTCCATGAAAGATAGACATCTATTACTTACCTCCTTTAATAACAGTGTTTAATGTGTTTAATTTCCCGTTCACACGATCAATTAAAGCATTGTAATAAATTTGATTCTCTGCTAATTTTGCCTGTTCAGCATCCATATCTACAGCGTTGCCATTATTTCGGTATCGTAAGTTTTCTATATTATTGACACCAGGTGTAGATTGTCGAATTGTGAAATCATAATGTCTATTGTCAGTACGATATGCAGAAATAGCTATAGTCTTTTGTTCTTCCAACATATCCTTAAAACTAACATTTTTCGCCTTATAATTAGGTGTATCGACATTCGCAATATTGTTTGCGATTGTTTTATGATTCAAAGTTGCATAGGAAAGTCCATTTTCCAGGCTACTAATAGTTCCACCAAATAAATTCAAAACTGTTCACCTCATTTTATTAAATTCTATGTACTTGTTAATTTATCCAATAATACAATTGTAATTAAGATGATACCTAGTGTCTATTGTCTTTTGTCACTTTTTAATAGTATATACGCCCTATTTTTTCAACGGCACAACCAGGACAAAACTTCTGCATCCCTTGTCCCTCTAAGGTTTATTAAGAGTTCATTTACATCTAGTTATTTTACACTATTTCGACAGTGTTTACGATTTTAGTATTAAATTTGCCTTTTTATGAGCTTTATCGCCTTTTAAATCGAAATTAAATTAAGGTCCCTTTTTACTAGTCCTACAAATGACAGAACATTCTAATATAAATATTTAACAGTTTATTTGCTATTATTCTAAAGTAACATACAATGTCTTTTTATATGCTAATTGTAGTGACAAATTTATGAACGACTTTAGGAGAAAAGAAATACAAAACATCAATATTCTCCAAATTTGTACTTATTCAAAAATATCAAAGCAATCGAGATGACAACTTCCCAATTTAATGCACACGAAAAGGCGCCTAGTTTTACCTAGACGCCTTCATTATCTTCTTAGAGAAGTATTATTTCATTTTAATTTCAGCTAATGCATTTAAGAACTTATCGTTTAACACTTTAATATAAGTTCCTTTCATACCTAGAGAGCGAGACTCAATGACACCTGCTGATTCTAGTTTACGTAATGCATTGACGATGACTGAGCGTGTAATTCCCACTCTGTCAGCAATCTTAGAAGCAACAAGTAAACCTTCGTTGCCATCAAGTTCTTCAAAGATGTGCTCAATTGCTTCTAATTCACTGTATGAAAGTGAATTAATGGCCATTTGTACGACCGCTTTGCTACGAGCTTCTTCTTCAATTTCTTCAGATTTTTCACGTAAAATTTCCATACCAACTACTGTTGCACCATACTCTGCTAAGATTAAATCATCATCTTCAAATTGTGAAGATAAACGAGCAAGGATTAATGTTCCTAAACGTTCACCACCACCAACGATTGGTACAATTGTAGTTAATGCGTTTTGGAAAAGATCTTTGTTTTCCACAGGGAAAGCAGTATGTTCGTTATGGATATCTAAATTAGAAGATGTTTCTGAGATAGTAAACAAGCTATGTGTGTATTCCTCTGGGAACTGTCTCTCTTCGAACATTTTCTTCATACGCTCATTTTCAATTTGTTGGTGAATTGAAATACCTAATAATTTACCTTTACGGCTCAAAATATAGACATTACTATCTATGATATCTCCTAATGTATCGGCCATTTCCTTAAAGTTTACCGGCTTACCAGCAGAAGCTTGAAGCATCGAGTTAATTTTACGTGTTTTTTCTAATAAATTCATTATATGTTCCTCCTATAAATAATCCGAAGAGTATTCACTTAATATTCTAAAGGTTTTTACTACTGAATGATACTAAACAGCTTTATCTTACAATATAAACTGTGACAAATCTTTGTTTTTTACGATACCTGCGAGTTTTTGATCTACATATGCAGCATTGATTGGTATACTTGCTGGTGCAATTTCTGCTGCTTCAAACGACAGCTCTTCAAGTAAACGTTCTAAGATCGTGTGCAAACGACGGGCTCCGATATTATCTGTTTCCTGATTAACCTCTGTGGCTATTTCAGCTATACGTTCAATAGCATCAGATGTGAAATTGATTTCCACACCCTCCGTTTCTAATAATGCCTTATACTGCAAAATGAGCGATTGATCTGGTTCTTGTAAAATACGGACAAAATCTTGTTTTGTTAATTTCTCAAGCTCTACACGAATTGGGAAACGCCCTTGCAATTCTGGAATCAAATCTGAAGGCTTCGACATATGGAATGCGCCTGCAGCTATAAATAGCATGTAATCAGTTTTCACAGCACCATACTTAGTAGTAACAGTTGACCCTTCTACTATCGGTAAAATGTCTCGTTGTACACCTTCACGAGATACATTCGCAGAAGTGTTCCCCTCTTTACTAGCAATTTTATCGATTTCGTCAATAAAAATGATACCCGTTTGTTCCGCTCTAACAATTGATTCTTGTGCAACTTCATCTGCGTCTATCAACTTATTTGCTTCTTCTATTGTTAAAATACGACGTGCATCCTTTACTTGCACACGACGTTTTTTTTGTTTTTTAGGCATCAAGCTAGATAGCATATCTTGCATTCCGCTATTACCAGACATATCCATTCCCGTACCTTGTAACGCATCAAAAATGGATGGAGTTTGTTCAGTTACCTCTACCGTCACCCACTCATTTTCCAATTTGCCATTTCGTAAATCAATAGCAATTTGTGCACGTTTAGAGCGTACTTCCGTCTCATCTGATGATGTATCGTCCGTGGAAGACTGTTCTTTCCCACCAAATAACATTTCAAATGGGTTTTGCATACTCTGTTTTTTTCGCATCGAAGGCACTAAAAGTTTCACGATAGCTTCATTTGCTAATTGCTCTGCTTGTTCCTTAACAGATTCCATCATTTCTTCTTTTACAAGACGGTGAGAAGCTTCTACTAAGTCACGTACCATTGATTCAACATCACGACCTACATAACCTACTTCAGTAAATTTTGTCGCTTCCACTTTTACAAATGGAGCATTTGTAAGCTTCGCAATTCTTCTGGCAATTTCCGTTTTTCCGACACCAGTCGGTCCAATCATTAAGATATTTTTAGGAATAACCTCTGCCTTCATATCCTCATTTAACAACGAACGACGATAGCGGTTTCGCAACGCAATGGCTACAGCTCGCTTAGCTTCATTTTGCCCAACAATATAACGATCTAAATGCTCAGTAATTTGTCTTGGCGTTAAATTTTTTTGTGTCATTAGTTCAGCGCCTCCACGATAATATTATGATTCGTAAATACACAGATCTCAGCAGCTGTTTCTAAGGCAGCTTCAGCAATTTCACGAGCAGTCATAGTTTCGCCTGCATATTTTTTTAATGCCCTACCTGCTGATAATGCATAATTTCCACCAGAGCCAATGGCTAAAATGCCATCATCCGGTTCAATGACTTCACCAGTACCAGAAACAAGCAGCAATGTCGTTTTATCCATGACCAATAACATCGCTTCTAGTTGACGTAGCATTTTATCTCCACGCCATTGCTTCGCAACCTCTACTGCAGCACGTTGTAAATTACCGTTATATTCATTCAATTTGCCTTCAAACATCTCAAAAAGTGTAAATGCATCTGCAACAGAGCCTGCAAACCCCGCAAGGACCTGCCCATTAAACAGACGTCTGACCTTCTTTGCTGTACCTTTCATCACAACAGCATTTCCTAATGTTACTTGACCATCACCAGCCATGGCACAGCCTCCGTTATGATGCACTGCAAATATCGTAGTCGCATGAATTTGTCCCATCTGCTTTCCTCCTTAACTCTATTATGCCCTTGGATGAGCATTCATATATGTTTGACGTAGATGCTCTTTTGTTACATGTGTGTAAACCTGTGTAGAAGATAAATGCGAGTGGCCTAATAACTCCTGCACTGTCCGCAAATCCGCGCCATTGTTTAATAAATGTGTGGCAAAAGTATGGCGAAGCATATGTGGGTAAATTTTCGTATGGAGTGAGGCCTTGTCAATCATTTCGTTTAAAACATGACGTACCCCTCGTGGAGTAAGTTCCCCACCTCGCATATTGACAAACAACTGCTGATGATTAGTCTTTTTCATTAATCTAGGGCGAGCTTGCTCTATGTAGTCCTGCATGGCCAAACTCGCAAATTGACCGAATGGAATAATTCGTTCTTTTCGACCCTTTCCCATAACTCGTATGATGGAATAATGAAAATCTACATCCTTAACTTGAATGGAAGTCAGTTCACTTACACGAATACCAGTCGCATATAACAGCTCTAATATAGCCATATTTCTTAATGATTTCAAATCATCCCCAGTATTCGCATCAAATAACTGCATCAATTCTTCTTCATAGAAAAAATTGGGTAAACGGGATTCTTTTTTAGGATGATAAAGAGAACGAAATGCCCCATCATCAAATCCGTACTGTCTATTTAGAAAGCGAAAAAAGGAGCGTATCGAGGATATTTTTCTAGAAATAGATGCCCTCGCTCTTTTTTCGTCGTACAACTTTGTTACATAAAGACGTGCATGTATATATTCAACACTCGCTAAATCATTAATTCCCTCTGCTTGTAAGAAGGCCAAAAAATCCAGCAGGTCTGATTCATATTCTCGCACTGTATGAACAGAGAAGTTCTTTTCAACTTGGATGTAAAGCATGAACTGTTCGAGTGCATCTTGGGACGAAACTAACATAGAAAGATTCACCACCAATAATTTATTAATAATTTTCTCAAATGACTGACACTTGTAATATAACGGATAAATAATTCTTTGTCATCTCTTACAAGTTTGTATTTTTTCCTATCACTAATAAACATACATATTGACACTATACCTATCTTTGTAAGATAGCAAGTGTAAATAGTTATTTTTTGAGAAAATCTCCATACAAAATAATAAAACACGTCTAATCAAGCATTTTGTCTACAAAAAGAAAAAGCCTCTAAGAGTATAACAACTTTTAGAGGCCTTTGGCAATTAAATTGTTTGTGAATTCACAAAATTATGAATTGCGCTTATTGCGCGTGTTGCATGTAATTCAGCACGCTCTGGTTTTGAACGGCGACCAGGTGGTAACTCTGGGAATATACCAAAGTTAACGTTCATTGGCTGGAAGTTTTTCGATTGCGCTTCTGTTATATAACGCGCCATACTTCCTAATGCCGTTTCGAATGGGAAAATAATTGGTTCTTGTCCCAATGCTTGACGAGCTGCATTAATACCAGCTATTAATCCACTTCCTGCCGATTCAACATATCCTTCTACGCCAGTCATTTGACCTGCAAAGAAAATATTCTTTCGTTCACGAAGTTGGTATGTTTTCTCTAAAACTTTCGGAGAATTAATAAATGTATTGCGGTGCATAACACCATATCGCACAATTTCGACATTCTCTAACCCTGGGATTAACTGTAGTACTTCTTTTTGAGGGCCCCATTTAAGGTGTGTTTGGAAACCAACAATGTTATAAAGAGTACCAGCTGCATCATCTTGGCGAAGTTGTACTACGGCATAAGGACGCTTCCCTGTTTTTGGATCTTCAAGGCCGACTGGCTTCATTGGACCAAATAACATTGTTTTCTCTCCACGAGCTGCCATCACTTCGATTGGCATGCATCCCTCAAAGTAAATCTCTTTCTCAAATTCTTTCAATGGCACTACTTCTGCTTCGATTAAAGCTTGACGGAAGCGATCAAACTCTTCCTTCGTCATCGGACAGTTTAAATAAGCTGCTTCTCCCTTATCGTAACGAGATTTTAAATAAACTTTATCCATATCTATACTATCTTTTTCTATAATTGGTGCTGCAGCATCATAAAAGTATAAATAATCTAGACCCGTTAAACCTTGGATTTTTTCAGCCAAAGCTTTCGAAGTTAAAGGACCTGTAGCAATAACTGTTATACCTTCAGGAATTTCAGTAACTTCTTCATGAATAACCTCCACAAGTGGATGATTTTTCACTGCCTCTGTCACATAGCCAGCAAATTCATGACGGTCTACTGCTAATGCTCCTCCAGCAGGCACAGAACATTGGTCTGCTGCCTTTAAAATGACAGAATCTAAAATACGCATTTCCTCTTTAATAACACCTACAGCATTTGTTAAACCGTTTGCACGTAACGAGTTAGAACAAACAAGCTCTGCAAATTTATCTGTATGGTGCGCAGGCGTTTGCTTTACTGGACGCATTTCATAAAGTCTTACTTTCACACCGCGCTTTGCAATTTGCCAAGCGGCTTCACTACCTGCAAGCCCCGCTCCTATTACATTTACTACTTGTTCAGTCATGATTCTTACCATCTTCCTATCATTGTGTTGGTGCTTCTTCATAGTCACATTTCGTACATTGAATTTGCACACCTTTTTTTATCTTTTTCTCTACTAATAATGCACTACATTTTGGACATGGTCTACTAATTGGTTTGTCCCATGATACGAACTCACACTCTGGATATTGATTGCAACCATAGAATAGACGCTTTGTTTTACTTTTACGCTCCACAATTTCGCCCGTTTCACATGAAGGACATTTTACACCAATTGGTTTCATAATCGCTTTTGTATTTCTGCAATCTGGGAAATTCGAGCAAGCCATAAATTTGCCATATCTACCTAACTTAAAGACCATCGGAGATCCACAAAGCTCACAATCCTCTCCAGCAGGCTCATCTTTTATCACTACTTTTTCCATGGCTTCATCTGCATATTTGACATGGACTTCAAAGTCTTTATAAAACTCTTCCACAATATTCTTCCATTGACGACTACCTTCTTCAATATCATCTAAATCTTGTTCCATTTGTGCAGTGAATTCGATATTTATGATATCAGGGAAAAATTCTAGTACTAGTTGGTGTACAATTTCTCCTAGCTCTGTTGGCATAAAGCGTTTTGCATCTAACACAACATAGCCACGGCGCTGAATTGTATCGAGGGTCGGTGCATATGTGGATGGGCGCCCTATACCTAGTTCTTCCATTGTTTTAACAAGTCGCGCCTCTGAATAACGTGGTGGTGGCTGTGTAAAATGCTGCTTAGGTTCAATTTCAAGCGATTTTACTAGATCACCAATTTCCATCTCAGGTAAAAGCTTTGTCGTTTCCTCTGTTTGATCATCAGTACCTTCGATATATAGTTTCATAAAACCTGCGAATTTAACTTGTGAGCCGTTCGCACGGAATGAAACATCACCATTTTGAAGATCTACCGCAACTGTATCAAGTATAGCTGGTGCCATTTGGCTAGCAATAAAGCGCTCCCAAATCAAACGATATAAACGCAACTGGTCTCGACTAAGAACTGCCTTCAATTCATCTGGTGTTCTTATCGTACTTGTTGGACGAATAGCCTCATGGGCATCTTGCGCATTTGAAGCCTTTTTCGTCTGTTTTATTTCTGTTGCAATATACTCTTTTCCATACTTCGATTCAATGAAAGTAATCGCTTCCGTTTTTGCTGTTTCTGAAATACGAGTGGAATCAGTACGCATATAAGTGATTAACCCGACTGTTCCCTCTTTTTTACCAATATCAATACCTTCGTATAATTGCTGGGCGAGCATCATTGTTTTCTTAGCTCGGAAATTTAATTTTCGGGCTGCTTCTTGCTGTAACGAAGATGTTGTAAATGCTGGCGCAGCATTTCGTTTACGCTCTTTTTTAGATACATTGACAACATTAAAGTCAGTGCCTTTGACACCTTTTAAAACTGCCTTTACTTGTTCTTCATTTGTTAACTTAATTTTGTCTTTACCATTCCCATAGTAAAGTGCATCAAATGTTTTTTTACCTTTTTCAAAAGCACCTTCAATAGTCCAATATTCTTCTGGTTGGAAGTTTTTAATTTCATTTTCACGATCAATAATCATGCGCAGCGCTACAGATTGTACACGACCTGCTGATAAACCCTTTTTCACCTTTTTCCAAAGGATCGGGCTGATGTTATAGCCAACAAGTCTATCCAAAATACGTCTTGTTTGCTGAGCATCTACTAAATCCATATTAATAGGGCGTGGGTTTTTAAATGATTCTATAATCGCATCTTTCGTAATTTCGTTAAATACAACTCGACAATCCGAGTTAATATCGATGTTTAACGCAGTCGCAAGGTGCCAAGCAATCGCTTCTCCCTCGCGGTCTGGATCGGCCGCTAGATAGATTTTCTTTACCTTTTTAGCCGCAGTTTTTAATTCCTGTAAAATAGGTCCTTTACCACGAATAGTAATATATTTAGGTTCAAAGTTATTTTCAGCACTAACACCCATTTGGCTACGCGGAAGGTCTCGTACGTGTCCCACCGATGCTTTTACTTTATACTTCTTGCCTAAATAACGTTCAATTGTTTTTGCTTTTGCTGGTGATTCTACAATCACTAAATAATCCGCCATCTATGTCTCCCCCTTAGCGAGGTCTTTTACTAAATTTTTAAGTTACCTGTTGCAAAATGTATAACAGATTTTAAGATAATGCAACTTTTTTTCAATTTTTGTTAGAAAAGAGGTCCAGTGTTTCAACGATTTGATGACCATTCATTACTGGAATTGCCCCTTCTAAAAGTAATTGATTTGTTCCCTTGGACTGTTCTGCATCAATAGGTCCTGGTACCACAAATACATCCTTCCCCTGCTCTAGTGCAAGCTCTGTTGTAATAAGCGTCCCACTTTTTAACGCAGCTTCTGTCACAACTAAGGCTTGAGATAAACCACTAATGATTCGATTACGCATCGGGAAATGCCATTTTTCAGGCTTCATATATGGAGGATACTCTGTCATTAATAACTGTCGATCAGCCATTTCTTCCGCAAGTATTTGGTTTTCCCTTGGATAGAGATAATGAAAACCATGTCCAAGCACAGCAATTGTGTGCCCTCCCATATTGATTGTTGCCTTATGCGCCATTGTATCAGCACCTCTAGCAAGCCCACTCACGACCGTATGCCCACGTTGAACAAGTGGTGGCACTATTAAGTCTATCGCTCTTTTTGAATACGCTGTAGCCTTCCTAGAGCCTATAATTGCTATCTGTTTCTTGTTTGTTAACAGGGTATAATGACCTTTCACATACAATACAGTAGGAGGACTGGATATTTCAAATAATTGCGCCGGGTAATAAGGATGATTAAAAGGGATGGGGAAAATATTGGCCCGTGCATAGGCCTCTTCAAACGGGATTGTCATAATTTGTCGAAAGCTTTGTGAGATTTGCAATGCTTTACGTGCCGATATTTGTAAAACCTTTGCTATTTCATCATGATGAGCTTCTTCAAAAGTGTTTAATACATTCACTGGGGACAATAATTGTTGAAGTTTTTGAAGAGGTAAAGGGTATACATAATGCAAAGCTAGTAATCTCTGTGTATCTACTGCAAGGATCATTCAACAAACCTCCTTTATAATAGAAGAAAGTAAATGACCGCATAATAATTCGAACACAACTTCGTCCACAAAATTGTCAGTTTCAATACAGTAAATAGGAATTTGTTTAGTGAAGTAAGATAAACAGTGTATAAATAAGGAAAAAGATGTAGCCACAATGTGCTACATCTTCCATTTTAATGGGTTTTACACTTTTCGTATAGCCCTTTTTCTTTAATTACTTTAATAAGTGTTTCACCAATAACAGACGGTGTTTCTGCTACTTCAATGCCAGCCGCGTTCATAGCTTTAATTTTTTCTGCAGCTGTTCCTTTACCACCAGAAATGATAGCACCTGCGTGGCCCATACGTTTGCCTGGAGGTGCAGTTTGCCCACCAATAAAGCCAACGACAGGTTTCGTCATATTTGCTTTGATCCATTCAGCCGCTTCTTCTTCTGCTGTACCACCGATTTCACCAATCATAACTACTGCATATGTTTCTGGGTCATTATTAAACGCTTCAAGAACGTCGATAAAGTTTGTACCATTTACAGGGTCTCCACCGATTCCAACAGCTGTTGTTTGACCAATACCAGCTTGTGTTAATTGATGCACCGCTTCATATGTTAACGTACCAGAACGAGATACAACTCCTACATGGCCTTTTGTATGAATGTAGCCAGGCATGATACCAATCTTACATTCATCAGCTGTAATAACACCTGGACAGTTTGGACCTACTAGGCGAGTCTTTTTGCCTTCCATATAACGTTTAACTTTTACCATATCGAGAACAGGAATATGTTCTGTGATACAGATAGTTAATTCTAATTCAGCATCAACAGCTTCTAAGATTGCATCTGCCGCAAATGGAGCAGGTACGTAGATAACTGAAGTTGTCGCACCTGTTGCAGCTACAGCTTCTGCTACTGTATTGAAGACAGGAACTCCTTCGATTTCAAGTCCACCTTTACCTGGTGTTACACCTGCTACGATTTTAGTACCATATTCAAGCATTTGCTTCGTATGGAAAAGAGCTGTTTCGCCCGTAATCCCTTGTACAATTACCTTCGTATCTTTGTTAATAAATACAGCCATTGTTCTCCCTGCCTTCCTTAGCCTACTAGTCCCACAATTTTTTGTGCACCGTCAGCCATTGAATCCGCTGCAACGATGTTTAAACCAGATGCATTTAAAATTTCTTTTCCAAGTTCTACATTTGTACCTTCTAAACGTACAACTAGTGGCACAGCTAAACCGATTTCTTTAGCAGCTGTCACAACACCCTCAGCGATAATGTCACATTTCATAATTCCGCCAAAAATGTTAACGAAAATGCCTTTAACATGTGGATCAGAAAGGATAATTTTGAAAGCTTCTGTTACTTTTTCAGCAGTTGCACCGCCCCCTACATCAAGGAAGTTAGCCGGGCTACCACCGTAGTAGCTAATTGTGTCCATAGTCGCCATAGCAAGACCAGCACCATTAACCATACAGCCAATGTTACCATCTAAAGAAATATAACTTAAATCATATTTCGACGCTTCGATTTCTTTTGGATCTTCTTCATCAAAATCGCGTAATTCGACAATATCCTTATGTCGATATAATGCATTGGCATCAAAATTAAATTTAGCATCTAGTGCCACTACATCACCTTGTCCAGTTACAACAAGCGGATTGATTTCCACAATTGATGCATCTTTGTCGATAAATGCTTGATATAAACCTAACATTAATTTAACAGCTTTCCCTACAAGGTTTGCTGGAATATTCATATTAAACGCCATACGACGTGCTTGGAAACTTGTTAATCCAACAACAGGATCTACTACTTCTTTGAAGATTTTTTCCGGATTTGTTTCCGCTACTTCTTCAATATCCATACCGCCTTCTTCCGATCCCATCACTGTAACACGGGATGTTGCACGGTCTAATACTAAACTTAAATAGTATTCTTTTTGGATATCAGAACCTTCTTCAATATACAAGCGTTTTACTTCTTTTCCTTCAGGACCTGTTTGATGAGTCACTAAAATTTTCCCTAATAATTCTTTTGCGTACGTACGTACCTCGTCAAGGTTTTTAGCGATTTTTACACCACCTGCTTTACCGCGTCCACCTGCATGAATTTGCGCCTTGACTACAGTCACGTTTGAGCCAAGTTCCTTCGCTACTTTCACTGCCTCATCAGGGGAAAAAGCAACTTTTCCGTTTGGTACAGCTACACCATATTTTCTCAGAATCTCTTTCCCTTGATATTCATGGATATTCATAATACATCCTCCCATCAAACATTTGCATAGAATTGTTTTACTAACATAGTCTATTCTAACGAAAGATTCTGATAAAGTCTACACTTTGTCTTTTGTTCGAATTTTCTCTATTATTATGACGCTTTCTTCTATTTTGTGTACTAAAACAGCTTGTGAAAATAATCAGAATACTTCATTTTTTCTATATTTTCGCGCATGTTCTTGATCTAGACGATAAATAAAGGCAAAAACCTCTGCTACTGCCTGATATAATTCCTCAGGAATCGACTCATTTAAATCTAATTGTCCAAGCAACTGTACAAGGTTAGGATCCTCATAAATCGGCACATTATGCTCATTTGCACGTGCTAAAATGTTCTCCGCAATTTTTCCTTTTCCCTTTGCTACAACAGTCGGACTATCGAATTGTCCCATTTTATAAGTAAGCGCAATTGCCTCTTTTCGGGTAAATTTTTCTTCGCTCATACGCGGATATCCACCCCACTTTGTTCCTCTCGCTGTTCTACTACAGGACTTGTTTTGGCCGTTTGCCCCTTGTCAAATTGTTTCATAAAAACGCCAGATAGCTGATAATTTTTTTCTGCCAACCCTATTTTCAGGGCTGATTTTAGTGGTTCTGCAAGCGATTGAATCTCCGAATTTTCGTTAAAGACCGTTACCGTAACTACTCGATTTTGAACCTGCATATCAATGACCGTTTCTTGCATGGATGCCATTTGTAAATAAAATAATACCCGTGCGTAGTTGGCATCAATTTTACCATCATCCTTCATTCGACCATTCCATTGTAATGTTGCATCCATCTTTTTACCGAAAAACTCAAGCGGAACTTGCATAATCAATTGATGTTGATGTCCATTTTCACCTGATGATAGCTGCATCCCATTCATTCGCGTCATTAGCATTTCTGCAGCTTCCTTCAATTGCGGTGTCATATTAGTTTCCTGCAATAATGTATGGAGCTGTGGTTTTAATTGATGTGCAATCATTTGTAAATCCGCTGACTTATTTCCAAGTGTTGCCTCATAGCTAATCCCTAAATTTTTCAATACCGTTTTCATGGCATGCTGCATCGCCTTACTATCCATCGAATTTTGTACAAGAGCGTCTGCTTGTGACACTATTTGTTGAATGAAGGGCTGTGGAGAATCAATACTATTTTTTACAAGATTTCGCATCAAGGCTTCATTTTGTAGTGGAGAAGCGACCTCTTGCTTTAATAAGGATAGAAGATGATCCTTAACTGAAAGTCCTTTTGCGTCCTGAGTAAATAAATGATCTGACGTATTTTGAGTAAAAGCTTTTAATAAATGATCTTGTATTTGTTTAGCAAAAATTTCTAATGTTTGTTTCGTAACTGGTAACTGATTAAAACGATCCATCAACTGATTGATCTGTTGCTTTTGATCATTTGTTAAAAAATTTTGATTCGCTGTCCATGATTTAAGCTGTTCAATCAGCTGACCAGCGTTTTCAGGTTTTGTTGCAATTATAGTCTGAACGACTTGACCCGCTACCTGTATCTGCTGAGAAGCTTTCGCATCATTCATGCTTGACCAATTTTGCAATGTGGCTTGATTTGGGACTATACCTGACTCCTTTAAGGTCGTTAAGGCTTGCATTTTTTCACTAGTTGTCGCAGCATTATTCGTTAAACTTTCTAGAATTCTGGCAAGAACTACGCTGCCTGTTTCTACTTCAAAGGGCTTTGCAATCGCTTGTACTTGTTGCATTAGATTTTGTTTAAGATGTTCAGGCAAGACTGTGTCCCGTGCTAACAGTGAAGCAAAGTTTTCCATAATAGTGGCCATGCCAGAGGTCTTTTGTCCACTAATCAGTGCTTGAAACACATCATTTGTCATTGGCATTTTAAGCTCTATCATTTTTTGAATTGTTTGCAAAGCATCCACTTTCGAAACACCCTCCGGTAATGCCTTTAGCCACATTTCAGCTTGTAGAAGTTGCTCTTTCGAAATGGGTAGTTGCTCCTTCATAAAATGCCCTAATATTTGCTGCATCTCAGCTGTCTTGGGCAAATTCATGGTTTCTAATAGCTGGTTAATTTGTTGACTCGGTGAAGTGCCTTGTGTCATCGGTCCTGTAACAACTTTCAACTCTGTTTGTGGATCTGTTCCTGTTACCTGAAAGAAATGGGCATCTCCCGTCTTTAATGGAACTTCAAGTTTAGCTATAAATTTTTGATTTCCTACTTGTATCTCCGCCATTTGATCCGGATATAATTTTTTAATCGTTCCATGAAATACTTGTCCTTGTTTTAAGGCTAGTGGCTGATTATTTGCCGTTATTGGATTTTGTTGCATTTGAATCGGATTAAATGATGTGGCTGTCATATATATACTCCTTTCATCAATTACTCCTTCGGTAATTGGCGCTACGTATTATTCAAACATGGATTTAATCGGCTCGAACGTTTTACGATGGTGAATCGTTGGTCCGTATTCTTCTAGTGCTTTTAAATGCTGCTTTGTGCCATAACCCGCATGTTGTGCAAAGCCATACATCGGAAAATCTATGTCTAATTGTTCCATGTAATCATCGCGAGCTGTTTTAGCTAAAATAGAGGCAGCTGCTATTGCTAAGCTTTTGGCATCTCCTTTTATAATGGAATCCTGAGGAATTGCAATAGGTAATGTCATAGCATCTACTAAAACGACATGAGGTTTTCTTGTTAAAGATTCCACACTCTCCTTCATAGATTGTTTTGTCGCCTCATAAATATTAAGTGCATCTATTTGTTGAGGTGGCTGGAAGTGAATAAAATAACTAATGGCATGTTCTTTAATTATAGTTGCGAAGGCATTTCGTTTATCCTTCGATAATTGCTTTGAATCATTCAAACCAACAAGAGCCTCACAACTTGTTGGTAAAATTACAGCTGCAGTAACAACTGGTCCTGCTAGAGGGCCACGTCCTGCCTCATCAACACCTGCAATTAATGTATCTATTCCCCCATAACTTAAATCGAAAGCAACTTTTGCTTGATGTTCCTGAAGTAATTGGCGTTTTTTCTCTTGTTTCTTTTGCCACGTATGCCAAGCTTTTTGAACACTCACCCGTTCATCTTCTGCAATATCCTTCATCCAATCTTGCCATTCATCCGCACTTTTTAATGCAACTGTAATTTCTTTAATACTTTTCATTTTGTACTCCTTCTTGCTTCTACTCATTAAATCTATATCATTTTCATATTTTATGTAGCTTCCTAGTTTTCCTCTATATAATCTTTATCGGTAGGAAAAACCATTCCTAAAAGAAAAACTGCCACAAAGAGGGTGTGACAGTTTCAAATACTTATTATTGTTCTGCTTCTTTTTCTAGTTGTTCATCCACAAAATCAAATGTTAATTTACCTAATTGCAATCCACGAATATCTCGAACGATTAGTTGAGCTACTTGATCATAATCAATTTCTCCACCTGCACCAAACACACGACGAAGTTTCCCAATATGGTCAAAAGTTTCAACCAAATCATCATGGATGAACCCAAAACCGTAACGCTCCTCCATACGCTTTGGATAATGAATGGATAGGAAACGTAAGCCGTATACAGCTAAATCTTCCATATTCGTGATGGTGTCTTTAATAGCACCTGTTAAAGCTAATTTAAAGCCCACTTCTTGATCTTCAAATTTTGGCCATAATATTCCTGGCGTATCCAATAGCTCAAGTTCTTTCCCGACTTTTATCCATTGCTGTGCTTTTGTAACACCTGGTGTATTCCCCGTTTTAGCAATATTTTTTTTCGCTAAGCGATTAATTAAAGTTGATTTCCCAACATTAGGTATACCAACAATCATTGCGCGAATAGCTCTAGGTTTCATCCCTCTAGCTTTCATGCGTTCAAATTTTTCTTTTAATATTTCTTGTGCTGCTTTTGTTACTTGTTGTAAACCCTTGCCCTCAAGCGAATTAATTGCTACCGCTTTATGACCACGCTGGGCAAAATATTCTACCCATTTACGTGTTTCTTGCTCGTCTGCCATATCCGCCTTATTCAAAATTAAAAGACGCGGTTTTTGATTGATGACTTCGTCGATCATTGGATTACGAGACGATAAAGGTAAACGTGCATCTATTAATTCAAATATGATATCGACAAGCTTTAATTTTTCCGTTACTTCACGTCGGGCCTTCGCCATATGCCCGGGAAACCATTGAATTGTCACTGCTGTGCCTCCTAAACTAAAAGAAAAAGGGAGTTCTTAAACGCTCCCTTTCTTGCATTACTTTACAATTTTTATATCGCTAAACGGCCAGAAAATCAAACTCGTGTTGCCGATGATTTCCTTTTGATCTACAAGACCAATATGTCTACTGTCTTTACTATTTCGACGATTATCCCCCATGACAAAAACATACCCTTTAGGAATCTCATCTAAAGAAACATCGATGTCTTTTAAGGTAAAGTCTTCTGTTAATGTTCCCCCTGCTATTTGAGCTTTATAAGCATCTAAATAGGGCTCTTCAATTGGCTCACCGTTGATATACAATTGATCGTCTTTATATTCTAGTGAATCTCCTGGCAATCCAATTACACGCTTAATGTAATTTTTTTGTTCAGGGGCATGAAACACAACGATATCAAAGCGTTTCGGTTCACTTATTTTATAACCAATTTTATTTACAATCATTCGGTCGCCATCTTCAAGGGTTGGCATCATGGACTCACCATCAACTGCAATAGGTGTAAATAAAAAATATCGTATAATTGCAGCTATCGCAAATGCAATTAATAGCGCTTTTGTCCATTCCCATAACTCATTCTTTTCTTTCACTTGTTTTTCCATTGAGAAATGCCCCCTTGTCTAACACTATTTTAGTTGATAGGGAATTAAGATGACAAGCAAAAAGAAAAGGGGCTTGCATACAAGCCCCTCACTTTTAAGTCATAATTATCGAATTTCTTTAATACGAGCAGCTTTACCACGTAGGTTACGTAGGTAGTAAAGTTTAGCACGACGTACTTTACCACGGCGTACAACTTCTAAGTTAGCGATTTTTGGTGTGTGTACAGGGAATGTACGCTCAACACCTACACCGTAAGAAATTTTACGAACTGTGAAAGTTTCGCTAATACCGCCACCACGACGTTTAATTACTACGCCTTCGAAAAGTTGGATACGCTCACGAGTACCCTCTACTACTTTCACGTGTACCTTAACAGTATCACCAGGACGGAAAGTTGGTAGATCAGTGCGAAGTTGAGATTTTGTAATTTCTGTAATAATGTTTGACATTGTTTTCTCTCCTTAGACAGATGCTCTTGCACGCACTTTATGCCACAGCGGAACACCGTAATTCAGTACTTCACATAGAAGTACAGATTAGATGTTATCATAAATAATGCAGGCAATCAAGCATCTTGTTGATTGTTTTTAAGTTTTTCTAGATACAATTTTTGCTTATCTGTTAAAGGATACTGATCAAGTAAATCGGGACGACGCTCAAAAGTCCTTTTCAACGATTGCTCTTCCCGCCATTGCTCAATTTTTGCATGATTTCCCGATAATAAAACATCTGGCACTTTCATTCCTCGAAATTCTGCTGGTCGAGTATAATGAGGATGCTCTAAGAGACCTGTTGAAAATGAGTCGTGTATATGAGAATCTTCTTGCCCTAATACGCCAGGTAACAGCCGCACAACGCTATCGATAACTGTCATCGCTCCTAATTCTCCACCTGTTAACACGAAATCTCCAATGGAAATCTCATCTGTTACAAGATGCTGGCGTATACGTTCATCATATCCTTCATAATGACCACATAAAAAGACCAGTTCCTTTTCTTGTGCTAGTTCTTCTGCTTTTTTTTGGGTAAATCGTTCTCCCTGAGGACACATTAAAATGATGCGGGGTTGTTTTCCTGCAGATATTGCCTCTACAGCGCTAAACATAGGCTCAGGCTTTAATACCATGCCTGCACCGCCACCATATGGATAGTCGTCAACTTGATTGTGCTTATTTCCTGAAAATGTACGGATATCCGTTACCTCTAGTTGGACCGCACCTTTTTCTTGAGCTTTCTTTAAAATAGATGCTCCAAAAACACCTGAGAACATATCAGGAAAAAGGCTTAATACATGGATATTCATCATAGTAAGCCTTCCATTACGTAAATCACTATCTTCTTCTCATCCACATCGATATCTTTCACGATATCTTCTATATAAGGGATATAATGTTCTTTCTTTGAGCCTTTAACTACCCACACATCATTTGCCCCTGTTTGAAGGATATCGTTCACTATACCAATTGTTTCGCCTTCTTCAGAAACAACTGTACAGCCAATAATTTCGTGGAAAAAGAATTCATTTTCTTCAAGTAGATCATCTGTCATCTGATCTTTTGTCACTTTTAACAAGCCTTCTTTAAATGGCTCGACCAAGTTGATGTTGTTCATATCTTCGAATGTTAATAAAATAAAGTTTTTATGCCGACGCACAGATTGAATCGTTACCCAAGTTGGTTTTTTATCATCCTTTTTAAAGGCAGCAAGCTTGTTGCCTACCATAAAACGTTCTTCTTCAAAGTCTGTTGTCGATAAGATACGTACCTCTCCGCGAATACCGTGTGTATTGACAATTCGACCTACATTAAACCATTCCATTCAACTATCACCTCATTAAAAACGTACTACTCTCCCCTAAGTAACTTGCTATTTGAATACGTTCTCTCACTTTTTTCGAAATAAGCACATTCACTTTGGAAGAATATTGTTTCAGCTAAGACATTCAATTGTCTCGTCCATATCAATATAATCAATTGTCTCGAACTGTAATCTTTGTTAAGCTATATTTCCTGTTTTTCAGAATAAAAAGAGCGATCATGTGCGAAATAAAGAAAAAAAGGAAGGAACCTACAAGCTCCCTCCTTCTTAGTCCAGATTTTACGCTTCATGCTAAAGGCCACTTCGAACTCCTAAGCGACATGTAAACACACCTATCAGGACTCATTTGTACTTGTTGCAAGAGCGTGAAAATCTCTTCTATTAATCCAATATATCGACGTAGGTCTTCTTTTGATGGTGACTACCTGCCGCTGAATAAACAATTGTACGAATCGCTTTCGCTACTCGCCCTTGCTTGCCTATGACTTTCCCTCGATCCTCTGGATGAACAAAAAGTTTATAAACAATTCGATTTGCATTTTCATCCGTCTCAATACGAACTTCTTCTGGATAATCGACTAACGGTAAAACGATTGCTTCAATCAGCTGCTTCAAAGACGTCGCCCCCGATTATTTACTGAATTTTTGGTTATGGAATTTTTCCATGATACCTTGTTCTGAGAACAGGTTACGTACTGTATCTGATGGTTTTGCACCGTCAGTTAACCATTTAAGAGCTTTCTCTTCATCAATGTTTACAGTAGCTGGTTGAGTTAGTGGGTTGTAAGTACCAACTGTTTCGATTTGACGACCGTCACGTGGTGAACGAGCGTCTGCAACTACGATACGATAGAAAGGAGATTTTTTAGCTCCCATACGTTTTAAGCGAATTTTAACTGCCATTTTAATAGCACCTCCGAATAAGTTTCACACAAGATAGTATATTATCAATGTTTAGGTTGTTTGTAAAGTGTTTTTTCTTAACACCCAAAAATTATTATTTAAACAATGAATCAAAGCCTGGTAATTTCATTTTTTTCTTACCTTTACCACTTGCCATTCCAGTCATTTGCTTCATCATTTTTTTCATTTCATCAAATTGCTTAATGAGACGATTCACCTCTTGAATAGAAGTCCCAGAGCCTTTAGCAATACGCTTTTTACGGCTACCATTAATAATTTCTGGATTTGTCTTCTCAGCAGGCGTCATCGAGTAAATAATAGCTTCTACACGTCCCATTTGCTTATCATCAACTTTGACATTATCTAAGCCTTTGATTTTGTTTGCACCAGGGAGCATTTTTAAAATTTCATCTAGAGGCCCCATTTTCTTAACCTGCTGTAACTGCTCTACGAAATCATCAAATGTAAAAGTTTGAGACTTGAATTTTTCTTCTAATTCTTTGGCTTTTGCTTCATCAACATTTGCTTGCGCTTTTTCAATAAGCGATAGAACATCACCCATACCTAAAATACGAGACGCCATACGCTCTGGATGGAAAGGCTCTAGCGCATCCATTTTCTCACCCATACCGACAAACTTAATTGGTTTCTGCGTTACAGAACGAATAGATAATGCCGCACCACCACGAGTATCACCATCAAGCTTCGTTAACACAACCCCTGTAATACCTATAGCCTCATTAAAGCTTTCTGCCACGTTTACAGCATCTTGACCTGTCATTGCATCGACAACAAGGAAGACTTCATCTGGCTCTTTTAATGCACGAATATCTTTCAATTCTTGCATCAAATCCTCATCGATATGCAAACGACCAGCCGTATCGATAATCACCACATCATGGTGCTCTTCTTTAGCCTTTTCAATTGCTTGACGGGCAATCTCTACAGGGGAAATATCAGTACCTAACGCAAATACAGGTAAAGAAAGTTGCTTACCTAATGTCTCTAATTGTTGAACAGCTGCTGGACGATAAACGTCGGCTGCAACTAACAATGGATTACGATTATATTTTTTTCGTAGAACATTTGCCAATTTACCTGTAGTTGTCGTTTTCCCTGCCCCTTGTAGACCGACCATCATAATGACAGTTGGGGGCTTCGTATTAAATTTAATCGGGCTTTGTTCGCCACCCATTAATTCCGTTAATTCGTCTTGTACGATTTTAATAACCTGTTGACCTGGTGTTAAGCTTTGCATAACATCAACGCCAACAGCACGTTCACTAACCTTTTTTACGAATTCTTTGACTACTTTTAAGTTAACATCCGCCTCAATTAAAGCAAATCGGACTTCACGCATCATTTCTTTGACATCTTGTTCCGATACTTTCCCTTTGCCCTTAATCTTCTGGATCGTTCCTTGGAGTCGTTCCGCTAATCCTTCAAAAGCCATTGCTTTCGCCTCCTAATCCCATTCTTTCAGCTGTTCAATAAGCGCTAACTGCTCTTTAGCTGTCAAACTTTTTTCTGTTATCCCCGCTGTTAGCTGTGAAAGCATTTTGGTCCGTTGTTGAAATTTTTCAAGTAAACATAATTTTTCTTCATATTCCTCAAGCATCGCTTCTGTTCGACGAATATTATCGTAGACAGCTTGGCGTGATATTCCATACGATTCAGCGATTTCACCTAGTGAGTTATCATCCAAATAGTATAGTTCCATATAACTTCTTTGCTTATCTGTTAATAATGCTTGATAAAAGTCGAAGAGAAAGTTCATGCGTGTTGTTTTTTCAAGTAGCATCGAATGTTTCTCCTCCCGCTATTTAGTCATTTGTATCATAACGAAAAGCGCCCGTCTGTGTCAAGGTAATCTCCTTGTCTAAAAGCCTAATTTACTTACTTTTGGGCCATTCCTTACCTTTAGCTAGTTTTAATCTTTCAAACAAGTCAATTCACCTTTTCTCAGTCGAGCGTTTTTAATCCACTACGTCCTGATGTAATGGCATCCAGATCTTACCGAGTTAACAGTAGATGTTAACCTAAAACCGTCACGCCCTGTGACATCTACCAGGGACTTTGGGTCAAATGATGTAGGTCACATCGTCTTCGCCACAAGTCGTTGCGCTTTTTGTCGGTGTTCCCCTATTTCAACAGGCTTATGATTACCCGTAAAAAATAAAACAAACATCCACCTCCCCCTATAAAGGAGGGAGATGAATGCTAGATCAAAAAAATTACTCAGCCAAGTTCGCTGTTATTCTTCATTATTTTGTAGTTCTTTGTCTAAACCATCGGCAAATAAACCGTAGACATATCGTTCTGCATCAAATGGCTGCAAATCATCCATTTTCTCACCAAGACCTACAAATTTCACAGGAATGTGTAACTTGTTACGAATAGCAAGAACAATACCACCTTTAGCAGTACCGTCTAGCTTCGTTAAGACGATACCTGTTACATTTGTTGCTTCTTTAAATGTTTGTGCTTGGACAAGTGCATTTTGGCCAGTTGTTGCATCTAACGCTAATAATACTTCATGTGGAGCATTTGGAATTTCACGAGAAATGACACGATGTACCTTTTCAAGCTCGTTCATTAAATTCACTTTGTTTTGTAAGCGTCCGGCTGTATCACAAATTAACACATCTGCTTTTCTATTTTTTGCAGCACGAATTGCATCATACATCACAGCCGCTGGGTCAGAACCCTCAGATTGTTTAATAACCTCGCAACCTACACGATCTCCCCATACTTGTAATTGATCAATGGCACCAGCACGGAATGTATCACCTGCAGCTAAAACAACCGTTTTGCCTTGAGACTTCAGACGATGAGCGAGTTTACCAATTGTCGTTGTTTTCCCTACACCGTTCACCCCAACAAATAGAATGACAGTTAGTTCATCATTAGGCTGCATATTTAATTCAATTAAATCTTCTTCACCTTGCTCGTAAATTTCAACAAGCTTCTCAGAAATCAACGATTGGATACCATTTGTATCTTTTATGTTTTTACGTTGTACCTCGAAACGTAATTTATCCATGAGTTCCATGACCGTTTCAAAACCAACATCCGCCTGTAATAAAAGGTCCTCTAATTCTTCAAAGAAATCCTCATCCACTTTACGATAACGTGCAACAAGGTCATTCACTTTTGATGTAAAGGAATTACGTGTTTTTTCAAGACCCTCTTTAAATTTTTGAGTAATGGACCAAGCAGAAGGTTTTTTCTCCTCAACAGCTTGTTCCTCAATAACTTGTACTTCTAGCTGCTCTTCTTCTACTAGTTGAGAAGGCTCTAACTCTATTGTACTTTCGATTTCCGAAGATTGCTCCGGCTCTTTAGTACCTTCGATTTCCGAGGATTGCTCTAATTGTTCAGAAAGTTCTTCAACAACAGTCTCAATAGCGGCAGGTTCACTTGGTTCTTCTGACGCTTGTTTATCAGAATCCAGATCATTTTCAACTGCTTCTAATTTTTCTTCCTCCGCTGGATTCCCCATTAATTTATCTTTTAAACGTTTAAAAAAGCTCATCCTTATTTGCTCCTTTGCTCCGCAAGTACGGGTTCGTCTTCTAATTTTACTGATACGAGTTTCGACACGCCCGATTCCTGCATAGTTATACCATACAGTACATCGGCTCCCTCCATTGTTCCTTTACGATGAGTAATGACAATGAACTGTGTTTCACCGCTAAATTTCTTCAAATATTGGCTGTATCGTACAACATTCGCCTCATCAAGGGCAGCCTCCACTTCATCGAGAATACAAAATGGTACAGGTCTTATATTTAAGATGGAGAATAATAAAGCGATCGCCGTTAGCGCACGTTCACCACCAGAAAGCAAACTTAAATTTTGCAATTTTTTCCCTGGCGGTTGAGCAACAATGTCAATGCCTGTTTCTAGTAAATTTTGCGGATCGGTTAACACTAAATCGGCTTGTCCCCCACCAAACAATTCGCGGAATACACGTTTAAATTGTTCTCGAATCGCATAGAACGTTTCACTAAAGCGCATCGTCATTTCTTCATCCATTTCTTTAATGGCTTCATGCAATGTTTCTTGCGCTGCAAGCAAATCCTCTCGCTGTTCGGTTAAGAAAGTATGTCGTTCAAGCACTCGCTCATATTCCTCAATCGCGCCTAAATTAACAGGACCTAGCTCTTCAATTGATTTTTTAAGCAATTTAACACGTCGTCGTACAAATTCTTCATCTTCTATGGCAAGCGCTTCTTTTTCTGCCTCTTCGAATGTTAACTGATAGTTTTCTTCAAGTTGTTCTGTGAAATTGTCCATCTCAAATTCTACACGATTTCGTTTCAACTCATTAGCACGTATTGCTTCAAGGTATCCTTTATGGATACGTTGCAATTCCTTCAGCTGTTCTTCTAAAGTTGAGAGTTCTTCCTGTTGCCCTACTTTTTCCTCTTTTTTCTGCGAAATAGTTTCTTGTAAGGCATCTCTTTTAGCTTTCCATGTCATGACCTGTTCATCGACCTCTTCATCACTTAAATGATTTGTCGATTCATCAGATTGAAGCCACAATATTTCCTGAGAAATATTTTCGACTTTTTGTTGAGCTTTGTTTAATTGTAGGGCTAACTCAGCCGTTGCAATTTGAACTTGTGACATTTGTTCCTGCATAACCGCTAATTCTGAGCGTTTTTCTGCCAATTGCTCTCGTAATACATCTTTCTCTGTCTCACTTTGCAACTTGACCTTACTTAATTGTTCAACAGTTTCATTGATTTCGACAAGCTCCACTGCAAGTGCCCTTAATCGTTCCTCTGCTTCTTGCTTTTGTGACAATAATGCCTCTTCACGTGTTTTTACATCTTGTGTTTCGGTCGAGGCAAAGGATACTCTGGCTGATAAACTTTTTTCCACAACCTTTAGCTCACGTAAACGTCCAGCCTGCTGCATCTCATCTTTTCGTAATTGCTCTCCTTCAAGCTTCAACTGTTCAACTTGATCTCGAAGTGTTGCTAGCTTTTCTTTTTCCACTGCAACAGCCTGTTCTGCACCATAAATGGAAGTTTGTAGAGACTCTAACTTAAGAATTAAACCATCTAACTCAGCTTTTCTTGTAAAGAGCGAGGATTGCTGTTTCAGGGCACCACCCGTTAACGAACCCCCTGCATTGATAATATCTCCATCAAGTGTAACAACTCGGTAACGGAAACCACATAACCTAGCAATTTGACTTGCCCCTTCAAGATTTTCTGCAACAATTACATTGCCTAGAAGATTTTCAACAATCGTTCGATTATCTTCATTAAAAGTCACTAACGCATCTGCCATTTGAATAAAAGCAGGGTGCTCAGTTGCTAATTGGATAGTCGCTAGATTAATTTTGCGTGATTTCATTACTGTTTTCGGTAAAAAAGTAGCACGTCCAGCTCGCTTTTGCTTTAGCCAATGAATAGCCTGTTGTGCATGGCGTTCATTAGTTGTGACAATATGTTGAGAAGCAGCCCCTAAAGCAGTTTCTAATGCTTGTGAGTATTTCCCCTCAACCTGAATTAATTCAGCCACAGCTCCCTCAATACCTTGTAATTCACCTTTATCTCGTGCAAGTAATACTTCCTTAACACCTTGAAAGAACCCTGAAAAGTCTGCTTCTAGCTCCGCTAACGTATCTTTTCTAGCTTTCAGTTGCTGTTGATGTTGATAAGCTTTATATAGCATGTCCTGCTTTTCAGTAAAGGTTGAATTGACACTTTTTAACTGTATTTGTGAAGCTTCATATTGCTCAAGCTTTTCTTGTAAGTCACTTGTTGTTGAAGTGTGTTCAGCTATTAGCTTTTCTTTTTCTGTAACAATTTGCATAAGCTCTTGCCCAATTTCATCTGTTTGGTCGGACATTCGTGTTGCCATAGCTTTTTGTTGAGCCAATTGCTGATCGATATTTTTCAACTCATTCTTAATTGTTGCTTCTTCATTCAACGAATCGATATATCGATTTTTTTGCTCCTCGATTTCTTGTTCAATTTCCATAACAGATCGATTTAAAGATTGCTCTAACTGCTTAATGCTCTGTTTTAGCACTGACACTGCTTGTTGTTTTTCAGAGAACACTACTTTTTTCTCCTGTTCCTGAACAAGTAGTGCCTCTACTTCTGCTTTGGCTTCTTGTAATGACGTATTCAGCTGCTGTAGTTGATTGGAAGCATTCTGACGTTTTTCAGCCATTAGCGCCTTTCGTCCATCCCAACGTTCTACTTCCATTGTGGCATTGACTAGGTCCGCTTGAGAAACATCCAAATAATCATCAAGTTCTTTTAATAACTTACGAATATTTGCTGTCTGTTTATCGATAGTAGCAATATCCTGAGCTTGCTTTTGCTCCGTCTCAGATAGATTTGTATACTCTTCTTTTAACGCACGCAAAGACTGTGCACAATTTTTAAAATCATGCACAAGGATTGCAATATCAAAATCTTTTAGCTCGGTTGACATTTGTACATAGTCTCTTGCACTAGATGCTTGCATTTCAAGCGGTTCTAATCGACTGTCTAATTCATGAAGAATATCTAATACACGATACAAATTTTCATCAGTCTCAACAAGCTTATGCTCTGCTTTCTTCTTTCTTATTTTATACTTTAATACGCCAGCTGCCTCTTCAAAAATAGATCGACGGTCATCAGGTCGGCTATTTAAAATTTCATCGACTCGGCCCTGTGAAATAATTGAAAATGCTTCTTTTCCAAGCCCTGAATCCATAAACAAGTCCGTAATATCCTTCAGGCGACACTGCTGGTTATTTAATAAATATTCACTATCACCTGAACGGTATACGCGTCTTGTTACGCTGACTTCTGTATAGGAGAAAGCTAGCTGCTCGTCAGTATTATCTAATATTAGTGTTACCTCTGCAAAGTTGAGTGGCTTACGAGAGTCACTCCCTGCAAAAATAACATCTTCCATCTTTGATCCACGTAACGACTTTGCCGATTGCTCTCCAAGTACCCAACGGATTGCATCCGTGACATTACTTTTTCCACTGCCATTTGGTCCAACAACCGCAGTAACACCAGGTACAAAATCAATTCCAATGCGCTCCGCAAAAGATTTAAAGCCAATCACTTCTAGTCGTTTTAGGAACATCTTTTAAGCCTCCTCTTTTGCAGCTTCTTCTCGCATCATTCGCATAGCACATTGCGCAGCTTGCTGCTCGGCTTCTTTTTTCGATTTTCCACGACCAATACCAAGCTCTTGTCCATTCAGTAAAACGCTTGATACAAAGGTACGATTATGTGCAGGTCCTTTTTCATCAATAATTTCATAATGAAGAAGTCCATTGTTTGTTTGCTGTACCATTTCTTGCAATTGGCTTTTAAAATCCATCACATGCGAAAAAGCACCGACTTCTACTTTCGGGAACACGATTCGTTCTAAAAATGACACGACCGTTTGTAAATCTTGATCTAGATATAAGGCACCTACAAATGACTCAAACACATCTGCAAGTAGTGCTGGGCGTTCCCGTCCACCTGTTAATTCTTCACCTTTTCCAAGTAAAACAAAGCGACCAAAGGCTAGTTCATTAGCAAAAATAACTAGTGATGGCTCACAAACAATGGATGCTCGTAACTTTGTTAACTCACCCTCGCTCATATTTGGGTATTTCTCAAAAAGATATTTAGAAACAGACAGTTCAAGTACTGCGTCTCCTAAAAACTCAAGACGCTCATTATCCGTAAATAACTTACGGCGATGCTCATTCACATAAGATGAATGCGTGAATGCTTGATACAATAAATTTTTATTAACAAATGTGATATTTAATTCATGCTGTAACAGCTCGAATTGACTGCGTACTTTTTCAGGAAGTACGCCAGATTTCTGCATAGTTCCTTTTCTTTTCATAGCCATTGAACAAATCTGCCTTCCTAATAGTTTCTACCGTTTTAGTGTACCTTTTTCAAAGCGTTTATGCAAAAATATTTCGGCATAAACACATTATTTTGGAAAATTTTTCGAAAATTTAATTCCAAAATCAATTAAGCCTTGGCATATTTGCGTCCGAATTGATTTTCGGGGATAAAATCCAATTGAATTTTTAATACAAAAAGGGGACTTCTATAGATCGAAAATCGATCTATTTCGTCCCCTTTGAATACATCTTGTCTATTGGATCTGCTTCTTCTATAAAGAAAAGCAGTAAACAATTTCTCCTTTATTCAACCTATCATAAATACCATTTGTATAATTACGATGACCATCAACCTATAGAGGTGATAAATTCTCGCTAAATAAAGTACTAACGAAATTAGTTTATTTTACTTTCGATGTATGAAATTGCAGAACCTACTGTTGAGATTTTTTCAGCATCTTCATCAGAAATTTCCATATCGAATTCGTCTTCAAGCTCCATTACAAGCTCAACTACGTCTAATGAGTCAGCACCTAAATCATCACGGAAAGAAGCTTCAAGTGTTACTTCGCTTTCTTCAACACCTAAACGGTCCACGATTACTTTTGTTACGCGTTCTAATACTGTAGACAAATGATTCACCTCCCCTCAAATGATTATACAAAAAATCAGCGCTTATGCCTAATTGAAATTACATTACCATGCCACCATCTATATGAAGCGTTTGTCCTGTCATATAGTTAGCGTCATCTGATGCAAGGTAAGCTACTGCCTTTGCAATATCTTCTGGTTGCCCTAGTTTCGCAAGTGGAATTTGTGTCAGCATACCTTGTTTAATGTCTTCTGGTAATTGATCTGTCATTTCTGTTTCGATAAAACCTGGTGCAATAGCATTGACTAAAATATTGCGAGACGCTAATTCCTTCGCAGTTGTTTTTGTTAATCCAATAACACCTGCTTTAGCTGCTACATAGTTTGCTTGACCAGCGTTTCCTGCTACGCCAACAATCGATGAAATATTTATAATACGACCAGCACGTTGCTTCATCATTTGGCGTGTAACTGCTTTTGTACATAGGAAAACACCTTTTAGATTCGTATCTAAGACATCATCCCATTCATCTTCCTTCATACGCATAAGCAAGTTATCTCTTGTAATACCAGCATTATTTACTAAAATATCAAGGGAGCCAAATGTTTTCACAGCTTTATCCATTAATGTTGTCACTTCTTCTGTTTGTGAGACACTAGCTTGCACAGCAATTGCTTCGCCACCGCTTTCTTGAATCTTAGCAACTACTTCTTCAGCTTTTGCTTGTGAGCCACTATAGTTTACGACAACCTTTGCACCCTCTTCAGCAAGTTTTAATGCAATAGCACGACCAATTCCACGAGAAGCTCCTGTTACAACGGCTACTTTTCCTTCTAATTTACGCATTGATTGACCACTCCTTTGACGCTTTTAAAACCACTTCTAATGATGCCTCATCATACACACAATAGACAGCAACAGAACGATCGATTTTTTTCAAGAGACCACTTAATACTTTACCTGGGCCACATTCAATGAAGACATCCACACCTTGTGTAATCATTTCGCGCATAGATGCTTCCCATTGCACAGCACTATAAACTTGTTCAACAAGCTCTTGTTGAATGGCCGGAATATCTGTTAATTCCTTCGCCATAACGTTCCCGATAACAGGAATTTGTGGAGCAGATAAAGTGACTTCCATCAATGCTGCTTTCAACTTCCCTGAAGATGGTCGCATCAGCTCAGAATGGAACGGACCACTTACAACTAATGGAATCGCACGCTTAGCCCCTGCTTCTTTTGCAGCGATTGATGCTTTATCAACACCATCTTTTGTGCCTGAAATAACAATTTGCCCTGGACAATTTACATTTGCAACCTGCACAGGTTCACCTGTTGCTGAAACCTGCCCAGTTACTTCATTCAATGCTTCTAGCTCCATTCCTAAAATGGCTGCCATAGCACCTTGTCCAGCAGGTACAGCTTCATTCATATAAAGACCACGTTTATGCACAATCTTCACCGCATCATCAAAGGACATAACGCCTGCTATGACCAATGCACCATATTCTCCAAGTGAATGACCTGCTGCATAATGAGGTTGAATTCCTGCAGCACGTAGCTTCTCAGCAACCATCACACCAGTAGTAAGCAAGGCTGGCTGAGCATGATAAGTTAATGTCAATTCCTCCGCTGGACCTTCTAACATAAGCTTAGATAGTTCCAAGTCAAGAGCTTGATCTGCACGATCATAAAAGGCTCTACTTTCCGCTGCGTTTTCAACAAATTCTTGCCCCATTCCCACTACTTGCGAACCTTGTCCTGGAAAAATAAATGCTATTTTTGTCATTTGAATAGTCCCCTTTGTTAATCGATTTCTATATGACGTACTGTTTCTGTTATCGTCGAAATAACAGTATGCTCTACCATTGTGTTTGCTTGGCGGATGGCACTGAAAATTGCTTTTGCATTTGAGGATCCATGTGCCTTAATAACAGGCGCTTGTAAGCCAAACAATCCTGCACCACCATATTCTGTATAGTCCATTTTATGTTTTAAGTCTCGTAAATTATTTTTCATGAGTACAGCCGAAATTTTCGTTTTTGTTGAGGACATGAATGCCTCTTTTAACATAGAAAATAAAGCTCCAGCTGTTCCTTCAATAGACTTCAACACCATATTTCCTGTAAAGCCATCTGTGACAACGACATCAGCTACTCCTTCAAGTAAATCACGTGCCTCTACATTACCAATAAAATTCAAATCAGCTTCCTTCAATAACTCAAAGGCTGCTTTCGTTAATTCATTTCCTTTTTTATCTTCAGTACCGATATTTAATAAGCCAATTCGAGGTTTTTGTAAGCCTCCAACTTTCTTCGCATAAATATCGCCCATAATAGCATATTGCACTAGGTGTTCTGGACGGGCATCCGCATTTGCACCTAAATCAAGCATTAAAAAGCCTTTACCATCAAGTGTTGGTAATGTCGTAGCTAAAGCTGGTCGGGCAATACCTTCGATACGACCTACTTTAAATAAGCCCCCTGCCATTAAAGCACCTGTATTTCCTGCAGAGAGACAAGCATCTGCTCTACCTTCATCCACTGCATCCATCATGCGTGCCATTGAGGAATCTTTTTTTCTACGGACAGCACGCGCAGGATCATCCGTTCCTTCAACTACTTCCTCACAATGTACAATTGTTAATCGATCATGCTGTTTTAAAAATGGCTCAAGCTTCTCTTGTTGCCCATATAATTGAATTTCTAAATTAGGAATTTGCTCTAATGCTAACAGTGCACCTTCAATTACTGATTTTGGTGCATTGTCTCCACCCATTCCATCAAGTGCTAATTTCATTATTACTCACCTTTACCTTTCGTGCGGTACATATCAAATTCACCAACAAAAACGGTCTCTCCATTAACAGTAGATGTTACCTCGACTTTTGTTCGATGATTTTTATCATCTCGTCCGATAACAATCGCTTTTGTAATAACACGATTTCCAGCACGAACAGGTTTCACAAACGTAATATTGGAATGTACTGTCAATGCTAGTTCATCATTAATAACGGCAACCGCTAATGAGTTTGCTTGTGCAAACAAATGATGTCCACGTGCGATGCCGTTGCGCTGAAAAACATGCTCTTCTTTCACATCAAAGATCGAAAGTGCTCGATTATCTAATTCAATATCAACAATTTCTCCGATGACCTCATCAATCGGTAGAGATTTTACTTCATTTTCGTAGTTTTTTGAAGCGACGTCTTTAATTCGCTCTCGTAATTCTGGTATGGATAACTCCATACGATCTAAGCGAATTGTTTGAACACTTACCTGAAACTGTGTTGCTAGCTGTTCATCTGTGACGAATGGATTTTCAGCTATCGTTTCAGATAGTAGTCGCTGTCGTTCTTTTTTTGTTCGTCTCAACATCATTCGCCACCTTTTGAGTTGTTATTAGCACTTGGTACTAATATCAGTATATAGAGGTTAAAAAAAGAATGCAAGACTTGTTTTGAAATCAAGTGCCTGCATTCTCTATGCGATTATACTAATATCTCTAATCGAAGCGCTCCCCTTGTAAAACACCAGAATCTTCTAACATTTGACGCAAGTACTGATAGACGTCATCATGCCAAAAGGCATCTGTTTCAAGTATCACTGTAGCATCCTTTCGAGCGGTCTCAAGTATTCGATAATCATGTACTAAATCAGCTACTTTGAAATCTGGTAGACCACTTTGTTTGCGACCAAAGAAATCACCTGGTCCTCGCAACTCTAAATCTTTCTCAGCTAAGCGGAAACCATCATTTGTTTCTGTCATAGACTGCATCCGCTCTTTTCCCTCATCAGACTTAGGATCAGCCAGTAAAATACAGTATGATTGATGTTCACCGCGTCCAACACGTCCTCGTAGCTGATGCAACTGCGCTAAGCCAAAACGTTCAGCATCATAGACAATCATAAATGTCGCATTTGGTACATTCACCCCTACTTCAACCACCGTCGTAGAAACTAAAACCTGTAAGGTCCCATCACTGAAAGCACGCATCACAGCATCCTTCTCATCAGCTGATAAGCGTCCATGCATTAAGCCAACATGGTAGCGATCTTTAAAATAAGTTGCCAGTTGTTCATAGATTTCAACTGCATTTTGAACATCAAGTTTATCTGACTCTTCTATAAGAGGACAAATAGCATAGGCCTGTCTTCCAGTTGCTAGCTCCCCTTCCAGCTTTGACATGACCGATCCGAATTGTTCCTTTTTCATCCAATGCGTTTCAATCGGCTTGCGACCTGCTGGCATTTCATCAATCATCGATACATCCATTTCTCCAAATGCTGTAATAGCAAGTGTTCTTGGGATAGGTGTCGCTGTCATAAAGAGCACATCTGGATTCTCCCCTTTATCTCTCAGTATGCGACGTTGTTCAACACCAAAGCGATGTTGCTCATCCGTAATGACAAAACCCAGCTTTTCAAAAATAACATCAGGCTGGATTAAGGCATGTGTACCAATCACAATATCGAGCTCTCCATTCGCCAAATCCGCTAATATTACACGTCGCTCCTTTGTTTTGGTTGAACCAGATAACAAAGCTACACGAACACCAAATGGTTGGAACCATTCTAACAAGTTCTCCAAGTGTTGTTCTGCTAAAATTTCTGTTGGCGCCATTAATGCCCCTTGATAACCAGCTGATACTGCGGCATATAAGCCTATAGCTGCTACCACTGTTTTCCCTGAACCAACATCACCTTGCAATAAGCGGTTCATTCGATGTGGCTCCTTCATATCTTTACAAATTTCATTGACAACACGTTTTTGAGCATTTGTTAATTCATATGGTAATGCAGCGATAAATTCTCGAAGCAGATGCACATCATACTGAATGACTGTTCCCTGCTCACTTTCTTTACGCACCTTACGCAATGCTTGCATACGCAATTGAAAGTTTAATAGCTCTTCATAAGCAAAGCGTCTTCTCGCTTGTTTGGCATGTTGTGCATCCTGTGGAAAATGGATACCCTCCAAACCATCTTGTATGCGCACAAGCTTATAAGAATCCTGCAAATGTTGTGGAATGGCGTCTGGCAAATTTGCTCCAAAATCGTCCAATACTTGTCGCATATATTTTCGAAATCTTTTTTGTGGAATCAAACCTTTGAGGCTATATACAGGCTCAAAGTCAACTTGATCTGTTTTCGGGCCAAATGTGACCGATGTGCCATTGATTACCTGTCTACCACGATCCCATTTTCCAGTCACTGTAATAATGGAGCCAGGTATAAGTTTTTGTTTTAAATAGCCTTGATTGAAAAATACCACTTTCACTAAGTGACGGCCTGCCAAAACCGTTACCTGTAAACGTGACTTATTGCGGCCTAAAAATAAGATTGTAGGCTCACGTTCTACTTTACACTCAACAGTAACACGTTCATTGTGCGGTGTTTGTGCTAAATCTTTCAAACGAAAATCTTCGTGACGATGTGGAAACGTCCATAATAAATCAGCAATCGTGTCAATGCCCAGTGTTTCAAGATGTGTTGCTGTTTCTTTCCCTATACCTTTTAGCTCGGTAACTGGACTATATAAATCAGTCACTTATCCTTCAACTCCCTTCATGGATTCTTAATATTTTTATCTATGTAACTTTCCTAGCTCTCTATCCAATGTATCATAAATCAATTCGTTGCCCTAAACAAACAATCATCAGCAAAAACCCCATCACTGAATGATAGGGTTATACACGAGCCTGTTCATGTTCATCACGCTTTATAATGCATAATAATTTCAATAAAAAGCTTTATCGCATCAGGAAATACATCTTCATCTAGATCAAACCTCGGGTGATGATGTGGATATCGGCTTTTTTCTCCACCCATTCCAACAAAAATAAATGCGCCAGGTTTATGCTTTAGATAATAAGCAAAATCCTCTCCACCCATTACAGGATCTACGAGCTTAAATACATTCTCTCCAAAATTTTCACGAACGATAGACTCCACAAAGTGAGATTGCTCAGAATCGTTGATTAGAGGTGGTGTCCCTATTATAAAGTCGATTTTTCCTTGTGCACCGAAGGCACGACAAATTCCTTCTGTTAAACTCACCATCTTCGTTTGGATGGTACTGACTGTTTCAGGTGTCAACGCACGAATCGTCCCAATTAATTTTGCAGAGTCTGGAATGATGTTATAAGTGGTACCTGCTTGAATATTACCTACTGTAATAACACCCGCCTCAATGGGATTTATATTTCGGCTTATAATACTTTGAAAGGATTGCATGACATGGCTTGCAATATAGATGGGATCAATAGTTTCATGCGGCATGGAACCGTGTCCACCAGATCCTTGAATTTCTATTTCAAAATCATCGACGGAAGCCATCATTGGGCCATGTGTTAAGCCCATTTTCCCTTTTTCTAAGCCTTGCCATAAATGTATACCGAAAATTGCATCGACACCTTCTAGAACGCCGTTTTGAATTAAAAAATCCGCGCCACTTGGTGTAATTTCCTCGGCTGATTGGAAAACGAGCATGACATTCGGTTCTATTTTTTCCCTATTCATCGAAATCCACTCAGCAACCGCTAATAAGATGGCTGTATGGCCATCATGTCCACACATATGCGCCACACCTGTTTTTTGAGAGATATATGGCTTATCCCCTTCTTCCACTATTGGTAAGGCATCTATATCCGCTCTTAAGGCAATCGTCTTCGTACCTTTCGTACCTTCAATCTTAGCCACAACGTTTGGAGGATTAAAATCTACTATTTCTATTTGAAGTTGTTCTAATCTTTTGCGAATAAATTTACATGTGTCATATTCCTGACCTGACAGCTCTGGGTATTGATGAAGATAACGACGATCTTCTATTGCTTGCTCTGTTAAAGATTTCAAATTAGCTATATCCATTTAAAAACTCCTTTTATTTGCCACAAGGAAATCCATCATATTGATTTGTACCTACTATCCATTAATTATACTAAAAATGCAATTAACTGAACCAACAGAAAAAACATGCTACCTTATGAGATAGCATGTTTTATAAATTTTATTGAATAGCTTTAATACTTTGTAATCCACCGTTTTCGAGAATCGCTTTACTAATAGCTTTACCTGTTGGAGTTGCCGCTAGACCACCACGTGCCGTCTCTTTAAGATTTGGACTCATAGATTGTCCAATGCGATACATAGCTCCGATTACTTCATCGCATGGTATTCGGCTTGTCACACCTGCAAGCGCCATATCCGCGGCTACAAGAGAGTTAGCAGCTCCCATTGCATTACGTTTAACACACGGCACTTCCACTAAACCTGCTACTGGATCACAGACAAGGCCAAGCATATTTTTTAAAGTAATTGCAAATGCTTCTGAACATTGTTGCGGTGTACCTCCAGCCATCTCAACAATGGCAGCCGCCGCCATACCAGCTGCAGAGCCAACCTCTGCCTGACAGCCACCTTCAGCACCTGAGATTGACGCATTATTAGCCACAACAAAGCCAAATGCACCTGATGTAAATAAATAACGAATCATTTGCTCACGAGTTGGATTTAGTTTATTTTTCACCGCAAAAAGTGTTCCTGGTACAACTCCTGCAGAACCTGCAGTTGGCGTTGCGCAAATTGTCCCCATTGCTGCATTGACTTCATTCGTTGCAACCGCTTTACTTACTGCATCTAATAATAAATCACCTGATAGTGATTTACCTTGTGCAATGTAATTTTGAAGTAACACGGCGTCCCCACCAGTTAAACCTGTAACTGATTGTACACCTTGTAATCCGCGTTCAACCGCTTCTTCCATCACGGTTAGGTTTCGATCCATTTGTTGAATAATTTCTTCTCGTGTTCTGCCTGTTATCAGTATTTCTTGTTCAATCATAATTTCTGATATTAATTTCTCTTCCTGTTCTGCTCGTTCTACAAGCTCACGAACATTATGAAATAAAACGTCCATCCTGGGACACCTCCTTAGTTATTAATCTTAGACACTTTTGTAATATATGGAATTAGTGAAATTTGCTGTAATACTTTGTCCTCAATATTTTGATCGACTTCAATAACCATTAAAGCCGTTAAACCACGTTCAATACGGGATACTTCCATATGTCCAATATTTACTTCATGCATCGCTAAACAATTTGCTACATTTGCAATACAGCCGGCACGATCATCATGTACGACAAGAATCGCTGGCATGCCACCTGTTAAACGCAATTTAAAGCCATTTACTTCACTAACTTCAATTTTACCGCCACCAATAGAAATACCAACGACAGACATCTCACCTTCATCGTCTCCAATAACCAGTCGTGCTGTATTTGGATGCTCCGTATTAGCTGTTTCTGGAATAAATTCATATTCCAATCCTGCTTTTTCTGCATCTTCAAATGCCGTTTTAATACGATCATCAAATGTATCGTAGTTCAATAAGCCTCCTACAATTGCAACATCTGTCCCATGCCCTCTATACGTTTCTGCGAACGAACCATATAAATGGATTTTCGCCCATTTAGGTTGTCTTCCAAATAAATCCCTTGCAACACGTCCGATACGTGCTGCTCCTGCCGTATGAGAGGAGGAAGGCCCAATCATTACTGGTCCAATAATATCAAAAACTGAAGTAAACTTCATACAAACACCCCTATACTCTATTCCTATAATAATATTTATATTTACTTATATCATGCTTGATAGTTACTACAAAAGTAAAGTATTTAATTTGTCAGCTTTCAGAAAATTACCACTACTATAATTTATAGCTTAGGGAGAATCCTTATGCATTGTCCACTCCCTGTGTACACATACTCAAAACCGTTGATATTCCAATATTTCCAATTTTTTATATCCTCCAGATACGTACATTCAACTATTAATAGTTCGTATGTTTCCGATCAAATATAGACATCATTCTCTTTGTAGCATAAACAAAAGCAGTACACATTTTGTGCACTGCTTTCTTTACGGAGTAGCAAAGTAGCATGTAATTATTCTACTGAAATAATATATGGATATAACCCTTGTTTCCCATTAAATAATTCTACTTCTGCATCTGGATAGTTCTCTTCAATGAATGCTACTAACTCTGTAGCATCTTGTTCAGTTGTATCCTCTCCATAAATAACTGTGACAATTTCAGTATCCTCATCAACTAAATCCGCGATCACTTTTTCAGCTGCATCTTTTAAAGCTGGTGTAGAAAGCACAATTTTCCCTTCTGCTAACGCCATAAAATCATCCTTATGGATTTCAACACCATCAATAGATGTATCACGCACTGCATAAGTTACTTGGCCAGTCTTTACATTCGCAAACGCTTCAGTCATTGTCTTTTTGTTTAGCTCGACAGCCGCTTCCGGATTAAATGCTAAAATCGCTGCCATTCCTTGTGGAATTGTCTTTGTTGGGACAACAGCTGCTTCAATTTCTAATAATTCAACAGCTTGCTCTGCTGCCATCACTATATTTTTATTATTAGGTAAGATTAAAACTTTTTCTGCACCAATTTCTTTTACGGCTTTAACGATATCTTCTGTTGAAGGATTCATTGTTTGACCGCCTTCGATGACATAGGATGCTCCGATAGAACGTAATAATCCTGCAACACCCTCACCCATGGCGATCGTTACAATGGCATATGGGTGTTTTTCTACTTTTTTTGTAGTTGTAGGCGCTTTATGCTCCTCACCAACGATAGCTGAGTGTTGCTCACGCATATTATCGACTTTTATTTTTATAAGACTACCATACTTTTGTCCGATCGATAATACAGAACCTGGTTGCTCAGAATGGATATGAACCTTAGCAATTTCTTCATCAGAAATAACAAGTAACGAATCTCCTAAAGGGTTTAATTCTTGACGAAATTGCTCCTCATTAAATGGCTCTTTTCCTTCTTCTAAGCGCACCATTATTTCTGTACAATAGCCAAATTCAATATCTGCAGTATTCATGAAATCTTGAGCTCTATGATGCTCTGCATTGATTAAATCATCTAATGTAGCACTATTTTTCTCTGGGAGAGGCTCGCCTTTTAACGAAGCTAAAAATCCTTCATATACAAACAATAGGCCTTGGCCACCACTATCGACAACTCCGACCTCTTTTAAAACAGGCAACAAATCAGGTGTACGATCTAACGAAGCCTTTGCCTCTGCAGTAAAAGCTTCCATAACCGCAATGATATCGTTTTCAGTTTCTGCCACTTCAACACCTTTTTTTGCTGCTTCACGAGCAACCGTTAAAATAGTTCCTTCGACAGGTTTCATAACAGCTTTATATGCAGTGTCTACACCTGCTTGGAAGGCTCCAGCAAACCCTTTAGCATCGATTGTTGCTTCTTTTTCAATAAATTTCCCAAAACCACGGAATAATTGCGATAGGATAACACCTGAATTTCCACGTGCACCCATTAATAAACCTTTTGATAATGCCTGTGCTGTTTTACCAATATGCTCTACAGCAGAAAGTTCCGTTTCCTTTGCACCAGATGTCATCGATAAGTTCATATTTGTCCCTGTGTCACCGTCTGGTACCGGGAAAACATTTAATGAATCTACATAATTTGCATTTTGGTACAGGTGATGTGCACCCATTTGTACCATTTCTGCAAACTTTATACCGTCTAAAGACTGCATTCGATTTAGTTCCTCCTCTTAATTCGCTACACGAACGCCCTGTACAAAGATATTGACAGATTTTACGCTCATACCTAATGTTTTATCTACTGTATATTTCACTTTCGACTGTACTTGGTAAGCAACTTCCGAAATTTTTGTCCCGTAACTAACAATAATATACATATCAATATGTAAATCGTCGTCCTGTTGTCGAATCACAACACCTTTTGCGAAGTTTTCTTTACGTAAAATATCAGTTAGACCATCACGAATTTGATGTTTAGATGCCATGCCAACAATCCCGTAGCATTCTACAGCAGCACCACCAGCAATTTGTGCAAGTACATCTGTTGAAATATCAATTTGGCCGAATTCATTGTTTAATTCAATTGACATAGAAATGCCCCCTTGGCTCTTTTTGACTAAATTATATTGTACCACTTTCGTTGTAATTTAAGCAACCTAAGGGGGTAAAGAAAGGCTTTGTAGCAACGTTTTCTGACTTTAAAACGACGCATTTGCTGTTTCATCAAAAATAGCCTTTTTACAATAAAAATTATTACGACCATTTTGCTTTGCTAAATATAACGCTTGGTCAGCTAGCTCACAGCATGTTTGTAAATGCTCATACTTAGTAATCTTACCATGACATATTCCTATACTAACTGTTACACATTGAGCCACATCTGATTGTGCGTGTGGCATATTCAAACTGCGGACCTCTTCTAATATTTCCTCACAAACAGGTTCTGCAAACTTTGGAGTATGTTGACTGACCATGATGAATTCCTCACCACCCCAACGAGCAACAAATGCATTATATTTCTCTGCTATTTCCTTCAATAAAGATGCAACTTTGACGATTGCCGCGTCTCCCTGTAAATGTCCATAATAATCATTAAAATTTTTAAAGAAATCAATATCTATCATTATTATTGTTAAAGTCTGAGGTTTAGGAAGTCGCTGCCCTAGTTTAGACAATTTATTATTGAAGGCACGTCGATTTGGTAGATTGGTTAAGGTGTCTTTAAGTGCCTGCTTCGATAACTCATCATTCTTTGCCGCCAACAACTCTGATAATTGTTTTGTTTTAGTCATTTCCTCATCCAATAAAATATGTTGTGTCTTGAATTGCTTTTGTACCTTATAGGTCTGATATTGAATCATGACGCCAATAGGAATTAATAGAGACATGGGTAAAATAATTTTAATATTTTCACTGGATACTCCGACGCTCATATAAGCACTTATAATAATTACAGGCGCTGAAAGGAAAAGGATCCAAACCATCTTACGAAAAGGTAATGCAAAAACCGTACAAACGATAATCAAAATTACCTCATATAATGCTGCATGTTGAAAAAAGAAAACATCCATCACCGAAATTGCAGTAATTAATAACATAATCGTGTAAATATAAACAATCACAAGATTTTCATATTTCTGGATGTTACCAGATGTAATATGCATTCGCTTTTCCCTTACAAATAATAATACTGCCACATCAATGTAAAACATAATGGTATGGATGGTGATATAGGCTGGGACCATCGCTCTTTCTGTTTTTGCAAAAAAAATTTCTCCAAAATGGATAAAGGAAATAACAGCCGAGACATACATTAGTGTCCAAGCCACCGTCCTCATCCCTTTTAAATTTAGACGAACCATTTCTTTGCGAATAGAAAGAGCTACCTTTTCTTGATTTTCCATAATGATCGCTCCTAGCGTCTCTTTCAGATATTTATATTTTCCTATATTTATCGTCTAAATAATGAAAATTACAAGTCAGTCACTGGAATAAAAAAAGTTGATACTATGAAAGTATCAACTCAGACTGTAGACAAAAGCCATCGAGAAGTTCACTCTCGATGACTTTTGTCATTTTTCTTTCTCTTTCATTTTCAATATTTGGTAAATCACTGCCGAA